>CAVQNF010000011.1:0-135188 GCA_963713805.1 uncultured Alphaproteobacteria bacterium | reverse complement strand
CTCGCCATTCCACTGCGACACATCATGACAGCGACAAGAGCGAGCACTCTTCCCACCGCACGTCGCGCAAAGCGCAGCGCCGCGATCATCGACGGCGCCCATAAAGACGTGCGACTTCGCGCTCGGCCAGCGGCAATCCGCCGCGATACCCGATCTACTTCAGCCCGCGCGGACGATCCCTCAACGCCTTTCCGCTCCATGGTCGCGTCAACATCCCACGCGCTTCAGCCCGTCAACGCCAAGACACAGCCCCAAACTCGTAAACAAAGCCCATAGCGGCGCCAGCGCGAACCTTCCCGCGCCTTCGTTCAATCCGGCTTCAATGAGGTCCGCCCACGGCGAACGCTCGGATCGCGCCGCGGACCTCACAGAAGCCTCCAGATTCCTTGCAAATTCGGATTTGTGATTTTCTCGGTGCAGAGGTGATTTGCCGAGAGGATCGAATGAAGCCGAGAGAGCGACGCGACAGCGGGCAAGGTGATCTTCTACGCTCGCGCCTGGATGCGATCCTCGACATGGACCATCAGCTGGTGGCGCTGGCGGGCAAGGTGGATTGGGGCTTCTTGGAGAAGAGGTTCGGCGAAGTCTACCGTGACGGCCCCGGCCAGCCGCCGCTGCCGACGCGGCTGATGGCGGGGCTGACCATCCTCAAATACACCTACGATCTGTCCGACGAGGAGCTGTGCGCGCGCTGGTTGGAGAACCCCTATTATCAGTTCTTCTGCGGGGAGGAGTTCTTCCAGCACAAGCTGGTCCTGGACCGCAGCTCGCTGACGCGCTGGCGCCAGCGCATGGGCGAGGAGAGGATGAATGCCCTGCTTCAGGAGAGCTTGTCGATCGCGGTGAAGACCGATGCGTTGAAGCCCTCCGAGCTCTCGGAGGTGATCATCGACACGACGGTCGAGCCCAAGAACGTGATGTTCCCCACCGATGCAAGGCTGCTCAACCGAGCCCGCGAGATCCTGGTGCGGCTAGCCAAGCGGCACGGCGTGGTGCTGCGCCAATCCTATGCTCGAGTGGGCAAGTTCGCGCTGATCAAGCATCAGCGCTATGCCCATGCCAAGCAGTTCAAGCGCGCCAATCGAGCCTTGAAGACGCTGCGGACCTATTTGGGCCGTGTCATCCGCGACGTCACCCGTAAGATCGATGACGACCCCTGGCTCAAGGAGGTGATCTTCAAGAACATTCTGGCACGGGCACGTCGCGTGCGTGATCAGCAGCAGCATCAGCGCGGACCCAAGGTCTATTCCCTGCACGCCCCGGAAGTGGAGTGCATCGGCAAGGGCAACCCCGTTGCAATAGGCGAGCAATCGGACGTCCATCGCAAATTCCAGGGATTGTCCCACGACGTAGACGACAATACCTGCCTTGCGTAGCGTGTCTACCGTCTTGCGCAGCGAGCCGAGACCTTTCCGACGGTGCAGCTCCCACCGGGCACTTAGAATGGCGATCCGGATACCGGTCTTGCGCATGAGTGGCAGCGCCTCAGCGTTGAACTCGTGGCAATTCGGGCGCGCAAGCAACTCGTAGTCCAGAAGCGGCGGGCAACCAGCGTATGTATATTGAACTAGTTGGACGGCGAGATCATCCCCCAAGGCCATGAAGCCCGGCACATAGTGAGCTGCGAACGAATCTCCCCATAACAATACCTTGGCCCCGAGCAAGCCCGCCCGAGTGCAGGCATCGAGCGATCAACTGCGCAGATCATCTTCAGCATCCAAAAAACAGACATGTTGCTTCCAATCTCCCTCCGATCTCGATGCGTCCGCCTGGAGGGAGGGTGATTGAAACGGGAATCCGCCGGCCTGGACGCCGATCACGCCCAGGGTCGCAACGGTCGCCATAGCAATTCCGCCGACTGTCAGAATCTGCTTACGGTTTGCCCAGTTTGGATTCCGGAAAGGACGTTCGACGTACCACCACGACAGCGTCGCCAGAACGACGCTTGCCGCGACCACCATAAGGATTTGCTATCCGCTCGGATCCGAGAGCAGCGCGTAGCGCGTGAATACCAGTATGGGCCAATGAACCAAATATAGCGAATAGGAAATCAATCCTATGAATACAAACGGTTGCCAAGACAACATCGTCGTGACTGCGGATCTGTTCTCTGTGGAACCGGCCCAAATGATGGCCGCCGCGCCAAGGCAGGGCAAGAGCGCGTTCGTGCCAGGGAAGGGCGTCTCGCGATGTCCCCGGCGCTGCGGCGTCCGGGCATGGCGCGCCCCACACGCGGCTTCCACATCGTCTTCCATCATGGTGTCCAGCACCTCGATGCCCGCCGCGAGGCAAAACCGCTCAAAGCTTTTGCGGACATCCTCAAAGGCCTCGTCCACAGGCCCGTTCGACTGCGGCAAGGCCGCCGTGCTATCTCTCGTCATGGCGTTGCTTTCCTTTCGTGGAATCAGCACCCCGAGCTTACAAGCTCAAGGCGAGCAACGCCGCCACCCCATTTTCAACACGCCACGGGACATCCCCGGAATCGAACGTAGGATGTCGATAGGGATCAACGCCCACTCCAAAGGCATGCGAGATTGCTACAAAATACATGCCAGGCAGTCCCGCCTGTCGCGCGAGCTCGCGCCAATGCTCAATGAAGGAAGCGGTCGAAGGCATGAGATGCGGTGACAATACGCAAGAGATCGGTTTGCCGTTGACGTCATGTGGCGCCGATCCCGAAAGGCAGTCACCGCCCAATCAAAATGAGCCTTCTCGTCTTTGTGGCCCGGGTATTCTTGCTCTATCCAACGACGTTGGGTTGCCATACTAAGTTGCCTGTCCAGGAATGATTGGCCCAGGCAGGGCCACCGAGACAACAGCGACGGCGCGCAAGCCGGCAACATCTCGGCGGTATCGCATAGGCCCTCCTGAGCAGACAAGGTTGAGTTCCCCAGGGTCAATACGTGGGGAGTTGGGACTACGCACTCCCGGAACGGCGCAGGCTAGAGCTCTGTGCTACAGCTCCTCGATTGACGGTAAAGATCGGTCCGAATAGCCTGTGGCCTCTGGATCGCGCGTCGCACAGACTCCGCACGCCCAACCAAGCGCTGCGCCGCAGCCAGGACGAACAGATCAAAGGCAGACCAGGTGCCACCCCAACCGGTGCCAAGCGTTACAGTGGTGATGTCGCCCCGCGAGCGCTTCAGTTTGACGCGGCGCTCGATCGAATCGCTGTTCACCGATTTATGTGTGCCGTTCGACTTCATCTGCGTCGACGGCGGCTCTCCGGCGTCGGTCAGAGATTATCTGCGGGGCGAAGCAACGCGACGGGCTTTCGGGCTGATTCGTACCGAGCATTACCTTACCCCCAACGAGGCTCGCAATCTCGCCATTAAACAGGTCAGGACGCGCTATGTGGTCTTCATAGACAATGATGTCGTCGTCGCGCCAGGATGGCTCGGCCATCTCTTACGCTGCGCCGAGGAAACCGACGCCGACATCGTTGCGCCGCTCACCTGCATTGGCGAGCCGGTGCATGCTCGGGTGCACATGGCGGGAGGCGATGCGCGGCTCGCGGAGGAGAATGGTCGGCGAGTTTTTCAGGAGTTGCACTATTTTGCCAATCGGGCAGTCGCCGAGGTGCGTGACAAGCTAGTCCGTCGGCCTTGCGAACTCGCCGAGTTTCATTGCATGCTAACGCGGAAAAGCGTGTTCGACCGCTTGGGCCCGCTCAATGAGGACTTGAAGGCGGTTTCTGAGCATGTGGATTTTTGCCTCACCGTACGGCGGGCCGGCGGCACCGTGATTTTTGAGCCGAACGCGGTGGTGACCTATGTCGTCGGGCCGCCGCTCGCGCTCAGCGATATCCCGTACTTCTGATTATCGTTGGAGCGACGAATGGGCCGTCAACTTCGAACGGCATTTCCACGAAAAGTGGGGCACGGTCTTCAACGACGACGTCTTTAGACATTTTGTGGTGCCGCACCGGCGCCACGCGTTGCCGCGCCTGCGACGGTTCGTGCAAACCCTCGTCGGCTGGAGGATCAGCGAATTCCTCTTCGACCGTCTTGCGACGCTGGTGATCTGGTGGCCCAAGCGCCGCCGCGAGAGGCTCCTGGTGTCGCCTTCCGGAGCCGCGCCGAACCGATCCATCGCCGCGGGGCATTAATGATGGCGTGCGTTAGCCGTAACAGTCGAAGGCCGAATGGCGAAGCCAATTGGTAGGACTTCGTCCTGTTCATGGAGAGGGAATCCGCCCATGAGCCGCCCTCCGCCTCGCGATATGCTTCTTCGAACGCATGCGCCAATGCGGGCTGGTGCAGCGCCCGTGCCATCGCGACTATAGTATCGCGATCCCGCTGCTGGTCCTTCGCGGGGTGGCAATAGCGCATCTCCAGATCGAGATTATCATCGAGCTCGTTCGCCAATCGCATCAACACGATCGGTACGCTCGATTGTCGTTAGCGCGTCCAGGCCGTCCCGCATCCGCGCGACGGCCAAGTCATTCCAGCCCAGCTCTTGATATCGCCAAACGAGCGCTTCGGCGCCATCGCCGATTGCGAGGCGAACACGGGCGCGTCTATTGCGCCAACGCGTGATGCCAAAATCGCCCTGATCATACGCCGCATGGAGGAGGCCGGCCGCGACCGTCGTGGGCTCGGCGCCGAGTGCCGCCAGGATGCTCCCCGTTCCGACTAGATGCGCGAGAAAGGACTTGCCGGAGGCGCGGCAATGCCCAGCAAACAGCGTCGTCGCAAATTCGTAGCAGTCCCTCACCTCCACCAAACGTGTCGTGTCCCATCCGGCCGCACGCAGTTGCTTGTAGAGGGCAATATTGGTCCGGGCTATCGTCGTTATCAGCGCCGCTGGCTTTTCCATTCTCGAATACATCTCCAAATTCCCTTGCTGCGCGCCCACAGCAAATAGAGTGGCAGTTCAACAACAACACAAACTTTTAGTCAGACTGTCAATCTACAGTCTGAAGACAAAACGCCGTTTGCGATGGGGATCCGATACGATGCCTAACTGAACGGTGAAGTGGTTTAATGGTCAGAAGTGATCCAACCCGATAGCGACGGCCCGGATGTCTTTGTGTACATCTCGGCAGTTGAGCGTGCTGGCATGAACGACCTGAAAGAGGGTCAGAAGATCAGCTATCAGCTTGAGGACGATCGCAAGAGCGGCAAGAAGTCCGCCGGTAGCCTGAAGGCGATTTGATGCGGCGTAGCCGTCCGGGTAATATCCTGCGCACGCCTAGAGTCGGCGCGGCATCCCGAGCGCGCAGGATAGCAGCGCCGATCTTGCGGCGTCGTCCGTACGCTGTGATCGGGATGCCGAACTCCCGCGCGACACAGTCGTTCTACTATTTTGCGAGGTCGCGTAAGTCGCGTTGCTTATGTCGGGTACGTGGTACACGGATCTCTGGGAAAGGAAGTGGGGGAGGCGGCTCACCCGTCAGGGTCCTTTTCGGGATCGGATGAGAGTCGATCGCGGGCTGCGCGGGCACCCTCGACATAACCTGGGATCTGAGCCGCCCACTGCGTTCGCTCTGCAACTTCGGAGATGGAGCATGCCCGAGGACCTCGCCGAGTTTCGCCTGCGCGCGGCGAGATGTTCCGGCGGGACGAGCTTGGACAACATCAAGCATCTGGTGCTTCGGATGTTGCGCGATCACCGGCTCGAAGGGCGGATTCTCGACTTCGGCGCCGGCACGGGAGAGCTCATCAAGCTCATGAGCCGCCTGGACGGGATCGGGATTGAGCTTCACGGCGCGGACATCCTGCCTCGCCCCAAATCGATTCCCGATCGTGTCGAATGGTACCAGCACGATCTGAACGAGGCTTTCGATCGGTTCTCAGGATATTTCGACGCTGTCATCTGCAGTGAAGTCATCGAACATTTGGAAAACCCGCGATCGACTTTCCGAAATATCAATCGGACATTGAAATTCGACGGAAAGCTTCTGTTGACGATGCCCAACCAGGAGAACATCAGGTCGTATCTGAACCTGATATTTCGTGGCCATTTCGCCCAATTTCGGGGGCCCGATTATCCCGCGCACATCACGGCGCTGCTCAGGCTGGATCTCGTGCGCATCTGCGCCGAGACGGGCTTCTCGGAGCCCCAATTCCTTTATACCGACTACGGCTGGATGCCGATCACGCAGACGACTTGGCAGAAATTCTCCTTCGGCCTTTTGGGTGGCCGTCTCTTCAGCGACAACATCGGAATGGTCGTCTCGAAAGTATCGGATGGCTTGAGGCCGAGGTCGACGCAGGAGAAGATGAAGACTTGAGACAGCATCACGGGAGCGGTGACGAATTGATTGGTGCTCATCTCCGAAACCTCATCAAATTTGCGATGCGGAGCTGCCCCGCGATCGCAAATCCACTGTGGTCTTTGGCCTATCCTTATGTGATTCGTCGCGACGGCACTTATTTCGGATCCGAATACACGGACCGCGATTCGGCGTTTCAACAGATCTATGACGAGAACCGCTGGCTCTCTTGCGAGTCGCGAAGCGGCCGCGGAAGCACGCTCGCCTACACCAAGCCTTTGAGGAGATCGCTTGCGAAATCCCTGAGGCGCCTGAACGTCACGGTGTTCCTGGACGCCCCTTGCGGGGATTTCAACTGGATGCGCCATGTCGAGCTGCCGGACGGAACGTCCTACATCGGCGGCGACATCGTCGCCCAATTGATCGAGAATCTCGAGCGAGTTCATGGCGCCCGACCCATTCGTTCCGCAGGCTCGACATCGTGGAAGGCCCGCTGCCGAAAGCGGATCTGTGGTTGTGCCGCGACGTGCTCTTCCACTTGCCCAACAAGGACGTGATCACCGTCCTCGCAAATTTCGCGAATTCCGAAATTCCCTATTTGCTGACGACGACCTAACTTTCCCGAAGCGCAACGAGGACGTGAGGCCCGGTGGCTTTCGCTTCATCAACCTGCAACTGCCGCCCTTTCTCTTGCCACCTCCCCTGTCGCGCATAGAAGATTTCGTGGCTCCGGAGCCACCCCGCTACCTCGGGCTTTGGTCACGAGACCAAGTGAAATCGGCTCTGGATAGACGGGGTGGCGCCGAGTTCGAAACGATGATGCGCTAGCCTCTCGCCCGAAATAGCGGCTTCGTCAGCCGAACGAGGTCGGCGAGGACGGCGATCGGGAGGCCGACGAGCGGCGCGTACCAAAAGCCCAGCGCCCGGAATGCGGACCCGGCCAGTGAATGGGGCGCCATCCATGGCGAAGGCTCCGACAGCGCCCGCCGGTATTTTCGCGCCGTTAGCGTATAGGGCGAAAGCTCGACATAGAGATCGTAAAGGTAGTTTCGGGCGCTGCGCCGTTTGGGGTTCCTTTTCGTCCAGAGCCAAGGCTTCGCCCCTTGCGAATGAATGAATGCCGGTCGGTGGCCGGTCAGATGAACCAGGCGCTCGCGCAACGTATAACCGTAAGGGCCGAAATATTGCACGATGTCCTTGCCTCTCATGAGAACTCGCAAGGGAACATGCGCAAACTCCTCGGAGGCGAGGAGCGCGGTGAGCACGTCCTGATCGCTGATCATGTGGAGGGGTCGCGAATGCCAATCCTGGCGCTGCGCGGATCGATATTCATCCGATTCGAGAAGCTCCCGCCACCTGATCATCAGCGGATAGTGCTGCCTCGTCACGCGAATGACCCCGGTGTTCAGGGCGAACGGCAAGACGCGGCCCACCTTGAAACCCCACATCCGCGCGCGCATCCCGTCAGGATCGCCATAGGGCGTCCACAGAGCCTCCTCGGTGAGCACGCAGGCTCTGCTGGTCGATGTCCGCCAGCGTTTTCATGAGATCAGCCGTGACGATGATGTCCGAATCGATCCAAAGTATATCGTCATGACCTTCGTCGAGAAGGTGCAAGATCGCTTGCGGCTTGACATTGACTCCATAGGCCGTGGGGAGGGCCGCTGCGCACAGCGTGACTTGCGGATAGCCGAGAGAGCCAGGACACAAATTCCTGGTCCGCAGCGGGGAAGATCAAATAGATTTTTAGAGTTGGGCAGTGCTCGGCAATGCTAAGAATCAACAGTTTGATCGATGGCTGAAACCCCTTTCGATCCTCTGCGATGCAGACAATCAATCTGGCCTCCCCGAGCCGCGACTGGCCCTCAGCCCCGAGCCGGCCAAGACTTGCGGAGGCAGTCGAGACAGCCAATCTTGCCAGCCCGGATTATGCGCTATTCCGGCTTGATCGGCAAACCACGTTTCCGAGAATCGCTAGAATGAGCGAAGGCGGGAAAGCGATGAATTGCCGAGAACGCAGCCGCTGCACCGCGCCTTCGGCACATTGGTTCCTCGAAAGTGCCGCGCCCAGCGTCCCGTCCTGAAATCGAGGCGTCGCGGACAGGGTGGATGTGAAAATCCAAGCGGGCAATGTGCGGCATCAACGGACCTCGGCCAAATCTCCCGAGTGAACATGGTCAAGACCCAATACACCACGCATGGCATCGAGATAGGCGTGCCCGTGCCTCGCATTCGGCTCGAGATAATTGCCTCGGCCCGTTCGTTCCAGGCCTTCAGGAAGATGATGGCCTCCTGTTGCGGCCGGTTGCTGACGATGGCTGCTGCCTTGGCAAGATGGCGTGCGAAAAGCTCGGGTGTCGAATTGTCGTAGACGACACCGTTTTGTCCGTAGCGGGGCGTGTCATCCCAGCTGGGCAGGATTTGGGGAAGGAATTTCGCAAAAGACAATTCTTTGTCGATCACGCCCCTCTTCGGCATCTTCGCGTTTCTGCCTTCCGCCCAGCTCGAGCAGGCCGGCAGCTTCCAGACGATGGCTCTCATCGGGATTGCCGGCAATGTGATGGGAACGTTCGCGACCATCACCCTCGCGATCCGTGGTTTGAGCTATATGAGCATTGCCTACGCGCAGTGGGTGACGGTCGGTGTTCAAACGGTGATCCTGAACATCATCGGCCACATGCATTCGAGCTATCGCTTGGGATCCGAGGTTTGGCGGCGCGTCGGCCATTTTGGGCTTCAGATGTTTGCGGTTTCCAGCATCACCTCGGTGCCCACGCGTCGCTTCGACATTATGCTCGGTCGCCTGCTGGGCTTGGGCGCCCTTGGGGTCTACAGTTGAGCCAGCGGGCTCAACGGGATGATAGGGAACAACATCCACCTCGTCGTTGCACGCGTGGTGTTTGTAGATTTTGCCCGATTGCACCGCAGCGCGGTGCCCTTGCGTGACCGTTATCTTCGCACCTTGGAGATCATGACGGCGACACTCTGGCCCGCTTTCGCCGGCCTTGGCGTCTTCGCACGTCCCTTCACGCCGTCGTCGTGCAGGAAGGAGCCGCCGAAAATGCTGATGGCGGCGATGCTTATGGAGAGCGCGATGGAAATGCAGGCATTGACGGTGAATGCGGTCGTCCTGATTTCGGGGGTGAGGATCTCCTCGCGAACGATCAGGCTTTGCAATCCGAGCGCCTGCATGAGGGCAAGCACGCCGACCATGGCCAAAGCGACGGCATGAATTCCGGTCTCGTAAGGCGTGAGATACCTGGCGAGAACCACGGATGCGGCGAACTGCAAAACGAGCGCACTGCCCTGCGCCAATGCCATCCACGCCAGAGACCGCTTCAACGACAAAGAATGAGCTCCCGTCTTTGATTTCAGCTCGCCCGACAAGCGTTACGTCGGAGCCGACCCGCCCGCCCGTACTTTGGCATCGGAGGTGTGGATTACTTCGCCGCCGGCAAGATGATCCCTGGGCTGTCGGGATACAAGTAGCGCGCATGGTGATATAAGACATAAGTTGAAAACTGAACAGCATCGTAGCATCACTCGAGCACGCTCGTCGACGCTCATCTGCCTCGTGACCTTTGCCGAGGCGGTCAACCCCTCATCAATTCCGGCCGGCGAATTTCGCGCCTTCTCGTCAAAATGGCTCCAGAGCGCCTGAAGCCGATTGGGCCGAAGCTTCCAATATGCTCCGAGCACGAAGTCAGCGGAATCCGGCTTGATCGGGACAAGGCCCGAGTAGGAATAGAGCGTCATCTCGCCTACGTAAATTTTCTCATCGCACTCGTACATGTCGACCCGGACATGGTCCAAGCCAGCGCCGAGCCGCTCGGCGATCTCGATGAAGTCATCCATCGCGCGGGGCGGATCGGGCGGTCGTGCCGGTCGCGGGTGAGTGACCGTAAACGGAAGCTCGACCCAATCCAAAGTGTGATGCGACACGAAGCGCGCACGATCCTCGGCCGACACCATCACGCTTTGGACAACTCTTGCCTTGCCGTCAAAGACGAAGATCTTGCGCTCGATGGGCGGCGTGCCGTCCCGTCTCAACAGGAGCTTCTCCACAAGAATCCTGTGCGGCACATGCACATAGCCCAGCTCGTCGAGAGCCGTTCCGTGACATGTGCCCAGCCAGGACCGCGCAGTTTCGCGAACGGTCCGCTCGTCGAGGGACGCCCTGGATTGGACGACGATCGTATGTCCCGTCCCGTGGCTGCTCTTGATGATATAGGGAGGTTCGAGCGTATCGAATGGTATTGCGTCGGGATCTTCCCCGACCCAGAGCAAAGGTTACCAGGAACTTCCGGTCCGATTCGCTCTCTTACAAAATCTCGAACAGATCGACTTTATCACAAAGTACACTGTATGTTGAATTCAAATCGAAAAGCTTTCTCCACTGCATTTTCTCGGTATATCGAACGGGATGAATGAGCGACGGGTAGAAGCCATGGCGAGCGTGGTAAGTTCTACTAATTCTACGTATCGAGATCATCCAATCCCACAATCTCGGCGACAGCACGGATAGGAGTTCGCGCCAGGCCCCGCGCGAGCTTGTTCGGCGATTTTGCTCGCGGCTCGGCGAATCGCGGCAAGGGGCCGATCATCGACCACCGTGCCGCCCCCGTCTCCCGAATGCGGCGCGTGGATGCCGGCCTCGCGTTCGCATGGCTGCTCTGTCGCGGGCGCCGCGGCGATTGATGGGATTATGCCCGCCATCGGTGGCTCCTCGGCTGTTTTGGTGGTTTCCCGGCCATCGACGTTCTCGAGCCCGGTGACGCGGGGTGCCGCGGCTTTCCGGGCGATCCATCAGTCCGCAAAAGGCGACCCGGCCGAGACACTCGCCGGCTTCATGGCGGGTCGCGGTCGCCAGCCGGCGAGCGGCGCTTGGCGAAGAGCTTGAGGTGAGCGTCTCGACGCGTCACGCAGGCGCGCCCAGACGAGCACGCCGGCGGCGAGGAACAGCCAGGAGAGCCGCGCCTGATAGCGGTCGAACACCCCGGAGGCGGCGGATGTGAGCAGCGCATTTCCGAGAAAGCCGCAGACGGTGATGATCGCAAGACAGGCGGGTTCGATCATTTGCCGCCGCAGGGCGAGCACCGAGAACCAGACGAACCCGAGAAGCGATATCGGGAACGCGATGTCGTCCACGGCCGCGATCAAATCACGCGGAACTCTTCCCGTCGATTGCGCGCTGCCGAGATAGGCATCGCGGGCCGCGCGCCCGAATTTCTTCTCGATGAGGTCGGTCATGGAGGGAACCTCGGCGGTCCATGCGATGAACTCATGGGCCGGCCGGTGGGTCTGCAGCGCGGCGATGAAGTTGCGTCCCACCATCACCGCCACTTCGTAGGGATAGGTTCGCAAGGTGGCCGAGACAATTTCGCCCGCCTCGTCCTCCATCGCGGCCAAGCCGCCGAGCGCCGCAAAGGGGCCGCCCCACAGGAGCTGGTTGGCCGTTCTCGGCAGCCTGTCGGCAATCTGGCAGATCTTGTATCCGGCAATGGGACAGGCATCGTGAATGTAGCGTCGCCCCGGCCCGGCTTCGATAAGGTTGGCCATGAGGAGGCTATGGCCCGCCGGATACAAGGTGAAGGCGCGGTGGATCACCACATTATTCAGGAGGAGAGCCGCCGTGCTCAAAAGCACGGGGTAGCGACAAGAGCCCGACCCGCCGGGCGATCATGCGGCGGGAATTGCCCGTGAGGGCCAACAGCACGGCGATGAGGGCAAGAAGCCCGAAGCCCATCGTGATATGCGCGATATGGCTGCAGGTCGCGAGACAGGCGAACAGAAACACGCACGCCCGGTCGATCCGCGGGAGCTCCGACAGGTGAAAAGCCATGATGTACATGGCGAGGAACATCAGCGGGGTCATGATGTCCGCCATCAGGAAGCTCGCGAAATAGGCGGCGCTTGAAAACGGGACCAGCAAGGCGACGAGAACCAGGAAGGTCGCCACCGGCCGGCTGCTATAAAGCCGGCAAAGCAGGAAAAGCATCCAGGAGAGGATCAGGGCCTGCGCGAGCACGGTGTTCCAGATGAACCTGTCCATGTGGGCGAACAGCAGGAACAGGCTGTAGAACGGGCTCCGGTAAAGCTGTGGCGTCAACACCAAATAATCGCCGGAATCAGGATAGAGAAATGGAAAGCCGTTGAGAAGCGCCGGAATGAGGAAGGCGATCGACGCGGCGACGATCGCCGCCACGTCGGTGAGGCTCCAATTTTGCGGCCGCTCCGTGGCGGCGCCCTCGATCTCAGCGGTTTGAATTCCCGAACCCGGTGGTGAATGGCGGCGGCAGCAGATTTCATCGGTTCAGAAAACGTCGCTTGCTGTTCAATGTGAGACAAATCTTGCATTTCGAGACGCCGCCATTGGATGAGCCCATGATCTTGAAATGGAAGTGCATGATCCATGCCCGCAAAGGGCGGCGGCGTCCTTCGGGCGAATGGCCCTTCGCCGAGTCAAGTGGCTGGATCGACCGCGGCCTTTGCGAAACTGCCTGGACCCGTGGCGGCGATCCGTCGGATCGTGCATTTCGTCGATTCGCCTCTGCCCGCGAACCACGACGATTACGTCGGTGGCACGGCAAGGGGTTCTTCGCTCGTCGCTGCCTTGCGGACAGAACCCATCCGCCAAGCCATGGGAGATCGAACGGGAATTCAGGGGACACGCTCCATCCAGGAAGATGCCGGCTGACAATCGAGGCCGGGAAGTCCGACCGTCAACATACCCCTCGCGTTTTTTCTTGCACTATTAAGGCGTAGTCGCGCTGGAAATTCTGCTAGATGATGAAGGCCTATCGCCGGCCGGCCGGCAAAACCGCAAGCGCGGAGCCTGACAGAATGGTCCGCTCGCTTTCCATTGGAAACAAGGCGCCGGCGCGGCTTCACTTGGGCGCTGCCAGGGATCGACTGGTGGCTGTGCTGTCTCGCGCTCGCCGGCCTCAGGTCTGCCGAACCACCCCTTGAGAGCTATCTTAAAGTTCTGTTGAGTGCCATCGGGTTTGAACAGATTGTTGTCTTGCCGCGAGGCATTCAAAGCAGTTAATTGCCGCAAACAACAGCGGTGATCGGACTGAGAGCTGAACTTGATCGGCGAGTAGAGGAGGGTTTTCCTCTCAACGCATGGGCGCCGCCCGCGAGGATTGTGAGTCGTCGGGTTTCTGAATATTGATTTAGGCAACACGCAGAGATCAGCTCATGTCGCGAGAAGTGGCGAGGCCGATCAAAGGAAATGTGACAGGCAATGAGGGCTTCGTCGAACAGATCTTTCCAAGCGCCGCTCCATCAGGCGAGGCTTCGCTGCACCTCGGATCAATATAGATTGGTGCTTGGCCTCTATTGCCATGACTGGTCTTGAATTCAGTCAGTACTCACAAACTATAGGCGGTTACACGTTTACAATAGCTGGAGTAATGTACTTTATTAAGCAACCTAGGTTCACTTTTGACGCGTTTGTTCGAGGAGGGATTGTATGGATTTTTGTTGCCTTATGTTTCCTGTCGGTGCTTTGGGCGCAGGATCAATCGTGGGCCTTTCGTGGTTCATTGCAGGTCGCATTGACCATTGGAATCGCCTTGGCATTGGCGCGTGGGCTGCCGCCAGGCTCTTTCATGACGGCTTTGATGGCCGCTCTCTTTACCGCAACAGTGGCGAGTATTCTCGATCCACAAATGGCGTACAATGCGGGTGTGCTGGGCTTGATCGGGATCTTCGGATCGAAAAACCAGTTTGGCCTAGCCGAAGCCCTGTTCTTCATGGTCTGTGCATGGACCGTATTCGATAAGGACAGGTCGCAACAGATTCGCAGGCTGGCGTGGATCGGCTTGTTGAGTGCGGCTTACTTTATGGTCGTGTCCAGATCGATAAATTCGTCCGCTGTGGCAGTGGGCGCCATCGGGTGCGGATTTGTTGCCCTCAGATTGAATTGGTTCCCGCGAGGTTCGCGCCTCGCGGTTTTGTGCGGGGCGATTATCCTTATGTCGCTTTGTTTTACCATGCTTTTCCTGGTTGCTGATAACTTATCCGGATCGTTCCTTGGAGCATTTGGGAAGGACGCCACCCTAACGGGGCGGACTGAGATCTGGGCACAGGCGAGAGTTGCCTGGAGTGAAAACCCCGTAATAGGGGTCGGATATCAACAATTTTGGGTATTTGGCAATCCCTTTGCAGAGGAAATCTGGCGTCGATTTCAGCCTGGCCGATCAGGATTCAATTTCCACAACATCTGGTATGAAATGGGGGTTCAATTTGGTTACGTCGGCTGGGCTTTGATGATTTGGCTCGTCTTATCAGCCAATTTTCAAGTTATTCGTTGGGTCACCCGCGCTCCTACAATGACGAACTGCTTTTTCCTGAGCTTTATAGTTTTTGTCGATATACGCACATTTGTGGAATCGGAATTGCTGGGGCAATTCTCCCTAACTACTGTGTTGTTTATAGCCAGTTGGTCATATGCTCGTCGGGCGAATTGGGGGCCCGGCAAGGCAAAAAGACAAGCGGTCTTAGGCCGAATGCACGAGACGACGAGCTTCCCGCCTCAGCTCCGAAACCGTCCGACGTAGGGCAATCAATTCTGCGGAATAGCCGCGATGCTTCCATGCGTTTCGGTTCTCAATGGGCGCTCCGCCTCGGGCGCCATGCATCCGGCAGACGCTATGCCCTTCGACGGCTGGTGACCGGCACGGCTTCCCCCGTCCCGCAGCGGCGAGCGAACACCTCGAAACTTCATCGTGAAACTCCGGGCTCTGTTGCTAGTAGCCCATGGCCCAGATGCGCTTTTCCCCACCCACATCGTTTACCGCCTTCCAAAATCTCACCCCTGGATCGAGGTGCAAGCACTCGATCGGACGAAGAATGCGCTGCGGAAAGCTTTCTTATTAGCAATTGCTTGGCTCTCCTTGAGACGTTTGCCAAATTCCATAATTATGGGTGCAAGAACTGTTGAGCCATGTGTCGGCCCTCCTGGTCGCGAGGGCTTTCGGCCGAGCGCCCATGATCGCCCGGTAAAGGCTTCGATGGCCGACGCAAGTGAGAACATTCGCCAGACTCCAATGGCTTGTCGATGGTTATTTCCGAAGGTGCGAGGCGCCCCGCCGGAGGCGGCAGGTGGTAGCGGTCGAAGGGGTGGGCTCCGATCTACGCCTACAAGGCGGTGCTCCGATACTCGCGATGCACGCTGGCTCCGAGGCCGTAGCTCAACACGCCGAAATGGAAGACGCCTCGCATCAGCCACCACAGGGCGCGCGCGGGGCTGAAGATCGTCACGCCCGACATGAGAAGGCAGGCCAGGATCTTCGGTAGCAGCGCTCCATGCGGCCCGCCGATAGGCGCGACGATCGAAGCGCTCGAACATCATCGCATAGACCTGGCCTGCCCGATATCGGCGGCGCAAAACCCAGGCGAGATTGAGGCGGGACGGCACGACTTCTTCGTAGACGATCGCATCGGGAGCGTATCCGAGCCTGCCTCCATTCTTGTGCATGGCATGGAAGAACATCGTGTCCTCGCCGCCGGTCTCGCCGAGCGCGGGATCGAACTGCGAGCCCTTTGCGACGCACGAATCCCATGTCGATCAGCACGTTCGACGTGTAGCCCGTGTCGATCGTCTTGCCGGGGTGAAGAATGCGGTTGGAATGATAGTCGCCCGACTTGATCCAGGAAGGCGCATCGTCTCGGTAGATGGCCTCGCAGGGACCGAACACCGCTTCGGCACCTTGGCGCGCTGCGACGAGCTTCGCGAGCCAGTCCGAGGACGCATATTCGTCGTCATCCAGGAAGGCGAGCCAGGGCGTCGAGGTCGCATCGAGGGCGGCATTGCGCGCGATCGAGATGTTCTGGCCGGGAGCGTGGCGGTAGTCGATCTCCGCCGAGGTCGTGGCACGAAACTCCTCGATCGCGTCCTTTGCGCTCGGCGACGCGTCATTGTCGACGACGAGAATGCGCATGGCGATCGCCGGCGGAAGCTTCTGGCGCGCGACGCTCTCGACCGCCCTGAGAACCGAGGGCCTGCGGAAGGTGCAGATGCACACCGTCACCGCGATCCGAGCGGCCGACCTTGAGTCTCTCGCTCTCCATTCCGGCAATGACCACGCCTTCGCTACATCGAATCGCGGCGATAGGCGCGAATCCATTTGATCGCAAGAGCGGCGGGAAAATGCGTCGAGGCGTCGGGGTCGCCGGGCCAATTCCCGCCGACGGCGAGGTTGGCCAACATGTACATCGGCTTGTGCATGTCCGCCGGCGTCGGTGCCTGCGCAACCTCGACGCCGTCGAAATACCATCTGATCTCGTCCTTCTCCCAATCGACCGCGTAGGTGTGAAACGCGGCGGACGTGTCCGGCACATGCACGACGCTCGGCGCGTCGGTATGCTTTCCGCTCGCCTTGCTGTGCGCGTTGGTGTGGAGCACCGTCGGGTCGTTTCCGAGAATCTCGAGAACATCGATCTCCGGCGGCCAGGAGTGGTCGATCGGCAACAGCCAGAAGGCGGGCCACAATCCGCGCCCCTTGGGCATGCGGGCCCGGATCTCGAAGACGCCGTAAAGCTGCATGAAGGATCGTTGCGTGGTGATCATGCCCGAGGTGTAATGGTAGTTCCAGATGCTGGGCACGATGTCGTCCGGAGCGCGATCGGCAACGATTTCGAGCGCACCATCGGCTATGTGGAAGGGATGGATGCCGAGGGGCTTGCCAGCCGTTCCGCGGAAGCCCTGGTCGACGTAGATCTGCTTTTCTCCGTTGCTTCCGAGCGTTCTGCTCCCGATATCCTGCAAACCGGCATATCCGAAATTGGTTCGCCACGTGCCTCGTCCGGGTGGAACATTCGGCGCGCCCTCCGCATACCAGCTGAACTTCGTGAACTCGTCATCGAAGGTCTTGACCAACCCTTTTTGGTCGAGCGGGGCTCCTGCCGGCTGAGCTTCGGCCGACGACGCGGCGAGAAGCATAAGCAGGCAGGCCTTCGACGTCACCGCGACGAGGAGCGCGAGGCCGCCGCCTCCCCGATTCGCCCTTCTCGGCCGGTTTCTGCTCGAATTATCTGAGCTTGGTGGTCTCATCGGAGCCTCCACGCCTAGGGGCGTCGAACGCAATTCAGTCGAACGATTCATGGGAACACCGACCCAGCGACACCGCTCGCCGCGACCGGCTTGGGCCACCCCCGAAGAGGCGCGCCAGGCGAACGCCGATCGGCAACCTCAACAGGGAAGCGGCGCTCGGACTTCTCACGGCAATGCCGAAAGCACTCATCCAGTTCCGGTCCTTCAGCGCATGCAGGAGCCTCTCATAAGCCAAGGCGGTCTCGATCGAGCGAGCCCTCGTCTCGATCAAGGGGACCAGCGACCCCGCCTCCCCTGAAATCCGTTCGAGGAACCTCGAATTGGCTGACTTCAGGGCCTCGAGCGCAGGCTCGTTGAGCCGATGGGAGGTCGAGGCGGCGTGCTTGCGATAGAAATAAAGGCCCGAAGGGTAAACCCTGAATTTCTTGCCCGCGTGCAGCAAGCGCAAGACCAGATCGAAATCCTCCCCGATCCGCAAGGTCTCGTCATAGCGCAGATTTGGATCGAGAAAAGAGGATCTTCGAAAGAGCGGCTTGAGATAGCCGAGTGCCGGTCCCGAGCCATAGAACATGTTGAGCCGAATGTAATCCTCGATCCCCACCCAGAACGGCTCTCGCGCCCAGATCCCGGTGAGCAGGCGAACCGGCGGAAGCGACGTCCTCGTACTCGACGAGATCGTCGGCAGCGATATCGGCGCCGTCCCGCTCCGCGGCCGTGACGAGGGTGAGAAGCCGATCGGGATGCATGAGATCATCGCTGTCCATGACGGCGATCCAATCGCCCTCGGCAAGGGCGAGCGCCCTGTTGCGGGCAGCGCCCGGCCCGCTGTTTTGCTCGCTTCGAAGAAGGCGAATGCGCGGATCGTCGCCCATGGCCTCGGTGACGATCCCGACGCTGTCATCGGTCGACGCATCATCAGAGACGATGAGCTCGAGCTCGCGCAGGCTTTGACGGCGCACCGATGCGATGGCCTCGCCCAGATAGGCGCTGGCGTTGTAGTTGGCCATGATGACGCTGACGATCGGCGCTCGTGCCGAAAGCTTCCGTGCACGGGCAGGCATCACGACGCGATCTGGTCGGGATCGCGCACGGCGGCCTGACGACGCCGGTCATGGATGAATTTGGCGACGACCTCGCCGATCTCGGCGAAAAACCCGAACGACCAGCCCGCCTGCATGGCGATCGCGGCGATTCCCGCGGCGGCCACGCAGGGATCGCGCAGACGCAGCCCCAGCATGGCCCCGTAGCCGAGGCATAGAAGGCTCCAGGCGACGGCCGGAAACGCCAGGAGAGGGGCGAAGGGTGCGAAGACCAGGAGAAGGATGGCCGGCGCCACCAAGGCGAGGACGAGATGTCTCAGCCTCGCATTTGCCCGGTGCTTGAGAAAATTGCGAGCACGTCCGCGCCCTAAATTGAAATACTGTCGAAAGAGCGCCGCGGGGTTGCGTCGTGGATAGTAAACGATCGGGACCTCACCGGTCAGGAAAATTCGGTAACCTTGCTGCGTGAGCCGCACGTCGAGCTCGGCATCCTCATTGTGCGAAAACGTCTCGTCATAGCCCCC
Source organism: uncultured Alphaproteobacteria bacterium (assembly GCA_963713805.1). GTDB lineage: Bacteria > Pseudomonadota > Alphaproteobacteria > Rhizobiales > Beijerinckiaceae > GAS188. The sequence goes on along the minus strand of CAVQNF010000011.1, from coordinate 116,348 downwards.
GACCGCCTTGAAGGCCTCGAGCGTCATCAAGGCGTGATGCCCATGATCGACCCATCGGTCGCGCGTGGTGTTTCGATGTGGGGAGCCGCCATTGCCCAGAATCGAGTTCTGCGCAGCCGCCGCGGCACGCTGGAAGCAGCTTTGTCCTCTGGTACGCATGGAAACGACAACCGAATCCGCATCTGTTGCGGCCCGCACCGCAAGGAGGCGCTCGCAATAGCCTTGCGGATATTCCGCGTGGGCATCGACGCGGATCAGGAAACGCGCGTTATCGCCATGGCGCTTGACGGCTTCATTGACCGCGACGCTCTGGACCTTCCTCGGGTTGTCCAACAACACAATACGATGGTCGCGCTCGGCGAGCCGTTCCACGATCGCCCTCGTGCGATCGGTGCTGCCGCCGTCGGCGACCACGATCCTCAGCCGGATATCATCCGTTCCGGCCAGCAAGGTTTCGATGACATTCGCGATATGCTCTTCCTCGTTGAAACAAGGGATGGCAACGAGGACGAGATCCCGCGCGTCCACGAAATCGCGAGCATATCGGCTCATGAAGGGGGGCTCGATCTCAGTTGCCGCATAGAACCTCCACGAGTTCACGGCAATCGGAGCGATCAACGACGAGGTCGCGGCGCGGCACGGCTCGAACCTTCTCGGCGAGCTTGGCATAGCCATCCTGGTCGAGGCGGTGGAAGAAATCAACGAGCCCGCGCTCGACCGGCTCATCGAGCTCAACGCCGATGCCGTGGCGTGAAAGCCAGCGGCTCGTCTCGACACCCCTCAGGCTAATCGGGACCGCGCCATAGAGCGTGCCTTCGTAGACACGGTTCGGCAAAAGCCAGGCCGAGTTCTGGCCTTCCTCGTAGTAATCGAGGGTCCAGGAGAAATGCACGTCGCCATAAAGCTCAGGCAAATCCTTCGGGTTTCGATAGGGACCGCCGAACCTGACGATGAGGACATTTGGCAAGGGCCGCCTCGAAATCGGGAAAGACGGACGCGGAAGGCCGGCCGCGCAGCACGATCTCGACCGCACCATCGGCCTGCCGAGCGAGCGCGCCCAGCATCTCGAGAGATTTGCGGCAACGGATCATCCCGAACCAGCCGATGAGCCAAGGCGGACCCGCGGAGCGCGGTTTGCCGATCTTCTGCGGCTCCTGATCGTCGAGGAGGAGCACCCTGTTCTCGAGCATCCTGACCGTCGCGGGAAAGCGGCGCGGCTTGAAGTAGTTCTCGATAAAGGCCGGGGAGCTCGTCAACAACAGGTCGACGCCACGCCACAACCTCGATTCGAGCTGCCTCAGCAACATGCCGCCAGGACGAGGCGAGAGCAGCAGGCGATGAACGTCAAGGCATTCGTGCACGAGCCTTGCCTCGGGAGCATGTCGCTCTACGGGCGCGCGTCGCGACGGTGAGCATTTCGAGATTGCGGGCAAGGATCACATCGGTGCCGGCGAGAGCTTCGGCGAGACGACCGGCCGTCATCAGGGCTCCGGCGACAGACAGGAGCCGTCGCGACGAGCCTGCCGTCCTCGGTCCGCCCGAGATCGATCGCGGCGATGCCCTCGACTATCGCGGACGGGCTCGGCCGGCGGCGAAAGCCGATCGGGGTGACCGCGGCTCCGCCGGCCACCAGCATGCGCACGCGCCGGTGCACGGCGGCATCGGAAAGATCGTGCACAAAATAGGCAATTCTTCTTGGGCGTGCCGACGAGGCTTGCACCTTCTGCTCGCTTGCAGAAGCCTTGCCTTCCCGGAGTGCCCCGCAATCCGACAAATCCGCCATTCACGTCCATCCTGAATTCGCCATTGATGGTCGGCACCTGGTCTCGAGCTTTTCAGGGTAGGGCCCGACCCCTTCGACATTCGGATTTTGCTCGAGTCCTTAACAAATGATCGGACCCATCGCTGAGGTGATCTTCACATCATCCGAAAGAATGATGATAACATTCAATGATAATATAGGCTAACCGGCCTGAATTCGTGCTCGCGATGTCGCTGCCCTGTAACCTTGTTCGACTTCGCATGAGCCTTGACCCTTCCGCTCCCGAGCTGACCATCCTGATGCCTTGCCTGAACGAGGCCGAAGCGATCGGCACCTGCATCAAGAAGGCCTTCGGCTATCTTGACAGGAGCGGCGTCCAAGGCGAGGTCCTCATCGCCGACAACGGTTCGACGGACGGCTCCCAGGAAATCGCGCGAGAGCTCGGCGCGCGGGTCGTGCCGGTCGCGGAAAAGGGTTATGGCGCGGCGCTCATCGGCGGCATCGCGGCTGCGCGTGGGCGCTTCATCATCATGGGTGACGCCGATGATTCCTACGACTTCTCGCAGCTCGACGGCTTCCTCGCCAAATTGCGCGAGGGCTGCGCTTTCGTGGTGGGCAACCGCTTCAAGGGAGGAATTGCGCCTGGTGCCATGCCGGCGCTGCATCGCTGGCTCGGCAATCCCGTGCTGAGCTTCATTGGCCGAACCTTCTTCAAGGCAGGCATCGGCGATTTCCATTGCGGGCTTCGCGGCTTCGACGCGCAAGCCATGCGAAACCTCAAGCTGCGGGCCACGGGCATGGAGTTTGCGAGCGAGATGGTCGTGCGCGCGAGGCTGTGGCGCCTCTCGATCGCCGAGGTGCCGACGACGCTGAAGAAGGACGGGCGATCGCGACCTCCGCATCTACGCACCTGGCGCGACGGTTGGCGGCACCTGAGGTTTCTCCTGATGTTCGCCCCGCGCTGGCTTTTCTTCTATCCCGGCCTGGCGCTCATCTTTGCCGGAACGGCCCTGTCGCTCCTTCTCCTGCCGGGACCAGTGCATGTGACGCCGAGCCTCAGCCTCGATGTGCACACCCTCCTGGTCGCGGCCATCTCGACACTCATCGGCGTGCAATGCATATCCTTCGCGATCGTCGTTCGGCGCTACGCCGCCTCCCGCGGTTTGCTGCCGGCTTCCGACACCGTCGAACGTCTTCTCCTGCCGATCACCTTGGAACGGGTGCTGATCGCGGCCCTTCTCATCGGCGTGCTCGGGCTCGGCGGGATCCGTCTGGTGCGTGATTCAATGGGCCGATGCCGGATTTGGGCCGCTCCAATATGGACAGGTGATCCGCATTCTCGCGGTGTCGATCACCGCCGTGGCCATCGCCTTGCAACTTGTGTTTACGGCATTTCTTTCAGCAATTATCGAGATGAAGCTATGAGTCCGAGCCCAGACTTCGATCGATCCTCTCCAAATCCGTGGCGGCACAAGCGACGCTCGTCCGCTTCCTGATCGTCGGCGTAACGGCGACGCTCGGCTATATTCTCATCTGCTATTTCCTGCAGACGTTGTCGAGCTGGCAGCCCTTTTGGGCAAGTATCGTTGCCTATGCGACGATGTTCTTGTTCGCCTATGTGGCGCAGCGCAGCTTCACTTTTCGCTCGACACGACATCACCGCATATCGCTGCCGCTATACGCCGCGCTTCAAATCGCCTGCGGCTTGTTTGCGGCCACGGCAGTCCAATGGCTGGTAAATTCGGCGCATATCTCGGCGCTCGCCGCATCCGCCGCGGCCGCCGCCTTGAGCGCGGCCGCGAGTTACCTTGTCTCCGCATCCTGGATCTTCCCGGATGCAGGCAAAACTGACGCTTGCGATTGTGTAAAATGAGCAGCCTTGCAATGGGGGCGACCCGGAAAAACGAGGAAAAATGAAGAGCGGGAAGACCCTGCTGAACGAGGTTCATGGCGCCATCGTCTTGGAGCGGCGTGTGCGCATCCTCGCCAAGCTGATCGCGCGGGAGTTGCCCGATTCGGCGCGGGTGCTCGAACGTCGGCACTGGGGACGGAGCCATCGCCGCCGAGATCGGGCGCTTGCGCCCGGATGTCGCCATCACGGGCGTCGACGTATTGATGCGGCCGACCACGCAAATCCCGGTGGTCTTATTTGACGGCGCCCATCTGCCGCTCGAGGACGGCAGTGTCGATGTGGTCATCTTCGTGGATGTTCTGCATCACACCGAGCAGCCGATCATCCTGCTGCGGGAGGCCGCGCGCGTGTCGCGCCGCCATGTCGTGATCAAGGATCACTTGAAGGAAGGTATTCTCGCATTCGCAACCCTGCGAGCGATGGACTGGGTTGGCAATTACGGTCACGGCGTCGCGTTGCCGTACAATTACCTCGCTTTGGATGAATGGCGCCGGTTGTTTCGCGATGCGAAGCTCAAGCCCGAACATTGGACCGACCGGCTGCAACTCTACCCGTTTCCGGCCGGCTTGGTATTGGACCGGCAACTCCACTTCATCGCCCGGCTCACGCCTTTGGCGGGAAATTCGACGAGCATGAACACCGAGGCCTCGCGAGCGAAAGCCTGAGAACCGCCATTGTGGATGAACGCGTGATCACAACCATGGCGACCCCATCCTCTCGCAGTCATCGCGTCGCATGATGTCACTCATCCTGCAAGACTCCGAAGCCCCTTCGACGGCGCCTCCCCTCGCGCGCCACAGCATGCTCCTGCGTCGCTTGAAAATAGCCATGGCGATCGTGGTGGGCGCCTGCTTCTTCTCGGTGCCTGCCTTGATCAACGGCTTTCCCTTCGTCTTCCCCGATAGTGCCGACTATCTCGTCTTCACACCGCACATCTACCGCAGCCCCTTCTATGGCCTGTTCATCTTCTTTTTCCATCTCGATCGATTCATTTGGGCGCCGGTCCTCGCGCAGGCGCTCATTGCCAGCCATTTGATTTGGGTTTTCGTGAGGATCTATGCGGGCCAGCCGAGGCTGCGCTGGTTTGCGTCGGTTGTGCTGATACTCGGCTTGTTCTCCAGCCTGCCGTTCTTCGTCGGCTTCATCATGCCGGATTTCTTCACGGCCGTGATGATCCTCGTCTTCTATCTCCTTGGCTTCCAGTCGGCGGCGCTTGGAAAAATCGAAAAGTCTTATTTCGTGCTGCTCGCCTGCGTGGCGATCTCGGTGCATATCTCCCATTTGCCTCAGGCGATCGCCCTGGCGTTTCTTGTCCTCTTCCTGCACATTTGTCTTCGAACCTCGTTCTCATCAGCACTGAGGCAAGGAGCGATCCTGGTCGTGCCCCTCGCGCTTGCGATCTGCGCGGCTCTTCTCAATAACCTATTGATTCACGGCGTTTTTGCGTTGTTTCCCGCCAGCCAGACCTTCGTGCTCGCAAACATGATCGAGCAAGGTCCTGCGAGAAATTATCTTCAGGAGGTCTGTCCTGCTGCCGGGTTCAAGCTCTGCGCCACCTGGAACACACTTCCGGCAACCTCCTACGAATTCCTTTGGTCGACGGATACGTTGCAGCGGCTCGGTGGCTTCGAGGGGATGCACGACGAGGCAACGGAGATTGTCGCCGGAACCATCAGGACCCGCCCCACCGAAGTGTTGGACATGATGGCGCGCAGCATCGCTTCCTCCTTCCTGGTGCACGCCCCGGGCGCGGAATTGCGGCCCTTGTCCAACGATCCCTGGATGACGGACGTGCTGGCGAAGAAATTCGGGCCGGAAACTCTACGGTCTTACAAGGGGAGCCTCGAGGCGCGAAATTTGATTCCGCGGGAGCTCCTGCGCGGCGTCGACGAGGTGACCCTCACGGCAGCGGTCCTGGCGTTGCTGGTCACGGGATTTTGCGCGTTCAGGAGCCGCCTCGTCGAGGCCGTGTCGCTTGGCCTTTTCGTCTCGGCCGCCTTGCTGATCAACAATGTTCTCTGTGCTGTCGGCTCGGGCGTGCATGACCGCTATCAGGCGAGAGTGACATGGCTTGTGGCTCTTTCCGCCATGTTGATATTCCTTCGGCTGCTTCGCGAAACACAGGGAGCGGGCGTCGCCCCTCTGCGCGCGGACGACGCGAATTTATCGGCTGGCGGCAGGAGCGGACAAACGGGGAAAGCCGCATCGCGAGAAAAGCCTCCGCTTGAGAAGGGCGGGTCTCTCCCGATTGCCTTCGATCCCGCCGGCGTGCCGGCTTTGAAAAGCCCTCGATTGAATTGATCATATGGCACGCAAGAAGGCGATCGTCTTTGGAGGGGCGGGTTTCATCGGCTGCCATCTGCTGAAACGTCTGGCCGCGGACCAACTCTATGAGGCGCTTTACAGCGTCGACATCGCCGAGCCGCGTTTCCCCGTCGCGGGCGTCAACCTCGTCAGCTTCGACATTCGTGAGCCGATCCCGCCGAAGCTTTGCGGAGATGGTCCCTTCGACATCTACAACTTGGCCGCGGTCCACACGACGCCCGGTCATGAGGATTGGGAATATTACTGGACCAATGTTCGCGGCGCGACGAATGTCTGCCGGTTTGCCGGCGAGGTCGATGCCGCGCGCATCCTCTTCACCAGCACCATGATGGTCTACGGGCCGACCGAGGCGCCCAAGGACGAGGATGCGGCGCTCGAGCCGGTGAATGCCTATGGGCGCTCGAAAATTTTGGCGGAGGGCATCCACAATCTCTGGCAAGCCGAGCGCCCCGAGTTGCGGCGCCTCACGACGGTGCGGCCGGGCGTCATCTACGGGCTCGAGGAGCGCGGCAATTTCACCCGCCTTTCGCAGGCCTTGAAGGGTCGCCGCTTCTTCTTCCCCGGCCGCACCGATACCATCAAGGCCTGCGGCTATGTCGGCGATCTCGTCTCCTCGATGCTTTACATGCAGGAGCGCAACGAGGCGGTGACGCTCTACAACTTCTGTCATCGCGAGCGCTACACCATCGCCGACATCTGCTCCGCCTTTTCGGCCGTCGGCGGCTATCCGGAACCGCGCTTCGTCATACCCTTTTGGCTCCTCGGACTAGCGGCCTTCGGCTTCGAGGTGCTCTCCGCGCTCGGCCTCAAGACCGACATCAATCGGGCGCGCGTGCGCAAGCTCCACGAGTCGACGAACATGGTACCGAAGCGCCTGCCGGAGGCGGGCTTTGCCTATGATCACGACCTCAAGGCGGGGCTTGCCGATTGGCAGCGATCGTCGCGGGTGCGCGACTTCGATTGAAAGACGCCCATCGAGGATGCACGGCGCGAGGAATCAAGGAGATTTCACTCGTCGAGCCTTCGGTGGCATCGTTCGCCGTGAGGCGCGCCGCTCGCGACTTCCTACGAGCTATCCGGCGTTCCGGCGCACGACGAAAGCATAGGACATTCCGCGCGCAGCGGGATCGCGCGCTTCGATCGCTCTTCTGACGAGGGCTTCGACGGCCAGGATCGCTGACTTTGGGCTCAACCGCTTCGCTTTGATCTCATCGCGATCGAGCGTGACATAGTGCTCGAGCCTCAATCCGCAGTCCCGCACCAGCTTCAGCACGATATGCGGCCAGGTCGTGAAGACGTGATGGTTCACATCCAGGTCGTGTTGGGTGAAGCAGGCAACATACCCCGAATACAAATGCATGGTTCGCGCCCGGCTCCAACGAGGGTTCGGCATCGTCATGACCAGCCTGCCCTCCGGCTTGAGAACCGCGGCGATGTTCCGCATCGCCATGCCTGGATTATAGGTGTGCTCGAGGACATCCATCAGCAGCACGACGTTGGCTCGTCGATCACCGGCGAAGGGCGTGTTGATGTCCCATTGCGCGATCTCAGGCGACGTTGGGTAGAGATCGAAGCCGAACCACTCGTAACCGGCTTGCTCGACGTCGTTGCGCATAGGCAAGCTGCCGGCACCGACGTCGAATAGAACGCCCTTTCCGTGCGGCGGCGGCAGACGACCCAGGTATTGGCGAACGAAAGCGTAGCGATCTTCCGCCAAAGCGGCTTCGGGGGATGGCAGCATTCACCTCTCCCAGGCGATAAGGATGGGCGCCGTCTCGGTTTGCTTCGCAATCTCCAATTTCGCAATTTCGGCCCGTGTATTGTTCTCGTGCAAGGCGGCGTTGCTCAAGGGGTCAATCCGAGCGCCTGGAGATATCCGGCGTTGACGCGCGTCTTGTCAAATCGTGCATTTCGCAGAACCCCCTCCAAAGCGGCGCGCACATGCTCGACGGGTGGGCCAGGCTCTTTTTGCTTCGAAAACGGATCGCTCGGCATCTGCTGATAGGCGATGAGCTCGTCCCAAAAGGTGGGTTTGTCGAAGCTACGCATGCTCGCCCGGGTTTCCATCCTCTTGTAAGTCCAGAACGTCCAGCCCACATCGTGCCGCTCGAGCGCGAGCCTGAAACTCTTCACCCAATCATCCGTGTTCTCGCCGGACTCACCCAGGAAGATCGGGACGTTATTCATCTCGGCGAAGTGGAGGTGCTGCACGAATGCCTGGTCGCTCGGCTCGGTCCAGTACGAATGGAAAGTATAGACGAGCTTAGGGCCGAAACGTGCGTCATCGAATATGTCGAAGCGCGAATCCGGCCGCAGGTTGGCGATGAACAGCAGGTGGTTGCTGTCGACCTCCCTGATGGCCGCCACGATTTTCTTGTTGGCGGTGTCGAGCATAGCTTGACGGCGCTCTCCCTCCGGCGGCGTCGGCTCGTTCAAAAGATCGTAGCCGATCACGCTTCGGTTGTGAGCATAATGGCGGGCGATGCGACGCCAGACCTCGGCCGTGCGGGAGAGGCAAGCCGCGTCCTCGAAGAGATAGGGATTGCCGTAATCGACATTCCACGGGTTCTGTCCGCAGGGAGCCGCGTGCATGTCGAGCAGGACGAATAAGCCGGCCTTGGCGCTCCAATCGACGACCCTGTCGAGGAGCTCGAAGCCGAGCCCGACCCATGTGCCTGGATAATCTTCCGGAGTGAAGAGGCGATAGTCGAAGGGCACCCTGACGATATTCATTCCGGTCGCGCGGATGTAGCGAATATCGTCGCGCGTGATGAAGGCATCGTACCAGCGTCGCCAGAATGCGTTGTTGGCCTCGGTCCCGACGAGCTCCTTGAAGATCTGCTGAATCTGCCAGGGAGCAATGGCTTTGGAAAAGCCGAACATGTAGCCCTCGGGCACGAGCCACCCCCGAGATTGATGCCCCGAGCCGCAGAACCTTTCCGTCCGGGCCGATCAGTTGCGGCCCCGTATGGTCACGAAGCCATCGCCCTTTATCGACGGCTGCCCGATCGGACAATGATCGCGGACGCGCTGAGCACGATCGCGAGCAGGACGGTCGGTAAGCGGATCCGCGGCGACATAAGGCTTAACCGTTGGTCAGCGGACGCTGGGTAGCCAAGGTTGCGTCAGCGGATTTGGGGTCGGCTCGGTGCAGGGCTCCAATCCCCATTCAACCAGCTGATTTACTTTGCATCCCGTCGCGGAATCATTTCCAGGCATGCGTGATTTGTTCATCTAGTCCCGAATATTTCGGTTTCCACCCCAAGAGATTTCTAGCGCGAGAAGGTCGAAGGTCACGGGCCTATATCCGGCGCGGGCCAACGCCTTGCAAGCATGGCTTCTGGCAAACCCGGCGCCGCCGGTGACGGGGATATTCTTCATATGGCCTCTGCTTTATCGGCTCACTCTCAAGCCTCAACGACCCCATTAGCTTCTGTCTCGAGAGCGGCTGCTCGGCTGAGCTTGCTCGCGGCAATGAAGCGCTTCGCCGAAGCGGCAGCTCGCAGGCCGGCAAAATACATACGCCGGTCGATACCACGCAGCATCAGCGTCTGCTTGCACAAAGATAACAACTTCCGCGGAACGGAATGAGCAAAAGGACTTATTCCACGCCATTTATAGGCGAGGATCCAGTTCGAGGTGAGAGTACCTTCGAATATCCCAAGAAGATACTCGACTGATATACGTTCCTGGGAAATGAGGTGAATAATTTTCAGGTTCGGAAATACTCCGACACCGAAACCTAAACTGCAAGCGACGTAACACATCTCGACATCTTCTCCGCTCATTAGCACCTGCCTGCCACGCCGGCTAACAAGTTGGATTGGGGTGCTTTCGCAATACTTGCGATAGGCTGTCGCCACAGTAGCACGCACGCACATGCCGGCTCCCCATGGTGTAATGTCGACGCAGGGCAGGACATTGCCCCAACGAGGCGCAGTTGCATCCCTAAGGGCCAGATAAGGCACTAGTTTCTGCACATACTCACTCGGCACCGATTCAAACTCCGGGATGATTGAGCCGCTGCCCCAAGCTCCGAGCTCCGGCCTCTCTGCCTTTATCCGCAACGCCTCCTCAAGGTAATTAGCATCAAGAACATTGTCGTCGTCCACGAAGACGATCAAATCCGCCGAGGCCGACCGCATGCCGGTGCGTCGTGCGATCGCCACCCCAAGCACGGCCTCACGCAGATGCCGCGCGTGAGGGTGCCATGATAGGTCCCAAGCAGAGTCAAGGGGAACCGGCGAGGCATTGTCGACGAGCAGCAGCTCCCATTCTTCCTTCGCCAAAGTCTGTGCGCAGAGCGCATCCAGGACGCGGCGAAGATATGCCGGTCTCGGATTATGGGCGCAAATAACGACGCTAATTTCCATCGCGTCCCCGTATGCAGCAAATGCGTTGCTGTATCTTCTGCGAGAAGACTTGGATGGAATCGATCGGAACCCGCTGACGAATTCGTCTCGCCGCCAACTTCCCAATCTCCTCCACTTCCGCTTGTCTCACCCAAAATCTCTCAAGCGCCTCGAGCAAGGCAGGCAGGTGGGCGCGCTTGCGAGTAAGCCGGTTGGTTACCTCGTCTTCGATGACTTCCGAATTGCCGGACACGCCGGTTGCGACCACTCTGCGCCCGCACAGCAGGGCCTCCGCGAGCGTTAAAGGCAGCCCTTCAAATCGCGAGGGCATCACGAGCGCGTGATTTGATCGCCCAAATATCCTCGACTGCCATGTGACCAGGAAAGACCACGCGGTCGGAAAGTCCAAGCTGCTGCGCCATTCTCTTGATGCTACCCTTCATGTCCCCTTCACCGCACGGCTGCAATCGCCAATTCCTCCTAGTCCTGGGGGAGCTCATAGTGACGCGCGATACGGCACCAGACCTTGACAGTACGGGAAAAACAAGCCGCGTCTTCGTAAAGATACGGATAGCCGTAATAGCCTGGCGGTTGAAATTCATCAATGACGCGCAGCTCGCGAGAAGCGCCGATCCCCTGCGCAAGGAGTATTGGCGGGCACTACCTGCTGGGCTTACTCGAAGGCAAGGGCGCACGGAGCTGATCGAGACGAATCTTCCGGGTGCCGTGCTCATCGAGCCGCGCGTATTCGATGACGATCGGGCTTCTTCCTTGAGAGCTGGAAAGCGGAGACTTTTCACACGGTTGGGCTCGACTTTCGGTTCGTCCAGGACAACCACAGTCGATCATCCAAGGCGCTGCGCGGACTGCACTATCAGATCGCCAATCCGTAAGGGAGGATCGTGCGTGTGGTCGCGGGAGCTGCCTTCGAGGTGGCCATCGACCTTCGAAGGTCCTCTCCGACTTTTGGAAAAATGGACTGGCGCGCTTCTGCCAGCGGCCAACAAACGGATGCTCTGAATGCCCCCCGGCTTTGCGCGTGGATTTCCGGCGCTTGAGAACGGAACCGAATACCTCTACAAATGCACCGACTATTACCGTCCCGACCAAGAGCGGACTTTGCTATGGAACGATCCTGTCTTGGGGATCGATTGGAGCCATGGCGACATCGAGCCGCTCTCACCAAAAGATAGAGCGGGACTTGGGTTAGATCGGGCGGAAACCTTCCCGTGAACGAGGCTGCAAAGGCGGCGGCTCGGTATCGTATCAATGCCCAAGCCCTTCTCGCAACCTTGAATGGGATCGGGCGTGACCAATGTGTTGATTGCCGGCACTGTCATCGCCCACGGAATTTCGTGTGCACACCCTCGTTTATTTGCAAGGAAATGTGCTGAGGCGGCTGCAAATAAGGTAAAAGGCAGTTTGAGAGGAGATTTTGCCGCCATTGCGGAGGGAAATGAATGAGGATCGCAGTCTGGCACAACTTACCAAGCGGTGGAGGCAAGCGCGCACTTTATGAGCATGTGCGCGGGCTTGTGGGCCGGGGGCATACGATCGAAGCGTGGTGTCCTCCTACGGCCAACCGCGAGTTTCTGCCACTCGACAGCCTCGTCCAGGAGCATGCCGTGGATTTGGCGTGGCCGGCTCATTGCCGCCGCAGCGACCGATGGCAGATCACGCTTGCGGTCGAGCGATCGCTTGAGGCCATGGACGCTCACTGCCGGAAGTGTGCCGACGAGATCAATCGCGGCGGGTTCGACATTTTGTTCGCGAATAGTTGCCAATTCTTCAGGGCAACGTCGATCGGCCGCCACGTCAATCTCCCGAGTGTCATCTATCAAGGAGAGCCCTATCGCTGGCTTTACGAGGCCTTGCCGCGGCTCAGGTGGCTTGCACCGCCCGCTCACAATCGATCACTGTTGCGACCGTCGAGCTGGCGTTCCAGCTTTGTCGATTGGCGATCAATCCGCAATTGGCGAGTCCAGGCGCGGGAGGAAGTGAACAACGCGACAGCGTTCACTAAGATTCTGGTGAACTCGTATTTCAGCCGCGAAAGCATCCTGCGCGCCTATGGGGTCGACGCGGATGTCTGCTATCTGGGCATCGACGCCGAACATTTCCACGATCGAAAACTGCCACGCGAGGATTACGTCATAGGCCTGGGATCGATGACCGCCGAAAAGAACATGGCTCTGGTGATTGAAGCGGTGGGCTCCATAGCCGCGCCCAGACCGAGACTTGTTTGGGTTGGCAACATCGCGTCCCCAGGGTATCGCGACGCGATGGTGGACTTAGCGAAAGCGCGGGATGTCATGCTTGACCTGCGCGTTGCCATTTCCGACGAAGAGGTGATTGACTTGCTTAACCGCGCCGTTGCCATGGTATACACACCGCGTCTCGAGCCATTCGGCTTAGCCCCCCTAGAGGCGAATGCCTGTGGCCTGCCAGTCGTAGCCGTCCCTGAGGGCGGCGTCAGGGAATCCGTTCGGCACGAGGTAAACGGCCTATTGGCGGATCCTGACCCGCCCAGCATCGCGCTTGCCATCACGCGACTTCGAACTGACACAGGCTTCGCACGCGAGATCGGCACGACCGGCCGTGAGCTGGTCAAAGAAAAGTGGTCGCTAAAGTCGGCGACCGATCGGATCGAGCAACGGCTCGAGCGATATGCCGGCGCTCCAAAAGCACGCTCGTCAGGATAGAGCAGATACGACAGTAGTGTTTGTGGTTCTATGTTCTGGCGTAAAATGATAAATCGGGTCGAGACGCAGATGGCGGTTACTTATAGGATTAAACAGCGTACAAAGAGAGTGCTTCAGTCAATGGTGATGCGGCTGCCTCCGGGCGCGCGCTTAGCTGCGCTTGATGCATTGGCCGAGCGCATGGGTATGGACCAGAGAGTTCTAACGCGCCAGGCCGCACGAGCTAATATTGGCGGGTTTCTAGTGGAAGGAGAGTGGGGTCGCTTCCAGAGTGCGATAGAAGATCAAATGATTTTGCCTATCTATGCGAGGAGCGGCACTTGGGCGAGGCGAACGAATGTCGAGCTAATCGCTTTTTTTGAAGGTCGGTCCGGCACTTACATCGACGCCGGCGCCAACATTGGGCTAACGACTGTTCCAGTTGCCCAGAACGCCAAAGTACACTGCATTGCATTCGAACCCGATCCAACGAACTACCGAAATCTCCGAGACAATGTATGCCGCAATGCTCCAAATGGAGACATCACTACGTATCAATTCGCTCTATTCGACCGAGAAGCGACATTGCAATTTGGCCTTGCGAATGATGGCAACCTTGGCGATCACCGGATCCTAAACGGGAAGAGCAGCGGCCGACGTGTAATCGAGGTCAGAGCGATGCCGCTCGATGCTCTGCTCGACGATATCATCAGCCCACTTGCGGCAAAGATCGATGTTCAAGGCGCCGAACCTACTGTGATTGACGGGGGCGCACAGGTTCTGGCGCAGGCGGAATTCGTGATCATCGAATTCTCCCCGTTTCTAATCGCGCAATTCGGCAGTGATCACCGAACTGTGATCGAGTTCTTGCGCGGCTTCACCCAAATCGCTGCTATGCCCGGCGAGCATGATGGGTCTCTTACCTACGAGCCTGCGAACGCGGTATGTGCTAAGCTTGAGGAATTCTACGCGTTCGCGATGAGTAATGCCCAATTATTCATGGACGTTTACGCGCGTCGCTAAGAGCTCCAGCCGATTGCAACCATCATGTCCCTCTAGACTAAGACTAGTAGTGAGGGTGTATCTTTGGACCCGCTGCCCTCCGTACTGCCCAGCAGGGATTGAGCAGAAATCAATTCTTCATCAGTCTGATGACAAATTGCCTCGGGTAGCGGGCTCACTTTTTTCAGCGGCGCATTCAGCGCTTTCGCACCGATGCAGTCCTAATACATGCCGCATAGCATCTAGATAGCCTCGTCCGTGCTTTGCATCCGGCTCAAGATAGTTGCCTTCCGCCCATTCATTCCAGGCTTTGACGAATATGATGGCTTCTTGTTGCGGCCGATCCTTGACGATGGCTACCGCCTTGGCGAGATGGCGCGCGAAAAGTTGGGGTGTCGAATTCTCATAAACGGTGCCACGTTGTCCGGATCGGGGAGTGTTATCCCAGTTAGGCATGATTTGCGGAAGAAATCGTACGCCTGGGGGGATGTTGTTCAGCGTCTTCTCGACGACATCGGCATATTCAAAGCAAACAGGTCGCTTGTATTTGGCGGCCCAGGGCGAAAACCGCGTTACAAAATCTCTGGTTTTCCAGCGATAAATCAAATCGAAACGTCTCCGTTTGAGCTTACGTACCAATATAGTCTAACGGCGTAAGCTGCGTTACTGCATCGAAAGGATCGACTGTGGGATTGCGGTACGGATCAATACCCAACTCCTGGGTGACCTGCGAGACCGCCACCAGGTACAGGCCGGGAAGCCCAGCCCGTTCGGCAAGCTGTCTCCAGTGCCTGGTGAAGGAGGCGGTCGATGGCATCTCCTGCGGTGCAAAGACGCAGAAGATGGGCTTGCCGTTCACCGTCATGTAGCGAGGGTCGCGGAAGGCATTCAGCGCCCAATGAAAATGCGCTTCCTCGTCTTCAGGGCCAGGATACTTCTGCTCGATCAGAACCGACTTGGGGTCGCCGTGCCATACGCCTGTCCAGGATTGGTTGGCCCAGGCAAGACAGAATGGGAATGACGGCTCGCCGCTTGCCAGTATTTCATGGAAAGGTCGTTCCAAGATGCGCCGACCATGACCAAACCAGTAGTGCCAATAGCAGAAGCCTTCGACGCCGCTTGCACGCGCCATACGCGCCTGTTCAGCGCGTGTTTCCGGCACTCTTAGGTCATAAAAGCCTAAATCCGCCGGTAAGCGTGGCTGCTCATGACCCGGAAAGAGCCGCTTCGCTTTTGCGACATTGGTCCATTCAGTAAACCCCGTCCCCCACCATCGGTCGTTCTCAGGAATCGGATGAAACTGGGGAAGATAGAACGCGATAATCCTTTCGCGCAGCACTTTGGTGCTCAATTCGCGCTCCTGATCTGCTTTCATCACACACGACAGTGCCGCCAGCTGCTTTTGCATCGGGCAGGATCGACACGTAAGCGAACCAGCATTTCCGCACCCGCGTCACGACAGCAGCCAACCTCGGTGAGAATTAGGTCAGTGATCAGTCCAAGGCAATTGTGGTTATGTCATCTCGTGCCGTCTTTCCTAGCATCAACCTGCGACGTGCAGAGAGTTTGCGGATTTATTTTCATCAAATGAAAAGATCTTAGCTCTTGGCACCAATACACCACCAAACCCTTGCGTACTAATCTCCGCCGACATCGCGCTTGCGACGATCTCGAAATTGGCTGCGTTGGACAAATAATCTTCAATTCCACGCTCAGAACGCAGACCAATACCGAATGAATAGTGGCCTGGCAAAAGCAGCATGTCCGAGTATTCAACACGAAGCAAATTCGAACCCGGCCGCAATGGAACTGCGGTTCGCGAGCATCGGTTTGTCCAGGAGGTCACCTCAAATCCACGAGCTGAGAATAGGCCAATTGCTAATTCGATGTCGTCGACCGGAATTTGGGTTTCGACGCATATTTCGAGCGTTATCGGGTCGCCGAAAGGGAAAATCCAATTGCCATTCTGATTACCCGACGAAATCTCAGCAACACGAGATTTTGCCAAGCAAAAGCTAGGGCGGGACATAGTGCGCAAGTCGATTGTCCCAGAACGAGATATATGGCCCGCCAAGTATACATCCAATACATCTGTCGTGTTGCCTTTCGCCGCGAGCTTCCCTCCATCGAGGAGTAGGGCAGACTTGCAGAGCTTTAGAACCGCCTCCATGTTGTGGCTTACGAATAAAACCGTCCGCCCGTCGCGCTGTGAAACGTCGTCCATTTTCCCCAGGCATTTCTTCTGGAACTCCGCGTCGCCGACTGCCAGCACCTCGTCAATCACCAATATTTCCGGCTCGAGATGCGCCGCGACCGCGAAGGCAAGCCGCACATACATGCCAGACGAGTAGCGCTTCACCGGCGTATCGAGAAACCGCTCGACCTCGGCGAAGGCGACGATCTCGTCGAATTTCCGTTGCGATCTCGCGTTCGCGTCATGCCCAGAATCGCGCCGTTGAGAAAGATGTTCTCGCGGCCGGTCAGTTCCGGATGGAAGCCGGTGCCGACTTCGAGGAGGCTCGCAACCCGTCCGCGCAAAAGCACGCGGCCGCTGGTCGGTTCTGTGATTCGGCTCAGAATCTTCAAAAGCGTGCTCTTGCCGGCACCGTTACGACCGATGATGCCGAGGACTTCGCCCTGCTTCACCTCAAAGCTGACATCCTTGAGCGCCCAGAACTCCTCGATCTCGTCTCCCTGCACCACCTGACGGCCGCGCAGCATGTCGGCCGCTTTTCGCACGAAATCGTGGACGCCATGTGCGACGACATCACGCAGCGTCAAATGGCGCTGATATCCTTTGAGGAGCCTGTGCCCGACGAGATAACTCTTCGAGAGATTCTCGACCCTGATGACGGTGTCAGTCATGGAACGTTCAGCACCGTGATTGGAGTTCGTGAATTCAAGTCACCCTTGGAACCGCGGAGATTGAGGTCTGAGGAGCTTCGAGACGTGTCACGAGGGCACGGGACGGTGGGACGACCGAACCGTGGTCGGGCGTGTAAGGATAGCTCCGTTGGGGGGTAGGATTATCGACGATTTCGAATGCCACAGCCTGCTTAATATTGTCGACGGTTACGCGTGTTGTGCGTTCCGATCCAAAATCTCAGCCAATATATGCCGGGCACCAAAGGCGGCAGATCGATGGAAAGATCGACACGGTATTTGCCCGGTTTGGAGCCGATGAAGGGCTGGGTCTTTGGCTCCGCCTGCATGATCACGCCGAGATTTCGATCGACGAAGTCAACGGATATGAACACCGGGCTATTAGTTCCTTCGCACACAATATCGCACCTGCATTCGAGCTTCGTGTTTGGGCTGCGCTCCCAGGAGACATATTTGTATTTTTTCGAACCAGCTTTTGCGCTTGGCGAGGGAGGCTGGGCGAGTCCAGGTCGACGGCAGCGTGGCTTGCCACTCGGACGAGTAGTCATCGAGTGCCGAGGCAACGTCCTTCTTTTGGGTGGCAAGTCCTGACCTGAGCACAAACGCGTGGCTGCAAAGGCTGCGAATCGCCGCGTGATTGTGGCTTACGAATAAGATCGTTCGCCCTTCGCGCGACGCGACATCCTGCATCTTGCCGAGGCATTTTCTTTGGAACTCCGCGTCGCCGACCGCCAGGACCTCGTCGATGATGAGAATTTCCGGCTCGAGATGGGCGGCGACAGCGAAGGCCAGCCGAACATACATGCCGGAGGAGTAGCGCTTCACCGGCGTATCGAGGAATTTCTCGATCTCGGCAAAGGCGACGATCTCGTCGAATTTCTTTCGAATCTCGCGTTGCGTCATGCCCAGAATGGCACCGTTGAGGAAGATGTTCTCGCGGCCCGTCAACTCGGGATGGAAGCCGGTGCCGACCTCGAGCAGGCTCGCGACGCGACCGCGCAGCAGCACGCGTCCCTCGTGTCGGTTCGGTGATCCGGCTCAATATCTTGAGAAGAGTGCTCTTGCCGGCGCCGTTACGACCGATGATGCCGATGACCTCCCCGCGCTTGACCTCGAAGCTCACATCCTTGAGGGCCCAGAATTCCTCGATCTCGTCTCCTTGAACGACCTGGCGCCCGCGCAGCATGTCGGCAGCCTTACGAGCAAAATCCTGCACGCCGTGCGCGACGACGTCGCGCAATGCCGTGTAGTTATGATGCCGACGCTCGGAGATATGTCCGACAAGGTAGCTCTTCGATAGGTTTTCGACGGTGATGACTGTATCGGTCATGGCAGAGCAATCACTCAGATAAGGTCCGCGAAGCTTTTTTCGGTCTTTCTGAAACGCCGAATGCCGAACCAAAGGAAAAAGGCAGCGACTCCGGCACTGACCGCCAAGCCGGGAAGATATAGAGCGCTTTGGCCGCCAAGGATGCACCACCGGAAGCCATCGATGACCCCGACCATCGGATTGAGGGAATAAAGCAGACGCCACTTTTCCGGTACGATGCTCGACGAAAAACCAACAGGCGACACGTAGAGACCGAATTGCGCAATGAAAGGTATGATGAAGCGGAAATCGCGGTATTTCACATTGAGCGCCGTGATCCAAAGCGAGGGGCCGATACTGGCGACGAAAGCGAATAGCACGAATACGGGGAAGAAGCAGGATGCGCCAATCCGGGAAGAAGCGGTACCAACCCATCAGCAGAATCATGATGCCGAAACTGATGAGGAAGTCGACAAACGCGACGACCACGGTCGCAGTAGGAACGATCAGCCGCGGGAAATAAACCTTGCTGATCAGGTTTGAGTTGTTGATGAGGCTGTTCGACGCTTCGGTCAAACCGGTCGAAAAGAAGCTCCAAGGTAGCATGCCAGCGAACACCATCAGCGCGTAAGGTGCCGTTCCGTCCGATGGCAATTTGGCGAGGCGGCTGAAAATGACCGTGAACACGATCATGGTGAGGAACGGCCGGATCAACGCCCACGCGACGCCGATGACGGTTTGCTTGTAACGAACAGAAAGATCGCGCCACGCAAGTACCTGGAAAAGCTCGCGGTAACGCCACAGATCAAGCCAGTAGTTGCGCTCTTGCCGCCCTGGTTCGATGACGACGATGTGCTGCATCATTTTGTCGCGCGAATATTTATCGAGGCGAATGCCGGCGCCCTAGGATCTGCCGGAGAAGTCCGTCACGTTTCCGTCTCAGCGTGCTCATAATTATCATCCCGATCTCAATCACTCGGTGGTAAATAAATGAAAGCGTGTACGTATCACGATCCTTTACGGCGATTTTGAGCATATGCCAACCGAGTTTCACCCAGTGCCTGTCGTCTATAAGACCTGACCAGGCATAAATCGAATCGCCAAACTCAATAACCGGTGACTTGCCGTTCTCGACGAGCTTCTGGTTGAGATAGCTCTGCAGCGTCTCGACGAACTCCGAAGATTTCTTTCGCTCGGAGAGGTGCCAATTGTTGTTTCCATGAATCCGATAACCCCCGAGCTTTTTGCCGATTGAGTACACTTCGCCGATAAGCGACGCACCGCAGACGACGAAGTCGTCTCCCGAGATCCGAACTCCACGCTCGGGAATGGGAAATAGCCGACCTGCGAGCGCCCGATTGATCGATATTGCGGTGGTGGGACCGGCTTCATACCAGACGAAGCGATGTCGCTGGGCAAACGCGTAACGGTTCAACGGCGAGTCGTGGATTTCACCCATCGCAGGTGCCTCAACGCCCTCGCCTTTCGCGTCGCTCTGCGTCAAAAGGTGATGAACCATCATCGGCCTTGAATTCAATCCGCGCTGGCGAAAAGCCTCCACAACGTACGACACCTTGTCCGGATAAAAAAAATCGTCGGCGTCGAGAAAACACAAAATGTCGCCGCGACTAGCCGCGACGCCAGCGTTAAAGGCCGAACCTTGCCCCCCATTCCCCTTGAGAACGGCGGTGATCCGCTCGCCATAGCTCGCGATTATTTCGCGAGAGCCGTCAGTCGAACCATCGTCGACAACGATGACCTCTACCTTGTGATAGGCTTGCTCAAGGGCGCTGTCGATGGCGGCCCCAAGGAAGCGGGCGTAGTTGTAGTTGTTAATAAGAATGCTGACGAATGGCCCCGAGAGCCGCCTGCGATCGACGGCACGGGCCAGCCGGGGAGGCCTAGTCGGTCCCTCCTGTCGGAGCTCCCGAGCGTTGAAGTCTCCGCCGTAGGCTCGAGCCTCAGCCGAAGATTTTCTCGGATCAATAGCCACTCAACAAACTCTGCACTTGCTTTGAATGTATGAGATCGCATTAACGAATGATGCTTTCGTTTGTGTTAAATTTTGACGGGCAATGTGAGGCCTTCGTGACCCTAGGTGCATCCATCTGTCACGGGATGTTTGTAGCGGCCGTACCACCGCATGGGCGTCCAAGCAGGCCTATTTTTTCGGGTATGGTGTGCAGTAAAACCAAGTAGCAGGACGGATTGCGTCGACCCGTCTCATCCTCATCGCGCCCAAGCATTCGGCCATCGATGGATCGGCAAACCAGTTTAATCCGTGCGGGCGTCAGCCCTGGAGTTAATTTATCGGTACTCGCGACCCCAACGGTCCCTCAGACAAGAGACGCGGATCTGCGGATGCGATTATGGTTGCCGTGCGTCATCGGTTTGACTGCAGGGCGTTGCCGTGTGGTTCCGATTTCAGCCTGAAGGCGACGGAGGTCTTCGACACCTGGAAAAGCTTCGATCAAATCGTCCTTCGCGCGATCCACGCAAGTCACGCACTGACGGAATTTCTCAATGAGTTCCCGCCCGAAGCTGCCGGGCCGCGCGACCGCGTTGATCCACGGTCCTCGATTATGGCGGGCGCAGGCATTTGAGACCTTGCGACAGCGGCAGCGGAGTAGGCCAAGCAATCGGCTGCCGCCACGCTGAATTCCCAGGAGCTGCTCTTCAGCGCGTCTTCGAATGGTGGGCTCGCTCCATTTTGGACGATATCGTGGAAGGGCGAGCGTTCTTTGGCGGGGGGGTCGACGAATTCGGGAGCTGGCGCTACGAAATTCGATCAAAGCCGCGCTCTCTGGCCGGTACTCTACCGAGTGAAGCGGCTCCCTTTACAAGCGGGCGAACTCGCGCTGACCCTGCGCTGTCCCGAGATATCTGCCGTAGTCCACGCAATCAGACGCCGGAGGGTGTGGGTGAAACCACTTGTCGCGGTGATCAGATCGGCGCCCACGATTTCCGCGGGTGGCGTTTCGAGATCGCATGAGAAATGTCGGCGTCCCTTTGGCTCGAAGCGCGGCGATTTCGAGCGAAGGAACATGGGCCAGCTGAGTAGCTTCGCTATAATCTGAGCACAAAAGAGCTTGGTGATTTGGGGTTCGATGCTTCAGCACGCGATCATCTAAGCGGCGCGCATCCACTCACCCCTTCCTGCCAGGTAGCCCGAACCAAGCACGGTAGCGGTCGCTGAATTCCCGAAAGCCCGGAGCGAAAATTGCAGCATCTTGCGCGCGTTTGCGAAGTCGCCGTTAAGAACGGAACCTCGGATCCGCCATCGAATCTGTGACCCTAGCGCGACCCGCATTAAGAACGGCAACCGCGCCTTCCTTAACCCCTTCGCGATCCCGATGCCAAGTTCGTCGTTATGCAGAAGATCTTGTATTCCATAACGGCAGCCCAGGAGGCCGGCCGCAATTGGGTATTCGAGGCGGACCGGGGAGCGGCGTTCGAGCACTCGCCGATATTCATCAAGCGCTCGCATGGCGCCGTCATAGACCTTGTGTTGAAACAGGATCACTGCCTTCTGGAGCCAAGGCGATGGTTCATCCGGTTTTGGCGATGCATTCATCGGGAAGGGCCGAAAATCGGCCAGATCCCAATTCCGATCGATTTCCTCGAAGATAAGCGCGTCGTATTTGATCCACTTGTCGATGGTGTCCGTTGCGAGCGCTTGTTCAGGCCGCGGACCGCGAAGCGATTCATGTTTGCGTTGATAGAGGACACAATCATCGACGAATACGCCTTCGCCCTCTTTGGCATACTTGAGAACCATGTCGTAATCTTGGCTATACTGTAGACGTTGATCGTATAATCCGACCTTCATCTGCGCATCTCTTCGCACGGCCCAAGTAGGATTGGTCAAAAAGCAACTTTCCATCAATTTTATTACAAGACGACGCGGGTCGCGGATTGGCACAAATTCCTCTTCGAGCATGTCCGAGGGTGAGGGTGGGTTTTGTCCTTTGAAGCGCACAAAGCGGCCGTAGGAAAAACTCGCGCCTGGGCTTCGCATGAGGGCTTCCGCATGTCTGGCGATGGCCCAGGGAGGGAGGATGTCATCGTCATCCAGAACGACGATGATATTTCCTCGCGTCCTGGTAATGCCCAGGTTGACCGCAGCCGACTTGCCCTGATTATGCTGGCGCAAATAGGAAACGTGGGGCTGAAATCCTGCTACTACGCTCCGGCTATCGTCCTCCGATCCGTCATCGACGACCAGGACTTCACGGTTCGAATATGTCTGCCCGACCGCCAACTCAATTGCCTGCCTGAGCAATTCAGCGCGGTTGTAAGTGGGGATGACAATGGAGAACAGCATCTCGGTTCGATACTTCTTTTCGACCGGTATGTCGCCCCGATCGGACGGCAATCCAGGAGGATTGGCATTTCGTCGAGAATCGCGAAAGCCAGGACCGATCCGGACGGCGGGCGCGGGAAGGGAGCGGGTCCCGCCGAGCGCTCGGCTCTCCTTATTGTCCTTATTGTCCTTATTGTGCGCCCGCGCCCGGTTAACGAACCTGCCGTCTACGCAAGCTGGAGGTAAGCGCACGTGCTTCACGCGCAGGCAGAGGTAGCGCCTCGCTGCGAACCGGCGCCTACTCGCCGATATCCCGCTATAAGCTGTCGCTCACCCCATTCTTGAGTAACCCAAATGGGTAAGGTTTCCTCATCCGCTCGGAATCATAGAATGACTTCAAAATCGCGGCCGAGGGTCGAGCCGCAAAGCGGTGATCGCGCGCGACTCGTCGACCGCTAGATCGGCGAGGCGGTTTAGTTCGGCGATGCGTTGGGAGTGACGGGTTCATGAACGAAGCGTTCGCAATCGTTCTTGGGAGGACGCAACGCGATAGGATTATGGTCCGAGGGAAACGCATATTACGCAAGTTGGTCCCGGAAAAATTGCGAATTATGTTGTTTTGCGTTCGGGAGTTCTGGAAAGCCTTTCATCGGCCTCTCAACTTTATAGCTCCAAAGACTTTAAGTGAAAAAATTCAAGCGAGAAAAATCTTTGACCGAGACCCTAGACTACCGCTCCGAGCTGACAAAGTGTTGGTAAAAGACTTTGTTCGCTCCAAGCTAGGCGAGAGATGGCTCATTCCGACGATTTGGTCTGGCCAAAGAGCTCCCTCCTCGCGAGGACCGGACTTGGCCGATGCCATTCGTGATCAAGATAAATAGTGGATCGGGGTGGAATATATTTGTGCGTTCCGAAGCCGAGCGTGACTGGCCCAGGATTGAGCGCCAATGCAATGATTGGATGCGGTATACATTCGGCCATCACCTTGGCGAGTGGCTGTACAGCCAAATAGAACCACAGATTTTGGTAGAACCCTTTATCAGCCACGACAGGATTCTCCCCTGGGACTACAAGCTTTGGGTCTTCAGGGGAAAGGTCGAATTTATTCATGTCGATACCGACAGGGAGACCCACCCTAAGCGGTGCATTCTTTGATCGCGATTGGAACCGGTTGCCTTTTGCGATCGATTTGGAAGGACATCCCCGCGAGGTGCGCGAAATTCCCCGCCCGGCCTCGCTGGAGAAGATGATTGCCGCTGCTGAGGCGCTGGCCGAGGATCTCCCGTTTGTTCGGGTGGATTTATATGAAATCGACGGGCAGCCGCTGTTCGGTGAGATGACATTCTATCCGAGATCGGGATTTGGACAATTCGATCCGCCGGAATTCGATAGAATAATTGGATCCCTTTGGTAGTCCCAGCTGCGACACTCAATTAGCGGGACAGGGCGCGGCGAGCTGTTTGGAGCAATGCGGAAGCTTTTGCGGATAAAGATAGATCGTCATCCGACGCGGTCCCAATCACTGCAATCTACATCTTGATCGCCATGCGCGCGCCGTGTCGACCTATTCTCACGAAGAAAAGATTGAGGTTAGCTTGATGCATGTATTCGTCCACCGCTTGACGGCATCCTTTCCAAAGGCCGTAATCATCGACGTGGAGGACACCTCGCTTCGACAAGCGAGGGAAAAAATGAACAAGCTCGTGTTTGGTCGACTCGTAGAAGCAGGTGTCGAGCCGAAGAAATGAAATCTTGTCGGGAACGACTCTCGGCACCGTCTCTTCGATGCGCCCCTTGATCGAAGTGAATCTTGTTCTTCGGATATCCGACGCTGTAGAGCGCCCTCCTAACGTCATCGAAAGACGCCTGCAAGTGCCTTTCGCCGGCGTCCGGGTCCCTCCTCTCCTTGGACTCGAAGGGACGACTGCCCCAGAAGTTCACATCGGCTTCGGTCGGCTCCGGCATTCCCTCGAACGTATCATAAAGGAAGATCTCCCGGTTGGTATCGCCGAGCTTGAGCAGAGTGTGAGCTGGCTGTCATCATCATGCCGCCTCGCCAAACGCCGCATTCGACGATGGCCCCTGGAATGCCGCCTTTCACGATGTATTCGACAGCCGTTGCGGTCATTTGGATGGCGATGTGCTCACCGAGTGTGAACGGCTTCACCTTTGTACAGAGGGCAATTTCCTCCTCGGTGAAGTCCAACGGAAAACTGGAAGGCGCGCTTGACCGGTGGATATCGTACCACGTCGAAGCCGGTGGCCCTGATCACGCGCTTCACCGTAGATTTCAACACGGCGTTCATCTGAACTCTCCGGCGTTAACTCAAAGGTGGGCCGTATGTAATACCACCCTATGTCGGTTCAAACCGGGTAGTGGATGGGCAAAAATGCGAAACTTCTGCGGCCCGGTCCGTTGTGCGCCTTTTTTCATCGCCGGAGCTTGATCAAAAGGGAGCCGGTAAAGATTAGGCGCCAAAATAAGATGGAACGGAGGCACGAGTCCGCCTTCACGCGACCCCGCGCGAGGGCACCATAGCGGCCCTGGTGCAGGCAAATGATCAGGGGGAACGATCTGGGAAAGGAATGCGTGGGATAAGGGCGGGGCGGACCCGTTCCCAATCAGCAGGAATGATGAAATTCCTCAACCGGAACTGCCGCCCCCTGCGACAGGGTAAGTCCGCTTCAAATGGGATCCCGCCGGGAGCGTGGGCGCAAGTCGGTCGAGCGCGCTTGCCGCGGCAGGGATGTCGCTCGGTCGGCGGGCGTAAAAGGTGTAGTGAAGGTAGGCGTCATCCGCAAAGAGCCCGGCCGGGTGCAAGTCCGCGATCGCGGTCCAGGTGGAAGGCACATTTGTCCCATTCGTTGAATCCAAGATGGCGAGGCCGACACTGCGGCTCGCCAAAAGGTCATCCATCCAGTCCGGTGACTGCTCCCGCGTGCGCGCTTGGCGAGCCGGTTCGGAGCTGAGCCCCGACAAGTCCATGAACATAGTTGGGATTCTCGAAGTTGATATAGCCGATAAAGTTCGCGGCAACCGGCCGGTTGTAGAATTCGGTTACGAACCGATGCAGCTGATAAGAGCCCTCGTATTCTTTTCCGGCGCGTGCCGCGATGAAGAAGAACTGCGATGCGTAGCCGGAGAAGATCATGAGCAGCGCGAGGCAAAGTGCCGACACGCGCGGCCAAGTGGCCAGCTCGCACCAGGCGCTCACCTTCTCCTCGATAGATGATCGCAATCCCGCAAAGGTTGAGGGCCAGCACATAAGCTTCATAGCGCGGCGGCACCCAGTCGAGACGACCACCGGTGAGCTGGGTCATGGTCACGAAGGCCATGAAAGCGAGCGTCACCAGCTTGATCTGGTCGGACTTTGCAGGAGGACGCCGTCCACAAATCGGTCCAAATCCAACCGAGCCACGGCATGGCGAGCGCCACGCCGCCAAGCATCTGCGCGGCCCCGAAGCTTCTGAGGTTCGCGTATAGGTTCTCCACGATCGTCGAAAACACCGTGAAGAAGCCGCTGTGCGAGACCAGCGCCGCGTTTGACCAATCCGAGCGGGAAAGCACGGAACTCGGCAGCAGCGGCAGACCCAGCGAATAAAGGAAAAGCGAATAGCCGCCAACCAAAACCAAGCCGATCGCCAGCGTGGCGAGCGCATAGCCGTATCTTCGGAAGGCGACGAAGATAAGTGCGTCGGCGACGAGCATGCCGGCGGCCTCGAAGCGGATGATCGGCTGGATGAGGATGCAGACGAACCACCACCAGTCACAGCGTCCACGCCTCACGAAGCGGACGAGGCCGAGCAGATATGCGACCGTCATCGCGATGTGAAGCGAGTGCTCGATGCCCAGGATCGCAAGCCCCGGAAGATCGAGCGCGACCGCGACAACGGCCGTGAGCAGAACAAGACGCAGAAGGCGGAATGCGGTCCAACGGCACGCAACACTCTCGAGCCAGCAGAAGAGCAAAAACGCCGGCGGCGAGAGTGGAAGCGATATTGATGACAAGGGGCAGCATCGTGCCGAGGCCAAGAGGCTGCAAGAGCGCGAGAAGCACTGGATAAAGAATGGTCGAACTCGGTGCTGACGCCTCGCCGGGAAAAAGACCATAGGTGCCCTGCGTGATCTGCTGGGCCAGAGCCAGATGAGTATAGGCGGCGTCCGCCGGGGTAGACGAAATGGCCATGGGTCATGAGCAGCGCACAGGCGATCTCAGCGACCAGCATCGCAATAAGACCCGCGAGAATAGCCAAAAACGGGCGGACGAAATCACGATCATGCCATGTGCTCTCCGCGAACACGCGGAGTTGCTTGGTAATGGGCATCGATCGCGCTTCTTGCGAGGACAGAGAACTCACCGCAACCTCGGTTCGAGCAACTGACTAGAAGCCCCCCATATAGTCTCACGTTTCGCCGTATCACGCAGGATAGCACTGAGTGACCTACCACCATTGACGTAACATTGCTCGAGGCCACCGACATGGTTATGTTTTCCTTTTCCAAGCGCTGCTTTCTTCTGGTGACCTACTTCTGGTGACATATGACCGCCGCGACGATTAACACTGTCGACGGCAAAGTGCCGCTTGTAGTCGACCTTGATGGCACACTTATCAGGTCGGACCTTCTCATCGAAGCGCTATTTCAGACGGCTCGTCAGCTCTCCCTCGTCGGTAATCCTTAATTTCTTCGCGCTTCTGCGCGGCAAGGCCCACTTCAAGGATGTCGTGGCACGAAGCGTCAGTCTCGATCCGGCTTCGCTTCCTTATGATGACGCGGTTCTTCAGAAATATTCGTGATGCCGTGAAGCGCCGGTCGGCCGGTCTACATCGCGTCTGCTAGCAATGCACGCTTCGTCTCGGTCGTCGCCGAGCATTTCGGGTTCTTCTCCGGCTGGTTCGGCTCGGATGCGGTCACCAACCTTTCGGGTCCGAACAAGGCGCGTCTTTTGGTCGAAACCTTCGGCGAGGGCGGCTTCGACTATATCGGCAACGACCGGGCCGACCTGCACGTATGGGCCGATGGCCTCGAAACGGATCGGCGTGCGGACGCGGCGCGACTGCGGAAGAACCTTGCAGGCGACGCGCGTCGATCTCCTCGCTTCGCCGAAGACCGAGTTTCGCACCTGGCTGAAGCTCGTCGCGAGTTCATCAATACGCCAAGAACGCGCTCATCTTCCTGCCGCTCTTCACGGCGCATAAATTCGATCTTCTGTCGTTCCTTGCCGATTGTTTCCTCGCCGTGATCGCATTCTCTCTTTGTGCGTCGAGCGCCTATATTTTCAACGACATCATCGATCTTTCCGCCGACCGGGAACACCCGACCAAGAGGACGCGACCCCTTGCGGCGGGCGCCATCCGCTCCTGCATGGGCTCTATGCCATTCCGATCCTGCTTTTTGGCGCGATCGCGCTCGCCGCGCTCGTGTCGCTGCCGTTCCTTGGCATCCTTCTCGCGTATTTCGCCGCTGACGATCTCTTACAGCGTCTGGCTCAAGAAGAAGATGCTGGTCGATATCGTGGCGCTGGCGATGCTCTACACGCTTCGCGTCATCGCAGGCGCCGCCGCCATCGGCGTCACGGTTTCGGAATGGCTGCTCGCCTTTTCGATGTTCCTCTTCACGTCGCTCGGCCTTGATCAAGCGTTACGTCGAGCTTGCCACGCGCCTCGATCGGGATCTGCCGGACCCGACCAACCGCAACTACAAGCAGGGCGACATGCAGATCGTCGCCGCCTTGGCCGGCGCGGCCGGCTTCAACGCCGTGACGGTCTTCGCACTCTACATCTCCTCCGACACGGTGCATTCCCTCTATCGCCATCCGAGGCTTCTTTGGCTCGTGTGCCCGGTTCTGATGTATTGGCTCAGCCGCATGCTGATGATGGCGCATCGCCGGCCGGTGCACGACGATCCGATCGTTTTCGCGCTGAAGGACCGCATCAGCATCGTGGCGAGCATCTGCATCGCACTCGATCATGTTCGCTCGCCATTTGAATTCGATTGCGAGGCGGTGCGTTGCGCGAACCTGTCCTCCATCGTCCTCTCGCTCAGTCTTTCCGTGCGCTATGTTTTGTTCGCGATCGTAGCTGGCATCGCGAATCTCCTGACACAAGCGGTGGTATTCAGATTTTCGACTGTGGAACCTCTGGCGACATCAATATTGATTGGCACCGCTGTCGGTTTTATTTTAAAATATATTTTCGACAAGAATTGGATATTCTTCGACGATTACGGGGGTGCCCGGCGAGAGGTTCGAAAAATCTTCCTCTACGGTTCATTCAGCGTGACGATGACCCTGGTCTTCTGGAGTTTTGAAGTCGCGTTCTGGAAAATCGGAGGCACCGACTTCGCCAAATATCTCGGCGCCGTCATCGGACTAGCGATCGGCAATTTCGCCAAGTATCTTCTCGATCGCAATTTCACCTTCGATCGAAGGGCCAAAACATGGAAGTGACCGGCTGGGGCCGTTACCCTCGGTTCGAGGTGGCGCTCATCGAGCCGAGGTCGATCGTCGAGGCCGCCCGCTTGCAGGAGGACCTCACGGGATTTGTGCGCGCGGGGCAATGGTCGCGCCTATGGCGACGCCGCCATCGGCATGATCGTCCTGCCTCTCGTTGCGCGAACTCGACCGCTTTTGCAGCTTCGATCGTGCGAGCGGCCGATTGACCGTCGAGGCGGGCGTTCTGCTCTCGGACATCATCGCGGCATTTCTTCCGCATGGCTTTTTTCCGCCCGTCGTTCCGGGAACCAAACTCGTGACCGTCGGAGGAATGATCGCGGCGGACGTCCACGGCAAGAATCATCATGGCGCCGGCAGCTTCGGCGAGCATGTCGAGAGCTTTGTCCCTGGCCATGCCCGACGGGAGCGTCGTCACCTGTTCCGCCAGGCAATATCCCGACCTCTTCGACGGCGACGCTCGGCGGCATGGGTCTCACCGGCACGATCTTGAGCGCAACCTTTCGGCTCTCCCGTGTCGAGACGGGATGGATCCGGCAAAACACGGTTGTCGCCCAGATCTCGCCTGCGCGCTCGCCGCTCTTGTCGAAACATGACGATGCGACCTATTCGGCCGCATGGATCGATTGCCTGGCGAAAGGCAGCGCGCTTGGCCGCTCGCTGATCCATCTCGGAGAACATGCGCTCAAGAAGCGATGTCGAGGCGCTCACGCCCGGCGCCCCGCTCTTTCCCGGGCGACGAGTGGCGCGCCTTGCGGTGCCTTGGGACTTGCCGCGTCTCACGCTCAACCGTTGGAGTGTCGCGGCCTTCAACGAAGCCTATTTTCGAAAGGGCGCGTCGGCGGCCGGAAGACCATTTCTGAACAGCATCCGATGCGTTCTTCTTTCCGCTCGATGCGGTTCGCGATTGGAACCGGATCTATGGCGCGAACGGCTTCCTTCAGCATCAATGCGTCGTGCCGGCCGAACAGGCGCAAGATACGATCGGCGAGATTCTCGATCGCATCGCGGCGCGCGGCAACGCCTCCTTCCTCGCCGTGTTGAAAAAGCTCGGTCCGTCTTCCACCGGGCTGATGTCGTTTCCAAGCAAAGGATTCACGCTCGCGCTCGATTTTGCCCTGGACAAGGACATCTTCGTCTTCCTCGACGAAATCGACCGCCTGGTCACGGCGGCCGGGCGGCCGCATCTATCTCGCCAAGGACGCGCGCCAATCGCGCGCCACCTTCGAAGCCGGATATCCGAATCTTCAACGTTTTCGCGAGATCAGGCGGCAAATCGGCGCGCGCCGAGCGTATCGCCTCGCGCCTGTCGGAGCGGCTCGGCATATGATCGGACCATCTGAGAACGAGGCAGCGAAGATCGCTTCTCGTCCTCGGCGGCAGCTCCGACATCGGTCGTGCCAGCGCGCTTCGCTTCGCCGCGGCCGGGTGGCGCATCTTCTTGCGGGCCGCGATCTTGAGGCCTTGCGGCGAGAGGCCGATGACATCGGCGCCCGAACGGGCGCGACGGTCTCGATCCATGCGCTCGACATTCTCGACGAGCGGCTCGTTCGAAGCTTTCGCCGATGACCTGCCCGGCCTTGCCCGACGCGATCCTCTGCGTCATCGGTCTTCTCGGCACCCAGCGCCTCGCCGAAACCGACATCGCGTCATGCGAGCAGCGTCATCCGCTCCAATTTCGAGGGACCCGCGCTGATCCTCGGCGTCTTCGCTGAACGTCTCGCGGCGCGGGGAACGGGGACGATCATCGGCGTAAGCTCTGTCGCAGGCGAACGCGGTCGCGCGACCAATTACGTTTACGGCGCCGGCAAAGCCGGATTCACGGCCTTCCTCTCGGGCTTGCGAAACCGTTTTGGAAAAACCGAGATTCGCGTGATCACCATCCTGCCGGGCTTCGTTCGCACACGCATGACGAAGGGAATGGCGCTCCCGAGTGTCCTGACCGCTGAAGCGAAGCAGGTGGCGGAAGCCATCTTTCGCGCCGTGGTCGAGAAGCCGCGTGAGGTCGTTTATGTGAAACCTGTCTGGCTGGTGATCATGGTCGCTCATCAAAGCCCTTCCGGAAACGATTTTCATGAGGCTTCGAATTTAGATCATGCGCTGGAAGTGCCGAGGTAGGCGGCCTTGTCGTGGAGTATGATTCACAAAAATGGGAAATATTTTTGTGATAAGATTATGCGACAAAACAAAGAGGCGTATGGGAGCGCAGATCAGCCTGATTCCAAAGCCAAGCCGGTAAGAGGGCTTGTCCATCAATTTCATATAGATCCCACCCGAACGAATGGGGGGTCTTCGGATAACGTTTCGGCAGCGGAAATCATCCTTTTCAGAAGATCCGGTCGCGGAATGTCGCGCTGCTCCCGAGAATGTCCGTGCCCGCATCGCGTCGCGCTCGCCAAGGGATGGGTGCGACGCTTTCGTTCACAAACTGGTTAGCACCGCACGCCACATTCACCCAATAAACCACTGTATTCAAACCACGTTTCGCCAGCTGTGGTTTAGATCAACCTCCACCAGCCCTTTGGCGCCAGCTCGACGAACCCGATTTTGGGTCGGCGAGCCTTAACCGTCACGCACACGAACTAGTTTCAACACAATAGAATGCATTGGGAGCGCTACCATTTGGTAATCAAAGATGCCTATATACCTCCGGTGCTCAGCTAATGCTATATAGGTCGTCGCTTCAATCGCATCGGCGCGGGCTCTTACATTTTGAATCATCGTCTGCTCATCTTAGTTAGGCTCAGCGTGAGGAATGTCGGAGCTTTCCGCGGCTACCGCAGCGAGAACAATCCTCGGTAGCCATGAAGCTATCGATCATTGTTGCCACCAGAAACCGGGCGCATGCTCTCGCTGGATGTTTGGACTTCATCTCAGCAGCCTTGGCCAATGCTGCGCCCGTCGATGCGGAAATCGTGGTTGTCGATAACGGTTCGACGGATGACACGACAGCCGTCATCAAAGCGTGGGCGGCCGCGTGCTCCGTTCCTGTGCAACTGCTAACCCAGCCAAAAGCGGGCCTGTCGCGTGCTCTTAACTGTGCGCTTCGCGCGGCGCGCGGCGACCTACTCGCATTCACCGATGACGATTGCCAGTTGAGCAGGGAATATGTCACGCAGTTGCTGCGGCACGACGCTGGAGATACCGAGCTCATATTGCGGGGCGGCCGGATCGAGCTGGGCGACCCCGCTGACTTGCCGCTCACGGTTAACACGACCCCCACTCTCATGCGCTGGAGCCGTAAGGACAACTCGGCAAAGCACTACCGCATTAGCGGGCATATTCATGGGTGCAACATGACAATGCGCCGCGAACTCGTTGAACGCCTAGGGGCTTTCGACGAGGACTTTGGCACCGGCGCACGCATGCGGTCAGGCGGTGACACCGATTTCTTTTATCGCGCCTATCTTGCCGGTGCGACGCTTGAGTATGTCCCAGACATGACGGTTTTCCACTACCACGGCAGAAAGGGCAGCACCGTCGGCCAAACGCTCCTTCGTCGGTACATGACCGCCAATGGGGCTCTATACGCGCGATACCTGTTCAAGCATCCAGATCTCTGCCGACCATTCTATTGGGATTGCAAAAATGCGCTGAAAGAGATTATTACTGGCAGCAACACTTATTTGCCAGACATCGGTTTTTCCCACAAGCACAAAGTAGCCTGTTACGTGTGGGGAGCGATTAGGTATTTCTTCATGCGAAAAAACTAAGATAGAGTTATCCGTCAACCACGGTCGATTTACCTTTTTCGGCTGTGGCTGCACGCATCTCCGCGGGCGCCTCGTCGGAAAGCGAATGCATGTATTTGAGGATCAAATGCATGTGTTTGAGGATCAGCAGTCCCGCCATCAGCCGCACCACAAGCGGAGGGTGGGGGCCCGGCGCCGGAACAGATTCTTTTTGACGATCATCCCCGTGGCTGCGACATCACATCCTCCGAGCCAAATCACCCGAAGAAGTGAATCAGAAATTCGGGCGAAGTGGTATCCCAAATCGCAAGAAAACAGCCCTCACCATCTGTTTTTCTGCAAATTCTAATACTCGATAACCGCAAAAAATTGAAGCCAGATCAAGCCGTTATTAATCGATCACGCGCGACGATTGTTAGCAACGGCGCCACGACGTTGCTCGCCCCCCTAAACGTGCTCGATGGCGCCACTGCATCGTCGCGACCACGAGCGGCGCCTGCGAGATAGCTCATGGCGGCCTGAACGCCGCCCGGCCGGTGTGGCACCTCGCGAGATATCGAGTGCCATCTCGACGCCTGCGAGCGCGCCGAGGATGGTGAGGTCGTTGGTGTCGCCCAAATGGGCGATGCGGAACACCTTATCGGCGAGCCTGGAGAGGCCGGTGCCGAGCGAAATGTCGAAATGCGCCAACGCGGTCTCGCGCACCTTGTCGGCGCTGTGCCCCTTGGGCATCAGCGCGGCCGTGAGGGAGGATGAGCAATGCTCGGGCTCGCTGCACCAGACCTCGAGCCCCCAGGCGCGCACCGCGCGGCGCGTCGCCTCGGCATGCCGATCGTGGCGCGCGAACACGTTGTCGAGCCCCTCTTCGTGCAGCATCTCGATCGCCTCCTTCAAGCCGAAGAGCAAGTTGGTGCCCGGCGTGAAGGGAAAATACCCCTGCGCGTTCGACTGCAGCATCGCGCGCCAGTCGAAATAATGACGCGGCAGCCCGGCGCGCCCGGCGGCCTCGACTGCCCTTGCCGAAACCGCCGTGAAGGACAGGCCCGGCGGCATCATCAAGCCCTTCTGCGAGCTGGCGACGGTGATGTCGACGCCCCATTCGTCATGACGATAGTCGATCGCGGCCAGCGACGAGACGCGTGTCGACGACGAGAAGGGCGGGGTGCTTCGCCGCATCGATCGCCTGGCGCATGGCGCGTATAGGAGACACGCAGCCGGTCGAGGTTTCGTTGTGGACGATGCACACGGCCTTTACGGCGTGCGTTTTGTCCTGGCGCAGCCGCGCCTCGATCGCGGCCGGATCGGCGCCGACGCGCCAATTGGAAGCGATGAGTTCGGGTTCAAGGCCGAGGTTGTGCGCCATGTTCTTCCACAGGGCGGCAAAATGTCCCGTCTCGAACATCAGCACCTTGTCGCCGGGCGACAGGACGTTGACGAGCGCAGCCTCCAAGGCGCCTGTGCCGGAGCTGGCATGGATCATGACGGGCGAGGTGGTCTTGAACACCGACTTGATGCCGGTGAGCACCGCGCGGCCGAGTTTCTGAAACTCCGGCCCGCGATGATCGATCGGCGGATAGCTGATCGCCCGCAAGATGCGGTCGGGCACAGGGGTGGGGCCGGGGATCTGCAGGAAATGGCGCCCCGCAAAATGACGTGGTCGGGTCATGCCTGCGATCCTATGGGGTTCCGGAGGAAGCGAAAATGCGCGGGGCAGCTCGCCGCGAAGGAGCGGCGGCGACGAGATCGCACCGACCTTCGTCTCGCCTCTTGGTGGATCGCGACGGCTGCCTCCTTCGGCTTGCCTCGGAGCGAGGCTGCCGCATCGGCTTTTCCGCCTGCAGGCTGGGCAAGGGAGCGGCGATCCGGGTTAGATCCACTCCCCCTGCCGGACGTTGATGAACGACTTCAGCTCGATAGCGTTATTTGAAGGGTCGAAGACGAACAGCACCCATTGCTCGTGCGGCTTGCCCTTGAAGCGCACGTGCGGCTCCTGAAAAAACGCGACGCCGGCATCCTTGAGACGCTTCGCAGCCGCATGAAACTCGGGCTGGCTCAAGCCCGCCCCATAGTGAGGCACGGCAACATCCTCGGCGTCCACTTCGCGATGGATGTTCCCGGCGTCGTAGCCGGGAACCTGATGCAGAGTGAGTTGGCTGCCGTAAAAGTCGATGTGGATCGATGTGGGCGTGCTACGGCGCTCTTCGAGGCCGAGAACGTCTTTGTAGAAGCGTCGCGTCTTTTCGAGGTCGCCGCAGCACATCGACAGGTGGAATGCATGTGAAGCCATGAAAACCTCCCGCTAGCCCGGGCGTCAGAACGCATTCCTATAGGCTGATTTTGAGAACAGGGTCATGAGGATGATTTTCACATCGAGCAAAAATGACCAGTTTTCGATGTAGTAGAGGTCGCATTCGAAGCGGCGCTGCATCTTCTCCAAAGTGTCGGTCTGGCCGCGGTGACCGTTGACCTGGGCCCATCCGGTGATCCCGGGCTTCACGTTGTGCCGGCGCGAGAAGGGGGAAATGTGCTCTTCGAATATCCGGTTCAGGGCGACGGGATGGGGCCTGGGGCCGACGATCGACATTTCGCCGGTGAGCACGTTGAGCAGCTGCGGCAACTCGTCGAGGTTCGAGCGCCGCAGCAACTGTCCGATGCGCGTGACGCGAGGATCGTCCCTCTTCGCTTGGCTGAACGCATATCCGTCCTCGGTGGTGGTCATCGAACGGAACTTGAGGACGCGAATGGTCTCGTTGTTGTAGCCGTGGCGTGTCTGGCGAAAGAAAACGGGACCTCGCGAATCGAGCTTGATGGCGATGGCGACCAGGATGAGGAGCGGCGACAGGAGGAGCAGTCCGATGCCTGCCGCGGCGAGATCGAAGAGCCGCTTCAGGACGCGATGAACGCAGGAGAGCGGCGGATGCAGGAGCTGGATGGTGACCAGCGCCCCGAGCTCTCCGAGCTGAGCCGAGCTCAGGACATCCTCGGCATCGACCGGGATCATGTGCAGCGCGACGGGAAGCTCCGAGAAGACATCGGCAAGCCGCGCCGAGGCGCGAAGCTCGCTGGCCGTCGCCAGGATGACCACGTCGTCGGCCTTTTGAGCGCGGCAAAGCTCGATCATGCGGCGCGCCTCATCGCGATCGAAACGCGGCTCGTCGGAACTCGCGCTCTCATGAGCGTTCGGAAAAGCGCTGCTCGGAAACGGCAACGAGCCGACGACACGCACACCCGCTTCTCTCAGGCGCTTGCCGATCTTGCCCTGCCGCGCCCGGCTGCCGATGAGAATCGCGCGGCGCGCCTCGATGCGTCCGGCCGCGATCGCGGCCTGAATCCTGCCATGACCGATGGTGCGAAGCGCGAGGACCGCCACCGTGACGGCGACAAGCTGGATGAAAAAAGTGGCTCGTGAGTATTCCTCGGTCACCTTGAGCAAAAACAAGGTCGAGAGAAAAAAGGAGAAGGCCAGGGCGACGGCCCCGATACCGTTCCACAAGAAGCGATGCAGCGGCAGCGTCTGGAAGCTGACATAGTGGCGAAACGCAAGAGAGACGAGCAGGACGAGCGAGGCGATGAACAGGGCGGCCGACACATAGGTCACGCTCGGAGGCCATGCCTGCAGAACGAGGTAGCTGTAGCTCAGGCTCGTCGCGTAAGCGGTCGCCGCGACCGTGACGAACTCGCCGGCCGCGATCCAAAACAGCAGGACGGAAAGATTTTCCAGACCTGCCGTGTTGAATGCGGTGCCGTCCAATCCGAGAGCCTTGCCGCCGAGTGCGGAAGAATGTGCGCCCGATACGCCGGCGTTGCCTGACATTCCCACCTCCGAATCTTATAAATCACAGGCGTAACACATACCGCGTAACAGCAGGATAACATTCATGGGTAGTACCCCAGAAGCCGGATGTCCGGTGGGCGCCCCTACCCGTGATGAAGAACGGGGCGCACCACGTTGACCAGCTCCTCCCTGAAAAGCCGTTCGAAATATCCGATGGTTTTCAAAAGCCCGTCACGCAACGGCACCCTCGGCTTCCAGCCGAACAGCTCATTCGCCTTGCTTATATCCGGCCGCCTTTGCTTGGGGTCGTCGACGGGTAGAGGCAGGTGGATGATGCGCGAGGACGAGCCGGTGAGCTCGATCACCTCTTCGGCAAGCTCCCGGATGGTAAATTCGCCGGGATTGCCGAGATTGACCGGTCCGGTGATCTCCTCCGGAGTTCCCATGAGGCGCATGAGGCCGTCGACC
This sequence comes from uncultured Alphaproteobacteria bacterium, assembly GCA_963713805.1. Lineage (GTDB taxonomy): Bacteria > Pseudomonadota > Alphaproteobacteria > Rhizobiales > Beijerinckiaceae > GAS188. The sequence continues at coordinate 79,432 of CAVQNF010000011.1, read as the reverse complement.
AGATCATCCACATAGCAGAAGGACCGGGTATGGCTGCCGTCGCCGTAGACGGTGATGTCCCTGTTCTGGAGGGCCTGCACGATGAAATTCGAGACCACGCGGCCGTCGTTCGGGTGCATGCGCGGTCCGTAGGTGTTGAAGATCCGCGCGACCTTCACCGGCATCTCATGCTGCCGGTGATAGTCGAAGAACAATGTCTCGGCGCAACGCTTTCCTTCGTCATAGCAGGAGCGCGGACCGATCGGATTGACGTTGCCCCAATAATCCTCCGCCTGCGGATGCACGGAGGGATCGCCATAGACCTCGGAGGTCGATGCCTGCAGGATCTTTGCCTTCACGCGCTTGGCGAGGCCGAGCATGTTGATGGCGCCGTGCACGCTCGTCTTGGTCGTCTGCACGGGGTCGAGCTGATAGTGGATCGGCGAGGCCGGACAGGCGAGGTTGTAGATCTCGTCGACCTCGACGTAAAGCGGGAAGCAGACGTCGTGACGCAGCAGCTCGAAGCGCGGGTTCGCCAAGAGATGACGAACATTGTGCCGGGCGCCCGTATACAAATTGTCGACGCACAGAACCTCGTATCCGTCTTGCAGCAAGCCGCTCGCACAAATGCGAGCCGATGAAGCCGGCGCCGCCGGTGACCAATACACGCAACTCGGTCAACATCGAATCACTCCCAAGGTCGACGATTTCATCTGGCGCGCATAAGAGCCCTGGCAAAGGGGCATTCTCTTGGTGACACTATGGTATAACATAGACATATCACAAGTCGATTACGTTATGCAGGATTCCTGCCACGCCGGAGGGCCGGACAGCGATCGCGGACGGACGCCCCGAAAAAGGGCTCGACAACCCCTCCGGGAGCCGAAAACCTTGCTGCCGGGCGAGCGGATCGCTGCCTTCGAGCGCCCGTATCGCACCGGAGAGGGATCTCGCATCGGCTTTTCGGAATTTTCGCAAATATTTATCTTGCGCGACAACGTGCAGTGTCGCCTTGCAGTGTTGCCTGGCAAGTGACCGGGGCGCACGAGAAGCAGGCGTGCGCCGGGCCGCTCATGCGGAACGCAGGCCAATGGCCGCGCGGCTCACGCTGCGTCGCGGCACAAATCTGCTCGGTTTCGAGAATGTCTTGACACGGATGTTTCACTGCGCATCAGTATCGGTACCGTTCGAACGCCCGCGCATCACATAGCAATGTTATATGGAGGCAGACGTCGGCAGGCCGGGCGTCGAGCGGTGCCCAATCTGAACGCATCCGGCACCAAGGGTCGGATCGTGCTGAAAACGGCCGAACTGGATTAAGGGATCGTGCTCCGTGTGGATCGCCAGGCGAACGGAGCCAAAAGGTTTGAATGCGGTTGAATGACGCTTCAGAACCCTATCGGGACGAAGCGAGTGCCCACTGAGTGGAGTATGCTTTGAGCCATTTTCTATGCGCGGCATGCGCCAGCCCGGCGATCAGTCTCCCCAACAAGATCGAGGACGACAGTCCGATCAGATGCCGCCGCTGCGACGCGATCCTCGGCACCTGGGGCGAGCTCAAGGAACGGGCGATGCGAACCGCATCGGCCGGACGAGCGGAAAAGCGCGTGAGCTGCGATCCCTTGCCGGCGCGCGAGCGCTGATCCCGACCGGGAAACGAAAGCCGGATCGCCACAGCAGTCGCCATTGCAATTGCGGCGCAGAACCAGTCCTTTCGAGCATGATCCGCAAAAATGGGGACTATTTTTGCGATGAGATTATGCGTCAAAACAAAGAGATAAAATGGCTACGCCAATTCCATGTCAACGCATCCCGCTCTAGCGGAGACTTCTCGAAGGCACCTGCCAGGCATCCCCCCGTGCGATCGAAAAAGCCGAGCTGCGGCTTCGGCGCATCGGCCATCCGGGGCGCTTTGCAACATGTGGAGCCTTCGACGAGCGCGGCTTCGTGCTCTCTCAGGCCGCAGCGTCTCCGACCGCCAGCATCTCCTCCTCGAGCCGCATTTTCTCGAGAAGCAAATCCGTCACCAAGCGCCGAAGGCGGGAATTCTCCAGCTGCAGCTCGCCGACGCGCGCCGCAGTTTGAGCCCCGGCGGTGACCTCCTTCGTGCGTTGATCGCGTTTTTCGGCGGAGTTCAAGCCTTCCAAACCCGGACGCCCGGCGCGCCAGCGATGATACGTCATGACGCTGACGCCCAGAGTGCGTGCAATATCGCTTTGAATTCTACCTTCCGCCGCCATTTCGTCGGCTTGACGAAGCTTCGCCATTATTTCCGGAACCGAATGCCTCTTCCTCTTCACCATGGTCTCTCACCGGCTTTGCCGGCCCCTCTGCCACCCATGCGTCCTTCCCGTCACGAATCGCCCCCACCCGATGTCCTCGGGTTGACCCTCCGTGCCAAGAAGCGCCTAAATCCCCGTCGCCGCAATTCGCCCCGCGACAGATCGACCGTATGATATCGCTCAATGAATTGGAGCTACATCGAAACAAAAGGTACATAGGTTCGATCTGCACGGAATCAATCCAGCACGATCGTGAGGCGCGTTCAAGGGGAAGGGCGTCACTTTTGTGTGAAAGCGGAGCCTGATGTGAGGTTATCAACATTCAAATCTCGTTCGAGCGTTATAGCTCCTTAACCTAATGAGGTTCTCCACAAACCGGCCCGGAGTATTTCGCGCCGCGCGACTACCCCTAAGGAGCAGGGGTGGCAATCGGCGTGGTTTCTGCTAGCTTTGGGGGCGTGCAAGCAAATATTTTCTGCCGTCCTCGCGGTGGATGCGCGGCGGACGGGGGCGTTAAGGATATTTTGCTCATTTGCGAGCATCTGGAATAGTATTCGTCTGGGTATTTGAGACAACCGGAGAGGCTGGGCTGGCCGTTGCATGGGGCTCGTGTACGCGGAGGTAGCGGAGGTAGATGATGTCAAGTCGGGTGACTGATTATGCCGCAGATCTGGGCGTGAGAATTTTCAAGATTGGCGGCAATGACGATGCGAGAACGATCGAGGCGCTCGAGCTCGAGAATTTCGAGCTTCGCAATGAAGTAACCAGACTTACCGTGCATAACGCCACCCTGCGAAGGATGTTGAAAATCGAGCCTTTGAAGAGGAAATGATCGGCCCCACGCGAGCCGCAGGCCGCGAGCCGCGAGCCCGGTCGAGTGATGCACAGCCTGAATGCGAGTTCGAAGGGGACGGTCGTAGCGCGCATTTTGTTGCGCCGTCCTTGATGATGCGCGCTTCTCCCGGCGCGCAAGTCACTCCCTTCAATTCACGGCTCAACGCCTGGTCGCGTCGAGGGGGCACGGCGGGCTGGAAATCGTTGCGAGCGGCCTCGACCATGCCCATGAATCGGAGGCCCCGATTCTCCCCCTGGGTTCACGGGCCGCAGACGAGCTTGTCCGGCCGCTCCGACAAGCCTGCGCCGGAAACCTACCGGCCCTGGTCAGCAAGCAGTCGAATTCCTGACGATCCAGTCGAGCGTCCGAAACCAGGATTCATCCGTGTTGCCGCGCATATCGGCGCTCGCCGCAAAGAGCAGCCGACCCGTGTCGGCGTCGTGCGTATAAATGTTGATGTTCAAGATCAGGTTCGACACTTTCTGCACCGTTGCGGTGATGGCGAGCTTCGCGCCGAGCGCTCTCGCCATGCTCGCCTCGCAACCGCCGCAAGCCTGAAGATTGCTATGCCGGGCCTCATCGGCCACGGGCGCGATATCCACGATCTCGAAGCGGCCGAACTCGGCAAGCTCGCGCCTCAGACGTTCGCCGAGCATGTGCAAGCGCTCCTGCTCGTCCTGGCGCAGGCCGTTCATCCCGCCTTCAAGCGAGGTGTCGATCCATTCGAAGTCGAACACCGCCGCCCGCGCCGCAGATGCCGCCGAACCGGTCGCCGTGAACGAGGAACAGGCAGAGGGTCGCCAACAAGAAGATGGCTGGCCATCGACGCATGCCCCAATGTGAAGCGTGTCGCGGGTGGTGATCAAGCCCGCAAACGCCGATGCAAGGCCTTGCGATCTCAACTGCCTCATCATTGCGAGGTAGCCAGAAAGGACGGGCCCAGGATCGAATGGCCCGCGTCCGCGGTGTGAGTAGTCATAATCGACTATGGACGGCGACCGCGTCCGGGCCTTTACTGAATTGCCATCCATGCTCAATGGATGTGGATGGTGATCCAGGTAAACTCAAGGGTGTCCCCAGGTCTTCCTCCCTCGGGCGCCCCTTTTTCCTCTTGACGGGAGGACAGAAATGGTTTCGAAGGATTTCCTCAAGCAGCTCGGCCGGCTATGGCTTGACGACGGCCGAAATCCTTTACCGGCTCCCGGATCATCCGGTCTTTCTCCAGAGCTACATCTGGCAGGACTATGACGTGGCGCCGCGCTTTCCGGTGCTTCGCGGCTTTCTTGTCTTCTGGGCGGCCAAGCTCGACGGGCATTTGCATTCCGTGCGGGTTGCCCATTCGCAAGCTGATAAAACCTTGCGAGCTTCGCCTCGCGGTCAGGGAATATGCAGATCAACTAGCCCAAGGCCCCCCGCGCGTCCGCCTGTATCGGCGACAGGTCGCCGATCCTGCATGCGCGAGACCCAATATTACGTGCTGCGGTTCGTTCAAACTTCGGACGGAAGGCTGGTCGCAGCCGAGCGCGAAGAAAAGCTGAGCGGCATGGCGGCCGTGAGCTAGCGCCTGCGCCTACGCGACCGCAAAGAGCGGTGCCATCGCCTTCTCGCAACGGCCGAGCTCGTTTCGAAGGGTTCACGATCCTTGCGCATCATCGCCGCGCTGGGCCTGCTTCCTCAAATGTCGAGCAATTCGTGCAAGGGCTCCGCCTTCTGATCGCGACATCGAGGCCCCGCCGCGCGCCGACCGCTGAGAAGAGCAAAGTCGCAAAAACGGGCCCATGTTCCGGATCATGCTTTAAGGCGCGGCGCTTTGCGAATGCATGAAATTCTCCATGCTCTGATCCTGCATCTGCTGCATCCGCAGCGGATTGGCGCGCCTCGGCATCGCGCCGGCGGCCGTTCGCGACCGAAACGCAATCCTCGAAAGCGCTCGTTGAAGGAGCGAGGCCCTGCGCCGCGCATTGATCCTTGTCGGTGGCAAGCTGGCGCTCGGAGGAGATGCATCCGGTGAGGCCCGAAAAGTCGCACCGACGACCAGGGTGATGAGCGGTGCCCTCAGAAACTCGGCAGTCAAGATTTTTCTCCCGGCGTGCATTTGTGATCCTGACCTGGGGCGACCGGGGAATGCTGAAGCAGGAGCGTGAGCCGGGAGACCTCGAGGCGAAGCGCCGCATTCTCCTTCTCGAGCGCCTCGATCCGCCTTGGCGAACGCCACCAAGTGGTTGCGCCGTCGGCCCATCCACGCTGTCCTTGAAGCGGACGCCCGCCCCGCCTTCCTTCCTCCATTTGAGCTCGCATCGAAACAGGGCGCCTCGCTGAGGAACATCGAGCTCGAATTCCTGCGGAAGAACGAGGGTTTGATCAAGCTCCAATTTCGCTCCCGAAAGTGAGATGTTCCTCACGACGCAATCGAACGTCGCGTTCCGGTTGTAGGACCGGACCGTCGCCTTCAGGAACGATTTCGAACGAAGGGAATGCCGTTCCTTGCGCATGACCGGGTTCTCTATACCTCTTCAACTCGCTTTCGTGGCGAAACCTCGCCATGTGGCTCGAAGGCGACACCCGGCCCGCCGGCGGCCCCTTCAGCCGGATGGGAGGCGAAGTCTATTCTCCGGCGGACGTGAACCCAATCGGGCGGTTGCCGTCGAATGGGGCAGATGGGCAACGCTGGGCTTGCATGGGCCGCAAGCAGGCCGGTTGCCGCGTCGTCGTCGTTCACGGCCCTCATCGTCACCCAAAAGGTCGCAGATATCGACGGCATGACGACACTGGCGATGCCCCCGACCGAAACCGGCAGCCGCAGGCTTGATTCTTTTTCTTGAACTGTCGCCGAGCCGTCAACTCGCGCCTTCGCGCGAGGCGCCAGAAGATGGTCGGAGTGATAGGATTTGAACCTACGACCCCCTCGTCCCGAACGAGGTGCTCTACCAGGCTGAGCCACACTCCGACAAGGCGCGTATATAGCTCCGCGCGCCGCATGCGGCAAGCATCGCGCTCTGACAGCATCTGCTCCGCAGCATTGCGACCGCGGCGTGCACGCCACGGTGCCCTGGGGAACGGGGGCGCCCATGGATGATGAATCGGAACGGGAAGCGCGGCGCAAGGTCTTGACCGTCTCGTCGTTGCGCCCTCGGGCCACATGTAGTTAGATCGATCCAAACAAAACGATCGCGGCATTCGAGCCGAGGTCGCCAGGGAGGACAGGATGAGGAAACACGCATCGGGTTTCATGAGCCGCCGCCAGGTGACCAAGCTTCTCGGCGCGGGCGGAGCGGCGCTCGCCGCGGGGCTCCCGGAGCGCGTCTTCGCGCAAGCCTCGAAGACCACCCTGGTGATCGGCATCGACATCAGCGACACCATCACGCTCGATCCGGCGCGGCAGGCCCAATACACGCCGCCCATGACCTTGACGGCCGCCTACGACATGCTCGTCACGATGGACCCCGGCGACTATATCGATCTCAAGCCCGCGCTCGCCACGGCCTGGGCGCGAACCCCCGACCGAAAGGGCTGGCGCTTCACCATCCGCGAAGGCGTCAAGTTCGCGAGCGGCAATCCGATGACGGTCGACGATGTCAAATGGTCGCTCGACCGCGTGCTTTATCTCGGCGATCAGCCATCCCAATACATCGCCAATATCGACCATACCGCGATCGTCGACGACAAGACGGTGGATGTCGTCTTGAAGAACCCCGACGAGCCGATCCTGACGATCCTCGCCGCGCCGGGCTTCCCGGTGCTCGACCGCAAGCTCGTGGAGCAGCACGGGGGCGACGGCTCGACCGACGCCAAGCAGAAGGACAAGGCCACGACCTGGCTCAACGACAATTCGGCCGGAACCGGCGCCTATCGTTTGGTGCGCTGGGAGCGCAATGCCCAGATCCAGCTCGTGCGCAACGACAATTTCTGGCGCGGCAAACCGCCCTTCGAGCGCGTGATCATCCGCCACATCGGCGACAGCGCGGCGCAGCTCCTCGCGGTGCGGCGCGGCGATGTCGATATCGCCTTCAACCTCATCCCCGAGCAGGTGGCGACGCTCAAAGCCGAGCCGAAGCTTCGCCTCGAAGCGCTCACCAGCCTCGACTTCGTCTATATGGCGCTGACCCAGGAACCGGAATTCAACAAGGCGCTCGCCGTCAAGGAGGCGCGCCAGGCGATCGGCTACGCCATCGACTACGACGGCATCAAGACCTCGATGCTGGGCGGTGCGGCGTTGCGGCCGGCGCATTTCCTCCCGATCGGCGTCTCGGGCTCGACCGAGGAGATCGCGCGCAAGATCGGCTTTCGCCAGGACCTCGCCAAGGCGAAGGACCTGCTCGCCAAGGCCGGCATGCCGGACGGCTTCGAGTTCGAGATCGCCTATGGCAATGCCGCGATCGCCGGAATCTCGTACCAGACGCTGGCGCAGAAGCTGCAGGCCGATCTCGCGCGCGTCGGCATCACGGCGAAGCTCAACCCCATGGACCAGGTGAATGCCCGCACGATGTACACCACCGGCAAGGCGCAGGGCGGCGTGCTGACCTTCTGGAATCCGCCGGCGGTCGAGAATCTGCTGTGGGCCGCGGCGACCGTCGAGCGCGTGGCGAAGCGCGTGCATTGGACGCCGCCCGCGGCTCTGGTGAAGCTCATCCATGACGCGGCCGCCGAGACCGACCCGAAGAAGCAAGCCGATATGTGGGTCGAATACCAAAAGCAGATGGTCGACCAGGCGAACCACTTCATCCTGTTCCAGCCGGTCTACCAGATCGCGGTGCGCGACACGCTCGGCAAGCTGCCGCTCACCGCGGCCGGATGGCAGCTCGACATGTATGCGGTGAAGCCGGCCTGATCGCGGGAGAGGGCGCAGCTTGGGCCGAACCCCCGGAAATATCACTCGCCATCCCACCGGAAAAAACTTGGCCGTTGGCTCTAATCTCGAATTTCGAACTTGCGTCGAACGAAATTCGAGGCCCGCATCAAGGGTCGGCGTCATCAACCCTTGACGATGTTTGTCGTTGGCGAAGATCCAATTCTTATAACCGTCTCGCTGCCTCGGCATGTTGCATGAGGAAGTCTCCGAGGTCGCGAATGACCTCGGCGAGGGAGCCAGTCGGGAACGCAACGTTTCGCACGAACGAAACCCATGCCTGCCGGTTACTCGGTTCTTCCGCGAAAGCCGGGGTCAGAGCGTCAGGCAGCTTCGTCGGGATTGGCGTGTTGCGCCGAGCAAAAGTCGCCGCGATGGCGCGAGCGAGGCCGTCGTCCTCGAACGCGTAGCGTTGGGATAGAAGCCAGACGTCGTAGAAATCCTTCATCCGGCTATTGGCGCGCCCGAGCCAGACCATCGCCTGGAATTTCTCGGCGATCACTGTCTCGCGCGGGTAGCCGCGCAGGCGTGGCGATGGCAAGTCGAGCAAGACGGGCAAATCCAATTCAGTCAATCCTGGCTCGACGGCGTCGCCAAAGCCGATATCGATGATAACCCTCACACGGGCGCCGCTCACCGTGGCCGTTGTCTTGATGCGCAATCCGCCATGTCGGCTTCCTCGCGGATGCTATCGATCTCAAGTCCGGCAACATCGAAGATTACACCGTCATCGATCTCGACGACGCAAACCTCGCGAAAAACTCGAAGCATTGCTTCTGGATCGGGATCGCCATAGCCAAGAAAATCGAGATCACGCGTCGTCCGGTGTGGATCATCGAACCAGGTCGTCATGAGCATCGCACCCTTGAGGATGAAACGGTCGCGATGCTTGGTTTGGCTCAGCCGATAGAGCAGCCGTTCCAGCGTGTAGCGCGTAAGCAAGAGGTCCAATGGCTGGTTGCGTTCCTTGGCATGTTTTAGAAGGCGGGCGCGGATCGAGGCGCCAATATTGCGCGGCTCAGACATTGGCGATCATCGCATCGAGATACGGACGCACGATGTTCCCAATGCCCGCCTCCTCCGCATATCGAGCGATGTCGGCCGGGGTTGCCTTGCGCTGGCGGAGTGCTTCGCGAAGGCCCTCGATGGCAAGGTTGAGCCCGGGGCTGTTGCGATAGCGGACCCCGGCTTGCTTTCGGTAGCGGAAAAGGTCGATGACCGTCTTGGCCGGGCAGTAGATTGGAACCGAAACGCCGCCAACGAGGTGTTCTTCGATTCCCGATCGCAACATATTGGGGCCGAAGCGAACGATTTGAAGGGCCGGATCGTCGACGTGAGGTCTCCGGTCCTTGAAGCCGATCGCCATCCATACATGCGAGGGAATGGTGTCGGTCAGCTCATGAAAGGCGGCCGCCGAAACGAGGCAGGCAACGCCATTCGGTACGCGCTTCGAGGCCATCGCCAGCGCCTGATGAGCGTCGAGATCCGCATCGGGTAGCTGGTAGAGCCCGCGGCTGAGTCGGGTGATAAGCCCCCTTCTTCGCATGCGCGAAATGGTCGGCGCGGCTACCCCCGCCTTCCTGAATTCCGAAAGGCGAAGCATGCCCTCCTGCCGAAGCAGCGAGATCGCGCAGTCTTGCTGATCAATACCCCTTCTCATGAGGGAAGCATGATCCAAAACGTCGGATATGTCTAGATTTTATTCGACGTTATGAAACTCAGCCACGTAGCCTCGAAAGCCGCGTCGCCATCTGCGCATTGACGGCGCCCGGCGGCACCTTGCCGGCAACGAGAGCGCGCACCTGCGCCACCGTGTCGAAGGCCTGGTGCTCGATGGCGCTCGGCGTGAGACCCGCCACATGCGGCGTCGCGATGACATCGTTCCGCCGGGCAAGGCGAAGCGAGGGCTTCTGATCCTGCGCCCGGCCGACATCCATCGCGGCGCCGGCGATCCTTTTCTCGTCGAGCGCCTGCTCGAGCGCCTCCTCGTCGACGAGATTGCCGCGCGACAGGTTGAGAAAGAAGGCGCCGGGCTTCATGCGCGCGAAGGCCTCCTTGTTCATCAGGTTTTCCGTCTCCGCGGTCGCGACCGCGAGGCAGATGACGAAATCCGAGCTCGCCAGCACGTCCTCGAAGGAGGATTGCCGCACGCCTTCGTCCACGATCGTCTTCTTGGGATCGAAGGCCGCAACCCTCATGCCGAGCGCGAGGCCGAGCTTCGCCAGATATTCGCCGATGACGCCATAGCCGATGATGCCGAGCGCCGAGCCCGCGAGCTGGCGCCCCATGCGCACCGAGGCCTCGGCTCCGCCCCGGTATTCGATCACCGATGCCGACATATGGCGCGCGAGATCGACCATCATGCAAAGCGCAAGCTCGGCGACCGAGGCGGCAAAGCCGGGCGTCGCTTGCGTGACCAGGATGCCGTTGCGGCTCGCCGCCTCGACATCGATGTTGCGGATGTCCACGGCGCAGCGGAGATAGGCGGCGAGGTCGGGTGCCTTGTCGAAGAAGGCACCAGGGCCGGGGGTCTGCCGATCCGAGACGATGATGTGGCAGCCCCGTGCTTCGACGGCGAGGCCCTCGGCGTCGAGCACGCGCCCCGTCGGGTTGACGACGACTTCCGCCATCTCGCGCAGCTCGGCTAAGGCGCGCGGGCCGTAATAATTCTCCAGCATCTCCGGGATGTGGGTGAGAAAGACCTTGGCCATCGCTTAAACCTCCACGGCGCGGCCGGTCGCGGCCGAGCGCAGCAGCGCCTCGATGAGAAGCTGCACCTTCAAGGCCTCGCGGCCGCTGATCGCGGGCTCGCGATCCTTGTCGAGCGCGTCGAGGAAATCGGCGATCACGCCGCGATGCGCTTCGTGCGAAAAAGCCATCGGATCGGCACCGCCGCTCTTCGATTCCGCGCCTTCCTCGTGGAGATGGCGCCCGTCCTTGAAATACACGTCGAGCGTCTCGGCCGCGAGCACGACCGTCGCCCTTTCAAAAGCGAGCTCGATGCGCTCGGGGAACCCCGGATAGGCGACCGTCGTCGCGTCGATCGTGCCGATCGCGCCATTGGCGAAGAGAATGCCGGCGCCGACCACATCCTCGGTGTCGATCTTGCGCAAAGGTGAGGTCTTCGCCAGCGCGGCGACCCGCGCGATCGGCCCGGCGAGGTGCTGGAAGAGATCGAGCGTATGGATCGCCTGCGTCAGCAGCACGCCGCCGCCGTCGCGCGCCTTCATGCCGCGGCCAGCTTCAGCGAAATATTCGGCCGGGCGCCACCAGCGGATTGAGGCCGAGCCGGAAAGGAGCGCGCCGAGCTCGCCTGTCGCGATGAGGTCGGCGAGGCGCAGCGACGCTTTGCGAAAGCGGTGCTGCAGCACGACGCCGAGGCGAAGCTTCGCCCGCTCCATCGCCTCGACCGCCTGCCTGGCGCGAAGCAAGGTGGCTTCGAGCGGCTTCTCCACGAGCACATGCTTGCCGGCCGCCGCGCAGCGCAAGATGAGATCGAGATGGCTGAAGGGCGGCGTCAGGAGGAGGACCGCGCTGATCGAACGGTCGGCGAGCACCTTGTCGAGATCCCCGGTCGTGGGAAAGCCCGGATAGGCCGCGGCGAAGCTCGCGCGGCGCGCGGCGCTCGGCGCATGGCAGGCGGCAACCTCCACCCGATCGGCCAGGTCGCGCAGGCTCTGGAAATGGGGCTTCGCCGCCATTCCCAGCCCGACGACGGCGATGCGTCTCTTGCTGGTGGCCTTGATGGGTCTCTCGGCACTCATCCGCATGTCTCCCGCGTCGCCCTTTTGCGCAAGTTCGACGACGCCTTGCGCAGCCAATTCATATCAGAGAAGAGTCGCGGTCCGACCCAGGCCGTGGCGTCGCGCGCAAGCCAGCTCGAAAAGGCGCGCCGCTCATCGGCTGAACGACGCCGGCCGCTTTTCCTTGAAGGCGTTGATGCCTTCCCGATGGTCGCCGGCCGAAAAGCAGAGCGTGTTCATCTCGTTCTCATAGGCGAGGCCGGCTGCAAGCGGTGCCGAGAGCGCGGCGCGCACCGACGCCTTCACGGCCTCGACCGCGACGGGGCTGAAATTCGCAAGCTTCGCGCATAATTCGCGTGCTCGCGCCTCGACCTCCCCGTCCTCGACCAGGAGCTCGACGAGGCCGAGCCGGAACGCTTCCTCGGCCTCGATCGGTTCGCCGGTCAACAAGGAGCCGCATCGCCTGGCCATAACCAACGAGGCGCGGCAGCATCTGCGAGGCGCCCCCGCCTCCGACCCAGCCGCGCTTCACCTCCGGAAAGCCGATCCTGGCGCTGCGCCCCGCGACCCTGATGTCGGCCGCGAGCGCCATCTCGGCGCCGCCGCCGAGCACCCAGCCGTGCAAGGCGGCGACGACCGGCTTGCGCAGATTGCGCACCGCCGTCGCATATTCGACGCGGTTGCGGAACTTCCAGGCCGAAGGATATTCGGCGAGTGAAGAGAGATCGCTGCCGGCGCAAAAGGCGCGCTCCGTGCCGCTGCGCAGGAGGACGACACGCACCGCGTCGTCCCTGTCGAGCTCCGCGCACAGGCGTTTCGAGGCGCGCCGCCATGGCGGGTGTGACGGCATTGAGTTTCCGCGGCCGATTGAGGACAATCTCGGCGACGAAGCCGTCGATCGAGATGAGCACTTCTTCCGTCATGACGTTATCCTCTTCCCCATGACCTCTCGCGACCCGATGGGGACGAGCGCGCCGTGAGCCGGCCTCGCAAGCCGCCGCCGCGACGCCCCGCGAGATTGACGCTGCGCGATCTTGCGGCCCATGCCGGCGTGTCGCGCGCCACCGTATCCCTGGTGCTGCGCAAAGCCCGCTCGTCGCCGAGAAGACGCGTCTTCGCGTGCGCGAATCGATGGCCGCCCTCGGCTACGTCTACAACCGAGGCGCCGCGAACTTCCGCACCCAGCGCACCCAGACGGTCGGGGTCGCGATGAACGAATTGGTCAACCCCTATTTCTCCGAATTGACCGCCGCCATCGAACGGGCGCTCGCCAAGGTCGGGCCGGACCGTGTTCCTGAGCAACTCCTCCGAGGATCCCGCCGTTCAGGACGGCTTCATCGCGACCATGCGCGAATACAATGCGGAGGGGCTGATCATCTGTCCGACCCAGGGCTCGAACCCGAGGACGCTGCGTCGGCTGATCGAATTCGGCATGCCCTGCGTCCTCATCTCGCGCAACCTGCCGGGCTCCGGCCTCGACTATGCCGGCAACGATCATCGGCACGGCATGCTGTCTTTCGACCGAGCATCTCGTCGCGCTCGGCCATCGCCGCATCGCGCTGATCGGCGCCAACGACCTGATCTCGACGGGCGATCGAGAGGCGCGAGGGCTATGAGCAGTCGCTCGCGGCGAACGCCATCGCCATCGACCGCGAGCTCATCCTCGCAGGACCACCGACGCGCAGCTTCGGCGCGGAAGCGATCAAGACGCTGTTGGCGATGCAGCGAGCCGCCGACCGCGAGCGTCTGCTTCAACGACGTGATCGCCTTCGGCGTCATGCTCGGCCTTGCGCCAGCTCGGCCTCGAGCCGGGGCAGCGATTTCGCCGTGGCCGGCTGCGACGATATCGCCGAGGCCGCGCTCTGGACGCCGGCGCTGACGACGGTCGCATCGATTCGCATCGGCATGGGCGAGGCGGCGGCGCGCCTGCTGATCGAACGCAGCGCCGATTTCGAGCCTGCCGCGCCGGCAGGTGGTGTTGTCAGCCCAAGCTGATCGTCAGGGCCTCGAGTGGTCCGTCGCGAGCGAAGCGCGCAAGACGCGCCGCCGCGATGGCGGCGCGTTGAGCGGTTTTCGCCGCCCGCATCCTTCACGCTCGAAGCATCCGCAGATCCCCACGCGCGACCTCTCCCCACAGCGCGACTCGGCCGCGACGCGGGTTGCCGCCGGTTCACAAGCGCGCAATGTGCAACCCACCATCGACATGGACGACCTCTCCGGTCGAGAAATGGAATTCTCCGCTCGTGAGCGCGACGACCGCGCGGCCGACATCCTCCGGCTCGCCCCAGCGGCGCACCGGGCGTGAGCCCCTCGGCGATCCGCTTCTCATAGGTCGCGCTCACGACCGCCGTCATGTCGGTGCGGATGACGCCCGGCCTGATCTCGAAGACGGCGATGCCGGCTTCCGCGAGTCTCAGCGCATAAAGCTTCGTCATCATGGCGACGCCCGTCTTGGACAGGCAGTATTCGGCCCGATCGATCGACGCCATATGGGCGTTCGCCGAAGCGATGTTGACGATGCTGCGCGCCGCCGCCGGAGCTCTGCCCGCAGCCAGCGGCGCGCGACGGCCTGCGTCAGGAAGAACGGGCCGCGCAGATTGATCGCGATCAGCCGGTCGAAGCTTTCAGGCGTTGCCTCCAGCATGTCGCCGCGCCGGGCGACCGAAATGCCGGCGTTGTTGACGAGCACGTCGATATTGCCGAACGCCGCGAAGGCCCGTCGCGACGAGCGCCTCATGGCCGGAAACTTCGCCGACATCGCCTTGCAGGAAATGGGCGCGCGGCGCCGAGCGCCGCGATGCCGTCGAGCGTCTCGCTTGTCGCCTCGTCATCGACGATGTCGTTGAGGATGACGTCATGGCCGGCCTCCGGCGAACGCATAGGCGATGGCGCGGCCGATGCCGCGCCGCGCGCCGGTGATGAAGACGCGACGGCGTCTTCCGTCCTTGCCCCTCGCCTCGCTCATGACAGAAGCTGCCTCGCGATGATCAGGCGCTGGATCTGGTTCGTGCCTTCGTAGATCTGGGTGATCTTGGCGTCGCGATAGAGCCGTTCCACCTCGACGCCGCGGATATAGCCCATGCCGCCATGGATCTGCACGGCGTTCGCCGTATGCGCGACGGCCGCGTCGCTCGCGAAGCATTTCGCCATCGAGCATTCCATGGTCGACGCGCTCGCCGCGATCCATCAGCGCGGCCGCCTGCATGCGTCATCAGCCGCGCCGCATGCGTGTCCTTGGCCATGTCGGCGAGCATCCATTGCACCGCCTGGAACGAGGCGATCGGCGCGCCGAACTGGCGGCGCTGCTTGGCGTAAGTCGATCGAGGCCTCGAGCGCCGCCTGCAGGATGCCGACGGCGAGCGCCGCGATGCCGATGCGGCCCTTGTCGAGCACGCTCATCATCAGATGGAAACCGCGATTGAGCGGGCCGAGCAGCGCCTCGCTGCGCGAGCGCCACATCGTCGAAATGAAGCGCGCCCACCGGCGAGGCGCGCTGTCCCATCTTGTGCTCCTTGCGGCCGATCCGATAGCCCTCCTGATCGCGATCGACGAGAAAGATGCTGAAGCCGCGCTTGCCGAGCTCGGGCGCCGTGCGCGCCAGCACCACGGCGAAATCGGCGACCGGCGCGTTGTGGATCCATAATTTGCCGCCGCTCAGCCGCCAGCCCTCGCCGGCGTCTCGACCGCCCGGGTCTGGATCGAGGAGACATCCGAGCCGGCCTGCGCCTCCGTGATCGCATAGGCGCAGCGCCGCTCGCCCTTGACGAGCGGCGCGAGATAGCGCGCGCGCTGCGCCGGCGTGCCGTGCTCGGCGAGCAAGTGTCGCGACGAGCTCGACGAGGCCGCATTGGTCGGCGACCGACGCATAGCCGCGCGACAGCTCCTCCATGACGCGCGCATAGGAGCCGACGTCGGCGCCGGCTCCGCCCATCTGCTCGGGCACGGTGATGCCGAACATGCCGAGCTTCGCGAGCTTCGTCGTAAAGCTCCGCGGGAAAGCGCTCGCTCTCGTCGAGCTCGGCCGCGATCGGCCTGATCTCGCGCTCGGCGAAGGCGCGCGCCGCCTCGCGCATCATGCGATGACGATCCGCCGCGAAGCTGTCATACTCGGCAAGAGCCATGTCGCTCCCGGAAGAGCTGCGCGGCCGCAGGGCGGCGCGCGATGAGTGTCCGCCGGACGCTCGATTGACACCTCGTGCGGCCAAATTTAGAACGATCTAAAAAACAAAAGCAATCGATAGGGAGGCGCAATGTCGAGGAGGTTTTCGCGCATCGAAGCCGCTGCCGATCGCGCTCTTCCTCTGCGCTTTCCGTTTCCGTGGAACGCTTGTCGGCTAAAGCCATTGCGATCGCTTGATCGCGACGCGGCTTCTCGGGCGATCCGCCGCGCGGGAGCTCGCTAGCCTTGCCGCGCTACATCGTCTCGCGGCTCGCCGTGACCGCGGTGATGGCGCTTCTCGCCACGCTCGTCATCTTCCTCATCGCCAATATGGTGCCCGGCGACCCGATCCTGGCGCAGCTCGGCGACGTCGCCGCCTCGAACAAGGCCTTCGTCGCCGAATGGCGCGCCAAATGGGGCCTCGATCTGCCTTTGTGGGAGCGCTACCTCATCTTCCTCAAGGGCGTGCTGCATGGCGATCTCGGCATCTCCATCGCCTCGCAACGGCCGGTGCTCGAGGACATCGCCCAATATGCGCCGGCGACCATCGAGCTTGCGACCGTCAGGCTTCCTCCTCTCCCTCCTCATCGGCGTGCCGCTCGGCATTCTGGCGGCGATCAGGCGCGACAGCTGGATCGATCATCTCGGCCCGCGCCATTTCGCTCATCGGCGTTTCCTCGCCGACCTTCTGGCTCGCCTTCATCATGCTCGCCCTCTTCTATGGGGGCTTGCAGATCGCGCCGGGCCCGGGACGGCTCGACCCGATCGCCTTCTCGCCGCCCACCGTGACCGGGCTGTTCCTGATCGATTCGCTGCTCGCGGGCGATGTCGCGACCTTCCGCGACGCCGCCGCCCATCTGGTCCTGCCCTCGATCGTGCTTGCCGCCGCGACGCTCGGTCTCATCACGCGCACGACGCGCGCCAGCATGCTCGACAATCTGCATCAGGATTACGTGCGCGTCGCGCGCGCCAAAGGCCTGCGCGAACGGCGGATCGTCAATGGCCATGTGCTGCCGAACGCGCTCATCCCGATCGTCACGCTCGGCGGCCTGGCCTACGCGAACCTGCTCACCGGCGCCGTGATGACCGAGACGGTGTTCTCCTGGCCGGGGCTTGGCCGCTACACCTTCCGCAGCGCCGAGGCGCTCGATTTCCCGGCCATCATGGGCATCACGCTCGTGGTGGCGCTGACCTATCTCCTCATCAACCTCGTCATCGATCTGAGCTACGCGCTCCTCGATCCGCAGGGTCGCGCGATGACGGCCTTCGATCAGACCATCCGCGACGCTTGCCGCTTTCATGCGCCGTGCGCACGCAAGGGCCAGCGCTGGCGCCGCCGCTACGGCGTCGCGGCGGTCGGGGCCGCGATCATCCTCGCCTGGATCCTCGATCGCGCTCGCCTGCCCGCTATCTCACCCCCTACTCGCCGGACGCGGTCGATGTGACCCTTCGGCTGCGCCCGCCGTCGCCAACCCATTGGCTCGGCACGGACGAGCTCGGACGCGACGTGCTGACGCGCCTGCTCTACGGCAGCCGCATCTCGCTCGTCACCGGCTTCGTGGTGGTGATCATCGGCGCGGCCTTCGGCACGCTCCTCGGCGGCGCCGCCGCCTTCATGCGCGGGCGCGGCGAAGAGCTGATCATGCGCCTCACCGACCTCGTCCTGTGCTTCCCGCCGATCATCCTGGCGCTCGCCATCGCGGCCGCGCTCGGCATCGGCACGACCAACACCATCATCGCCATGCTGGTCGTCTGGTGGCCGAAATTCGCGCGGCTCGCGCACAGTCTCGTGCTCGTGCAGCGTTCGCAGGAATATGTGGAGGCCGCGGTCGTCATCGGCCTCAAGCCTGCCCGCATCCTCGCGCGCCACATCATCCCGAACGCCGTCGGCCCGCTGATCGTGCTCGTCACGCTCGATCGTCGGCAACGCCATCATCACCTTCGCGGGCCTTTCCTTCCTTGGCCTCGGCGTCGTGCCGCCGACGCCCGAATGGGGATCGATGGTCGCCGAAGGGCGCGAGCTCGTCGAGCAATGGTGGGTCGCGGCCTTTCCGGGCTTCGCCATCTTGACCGTCGTGCTCGGATTCAATTTCGTGGGCGATGGCGTACGCGATTGGCTCGACCCCAGGGCACGGCAGCGGTGAGCGAGACGATACAGGATGTGCGAGCGCCCGCGTCGAGCACGGCGACACCCGCGACGCCTGTGCTCGCCGTCTCGGATCTGCGCACGCAATTCTTCACCGATGCGGGCGTGGTGCGCGCTGTCGACGGGGTGAGCTTCACGGTTGGCGCGGGCGAGGCGCTCGGCATCGTCGGCGAATCCGGATCCGGCAAGAGCGTCACGGCGCAATCCGCTGATGCGCCTCCTCGAGGAGCCCGCCCGCATCGTCTCCGGGTCGATCCGCTTCCAGGGCCGGGACGTGCTCGCCATGAGCCAGGCCGAGCTGCGAAAGCTGCGCGGCGCCGGCATGGCGATGGTCTTCCAGGACCCGATGACCTCGCTCAACCCCGTGCTGCGCATCGCCCGACAGCTCGTCGAGACCATGATGGCGCATGGAAGCTACGGCGAGAGGGAAGCGACCCGGCGCGGCGTGAAGCTTCTCGGCCGCATGGGGATCACCACCCCCGAGCGCGCCATCAACAGCTATCCGCATCAATTCTCGGGCGGCATGCGCCAGCGCGTGGCGCTCGCCATGGGCATGAGCAATGAGCCCGCGCTCCTCATCGCCGACGAGCCGACGACCGCGCTCGACGTCACCATCCAGGCGCAGATCCTGGAGCTTCTGCGCGAGCTCAATCGCGATTTCGGCACCGCGATCGTGCTCATCAGCCATGATCTCGGCGTGATCGCCGGGCTCTGCTCGCGCGTGCTCGTCATGTATGCGGGCGAAGTCGTCGAGGAAGGGCCGGCCGAGGCCATCCTCTCCGATCCGAAGCATCCCTATAGCTGGGCGCTCGTCAACGCCGTGCCGCGTCTCGACCGTGAGCCCACGGCCGGCAAGAAGCTCACCGCGATCGAAGGCTCGCCGCCCGACCCTTTGAGCGAGCCCCAGGGTTGCCGCTTCGCGCCCCGCTGTCCGTTCCGCATCGAGCGCTGCGCCGAGCATCCCGAGCTTCTCGAGATCCGGCCAGGTCGCAAGAGCCGTTGCTGGGTGACGCAAGCCGGCGCGAGCCTCGCATCGCCGCGCGCCGAAGCGGCGCCGATCACGCCTGCGGCCGTGCCGGCCAGCGCCGCGGCGCGTGACCGCGCGGCCGAGGCGCAGCCCGCTCACCCGCTCTTGGAGGTGAAGGGCCTCGTCAAGCATTTCGCCTTGCCGAAGCGTGGCTTCTTCGAGCCGCATCGCTACGTCCATGCCGTCGATGGCGTCGATCTTGCCGTGAAGCCCGGCGAGACGGTCGGGCTCGTCGGTGAATCGGGCTGCGGGAAATCGACGCTGGCGCGGCTCATCTTGCGCATCCACCGTCCCGATGCGGGCTCGATCCTCTTCGACGGCACCGAGATCGCCCAGGCAATGCCCGGCGCCATCCGCCCGCTGCGCCGGCATTTGCAGATGGTGTTCCAGGACCCTTACGCCTCGCTCAACGCGCGCATGACGGTCGCGCAGATCCTCGAGGAGCCGCTTCGCTTTCACGGGCTTGCGACGACGAGCGCCGAGATCCGCGATCGTATCGCCGAGCTGCTCGCGATCGTGCGGCTCGATCCGAAGTCGGGCGCCCGCTACCCGCATGAATTCTCGGGCGGTCAGCGTCAGCGCATTTCCATCGCGCGTGCGCTCGCCGTGAAGCCGCGCTTCATCGTCGCGGACGAGCCGATCTCGGCGCTCGACGTCAACATCCAGGCGCAGATCCTCAATCTCATGCTGCGTTTGCAGGAAGAGCTTGGCCTCACCTACCTCTTCATCGCGCATGATCTCGCGGTGGTGCGCCATATCGCGGATCGCGTGGTGGTGCTCTACCTCGGTAAGGTCGCGGAGGTCGCGCCGGCGAAGGATCTGTTCGCCGCGCCGCTCCATCCCTATACGCGCTATCTCATCTCGGCCGTGCCGATTCCGGACGCTTCGATCGAGCGCCGGCGCGAACGCTTGCGCCTTGCGGGCGAGCCGCCGAGCGCGATCGATCCGCCCTCCGGCTGTCGGTTTCGCACGCGCTGTCCCTTGGCCGAGCGCGTTTGCGCCGAGACGACGCCGCCGCTTGCCGAGCATCGTCCCGGCCATTTCGCCGCCTGCCATTTTCCCGGGAAGTTTTGATTTCGAACGGAGGACACACCCGTGCGACGCGTCACCGCCGACGAAGCCGTCAAGGTCATCCGTTCCGGCGACACGCATCCTGGTCGGCGGCTCGGGCGGAGGTCATGCCGTTCCCGAAGCGCTGCTTGCGGCGCTCGAGCGGCGCTTTCTTGCCGAGGGCTCGCCGCGCGACATCACCGCGCTGCATCCGGTCGGCCTCGGCGACGGCGAAACGCTCGGCGCCAACCACTTCGCTCATGAGGGCCTGCTGCGGCGCATCGTCTGCGGCACCTTCGTCAACTCGCCGAAGATCGCCGAGCTCGCGCTCGCCGAGAAGATCGACGGCTACACCTTGCCGCAAGGCGCCTTGTCGCAGCTCATGCGCGAGATGGCGGCCGGAAGGCCCGGCCTCCTCACCAGGACGGGGCTGCACACTTTCGTCGATCCGCGTCACGGCGGGCGGCCGGCAGAGCGCGCGCGCGCCGAACGATCTCGTCGAGCTCGTCAAGTTCCGCGGCGAGGATTATCTCTTCTACAAGCCCTATCGACGTCGATGTCTGCTTCCTGCGCGGCACGACGGCCGACGAAGACGGCAATGTCACGATGGAGCAGGAGGCGGTCTTCTGCGAGATGCTGTCGGAGGCGCAGGCGACGAAGCGTTGCGGCGGCGTCGTCATCGTCCAGGTCAGGCGCATGGCGAAGCGCGGCACACTGCCGGCGAAGCAGGTGAAGATACCCGGCATCCTCGTCGATCTCGTCATCGTCGAGCCCGAGCAATGGCAGACCTATGAGACGCGCTTCAGCCCTTCCTATGCGGGCGAGCTGCGCGTGCCCTTGTCCGACATCGCGGTCCTGCCGCTCGATGCGCGCAAGGTGATCGCGCGCCGCGCCGCGATGGAGCTCTTCCCGGGCGCCATCTGCAATCTCGGCTCCGGCGTCGCCACCGGCATCGCCAACGTGGCGGCCGAGGAGGATGTTCTCGATTCCGTATGCCTCACCAACGAGCAGGGCTTGATCGGCGGTGCGCCGGCCTCGGGCGGCGATGCGGGCGCCTCGCGCAACTACGCCGCGATGATCGATCAGCCCTATCAGTTCGATTTCTACGACGGCGGCGGACTCGATCTCGCCTTCCTCTCCTTCGCCGAGATCGACGCGGAGGGGAACGTCAATGTCAGCCGTTTCGGCCGCCGCATCGTCGGGCCGGGCGGCTTCATCAACATCAGCCAGAATGCGCGCCGCGTCGTCTTCTGCGGCAGTTTCACGGCCGGCAAGGTCGAGATGGGCTGGCCCGGCGGCATGACGGCGATCGCCAGGGACGGGGCGCAGGTGAAATTCGTGCCCAAGGTCGAGCAGATCACCTTCAGCGGAAGCTTCGCCCGCGAGCGCGGGCAGCAGGTGCTCTACGTCACCGAGCGGGCCGTGTTCCGCCTCGCCGAAACCGGCCTGGAGCTGATCGAGATCGCGCCCGGCGTCGATCTCGAACGCGACGTGCTGGCCCGCATGATGCTTTCGTCCCGGCGTTTCGGCAGAGCTCAAGGCGATGGACAAGCGCTTGTTCCTGCCGTCGCCCTTCGGGCTTTCGGCCGAGATCGCCAGGCGGCCGGCGCGTGCCGCCGCCCCGGCCTTGCGGCTCCTCGACAAAGCGCCGATGGCCGCGCAATGAACGACGCATCCGTTCCGCAACCCGCGATCGACGGCGCGACGCGGCTCTTCGGCATCGTCGGAGATCCGATCGAGCAGGTGAAATCCCCGCTCGTCTTCAACCCGCGTTTCAAATCCGCGGGCGTGAACGCCGTGCTCGTGCCCCTCAACGTTCTCCCGGACCGTTTCGAGGCGACGCTGCGCGGGCTGATGGCGCTCGGCAACCTCGACGGGCTCATCGTCACCGTGCCCTACAAGGCCCGCGCTTTGACGCTCGTCGACGAAGTGAAGCCGACGGGCCGGATGATCGGCGCCATCAACGCCATGCGCCGGGAAGCGGACGGGCGCTGGACGGGCGACATGTTCGACGGACGCGGGCTCGTGCGCGGTCTTGCCGAAGACGGCCTATCCGTCGCGGGGCGCCGCGTGATGCTGATCGGCGCGGGCGGAGCGGGCAGCGCCGTGGCCTTCGCCTTTGCCGATGCCGGGGCTGCGGCCCTCACCCTCCACGACATCGATGGCGCGAAGGCGGCGGGCCTTGCGGCGCGGCTCACCGAGGCCTTTCCGGGTTGCGAGACGCGGGTCGGCACGCCTGTCGCGGCGAGGCATGAGGTCATCGTCAACGCGACGCCGATCGGCATGGCGCCGGGCGACGGCTTGCCGGCGCGGCTCGGCACGCTCGACGCCGCGCAACTCGTCATCGACGTCATCGCCAAGCCGGAGGTGACGCCGTTCCTCGCCGAGGCCCGCGCGCGCGGCTGCCGGACCGTGGGCGGCAAAGCCATGCTCGCAGGCCAGGTGCCGGAGCTCGAACAATTCTTCCGCATCGGAGGCTTAAGATGACGATCGAGACGCATATCGAGGTCGGCGAGCAGCCGAATATACGCGCACCATCAGCGAGGCCGACATCCTGGGCTTCGCCAGGATCAGCGGCGATCACGCCCCGATCCATGTCGATGAGGCCTATGCTCGCACCACCGCCTACGGCCGGCGCATCGCGCACGGCGCCTTGATGATGGGGCTGCTCTCGGCCACCTCGACCGTGATCTCCGAGCGCTCGACGAAACGCGGCGCGACGCATGTGCCGGTATCGCTCGGCTACGACAAGATCCGCATCATCCACCCCGTCTTCATCGACGACACGGTGACGGCGCGCTACACGGTCGAGGCCGTCGACCGAGAGGCCGGCCGCACGCGCTCGAAGGTCGAGATCGTCAACCAGGACGGCAAGCTCTGCCTCATCGGCACGCATGTGCTGAAATGGGTCGCGCCGCGCTCATGTTCCGGCATTGACGAATGACCCCTATCCCCGATTGCGTCATGGCCGTCCTCGGACTTGTTCCGAGGATCAGCCACGGCCATCGGCCTCTTTACGGTGTGAAAGAAAGGCGTGGATGACCGGGCCAAAGCCACGCCATGCCCGGTCATGACGATGGGTAGAATAGGTGTAGCGCCTCCGCGAAACGACGTGATGGGAACGCCATGAACCAGCTCGTCCGCCCACCTTCGAACGCCGTCCGCCTGCCGAAGTCCGATCGTTCGATCGAGCTCTACCGTCTCGGCGTGCCGCGCGCATTTCCGCAACGCGTCGAGGGGGCTTTCAACCGCATCGCCATCGCAGCCGCGCATGTGGTCGCCGATCCGCTCGGCCCCGGCGACCCCTGGCTCGATGCGGCCATCGACTGGGAAAGGACCCTCGCCTATCGCGATTATCTCTGGGACCTCGGGCTCGGCGTCGCCGAGGCGATGGACACCGCCCAGCGCGGCATGGGGCTCGACTGGCCGACCTCGCTCGAGCTCATCGGGCGCAGCCGTCTCCGCCGCGAAGAGGCGCAAGGGCGCGCTGGTGTTCTGCGGCGCCGGCACGGACCATCTTGCCCTGGACGCGGTGAAGAGCCGCGACGACGTGATCCGCGCCTACGAAGAACAGATCGCGGCGATCGAGGCCCTGGGCGGGCGCATCATCCTGATGGCGTCACGCGCGCTCGCGCGCATCGCCAGAAGCGCGGACGATTACGCCGCCGTCTACGGGCGCATCCTGCGGCCAAGTGCGCGAGCCGGTGATCATCCATTGGCTCGGCGACATGTTCGATCCGGCGCTCGCCGGATATTGGGGCTCGGCGGATCTCGACGCGGCGACGGATACCGCGGTCGCCATCATCAACGCCCATGCCGGTAAGGTGGATGGGGTCAAAATATCGCTGCTCGACAAGGAGCGGGAGGTCGCGATGCGCCGCCGCCTCGCGAAGGGCGTGCGCATGTACACGGGCGACGACTTCGACTTTGCCGAGCTGATCGAAGGCGACGGGCAATTTCATTCCGACGCGCTGCTCGGCATTTTCGACGCCATCGCGCCTGCGGCCTCCGCCGCGCTCACCCGTCTGGCGGCGGGCGACGCGGCGACGTTCAACGAGGTGCTGGCGCCGACCGTCGCTCTGTCACGGCACATCTTCCAGGCGCCGACGCGCTTCTACAAGACCGGCATCGTCTTCATGGCCTATCTCAACGGCCACCAGGATCACTTCACCATGGTGGGAGGCCAGGAGAGCGCGCGCTCGACCTTGCATCTCGCTGAGCTTTTCCGCCTCGCGGACCGCGCCGGCTTGTTGCGCGACCCTGAGCGCTCGGCGTCACGCATGCGCGGCTTTCTCGCGACGCGCGGCGTCGAGCCGTGAGTCGCTGGTGTGCCGACTCTAACGCCTCGCCCCTCCTCGTCGTCATGACCGGGCTTGGCCCGGTCATCCACGCCTTTCTTTACCATATGAGCCTCTCGCGAGGGACCGCATCCCGCTTCGCCGGAACATGCTCCGGCTCGGGTCTTTCGCCATGACGCGGGATTTCTCGCGCGATCACCGCTGGCTCTCGATCAACACCGCGACCTTGCGCAAGCAGGCGAACCTCGCCGGCATCATCGAGGCATGCGCCCGCCGCGGCATCCGCGCCGTGTCGCCTTGGCGCGAAGAGGTGAATGAAATGGGTCTCGCGCGCGCCGTGCGGGCGTTGCGCGATGCCGGGCTCGAGCTCTCCGGCTATTGTCGCGCCGGCATGTTCCCGGCCGACGCCGCGAAGAAAGGCGAGGTGCGCGACGACAATCGCCGCGCGGTCGACGAGGCGAAGGCGCTGGGCGCCCCTTGCCTCGTCATCGTCGCCGGTGGCCTGCCGCAATTCTCACGGCCCGGGAGCGCGCAGATGAAGGACATTGCCGCCGCGCGACGCCAGGTCCAGGACGCCCTCGCCGAACTTCTGGAATATGCGCGCGAGATCGGCATGAAGCTCGCGCTGGAGCCGCTCCACCCGCTCTACGCGGCCGATCGCGCCTGCGTGAACACGCTGGAGCAGGCGCTCGACCTCTGCGATTGCCTCGACCCTACCCGATCAGGCGCGCTCGGGATCGCACTCGACGTGTATCACGTCTGGTGGGACCCGAAGCTGATGGCGGGCATCGCACGGACCGGCGGCGCGCGCCTTCTCGCCTTCCACATTTGCGACTGGCTGGCGCCGACGCGCGATCTCCTCAACGATCGCGGCATGATGGGCGATGGCGTGATCGAGATTTCCCGCATTCGGGCCGCGCTCGAGGCGCAAGGTTTTGCCGGTTATGCGGAGGTCGAGATTTTCTCCGACCGCTGGTGGGCTCGGCCGATCGACGAGGTGCTCGGCATCTGCATCGAGCGATACCAGACCGTGGTGTGAGGCTGGGCGCTGGTTGAGCTTGCGATTGCGCGCCCGCTTCAATTCGGTGGCACTTACTAATTTCACGTTGGCATGCAGGCTGATGGCTTGATTCGAAGTGAAATCAGTAGAGCTGCCGCCGAATGTGAACCCTCTCGCAGGCCCTGCTCGTCACGGCCATCCACGCCGCCAATTACGAATAGGTTAGCGGCGTCTCGATGGCGAAATTGCACCGCGCGTCGACGAACTCGCGGAACCCGAAGGTCCGAAAGTCTTGGTGGTGGAGCCCCGAACGCCCTCATCCGCCTCCCCCGGATCAAGACCGGGGTCGGCACCTTCTCCCGCGTGAAGAGCGGGAGAAGGAGGGGCGCGGCGGCGCTAGAACTTCACGCGCAAGCCGCCCGAGATCGAGTGCTCCTGGAGGCGTTGGCTGAACTTGCCGTCGTAGTCCACGAAGACCTTGGCGTTGGGCGAAACCTCCATGCTGAAGCCCGCGCCCACGAGCGCGGCGTCGCGGCCGAAGGTGATGCCGGTCGCCGAGAACGAGCTTCCCGGAACGCCGACAAGCGAGGCGTTAAGCGACTGCGAGGCATCGCCGAACTCATGGGTCCAGCCGAGGGAAGCTCGGGCGTGAGCGTCCCGCTCGCCGTCGCCATGCGCGAGGTGAGCGAACGCCCAACGTCGTCTGGAGGAGTTCGAGTCGTCGAGTTCGCCGTGAACGCGCCGAGCCACCGGTCTATGAAGCCATCGACATGCGCGTTGACGTAATCGCCTGCGTCGCCAAGCCGCCGACCCCTGTTCCGGCCTCGGTGACCGATGCCCCGATCGTGGCGGCGCCGGAGGACGTGTGCGTCGTCTGAGTCGTTGAAGTCGACCGTTGCATCGGTGGTCATTGGCAAGCGGCTTGATCGGAGTCCTCGGTTGGCATTGACGCCGTCGCCGATAGTCCCGACCCGCGCGTGCCGCGCAGCGCAGTCGCACGATGAAGGAGCGCCGCGAACCGAGCGTCGCGGCCTGAGCCGTCATGGAAGAGAACACGGGTAGGGAAGCGAGCGCGCGGCCTGGCCGCGAAGCGCGAGAAAATTTCATCATAGAATAGCCCCTGTCCCCTGTGTCGATCGAGCCCGCGAGGAGGTCTAAATCGAAAACCAGCTTGTCTAATTAGAACGGCTATCAGGCCATTGTTTAGAGGTCAAGCAACCTGCCGCGCACGCAATCAATTAGCCGCAACAGTTGTAATTCTGTCACAGAGACGCCAAGGCAAGGAGCGACGGAACCCGCCCCAGCGGTGCGGAAATGTTGCCTTCGCGAAGCGGTCTCGGCGGGCATGACGTCAAGGGGTCCCAAATGCTAGAATTCGATCCACCAGGGAGGATTTCATGAACGCAAGCGAGATCGACAAGGCCGTCGACGAGTTCGATGCCGCTCGAGAGCGAGGCGAATATTTTCCGCGAGCCTGGTCGGACCGGCTCTCCATCGACGACGCCTATCGGGTCCAGCTCGGATTGATCCGCCGCCGCTGCGCCACGACGAAGCAGCGCCGCATCGGCTGGAAGGTCGGTCTCACGGCGCGAGCCATTCAACAGCAGTTCGGCTTCGACGAGCCCGTGTTCGGCTGCCTGCTCGAAGAGGGCAAGGTTTCGACCGGCCATGCGTTCAAGCACGCACAGCTCATCCGCCCGGGTTTCGAGAACGAGCTCTGCGTCGAGCTCTCGCGCGATGTCGCGCCCGGCGCGTCCTTCGAGGCCGTCGCGGCGGCGATCGGCGCGATCCACCCGGCGCTCGAGATCATCGAGACGCGCGGCGACTTCGTCGGCCAGATCGCGCTGGCGCTCGCCGACAACGCCCAGCAATTCGCCTTCGTGCTCGGGCCGCCGGTCAGGGCCGCCGAGGCGGGCGATCTCGCGAAGCTCGTGGCGCATGTGCGCCTGAACGAGGTCGAGGTCGGCGAGGGCCGGGGTGACGCGGTGCTCGGTCATCCCTTCAACTCGGTCGCCTGGCTCGCGAAGAAGCTCGCGGATTTCGGCGAAAAGCTTCGCGCCGGCGACTACATCATGACGGGCTCCTTCACGCGCCAATTCCCGCTGGCGGCCGGCGATCTCGTCGAGACGCGAGTTCGAGGGCTTGGGCAAGGTCGCGGCGAGCTTCGCCTGAGCGCGATGTTGCGGAATTCGCGTCCGGAGGCGAGGCAAGACCCATCGCGCCTCGCCGGGAAGGGGACGCGCATCGATCCCCTCAAGCTCGAAAGGTGAAGCATCATGAGCGAAACCATCCGCATCGGCGCCATCGAGCTGCGGTTCCTGCAAAGCCGCGACGGCACGGCTTCGAGCCTCAACCTCTTCGAGATGACGCTCGAGCCGAACGGCCGCATGCCGGTGCCCCATTATCACGAGAGCTGGGACGAGACGGTCTATGGCGTTGCGGGCACCACGACCTGGCGCATCGACAGAAGGGATTATGACGTGAGCCCGGGTGAATCCGTTTTCATCAAGCGCGGTGTCGTCCATGGCTTCGTCAACCGGAGCGGCCTGCCTGCGACATGCCTATGCGTGCTGACCCCGGGCACGCTCGACCCTGGATATTTCAGGGAGATCGCGGCGCTGGTCGAGAATGGGTCCCCTGATCCCGCAAGAATGAAGGAGACCATGTTGCGTCACGGGCTGGTGCCTGCTCCGGCGGCATGATCGTCCGCGTCCCGGTCGAGGTTCAGGGTCGGGTCTGGACCTCGCGACTGGCGCTTTCGCACAAGCGTGTTGCGCAACCGTCACGGTTTCGTCAAAGCTGGTCGCAGCGGCAGGATCGCGGTCAGCGGAGGGCGCAGAGGTGGACGCAAGACAAGTCCGGACCAAGGAGGACGCGAAATGCATCGTCGAGGAGCGCGGCCTCTCGCATGTGAAGCTCGGCGTCACCGATATCGACGGCATCATGCGCGGCAAATATGTCAGCCGCTCCAAGTTCTTCTCGATTCTCGAGAAGGGCATGAGCTTTTGCGATGTGGTGCTCGGCTGGGATTCGAACGACCAGCTCTATGACAACGTCACCTACACGGGCTGGCACACCGCCTATCCCGACGCGCCGGTGCGCATCGTGCCGGAAAGCTGCCGCGACCTCCCGGTCGAAGGCGACATGCTGTTCTTCCTCGCCGAGTTCGACGAAGCAAGCCGAGGCGATCTGTCCGCGCGGCCTGTTGCGGCGCGTGCTCGAGCGCGCCGCGGGCGCTGGGCTACGCGGTCGAATCCGCCGTCGAGTTCGAATTCTTCGTCTTCGAGGAGACGCCGCGCTCGGTGCGCGAGAAGGGCTATCGCAACCTCAAGCCGATCACGCCCGGCTATTTCGGCTATTCGGTGCTGCGCTCCTCGGTGCATGCGGATTTCTACGCCGAGCTCTTGCGCCAATGCGACCAGATGGGCATGCCGATCGAGGGCCTGCACACCGAGACCGGCCCGGGCGTCCTCGAGGCCGCGATCGCACATTCGGCGGCGCTCGAGGCCGCCGACCGGGCAGCGCTGTTCAAGACCTTCACCAAGGTGCTCGCGCAAAAGCGCGGCTGGATGGCGAGCTTCATGGCCAAATGGTCACCGAGCTGGCCGGGCCAGAGCGGCCATCTGCACATGTCGCTCTTCGACCGCGAGGGCAAAGGCGTCTTCCACGACGCCAAGAAGCCGCACGCGCATGTCGGACATGATGCGCTGGTTCGTCGGCGGCCAGCAGGCGCTGATGCCCGAGCTTCTCGCCATGGTGGCCTCGACGGTGAACAGCTACCGGCGCCTCATCCCCGGCTTCTGGGCGCCGACCGAAGCGAGCTGGGGCGTCGAGAACCGCACCTGCGCGCTTCGCGTCATTCCGGGCTCGCGCGTCGAGCCAGCGCGTCGAGTACCGGATCGCGGCCGCCGACATCAATCCTTACGTCGCGCTCGCCGCCGCCATCGGCTCGGGGCTCTACGGCATCGAGAACAAGATCGAGCCGGACGCGCCCGTCGAAGGCAACGCCTATGCGCAGAAATTTCCGAAGAAACGCGCCTTGCCGCGCACATTGACCGAGGCGGCCGAGCGGCTCAAGCAATCGAAAGCCGCGCGCGAGCTCTTCGGCGACGCCTTCGTCGAGCATTACGCCGCGACGCGCGAATGGGAGGAGCGAGAGTTCCGCCGCGCCATCACGGATTGGGAGCTCGCCCGCTATTTCGAGATCATCTGACCGCGAGAGCCAACACGCGGACCAGGCTTCAAGGAGCAGCCATGGCCGAGATCATTTGCGTATCGCCCATCGACGGCCGCGAAGTGGCGCGGCGCAAGACCGCGTCGGGCGCCGAGATCGAAGCCGGCGCTTCGCCTCGCGCGCGAGGCGCAACGCCGCTGGGCGGCGGTGCCGCTCGACGAACGCATCGCGGCCGTGATGCGCGGCGTCGAGGCGCTCGGCGCGATGAACGAGGATGTCGTCTCCGAGCTCGCCCTGCAGATGGGTCGGCCCATCCGTTATGGCGGAGAGTTCCGCGGCGTCGAGGAGCGAGCGCGCCACATGGCGTCGATCGCACCGGCCGCGC
This sequence comes from uncultured Alphaproteobacteria bacterium, assembly GCA_963713805.1. GTDB lineage: Bacteria > Pseudomonadota > Alphaproteobacteria > Rhizobiales > Beijerinckiaceae > GAS188. Next base: position 49,508 of record CAVQNF010000011.1, on the reverse strand, counting down.
TCGCCCCGATCGTGCCCGAGGCGAAGGAGGGCTTTCGCCGCATGATCAAGCGCGAGCCGCTCGGCCTCGTCCTCGTCATCGCGCCCTGGAACTACCCTTATCTCACCGCCGTCAACTCGATCGTGCCGGCGCTGATCGCCGGCAACGCGGTGATCTTGAAGCATGCGGCGCAGACGATCCTCGTCGGCGAGCGCTTCCAGCAGGCGTTCGATCGGGCGGGCCTGCCGAAGGGCCTGTTCACGCATCTCGTGCTGAGCCATGAGGACACGGCCGCGCATCCTGTCCTCGGGCGGCGTCGATCATGTGAATTTCACCGGCTCGGTCGCCGGCGGCAAGGCCATCGAGCAGGCGGCGGCCGGCAGCTTCACGAGCCTCGGCCTCGAGCTCGGCGGCAAGGACCCCGCCTATGTGCGCGCGGATGCCAAATTCGATCATGCGGTCGAGAATCTTGTCGACGGCGCCTTCTTCAATTCCGGCCAATGCTGCTGCGGCATCGAGCGCATCTATGTGCATGAGGCGCTGCATGACCGTTTCGTCGAGGCCTATGCGGAAGCTCACGCGCCGCTACGTGCTCGGCAACCCGCTCGATGAGGCGACAACGCTCGGGCCGATGGCGCATTTGCGCTTCGCGGAGCTCGTGCGCCGCCAGACGAGCGAGGCGCTCGCGAAAGGCGCGCGAGGCCTCATCGACGCCAAGGCCTTCCCGGCGAACGCCGAGGGCACGCCCTATCTCGCGCCGCAAGTGCTCACCAAGGTCGATCACAAGATGAGCGTGATGGTCGATGAGAGCTTCGGCCCGGTCGTCGGCATCATGAAGGTGAAATCCGACGAGGAGGCGATCGCGCTCATGAACGACAGCCCCTATGGCTTGACCGCCTCGATCTGGTCGAGCGACACCGACGCCGCCGAAGCGATCGGCGACCGGATCGAGACCGGCACCGTCTACATGAACCGATGCGACTATCTCGATCCGGCGCTCGCCTGGACCGGCGTCAAGGACACGGGCCGCGGCGCCTCGCTCTCGGAGATCGGCTATGGGATGCTCACGCGGCCGAAATCCTTCCACCTGCGCCACGGAATTTAGTGTTTTTAGTCGTTCCCGCACATTTTCTCAGAGAAGCCGAAGGCCTTTCGAGATCACGCCCAGGAGGACCCCGATGCCCGCGACGCTCACCGCCAATTGGAATTATCCGACCCGCGTGCTCGTGGGGCCGGGGCGCCTCGCCGAGCTCGGCGAGGCGTGCAAGAGCACGGGGATCGCGCAGCCCTTGATCGTGACCGACAAGGGTCTCGCCGACGGACCCGTGATCGAGAAGGCGCGCGCGTCGCTCGACGAAGGCCGGGATGGAAGCCGCGATCTTCTCCGATGTTCGCGGCAACCCGACGAAAGCCAATCTCGACGCAGGCCTCGCAGCCTTCCGCAAGGGGTAGCACGACGGCGTCGTCGCGATCGGCGGCGGCTCGGCGCTCGACGTCGGCAAGACCATCGCCTTCATGAACGGGCAGACCCGCCCGGTCTGGGACTTCGAGGACGTCGGCGATTGGTGGACGAGGGCAGAGACCGAAGGGCATCGCCCCGATCGTCGCCGTGCCGACGACGGCGGGCACCGGCTCGGAGGTCGGCCGCGCCTCGGTCGTGACCGATGAGGCGACGCATCAGAAGAAGATCATCTTCCATCCGCTCATGCTGCCGAGGATCGTCATCGCCGACCCCGAGACCACGGTCGGCCTGCCGCCCTTCCTCACCGCCGCCACCGGCTTCGACGCGCTCGCCCATTGCTTCGAGGCCTATTGCGCGCCGGGGTTCCATCCGCTTTCGGACGGCATCGCGCTCGAGGGCCTGCGCCTCATCAAGGAATATCTGCCGCGTGCCTACAGGAACGGCACCGACATCGAGGCGCGCTCGCGCATGCTGGCCGCGGCCTCGATGGGCGCCACCGCCTTCCAGAAAGGGCTCGGCGCCGTGCATTCGATCTCGCATCCGATCGGCGCGCTCTACGACACGCATCACGGCCTGACGAACGGCGTGGTGCTGCCCTATGTGATGGAGTTCAACCGCGGCGCGATCGAAGAGCGCATGAAGCTTCTGGCGCGCTTCCTCGATCTGCGAAGCCGGGCTTCGACGGCGTGATGGAATGGATGCTCAGCCTTGCGCAAGGAGCTCGGCGTGCCGCACAGCCTCGCCGAGCTCGGTGTCAAGGACGACCGCATCGACGAGATGGCGGCAAAGGCGGTCGATGACCCTTCGACCGGCGGCAATCCGGTGCCGATGAAAGCTCCCGATTTCGCCAAGGTGATGCGCGCGGCCTTGCGCGGCGATGTCGCGGCCGCGCGGGGGTGAGCCCGCGCGTTAGCCCTACCTTCGTCTCGACAAAAAAACTGCGTCGTTTCCGCGATGCAACCGCAGTCGCATCGGACGGCAGCGTGGCTTAACGAACATCACAGGGCATGACGAGTATGACGTCCGAGGTAAAAGCGGCTTTCTTTGATTGGTTGGCCGGTTTGTTAATCGGCGTAACGCCTCTGCTGGCACATGCAATTTTGCATATCTTCGCCGATCCCGCCCATCAATGGGAGGATAGTTGGGCCGCGGACACGCTGTTTGTAAGCATAACGACATCTGGCCTCAGCGCGGTAACGGTGTTTTCGCGCTTGTCACGGGGAGCGCTTACTTTTGCGAATCTGGAGCCATCTTCTTGCGTTATCATGGCCGTGACGATGATCTTGTTCCTCTTCGCCGGCATGTTGTACGGGGTGGTCGCGAGCGGGCATGCGAGGGATATTTCGATTTGGCCCGCGCTCATTTTTTTGCTGGGCTCGGTGGTCGTGTCGCTCTATTTCGAGTTGGCGCTCGCCGCCAAGCTGGTCACTCAAAAAGTGGCACGGGACTGAACTAACGGCCGGACCGAGCCGTTGTAGATGAGATCGCTGGCACCCATTTATCTGGCGTGCTAGCGTCGTGCTGCGGATAGGAGCGGCCCATGAGCAGGACCTTGGAAATCGTTACCATCGTGCTGCCCATCGTGGCCGCGATGACGGCCGCTATCTTTGGAGCGAGTCAGGTTCGCCTTCTTCGCAAGGCAACAGGGGACAGAAGTCGATTGACCTCGATCCTCGGGGGAACATGGTTCGCCGAGTGATGGCTCGCTGATCGGAAAAAGCGAGACCCGCGAGCGACGCTCGGATTTCCTTTCTCGGCAGCCCTCAATGCGTCGTGTCGGGCATCGAGGCCTTCTTGCGCTCGATGAAATCGCGCAAAGCCTCGTCGATGCCGGGATCGATGGCGGGGCCTCGTATTCGGCGAGCGATTTCTTCCACGCCTTGTTGGCGCGCTGCGCCGCGTCGAGCGAGCCCTCCGCCTCCCATTGCTCGACCGAATTGTTGTCGGCGATGGAGGAGCGGTAGAAGGCGCTCTCGAAATTGCGCCTGCGTATGGGCGCAGCCGAGGAAATGCGTGCCGGGCGCGACTTCGCGGAAGGCCTCGAAAGCCTGGCCGTTCTCCGAGAGATCGATGCCCTTCGCCAGCACATGCATGGCGCCGAGCTGATCGAAATCGAGCATGAACTTCTCGTAGGACGCGGTGAGGCCGCCTTCCGTCCAGCCCGCCGCGTGCAGCACGAAATTGGTGCCGGCCTGAACCGTCGGCAAAAGCGTGTGGGCGCTCTCATAGGCGGCTTGCGCATCCGCGAGCTTCGAGGCGCACAGCGAGCCGCCGGTGCGGAAGGGCATGTTCATGCGCCGCGCCAATTGCGCGGCGCCGAAGATCGCGAGCGTCGCCTCCGGCGTGCCGAAGGTCGGTGCGCCCGACTGCATCGACAAGGTCGAGACGAAGGTGCCGAAGATCACCGGCGCGCCGGGGCGCACCAATTGGGTGAAGGCGGTGCCGGCCAGCACCTCGGCCAGCACCTGGGTCAGCGTGCCGGCGACCGTCACCGGGCTCATGGCGCCGGACAGGATGAAGGGCGTGATGATGCAGGCCTGGTTGTTGCGCGCATAGACCTCCGCCGCGCCGATCATGATCGCGTCCCAGACGAGCGGCGAATTGGCGTTGATCAGGCTCGTGCAGACGGTGTTCTCCTGGATGAACTCCTTGCCGAACAGGATCTCGCACATCGACACCGTGTCCTTGGCGCGCTCGGGATGGGTCACCGAGCCCATGAACGGCTTGTCCGAGAGCCGCATATGCGCATAGACCATCTCGAGATGGCGCTTGTTGACCGGCAGATCGACGGGCTCGCACACCGTGCCGCCCGAATGATGGATGAAGGGCGTCGCGTAGCTCAGCTTCACGAAATTGCGGAAATCCTCGATCGTGCCGTAGCGGCGGCCCTGATCGAGATCGCGCACGAAGGGCGAGCCGTAATTCGGCGCGAAGACCATGGAGTTGCCGCCGATATGCACGTTGCGCTCGGGGTTGCGCGCATGCTGGACATATTCGGACGGCACGGTCGCGCAGAGCGAGCGCGCGAGGCCGCGCGGGAAGCGCACGCGCGTGCCCTTGATGTCGCAGCCTGCCCCTTTCAACAGCTCGAGCGCGAGTTGATGGTCGCGAAACTCGATGCCGATCTCCTCGAGCAGCGTCTCGGCATTGTGCTCGATGAGCGAAAGGCCCTCCTCGCTGAGCACTTCCGTCAACGGAATGGCGCGCGTGATATAAGGCACCGACACGGCCGCGCGCTGCGCGCGCGCCGTGCGGCGGGCCTCACGTCCGCGCCGGCCGGACGGCAAGGAGGGGGTCGCCGCGCCCGCATCCGTGTCCGCGCTGTCGCTCATCGTCCCTTCCTCCGTATGCCGCTCGCGATCGTTATGACATGCGGCGCCTCCAACCACCTTGCCCGCCCTTCGTGCATTATGGCACGCGCGGTGCCGCGCCCAAAGCCGGCTCTTCCTTGGCCGAAGCGGGCTACGGGCTTTTTTCGCGAGGCACGCTTCCCTCTTCTTCGGCTTTGGCGCTACGCTTGGGGATGGCCCGTGTCACCCATATCGTCGAGAGCTCGCTTTACGCCAGGGACATCAAGGCGACGGCGAATTTCTACGCGACCGTGCTCGGCCTTTCCGCGATGATCGAGACGCCGCGCCTCGTCGCCTTCGACGCCGGCAATCGAAGCGTTCTCCTCGTCTTCCAAGAGGGTGCGACAGGCGAGGATGTGAAAACGGACGAGGGCGTCATTCCCGGCCATGACGGGCAAGGCCGGCTTCATGTGGCGCTCGGCATCCCGGCCGACAGCCTAAGCCAGTGGCGCGAACGGCTCGCGGCGCATGGCGTTCCCATCGTGAGCGAGACGCGCTGGAAAGGCGGCGGCACGAGCCTTTATTTCCACGATCCCGACGGTCATGTGGTCGAGCTCGCGACGCCCGGCCTTTGGGCGAATTACTGAAATGTCGGGCGATCGCGTCCTCGGCCCGAAAGGCGCGAGAAGATGTGCATGGCGTCCGCCTATGATATTTTACGCGCGCAACAGCACCGCGGAAGGAGCACAAGCATGAGATCGCAAGCGCGCGTGGTTGCGACCGGCGGTAGCGAGGCGACCCCTTCTCCCGCTTGCGGGAGAAGGTGCCCGAACGCAGTGAGGGCGGATGAGGGGCGCTGGTGATGGCCGCGACCGTCCCTCATCCGGTTTCGCTTCGCTCAACCACCTTCTCCCGCAGCGGGAGAAGGAGCGCGAGCACTGAGATCGCAAGCGCGCGCGGTGGTGATCGGCGGCGGGGTGGTCGGCGTCTCGACGCTTTATCACCTCGCCAAGAAGGGCTGGTCGGATGTGGTGCTCGTCGAGCGCAAGGAGCTGACCTCCGGCTCGACCTGGCACGCGGCGGGCCTCTTGCCGCTCTTCAACATGAGCTACTCGGTCGGCCAGATCCACAAATACTCTGTCGGCCTTTACCGCAGGCTCGAGGCGGAAACCGGCCAGAATGTCGGGTTTCGCCAGGTCTCGAACATCCGCCTCGCCCGCACGAAGAGACCGCATGGACGAGTTCTTCTTCTACAAGGGCGTCGCCGAGACGATCGGCATCGAGGTGAAGCTCCTCACCCCCGCGCAGGTGAAGGAAGCCTGGCCGCTCTGCGAGACCGACGGCATCATCGGCGCGATCCAGCATCCGGACGACGGCTATATCCAGCCGGCCGACCTCACCCAGGCGCTCGCCAAGGGCGCGCGCGCGATGGGCGGCGAGATCAACCGCAACACGGTCGTCACCGCGATCGAGCGGGCGGCGAGCGGCGGCTGGGTGGTGAAGACCGACAAGGGCGACATCGCCTGCGAGCACGTCGTCTCCTGCACCGGGAAATTTCGCGCGCCGGACGGGCGCGATGGTCGGGCTCGACATCCCGGTGATCCCGGTCGAGCATCAGTACATCGTCACCGAGCCGCATCCCGCGATCGTCGAACGCCAGCGCAAGGGGCTGCCCCGAGATGGGCGTGCTGCGCGAGGCGGACAGCTCCTGGTACATGCGCGAGGAGAACGGCGGGCTCCTGCTCGGCCCTTACGAGAAGGGCGCGCCCTGCTGCTATGTCGACGGACCCTCGCCGCAATCCGAATACGAGCTGTTCCAGGAGGACCTCGACCGGCTCGCGCCGCATATCGAGACGGCGATCGCGCGTGTGCCGGCCTTCGGCGAGGTCGGCATCAAGAAGGTCTACAACGGCGCCATCGCCTATACGCCGGACGGCTCCCCGATCGTCGGGCCGGCCTGGGACCTGCCGAATTTCTGGCTGAACGAAGGCCATTCCTTCGGCGTGACGGCGGCGGGCGGCGCCGGCTGGCAGATCGCCGAGTGGATCGTCGAGGGCGAGCCGTCGATCGACATGATGGGCGTCGACCCGCGGCGTTTCGGCCCCTATGCGACCAAGGGCTACCTCAAGGCGAAGAACGAGGAAGCCTATGCCAATGTCTTCACCCCCCATTATCCGGACGAGGAGCGCCAGGCGGCGCGCCCGCTCAAGACCGCGCCCTGCTACGATCGCCTGCAAGACCTCGGCGCGGTGTTCGGCTCCGTCTATGGCTGGGAGCGGCCGAACTGGTTCGCGCCGCAAGGGCTATGGCATCGACGTCGCCTCGCTCGAAAAGCCGGACGTGCTCACGAACGAGAACCACCCCAGGCCTGACGCGAACGGCAAGGTGAAGGAGGTCTGGTCCTTCCGCCGCTCGAATTATTTCGAGCCCGTCGGCAAGGAGATCGCGAACGTCACGAGCGGCGTCGGCCTTCAGGACATGTCGCCTTTCGCCAAGGCGATCGTCTCGGGCAAGGGCGCGCGCCAATGGCTCGATCGCATCCTTGCCAATCGCATTCCGAAGACGCGCGGGCGCATCGCGCTTTGCCACCTCCTGTCGAAGAACGGCGGCGTGCGCGCCGAATTCACCGTCTACGAGCGACGCGCCCGACGAGTTCTACCTCGTCTCGGCCGGCGCCTTGGAGCGCCACGACCACGACACGCTGCGCAAGCTCCTGCCGAAGGACGGCAGCGTCGATTTGCAGAGCGTGACGCAGGAAAATGGCGTGCTCGTGCTCGCCGGACCGCGCTCACGCGAGGTGTTGCAGAAGCTCACCGACACCGATCTTTCGAACGGCGCCTTCCCCTGGCTCTCGGGGAAAGCGATCTCGGTCGGCCCGGTCGAGCTCGACGCGCTTCGGGTGAATTTCGTGGGCGAGCTCGGCTTGGGAGCTGCACCACCCGATCGCGACCCAGAACGCCTTGTTCGACCTTCTCATGCGAGCCGGGCGAGGAGTTCGGCATCAAGCCCTTCGGCATCAGAGCCATGCTCTCGATGGCGGTCGAAAAATCCTATCGCCTCGTCGGGCGCGAATTGTCGATCGAATATGCGGCGCTCGAATCCGGCCTCGACCGCTTCGTGCATCCGAACAAGGGCGAGTTCCTCGGCCGCGACGCGCTCGTCCATTGGCGCGAGAAGGGCTTCGCCAATCGCTTCGTCACGCTCGAGCTCGACGGCATCACCGACACCGACGCGCGCGGCTCCGAACCCATCCGCCGCAATGGCGAGATCGTCGGGCGCTGCACCTCGGGAGGCTATGGCTGGCGCGTGAAGAAGTCGCTTGCGCTCGCCATGGTGCGGCCCGATCTCGGCGAGATCGGCAGCGAGCTCGAGGTCACGATTCTCGGCAAGCCGCATCGCGCCATCGTGATCGCCGAATCGCCGTTCGATCCGCTCAACGAGAGGCTGCGGGGGTGAGGGCGGAGCGCCGAGCCTATCCTCGCCGCGCGCCGCGAAGCGGGGAGAGGTGGCGACCGGAGAATCCGGCGGCCTGTTCCTACACCCCCCGGAACACCGGCTTTCGCTTCTCCATGAAGGCCGTGCGGCCTTCGACATAATCGGCCGAGGCGAAGCAGCGATCGACCGCCGCCTGGCAAGCCGCGAGGTCGCGCTTGGCGGGCTCCTTGACATATTCGGTAACGCAAAGCTTCACGGCGCCGACCGTGAGCGGCGCGTTGGCGCCGATCATCCCCGCATATCCGATGACGAAGCTCTCGAGCTCGGCCGCCGGCCGCACACGATTGACGAGACCCATCTGCGAGCGCCTCGGTCGGCATCGAATTGGCGCGCGGTGAAGAAAATCTCCTTGGCGAAGGAAGGCCCGACCACGTCGGCGAGGCGCTCGATGCCCGGATAGGCATAGCCGAGGCCGAGCTTCGCGGCCGGCACGCCGAAGCGCGAATCCTCGCGACGCGATGCGCAAATCGCAACAGAGCGAGATGGCGAGGCCGCCGCCGATGCAATAGCCCTGGATCATGGCGATCGTCGGCTTCTTGCACGCGAGCAGCGTGTCGCTCGCCCGCTCGACCGTCGCGTTGTAGGCGAGCGTCGCCTCGCGCGAGTGGCGCTTCTCGCCGAACTCCGAGATGTCGGCGCCGGAGACGAAGGCCTTGCCGCCGACGCCCGCAAGCACGACGACGCGGATCTTCTCGTCGCGGCCGAACTCCTCGAGGATCTCCGGCACCGCCTTCCACATCTCGACCGAGACGGCATTGTGCCGTGCCGGATTGTTGAAGAGCATCCAGCCGATCGCCCCGTCCTTCCTGGCGATCATCTTCTCGGTACTGGTCTTCACCGTCATCTCCTCGTTTTCATCGAGCGCCGGCCTTGAGCGACCGGACATTCATGGCGCAACTCAAATCACCTTGCGGGCGCGCAAGTTGGCGATCGTCGCATCGTCATAGCCGAACTCGTGCAAGACCTCGTCCGTGTGCTCGCCCTTCTCGGGCGTCGCCATATGCGCATGCGGCTCGGCGTGCGCGATAGCTCGACCGCCTGGTTGACGACCTGCGTGTCGCCGAGCTTCTTGTGGTGCACGCCGACCGCCATGCCGAGATGGCGCACCTGCGGGTCGGCGAAGACCTCGTCCATCTTGTAGATCGGGCCGCAAGGCACGCCGGCCGCGTTGAGGAGCGCGATCCATTCGGCGCTCGTCTTGTGGCGCGTGATCTCGCCGATCGCCGCGTTGAGCGCGGCGCGGTTCTTCGAGCGGGCCTGATCGGTGGCGTAGGCCGGATCGCTCGACGAGATGCTGGCGCGTCGAGCGCGTCGCAGAAGCGCTTGTAGATGTGCTCGCCGGCGGCGGCGATGTTGATGTGGCCGTCGCTTCGTCGGAAAGACGCCGGTCGGGATCGAGGTCGGGTGATCGTTGCCGGCCTGGCCCGGCACTTCCTTGGCGATGAGCCAGCGTGCCGCCTGAAAATCGAGCAGCGCGATCTGCGCCTGCAGCAAGGAGGAGCGCACCCACTGGCCTTCGCCCGACACCTCGCGCTCGAGGAGGGCGACGAGGATGCCCATGGCGCAGAAGATGCCGGCGCCGAGATCGGCGATCGGCACGCCGACGCGCACCGGTCCCTGGCCCGGAAGGCCGGTGATCGACATCAGCCCGCCCATGCCTTGCGCGATCTGGTCGAAGCCCGGCCTCTCGCGATAGGGCCCGTCCTGGCCGAAGCCCGAGATGCTGCCATAGACGAGGCGCTTGTTGAGCGGCTTCAGGCTCTCGTAATCGACGCCGAGGCGGAATTTCACGTCCGGCCGGTAGTTCTCGACCACCACATCGGCTGATCTTGACCATCTCGCGGAAGATCGCGAGGCCCTCCTTCTCCTTGAGGTTCGAGCGTCATGCTGCGCTTGTTGCGGTGCAGGTTCTGGAAATCGGGTCCGTGGCGAGCGCCGCCCAAGCGCATCGCGCCTCTCCCGGCATCTCGATCTTGATCACCTGCGCGCCCCAGTCGGCGAGCTGACGCACGCAAGTCGGGCCCGGCGCGCACCCGCGTCAGATCGAGCACCTTGAAGCGCGCCAGCGCCTGATTTGCCGCGGTTTGGGACAAGGACAGCTCCCGAAGGCCCATGCGATTTTCGATCGGTGCCATTGCGGCGCCCGGAAGGCAAGTCACGCTATCTCATGCCTGCCAGTGCCGTTAAGTTCAGCGGTTGGCTCGAGCGTGACCGCCTGGGCCGTCCTCGGACTGGTTCGAGGATCAGTCCCTGCCATAGGGTCGGTGGCCGCGCTTGCGATATCAAGGCAGGCCTGGGATATGTTCGCCGGCATCGCGCCGGCACCTGCCGCGCGATCTTCGCCTTCGAGGAGATACCCCGATGAAGATCACCCCAGCCGCGACCAACCCCACTCGTCGCGGCAATGCCGAATGGTTCACGGGCACGGTCTGGCAGGATCCGGTGATCGATGCGCCGGCAGCCCGCGAGGGTCAGGGCCGCGCGGGTGAGCTTCGAGCCGGGCGCGCGAACCCTTGGCACACCCATCCTCTCGGCCAGACGCTGCATGTGCTGCACGGCGTCGGAAGAGCGCAGACCTGGGGCGGCCCGGTTCGCGAGATCCGCGCCGGCGACACGGTCTGGATCCCGCCGCAGGAGAAGCATTGGCACGGCGCGGCGCCCGGCAACGCCATGGTGCATCTCGCCATCCATGAGCATCAGGACGGGGTGCATGTCGCGTGGCTCGAAAAGGTCAGCGACGAGGAGTATCGGGCCGCGCCCGGCGCGTGATTGCGCGGAAATCGCCTCGACGGCACCCTATCGCGGCAAATGGTCGAGGCCACGTGCCAGCGATGCGCGCCCGCGCCGCGACCCTGCTTCGAGGCTCGTCCCGAACACCACGTCCCAGAAGATCGTGGTGACGCCGAAATTACCGGGCGTCTTGGCGAAATGATGCCGGGCGTGACGATGCTTGAAACGGTAGAAGGGCGATTCGGGCGCCAGACGCCAATGATGGGTGATGTGGTGAACCCCGACATAGCAGAGATAGCCGAACATCAAGCCGATCGTCAGCGGGCTCGCATAGGTGAAGCCGACGGCGAATGACAAGGGCAGAAAGCGCGCCGACCGCGAACATCAGGAAGCTCGCCCAGCTCGGCGTGCCGACGAAAGCCGAGGGGTCGGCGTGATGGGCTTCATGCATGTCGTGCAGGATCGGCACGCGATGCAGCACGTAGCGGTGCAGAAGGTATTCGAACAAGGTCCAAGCCGCGATTCCGACGAAGGAACAGAAAAAGGAAGCCGAATGGCCGCCAGGTCCTGGCCTCGACGAGTTGAAGCGCCGAAAGCCCAAGGATCAGCAGCGGATAAAGGACAAAATCCGCGTAATACCCAGATTTGCTCAATTGCATCGACCCCTCCGCTCGCTGGCGCGGCCCTCTTCATCCCCTGGTCCCGGTGTTGCAAACAGGGACCCGAAACCTGTGACGCGCATAGAAAGGTCGCGAAACTGGGCAAGATTACGTCTCGTGCACATTGCGTTCGAGAGCCTCATCCGTCCCACCGCCGGGATTGCCCCAAAACCTTAAATTTGCGCTAAATTGCCAAAATCAAGCGCTGTCGGACGCAACGTCGCATTTTTGTCAATTCCGCGCTTTCCCCAACCGAGCGGGAGTGACGCCATGTGCGCCATCAAAGGCGAATGAAGGCCCAAAATCCGGGCGACGGCCCTCGCGCGAGCCGCGACGCACCCGCTCGACGTCTTGTCGGCGAGCTCCGTAAGAGAAGCCGATTTACGTGTCGGGATTGCCGGCTACGGAGCGATCGGCCAAAGCCTCGCCGCTTCGCTCCAAGCCGGCATCGAGGGTCTCGCGCTCGCGGCGATCGCGTCACGCGACGCAGGACGCGTGCGCGCCCTGTTGCCGCCCGGCGTCGAGGCTGCCCATCGTGCCCGTCGCCGGAGCTTCGCGATCACGCCGATGTGATCATCGAATGCGCGCCGGCCGCCGCCCTGCCGTCGATCGCCGTGCCGGCGCTCGAAAAGGGCCGCACCTTGGTCGTGCTGAGCTGCGGTGCGCTTCTCGACAATGAGCACCTCGTCGAGCTTGCGCGCGACAAGGGAGGGCGCATCCTCGTTCCGACCGGGGCGCTTCTCGGCCTCGACGCCGTGCTCGCCGCCGCCGAAGGCAAGATCGCGACGGTCACCATGACGACCCGCAAGCCGCCGGGCGGCCTTGCCGGCGCGCCCTTCCTCGTCTCGCGCGGCATCGATGTCGCGGCCATCACGGAACCGACGCTTGTTTTCGAAGGCAGCGCGCGAGAGGCCGCACGCGGCTTTCCGGCCAATGTGAACGTCGCGGTCGCGCTGTCGCTCGCCGGCATCGGCCCGGACCGCACGCGCATCGCGATCTGGGCCGACCCGACGATCCGCCGCAACACGCATCTGATCGAGGTCGAAAGCGATGCGGCGAGCTTCTCGATGAAAATCGAGGGCGTGCCGAGCGCCAATCCGCGCACCGGCAAGATGACGGCGCAATCGGTCGTCGCCCTGTTGCGCAAGCTCCGCGCCCCGCTCGCCATCGGCACGTGACACGAGTCCGGCGCCAGATCATTACCTCTCCCGCTGGCCCTGCGGGAGAGGTGAAAGACGCGCTGGCCGCAAACCTCTCCCGCTTCGCGGGCGAGGTGTGGCGCGCAGATGCATCGCGTCAGCCGAAGATCACCCTTTCGACCGCGACGCGGCGGCAATCCATCTCATATTCGAGGTCGATGACCGGCGGCCTCGCGAAATGCCAGGTGAGGCCGTGGCGCGCCGCGCCCCGCTCGACGATCTCATCCTGCGAGGAAGGGGTGAAGATCGTGGACGGTGTAGACCTGCGTCGCGGTGGTATCGGCCCAGCTCGGCCGAGAGGCCGCCATGCGCTTCTCCATCTGGGCGAGCACGAACACCGCCTTCTCGCGCATCGCATCGGCGCTCGTCTCGCGGTAGCGGATGGTCTTGGCGCCATAGGGCCCCGCGCCTTCCTGCGCCTCTCCGCTCCCGGCGATGACGAAGCTTTCATCCGTCGTCCGAGGACGGGACCGCGATCGAGAAGGCGTGGAAGCTCGGCACCTTCGGCGGCGCGATCGCTTGGGGCAGACATTGCTGCGAGCGACCGGGTTCGCCTCTTTCTTCATGATGCCCCAGCGTTCGAGCGTGCCGACATAGGCGCGGTTGAATTGCCTGAAGCCCTCATCGGTGAAGGGCGCGGGCGAGCGCAGCTCGCAGGCGCAGAAGGCGGTCGGCGGCAGACCGGCCTTCCTCGAGATAACGCTCGATGCGCGCAAAGCCCTGCTTCGAGCGGGCACCGGCTCGAGAAACGGATGCGCTCGATGCGATGGCCGGGAAGCGCGGCGACGCCCGCCGAATATTGGAAGGGGCCGGGAATATAGCGATACCCGAATTCCGGAAGCGCGCGCGTATCGGTCATGGCATCTCGCTCGATGATCTCTTGAAGCTTCGGTTTTCTGAAGCTTTGGCCCCGCCTCCGACGCCGCGCCGCGGCGCAGCCCGGCGGCTCAAGCCTCGCGCATCTTCTCGAACTGGCCGTATCGCCGGAAGCGCCAGAGATAGGACGGCACGATCGCTTCGAAGGACGTCGGCGTGATGCCGATGCCGTCGAGCGTGCGGCCTTCGTCCTTCGCGGCTTCGGAGACGAGATTGTCGTGCTCGAGCATACGGAGCTGGTCGCGCGTGATCGCGAGCGCGCGCGGCAGCTTGCCGAACGTCAGCTTGTCGACGACTTCCATGAACCCCGCCTGGATGCGCGCCGCCGCGAAGGGCAGCGGCAGGAAGGGGCGTCGGCGGCCGGTCTCGTTGAGCACATAGGTCAAGATGTCCTTGAGGCTCACGATCTGTCGGCCCGCCGAGCTCGTAAATCCTGTCGCCCGCGATCGTGCCGTCGACGGCGCGCGCGATCGTCTCGGCGACATCGCCGACGAAGACCGGCTGGAACCTCGTCCGCCCCGTCGCCGATCAGCGGCATCACCGGCAAGAGCCGCGCCAGCGCCGCGAAACGATTGAAGAAATCATCCTCCGGGCCGAAGATCACCGATGGGCGCAGCACCACCGCGCCAGGCGACCGCGAGCGCCGCCGCTTTCGCCCGCGGCCTTGGTGCGCTGATAGGGCGTCGGCGCCTTGGGGATCGGCCCCGATCGCCGAGACCTGGACGAGGCGAGCGCGCTCGGCAGCGGCGACCTTCGGCCACCACCCGCGCGCCCGCGTCCTGCACCGCCTCGAAGGTCTGGCGGCCCTTCGGCGCGAGGATGCCGACGAGGTTGACGACGGCGCTCGGCGCCTTCCGCCGCCTTCGCGACCGACCAGGGGAAGCGCAGATTGGCCTGCACCGGCATGACCTGGCCGACCATGCCGAGCGGCTGCAGAAAGCCCGCGAGATCGGGCCGGCGCACGGCAGGGCGCACGCGGTAGCCGCGCCGCGCCAAGCGCCTGCACCACATGCCGGCCGAGAAAGCCCGATCCGCCGAAGACCGTGACGATCTTCGAGCTGATCCCGATTGCCTCATTCGCCATTTGCGTTTTGTCCCGGCCGCTGCGACGGCTCATCTAATCAAAGCCGCGGCACGGGTCCAGCGGTTCCGCTTGCCGATGACGATCGAACGCGGCAGAGCTTCGCGCTTCAACCGTTCCTTCGCCATCTCGCGGCATCGGCCGTGTCGCTTCGCCTTTGCCTCGACCCATTGTCCGGCCACGTCGGACAAGGCGAACCTCCTTCTTCCAGAAGGGCGCGCTCGTCTTGAGGTAGTCCATCAGGAACTCCGCCGCCTCGAAGGCCGCGCGGCGATGCGCCGAGACGGTGACGACGAGCACGATCTCCTCGCCGGCCGCGATGCGGCCATGCCGATGCACGACGGTGACGCCCTGGAGCGGCCAGCGCTCTTGGGCCTTCTCGACGACGCGCGCGATCTCCTCCTCGGCCATGCCGGGATAATGCTCGATCTCGAGCGCGGCGAGGCTTCCGCCTTCGTCGCGGCAAAGTCCGGTGAAGGTCACGACCGCGCCGATATCGCTTCGCCCGCGCGTCAGCGCCGCGATCTCGGCGGCGATGTCGAAAGCCTTGCGGCTGGATGCGAACGACCATGGCGGCGCCTATCGCGTTCCGGCGGCCTTGCGCAGAAGCTCTTGCGCATCCGCCATGGTCAAGGCGCCGACATGCTTCGCCACGATGCGCCCTTCGGCATCGATGGCGAAAGTCTCAGGGACCCCGTAGACGCCGAAATCGAGGCTCGTGCGTCCCGGAAGCATCGACGCCGACCTTCGCGTAAGGATTGCCCATGCCGCCGAGGAAGCGCCGCGCATTCTCAGCCTCATCCTTGTGGTTCAAGCCGAGAAGCGTGACGCCCTTCTCCTTGGCGAGCTGCATCAGCACGGGGTGCTCCTCCCGGCAAGGGACGCACCAGGAAGCGAAGACGTTGACGAGCGTGCCGCCCGCGCCCTTTCAGATCGGCATCGGAGAAGCCCGCGACCGGTCTGGCCGTCGCGCGTAAGGCCGGCGAGGCGCGGGAAGCACGAAGGACGGCGCCTCCTGGCCGATCAAGGGCGAGGGCAGCACGGCGGGATCACGGCCGATCCGCGCGAGGAAAAGCGCCGCGAGCGCGAGGAACACCGCGAGCGGCAGACCAGCAGCCACGGATTGGCGAAGGGCCGCCTCGAAGCGGTCGCGACTGTCGCTCATGGGATCGATCCGTCCAGATCGGATCGCGCCTACGTGCCTCGCTCTCATAGGCCGCGAGCGACCGGCGCAAGCCGCGATGATCGAACGCGATCCCGACCGATGAGAAGAGTGACCACGACGAAGGTGATCGCATAAGCGGCGATCACGAAGCCGATATGCGGCAGAGCGAGGAAGCTCATGCGCGGACTCCCTCCTCGACCGGGCGAGCGGCGGCGCGGCGGCATTTCCGAGGCGGCGAGGATGGCGAGCCGGCGCAACCGGCGGCGCAGGATCTGGTTGCGCATCGCCGCGAGATGCAACGCGACGTACAAGACAGCGTGAAGGCGCAGGCCATCACCAGGAGAGGCAGGAAAATCTCCGGCGCGATCTTCGATCCGTCGAGCGTGAACACCGATGCCCCTTGATGCAAGGTGTTCCACCATTCGACCGAGAACTTCACGATCGGAATATTGACGAAGCCGACGAGAGTCGCGATCGCGGCGACCCGCGCCGCGTGCCCCTGATCCTCGATGGCGTTCCAGATCGCCAAGATGCCGAGATAGATGAGGAGCAGCACCAGCACCGAGGTCAGCCGCGCATCCCACACCCACCAGGCGCCCCACATCGGCTTGCCCCAGAGCGAGCCGGTGACGAGGCACAGGAAGGTGAAGGCGCAGCCGATGGGCGCGGCCGCCTTCATCGAGACCTCGGCGAGCGGGTGGCGCCAGACGAGCGCGCCGATCGCCGAGACCGACATGACGGTGTAGATCAAGAGCGAGAGCCAGGCCGCAGGGCACATGCAGATACATGATCCGCACCGTCTCGCCTTGCTGGTAATCCTCGGGCGCCGTGAAGGCGAGCCACAGCCCGACGACGAAGCAGATCGTCGCGAGCGCCGCGAGCCAAGGCAGCGCGCGGCCGGCAAAGCCATGAAGCGGCTCGGATTGGCGAGCGAGGTCAGGCTCGGCATGGGCTTCGACATAATGCCGATCGCGCCGAGGGGCAATGCGACCGCTTGGCGCATGGTGAAGCTTGGCTCAGCCAATTTTGCCGGCGTGATCCTGCAAGGCAGCCGTAGATGATTCGGATCCCCGCGAAGGCCGGAGACGCAGGCTTGATTTCGCTCAAGGAAATGGCGCTCGCCTGGTGCGTCGATGGCCGAAAGCGCTCGACCGTGGCGCCTCGCACCGCTGATTTGTGCTATGAAAGCCACTGCCTTTCGAACGCACCGCTCCGAAGTGAGCCCGCGCGAGGAGACCTCTCATGGCGCCCGTCGAGCTTCCACAGTCCGCCCGATCGATCTTCGCCGCGCCTGGCCTCGGGTCGAGCATCGTGCATCTGCGGGCCCGCTGGGCGAGCTTCGCGGCGCTCGGCGCCGCTTTCATCCTGTGCGGCGCGATCGCCTTCGGTTCCCTGGTCACCGCGACCGTGGCGAGCGTGTGGATGAACGGCGTCATGATGATCCTGGCCGGCATCGCCGAGATCGGCATGGGCGTGCATATGAAGACCTGGGGCCGCCTCGTCCTCCTCTGCGCGGCCGGTGCGCTGCTCGTCGTGGCCGGCGTTTTCTGCATCGTCAATCCGCTCCTCGCCGCGGTCGCCTTGACCCTTTGCCTCGGCGCGGGGCTCTGCGCGACGGGCCTCGTGCGCATCTATGTCGCCTCGCAGATGGGATCGGACGCGCCTTGGCGAATCGCCGTCCTTTCCGGCCTCGTCACCTTCTTCCTCGGCGTCATCATCATCGCCTCCTGGCCGGTGAACAGCCGCTATGTGCTCGGCCTGTTCCTCGCCATCGACCTCGTCTTCTACGGCGTGGCGCTCTTCGGCCTCGCTTTCCAATTGCGTGCCCAGCATCGGCCTGGTCCTGAGCGACGACCTCGCGCGGCCGGCAACTCGCCTTGCCACCGCCCGGCGCGCCGCCATAAGAATGCTTCACCGGAGCCGCGCATGACCGAGCTCGCCAAGACCCGCTCAAGGGGTCACGAAGGAGACCGCCGCGCAGGACGCCGTCGAAAACGGCGACATCGCCGGTCTGCCTTTCGAGAAAGCGCTCGCCGAGCTCGAGACGATCGTCGGGCCGCCTCGAGCGCGGCGATGTGCCGCTCGAGGAATTGATCGCGATCTACGAGCGAGGTGAGGCCTTGAAGGCGCGTTGCGAAGCGCTGTTGAGGCTCGCCGAGGCGAGGATCGAGCGCATCACGCTTGTCGGCACAGGGCAAGCCCTCCTCGACGACGCCGCTCGACGAGAGCTGACCGGACGAACGAAGCAGGAGCCGCCCGGCCCTTGCGGCCAGCGATCGCCGTTTTCGCGGCACACCCGTTCTCAGGCCGAAACATGGGAAGGCGTCGAGCTCAATCCGGCGTCGGCGCGTCCGGGCGGATCAGCCCTTGCGTTTTGAGGTCGCTCCACAGCGCTTGCGGAATGGAGAGCGCAAGCGACGCCGTGTTGCGCCGGACCTCCTGCGGCGTCACGGCCCCGAGCACGACGGAGGCGACCGCCTCGTGCCCGAGCGGAAAGCGCAAGGCCGCATCGGCGAGACCGACGCCATGGGCGCGGCAGACCTCTTCGATTCGCTTGCCGTCTTGGCCAGGATGTCGGGCGGCGCAGCCCGGTAATTATAATGCGCGCCCGGCACCGCGCCCGTCGCCAATATGCCCGAATTGAACACGCCGCCGAGCATCAGGCCGATGCCTTTTTGCAGCGGCGAGCGCCATGAAGCCGTCGAGCGCATCTTGTTCGAGCAAGGTATAGCGCCCGGCGAGCAGCATGGTGTCGAAATCGCCGGCGCGCGCGAAGCGCTCGCACATGCGCACCTCGTTGAGACCGACGCCGATCGCCTTGACGACGCCCTCCTGGCGCAGCTTCGCGAGCGCCGCATAGGCGCCCTTCCATCGCTTCCTTGAACCGCGCCTCGATCGCGTCCTCGCCATGCGTCCAGACATCCACATCGTGGATGAGGACGACATCGATGCGCTCGGCCGCGAGCCTGAGCAAGGACTGCTCGAAGGCGCGCATCGCGCCGTCATAGGAATAATCGATGATCGCCTTGTGCGGCAGGCCGCCGGCGAAGCCCGGCGCCGCCGCGCCGCGCGCGACCGCCGTGCCGCCGGAGCGCAGCGGATCCATCAAGCGACCGACCTTGGTCGACAGCACATAGGCGTCGCGCGGAACGCCACGCAGTCCCGAGCCGACGCGATGCTCCGCGAGGCCATTGCCGTAATGGGGAGAGGTGTCGAAAAGCGTCACGCCTGCCGCGACGGCGGCCCTCACGGTCGCGATGGCGGTGTCCTCGTCGAGCCTGGCGTAGAGATCGCCGAGCGGCGCCGAGCCGAAGCCGATCGCGCTCACCTCGAGACGTGTTCGGCCGAGTACTCGCAAAGGCAGATCGAAGGGAAGCTGCCGGATGGCCGCCGCGTCATGCGAGCGTCATTCCGCGACCGCCCGTTGCGCCTCGTCGGATGCGCCGCTCGAACTCGGCAATCGCCGGCAAGGGGCCGGCTCCGCTCGCGCGTGCGATATCGTCGGCGAGGCGCTCGATCATGGCGACGAGCTTTTCCGGCGCCGCATTTTCCGCGGCGGCACCTCCCGTGCCGGTCGACGCCTGCGATTGCAGCCGATCGCGCTCGGCGCGCGTTTCGTCGAGCGAGGCGACGGCGGAGCCGAGCTCGGCCCTCGCGCTCGCGAAGGCCTGCGCGAGCTCGCGCAGCTCGGCCTCGGCGCGTGCGACGTGGAGGCGCTCGGCGGCCTCGGCTCGCGCTCCTCGACCCCGCTCGGCCTCGAGCTCGCGTCGCGCGTCCTTCGAGCTCGGCGGCCGTTCCCTCCGCCGCCTGTCGTGCGGCACGTTGGTGGAGCGCCTCGACCGCCGCAAGACGCTCCCTCGTTTCCTCGAAATCGACGGCGCAGGCGCGACGGCGTGAACATCGCTCGCCGCGAGCCGCGTCGCCATCTCGGAAGCGCGCACCTCGGCATCCGTCTTCTCGATCTCGCGTCGCATCGTCAGCTCGCCGAGCTCCGCGAGCCGCGCCTCCCGCATCCGGACGCTGCGTTCGAGTTGTTCCAGGCGCTCGAGATGCGTCTCACGCTCTGCCTTGAGCGCGGCATTCTCCACATGATGGCCCTCGTAGACTCGCGTCAGCGCGGCGTGCTCGGCGCGCAGCGCCTCATGCGTCGCTTCGAGCCCTTCGAAGCGCCCCAACAGCGCTTTCCGCTCCGCCTCGAAGGCCGTGCGCTCGAGCCGCCGCTGCTCGGCGGCGTCGCCCGACGCTCCCTGGCCGGCCGTGACCTCGCGATAGCGTCGGCCTCGAGAGCCGCGATCTCCTCGCGCGTCGCCGCATGCTCGCGCTGCTCGGTCTCGAGCGCGGCGCTCGGTCTCCGCCAAGGCCTCCGTCAAGCGGAGCTGCTCGGTCTTGCTCTCGTCATGGCGTCTCGCCTCTTCGGCGAGCGCCTCCTCGAGCGAGGCGACGCGCGCTTGCAGCTCTCCGGCCTCGGCGAGCATCCGCGCCTGCTCGACGGCGAGCGCCTCGGCCCGTTTCTCGATGCGCGCTTCCTTCACGGCGAGCGCCGCGCGCAGCTGGTCGCGCTCGCCCGCGAATTCGGCGACCGACATCGGCAGCCCCGCTTCGATGCGCCGGCGCGCGAGCCTTTCGGTGCGGCGCGACAAGGCAGGCCAGAGCGCGAGCCACGCGAGGCTCGCGGCGCACGCTCCCAGCGTGATCAGCATCGCGTATTCGATCAAGGCCGGCGATCCTCCTTGCGCAGCCGCTCTTATCATGATCGGAGCGGGTTGGGCCATGCGCAAGAGGCTGCTGCTGATCGGAACAAGGAACCATCTTCGAAAAGATTATGCGCCATAATAACTTAGAGCTATGGCGATTCCGCTTAAAGCCGCATGCTCTATGGCTCACGGTCAAACACCTCGGAAAACGGCGGGAGCTCGAGGCGATGCGGCTTTTGTTCATTGGCGACGTGATGGGAAGAGCGGGCCGAATCGCCGTCCTCGAGCGGCTTCCCGGGTTGAGGACGCGGTTTTCGCTCGATTGCGTCATCGTGAACGGCGAAAATGCGGCGGGCGGCGCCGGGATCACCGAGAAGATTTGCGGCGAGCTGATCGAAGCGGGCGCCGACGCCGTGACGCTTGGCAACCACGCTTGGGATCAGCGCGAAGCGCTCGTCTTCATCGAGCGGCAGCAGCGCCTGTTGCGCCCCGCGAATTGGCCGGCCGGAACCCCGGGTCGTGGCGCGGCCGTGCGTCGAGACGAAGACGGGCGCCCGGATTCTCGTGATCAATCTCATCGGGCGCGTCTTCATGGGTCTCGCCGACGACCCCTTCGCGGCAGCCGAACGCGAAATCGCGGCATGCCCGCTCGGAACCGGCTGCGACGCGCTCGTCGTCGACATTCACGCCGAGGCAACGAGCGAGAAACAGGCCATGGGGCATTATCTGGACGGCCGCGCGAGCCTCGTCGTCGGCACCCATACCCATGCGCCGACCGCCGACGAGCGGATCCTGCCCGGCGGCACCGCCTTCCAGACCGATTGCGGCATGAGCGGGGACTATGATTCGATCATCGGCGTCGAGAAGGGCGAACCGATGCGCCGCTTCCTGCAGCCGACGCCCGCCGCCCGTTTCGAGCCCGCGAGCGGGGAGGCGACGCTATGCGGCCTCGCGGTCGAGACAGACGCGAAGACGGGGCTCGCCACGCGCGTCGCGCCCTTGCGCCTCGGTGGATGCCTGTCGCAGGCTGAGCCCGATTTCTGGTGAGGCTCGGTCAGCGGAAGATGGCGACGGCGCTGTCGAGCGTCTTCCACACGCCCCAGAGGATCGGGATGCCGACGACGAGCCAGGCGACGATCGCCTTGGCGTCGAGCCTTCCCGTGCCGATTCCGTAGCTGCCGCTCGGACCGGCCGAGGCCGCCGCCGTCTTGGCCTGGAGTGCCGCGACCTCATCTTCCTTCATGAACCATTTCGGCGCGACCGGCCGCACGAGCGCATTGCAGATAAGCCCGATGACCAGAAGCCCGACGAGAATGTAGAGGGTGCGGTCATAGGCGAGCGCCCGCTCGACGCCCGCCTGGATCTGCGCGTCGCGGATATAGGCCACGAGCAGCGGGCCGACGACGCCCGCCGCCGACCAGGCGGTGAGCAGCCGGCCGTGAATGGCGCCGACGAATTGCGTGCCGAACATGTCGGCCAGATAGGCCGGCACGGTCGCGAAGCCGCCGCCATACATGGACAAGGATCACGCAGAACGCCGCGACGAAAAGCGCCCTCGAGCCCATATGGGCGAAGCTGGGGGCGAGCGGCGTAAAGGGCGATGCCGAGGCCGAAGAAAGACGAAATAGGTGGTCTTCCGGCCGATCTTGTCGGACAGCGACGCCCAGAAGATGCGCCCGCCGATGTTGAAGAGCGACAGCAAGCCGACGAAGCCCGCCGCGATCGTGGCGATCGCCGCCTTCTGCCCGGCATCGAGCGCCGCAGAAGCCGACCTCCGGCTTGCCGATCAGCGAGCCGCCGAAGATCTCCTGAAGCATGGGCGAGGCGACGGCGAGGACGCCGATGCCGGCCGAAACATTCAGGCACAGCACCATCCAGATCAGCCAGAACTGCGGCGTCTTATGCGCGTCCTTGAGATGGACATTGCCCGGAGGTGATCATCGCCTTGGCCGCCGGCGGGAGGCGTCCAGCCCTCCGGCCGCCAGCCGCCGGCGGAACCCGATAGAGGAAGGCGCCGCCCATCATGAAGACGAAATAGATCGCGCCCATCGCGACGAAGGTTTGCCAGACGCCGACGGAAGTCGGCGTCTTGAAGTAAGTTCATGAGAAGATTGGCGAGCGGCGAGCCGATCATCGCGCCGCCGCCAAAGCCCATGATCGCCATGCCGGTCGCCATGCCGCGCCGGTCCGGAAACCATTTCACCAGGGTCGAGACGGGCGAGATGTAGCCGAGGCCGAGCCCGACGCCGCCGATGAGCCCGAGCCCGAGCCACAAAATCCAAAGCTGATGCACGTAGACGCCGAGCGCCGAGATCACGAAGCCGCCCGCCCAGCAAAGCGCGGCGACGAAGGCCGTCTTGCGCGGCCCCACCCGCTCCACCCATCCGCCGAAGACCGCGGCCGACAAGCCCGAGCAGCACGATGCCGATGGTGAAAATGACGACGAGATTCGTGAACTGCCAATCGCAGCTCGTCGTGAAAAGAGGTCGCGCGCAGATGCGAGGGGTCCGGGCAGGTGACGGCCTTCTCGATGCCGAGCGCGCGCGTCAGCGGCAACCAGAACACGCTCAACCCATAGGACATGCCGATGCACAGATGGATGCAGAGCGCCGCGGGCGGCACGAGCCAGCGGTTGAAGCCGGGTCGAGCGATGGTGCGCTCGCGATCGAGCAACCCGCGCGCCTCCGAAGCGTGCCTGTTCGGGCGTCGATGGCCGTCATCGTTTCTCTCCCCTGTCATCCGCTCTCTGAGAGCCGGCTCCGCTTTGCGCGTTCGGCCACCCGGCGGACGCATTGCCGCCCGGCCGGCGAAGCGTCAAAACTGCCTTAAATTATAGCGTTCTCAGAAAAAA
Organism: uncultured Alphaproteobacteria bacterium; assembly: GCA_963713805.1. Classification (GTDB taxonomy): domain Bacteria; phylum Pseudomonadota; class Alphaproteobacteria; order Rhizobiales; family Beijerinckiaceae; genus GAS188. The sequence continues at coordinate 26,027 of CAVQNF010000011.1, read as the reverse complement.
CGAAAGCACTTCGACTAAAGTCGAAGCGGCGACCCCATGCTCGAAGCCGTGGCCCGCGTCATTTGTTCAGCCAATCGGCGCATTTCGGCGGGTCGCCCGTCGTGCCCCAGGGCATGATCGGCACGGATGAGGTCGAATTCTTCGGCGAGCCCTCGACGAGCTTGTCCGAATAAATGAGGTAGACGAGGACGTTGCGCTTCTCGTCGCAGCCGCGCACGATCTGCACCTTCTTGAAGAGCAGCGAGCGCGATTGCTGGAACACCACATCGCCTTGCGCGAATTTCCCCTTGAAGGCGATCGGCCCGACCTGCCGGCACGAAAGGGAAACATCCGAGACCTGCTCGGCCACGCCGAAAGCGCCAGCGACGCCGCCGCGCTCGGGCAAGGTGTAGTGGCAAGCGACGTTCTGGACGAGCGGATCGTCGATTCCATAGGTCGCGAGCTTGTCGTTCGGGGTCAAAAGCCGAAAAGTCGTCGACTTGCGGAAGATCAGATCGGGCTCCTGGGCGCGAGCCGCGCGCAGCCCCGAATGAGCACCGCCATCGCGGCCGCGACGGCAAGAAGCGGTTGTTCGCGATGGATCTCGGCATCGCATCCCTATCAGAAATCCCTTCCTGGCAAACCCGCTCTTCCGCTTGTATCGGACGGTTGCCCTTTCCGGGCGTGCCGTGCTTCCGATGGCTTTCCCCTCCTCGAAGGTGTAGCCTCTTGTGGGACGGTTCGATCGACGCTCCTCATATGGGGCGTGCGCTTGCTTTTCGAGGGTCGAGTTCAAGCCTGCTCGAAAGAGACAGGTTCACCCGCCCGATACCGATTACGCTTCGAGTCGCGTTGCGGGTCACGATCCTAATCGTTCGTGCCGAAGCGAGAGAGCGCCCGAAGGAGCGATACGGGATGAGGGCTGACCGAGGCCTCGCGCGCGTGGCGCGCCTCGCGCTCTTCGTCGCGGCCTCGGTCGCCTTCGGCCCTTGCGCCTTCGCGCAGTCGCCGAGTTGCGTGTCTCTGCAAAATCAATGGGCGGCGCTCGACCGCAAGGACGCCGAGCGCGCCGGCGGCCTTACGAATGCGGCGCGCCGCCAGAACGCGGAGCTGCAACGCAGTTTTGCTTATGCGCGCCAGATCGGCTGCGACAACCGGCGTTTCCTGATCTTCGGCTCCGATCCGCCGCCCCAATGCGGCCCGTTGATGGCACGGATTTCGCGCATGCAAGCCGATCTCGCCAATCTGCAAGCGCAGATGGATCGTCTCGGCGGCGGAGCTGAGGCCGACGAGCAGCGCTATCAGCTTCAGCTCGCGATGCGCCAATATTGCGGTGGCGATCGCCCCCAGGGCGGGCCGCTCGGAGCGCCGGGCGATCTCGACACGAACCTCGACGCGCCTCAGCAGATCGATATCCCGGGCGGGATCGAGCAGGGGCCAGAGGGCCGGCTCGGGCAAGCCCGTTTGCGTGCGCCTCTGCGACGGCTATTTCTTCCCGCTCGCATCGCTCGGCAGTCGCGGCCGCGTCGACGCGGCGCGGATGTGCCAGGCGCAATGCCCCGGCGCGGAGACCGAAGCCTTCTCGATGGGGGCTGGCGACGACATCGAGCAGGCCGTCGGCGAGGGCGGCAAATCCTATATGGAGCTCGAGAACGCCCTTCGATACCAGAAGGCGACCGTTCCGGGCTGCTCATGCCGCAAGGCGGATCGAGAGCTGGGGACAGGCGTTGAAGCCGGCCGAAGACATGCTCGGCGGCTCGGACACCGTCGATCGATGCCGACAAGGCGGCGCAGATGTCGCGTCCCCGCCCTCCCCGGACCCGAAGAAGGGGCCGGCGGGCGCGAAGAGCAGGCCCGGCGTCGAGCGCCGCTTCTCTCCCGTCGCCGTCACCGGCACCGGCATCGCGCAAGCGGCTATCCCGGCGCTCACCCCGGAGCTTCGTGACCGCCGTCGCCCGCGAGCCCCCGCGCAAAGTGCGCATCATTCTGCCGCCGCCGCCACCGCAGGCCCCGCAGGCTTAGGCCGACATCACGCAGCCGGTTCAATCGGGCGCCGAACCGTTGCTCGTCATGAGATGGACCCGGATGGTCCCGCTAAGGGGCTCATCCGAGACGAGACGCTGCGCCGCGCCGAAAAAGGCGCATGCGCGCGATCAATGCCCCTCTCTGCCGTTTTCAATCGTCTCATATGTCCCGATCCCGTGCGATCCTGCACGCACTTCCCAAGATCCGCATCCGGCTAGGCTCGACTTGGGCTTGCGTCGTAAGCGCATCTCCTACTTGCCCGGAACGGCGGTCCCGGTCTGACGAAATATCCCTGCCGATCGAATGCCTCGATCGCGGACAGCGTCACCTGGAGACCGCCATGCTCGGGTCAATCCGCGAACGCATGCCGGCCGCGCGGCACCACCTCGGCGTGTTCGCGCGAGCGACATCGCAAGCCCCCCTCGGCGGACAAAATTCCACCCCGTAATTGGCGGCGAGACACCTCTAAGCTCCTCGATCCCGTCGCGAGCCGGGGCCGAGCCTTCAGGTCGATCGCGGCCTTTGGCGCGCGCCTCATCTTCGTCTCGGCCGTCCTGTGGGGAGGCGCCGCCGCGGCGAGCACGGACGCACAGAATGTGGTGACCGTCTTTGCCGCGGCGAGCCTGCAGAACGCGCTCACGGCGGCGGCGAAGGAGTTCACCGCGACGAGCGGCATCGCCGTCAAGTTCAGCTTCGATGCCTCCTCGACCCTGGCTCGCCAGATCGAAGCAGGGCGCGCCCGCCGATCTCTTCGCCTCGGCCGATCTCGATTGGATGGACTATCTCGCCAAGCGCAACCTCATCGAGCCGCAAAGCCGCGTCAATCTTCTCGAGCAACCGGCTCGTCATCATCGCGTCGAAGGATGCGCCTTTTGCGAGCTTGCGCTCGACGCGCCTTCGATCGAGGCGGCGCTCGGCGCCGGCCGTCTCGCGACGGGCGCGGTCGAGACCGTGCCGGCCGGGCGCTACGCCAAGGCCGCGCTGCGAGAAGCTCGGGCTTTGGGCGTCGCTCCAAAGCCGCATCGCGCCCGCCGAGAATGTGCGCGCCGCGCTCGCCTATGTGGCGCGCGGCGAGGCGCCGCTCGGCATCGTCTATGCGACGGACGCCGCCGCCGAGCCCAAGGTGAAGATCGTGGCGAGCTTTCCGCCGGATTCGCATCCGCCGATCGTCTATCCCTTCGCGGTGGTCGGCGAAGCGCCAAGGGAGAAGGCGCGGCGCGCTTCCTCGCCTTCCTGCAAAGCCCGGCGGCCCGGGCGAGCTTCGCGGCGCAAGGATTTTCCTTCGCCGAATGACGCGGCCGTGTCCGAAATCCAATGATCCCCAATTCCCGAACGGAGAACCGACATGAAAATCAGCGCCCGCAACCGCCTGAAAGGCATGATCGTCGATGTGCGAAAAGGCGCGACCACCGCCCATGTGCGCATCGACGTGAATGGAACGGTCGTGACCGCCTCCATCACCAATGAGGCGGTCGACGAGCTGAAGCTCGTCAAGGGCATGGCCGCCTATGCGGTGATCAAGGCTTCCGACGTGATGGTCGCGATCGATTAGGTGGCTCCGATGCGACGCCTCTTGCTGCCGCTCGCGGCCTTTTTCATCGCACCTCCGGCTCTCGCGGCCGAGCCGAGCGGTTGCGACAAATTCGCCTGGCCGCTCGAGAAGGAGCAACGCTTGCTGGGCGAGGCGCGACAGGCGCCACTCGGCGCCGCGCTCGACCGCGACTGCGGGGAGCGCGGTGAAGATCGAGCTTCAGCCTTTCGAAGCGGCCAAGCTCCCCTACGCCCTCGAGCGCAAGCCGAGGAACTCGCCTTCATGGGCCGGCTTCGTGCAATTCGGCGGAGCGGCCGCGGGCCTCTACAAGATCAGCCTCTCGCGAAGGCGCCTGGATCGACGTCGTGCAAGACGCGCATAACCTCGAACCGGTTGCCTTCACCGGCGCCACCGATTGCCCGCATATCCGCAAGAGTGTGAAATTCGAGCTCGGTGCCTGCCTCCTTCACCTTGCAAGTGAGCGACGCGGCCTCCGCGAGCATCGCCATCGTGATCACGCCTGTCGAGTGAGGTCTTGACGAGGCGTTGAAGCCGCCCCGATCCGTCGTAAGCGGCGAGCATGCGATGCCCCGCGGCAGCCCTTCGTGAACATCCTGCTCATCGGCTCCGGCGGGCGCGAGCACGCGCTCGCCGCGAAGATCGCCGCGAGCCCCTCTGCGATCGCCTGTTCGTCGCGCCGGGCAATCCCGGCACCGCGGAATGCGGCACGAACCTCGCCTGCGATCCGAAGGATCACGGCGCGATCGATCGCGCTTTGCAAGGAGCACGCGATCGATCTCGCGGTCATCGGGCCGGAGGCACCCTTGGTCGCGGGTATCGTCGATGACCTCGAGGCGGCCGGCATCGCGACCTTCGGTCCGTCGAAGGCGGCGGCCCGGCTCGAAGGATCGAAGGTGTTCACCAAGGAGCTTTGCCGCGACGCGGGCATTCCGACCGCGGCTTTCGCGCGCTTCACCGATGCCGCGGCGGCCAAGGCCTATCTTCATCGGCTTTCCGCCGCCGTCGTGATCAAGGCGGACGGCCTCGCGGCCGGCAAGGGCGTGGTCATCGCCGGAACCGTCCAGAGGCGAAGGCCGCGATCGACGCATGCTGGGCGGGCGCTTCGGCGCCTCCTCGGCCGAGATCGTGATCGAGGAATTCCTCGCAGGCGAGGAAGCGAGCCTCTTCGCGCTGTGCGACGGCAGGACCGCGCTTGTTTTCGGCACGGCCCAGGACCACAAGCGCGCCTTCGACGGCGATCAAGGGCCGAACACCGGCGGCATGGGCGCCTTCTCGCCGGCTGTCGCGCTCGACGACGCCACGGTCGAGCGCGCGATGGCGAGAGATCATCGAGCCGACCCTCGCGGCGCTCGAGGCGCGCGGCACGCCTTTTTGCGGCTTCCTCTATGCGGGGCTGATGCTCACGCAGCGAGGGGCCGAAGCTCATCGAATACAATTGCCGCTTCGGCGATCCCGAATGCCAGGTCGTGATGCCGCGCCTGATGACGCGATCTCGTGACCGCGATGCTCGCGGCACGCGACGGCATGCTCGCCAAATTCACGGCACGGTTTTCTCGCCAAGCGAACGGTCGGCGTCGTGCTCGCGACCAAGGGCTATCCCGGCGAATTCGCGCGTGGCGACGTCATTTCCGGGCATCGACGCGGCCTCGAAGCTCGAAGGCGTCACCGTCTTCCAGGCCGGCACCCGTTCGGAGGGCTCGCGACTTTTCGCAGACGGCGGGCGCGTGCTCACGATCGTGGGGGAGGGAGACGAGCTTCGCCGAGGCGCATCGACGCGCCTACGCCGGCATCGCCACGATCGACTGGCCGGGCGGCTTTCACCGCCGGGACATCGGGGCGCGAGCGCTGGGGGCAAGTAACGCCAGCTCGGCGCGCTGAAATTTTCAATTGTAATCAGGGTTTTACCCAAGAAAGAAGGAATTTTAACTGAAAATCGCTCTTCATCGATTGCGTTTTACGTATTTTTTCATTCGACGATTCTGAGTTTGCACGGCTTTTTTCTCGGATGAAGATTCAACTTGCCTTCGAAACCGCGGCTCCTAAGGTCGAGCATTGCGGGGCAGTGGCGCATCGGTAGACGGCGGCCGAGGCAGGCTTCCGGACTCGGCGCCTTGCCCGGCCAAGGGGGTATCGCATGTCCAACAACCGCCGATATCTTCCGCTTCAGCGTGGAACCACGGACGATTTCGAGCCGCGCCCACCGGCGCGTGCGGCTGATGCTGCAGGATACCCAGCAAGCCCAGATCGAGACCGACAAGGCCCTGCGCAGCTCGTGCGAGAGGCTCGCGCGCCAGGGACGGCCCGTCGATCGGGAGCAGCACGACGAACCGGGGCACGACGGCGCCTGAGAGACGAGAGGCTGGAAATCGAGAGCCCGACCTGATCGCACAATGGTGCACTCTTGCGCGTCCTATCCGGGACAGGCGCTTTGCAGGTCGCTTGCGCCATGGTTGAATGAGCGATCGACCGCCCAGCGGCGCGCCGTCAGCCCAAGGTTTCCACGTGCCGACCATTTCCCCGCCCCAAAAGCCGCGCGTCGGCCTTTTCGTCACCTGCCTCGTCGACCTCATACGTCCCTCGGTCGGCTTTGCCGCCGTCAAGCTCCTCGAGGAGGCCGGCTGCAGCGTCGAGGTGCCGAGCCAGACCTGTTGCGGGCAGCCGGCCTATAATTCCGGCGATCGCTCGACCGCGCGCGCCATCGCGAGCCAGGTGATCGAGGCCTTCAGCGGCTTCGACTATGTGGTCGCTCCCTCGGGCTCCTGCGCGGGCATGATCCGCGCGCATTTCCCCGAGCTTTTCGCCGACGATCCCAATCTCATCGGGCGCGCCCGGGCGCTCGCCGACAAGACTTATGAGCTCGTGTCCTTCCTGGTCGATGTGATGAAGATCGAGCGCGTCAAGGCGCGTTTCGATGGCCAGGTGACCTATCACGATTCCTGCTCCGGCCTGCGCGAGCTCGGCATCCGCGCTCAACCGCGAAAATTGCTCGCCGCCATGGAGGGCTTGGAACTCACCGAATTGGCCGATGCGGATGTCTGCTGCGGTTTCGGGGGCACCTTCGCGGTCAAATACGGCGAGATCTCCAACGCCATCGTCGCCGAGAAGGCCGCGCAAGGTGAAAGCGAGCGGCGCGCCGACCCTGTTGGCCGGCGATCTCGGCTGCCTGATGAACATGGCCGGCAAGCTGTCGCGCGAGGGCGAGAGCGATCGCGGTCCGCCATGTGGCGGAGGTGCTCGCCGGCATGACGGCGGAGCCGCCGATCGGCGCGCCGGCCTCGAAGGGATAAGGCGTGTCCTCGGCCAAAGGCGAAGGATGATCCGGGGGAAGCGGGCCGCGACGACAGAAAAAAATCAAGAAGGCCCTGCTGCGCGAGCGGGCAACCGGCGGAGATGGACGTTGCCGCCAGGCCTCGCGCTCGAAATTCCAGGTCTCATCATTGAGGCTGGTCCTGTGGCTCGACGACAAGTACCGCGAAGCTGCCGGGCACCGGGGCAGGGCGGGCCGTGCCGACGACGGGAGCGTATTGCGCCGAGGGTAGGTAAAGCCGGCCCGTCGAAGGATCGAGCGCGGCGGTGCGGGCGCCCTTCGCCGTCTCGAGGCGCTGGCTAATCTCGGGAGTTGGCGAGAGGCGTATCACGGCCAGTGTGCCATCCCCTCCCGAAGGGACAAAGGCCAGGCCCCGGCGCCCGTCGTAGAGCGCCCCGTCCGGACGCGGCCCGATGGCCAGGCTCGCTACCTCGCGCCCGTCGTCCGGGGCGGACAACTTCGCGACGCCGTTGGCACACGCGGAAAGGATCAACCGAGCCTCCGGCGAATAGGCGAGCCCGGTCGGCCTGTCGCAGCCCTTCAACGGAAAGCGGGTCAAGACCTTGCGCGCCCGCGTGTCGACGACGGCGATATCGCCGCGGTCCGCCACGTTGACGTAAAGACGACCCTCGCCGTCAGCGGCGCCTAGTTCCAGCGATCCGCCGACCGGGACGGTGTCCACCACCTTCGCTGTGGCCGGGTCCACGACGCTAATGTTTTCGGAGCCGGGGTTCATCACCCATAGGCTGCGCGTTGCCGGGTCATAGACGACCGCGTCGGGATTTTTCCCGACCCGCAATCTGGCTACGATCTGCCCGGTCGCCCCCTCGAAAATCGTCGCGCTATCGTCTCCTCCATTGGTAGAGATGACCCGCGTCGAGCCCGGTATCGGAAGCGCCGCGTGGCCATGCGTGCTCGCGACGAGATTCGGCGTCACTTTTCCTGTCGAGAGGTCGACAGCCATGACGCCTTCGGTCCGGGCCACATAGAGACGCCCTGAAGCGGGATCGACGGCGGCGAGGTCCCATCCGCCGTCCGGACCAGCGTAACGGGAGACGACGCGATAGGATGGCACCAGCGGCGTCTGCGCTGCTGCGCTCGCCGACAGCAGCACGCTCAGAGCCGCGAGAATTTGTTTCAGCTTGGGCAAGAGGTGATCTTTCGAAACGGAGTTATGAGGTCGCGGTCGCAAGTGGCTTTGCCAGGAACCGCGGATGGTGCCAAGTCAGCCCTCGGATCGACGGCGCAAGAAAGGAATTTCCTGATCCGGGCAGCAACCTGCCGTCGTCGCCAAGTATATTCCTGCACAGCTTGCCGCCGTCGGCGAAACCCAACCTCTCGCTTTGCACGTCACCCATCCGGCATTTGCCAGATAAGGGACAAGATTCTTTCACGCATGCCAACAAAATCCGGGCTCGACTTGACCGCCTGATATCCCGTTCCCCTTGCTGGCGCGCGAAGGGACAGGCGATGCGTTCAATGATGCGCCCCGGATGCGGCGCCTTCCCGCAAAGGCCCTACCTTCCGGCGGCGGCACGCCGCAGCCGGTCGTTGATGGCTTCGCCGAGTTGCCTCTCCGGAATCGGCGAGACCGCGATGCGCGGCGATTGCGCCCCCGCGAGCAAGGCATCGAGGCTGCGCAAATGCCCGAAGAGATTGGCCGCGGCTTCCGCGAGATCACCCTTTTCGCTCAAGTCGAGCACCGCGGCCGCGTCCTCGAGGCCCGGCGGCGCCGGCCTTCCGAAGAGGAGCGCGGCCTCGCCGGGCTCGATGCTTCGCGCCTCGAGCCTCACCTTGGCGCGCGGCGCATAATGGGAGGCGAGGAGGCCGGGCGAGAGGGGACGAGGATCATGTCGCGAAGGCGGAACGAACCTTGGCGTTCTTGCGCAAGCGCCCCGGCGGTGCTTTGCCGCCGAAGGCGTCAAGCTCGCCCAAGGGGCCGACCACCCGCTCGATCGCCTCGCGCGTGATGCCGCCGGCGCGCAACAGAAGCGGCCTTGCCCCGAGACAGGCGATGATCGTTGATTCGAGCCCGATCATCGTCGCGCCCCCGTCGATCACCGCGTCGATGCGCCGGTCGAGATCGGCCGTCACATGCCGGGCGAGCGTCGGGCTGACATGGCCGGAACGATTGGCCGAAGGCGCCGCGACCGGCCGGCCCAGCTTTTCCAGAAGCTGGCGCGCCAAGGGGTGCGCGGGCACGCGCAGCGCGACGCTCTCGAGCCCGGCGCGCGCGAGATCGCAGACGCTGCCGGAAGGCGCGGCCGGAACGACGAGCGTCAGCGCGCCGGGCCAGAAGGCGCGGGCGAGCGCGAGCGCTTCGGCGTCGAGCCGCCCTTCCCGCGAAGCCGCCTCGAGGTCGCAAAGATGCGCGATCAGCGGATTGAAGGAGGGCCTGCCTTTCGCGACGTAGAGCGCCGCCACGGCCCCCGGGTTCGTGGCGTCGGCGCCGAGCCCGTAGACCGTCTCGGTCGGAAAGGCGACGAGACCGCCCGAGCGCAAGATGTCGGCGGCTTCCTCCACCCCGGCGAGGCCGGCCGGCAAAAGACGCGTGGCGCGCAAGGGGGGTCCGGCGCGGCGCATTGACGGGCGTGACTTCATCGCTCAACTATCGTTATGCCGAAGGTCGTCGCATCGGTCGGTGCGTTCGACCTCGCCTTCCGCCTCGCCTGCTCCCTTTGTCAAGGGAAGGGGCCGTGATCCTGAAGGGAGCGCCATGTGACCTATCGTGCTCCGGTCGCCGATATGCTGTTTGCGCTGCGCCATGTGGCGGGCCTCGATCGCCTGATCGCCGACGGCCTCGCGCCCGGGCTCGAGGAGGATATGAGCCCGGCAATCCTGGAGGAGGCGGCGAAATTCGCCGCCGAACGCCTCGCGCCGCTCAATCGCATCGGCGATCAACAGGGAACGAGCTTGAAGGACGGCGTGGTCACGACCGCGCCGGGCTTTCGCGACGCCTATCTCGATTGGGCCGCAGCCGGTTGGAACGCGCTCACGGGCCCCGCCGAATTCGGCGGCCAAGACCTGCCGGCGCTCATCGCGACGGCTTGCGGGGAGATGTGGAACTCGGCCTGCATGGCCTTCAGCCTCGGCCCGCTCCTCACCTTCGGCGCGATCGAGGCCCTCCACCAGCATGGCTCGGACGAGCTCAAGGAAATCTATCTCGCAAAGCTCGTCTCGGGCGAGTGGATGGGCACGATGAACCTCACCGAGCCGCAGGCAGGGTCCGACCTTTCGACCTTGCGCACCCGCGCCGAGCGGGCGGGCGACGGCACCTACAAGATCACCGGTCAGAAGATCTTCATCACCTATGGGGATCACGATCTCACCGAGAACATCATCCATCTCGTGCTGGCGCGCTTGGCGGATGCGCCTCCCGGCACGCGCGGCATCTCGCTCTTCCTCGTGCCGAAGTTCCTCGTCAAAGCGGATGGCTCGATCGGCGAGCGCAATGACGTGCGCTGCCACTCGATCGAGCACAAGCTCGGCATCCACGCCTCGCCGACTTGCACCATGGTGTATGGCGATAAGGGCGGAGCCAAAGCCTTCCTGATCGGTGAGGAGAATCGCGGCCTCGCCTGCATGTTCACCATGATGAACAACGCGCGCCTCAATGTCGCGGCGCAAGGGGTGGCGATCGCCGAGCGCGCGACGCAGCAGGCGCTCGCCTACGCGCTCGAGAGGCGCCAGGGGCGCGCGCCCGGCGCCAAGGGCCAAAAGGCGGGTAGCAAGCGGCGGGTGAAGCGATGAGCCCGATCGTCGAGCAGCCGGATGTGCAGCGCATGCTGCTGACCATGCGCGGGCTCACCCAGGCGGCGCGCGCCTTGTGCTATCTCACGGCCGAAGCGATCGATCGCGCCCATCGCTCCGGCGCACCCGAGGCGCGCACCCGGGCTTTCGAGCGCGCCTCACTCCTGACGCCGGTCGCCAAGGCCTTCTCCACCGACATCGGCGTCGAGGTCGCCTCGCTTGGCGTCCAGGTGCATGGCGGCATGGGATTCATCGAGGAGACGGGCGCGGCGCAGCATTTGCGCGACGCGCGCATCGCGCCGATCTACGAAGGCACGAACGGCATCCAGGCGATCGACCTCGTGACCCGCAAATTGCCGCTTTCGGAAGGCCAGGCGGTCGCCTCGCTCATCGCCGGCATGCGCGGCACGGCGCAAAAGCTCGTCGGCATCAACGCTCCGGCGTTCGGGCAGATGGCGGCGCGCTTGCGGGACGCCGTCGAAGCGCTCGACCGGGCGACGCAATACATGCTCGGCGCCGTGCGCAACGCGCCTCAGGACGCGCTCGCGGGCGCCTCGCCCTATCTTCGCCTCTTCGGCGTGGCGCAAGGGACGGCCTCTCTCGCCGAAATGGCGCTCGCGGCGCATGCGGCGTCCGGCAAGGGCGATGTCGACCCGGCGCATGCCGGCCGCATCGGCCTTGCGCGCTTCTTCGCCGAGAATATTGCGACCGGCGCGTCGGGCCTCGAGGCCGCGATCACGACGGGCGCCGCTTCCGTTCACGACGCCGCCTCGGCGCTCGCCTCTTGAGCCTCGGGGCCGGCCGTCCTCTCGGCGGCCGCACCTGCCTCGTCGCGGGTGGGTCGCGCGGTGTCGGACGCGGCATCGCGCTCGCGCTCGGTGAAGCGGGCGCTCGTGTGATCGTCACCGGCCGTTCCTCGGAAGCCGGCGCCGCGACCGATGCGCGCCCCGAGACCATCGAGGAGACGGCGCGCGAGTTGAGCGCAAGGGGTGGTGAGGGATTGCTCTTTCGCTGCGACCATGCCGAGCAGCGCGAGATCGACGCGTTGATGGGCTATGTGAGGCGCGTCGCGCCGAAGCTCGACCTTGCCGTGCTCAATGTCTTCGGCGGCAATGACGGCTTCGACGGCGAGCGCTACCCGGACGGCTCCGCCTTCGGCACCCCCTTCTGGCGCCGGCCGGCCGCGAGGCTCGGCCGCCTCATGGAGACCGCCCTTTACGCCAATCTTCTCACCGCCCAGGCGCTCGCGCCCTTCATGGTCGCGGCCCGCAAGGGCCTGATCATCGTCACCACCTTCGATGCCGGCGGCGCCTATCTCGGGGATGCGTTTCATGATCTCGCCATGGCATCGACCGCCCGCCTCGCTTTCGTCATGGCGAAGGACCTCGCACCGCACAAGGTGACCGTGCTCGCCCTCTCGCCCGGCCTCGTGCGCACCGAGCGCGCCGTGGCGGCGGGGTTGGGCGAGGAGGCGAAGGAGAGCCCGCTTTATGCCGGACGCGTCGTGGCGCGGCTCGCCGGCGATGACGACGTGGCGCGCTTCGCCGGACAGGTGCTGCATGTCGCCGATCTCGCGCGCCTTTACGAGGTGCAGGACGTGGATGGCTCGCAGCCGGCGCGCTACAAGCCTTTCGAGAAAGGAAACGCCCTCACATGACCACGAGCGACGTGACGATCTCGCGTGAAGACGGCGTCGCCGTCATCGCGATGACGAGACCCGCGAAGAAGAACGCGCTGACGCGCGCCATGTACGAGGCGATGAGCGCTGCCTTGAGCGAGAGCACCGATCAGGCGGCGATCGGCGCCGTGCTGCTCACCGGTTCGGAGGGCGTGTTCACCGCCGGCAACGACATCAACGATTTCCTTTCCCGCCAGGGAGATGTTTCGGACTCGGCGGGCTTGCGCTTCATCAAGGGGCTGGCGGCTTTCGAAAAGCCGATTGTCGCCGCGGTCGATGGCATCGCGATCGGCATCGGCACGACCATGCTGCTCCATTGCGATCTCGTTTATGCGAGCCCCTCGGCCTCCCTGAAAATTCCTTTCGTCGACCTCGGCCTCACGCCCGAGGGCGGCTCGTCGGTGCTTTTGGCGCGCCGCTGCGGCATGGCGCGGGCGAGCGAGCTCCTGCTTCTCGGCGAGGAGATCTCGGCCGAGCGCGCGCTGAGCTTCGGCCTCGTGAATGCGATCGTGCCGGGGAAGGATTTGCGCCGTCACGCGCTCACGAAGGCGAAGGCGCTCGCCGCCAAGCCGCGCGAAGCGCTCGCCGCGACCCGCAAGATGCTGCGCGGCGATATCGGCGCCTTGGCCTCGGTGATGGACGACGAAGGTCGTGAATTCGCGAAGCGTCTGGCGATGCCGGAGGCCCGGGCCGCCTTTCTCGCCTTCACGAGCAAGAAACGACAGGCTTGAGCGCGAGAGCATGATCCGCGAAGATGCTTCGCGAAGTGAAATTCGGGCGTGATCTTAGCGCGAGGTCATGACAGGTCGAAGGTGAATCCGGCTTGTTCATCCGGCCGGGATCGCGCGCGACGAGCGCCCGGATGCGCCCAGATTGAGTGAGCGACCGCCCCTGATTCTTGTTTCAACGCATGATCTCAGCGCAAAATGAATTCCCGTTTTTGCGGATCATGCTCGAGGAGCCGATCGATGCCAAAACCGCAAGACACGCCCGCGCTTGCCGGCAAGACCGTTTTCGTGACGGGCGCTTCGCGCGGCATCGGGCTTGCCATCGCGACGAGATGCGCGCGCGACGGCGCCAATGTGGCGATCGCGGCGAAGACCGCGGAGGCGCATCCGAAATTGCCGGGCACGATCTTCACGGCGGCACGCGAGATCGAGGCGGCCGGCGGCAAGGCGCTCCCCCTGCAAACCGACATCAGGGACGAGGAGGCGCGTGAAGGCGGCGATCGACAGGACCGTCGCGACTTTCGGCGGCCTCGACATCCTCGTGAACAATGCGAGCGCGATCAGCCTCGCGACGAGCGAGGCGACCGAGATGAAGCGCTTCGATCTGATGCATCAGATCAACGCGCGCGGCACCTTCATGGTCTCGAAATACGCCATCGCGCATCTCGCCAAGGCGGCGAACCCGCATATCCTCATGCTGTCGCCCCCGCTCGACATGAAGGAAAAATGGTTCGCGCCGCACACCGCCTATTCCATGGCCAAATACGGCATGAGCCTCGTCGTGCTCGGCCTTGCAGGCGAGCTTCGATCGAAGGGCATCGCGGTCAACGCCTTGTGGCCGCGCACCACGATCGCGACCGCCGCCGTGAACAACCTGCTCGGCGGCGACGCGCTGATGCGCGCCTCGCGCACGCCGGAGATTCTCGCGGACGCGGCCTACCGCATCTTCGCCAAGCCCGCGCGCGAGTTCACCGGCCGGTTCCTGATCGACGACAGTTTCCTCGCGGAGGAGGGCGTGACGGATTTCGATCGCTACCGGGTCGACCCGACGCAAGCCTTGCACGTCGATTTCTTCGTGCCGGATGACAGCGTCGCGCCCGCGAGCCTTCGGCCCCGGGCTTGAGGCGAGGCGCGGAATGCCTCCACTGCCCGGATCGGAGCCGCAACCACAATGATCATCGTTCACCAGTTCGAGGCGAGCAAAGGCGAAGATGCCGATACGGCACCGCTCGGCGAGCGCACGCTCGGCGCCGGAGAGCCGATCCCGCCGCAGAGCGTCTGGATCGATCTCATCGAGCCCACAAGCGAGGAGCGCAAGGCCGCGGAAGACTTCGCCGGCGTCGCTCTGCCGACGCCCGAGGAGATGGACGAGATCGAACCCTCCGAGCTTCTCTACACCGAGGACGGGGCGCGCTACATGACGGCCCGCGTGCTTTGCCTCGCGAAGACGAACCGTCCCAAGATCGCGAACGTCAGCTTCATTCGCAAGGGACGCGTCCTGATCACAGTCCGCTATGACGACCCGAAACCCTTCCAGAGCTTTTCCCGGCATGCACAGCGCCTCGGCGTTTCAAGGAAGGATCCGGAGGCTGTCTTCGTCGGCCTCGTCGACATGATCGTCGGACGCGCCTCCGAAATCCTGCGCACGACCGGAGACCGGATCGACGCCCTTTCCGAGACGATCTTCGATAGAGCCTCGCGCAGAGGGGCGTCCGATGACGGATGAATATCAACCCGTGCTCGCGACGCTCGGCCAGGAAGGGAGCCGCATCTCGAAGGTGCGCGAGAGCCTCGTCTCGATCGAGCTGATGCTGCGCTTTGCGAGCCCGCCCGCGCCAGGAAGCTGCCGAGGAAAGCGAACCTCAAGGCCATATCGGCACGATGCTGCGCGACATCTCATCGCTCGAGACGCAAACCGAGTATCTTCTCGGCAAGGTGCAATTCCTCCTCGACACCATTTTGGGCCTCGTGAATCTGAACCAGAACGACATCATCAAGATCTTTTCGGTGATCATGGTCGTCTTCACGCCGCCGACCTTCTTCGCCTCGATGTACGGCATGAATTTCAAGAACATGCCGGAATATGACTGGGCCTACGGCTATCAATACGGCCTCGTGCTGATGCTCGTTTCGGCGGTGCTGCCGTATCTCTTCTTCCGCTGGAAGAAGTGGCTGTGAGCTAAGGCGCAAAGCTCGAGGTCAACTCTTGCAAAAAAGGCAAACCCGTCCGCTCGTCCCCGCGAAGGCGGGGACCCAGGTCGTCCACGTGGTCTACACGCAACTCTGGTTTCCCGCTTTCGCGGGAACGAGCGGCGTCGAGGCGAGAGGCTCAACTTCTTCCGCTCGTCCCGGCGAAGCGGTAGCCGTCGCGTCTTGTCGTCGTCACCCCATCCTCATCTGCACGGGAGGCATGTGTGGATGAACGATAAAACGGGGCCGTAACAGGCTAACTAAGCCATTCAGACGCTCGACGCGATCCATGGCGAAGAACGAAGCGCGCGCTCTTCCCTCCAACGGACTTAAGTCGCGACGAGAGCGCACCGCAGCACTCCTGGAGACATGAAGATGACCGTTCCCTCCGAATACACGCCGCCGAAAACCTGGGCCTGGAACAAGCCGAGCGGTGGCCAATTCGCCAGCATCAACCGCCCGATCGCAGGCGCGACGCATGAAAAGGAGCTGCCGGTCGGCCGCCATCCCTTGCAGCTCTATTCGCAGGGCACGCCGAACGGCGTGAAGGTCACGATCTTGCTGGAGGAGCTTCTGGCGCTCGGGCATCGCGGCGCCGAATATGACGCGTGGCTGATCCGCATCGGCAATGGCGACCAGTTCGGCAGCGGCTTCGTCGCGATCAACCCCAATTCCAAGATCCCGGCTCTTGTCGACCGCAGCGAGCCGAGGCCGATCAGGGTCTTCGAATCCGCATCGATCCTCATGTATCTCGCCGAGAAGTTCGGCGCCTTCCTGCCGACCGAGCGCGGGCCGCGCGCCGAGTGCCTCTCCTGGCTGTTCTGGCAGATGGGAAGCGCGCCCTATCTCGGCGGCGGCTTCGGCCATTTCTACGCCTATGCGCCGATGAAGATCGAATATGCGATCGATCGCTTCGCCATGGAGGTGAAACGCCAGCTCGACGTGCTCGACCGCCAGCTCGCCGAGCACAAATATGTCGCGGGCGAAAGCTACACCATCGCCGACATGGCGATCTTTCCCTGGTATGGCGGCTTGGTGAAGGGCTGGTCCTATGATGCGGCCGAGTTCCTGAGCGTGCAGGATTACAAGCACGTCAATCGCTGGGCCGACATGCTTCTCGAGCGACCGACCGTGCGGCGCGGGCGCATGGTGAACCGCACGAGCGGCGAGCCGTCGAGCCAGCTTCACGAGCGTCACGACGCGAGCGATTTCGAGACGAAGACGCAAGACAAGCTTGAGCCTGTGAGCTGAGTGAGGAGTGAGGAGTGAGGAGTGAGGAGTGAAGGGTGGTCCCCTCACGACTTACTACTCACTATTTCACCCTTATCCCCCGATGTTGAACGCCGCGAGCGCCGCCATGTTGACGAGGTCGGCGTCCTTGGCGCCGAGCGGCACGATCTGCACCGGCTTGTCGAGGCCGACGATGAGCGGCCCGATCACCGTCGAGCCGCCGAGCTCCTGGAGCATCTTGGTCGAGATCGAGGCCGAGTGGAAAGCCGGCATGACGAGCACATTCGCCGCGCCGGTGAGCCGGCAGAACGGATAGGTCGAGACCATGAGCTCGCGGTTGAGCGCGACATCGGCCGCCATCTCGCCGTCATATTCGAAATCGACCCGCATGTG
The DNA here is from genome assembly GCA_963713805.1 of uncultured Alphaproteobacteria bacterium. Classification (GTDB taxonomy): domain Bacteria; phylum Pseudomonadota; class Alphaproteobacteria; order Rhizobiales; family Beijerinckiaceae; genus GAS188. Next base: position 9,195 of record CAVQNF010000011.1, on the reverse strand, counting down.
ATCGAGGATGCGCACCGCCTCCTGCACGAATTTGGTGCGCTCGCCCTTCGGGTGCCCGAAGGTCGAGAAGGCGAGGAGCGCCACGCGCGGCTCATGGCCGAGACGGCGCGCGACGCCCGCGGCCTCGATCGCGATCTCGGCGATCTCCTGTCCGCTCGGCAGCTCATGGATCAAGGTGTCGGCGACCAGGATGGTGCGCCCGCGCGTCAAGGCGAGCGACAGGCCGATCATGCGATGGCCGGGCTTCGAATCGATGACGCGGCGCACGTCCTCGATGGCGATCGAGGAATTGCGGGTCACGCCCGTGATCATGGCGTCGGCATCGCCGAGCGCCACCATGGCGGCGGCGAAGTGGTTGCGGTCCTGGTTGATGAGGCGCTGGCAATCGCGGAACAGAAAGCCCTGCCGCTGCAGTCGCTCGTAGAGGAATTGCGCGTAGGCGGTGTTGCGATGCGACAGGCGCGCATTGTGGATCTCGATGCCGTCGCGGTTGCCGATCTCGAGCCCCGCATGCGCCGCCGTCTCGCGCACGCGCTCCTCGCGGCCGACGAGGATCGCGGTGCCGAGCCCGTTCGCCACATAGGAGAGCGCGGCGCGGATCACCTGCTCCTCCTCGCCCTCGGCGAAGACGACGCGCTTGGGGAAGCGCCGCACGCGCTCGAAGATGCGGTTCAGCGTGCCGGCCGCCGGATCGCGCCGCGAGGAGAGCTGCACCTTGTAGCCCGGCATGTCGACGATCGGCCGGCGCGCCACATTCGTGTCCATCGCGGCCTTGGCGACCGCCATCGGCACCGTGTGGATGAGGCGCGGATCGAAGGGCGCCGGGATGATGTAGTCGCGCCCGAAGCGCGGGCGCGCGCCCTGATAGGCGGCGGCGACTTCGTCCGGCACATCCTCGCGGGCAAGCTCGGCGAGCGCCTTCGCGGCCGCGATCTTCATCTCCATGTTGATGGTCGTCGCCCGCACGTCGAGCGCGCCGCGGAAAATGTAGGGGAAGCCGAGCACATTGTTGACCTGGTTCGGATAATCCGAGCGGCCGGTCGCCATGATGGCGTCGTCGCTGATGTGCGCGACCTCCTCCGGCCCGATCTCGGGATCGGGATTGGCCATGGCGAAGATGATCGGCTCCTTCGCCATCGACTGGATCATCTCGGCCGTGAACGCCCCCTTGGCCGAAAGGCCGAAGACGATGTCGGCGCCGGCGAGAGCGTCGGCGAGGCTCCTCGCCTTCGTCTCGGCCGCATGCGCCGATTTCCACTGGTTCATGCCCTCGGTCCGTCCCTTGTAGACGACGCCCTTCGTGTCGCAGAGGATGACGTTGTCGGGCCTGAACCCCATCGCCTTGATGAGCTCGGCGCAGGCGACGCCCGCCGCGCCCGCCCCGTTGATCACGAGACGCGCCTTCTCGATGTCCCGGCCCGTGAGGTGGAGCGCGTTGATGAGGCCGGCCGCCGCGATGATCGCGGTGCCGTGCTGATCGTCGTGGAACACCGGGATGTCCATCAGCTCGCGCAGGCGCGTCTCGATGATGAAGCATTCGGGGGCGCGGATATCCTCGAGGTTGATGCCGCCGAAGGTCGGCCCGAGATAGCGCACCGCGTTGACGAAGGCGTCGGCATCCTCGGTGCCCACCTCGAGGTCGATCGAATCGATGTCGGCGAAGCGCTTGAAGAGCACCGCCTTGCCTTCCATCACCGGTTTCGAGGCGAGCGCGCCGAGATTGCCGAGGCCGAGGATCGCCGTGCCGTTCGAGATGACGGCGACGAGATTGCCCTTCGCCGTGTAGTCGAAGGCGCAAGTCGGATCGTCCGCGATGGCAAGCACCGGCACGGCGACGCCGGGCGAATAGGCGAGCGACAGGTCGCGCTGCGTCGCCATCGGCTTCGTCGGCACGATCTCGATCTTGCCCGGCCGCCCCTGCGCATGAAATTGCAGGGCTTCCTGATCCGTGAAGCTCGGCCGATTGCGGCGCACGACGCGTTTGCCGTCGGTGGATTCGTATCATTCATGGGCCGCTTCCTCGGGAGATTCGAAGTTTTTCTTGGAATTGAAGGTTTTTTCTTGAACCGCGAGGTTAGAGCATGAGCCGCAAAAATGGGAACAATTTTTGCGAGAGATCCCGATGAGATCATGCGTCGAAACAGCGGATTGCGTTGAGGGCGCTTGCTCCGTCCGAACGCATCCGGCACGAGCTCGACGGTGAAGCCCATTCACGAATGCCTGTCGCGGCGCTCGCACCCGCGGATACGGGCGCGCAGGGTCGCGACCGAGCGCGCTCTCATCTTCCGGAAGGCAAACGGCGAAACTCGAGCGCGTCGCGCAAGCGATACCAGTCGATGAGGCCCTCGAGAAGCGGCCGCAAAAGCGAATGGCCACGGATCGGCGCAAGCTTCGTCACCGGGAGAAAAGAGCTCGCTTTCGGCAAAGCCCGCGAGGCGCCGCGCCACGTCGCGCCCCACCAGGGTCGCAAGCGCGATGCCGCGCCCGTTGAAGCCGATCGCGGCCCAAAGATCGGGGGCGAGAAGGTGCAGATGGGGCAAATGGTCCTTCGTCATGCCGACCCAGCCGGACCATTCCTCGGCCCAGCGGATGTCGCCGATCTGCGGAAAGAGCTTGCGGATTTTCCGTTCCGCCTTGGCGATGTTCGCCCGCCCGCCGATGCTGAAGGAGGGGCCATCGACGCTCATCTGCAACCGTCCGTCCTCGCGCAGCCGCACCCCGGCATAGAGCCTTCGCGTATCGGTGAGGAGCTGGCGTTGCGGCAGGATGGCGGCGCGAAGATTCTCGCTCAAGGGCTCGGAGACGAGCTGATAGGCGCGCACCGGCACGATGCTGCGCTTGAGCCCCGGCCAGAGGTCGTCCGTATAGGCATCGGTCGCGATCACGACCTGGCGCGCGAGCACGGAGCCCGTGCCAGCGCCCACGCCCACGCGAACGCGCCAGCGCGCCCCCTCGCGAACGAGGCGCGTGCGCCCGGCTCTGCGTGAAGATGCGCGCGCCCAAACCTGAGGCGGCGCGCGCGAGGCCCCGCGTATAGGCGTGCGGGTTGACGCCGCCGGCGCGCCGGTCGAAGAGCGCGCCGAGGTAATAGCGGCCGCCGACGAGCCGCTCCGTCGCGTCGGCGTCCAGGCATTCGACCGGCGCGCCGCGACCTTGCCAATAGGCGGCGAGCTTCGCGATCCGCGCGAGGCTCGCGCGCGTATGGGCGCCGAAGAATCCAGCCCCTGGCGCGTCGCCTCGCAAGCGATGCCGTGGCGCGAGATGAGGTCGAAGACGAGATCGGGGCCGGACGCCACCGCATCGACGATGCGCCCGCCCGCCTCCTCGCCGAAGGCGCGCCGGATCTCGTCGTGATCGCGCTTGGCATAGGGAAGGACGAGGCCGAAGGCGCGTCCCGATCCTCCCGCCCCCACCTCGCCCGCCTCGAGCACCGCGACGCCATGGCCGAGCTCGCGCAGATGCAGCGCGCAGGAGAGCCCCGCGATGCCGGCCCCGATCACCGCCACATCGGTCTCGAGCGTCGCATCGAGCGCGCTGGTGATGGGGGCGGGAGTGCCCATGGCGTAGCTTTGCGGGAGGGGCGCGGGGTCGAGGTGGGGCGTGATCATGGGGGGCATTCTTGCACGAGAGGGCGACGCGGAGTTGAGCGCCGCCACCGGATCAAACCCTCGCCGAAGCCCGTTATTCCCCATATCCGCGACGCGCGCCATGAGGAGGACCGTCGATGTTCCCGCGTGAGCAGGAGGGCGCCCTCCCGGGCCCGGCTGCGCGTTCGAGCCCGCGCGAGGGCGGATCGGAGCCCTCGATCTTTCTGCGCTACGCCGCGGCATCGGGCCGGTGTGATGGGCACCGGCTGATCTCCGCGCCCGATACTACTGAAGTGATCGCTTGCTCCATAGCTCCTTATGGACAAGAATTCGGCCGACCTCGGAAGTAATATCGGTGACGCCCGCGAACTTGTTCTTTAGATCGAGGTCAATAGGCCGGCGCCTCCGGTCAAAATTGTCCATCGATTCATTGGCGTTTCTGTAATTCTCTCGAAAATCGATTTGCCGATTGGTGTCGGCTATCTGCTCGTACAAGCGGGCCAGCACGTACGTGATGTTTTTGGATCTTGCGTCGAACGAGCCTCGAAGGATCGCATTGTCACCGCTCGAATGAGTGAGCAACGTAATTGGGCTCACGGCTTCGAGCCCCTGTTCTGACGCAAGCATATCTTGGGAGATGTATTCCAAGTCCCGATTGATTATTGAGCTATTCTGTTCAATCTCAAATCTGACGAGCCGAGCGGCTCGGTTTAATTCATTCTCTTCGTCGCGCCATGTTTTCCAAGTATCCCACCCTGCAGTGACCAAGGCGCCGGCGCCGACACCCACCAGGACGAGGGCCAGGTCGCGCAAAAAAGGTACCAGCCATCTATCCTTGGAGGTTCGTCGTTGCGAGAAAAGGCGCTTTGCTTTCATATGGGCCAGACCTCTAAGATATAGTTCGTCGTGGCGCTCTTTATGTCGATCGAATCCTTCGCGGTGCAAAACCAGCCGATCTGCCGGTTCAAGTGCCAGTGAAATTCGAAATGGCTCTCAACGCCAACACTGCCAAGACGCTCGGCCTCACCGTGCCACAGTTACTGCTTGTGCGCGCCGATGAGGTGATTGGAATAGCGAGGCTATAGCCCAGATTATTCGAAGCCTTCCGGCCGGTGGCAGGTTACACCGATCGCATTCTTAGAGGTGCGAAGCCTGCCGACCTCCAGGTGCAGGGCGCCGACAAAGTTTGAGCTGCTTATTAACCTCAAAACCGCCACCGCGCTTGGCCTCACGGTGCCGCCCTCGATGCTCGCTCGCGCCGACCAGGTGATCGAATAGGACGTTCGGTCGTGGGGCTCTTGCCACGTTCAGGCTGCTCCAACGAATGACCGCTTTCCACCCACAGCTGCCCTAGGGTGTTTGGGCGGATTGCATGAAGATGCCAGTCTCGAAAAAGTGCTCCATTGCGGCCTCTGCGGGGCCAGTGTCGATTCCGCGCTGCCCAAGCCAAGCATCGTCGAGCTGCGTGCTGCGGTAACGCTCTCCTGAGTCGCACAGGAGAGTTGCAACCGACCCTTGCTCGCCGCATGTTTCCATTTCGGCAATGATCTTGGCGGCCGCCCATAGATTGGTGCCTGTGGATCCGCCGCACGACCGGCCGATGCGGCGCGACAGGACACGTGCCGCGGCGATGCTTGCCGCATCCGACACGGCATAGGCGCGGTCGATCAGCTCAGGGATAAACGAGGGCTCGCACCGGGGACGCCCGATGCCCTCGATCAGAGACGGCGGCCCAGAGACGGTGCACACGCTTCGGTCGGTCAAGTGACGGTGGAACACTGAGGCCTCCGGGTCAGCGAGGCAAAGCAGTGTTGGTAGACGGCGATACCGGATGTAGCGTCCGAGAGTTGCGGACGTGCCGCCTGTTCCGGCGCCAATCACGATCCAGCTTGGAACCGGATAGTCCTCTTGTGCCATCTGACTGAACACGGACTCGGCAATGTTGTTGTTGCCTCGCCAATCGGTCGCACGCTCGGCATAGGTGAACTGGTCCATATAGTGTCCGCCCAGCGCCGCGGCGAGGCGGGCGCTCTCCGCATACATCGCGGCCGGGCTGTCCACGAAGTGGTTCTCGCCCCCATAGAAGGCGATCTGCGCAATTTTCTCGGCAGAAGTCGAGCGAGGCATAACGGCGATAAATCGCAGGCCGAGCATGCGGGCAAAGTAAGCTTCCGAGACGGCAGTGGACCCGCTCGAAGCCTCGATAATCGTCGTGTGCGGCCCGATCCAACCGTTGCACAGCGCGTAGAGGAACAGCGATCGCGCCAGCCGGTGCTTGAGGCTGCCAGACGGATGGGTCGACTGATCCTTGAGATATAGCGCAACGCCATGAACGCCAGGCAGCGGCACGCGCAAGAGATGCGTGTCGGACGAGCGATTGAAGTCGGCCTCGATGATCTGGATCGCATCGGCCACCCAGGAGCGGCCGGCAGGGCTTTGCATGGGAGATCTCACTCAACGTCTGGGTGATATTGGCTCAAGCAGGTGTCGAGAGCCAGCAGCAGTAGTAGTAGTCAATTGCCTGCAGAGCTAAATTCAGCGTTCCAAGATTACGTTCAGGAGGGGCGACGACCGCTTCCGGACCCATAGCCGGTCGTTCGGGGTGCAGAGGACCATTGGGCCTTTCCGCCATTCCGGACCGGACGCGCGATATGCTATGCTTTCAACGGCGCAAAGCGTGGTCCAGCCTGGGGAAAGCAGATGAGGCGACGCGAGTTCATCGTCGGCGTTGGCGGCGCAGCGCTGGCGTCGCCTCTCGCTGCGCGGGCGCAGCCGACGAGCAAAGCCCGGCGGATCGGACTTTTCGACTCTAGCTCACCTGAGGCTGGCCGCCTGCGGCTGTGGGACGCATTCAGGCAGCGGATGCGCGAGCTGGGCTACGTCGAAGGCGACACTGTCGTTTTTGAGCCGCGTTGGGCATTGGGAAGGGTCGACCGCCCGCTGGCTCTCGCGGCAGAGTTGGTTGATTTGAAAGTCGATGTCATCGTGACAGCGGCGTTGCTTGCGACCCAGGCCGCCAAGCGCGCCACCGACACGATCCCGATCGTCATGGCAGCCGTCGACGATCCGGTGAGCCTCGGTCTTGCCGCCAGCCTCAATCGGCCGGGCGGGAATGTCACGGGGCTCGCCACAATTGACTCCGATTTGATTGCCAAGCGGCTGGAGCTCCTTCGCCAAGTCGTTCCGCAGGCGTCGCGCCTCGCCATGATTTGGGAGGCGGGGAACAAGGGCTCCGGAACTGCTGCGCGAAACGCGCAGAGCGCAGCCCAAGCGCTGGGGATATCCCTGCAATCCCTCCCCGTGCGAGGCGCCGAAGAGTTCGATGGCGCCTTCGCGTCCATAATCCGCGATCGAGCCGCCGCTCTTGTCATCGGATCAAGCGCTATCTTTTTCGCGGAACGCAGCCGGCTTGCCGATTTGGCAGCGAAGCACGAAATACCCACCATAGCCAACGAGAGGAGCTATGCCGTGGCTGGCTGCCTCATGGCATACGGGAACGATTTCTCGGATTACTTTCGCCGCGCCGGGGACTACGTCGACAAAATCCTCAAGGGCGCGAAGCCGGGCGAATTGCCAATCGAGCGGCCGACCAAATTCGAACTGGTCGTCAACCTCAAGACGGCCAAAGCGCTCGGCGTCGAGATTCCGCCGATGTTGCTCGCCAGCGCCGACGAGGTCATCGAATGAAGCACCCGGGGTTCATTCCGGCTTGATGGCCGCCGAGCAGAAATTGAATTGGTGGGTTAGGCTCATCGAGCGTCCATTCTATTTTACGACGCTCCGGCGAAATGTCGGCTAACCACCCAAAGCTGCTTAAAGCGTTTCGCCGACATGGTGTCCGCTTTCGAGAACGGGCGCGCTGGCCAAGATCGGCCCAATGGGCGCGTTCTGGCCGGAAGCGGACAGGCGGCTTCCGGCGAGCAAACCGCGAGAGCGGACATGGACACGGGGCGGTCGCTTCGGCACCTCTCGACCCAATGCGGACCTTCAAGGGATTGCGCCTGTTGAGGGCGGACCGTCTGGGGCCTCTACTTCTGCGGCGAAACCGCATTCACTATCGCTTGGAGCGCGGTCGGCGTGGCGATCATGTCGACGTGCGTCATCCCCGGCACGATGGTGACCGGAATGTTTACGTCAAGGCTTTGAAAGAGCGGAACGAACTGATCTGCGACGACTTGCTCGTCCGCGCTTCCGACGAGAACAGTGGCGGGCCGGCGAATGTTCTTCAAATAGGGCCCAAACTCACGACTGGCATTGAAGTTCACGAACAGGCGATAGGAATAATTGGGCGTCGCTTGCTTATTCTCCCGTGCAACCGCGTAGCTGACGACGTCAACTCCATCGAACAAGTGAATGCCTAGCCGATCGAGCCAAGCGATGGTGATGACACGGGGGACCGAGATGTTGGTCCAGCCACCGGCGTTCGGACGCAAAGTCGGCGCTCCCGCTAGGATCGGCGACAGGAACACGTATCGATCGAACAGCTCGCGATAGCGTCCGCCGGCGAAACGGATGGTGAAGCCAGCACCGGCGGAGAAGCCAACAAGCGTGCGAACCTCACCGCTCTTTGCCGAGCCTAGGTTCGTCACGAAGTCGGCGAGATCGTCATCGATCTGTCCAATATAATCAATGTCGCCCCGCCGCCCCGAACCGCCATGACCGCGGATGTCCAGCACATAAGCTGAAACCCCGGCGTCACGCAGCGCCTTCGCGAGCGCATGCATGCTCGTTCCCGGGCCGACCGAGCCATGAACCAGGACGGCGACTTTGTCGGGCGAAGCGGGATAGGCGTAGTACTGCAGGCGCGCGCGGTCGCGCGCCTGGAACTGTAGCGGCGCTGGAACGTCATCGAAGTTGACTCGACTGAGCGGTCCCACCATGGACGCCATCGCCGGCGGCGAAGACGGCGCGCTGAAGGCGATGACGACCACAGGGATTAGCGCGAGCACAAGGAGCAAAGCCAGGACGCCCATCAGCACTTTGAACATGACGCTCCCTCAAGGGATGGATCGAAGGTTCGACGGGATCGACGCGCTACTGGCGCTATCCACAGGCTGCGGCGACTACTCGGGTCGGCGTGATCGGGGGTTGGGCTCAATCCGCGAGAGACGAGGGCGCTCGTCTTTCATGTTACCCGGTCAGCCCGGGGCATGTCATCGATACCGCAGCCCGCTGAAGGCTGAGGTGCCGTTGACACGCTTCGTGTCATGGGACCGCTAACCACCCATGGCAGCCGAAAGCGTGTCGCCGACATGGCGTCTGCTTTTGAGGACCGCGCCGTTGGCCAGGACCGGCTGCAATGGGCGCAGAGCGGCCCTCAAGGTGAGCCGCCGTCTATGTCCGCAGTCCGGTCGATTCCGGTCGGTCGACACCAGGATCGAACGGCGGCTCGCGGCGCACAAGTCTACAAGATTAAGATGACGCGCGCGCGTCAAACCAGTTATTCACCGTTTCGCTTGACCAATAGAGACGACGCTCGCTTTTCCTCCTTCCAAAGGAGCTGAAATCGTCGCGCCGATGGTTTCCCCTGCGCGCCGCATCGGATCGGCGTCGAGATGCGCATAGCGATGGATGGTCGAGGGCTAAGCCCCAGCGCTGGCATCCGTTG
>CAVQNF010000010.1:0-218328 GCA_963713805.1 uncultured Alphaproteobacteria bacterium | reverse complement strand
TCGGATGGAGCTTCGAAAGATCGCGCGCCAGCATGACGCCGATCTTGTCGGCGAAGATTTCATTGCCCTCATTGTCGACGACACCGCAACGATCGCCGTCCCCATCGAAGCCGAGACCGACATCGACCTTCTCGGCGCGCACCTTGCTCGGCGAGCGCGTGCAGCATCTTCATGTCTTCGGGATTGGGATTGTAATGGGGGAAGCTGTGGTCGAGCTTCGTGTCCATCTCGACGACCTCGCAGCCGATCGGCCTTGAACAGCTCCGGCGCAAAGGCGCCGGCCGTGCCATTGCCGCAAGCGGTCACGACCTTGAGCTTGCGCTTGATCTTCGGTCGCTTGCCGAGATCGGCGAGATAGCGCCTCGCGAATATCGGGCACGAACTCATAGCCACCACCGCCCCGCAGATCGAATTTCGCGCCGAGCACGATGTCCTTGAGGCGGCCCATCTCGTCCGGCCCGAAGGTGAGGGGCCGGTTGGCGCCCATCTTCACGCCCGTCCAGCCATTGTCGTTGTGAGAAGCCGTCACCATGGCGACGCAAGGGCAATCGAGCGCGAACTGCGCGAAATACGCCATGGGGGACAAGGCGAGGCCGATGTCCTTCACCTTCAGCCCCGCCGACATCAAGCCGCAGACCGAGCGCGTATTTGATCGAGGACGAATAGGCGCGGAAGTCATGCCCGGTGACGATCTCGGGCCTCACCCCCATCTCGTGGATCAAGGTGCCGAGACCCATGCCGAGGGCCTCGACGCCCATCAGATTGATCTCCTTCTCGAAAAGCCAGCGCGCGTCATATTCCCGGAAGCCGGTCGGCTTCACCATGGGTGAGGATTCGAACTCATAGGTGTTCGGGAAATAGCTGCGGCAAAGGCTTCGGAAAGGGTGCTGAGTGCGCCATGAGGGGTTCCAGGAGCGAACAACGCGAAGGGAATTTTGCCCCTCGCGTGGATACTCCATTAACGGGCGGGGATCAAAGAGCGGGGGTTCGACGAGGTCCGGAGAGCGGCCCGCAAGCCAGAGGATGTGACAGGCCGGACGAAATTCACCGCCGGCTTCGCCGAGCGGGGGCCGGCGACGGCGCGCTCGATCGAGCGATTGCGCCGCGTCTCGGGCCCTGCGAACCGGGGTCTCGGCGCTGTTCAGCGGCGAGTGCGGATCGCGATGGGAATGGTCTTGCGCCGCAGGGGAAGCGTCTGCTGATGCCACAACAACTCCCTTCCTGCCAGGGCGAGCATCACGGGCAAGGGTGCGACCAGATGGTGAGCAGAAGGACGCCATCGCCATTCTCCCAAGCTGTTCGTTCAATGATTTGGTCGGCGGCTCGCACCGCTCCAGCATAGGCCGATCGCGGATCCCCAGCTCGATCATGCTTCGCAGGAGAGCGATGTGGGGTGAACGCGGCCTCCGTCGAATTGGTTCCGGATGCTTTGGCCTGCCGATCGGCGCTGTGGGCGCCGTCGGTTCGAGGCGGTGTTGCGATGAGCCATGACCTCTGCGACGCGGCTGCCCCACGCCTCAATTCGTCTCCGCGCACCCGCTCGTGAACAGTTCGATCCGGCACACGAGGCCGTCTGGCTCGAAGCGCCGCTCGATGCGCGCGTCCGGCAAACCGCGCTCGATCAGGCTCGTCCCGAAGCCGCGTCGCGACGGCGTCGTCACGCGAGGGCCGCCGATCTCACGCCAGATCAGCGACAAGCTGCTCCGCCCCGTTTGCCCGGCCCACCGTCCAGGACAGCTCGACACTGCCGCCGGGCATCGAGAGCGAGCCGTATTTTGTCGCATTGGTCGCAAGCTCATGCAGCGCAAGGCCGAGCGGCACGGCGAGCGATGTGTCGAGCGTCACCTCGGGACCTTCCACATGGACGCGCCTTTCAGCGCCGGCCGCGAAGGCGGCGAGCTGGCTGGAAACGAGCTCGCGCAAAGCCGCGCCCTCCCAATGCCGATCGGTCAAAAGATCGTGAGAGGCCGCCATCGCCGCAAGCCGTCCGCCGAAGGCTTCGGCGAAGGCCTCGGGATCGGGCGTCGAGCGCTGCGTCTGACGCACGATCGACTGGATCACCGCGAAGGAATTCTTGACGCGATGCACGAGTTCGCGCGCCATCAGTCTCTGACGTTCCTCCGCAAAGGCGCCGTTCGGTGATGTCGCGGACGGTGGAGGAAAAGCCGAGCAACTCCCCGCTCGGGGCGAAGATCTGGCTCTTCGTCACCAGGCAAGGAAACACCGTTCCGTCCTTGCGCATGCGCTCGCTCTCGGCGGAGATGATGTTCTCGGTGCCGAAGTCGAGCGGCTCGTTCAGTTCATGGATCCTGTGCGCAGGCATCAGGATGGAGCGATTGCGACCGATGATCTCGTCCGCGCTGTAGCCGAAGAGGCGTTCGGCGCCGCTGTTCCAGCTCCCGATGATGTTGTCGTGACCGAAGCTGTAGATGGCGTCCTGGGAGCTGCGCACGATGGCGGCGAGGCGCGCATCGGTCGCGGCGGCGCGCAGGTTCTGGGTGATGTCCTCGACGACCGAGATGACATAGGCAGGCTCGCCGTCGTCGGCGCGCACCAGCGCCGAGGTGAGCCGGATCCAGACGATGGCGCCGTCCTTGCGCAGATAGCGCTTCTCGCGAGCTCATGATCGTGCTGCGTCCGGCGATCAGCTCGGTCATCCCGGCGAGATCTCCGTCGACATCGTCGGGATGGGTGACGTCCTGGAAGCGTTTGCGCAGCAATTCTTCGCGCGTGTAGCCGGTGATGGCGCAGAGCTTGTCGTTGACCGCGAGCCATCTGCCGTCGAGCCCGACATGGGCAATGCCGATCGCGGCCTGCTCGAAGGTGGCACGGTAGCGCGCCTCGCTTTCGTGCAGATCCCGCTGCGCGCGCCGACGCTCGGTGACGTCCTGGATGATCGACATGCGATAAAGCACCGCTCCGGCTTCGTCTCGCGCGAGCGATGATGTCACGCGCGCCCAAAGTCGCGTTCCGTTGCGCCTCACATAGCGCTTCTCGAAGACGTAGCTGTCGATCTTTCCGGAATAGAGGCGCTTTGTGCCGGCGCCGCTCGCGCGGCACGTCGAGCGGATCGGTGATGTCGACGAAGGTCTTTGCCAGCAACTCCTCGCGGGAATAGCCGAGCAGGACGCAGAGCTGGTCGTTGACCGCGATGAGCCTCCCGTCGAGCGCCGCCTGCTCGATGCCGACCGCGGCCTGTTCGACGATCATGCGATAATTGCGCTCGCTGGCGGCGAGCAAAGCCTCGGCCTCCTTGCGCGCGGTGACATCGACGAAGGCGACCGCGCCGGCGGTGACGACGCCATCCGCGTTGCGGATCGGCATCGCGGAGACATTGGAAAACCGGCGCACGCCGTCCGGCCGCGCGATCTCGATTTCCTCCCCGGTGAAGCTCTCTCCTCGCAGCGCTCGCGGCAACGGAAAATCCCGGGGCGGCAGCAGGCGCCCGTCTGCGGCCTTCATGCGATAGGCCTGCGTATCGGAGAAAGGATCGATCTTGCCGACCCACTCGCCGAGATGGGCGGCGGCCGCATCGTTGACGAGCGAGATCTTTCCCGAAGGTGCCTCGGCGATGACGATGCCGGCCGGCAGATCCTTGAGAATGGCGGCGAGGCGCGCCCGTTCGGCGTCGACCTCGGCCAGCAGCCGATCGCGTTCGGCCAAAAGGCGCTTGTATTCGGTGATGTCGCTTGAAACGCCGACGAGGCCGAGCACGCTACCGTCCGGTCCGAACATGGGTTTCTTGTTGGACGAGAAAAAGCGCGTCTTGCCGTCTTTGGGCGTGAACGCCTCCTCCACGACCTCTCCGGTTCGGCTTTCCATCACCCTGCGGTCGTTCGCGAGGATGGCCTGCGCCTCCGCGGCGTTCATATGCCAGTCGGACATTCTTCCGTTCGGCTCCCGGCCGGTCAGCCGGGCCATCGCCGGATTGGCGAACAACAGGCGACTCTCGCGGTCCTTGACGTACATGAGATCGTCGGTGACCTGCGACACATTGTCGAGAAGCTGCGTCGCGCGCTTTGCCTCTTCCTCGATTCGCTTGCGGCTCGTGATGTCGAAGATGACGCCGCTCCAATTTGCCGCGGCCGTTGCCGCGCGTCGCCCGATCGAGGTCAGCCAGCGTATCGAACCGTCCGGCGCCGGGACCCGGAATTCGATGTGGTGCCGGTCCTTCCCGGTTCGCGCATAGCGCATGGCGGCCTTGATGCGCCGTTGGTCGCGGGCATCGATGCGCGAGATGAAGAGCTCGGGCGTCAAGCCCTGTTCCTCGCGGGGCACCGCCAGAAGCTCGCGAACCCGCTCGTCGGCGAGGATTTCCTCCCCGGAGGCGTCCCACCACCACATGCCCATGGCCGCGGCGTCGAGCGCGATGCGTCGGCTTTCCTCCGCCCGGCGGAGCTTCTCGTCGTCGCGCCGGCGCCGCGTGACGTCGAGGAAGGTGACGACCAGGCCATCGACCACGCCGCTCTTGTCGAGATAGGGAAGCACGCGGCGCGTGAACCAGCGACCGTCCCTCGCCCGCACTTCCTCCTCGATCGGCTCGGCACGGTCGCTGACCGCCCCGAGGTCCGGCACGGGTGGCGGATCGACGAGCACATGGGTGAAATGCGCGAGAGGGCGCCCGACATCCTCGGCGACCAGGTGATAGATCTCGGTCGCGGGCGGCGTGAAACCGCGGATCGCGCCGTGCCGGTCGAGGAAGATCGTCCCGATGCGGATCGAGCGCAGATGATTGTCGAGATCCGCATTGGTCGCCGCCAGCGCTTCGTTCGCGGCCTGGGTGTCTTCCTTGGAGGTCTCGAGCTCCTCGTTCGCCGATTGCAGCTCCTCGTTCATCGAGAGCAATTCTTCATTCGACGACTTCAGTTCTTCATTCGCCGCCTCGAGATCCTGAACCGTCCGGTCGAGATCCTCGCGCGCCCGCAGAAGCTCCTGCTCGAGATGCTCGATCACGCGATCCGCATCCGGCCGGCCGCTCGACTGATCGGAGCGCGCCGAGGCCGAGCCGAGTCCCTGGAAAACCAGCATGTAGAGGCCCTCTTCAAGGCCGAGCTCTGGCATGGGCTGAACGGTCAGCCGTATCCGCTCCGGGCCTTCCGAGGTGTGCATGGAAATCTCGCGCACCGCCATCCGCCGGTTGCGCAAGGCCTCGGCAAACGTCGTCCTCAGGCCGATTCCGAGGCCTCGACGCGCCATGCGCTTGATGTCGTTGGCAAAGGCGCCCGCGGGCGGCTGGATATAGCGCTGCACGCCTTCCGAGAGGAAGGCGACCTGCCCTTCCTCGTTGACGATGGCGTAGCAGGGCGCGAACTCGTCGAGGATGATGCGCTGGGCGAGCGCTCCGAGGTCCGCGCCCGGCCGTGCATCGGGATCACGAAGGCTTGGCACGCCGCCCCGTCCCGCCCCATGGATCTCTCCGGGCGCGCGCAGCACCGTCTCCTTGCGCTGCACGAGACGATGGTGAACATCGATGTCACGGAACAGGTCGCCGTGGCCGCCGACGCTTTCGGACGAGCCGAGGAAGAGGTAGCCGCCCCTGCGCAGCGCGTAGTGGAAGAGCGGAATGAGCTTCTTCTGTAAATGTCCGCCGAGATAGATCAGCAAATTGCGGCAGGAGATCAGATCGAGCCGCGAAAACGGCGCGTCCGAGATCACGTTGTGATCCGAGAACGTCACCATTTCCCGTAATTCCTGCGTGACCTGAAAACGGCGGCCGCGCTTGACGAAGAAGCGGGCGAGGCGCTCGGGTGAGAGATTCGCGGCCACTCCTTGCGGGTAAAGTCCGCGACGTGCGACCGACAAGGCGCGCCCGTTGATGTCGGTCGCGAAAATCCGGACCCTTGGAGGGTTCTCGAGCCTGTCCATGATCTCGCGGAGCAGGATGGCGATGGAGTAGGCCTCCTCTCCGGTCGCGCAGGCCGCGACCCAGATGCGCACGGTGTCGGCCGGGGAGCGGTTCTCGACGAGGGGCACGAGGGCTTTCTCGGCGAGCGAGGAGAACGCCTCGGGGTCGCGGAGGAAGGCCGTGACGCCGATCAGCAATTCGCGCACGAGCACATTGGCTTCCCTGGGCTCGCTCGTGAGGTGCAGGACGTAGTCATCGGGAGATTTCGAGCCGCAGCACGTGCATGCGCCGCTCGATGCGGCGCACCAGCGTCGTCGTGCGGTAATGCTTGAAATCGATGTCGGTCCGCTCGCGCAAGAAGGCGCAAATCGTCACGAGCTGTTCCTGGATTCGACGCCGCCTGAGCCACGGCCGCCGGCCTGCTCCGGCCTCGGTCCAGAACCGCAGATAGTCGAGCACCGCATGGGCGATGCCGTCGAGGGGAAACAGGTCATCGGCGAAGCGGAATCCGGCAACGCCGTCGGGAAGCGGCCGGTCGGCGTTCGGCTCCGGCGCCTGCAGCATGGTCATTCCGCCCGCGGCGCCGATCGCCTCGAGCCCGATGAGACCGTCCGATCCTTCGGCGCGAAGCAGGATGCCGATCACGCGCGGACCGAAGTTGCGAGCGAGCGAGCGAAAGGCTGCATCGACGGGAGCCCGGCGCTCGGCGGCATCATGTGGGGCGCGCAGCCGAAAACCCCCCTTCCTCACCTTCACCACCGTGTGAGGCGGGGTCACGTAGAGATGGCCGGGCAACACCGGCCCTCCGTCGACCATTGGCGCGACAGTGAATTTCGTGAGGCTCGCAAGCTCTTCCGTGCGCAGCTCGCCACCGTTCGCGCTTGCGCGCTGGGCGATGATGATCGTCAGCCGCGGCTCGCTCGAAAGGGTCGCCAGAAGCGCGGATAACGCAGGCAAATCCTCGGCCGATGCCGCGATCGCGACCAGGAGCGACCGCGCGGGCTCGATCTCTCCGGTATCTTGTCGCTGCGCGTCGGTGATCGTCATCTTCCGCTCTTGCGACAGTGCCTCTTGGACCGGTTCCGGCCTCGGGAGCGGAAACGGCCGCTCATGACTTCATTGCTCTCGTGCAGTCGCACAAAGCGCTGGCGAATTTGTGGTCAAATCCATTGCGAATTCTCCCTGTCAGCTCGCCAGGAACAGGACCGATTGCTCGGCGCGCTCGAGCAGCGCGTTGGCGAGCGTGCCGAAGATCAGCGTGTCGCTTTGCCGCTTCGTGGCTCCGAGCACGATGAGCGTATGGCCGGCCCGGCGCGCCTGCCGCAGGATCGCGGTGTCGGCCGCGTCCGCCACGCGCACCACGGTTCGGATGGCGGCGCCATATCGGTCGGCGAGAGCCGCGATGTCCTTCAAGATCGCATCCTCGTGCCGGCGGGAAAGAAGCGAGCGGCCGAGCCGGCCGCTTTGGCCGCGCGCGCTCGCCGCCGGCGCCACATAGACGACGGTCGCGGCCACATTCTCGATGCGTGCCAGCGCGAAGGCGAACTCGGCGGCGCGCCGCGACACATTGGTCCCGTTGACCGGCACCAGAATATTCAGGCGCGAACGCAGCGGCAGGTCGTGCAGAGCCCCGCGCGCGATCACGACGCCGACGGTGCCCTCGAAGCTGCGCGCCACCTCGATGATCTTGCGATGAAAGCCGCCGGCCTCGGCCTTCGCCGGATGCAGCCCGACCAACAACAGGTCGTAGCCCTTACGCGCTTCGCTCGCGACCGCCTGATCGGGCGGGGGCGCCGCGGCGCGCGACGCGGCAGGTGCCGACGGCGCTGCGCCCAAGGCCGCGGCGGCGCCTTCGGGGGCGGCCTCGATCAAGTCACGCCGCTCGACATGCAAGGTCGTCATCGGCAGCGCGCGCGGCCCCGCGATGAGGCCGGATATGCGCGAGGCGAGCTGAGCGCTGGCGCTGTCGTCCACCGTGAGCAGGATCCGCTCGATATTGGCGACGAAGCCGTTGGCCTCGAATTCCTCCCGTTCGAGGCGCTGCTTCTCGTCTGCGCGGATCGGCAGGCGGGAGAGCGCCCAACGCAAGGTCGGGGGCATCGCCATGGTGGTCGCGACGGCCATCGCCACGATGATCGTGTAGAGATCCGAGTTGAGCGCGCCGATCGACAGGCCGATCGACGCGATGATCACCTCCGTCGAGCCGCGCGCATTCATGGCGATGCCGAGCGCCAGCGATTCGCGCCTTGTGAGCCCGCCGAGCTCGCCGCCGAGGAAAGCGCCGGCGAATTTGCCGATGCTGGCGATGAGGATGAGGCCAAGCGCGACGAGGAAAAGATGCGGATCCTTCAGGACCGTGATGTCCGTGTTCAATCCGGCAAGCGCAAAGAAGATCGGCATGAACAGCGCCGTGATCAGCCCGCGGAGCTGACCCTCGATGTGGCGGGTGAGAATCGGGGATTCCCCGATCAGCACGCCCGCGATGAAAGCGCCGAGCACGGTGTGGACGCCGATGAGGTGGGTCGTCAGCGCCATGGTCCCCATGATCACGAGGATCACGGTGATCACCGGCAGCTCGCTCATGAGGCGATCATTCGCCCAGCGGATGAGGGCATGCACCACCGGACGTCCGAGCGTCAGGCTCGCGAGCAGGAAGATCGCCGTGCCTCCGACGCTGCGCGTCAGCGAGCCCGCGTCGATCTTTCCCTGGGTCGCCAGGCTGAAGGTGATCGCAATGACGATCCAGCCGATCGAATCCTCGATGATGGCGGAGGCGATGATCACCTGGCCGAGGTCGCGACGCATGAAGTTCATCTCGCGCACCACCATCGCGACGATCTTGATCGAGGAGATGGACAAGGCCGTCCCGAGGAAGAGCGCCGTCACCAGCCTGCGCTCGGGTGAGGGCAGAAGGCTGTCGGGCAGCAGGAACTCGCCCGTGAGGAAGCCGCAGAGGAAGGGCACCGCGATGCCGGTGATCGAGACGCTCGCGGCGGCTCGCTTCACCTTCGAGACGAGCTCGAGATCGGTCTCCATTCCGGTGAGGAGAAGCAGCATCAGCACGCCGAGCTGACCAACGCCGTCGATCATGCTGCGCTGCGCGACGTCGCGAGGAAAAAGCAGCGTCTCGGCGCTCGGCCAGACGGCGCCGAGAACCGAGGTGCCGACCAGGATGCCGGCAAGCAGCTGCCCGACGATCGCCGGTTGACCGACCCGATGCATCAACTCGCCTAAAGCGCGCCCTGCAATCAACAGCACGACGATCTGGGCGACGAAGACCGCGTCCGACGGGGTCGTGGCCGATGTGGGCGCGGCGGCGAGCGCCGCACCGGTAGACAGGAGCGCGAAGGCGATTGCGCCCAAGATGGACGCGATTGAAATTCTCAAAGGCGGAAGTCGACGTCCCGTGCGCCGCACGCATTCGTTTGCATCGCTGCGGGTGGGGCTTCCCATCCGATCTCGATACCTCCCTCCGCCAGGCTGAGCGCGAGAACCGACGCGCATTTGCGCAAAATACGATGGTTTTCGATGCCAAGCTCCTCGGCCGCTGCGGCCGCAAGACTATGGTCGGTTGCACCCGCATGCGCAATGAGCCTGGTCAGCGCCTCCGCGTCGGCAGGGGTGAAGGTGTCGTCGTCGTCATCGTTGAGCGAAAGCCCGCGAGGCAAGCGAAAACGCAGCTCGTTGTCCATCGCGAGCGCGTCCGACATGACTTTGTCGGCCTGCGTCTCCGGCATGTAGCGACACAGCATCGCGGCAAGCTCGTGAAGATATCTCTCGTCATAATCCTCGCGGAACTCCGCGAGCTTGCGAAAGATCGCGGCGATGAACCGGGCGTCCGAAGATGTCGCCGTCATTTCGGGCAGGGAATGGACAGTCATGAACCGATCCGCTGAAAATTTGCCGCCGGCCGATATTCAGGACCCGTCGGGCCCCTTCGCCGCTCGGGCGCCTTACCGGCAAGGCATCCACGATCGGTGGCGGGGCAGGCGCTCGCGAAGCTCGCTCATCTGTCCGGCCGCCGAGCAAACGCCGCAGCGGGAACTTGGTTCCGCCAAGATCGGCCGCGGCCGGCCTCATTCATCCGCGGGCGCGCTCGGCGCTGTTGACCACGGGCTTGCTGCGCAATTGCGCCAGGATGGCAGTGAGGTGCTTGAGATCCCAGACCGAGATGTCGATCGTCATCTCGACGAAATCGTCGGTGCGCCGGGTCATCGTGATGTTCTCGATGTTCCCGTCATGCTCGGCGACGACGGCCGCCACTTGGGCGAGCGAACCCGGCTCGTTGATCGAGACGACGATGATGCGCGCCGGAAAGCGCCGGGCGTTCTTGTCGTCGACGTCCCAGCGCACGTCGAACCAGCCGTCGAGGGCGTTTTCGAAACGGGCAAGTTCGGGCGAATCGATGCGGTGCACCGTCACGCCTTCGCCCGGGGTGAGGATGCCGACGATGCGATCGCCGGGAACCGCGCCCCCCTCGGCGAAGCGCACCGGCAGGTCGGCGCCGAGCCCGATGACGGGAACGTCCGTCGGCGGCTGCGCCTTGCTCGACGAGGCGGCCGGCTTGAAGATCAGGCCGAGCGATTTCGGGAAGGTGAACCAGCCTGGATCCTTCGGCGGCGGGCTCCGAGACGATATGGGCGCGCTCGCCCTGGTAATCGGGATAGAGTGCGCGCAGCACGTCGCTCGAGGCCATCTCGCCGCGACCGACCGCGGCCAGCACGTCCTCGACGGAGGCGCGCGCGAGGCGCGGCAGGGCGGCCTTGAGATTGTCGTCGCTATAGGCGCGTCCGGCCCGCTGAAAGGCGCGCTCGACGAGCTGGCGGCCGAGGCCGCCATATTGACGGCGCACCGCGATGCGGGTGGCGCGCCGGATCGCGGCTCGCGCCTTTCCGGTGACGACGAGTGATTCCCAAGCGGCGGGCGGGGCCTGGCTATCGGTCGAAAGCACCTCGACCTCGTCGCCATTGCGCAACTCCGAGACGAGCGGCGCGAGGCGGCCGTTGATCTTGCAGCCCACCATGCCGTTGCCGAGCTCGGTATGGACCGCGTAGGCGAAGTCGATCGGCGTCGCGCCGCGCGGCAGCGCGATCAGGCGCCCCTTCGGCGTGAAGCAGAAGACCTGATCGTGGAACAGCTCGAGCTTGGTGTTCTCGAGGAATTCCTCCGGGTCGCCTTCGGCGAGATTGGCGATCGTGCGGCGCAGCCAGGCGAAAGCGCTGCTTTCCGCCGCGAGACGGCGCTTGTCCGGCGAGAGCCCGTCCTTGTAGAGCGCATGGGCCGCGATGCCGAGCTCGGCGATCTTGTGCATCTCCTGGGTGCGGATCTGCAATTCGACGCGCTGGCGCGCCGGCCCGACCACGGTCGTGTGCAGCGAGCGGTAATCGTTCTGCTTCGGCACGGAGATGTAGTCCTTGAAGCGGCCCGGCACCATCGGCCAGCTCGTATGCACGACGCCGAGCGCGCGGTAGCATTCCGCCGGTGTCCTTGACGATCACGCGAAAGCCGAAAATATCGGAGAGCTGCTCGAGCGCGATCGATTTCGCGTTCATCTTGCGCCAGACCGAATAGGGCTTCTTGAGCCGGCCCTTCACGACGGCATCGACGCCCTGCGCCTCCATGCTGCGCGACAGCGCCGCCTCGATCTCCGAGATCAGCGCCTCGCTGCGGCCCGAGATCTCCGAGAGGCGGTGCACGATCGTGTCATGCGCCTCCGGCATCAGCTCCTTGAAGGCGAGCTCCTCGAACTCGTCGCGCATGTCCTGCATGCCCATGCGGCCGGCGAGCGGGGCGTAGATGTCCAAGGTCTCCTGGGCGACCCGCCCGCGCTTGTCGGCGGGCACGAAATGCAAGGTGCGCATATTGTGGAGGCGGTCGGCGAGCTTGACCAGCAGCACGCGCACGTCCTCGGAGATGGCGAGGAGAAGCTTGCGCAGGTTTTCCGCCTGCGCCGCCCGCATCGAGACGAGGTCGAGGCGCTTCAGCTTGGTGAGGCCCTCGACCAAGGTCGCGATCTCATGCCCGAAGAGCTGGTCGATCTCCTCGCGCGTCGCCGCCGTATCCTCGATGGTGTCGTGGAGCATCGCGGCGACGATCGTCGGAATCGTCGAGATGCAGGTCGGTGAGGATCGCGGCGACCTCGAGCGGATGCGAGAAATACGGATCGCCCGAGGCGCGCTTCTGTGCCCCATGCGCCTTCATCGCATAGACATAGGCGCGGTTCAGAAGGGCCTCGTCGGTATCGGGATTGTACCTTCTGACCCGATCGACGAGCTCGTATTGGCGCATCATGCGCGGCTCGTCCTTACCCAGCGTTGAAATGGCCCTTGACGAAGGAAAGGTCGAGCGAAGGACGCGCCCGTCCACTTCCGGCGCCACCAGGCCCTGCGCCTTGTACCAGGCGATCTGCTTGAGGATATCGGCGACGTCGAGCCTCGCTTGCGGGTCCACATAGAAGGCCGAAGCCTCGACCAGCGTCGCGGCCTTCGCGGCGGGCTCGGTCGGATAGACATATTTGGCGATCAGCGCGGCGGCTTCCTCGGCAGCCTTCGCGTCGAAGACGCGGCGGCCTTGGTCATCGCGCCGCAAAAGCGCGTCGAAATAATCTTGCGCGCCCTTTTGATAGGCCCTGACGAATTTCTCGAGCATCGGGCGCCTCGCGGCGATCGTCTTGGGCGTCGTGAACAGACCGCCGAATTGATATTCGTCGATGTCCGAATAGCGCGCGATCGGCTTCGCATCGCCGTTCTCGATCATCGCGCGGGCGAGATGCGGCGCGATGATGATGGAATCGACCTGGCCCGTCTTGAGCGCCGCCGCCATGGCGAGAAGCGACTGCAAGGGCCGGATGGTGATGCTTTTCAGATCGATGCCCTTCGCCGCCGCGATCTGGCCGATCTGATAGTGGAAGGAGGAGCCGATCTGGGTGATGCCGATCGAATGCCCGGCGAATTGGCTCACATCGCGAAAGCCCTTGTCCCAGGCCGCGTTCGACACGAGCACCACATTGCCCTCATAGCCCTTGGCCTCCTTGGCCTGGGCCGCGATGATCTTCAGCGCGCCCTTGCCCGCGAGATTGAAGAAGCCGCCGGTGAAGGCCGTGACGCCGAGATCGAGATCGCCGGACGCCGTCGCGACCGCCATCGGCTGAGCCGCGTCGAAGAAGGTGACGACGATGTCGAGGCCTTCATCCTTGAAGTAGCCGCGCTCGAGCGCGATGAACACCGCCCCGGAGGAAACGAAGCGCAGCGAGCCGAGCTTCACCTTCTCGAGACTGTCCTGCGCGCTCGCCGAGCGTCCGCGGCAACAAGGCAGCGGCGCTAGCGAGCATCGCGGCGCGTCGCGAAGGAAGACGGAGCGAGGAATCGCATCGGCCGTCGGTTCTCCGGGATGCCCTTGGTCGAACGCAGATAATCTAGCACGCGCCGTGGCTGAGGCGGCAAGAATGACGAGCGCTTCCCGGTCCTTCCGTTTCCAAGGATCCGCGCTTCAGCCTCATGTGGGTAGCGTCGCGGACTTGCGCCAAGATGCCGGACTGGGCGAGATCTGCCGGTGAGTTCCGCAAGCTTTCCCGGCAGGCGTTCCGGCACGATCATCCGAAGGAATACCGGCGAAGTCGCCGCCCCGAGGCTTCGGCGCCAGGCTCATGTTCGGTGAAACGTGCGAGCGCCATGTCATAGAGCCGCAAACGGGCGCTCACCGCCGCCTCGGGCCTTGCCTTCTCGTCGATCTCGATGAGCCACCAGCCGGGACGATGCGTGCGGTTCGGCCGGGCGGAGGCCGAAGGCGCGCCGATGACCGGGATGGGTTGGTCCGGCCCCGGCACCGAGGCGATCGAGGCGCGATGATTATGGCCATGCAGCACCGCTTCGCATCCGCGCCGGGCGAGCGTCTGGCGCAGACGCGCCCCGTCGGTGAGCTGGCGCAGGCGCCGCGCACCGCCCTTATGGGGAGGATGATGGATAAGGACGATGCGGATCGCCTCTTCCTGGCGAGGCCCGGCCAGCAGCGCGTCGAGCCGTTCGATCTGCGCCGAGCCGAGCCGTCCGGCGGCGACGAAGACAGGGGTCGGCACGCCCGTCGAAAGACCGATGAGCGCCACCCGGCCGCGGCGCTTGAGAAAGGGAAAGCTCGGCTCGCTCGTCCCGTCGCTTTGCATCCAGGGTCCGATCGCGGGCGTGAGCGCCGCCGCCGAGCCGCTCACATAGATGTCGTGATTGCCCGGGATGGCGCTCACCCGTTCGGGCGTGCCCAGGCTTTCGAGAAAGCGCCGTGTCGTCGCGAATTCGGAGGCGAGGCCGATATTGGCGAAATCGCCCGTCACCGCGATGTGGTCGGGACGCTCGCGTCGTCACATCCGCGATCAGCGCGGAGAGAATCGCCATGTCCTGCGCGTCCGAGCGTCCGAGCCGCCAATTGGCATATCCCGTGAGCCGCTTGCCCATCAGCTCGCGCAAGCGCACCGGCGGCAACGGCCCAAGATGCGGATCGGAGAGATGCGCGAGGCGAAACATGAGGGCGGATTTCAGTCCTTCGGGGAAAGACGAGTCACGGCAAATTCGCTCTGCACTTCTCCTTCGAGCATGCGTCGCCTATTCGCGACGGGGGGTGGACGTGTCCACATCGCTTCCCAGCATCAGCGTCCAATCCCGGAGCGCGCTCAGCGCAGAGCGGAGCACATCACGTGTCGGCTCATCGATGAGATCGCCGCCCTCGTCGAACTTGGTCTGCGCGGCGCCGATCGTCACCTGCGGCTTGTTGATCGGATGCATGTCGAGATGGACACAGACCTGGCGCAGATGATGCTGGGCGCGAACCGTTCCGCCAAGCCCCCTGCTCGCGCCGATGATGGCGACGGGCTTGCGGGCGAAAGGCTGGTCCGGCGGGCGTGATGCCCAATCGATGGCGTTCTTGAGCACGCCCGGGATCGAGAAATTATATTCCGGCGTCGCGAAAATCAGCGCGTCGGCCGCGAAAATCCGGTTGCGGAAGGCTTCGACAGCGCCCGGGAATCCCTGGACGTAGAGGTCCTCGTCATAAGGTGAGATGGCCGAGATGTCGGCTTCCTCGATGGTCATGCCCTCCGGTGCGAGCTTGATCGCGGCGCGCAACGCCGCCTTGTTGAAGGAGGCGCGGCGCAAGCTGCCGCAAATTCCGAGGACCTTGATGGGTCGGGTCTTCGCCATGCCGCTCTTCCCTCGCTCGCCTTCAGGCTTCAGGCTTCAGGCTTCAGGCTTCAGGCTTCAGGCTTCAGGTTTGGGGATCATAGCCGGCGCGACGCCGGACGCCAGCGTCCGACCAGGGCTGGGACCAGCGCGACTATCCTTTGACCGACGGATGAGAAAAGCGGGACCGGCTCGAGGGGCGATCTTCCCTGAAGCGGCGGTCTTGGCGAGCCTGGAATCTCGCGCGCCGATCGGCTAGGCCGTCTGGCGCCGCGGCCGAGGTGCCGGGCGTCCTCAGCTCGAGACGAGAATCGAAAATGGCATCGATCGACACGGTTGTTTTCGACGTCGGCAATGTCCTTCTCGATTGGAATCCTCGCCATCTCTATCGCAAGCTCTTCGCCGACGAAGAGCGCATGGAGTGGTTTCTCGCGAACATCTGCACGCCGGCTTGGAACCTGGAGCAGGACCGCGGACGCTCCTTTGCCGACGCGGTGGGAGAGCTCGTCGTGCCGCCATCCCGAATGGGAGAAGGAAATCCGGGCCTTTGACGAACGCTGGCATGAGACCATCGCGGGCGAGATCGAAGGCAGCATCGAGCTCCTTGCGCGCCTGAAGAGGAGAGGCGTCGCGCTTTACGCGATCACGAATTTCTCGCGCGAGAAATTCGAGCAGACCTTGGCGCGCTTTGCCTTCATGCGCCAGTTCGAGGGCATCGTGGTCTCGGCGCAGGAAGGGCTCTTGAAACCGGGTGCGGCCATCTACCGGCTGTTTCTCGACCGTTACGGAAGGGAAGCTTCGCGCTGTCTCTTCATCGACGATTCGGCGCTCAATGTGGAAGGCGCGAAGGGCGTCGGCATGGAGGCGGTGCGATTTTGCGGGGCGGCCGGCCTGGCGCGAGACCTCGAGAGATTTGGAGTGCTGCAGGCCCCTTGAAGAGCACCGGGCCTCGCGGCCAGCGGCGACAATCCGCATCTGCTGATATCGTTTACCGGGATTCCACCTTGCGCTCGATCTTCGAGCTCAAATGATTTCCCTTCACGAATGGCGCGCTAAGAAGGCGCAAAGCGTCCCGCGGGATCATGAAAATGCGTCATGCCAAGGTCAGCCGCTCAACCGCGGAGACGAAGGTCGAGGTCGAGATCGGCCTCGACGGTTCGGGCCGCGCCGACATCGAGACCGGCGTCGGCTTTTTCGACCATATGCTGAACCTCTTCGCCCGCCATGCATTGTTCGACCTCGTGGTGAAGGCCGAAGGCGACACGCATGTCGATGACCATCACACGGTCGAGGATGTCGGCATCGCCATGGGCGAAGCCTTCCTGAAGGCGCTCGGCGACAAGAAGGGGCTTTGTCGTTATGGCGATGTCCGGCTGCCGATGGACGAGGCGCTCGCGCTCGTCGCCGTCGATGTCTCGGGCCGTCCGTTTCTGGTCTTCGAGGCGCCCTTCGCGGCATCGCGGATCGGCAGCTTCGACATGCAGCTCGTGCGCGAATGGTTCCAGGCCTTCGCGGTCAATGCGCGGATTACGCTGCATGCCGAAATCGTCCGCGTGCGCCAACGACCATCATCTGGCCGAGGCTCTGTTCAAGGGGCTCGCGCGGGCGCTCTCGTCGCGCCGTCACCGTCGATCCGCGCGAGGCGGATCGCGTGCCGTCCACCAAAGGCACGCTTTGAAAGAGAGCCCCGGCGCAGCATTTTAAGATAGGATGGCGCTCGGGCCGAGGCGGTATGCCCATCCGGGGCGCGTTGCCTCTGCAAGAAGTTCCCCGGGCATCTCCGCTTCGCCCGATCACGCCTCGAAGGGATCGACATGCGGTTTTTCACGGTGCATTTGCCTCCGGGCGCCGGCATGGGAAAGCCGGACCCTGCGCTCGACGCGCGCGGTATTCGTGCGTGACGGCTTTCATTTCTGGGCATTCCTTCTCGGCCCCCTGTGGTGCTTGTGGCGCGGCCTATGGCTGCCGGCGCTCGCGATCCTGGCGCTCAGCGCGGCGCTCGTCGGAATGGGACGCCTGCTTCAGGTCTCTTCGGATACGCAGATACTGGCTCAGCTCGTTCTCGCCCTGCTCGTCGGGCTCGAAGCGCCCAATTTGCGTCGTTTCGGTCTGCGGCGTCATGGCTATGTCGGATCGCGGCAGCATCGCCGCGAGCGATCTCACCGAGGCGGAAGCGTTTTCTTCGGCGCGTGCGCCCTCACCCGAGCCGAAGCCGAAAGCGGCCTCCTCGCCTGCTGCTCCGGACCAGCCTTTCCTGGGGCGCGCGCCGGGCGCGCGAAGAGGTCGTCGGACTTTTTCCGGAGTATCGCGGCCGATGAGGGTCGCCATCGTCGATTACGGCTCGGGCAATCTGCATTCGGCGCGCAAGGCCTTCGAGCGCGCGGCGTGCGAGGCCGGGATTGCGGCCTCGGTCGAGGTGACGGCCGATCCTGCCGCGGTGCGCCTCGCGGATCGGATCGTGCTGCCGGGCGTCGGCGCCTTCGCCGATTGCGCGCAGGGGCTTCGCGCCATCAGCGGCATGACCGAGGCGCTCGACGAGGCGTTCGACGGCGCGCGAGCGCCCTTCCTCGGCATCTGCGTCGGCATGCAGCTCCTGGCCGACGCGCGGTCTCGAATACGGGATCGTTCCCGGCCTCGGCTGGATCGCCGGCGAAGTCGTCGCCATCGAGCCCGCGGATCGGCTCGGTGAAGATCCCGCATATGGGGTGGAACACGCTCGTTGCGCGCCGCGAGCATCCGCTGCTTTCCGGCATAGCGACCAGCGAGGCGGGTGGGCACGCCTATTTCGTGCATTCCTTTCATCTGCGGGTCCGCAATTCGGCCGGACCTCGTCGCCGAAACCGATCATGGCGGGCGCGGTCACCGCGATGGTGGCGCGCGACAACATCGCGGGCACGCAATTTCATCCCGAGAAGAGCCAGAGCGCTCGGGCTCAGGCTGATCTCGAACTTCCTGGCTTGGCGGCCATGATCCTCTTTCCGGCGATCGATCTGAAAGAGGGCCGCTGCGTGCGCCTGCGGCAAGGCGACATGGCCCAGGCGACGGTCTTCAACGACGATCCCGCCGCGCCAGGCGAAAGTCTTCGCGCGAGGCCGGATTCGAGTGGCTGCATATCGTCGATCTCGACGGCGCCTTCGCGGGCCGCCCGGCCAATGCGGCCGCGATCGAGGAGATTTTGCGCCTGTCGCGCCTCGACGATGCAGCTCGGCGGCGGCATTCGCGACCTCGCGACGGTCGAGGCCTGGCTCGCGCGCGGCGTGCGCCGTGTCGTGCTCGGCACGGCGGCGGTGCGCGATCCGGTTTTCGTCAAGGCCGCGGCCAGCGAAATTTCCGGATCGGGTCGCGGTCGGGATCGACGCGCGCGAGGGTCGCGTGGCGATCGAGGGATGGGCGCGCGACGTCCGATCTCGACGCGATCGAGCTCGCGCGGCGTTTCGAGGATAGCGGGGTCTGCAGCGCTCATCCATACGGACATCGCGCGCGACGGCATGTTGTCCGGCCTCAATCTCGAGGCGACGCTCGGTCTCGCCGCAGGCGGTCGAGATTCCGGTGATCGCCTCGGGAGGCCTCTCCTCGATGGCCGATATCGAGCGCCTCGCCGAGCCTCGTTGCGCCATTCTCGGCGGTGCCATCGCGGGGCGCGCGCTCTACGATGGCCGCATCGATGCGCGGCGCGCGCTCGCGATGCTGCGACGAAGGAAGCGCCGGCCGCACGCTCATGAAGGCGCGTCGCCCGAGGGCGACGGCAGGCGATTCCCCTGGACTGACGCCGTCCGGCATGCGAACGGGCGTCATGCTCAAGACCCGCATCATACCCTGCCTCGACGTGAAGGACGGGCGTGTCGTCAAAGGCGTGCGCTTCGTCGACCTCGTCGATGCCGGCGATCCGGTCGAGGCCGCGAAGGCCTATGATGCCGCCGGCGCCGACGAGATGTGCTTTCTCGACATCACCGCGAGCCATGAGGGGCGCGGCATTCTCCTCGACGTCGTGGCGCGCACCGCCGAGGTCTGCTTCATGCCGCTCACCGTGGGCGGCGGCGTGCGCACGCTCGAGGATATTCGCGCGCTTGCTGCTCGCCGGCGCCGACAAGGTGTCGATCAACACGGCCGCCGTGAAGAGACCGCGGCTTCGTGAAAGAGGCGGCGCAGAAATTCGGCGATCAATGCATCACGGTCGCGATCGACGCGAAGCGCGTCGATCCGGACGGACGCGGCGCCGCGCTGGGAGATCTTCACCCATGGGGGCCGCGAGCGCGACGGGCATCGACGCGCTCGCCTTCGCCGAGGAGGTGGTGTCGCTCGGCGCGGGCGAGATCCTCGCTCACCTCGATGGATCGCGACGGCTCGAAGGCTGGCTACGACATCGCGTTGACGCGCGCCATCGCCGACCGCGTGTCCGTGCCGGTCGTCGCCTCGGGCGGGGTCGGCACGCTCGAGCATCTCGTCGAAGGCGTACGTGACGGCCATGCGAGCGCGGTGCTCGCCGCCTCCATCTTCCATTTCGGCGAATTCACCATTCTCGAGGCGAAGCAGCGTCTGCGCGAGGCCGGGATCGCGGTGAGGATGGATCGATGACGACGCCCTTCACGCTCGCCGACCTCGAACGCATCATCGCCGAGCGCTCCTCCGCGAGCCCCGAATGATTCCTGGACCGCGAAGCTCCTCGCCAAGGGCCCGACGCGCGTCGCGAAGAAGCTCGGCGAGGAGGCGGTCGAGACGGTGATCGCCGCGGTCGAGAACGACAAGGCAGGCCTTGATCGGCGAGAGCGCCGATCTTCTCTATCACCTCCTCGTCCTGCTTCGCGCGCGCGGCGTTTTGGTGCAAGATGTGCTCGACGAGTTGCGAGCGCCGCAGCGCCCAATCCGGCCTTTCCGAGAAGGCGGCGCGCGGCGGCGCTTGACGGCGCCCGACGGACGTGGCGCCGGAAGAACAGGGTTTCGGATGGACGAGCGGGCAGGCCAGTTTTCGATGGAAGGCGTCTCGCCCTATCGCGTCTTCACGCGCGACGAATGGGCGAAGCTTCGCGCCGACACGCCGCTGACGCTCAGCCTCGACGATCTCGTCAAGCTGCAATCCCTGAACGATCCGATCTCGCTCGAGGAGGTCGCCGCGATCTATCTGCCGCTGTCTCGCCTGCTCTCGCTCTATGTCGCGGCAACACAAGGGTCTGTTCAAGGCGACGCAGCGCTTCCTCATGGCCGAGGACGGCAAGATGCCCTACGTCATCGGTCTTGCGGGCTCCGTCTCGGTCGGCAAATCGACGACGGCGCGCATCCTGACCGCGCTGTTGTCGCGCTGGCCCAACACGCCGAAAGTGCAGCTCGTCACCACCGACGGCTTCCTGTTGCCGAACGCCGAGCTCAACGCGCGCGGCATCATGAACAAGAAGGGTTTTCCGGAGAGCTACGACACGCCGGCGCTCTTGCGCTTCCTCAGCGACGTCAAGGCCGGCAAGCGCAAGGTGCGCGCGCCCGTCTATTCGCATCTCGTCTATGACGTCGTGCCGGGCGAGGAAACGATCGTCGACCGGCCCGATATCCTGATCCTCGAAGGGCTCAACGTGCTCGAGCCGGTCCGGCTGCCGAAGGAAGGCTCGGCCATCCCCTTCGTCTCCGATTTCTTCGATTTCTCGATCTATCTCGATGCCGACGAGGACGATCTCTACGCCTGGTATGTCGAGCGCTTCATGCGCTTGCGCGAGACGGCGTTCCGCGATCCCCGCTCCTTCTTCCGGCGTTTGCCGAGCTCTCGCGAGGAGCAGGCCCGCAAGACCGCCGAGGACATCTGGCGCAGCATCAACCTCTTGAATTTGCGCGAGAACATCCTGCCGACCCGCCAGCGTGCCGATCTCATCTTGCGCAAGGGAGCCGAGCATCAGATCGTCGAAGTGGCGCTGCGCCGGCTATAGAAAAAACATAGCCGGCAATAGAAAAGCGATTGGACGGGCGATACGAGGCAACTGTCGCTCGCTCGCCGGCTTGCAGTTTCACACATGGCCGACAGAAACACGTCGCTCGGCAGTCCGGGTTCGAGCTTGGGGTTGTGAACTGTCCTGATTGGGACTATATCCAAATCAAGACAGGAACGCGATCATGGTGAAGAAATCTTGGGGCTCGACGGCCGGCGGCATCCACGGAGATCGCAAGCCCTAAGCGCCGCGCGATTTGCACCTTCGAATCGCCGTCGCCTGAGCGCTCCGTCGCTTCGCACCTTCCTCGCCATCGCGGATCTCTGGGGCCTTACCGAGCAGCAACGACTTTCGATCTTGGGCTATCCCTCGCGCTCGACCTACCATCATTGGTGCAAGCTCGCTCGCGAGCATGGGACCTTCACGCTCGACGCCGACACGCTCACGCGTATTTCCGCGGTCTTCGGCATTCATCAGGCGCTCGGCATCTTGTTCGCGGACGAAAGCCTGGCGGCGGCGTGGCTGAAGGGCCCGCACAAGGCCAGCGTTTTTGGCGGGGGGCCTCCTATCGATCTCCTGACGAGCGGGTCGCAGGACGCGTTGCTCACCGTTCGTCGCTTCCTCGACGGTGCGCGCGGTGGCCAATACATGGAGCCTAATTCCGTTGACGTCGACTTCGCTCCCTATGAGGACGACGAGCTGGTGTTTCGTGACTGACGTATTCGCTCCGGCGCCACGGCCAACCTTTCGATTGATCCCCTCGAAGTTTCCTCCCATCGGTCTCTTCGACACGGTGGCGACGGCGGCCGACCTCGATGCCGTGATGGAGCTCGTCGGATGGACCAACGACCGGCTCGTCGCTCACCGGATTGCGCGGTTGCCTCGATCCGAATGGGCGTACGGCCGGCCAAATTCAAGCATCGTGATGGCGGCGTTCCTGCACGTTTCACCAGGGGGCATGCGCTTCAACGGGCCTCAGCTCGGCGCGTGGTATGCGTCCGGCGACCTGCGGACCTCGGCGGCCGAAGTTGGCCACCATCTGAGGCGCGAGATCGTGGCGCGCGACGTGGCTTCCATGTTTCGCCGCTATCGAGCCTACTCGGGCATTTTATTGGGAGAGTATCTCGACATCACGGGCCAGCAGCTTGCCCGCGCCGACGTCTACGCCAGCGATCGTTACGACGCGTCGCAAAAGTTGGGGGAAGCGGTGCGAGCGTCGGGAGGCGCGGGAATCCTCTACGACAGCCTGAGACGGCGCGGCGGACAAAATATCGTCGCTCACCGTCCGCTCAACATCACCGATATCGCCCAGACGGATCATTTCGAGATCACGGTATCGGCCGCGGTCCGACGCATCGAGATCCGCAAGCTCGCGACGAGCTGATCAAGCCGCGAGTCCCCTCTTGCTGCGCCATTTCCCTCAGGCTCCGCTGCGGGCGGTCGCCCAGATGCCGGATCACCTCGGCGACCGAGAGCGCGCCGAGCCTGAGGCATTCCTTGTCCGGAAAGCCGCGCGCCAGTCCGAACAGGAAGCCGCCGGCGAAGAGATCGCCCGCTCCCGTCGTGTCGACAAGCCGCTCGATCGGAAAGGCCGGCACCGAAACCGTATCCTCGCGCGTCATCGTCATGGCCCCTTCGGCGCCGCGCGTCACGACGCCGCGCGCCGCGCGCGCCTGCGAGCACAGGCCGCGGGCCGCCCTTGCCCGTGATCATGATCGCGGTTTTCTTGTGCGCTGGCGGTCGATGATATTGACCCATTCTGTACGGTGCTGTACGGTTGTTTCGGAGACAGGCATGGTGAACCTCATCTCGAGTAAAGGCGCGGAAGAAGCTCGCAAGCAGCTCCCGGATCTTCTCGAGGCGGCCGAGAAGGGCCGTTCGACGATCATTACCAGACATGGCCGTCCGGTTGCGGTGTTGGTGCCGGTCGAGGCGTATGGCGCGGCCATTCGCCAGCAGCCGCTGACTTCTGTCGTAGGCTCCGGTCGCGGGTTATGGGGAAAGAATGCGCCCGTACGCTTCGAAAGCTGCGTGACGAATGGAGCCGTTAGATTTTCGGGATCTGCCGGAGGATGCGCTGGTTCTCATCAATTCGGCGCCCATCATCTACTTCCTCGAGGCGCACCCGAAATTCGGACCGCGCTTCAAGCCGCTCTTCGAGGCCCATGGAACTGGGCGGCTGCGCTTCGCCGTAACGACCATCACGATCGCCGAGGTGCTGACAGGGCCGGTCCAGGCGGGTGATGACGCGCTGGCGCAGCGATACCGCGCGATCCTCGAAATCCTGGCAACCCATCGCGCTGAACGTCGACATCGCGGAAAGCGCGGCGAGACTGCGGGCGTCGCTCCGCCTCAAGCTTGCGGACGCCGTTCAAGTGGCCAGCGCATTGGCGATCAACGCGGCCGCCCTGGTGACGCATGATCGTGATTTCTCACGCGTCCGTTCGCTGCGTTTGATTTCTTGAAGGCCCAGCACGTCGACGTGACGCTCGTTGACGAAACGCTGTCCAATCTATCGGGAGTTGCCATGTCGTCAATCGGTACCACGCTGCTCAACAGCCTTCGTTCCATTAAGCGTCCGGGCGACTTTTGTGTCGGCGGAATTCGGGAAATCATCATGCCGACGATAGATGTGGACGGCATGGGCAGGATCGCCTTTCCGATCCTGCCCGTGCAGGCCGAGCGGCTCGTCGCAATTGCCGGGACAGCCCCCTATGGGCGCGGCGAGGAGACGGTGGTCGATCGCGAAGTCAGGAGAACTTGGCAGGTCGATTCCGCTAAGGTTCGCATCGGAGGGCGACACTGGGACCGGGTTCTTGCCGGACTCGTCGCCGACATCGCCCTCGGGCTCGGTGTGAGCGAGCCGGTCACGGCCGACTTCTATAAGCTTCTTGTCTACGATACCGGCAGCTTCTTCGTCGACCACCGCGATACCGAGAAGGTCCCCGGCATGTTCGCGACGATGGTGCTCGTGCTGCCCTCGACCCATAGCGGCGGCGAATTGGTCATAAAGCATCTCGGCCAGGTGGTGGTGCTCGACCCGCGTCCGGAGGAACCGTCGGAGATCGGCTTCGCGGCCTTTTATGCCGATTGCGTGCATGAAGTGCGACCTGTGAAGACGGGATGTCGGCTGGCCCTCGTCTATAATTTGCGTTTCGTCGGCAAGAGGCACCCGCTGAAGGCGCCCGATTATCGCGCAGAGCACGGGCGGGTGGCGGAGCTGCTGCGGAGCTGGGCGAGCGCTGAGGACGAGCCTGATACGCTGATCCTGCCCTTGGAGCATGCCTATACGCCGGCGGAGCTGTCGTTCAGTGCCCTCAAGGGCGCCGATGCGGGCGTGGCGTCTGTGCTGGTCAGGGCAGCCGCGGAAACGGATTGCGATCTCCACCTCGCCCTCGTTTCGATCGAGGAGAGCGGCAGCGCCGAACCTACCGGCTATTACGGCCGTCGTCACCGGAGTCGCGACGAGGAGGACGACGAAGGATTCGAGGTTACCGAGGTGTTCGACCGGGCGCTGATCGTGACCGAGTGGCGACGTCCGGATGGCGGCGAGGCGAGGTTCGCCGATGTTCCATTCGCCGAGGATGAGCTGTGCCCGCCCGACGCTTTCGAGGATCTGATGCCGGATAAGCAGCATTTTCACGAGGCGACGGGCAACGAAGGCGCATCCTTCGAGCGCACCTATAGCCGTGCCGGCTTTGTATTGTGGCCGGCGGCGCGGAGGCTCGCGGTGCTGAATCAGGCCGGCCTCCGCACGACGCTGCCGTATCTCGAAGATCTGACGGCGCGCTGGGAGACGAGCAACGCATCGATCCATTCGCCGTTGTGGCGTGAGGCCAATGAGCTTTCACGGCACATGCTGCGCTCCTGGCCCCGCTCGTCTTGGCTGGGGGACGACGACACCAAAGCCGGCCAGATGCTCGATTTGCAAATCCGGCTGGGGAACGTGAAATGCGTCGATGCCTTTCTCGCGGAGCTGTCCGCCGAGGGCCATTACGCCGCAAACGACAACGGGGCGATCATACGCGCCGCCGCGCTTCTTCCGGTCCCGCGTGCAACGGAGCTGCTGGTCCGGATTGTCAGGCGTAACGCTCCGGCCCATCTCAGCGCCTGCGGCGATCTGCTGTTGCGCTGTGTCGTGGCGCCCATGGGTGTGACGGGCGACCTGGAGCAGATCGGCGTAACCTTGATAAATGCCTTGCCGGGTGACCCGACCAAGCGGGAGCAGGTCGACGCCGGGGCTCGGCCGACGCCGGTGAAGCCGGGCTTCGTCGTCGATCTTCTGACGGCGACAAGCCGGATCGATGCTGGGCTCGCGGCGCGCGTGATCGATCACCTGCTGGCCTGGCCGAAGACATACAAGCCGGACAGCGTGCTCGTCCCCGCTGCCCGTTCGTTCATCAAGCTGGTGGAAAGCACCGCGTGGCCGGCGGTGGGACGGCTCCGAGAGGCGTCTCTCGACCACCTGCGCAGGCGCATCGCCCTCCCGCTGCAGGCACCACGGGACTGGACCAGGACCAACCCACTCAAATGCACATGTGACGACTGCCGTGGGCTGGGCGCATTCCTGGTTGCACCGGATCAACAGCAATGGCGCCTGAAGGCAGCCCAGGATAGGAGGACCCATGTCGAGCGCAAAGCGTCCGGAGCGCGGCATGCGACCTTGACCTAACGACGGAAAGGCGCGGCAGCCCCCACGCGCTGGTCGCCACCAAGAACCAGGCGAGCTACGAACGGCGGGCGCAGCAGCGCCAGCAGGATCTGGAGCATGTATCGGCGCTGGGCGGCGGATAGTGTCGGTCTTGCACCGTACCGAATGGCGAGTCTCTTCCACGCGGTGAGCCGGAAGAATCTGGTTCCACTTGCTGATCGCGTCGCCAAAGCGGTTGACGCGGCGCCGCGTGGGCTCGAATTCGCGTCATCGCTCAAAGCACCCAACACGTGACAAACCTCGGCACGCTCTCGCCGGTTCGCACGATCCAATCGCCCCATCGCCGTGAACGAAACTGGATCGAGCGTAGCGAACCGATTACCTCTCCAGATAGGGTTTGAACACAGGCGATCAGGCAAACGCAACTCCGGTCACCGAATGGCACTGAGCCTTGGGGACGAACGCGATTCGACCTGCCCTTTGCCCCGAGCCGAGGAGCTCACGCGGCCGCCTTCGTCACCCCTTCGCGTCGCCTTCGCCGGGAGGAGCGCAGATGTGTGGGCCTTCGTGGTGTGCCAACAGCGGCAGCCTTCGGTATCAGCCGATCAACCGCTCTTGCTGCGCCATTTCCCTCAGGCTCCGCTGCGGCCGCGCGCCCAGATGCTGGATCACCTCGGCGGCAGCGAGCGCGCCGAGCCTGAGGCATTCCTTGTCCGGAAAGCCGCGCGCCAGTCCGAACAGGAAGCCGCCGGCGAAGAGATCGCCCGCTCCGGTCGTGTCGACGAGCCGGTCGATCGGAAAGGCCGGCACCGAACCGTATCCTCGCGCGTCACCGTCATCGCGCCCTTCGGCACCGCGAGTCACGACGCCGAGCGCGCCTGTGTCCCTCAAGGCGCCGATGGCGGTCTCGAAATCCGCGGTCGTGAACAGGCTCTTCAATTCATGTTCGTTGGCAAAGAGCACATCCACGAGGCGCGAACGCAGAAGCTCCGTGAATTCCTCCCGATAACGATCGACGCAGAAGGCATCCGAGAGCGTCAGCGCCACTTTTCGGCCGGCGCCATGCGCGATCTTCGCGGCTTTGCGGAATGCCTCCTTGGCCAGCGGCGGATCCCAGAGATAACCCTCGAGATAGACGAACGCGCTCGCTGCCACGGTCGTGGCGGCCACATCCTCGGGGCCGAGCCCCTGGCAGGCGCCGAGATAGGTGTTCATGGTGCGCTCGCCATCCGGGGTGACCATGATGAAGGACCTTGCCGTCGCCGGCCCCGAGCTCGCGGGTTTCGTCTCGAAATCGACGCCGAAGGCACGGATGTTCTGGGCGAAAAGCTCGCCCAGCGTGTCCTTCCGAACCTTGCCGATGAAGGCCGCGCGGCCGCCGAGCGAGGCGACGCCTGACGCGGTGTTCGCGGCGCAGCCGCCCGACACGATTTCAGCCGGCCCCATCGCCTGAAACAGCGCCTCGGCGCGGCTTTCCTCGATCAGCGTCATCGAGCCTTTGTTGAGATGATGCGTGGCGAGAAAGTCATCGTCGGTCCGCGCGATCACATCGACGATGGCGTTGCCGAGGCCCAGCACATCATAGCGCGTTTCGGTCATCGTCCGTTCCCGGCTGGAGAAGGGTCACGGACGACACGTCCGCGCGATGGCGAGCATCTCGCATCCGATCCCGGAAGGGTCAAGTCGGCGCAACGCTTCCGGCTTGCGCCGAAGGTGGGGGGCGCTCAGGCGCGCCGCGCCGCGCGGATGCGCAGGATGAGCGCGCCCGGCGCCGCCGAGGCCGGCGCCGGCCTCCCCGAAGCCGATGACGAGCAGGCGAAAATCCGGCATGGCGAGCCAGAGCGGCACGGCGCGCCTGAGCACGCCGCGTTCGCCAGCGAGCGCATTGCCCGCGCCGCCTTTTCCGGTGATGACGATCGCGGTTTTCATTCCCCTCGCCTGGCAATCGTGCAGGAACGCCCAAAGCCGACGTCTCGCCTCATCCTGGCGCAGCCCATGCAGGTCGATCACCGCGCCAGGCGCGGTCCTGCCGCGGCGCAGGCGCTGCAGCAGGCGGCGTTCGAGCGTCGCGAGGGGCGGCCCGGACACGGGGGGCTTGGTCGCGGGGGGCTTGGGCGCGGGCTTCCTCGGCATTCCCCATCCCGTGGAAGCCTCGCCGTCAGATGCGAACGGGCGGCCGAGGTCCTTCCTCGGAGGCGTCACCGCATCGGCGGCGAAGCTCGGCACGGCCTTGCCTCGCAGCGGCTTCGCGGTGCGCGCCACCTCGGCCCAGACGCGCATATCTTCCTCGGTGAGCCGGCCACGCGGGCGCCGTGGAGGGGTCATGATCGAGGCGCCCCGGCCCCGCGCGGCAGGAGCACGAAAAGGCGGCCATGATGGCGCTGGCGGCCCGCGAGCGTCCCGGCCGCGGCCCCGCTGCCCACGAACAGGTCGACACGACCGGCCCCGACGATCGCCGCGCCGGTATCCTGCGCAATCATGAGCCTTTGCCAACGTCCCCATCCGCCGCCGGAGAGCGGGCGATCCACATCGACCCAGAAGGGCAGCCCGTAGCACCACAACCCGCGATCGACCGCGATCGAGCGTCCCGCGGTCAAAGGCACGCCCGCGCCGCCGATCGGCCCTTCTTCCGGGCCGTGCGCCGTCTCGATCGCAAAGAACACGTAGGAGCGGTTGCGCCGCAGGATCGCCTCGGCTTCCTCGGGATGAGCCCGCAGCCAACCCGTCAACACCTCGAGCGACATTTCGTGCTCGGCGATCGCGCCCTTCTCGATCAGAAGGCGTCCGACCGAGGTGTAGGGCCAGCCGTTGCGTCCCGCATAGCGAAGGCGGATGCAGGCGCCCATCCGTGAGCTTCACGCGCGCCGAGCCCTGCACCTGGATGATGAAGACCTCGACGCGATCCTTCAGCCAGACGAGTTCGAGTCCCTGGCCCGCGAGCGCGCCGGCCTCGATGGCGGCGCGGTCGGGGAAGGGCAGGAGGCGCCGGCGACGCGGCGGGCGCTCGTGAGAACCTCGTCGGAACCGGCAGCCTCTCCGCCCGGGGAAGGGTCACGAGATCAGGGGGCGCGCCAGAATCGGGGCTTGAAAGCGCGGGCCTGGCGCTCAGGACACCTTCGTCCCGGGCTCGAAATAACCGGTGAAAAAGGGCTTCTCGCCTCGGTGGCAATGACGTGTCGGAAAAAATCTCGAACGGCAAAAAATGCGCCTCGAAGAAGGCGCGGGCCTCGCGCGTCGTCGCGCGGCTTTGCGGCAAGCGCTGCTTTTCCGGTTGCGACAAGCGCGGCGCTCGGCCTCCGGGCGTGCCGCAACGGCGCCCGCCCTCGACGAAAGCGGCCGCGCCGGCCTTGAAGACCTCGAACGCCGCGAGCGTCGTCGTCCGCTTCCCAACTCGCGAAGCTCATGGAAGCCGGCATGGCGAAAGGCAGACGCCTTTCGTCACGGGTGCGACGATGGGCTCCTCGCCTCGCCGTTCCGGTTCGGCAAACATTCGAGCCGGCGCACCTCGCGGCGCGGAAACACGCCCGACCGCGTCTCAATGGGTCGTTTCGGTCGCGACGAGCTGCCAATTCGGATCGGACGAGCGCGTATCGCGCGAAAAAGTCCAGACATCGGTCACGTCGACGACCTTGTCGGGACTGCCGTCGACGACCTTGCCGTCGCGGTCGCGCGTCGCGGTGATCAGCTTCGAGAGGAAGCGCACCGTCACCTGCGCGATCATGTCCTTGACCTGCGCGTCGACGATCTTGGCGTCGTCGATCGAGACGAGCGTCATGTCGACCTTCTCGCCGCGCCCTTCGCGATCGGCGATCGCCTTGGAGAATCCCTCGAGCACCTCGGGCGAGAGGAGGTCGCGCAGCCTTTTCCGATCGCCCTTGGCGAAGGAGGTGACCGTGATCTCGTAAGCGCCCCGGGCGCCGGAAAGAAATCCGGCCGCATCGAAGCCATGCGAGGCGGCATCGAGCGCATCGAGGCCGAGTCGCCAGCGGCGAGCCAGGCTCGGCCAAGCCTTTCCAGCGATCGGGATTGGCGCCCTCCTCGGCGCGCGGTCCGCGATCATTCGCGGCCGTCGCCATCGGAATGACATTGCCCGGGCTGGCCGACGGCGTCGCGGCGGAAGGGAGCGGGCGTCGGCCTGGTTGCGCGGCGGCGCGTCCCGCTGCGGACGCTGACCGAGCACCGAACGCAGTCGCAGCACGACGAAAACGGCGAGCGCCAGGAAAAAGACCGTGGTGGCGTCGAATGAATCGAACATGGGTCTTCAAGCCTTCTCCGGTCCCGCCCCATGCTCATGCCCACGAATTTGGGGCAGAAACAAGAGGATTGAGCATCTGCCGCCCCTTCGCAGTCCGATTGCCGGCGGAACCTCCAGCGTCAAAGTCCTTGCATTTCGCCCTTGCTGGCGCCGCACGATCGTCCTCGCCATCAGAAATCCGTCGCGATCCCCTTCACCTCCCAATCGCCATAGCGAACCGGGTCGAGCCCCCGCGTCCGTTACGCTCGCCTTGTTGCGCTTCCCCCAATTTCAAGCTTTCGCGGCCGCGTTGCGGCCCGGCGCCCGTCGCGAGCTTCCGCCAAGGCGCGGGCGCGGCCTGCCGACGGCGCGCGCCCGCGCGCAGAGCCTCGACCTTGGCTTGCTGGCCCCGCACCGTGGCGTGGTCTTGCGCCGATCGCGCCCGGATCTGGTCGTCGATTGCGGACCTGGCCGGCGTGGATTGGCGGGCGTGGCTTGTCATCTTGCACGATCCCTATGGCCTCTCCCACCACATGTGCTCTCGGCCCCCAAAGGCAAGGCTTAAGCCTTAAGCACGGGGCACCTCTTTCGTCCGTTGCCGCTTCGGCCACGATATCCTGGAACTTCCTTCCCTTTGCTGCCCATTCTTGGCTTGTGGCCGGTGCCACGCTATAGGAGGGCTGGCAACATGATCCGTAAAGATGGGCAAGTATTTCACGACGGGATCATGCGTCAATCAACCGATTTGGCACGTGACCTTCCCGGCCGATTGATTCCACTCGGCCTGGGTCGCGCGCTGGAAGCCCCGGCAAAAGGAGCGATGGTGGCTGGATCGCGGTGGCGAACGACGGCGATGGGTCGCGGCCTGGGTTCGCATCGGCGCGGCCCTGCGTGCGATACCGGCGCGGCTTTCCACCTCCATGCTGCAGATGCCGAGGCGCCTCCTCATCGCGCCGCCCGATCCGCGGACCCATGATCCGACGGTTGCCGAGGATATACTGGCGGGCTTCTTCGTCTTCGCCGGAAAGGTCGTTCACGCGCAGGGCGCAATCGCCTTTCGAGATAGCGCCGCCCTCTCCGCAATGGGAGAACCTGCTGAACGGCTTCGGCTGGCTTCGCCATTTGCGTGTCGCCGAGAATCCGATGGCACGCACGAATGCGCGAATGCTCATCAGCGATTTCCTGCGCTTGCGGCGGAACAACGGCGATCCCGCCTGGGCCGCCCCGGTCGCGGCGCGACGGCTCATGTCCTGGATCAGCGCCTCGCCCTTCCTGCTCGAAGGCGCGGATCTCGGCTTCTATCGTCGTTTCATGCGGGCCATCGGCCAACATGCCCGCCATCCTCTCGTCGGCTCCAGGGCGGTTTCCCGGTGGAGGAGCGCTTCCTTCCGGCGATCGCGATTTGCGCGCTCGGCGCTCTCCTCCGACGCCAAGCCGAGGCTCGCTGCGCCGCGCGATCCGGGCGCTGCCGCGGAGATCAGGCGATGCATCCTGCGAGGATGGCGGTCACGTCAGCAGATCGCCGCGCGCGATCGTCGACCTCCTCCTCGACCTCTCTGCCGCTGCGCCATCTTTTCCTGGCGAAGAATGAGGCTCCGCCTCGAGCTCCTGCAAACGACGCTCGGCCGCAGCCTGCCGCTCCTTGCGCCTCCTGCGTCTCGGCGACGGTAATCTCGGCCTGTTTCACGGCATGGGCTACATGCCGGCCAATTCGCTCGCCATCGTCTTTCGCTACGAGCAAGCCTCCGGCGAGCCGCTCCTCAGCGCGTCGGCCTCCGGCTATGAGCGCCTGGCGGCCGGCACGACCGCGCTTGCTCATGGATGTCGGCGGTCCGCCCCCTTTTGCCTTCTCGCGATCCGCGCATGCGAGCGCGCTCGCCTTCGAGTTTTCCGATGGCCCGTGGCGCGTGGTCGTGAACTGCGGCGCGCCCATCACCGGATCGAGCGCGGCCCGCGAGGCGGCGCGCCACACGGCGGCGCACTCGACGCTCGTCATCGCGGACACCTCGTCCTGCCATTTCGAAGCCAGGAATGCGCGAACCGAACTGTCGGCGCGGCCATCATCGATCGTCCGCCCGCGCCGAAGGCCCTGCGCGAGGAGGATGAGGCCGGAACGCGGCTTGACCGCAATGCATCACGGTTATGCGCGCCGCTTCGGCCTCTTGCATGAGCGTGGCCTCGCCCTGAGCCCTGACGGGGCGATCGTGCACGGCCTCGACGCGCTCGTCGATGCCGATCCGAAACGGCCGGCGGGCGCCGTCCCCTTCGCGCTTCGCTTTCACCTTCATCCGAATGTCCGAGCGACGCTCGAATCCCGCGGAAGGCGGCCATCAGGCTCGATCTTCCGAGCGGTGTTTCCTGGCGTTTCGAAGTCGCCGGTCAGCGGCCGGTGCTCGAGGAGAGCGTCTTCTATGCCGCGGCCGACGGCGCGGGGCGGACCCGGCAGATCGTCATCGAGGCTCAATCCTCCGTCACGCGCGAGATCGCCTGGCGCTTCACGCGCGTCCGGGACGCGCAAAAGCCAAACGCCGCCGCCGGTGACGGCAGGCGTCAAGCCGGCGAGGGAGCGCAAGCCGTCATCCCGACGAATGAACTTGCAGAAAGTCGGTCTCCCACCGGGACCGTTCCGTCTCGCTTCTGTCGTCTTTCCTCGGTTCGTGATATCGCCGCTCGATCCATCGCTCAGGATCATCGGCTCATGGCCTCCGATCTTCGGCGCGTGACGCGCGCCCTCCTTTCGGTCTCGGACAAGACGGGGCTCGTCGCGCTGGCGCGCTCGCTCGCGGCGCGCGGCATCGCGCTCGTCTCGACGGGCGGCACCGCCAAGGCGCTGAAGGAGGCGGGCCTGAAGGTCACCGATGTCGCCGAGCTGACCGGCTTTCCGGAAATGATGGACGGAAGGCTCAAGACCTTGCATCCCAAGGTGCATGGCGGGCTCCTCGCCATTCGTGAAAATCCCGAGCATGAGGCGGCGATGCTGGCGCATGGCATCGAGGCCATCGATCTTCTCGTCGTCAATCTCTACCCCTTCGAGCAGATGCTCGCCCGATCCGCCCCTTTCGACGCTTGCGTCGAGAATATCGACATCGGCGGCCCCGCCATGATTCGCGGCGCCGCGAAAAACCATGCCGATGTGGCGGTCATCGTCGACCCCGAAGATTACGCGGAAGTTCTCCGCCGAGCTCGATGCCCATGGCGGAGCGACCACGCTCGCCTTGCGGCGCCGCCTCGCCGCGAAGGCCTATGCGCGAACCGCTGCCTATGACGCGGCCATCTCGAATTGGTTGCTGCGCGAGACGGCCGTCGAGGCGCCGCGCGCCTTCGCGCTCGGCGGGCTTTTGGCGCAAGCGCTGCGCTATGGCGAGAACCCGCATCAGAAGGCCGCCTTCTATCGCCTGGCCGAGCCCCGTTTCGGCGTCGCGACGGCACGCCAGATCCAAGGCAAGGAGCTTTCCTACAACAACATCAACGACACCGATGCGGCCATCGAATGCGTCGCCGAATTCGACGCGTGAGCGTCCGGCCTGCGTGATCGTCAAGCACGCCAATCCTTGCGGTGTCGCGATCGGAAGCGATCTCGTCGACGCTTACCGCAAGGCGCTGCGCTGCGATCCGACCTCGGCCTTCGGCGGCATCGTCGCGGTCAATCGCCAGCTCGACCGCGCTTCGGCCACCGCGATCGCCGGCATCTTCACCGAGGTCGTGGTCGCGCCGGAAGCGGATGAAGAGGCGCTCGGCGTCTTCGCGGCGAAGAAGAACTTGCGGCTTCTGCTCACCGGCGGCCTGCCGGACCCCGCTGCCGCCGGCCTTGCGGTTGCGCACGGTCGGGGGCGGCTTCCTCGTGCAATCGCGCGACACGGCGGTCCTCGCCGAGAGCGAGCTGAAGACGGTCACCCGTCGTGCTCCGACACGGCCGAGCTCGAGGATCTCAAATTTGCCTGGCGGGTCTGCAAGCACGTGAAATCGAACGCCATCGTCTACGCCAAGGACGGGGCGAGCGTCGGCATCGGGGCGGGCCAGATGAGCCGGGTCGACGCGGCCCGCATCGCCGCCTGGAAGGCCGAAGAGGCCGCCAAGGCCGCGGGGCTCGATGGAGAGCCTCGCCAAGGGCGCGGTCGTCGCCTCGGACGCGTTCTTTCCGTTTCCGCGACGGGCTTTTGGCCGCGATCGAGGCGGGCGCCACGGCGGTGATCCAGCCCGGCGGCTCGCTACGCGACCCGGAAGTGATCGCGGCCGCCGACGAAGCCGGCATCGCCATGGTCTTTACCGGGGTGCGGCATTTCCGGCATTAAAGTATCCGCGGCGAAGGGTTCGCCAGCTCCCGACGCGCGAAGTCGCTCGCCGCTTCGCGTTCTCATCAATTGAAGGACAACGGGCTCTCTGCTAAGCGACGCCATTAGCGCTTCGTCTTTCAGCGACAAAAGGACAGGACATGGACTATCGCCGGCTCGGCCGCAGCGGCTTGAAAATCTCTCCTTTGTGCCTCGGCACGATGATGTTCGGCGCGCAGACGGACGAGGCGACGGCGCGCGCATCATCGATCGAGCCCGCGATCAGGGCGTCAACTTCATCGACACGGCCGACGTCTATGCCGACGGCCGCTCCGAGGAGATCGTCGGGCGGGCCATCAAGAACGCAGCGCGACGACTGGGTCCTCGCCACCAAGCTCGGCAATCCGATCGGCAGCCGTCCCGGCGATGCCGGCCTCTCGCGCCATTGGATGATGCGGGCGGTCGAGGCGAGCCTGCGGCGCCTCGGCGTCGATTGCATCGACATCTACTATTTCCACAAGGAGGACCATGAGACGCCGCTTTCCGAATCCGTGCACGCCGTCGCCGATCTGATCCGCCAGGGGAAGGTCCGGCATTTCGGCGTCTCGAATTTCCGCTCCTGGCGAGTCGCGGAGATCTGCCGGCTCTGCGACGAGATCGGCATCGACCGGCCGGTCGTGAGCCAGCCCTATTACAACGCCATGAACCGCATGCCGGAAACCGAGCATCTTCCCGCCTGCGGCTTCTACGGCCTCGGCGTCGTGCCCTACAGCCCGCTGGCGCGCGGCGTGCTCACCGGCAAATATCTTCCCGATGCGGAGCCTCTCGAAGGCTCGCGCGCCGCGCGGCGCGATCA
Organism: uncultured Alphaproteobacteria bacterium; assembly: GCA_963713805.1. Classification (GTDB taxonomy): domain Bacteria; phylum Pseudomonadota; class Alphaproteobacteria; order Rhizobiales; family Beijerinckiaceae; genus GAS188. Next base: position 183,398 of record CAVQNF010000010.1, on the reverse strand, counting down.
GCGGATGATGCAAAGCGAATGGCGCACCGGAATCGCTGCGCTTTGCGCAGGAGATCAAGAAACATGCGCAAGCGCGCGGCATCGGCGCGGGCGAGTTCGCGGTCGCCTGGCTGTTGAACAACCGGCTCGTCACCTCGGTCATCGCCGGCCCGCGCACCGAGGCGCAATGGGAGGACTATCCGAAGGCGCTCGACTATCGCTTCACCGCCGAGGACGAGGCCTTGATCGATCGCCTCGTCGTGCCCGGTCATCCCTCGACGCCCGGCTATAATGATCCGGCCTATCCGATCGAAGGACGGCTCGCGCGCATCGGGGCGACCGCGAAGGCCTGATACGGCCAACCGCAAGGGTCTTCGAGCGGCGGCGCTCCGCAAATCAGGCGCCGGCCCCGGATAGGCCTCAGCGCGCCAGATCGTCCAGGAGCCCCGCCGCCACCGTCAGCCTGGCGATCGAGGGCGCCGAAGCGGCGAGCGCGCCGAGGTGCTCGCGTGCGCGCGCCACATTCGGGTCCTGGCCATGAAGGCGTCGAGCGCGGCGCCCGGGGCGTCCTCGGTCGCGTGCAGCGCCACGACCTTCGCGGTGATGCCGCGATGGGCCGTGCCGATGGTGGCGACCGCCCGGTCTCGCGCCAGCCGGTCATAGGCGTCCGCGAGCGGCATATTGCCGGCGGCGCCGACTCAAGGCGCCGATGCCGAGCATGTCGTCGATGCCGAAATGCGCCACGGCGACAGCCTCGATCGGCTTGCCGCTCGCGCCGGCGATGACGACGATGTCGGGCGCGCTCGACAGCGAAGCGAGATCGGCGAGCGCGCGCGCCAAGGGCTCGGGCGCGCCCATCTTGCTCGAGCTCGGCCATTCGCGCGGCGCGCGCCGCGGCGGCGGCCGGCCGCAGGCTGATGATCGAGGCTCGCCGAAACCGCGCCGATGCCCGCCTTGAACGTCGCCGACCGTCTCGGTGAGCGAGCCGGCGGTCAGTCGCGCATTGCGCATGAACCAGGCGAGCTGCGACAAGCACCACGTCCTGCACGTTGCGATAGAGCGCCAATTGGGCTTCGCCGCCGATCTTGCCGTCGAGCGCGTCGATCGCGGTGTTGAGATCGAGGAGCCCGAAGGAATCCCTCACCGCCGCGTAAGCGCGCGTCATCAGGGCCGGATCGAGTCCGGTTTCGCCGGCGAGCCGCGCCGCGACGGTCGGGCCGGCGCGGTTGATGACCGCATTGGACAATTGCGTCGCGATGATCTCGCGCCGCAGGCGATGCCCTTTGATGTCGCCCGCGAAGCGCTCGCGCATCGCGGACGGGAAATAACGCGTGAGCTCGCCCTCGAAATAGGGATCGTCCGGCACGTCGCTCGCGCGAATATGATCGTCGAGCGACAGCTTGGCATAGGCGAGCAGCACCGAGAGCTCGGGGCGCGTCAAGCCTTCGCCGCGTTTCGCGCGCTCCTCGAGCGCCTCCTCGCCGGGCAGGAACTCGACGGCGCGATCGAGCCGGCCCTCGGCCTCGAGCATGCGCATGAAGCTCTCGGCGAAGGCGACATCCTCGGGCCCGCGCCTCTCGGCGAGCGAGAGCGCGAGCGTCTGCAGGTAATTGTTGCGCAGCACGAGGCCGGCGACATCCTCGGTCATCTCGGCAAGCAGCGTGTCGCGCTCGTCCATGGTCAAGGCGTCCGTCGCGAATGGCGCTCGCCAGCGCGATCTTGAAGTTCACCTCGACGTCGGAGGTGTTGACGCCGGCGGAATTGTCGATGGCGTCGGTGTTGAGGCGCACGCCCGCGTGCGCCGCCTCGATGCGTCCGCGCTGCGTCACGCCGAGATTGGCGCCCTCGCCGATCACCTTGGCGCGCAGCTGCGAGCCGGTGATGCGAATGGCGTCATTGGCGCGATCGCCGACCTCGGCGTCGCTCTCGAGGGCGGAGCGGACATAGGTGCCGATGCCGCCGAACCAGAGGAGATCGACGCGCGCCTTCAAGATCGCGCTCATCACCTCGAAGGGTGTGGCCTCGGGCTTGTCGAGATCGAGCAAGCTCGCGCACCTGCGGCGAGAGCGGGATGGCCTTCAGCGAGCGCGAGTAGATGCCGCCGCCCGCCGAGATGATCGAGGCGTCGTAATCCTTCCAGCTCGAGCGCGGCAGATCGAAGAGCCGCTGGCGCTCCTCCAAGCGCGCGCTGCGGCGTCGGGCGAAGGATCGAGGAAGATGTCGCGATGATCGAAGGCGGCGACGAGCCTGATGTGCGGCGACAAGCAGCATGCCGTTGCCGAACACGTCGCCCGACATGTCGCCGACGCCGCAGACCGTGAAGGGGGTCGTCTGGATGTCGATGTCGATCTCGCGGAAATGGCGCTTCACGGCTTCCCAGGCGCCGCGCGCCGTGATGCCCATCTTCTTGTGGTCGTAGCCCTGGCTGCCGCCGGACGCGAAGGCGTCGCCGAGCCAATGGTGCTTCGCCTCGGAGATGGCATTTGCCGTGTCCGAAAACGTGGCCGTGCCCTTGTCGGCCGCGACCACGAGATAGGGGTCGTCGCCGTCGAAGAGCAGCGTCGCCGGCGGATGCACGATGCCGCCGGCGTCGATATTGTCGGTGAGGTCGAGCAGCGTCGAGATGAACAGCTTGTAGCTCTCGGTGCCCTCGGCGAGCCAGGCGTCGCGCTGTGCTTGCGGCGGCAGGCGCTTGGGGAAGAAGCCGCCCTTCGCGCCGACCGGCACGATCACCGCGTTCTTCACCTGCTGCGCCTTGACGAGGCCGAGCACCTCGGTGCGGAAATCCTGCGGGACGGTCGGACCAGCGGATGCCGCCGCGCGCCACCCGGCCGAAGCGCAGATGCACGGCCTCGACGCGCGGCGAATAGACGAAGATCTCGAACAAGGGCCGCGGCAAGGGCAGGCCCTCGATCTTGCTGCTCTCGAATTTGAAGGCCATGGCCTCGCGCCGGCGTCCATCCGGTTCGCGCTGGAAGAAATTGGTGCGCACCATCGCGTCGATCAGATTGAGGAAGCGCGAGAGGATGCGATCGTCGTCGAGGCTCGTCACTTCCTTGAGCTGCTCGGCGAGGAGATGCCGCGTGGCGGCCTCGGCCTCGACCCGTTTTTCCTCGCTCGAGATCGGGATTGAAGCGGGCATAGAACAAGGTGACGAGCGCGGCCGCGATGCTGGCCTGCCGCACCAGCGCCTGCGCCATATAGCCTTGCGTGTAGCGGATCGTCGCCTGTTGCAGATAGCGAGCGAGCGCGCGCACCGAGAGCGACGTCGCGCCAGGCGAGCCCGGCGGAAGTGACCAGCGCGTCGAAATGGTCGCTTTCGCTCTCGCCTTCGCCGAGCGCGATCAGCGCCTCCTCGAGCCGCGGCGCGAGCGCTCCTTGCTTCGAGCTCGGCGCCATCGGCTCGCCGAACCGTCATGTCGTGCAGGAAGACGGGCCTGCCTTGCGCCGGCGCGATGGTGAAGCTCAATTCGTCGATCACCTCGAAGCCGAAATTTTCGAGGATCGGCACGCGCTGCGACAGGGAGACCGACGCGACCTCGCGTATAGAGCTTCAGGGAAGCGAGGTAAGGGTCGTCCACATGAGGGACGAGCCGCACGGCGCGGGCGCCTTCCTCGCCCAGGCCCTCGACGATGGCGATGTCGTTGAGCGCCGTCGCGGCCCCGTAGGCGGCGCGATAGGCTGGGCCGAAGGCATCGAGATAGCGCTCGAGCGCCGCGACGCCGACATGGTCCGGCGCCACGCCGATCGTCGCGCTGCGCAATTCGTCGACCCAGTTGCGCACGATCGCCGAGATGCCGGCCTCGAGCGTCGCGCGCGGCACATCCGGTGTCTCGCCGCCGTCGCGCCCGATGATGAAATGCGTGCGGGCGAGCGGCCCGTCCGGATAGGACGGATAGGCCGCCGAGAGGCGTCCGGCGTAGATGTTGGCGAGAAAGGCGCCGACCTTCTGGCGAATGGCGGAATCGTAGCGGTCCTTCGCGATGAAGACGAGGATCGAGACGAAGCGATTGAAGCGGTCGAGCCGCGCCAGCGCCCGAATCCGCGGGCCGTTCCGAGAGCGTCAGGATCTCGGAGACGAAGTGATAGAGCGTGTCGACGTCGATCTGGAACAGCTCGTCGCGCGGATAGATCTCGAGCACGTTCTTCAATGCACGCCCCGCATAGCTCGACGGGTCGAGCGCGGCGCGCGCCAGCACGGCCTCGGCCTTGCGCCGCAGATAAGGCACGGCCGCGACCGGGCTGTCATAGGCATTCGCGGTGAACAGCCCGACGATGCGCAACTCGCCCTGCGGCAGGCCCTCGGGCGAATAGAGCTTGAGGCCGACATAATCCATATGCACGCGACGATGCACGCGCGACTTGATATTCGCCTTGGTGACGATGACCGGGGTCGGCTCGGCCAGGAACGCCCGCACCTCCGGGGTCACATTGACGAACTCGCGGCCCTGGCGCAGCACCTTGAGATCGGGATCGCGCAACAGGCCGAGCCCGTTCGCGCCGACGAGATCGCCGTTCGGATCGTCGTCGACGAAGCGATATTCCCGCACGCCGAGGAAGGTGAAGTTGTCGGCGAGCATCCATTCGACGAGCGCGATGGCCTCGGCGACGTCCTGCGCGGCAGAGCGGCGGCGGCGCGATCTTGGCGGCCTGCACCGCTTCGAAGACGCGCGCGCGCATCGAGGGAAAATCGGAGACGGCGCGCCGGACCTCGGCATGCACCCGCTCGAGCCCGGCGACCAGCCGTTCGCGCAGCGCGCCGTCCTCGACCGGGTCGAGATGCAGATGAATGAAGCTCTCGCGCCTCTCGCCCGGCTGCAGCTGGCCATGCGCTTCGCCCTTCAGCTCCACGAAGGTCGCCGGAGGCGTCGCGGTCGACGCTGAGAATCGGATGGGCGACAAGACGCAAGGCGAGGCCGTGCTCGGCGATCTCGGCGAGCGTCGAGTCGAGCAGGAACGGCATGTTGTCGTTGATCGCCTCGACGATCGTCACCTTGTCCATGCCGCTGTCGTCGACGGCGACATCCCGGAGCGTGATCCGGGCCTTGCCGCGCGGGCGGGGCTCGGAAAGCGCCGCCAGTGCCGAAGCCGCGATGGCGGCGCGGCTTTGCGCATCGAGGCGGGCGAGATCCTCGGGATCGGTGCGCGAAAAAAGCGTGGTCTCGAAGCCGCTCGCGAGGTGCACGCGGTGCATCTCCGGCGCGACGATATGCGCCACGGGCCGTTCCTGCCTGCGTTTCAGCAAATCCGCCATGACGCTGTCCTCCAAGGCAGGGCAGGATCGACACGTCCCGACCGTCTTTCGCGTTCCCTTGCGCGGCGTTGTCTCAAGCCTTTGGGCCGAGCCCGAGCGCAGGCCATGCGGTCCGCCCGAAACATCTTTCTAACCGAAATGCAGCGCCAAGGCACTTGTTAATGAGGAGGTCGTTTCGGCTGTCACGAGGTCCGTCACGGCCAGGTTTTCGGGTTGCGGGGGAGACGTTGCCGCGACCTTCGCGGCTCGCCTCGATCTGCCGGCGTTCATTGACCTTCCGCAAGCTTTTTGGTGCGCCGCTCCCGCATGGTCTCGAGCCGCGCGGCGGCAGCCGGGGTGTCGAGAAGCGCCGAGGCGTCGCCGGGAAGCCGTCGGCGCCAGTTCGGGTGCTCATCGATAGTCCCTGGTAAATTCGGCTGCTCGATCATGCCGAGCGCGTCCTCGAGCGGCAGGATCGCGAGGCCGCAAGGCGTCGAGGCTGCGAAGCGCACGGCGGCATCGACCACGGGTTGAGGTGCTTCAGGTGCCGGCTCCTCGCCCGTCGCGGCTCCGGCGTGGCACAATGCGCCCCAAAGGAAATGGCGATCCGTTGCGCGCGTTCGACGCTCGGTTTCGAGCCCATCAGCATCCGCAATACTTGGCGCGGCGCGCCAAGGAAGCGCGTATCTCGATGTCGTGGCCGCTCCACCAGCCCGCGGTCGGCGCAAGATCATGGGTGACCGTCATCGCCACCGCCGAGGGTCGCCAGCTTTCGGGCGAGCGGAAGAAGCCGTGCTCGTCGCGTTCGAAGCGCAAGACCTGCATTCCGGCGATGCCTTCGCCGGCGAGCCGCTCGCGAAACCCGTACGGCAGCGTGCCGAGATCCTCTCCGATGATGATGGCGCGATGACGCAGCGGATTCGAGCGCGGTGAGCCGAAACAGGCTCTCGACCGGATAGGAGACATAGGCTCCTTGCGTCGGCGAAGCGCCTTCGGGAATGAGCCACAGGCGCATCAGCCCCATGACGTGGTCGATGCGCACGCCGCCCGTGTGACGCAACACGGCGCGCAAGGTCGAAAGATAGGGCGCGAAGCCGCCGCTGATCAGCGCATGAGGCGAAAAGGCGGTAAGGCCCCAATTCTGGCCATTGGCGTTGTAGTAATCGGGTGGCGCGCCGACGCTCGCGCCGACCAGGATGTCGCGCTGTCGGCTCCACGCATGGCTGCCGGCCCCGTCCATGCCGATCGCGAGGTCGGCGATGAGGCCGATGCGCATGCCGGCTTCCTTGCAAGCGTCTTGGGCGAAGGCGAGCGAGCGATCCGCCAACCATTGAAGGAAGATGTGGAACTTGACCTCGCCCGCATGGGCGGCCGCGAAATCCGCGACCTCGGCACTTCCGGGGTCGCGCCATTCGCGGGGCCATGTTCGCCAGTTCCAGGCGTCCGCGTCCGCAGCGACGCGCGCGTTCTGCAAGGTCTCGAAGCGTGCATGCTCTTCCAAGAGCTCGCCTCCTTCCTTCACGAAGCCCAGGAAGTCGGCGGCGAGCGCGCCGCGCGGCGAGCGTGCGAGCTCGACACGCTCGAAGCTTTGAAAGAGCCTGCGAAATAATGCCATCTTGGCGCGTGCGGCGAGCGGCCAATCGATGAGGTCGAGCTGCTCGAGGCGGGCCATCTCGTCCTCGAGATCGGCTTCTTCGATCGCCGCGCGCACCCGCTCCGCGCCGAACACCACCGCCGGGTCGGCATGCAAGGGATTGTGGAAAAGGCGGCTCGAGGGCGAATAGGGGCCAAAACGCGCGGGAGCGGCGGAGAACAGCGCATGCAGGGGGCTGAGCGCCAGCGCATCCGCGCCTTGGGTTCCGGCAGCCAGCCCCAAGGCGGCGACGCCGCCCAAATCGCCGATTCCGCCATCGTCCTTGCGGCGCAAGCCATAGATTTGCGCCGCGAGCCCGAAGATGCGCTCGCCTTCCGCGACATCCTCGATCGCAAAGCAGCGCCGAGGCGCGACGGCCACGACCATCTCCGTGCCGCCGAATTCCAGGCGATGATATCCGGGCCGGTCGAGCCCCGGCGAACGCATCCGCCGCTCGGGTCCGTCCTCGAGGGCAAGATCCTGTCGCGATCCATCCTCGAACAAGACCTTGGCCTTGGTCGCCCGCCGGGCAAGGATCGGCAGAAGGAGCGGATCACCGACGCGCGCCGTGACGAGGCTCGGCGCTGCCGCGGCTCCCATGCGTCCATCGAGGCGCGCAAGGCTGTCGCGCAGCTCGCCGGCGGTCTCGCAGGGAAGGCCGAGCATCGCGAGGAGAGAGCGCAGCGTCTGCGGGGAAACCGCATGGGTCACGCCCGCCAGGTCCTTCCATTCGGGGGCCACGCCCGCCTTGATGGCGAGGTCGCGCAACTCCGGTTCGCTCACCGCTCAGCCCTCGTCATGGCGCAGGATCAAGGTCGCGAGCGGAGGGACGAGAAGCACGAGGGATTGCGCCTCTCCATGGCGCGCGACGGGCTCGCTGCGCAGGAAGCCGGCGTTGCCGAGATTGGTGCCGCCGTAAAGGGTCGAATCCGTATTGACGAGCTCACGCCAGCCGCCGGCGAAAGGGACGCCAACCCGATAGAAGCGCCGGGGCTCGGGCGTCATGTTGCACAACACCAGAATGGGCGGCGCGCCGCCGATGCCGTTTCGCAGATAGGCGAAGACGGAACTGTCGTAGTCCTCGCGGATCAGCCAGCGAAAGCCCGAAGGGTGCGCGTCGAGCGCGTGCAGCGCCCCCTCCTCGCGATAGACGCGATTGAGGTCGCGAACGAGGTTTTGGATGCCCCGGTGCCGATCATAGCCGAGGAGATGTCGCTCGAGGCCCGGCGTCGTGATCCCACTCCCGCCATTGCGCCAGCTCGCCGCCCATGAACAGGAGCTTCTTTCCCGGATGGGTCCACATGAAGCCGAAATAAGTGCGCAAGGACGCGAATTTCTGCCAGTCGTCGCCGGGCATTTTCCCGATCAACGAGGACTTTTCGTGCACCACCTCGTCATGCGAGAGGGGCAGCACGTAGTTCTCCGAAAATGCATAGACGAGGCCGAAGGTGAGATCGTCATGGTGCCAGTGGCGATGGATCGGGTCGCGCCGCATGAAGCGCAACGTGTCGTGCATCCATCCCATGTTCCATTTGTAGTCGAAGCCGAGTCCGCCTTCGGAAACGGGTTTGGTCACGCCGGGCCAGGCGGTCGATTCCTCGGCGATCATCATCGTGCCCGGGCAGCGCTCGTGCACCACGGAATTGACGTGCCGGATGAAGGCGACCGCCTCGAGATTCTCCGCCCCGCCATGGATATTGGCGACCCACTCGCCGGGCTTGCGGCTGTAGTTGCGATAGAGCATCGAGGCCACGGCATCGACGCGCAAGCCATCGACATGAAAGCTGCGCAGCCAATGAAGGGCGCTCGCGGTGAGGAAACCCACGACCTCGGTGCGCCCGAAATTGTAGATCAGCGTGTTCCAATCCTCGTGGAAGCCTTCCCGCGGATCCTGATGTTCGTAGAGCGCCGTTCCGTCGAAGCGGGCAAGCCCATGCGGGTCGGAGGGAAAATGCGCCGGCACCCAATCGAGGATCACGCCGATTTCACGCTCGTGGCAGGCGTTCACGAACCGAGCGAAGTCCGCGCCCGTGCCGTAGCGGGCGGTCGGCGCGAACAGGCTCAACGGCTGATATCCCCAGGAGCCCCCGAAAGGATGCTCGGCGATAGGCATCAGCTCGATATGGGTGAAGCCGAGATCGGCCACATAGGGAATGAGGCGCGTGATCGCCGCGTCCCAGGAGGGCGCCGTGTCGTCGCCGGGCGTGCGGAGCCATGAAGCGAGGTGCACCTCGTAGATCGAGATCGGCGCGCGGGTGTCGTGGCGAGCTCCCCGCGCGGACATCCATGCATCGTCTGTCCAGTCGAATTCCTCCGCCGGGCGCGACGACGGAGGCCGTGGCCGGCGCGGGCTCGGCTTGCCGAGCGACCGGATCGGCCTTCAGCGGCAGTCTTTCGCCATGGGGCCCGAGGATCGCGTATTTGTAGCGCTGCCCCGGTCCGATGCGGGGAATGAAAAGCTCCCAGACGCCCGCGCCGTGGCGAAGGCGCATCGGATGGCGGCGTTCGTCCCAGGCGTTGAAGTCGCCCACGACCGCGACGCGGCGGGCGTTCGGCGCCCAGACGGCGAAACGAACGCCGCGCGCCCCGGCGATCTCCATCGGCAGCGCGCCGAGGCACGAGGCGAGCTCGTAATGGCGCCCCTCCGCGAGGAGATGAAGATCGACGTCGCCGAGCAGGGTCGGAAAGGCGTAAGGGTCCTCCGTCTCCTCGATGCCGGCTGGCCATTCGATCCGCAGGAGATAGGGCTCCGGCGAAGCGAGGAGGCCGTCGAAAAGACCGGTCGCGCCGCTCGGTCGAAGCCGGCCGAGGTGCGCGCCGCCCTCGCGGGCAAGGACGTCGACCGATCTGGCTCCCGGCAGGAAGGCGCGCAGGACGCGCCCGCCCGGGGCGGGGTGCGGCCCGAGCACGGCGAAGGGATCGGCGTGCCGACCCTCGGCCAGAGCCGCGATCGTCGATTCATCGAGCGCCGGCACCGGGCTGACATCGTTCATCGAGCAAGCTTCCAGCGGCGGTCATGGGCGGGTCTCTCCGCCTTCCTCTTTTGCTCCTGCGCGGCCACAAGCGATAGGGGTTCGCGAAAGCGATTTCGCGAGCAACCATCGGGTGCACATCGAGGTTCCGGACGCGGCCGTCGATTTGCATCGGGCCGCAATGGGAACCGGATCGGGAGAGTGACGTTGCAGGGTTGCACGCCGCAAGGCCGGAGGGTGGTGGCCGCCGTCATGAGCACAGAGCAGCGGATACGCGAGCTTGCCTATCATCTCTGGATCAAGGAAGGGCGCCCCGAGGGGCGTCACGACGAGCATTGGAAAGAAGCGGCAAGGCGGATCGCCGGCGAGAGTGGCGAGGAAGCACTTGTCCCCGAAGCCGGCCGCCTCTCGTCGAAGGCGGTTACGCCGGCAAAGACAAAATCGCCCCGCAAACCGTCCGCCGCGAGATCCGGCGCGACGCGCCCTTCGCGGCGCAAACCGCGCGTTTCGAAGACGCGCCCGCCCGAAAACGCGTCCTGATCCGCGCTCTTCCGGCGAGTGGGCTGCGCTGGCCCGGGAGCGTTCAAGCTACGGCAACGCCTCGATAAAGCCTCAGGTAGTCGGCGGCGGACCGCTTCCAATCGAATTTTCGCGACATGGCGACAAGCCGCATGCGACGCAGGTCCCGCTTCGACGCGTGCGCCTCGAAGGCGCGGCCGATCGCGCTCGCGAGCCCGTCGCGGCTGAATTTGTTGAAGAGGAAGCCCGCTGCATCTTCTCTCGAGCGACGGTAAAGCTTGATCGTCACGCCGAGATGACATCCGCCAGTTCCCTCGATCGCGCGAGGCCGGGCACGATGGGATTTCGGTTCGCTCGCTTCAGACCGAGGTGAGCGCGGTGACCGATCTCGCGGCGCTCATGAACTCTCCGCAAGCGTATTTTCCCGATGCGCCGACGAGGGCCGCGGCACTGTCGAGCACGCAAACCCATGCCCGTTCAGCATCGCCTGGAAGCTTGCAGGAGACGGGCGCGGGCGAGCGGTTGAAGATGACGCAGAGGCATTCGCTCGTGCCGTCGTCGCGAGGAAAGGACATCGCCATCGCGAAGACATCGGCGCTGGCCCATTCCTCGTCCCGCATGGGCCGGCCGGAGGGGTGAAGCCATTCGACATCGGGCGGGTCGCCGGTCCTTGCCGGTTTCCCGGTGAAGAACCTGTCCTGGCGCAGAACCGCAAATCGCGCCCGAAGAGAGGAGAGCCCGCCGACGAAATCCGCAAGCGCATGGTCGGCATTCGGCCAGTCGATGAAGGTGATTTCGTTGTCCTGGCAATAGGCGTTGTTGTTGCCCTTCTGGGTGCGGCCGAGCTCGTCGCCGGCCGTGAGCATCGAGGTGCCGCGCGACAGGAACAAGGTGGAGAGCAGCGCGAAGAGATCGCGCCGGCGGCGCTCGATGACGGCGGGGTCGCGGCTCTCGCCCTCCGTGCCGTTGTTCCAGGAGTGATTCTCGCCGAGGCCGTCGCGATTGCCCTCGCCATTCGCTTCATTGTGCTTTTGGGCATAGCTCACGACATCGGCGAGGCTGAAGCCGTCATGGCACGCAAGATAGTTCACGCCGGACGAAGGTGGTCGGAAGCGCGACTGAAAAATATCGGAGGAACCGGCAAGGCGCGTCGCGAGCAAGCCGGCCGCTTCCGGCATCGCCCTTCCAGAAGCGGCGCACGTCATCTCGGTATTTGTCGTTCCATTCGAGGAAAGGTGCCGGGAATTCTCCGAGGCGATAACCGCCGGGGCCCACGTCCCAAGGTTCGGCGATCAGCAGGGTCTCCCGCAGCACGGGGTCCTGCGCGATCGCCGCGAGGAGAGGCGCTTCAGGCGAAAACCCGGCTTCGGAGCGGCCGAGCACGGTCGCGAGATCGAAGCGGAAGCCGTCGATGCCGGCGGTTTCGACCCAATGGCGCATCGCATCGGTCACGAGCCGCAGGACGGGCGCCCGGTCGCAGGCGAGCGTGTTGCCGCAGGCGGTGTCGTTGACGAGCCGGCCGGGATCATCCGCGAAATGGCGATAATAGACCGCATTGTCGAGCCCGCGCAGGCTCACCGTCGGCCCCGCTTCGTCGCTCTCGGCCGTGTGGTTGAAGACCACGTCGAGAATGACCGCGATGCCCGCCTGGTGGAGGCGCGCCACCACGCGGGCGAGCTCGTCTTCGCCCCCCGCCGCGAGCCGGGGATCGGGCGCCATGAAGACGACCGGATTATAGCCCCAGGCGTTCGCGAGGCCGAGCGGCGGCAGATGCCGCTCGTCCATCCAGGCGGCGATCGGCATGAGCTCCACATGGGTCACCCCGAGCTTGTGGAAATGCTCGACCACGGCGGGCTCCGCCAAACCCGCGAGCCTGCCCCGCAAAGGCGGGCTGACGCCCGGGTGACGCATGGTGAAGGCTTTCACCGCGACCTCATAGATCAGGCCGGGCGAGGCACCGGGTGAGGCGCCGGGGTCCTGGCGCCTGCCGTATTCAGGCGGTCTTCCCGGCACGATGGCGCGTGGCACGAAAGGCGCCGTGTCGAGCGCGGCCGCGCGCGGAGCTGCCAGTTCCGGGACGTAGCGGAAGGGGCGATCGAGGAGCTTCGCATAAGGATCGACGAGCAGCTTCTCCGGATCGTAGCGATGGCCTTGCCAGGGCTCGAAGGGCCCCTCGGCGCGCAAACCATAGCGCGCACCGGCGCCGACGCCTGGAATGAGGCCGTGGTGCACATCGCCCGCTGCGCTCCGGGCAAGGGTGAAGCGCGCAACCTCCTTCTCGCCTCTCTCGTCGAACAGGCAAAAGAGGATGCGGGCAGGCGTGGCGCGCGAACACCGCGACATTGAGGCCGTCCTCGACGAGGGTCGCGCCCCAAGGCTCGGGAGCGCCCGAGCCTGCCACCGCGGCGCTCATCCCGGCGTCTCGCCGCGCTCGCGCTCGAAGGCGCGTCACGGCAGGCGCCTCACGCGTCCGGCTTGTGGTTCACGGGAACGGTCCAAATCTCCTCGGCATATTGGCGGATGGCGCGATCGGAGGTGAACCAGCCGGCATGGGCGGTGTTGAGCACGGCGCTGCGCTGCCAGGCTCGCGGCGTGTCGCGCCAAAGCGCCGCGACATGTTCCTGGGCGCGCGCATAGTCCGCGAAATCGGCCGCCACCATGAACCAGTCATGGTCCTCGAGCCCGCGCACAAGGCCATGATAACGGTCCCTGTTCATCGGGCGAAAACACGCCCCCGGCCACCGCATCGAGCACTTCCTTCAAGGCCGGCGTGTGCCTCGATGATCTGGCGCGGCGACGGCCCGGTGTGCCGGCGCGCCTCGACCTCGGAGGCCGTGAGGCCGAAGATCACGATGTTCTCGGGTCCGACCTTCTCGCGAATCTCGACATTGGCGCCGTCGAGCGTGCCGATGGTGATCGCCCCGTTGAGGGCCAATTTCATGTTGCCGGTGCCGGAAGCCTCCATGCCGGCCGTCGAGATCTGCTCGGAAAGATCGGCCGCGGGAATGATCGCCTCGGCGAGGCTGACGTTGTAATTCGGCAGGAACACCACCTTCAGAAGGCCGCGCGTCGAGGGATCGGAATTCACGATGCGGGCGACGTCGTTGATCAGCTTGATGATGGTCTTGGCCTGCGCATAATTCGCGGCCGCCTTGCCGGCGAAGATCTTGACGCGCGGCACCCAATCCTTGTGCGGCTGGGTGCGCATCGCGTCATAGAGCGCGATCGTCTCGAGTATGTTCAGGAGCTGGCGCTTGTATTCGTGGATGCGCTTGACCTGGACGTCGAACATCGCTCGCGGGTCGACCTTCATTCCGGTCTGTTCCGCGATCACGGCCGCGAGCCGTTCCTTCCTGGCGCGCTTCACGGCGAAGAAACGTTCCTGGAAAGCGGCATCGTCGGCGAAGGGGGCAAGCCCGGAAAGCTTCTCGACATCGTCCAAGATGTGATCGCCGAGCACCTCGACCAGAAGCGCGGTCAATTCGGGATTGGCCTCGAACAGCCAGCGGCGCGGCGTCACGCCATTCGTCTTGTTGACGATGCGGTCGGGGAAGATGCGATTGAGATTGCGGAACACCGTCCGCTTCATCAACTCGGTGTGCAGCTCCGAGACGCCGTTGACCTTGTGCGCGCCGACGAAGGCGAGAAACCCCATGCGGACGGCGCGGCCATGGCTCTCGTCGATGAGCGAAATATCGGCGGGCGCGATCTCCTCCGCCTCGCGCTTCGCGCTGCGTCTGCGCGAGCAGGCGCGCATTGAGCGCGAAGATGATCTGCATATGGCGCGGCAACAGCCGTTCCATCAGCGTCACGGGCCAGCTTTCCAGCGCCTCCGGCAGCAAGGTGTGGTTGGTATAGGCGATCGTGCGGCCGGTGATGTCCCAGGCCTCTTCCCAGCCGAGATTGTGCCGATCGACGAGAAGTCGCATCAGCTCGGCGACCGCGAGCGCCGGATGGGTGTCGTTGAGCTGGATCGCCGCCTTCTCGGGCAGCGTGCGGATGTCGCTGAATTGCAGCAGATGGCGGCGCAGCAGATCCTGCAGCGAGGCCGAGGTGAAGAAGAATTCCTGGCGCAGGCGCAATTCCTGTCCCGCGGGCGTCGCGTCCGAAGGGTAGAGCACGCGCGAAATGCTTTCGGCGCGCGTGCGCTCGGCGAGCGCCCCGACATGGTCGCCCCTTGTTGAAGGCGTCGAGATGGATCGGGTCGACGCGCGCGGGCGCGCCAGAGCCGCAGCGTGTTCACCTTCTCGCCGCGCCAACCGAGGATCGGCGTGTCGTAGGCGACGGCGAGCACGGTCTCGCCGGGCACCCATTCGTGGCGCGGCGTTCCGTCCCAGCCTTCGCGCATGCGTCACGGTCCCGCCGAAGCCGATCTGGTAATTGGCTTCGCGCCGCTCGAATTCCCACGGATTGCGGAAGGAGAGCCAATCCTCGGGCGTCTCGATCTGCCAGCCGTCCGCCATGGTCTGGCGGAACAGGCCGAAATCGTAACGGATGCCGTAGCCGAGCGCCGGGATGCCGACCGTCGCCATGCTCTCCATGAAGCACGCCGCGAGGCGGCCGAGGCCGCCGTTGCCGAGCGCGGCATCGGGCTCGAGCTCCGCAGATCGCATCGAGATCGACGGCGAGCTCGCTCAGCGCGAGCCGCACCGTCTCCGTCAGGCCGAGATTGCTCAGCGCCTCCTTGAACAAACGGCCGATCAGGAATTCGAGCGAAAGATAATAGACGCGCTTGCGGCCGGTGCGGAAGGCCTCGCGCGTCGAGGCCATCCAGCTGTCGATGATGCGGTCGCGCACGGCAAGGATGGTGGCGAACAGCCAATCGTGGTTTTGCGCGACGATCGGGTCCTTGCCGATCGAATAGGCGAGCTTTGCCATGATCTCGCCGCGCGAAGCGAGTGGGCATCGTCGCGGCGCAGGCTCGCGGCCGGCAAAGACACATCACCCCCCTCGCTCGTCTGGCTCTCAACTGTCGGCGCCGGTCGGCCGCTCGCACTCATGCCTCTCTCCCTCGCAGGAGCGCGTGACCTGGACGAAGGCGTCCTGGGGTCAGACGGCGTGCCCCGCGTAAGATCGTCGGCATGGCCCGAAGCCTTTCGTCCGCAGCCCCCTCGCGCCGGCGTTGTCGCTTCCCCCATAGCCCGATATATACAGACCTGGAGGGAGAAGCAAAGCGCTTTACGTCCGCTATGCGGGCCGACCCGTTC
Organism: uncultured Alphaproteobacteria bacterium; assembly: GCA_963713805.1. Taxonomy (GTDB): domain Bacteria; phylum Pseudomonadota; class Alphaproteobacteria; order Rhizobiales; family Beijerinckiaceae; genus GAS188. The sequence continues at coordinate 167,854 of CAVQNF010000010.1, read as the reverse complement.
CCGGATTTAATGATCCCGTAATGGTTCGGTCGGGTCGGGCGCACTATATTGCACTGCAACGTCTCCCTATTAATGACCTAGGATGATAGGCCGGCACTGAGCAGGATCGGAGCGAGTTTTGGCGCCTTCTCACCCTTCACCTCGTCGCGGACCGTGGGGCGTGCTCACCCTCCTGGCGATCCTCGCCGTCTGCGGCTATGTCGGCTGGCGCTACATGTCGACGCAGAGCCGCCGATGCGGCTGTCGATCCGAGCGCAACCGCCGGCAAGCCGGCCCGTCGCCGATTCCGGTCACATTCTCGCGCGTCGCAGCTCGCGGATTTTCCGGTTTACCTTAACGGGCTCGGGACGGTGCAGGCCTACAACACCGTGACGGTGCGCAGCCGCGTCGACGGTGAGATCATCAAGATCGCCTTCAAGGAAGGCCAGATCGTCAAGGAAGGCGATCTTCTGGTCCAGATCGACCCGCGCCCCTTCCAGGCCGCGCTCGATCAGGCGACTCGCGAAGAAAGCGCAGGACGAGGCGAGCCTCAAGAACGCGCAGCTCGACCTCAAGCGCTTCACCGACCTCGCCCGCCAGGACTTCGCCTCGCGCCAGCAGGTCGACACGCAGCAGGCGACGGTCGATCAGTTCACCGCCCAGATCAAGGGCGATCAGGCCGCGATCGACAACGCCAAGACCCAGCTCAGCTACACGACCATCAACGCGCCGCTCAGCGGACGCATCGGCTTTCGCCTCGTCGACCAGGGCAATATCGTGCATGCCTCCGACACGAACGGGATGCTCTCGATCGTCCAGCTTCAGCCGATCTCGGTGGTCTTCACCGCGCCCGAGGAGGACGTGCCGCGGATCAACAAGGCGCTCGCGGCCGGTCCCGTCCCCGTGACCGCGCTGAGCAGCGACGGCTCGCGGACGCTCTCGCAAGGCAAGCTCGCGCTCGTCGACAACACGGTCGATCAGGCGAGCGGCACCATCCGCATGAAGGCGACCTTCGAGAACAAGGACAATGTGCTGTGGCCGGGCCTTTCGGTCTCGACGCGGCTTCTCGTCGAGACGCTGAAGCAAGTGGTCGTGGTTCCGAACGACGCCGTCGAGCGCGGACCGAACGGTCTCTATGCCTTCGTCATCGATGACGACAACAAGGTCGAGATGCACGACATCAAGGTGAGCCAGGAAGGCACCGACCAGTCGGTCGTCACCCAGGGTGCTGTCGCCGGGACAGAAGGTGGTGGTCGCGGGCCAATACCGGTTGCAGGAGGGCTCGACGGTCGCACCGAATGAGGCCTCGACTTCCGGCGCCGCGCCAAAGAGGCGCAGAACGCCCCCGCAAAGGCGCCCTGATCATGGGTGGCGGCATTTCCGCGCCGTTCATTCGGCATCCGATCGCGACCTCGCTGTTGATGATCGGCGTCCTGTTCGTCGGCATCGTCGCCTATCCGCGGCTGCCGGTCGCGCCGCTGCCGCAGGTCGATTTCCCGACCATCCAGGTCTCGGCGAGCTTGCCCGGCGCCAGCCCGGACACCATGGCCTCGGCGGTGGCGCAGCCGCTCGAGACGCAATTCGCCCAGATTCCGGGCGTCGCGCAGATGACCTCGACGAGCGTGCTCGGCTCGACCGCGATCACCATCCAGTTCGATCTCGACCGCAACATCGACGCCGCCGCGAATGACGTGCAGGCGGCGATCAACGCGGCGAGCGGGCAACTGCCGAAGAATCTGCCGAGCCCGCCGACCTATCGCAAGGTCAATCCGGCGGATGCCCCGATCCTGCTGCTCGGCGTGACCTCCGACACGCTGCCGCTGACCGAGGTCGACGACAACATCGAGACCAAGCTCGCCCAGCAGATCAGCCAGATCTCCGGCGTCGCCCAGGTGCTGATCGGCGGCCAGCAGAAGCCCGCGATCCGCATCCAGCTCGATCCGGCCAAGCTCGTCGCGAAAGGCCTGTCGCTCGAGGATGTCCGCATGCCCCTTTCGATCACGACGGTGGACAACCCGAAGGGCACCATCATGCGGCGCGACGCGCTCCTTCACCATCTACACCAACGATCAGCTGACCCAGTCGAAGGACTGGAACGACGTCATCGTCGCCTATCGCAACGGGGCGCCGCTGCGGGTGCGCGACATCGGCCAGGCGGTGACCGGGCCGCAGGACACGACGCAGGCCGCCTGGGCCGACGGCAAGCGCGGCATCGTCCTCGTCATCTTCAAGCAGCCCGGCGCCAATGTCATCGACACCGTCGACAAGCATCATGGCGGAGCTGCCGCGGCTGCGGGCCGACCATGCCGCCGGCGATCAAGATCTTCACCCTGAGCGATCGCACCGCAGACCATCCGCGCCGCGGTCAAGGACGTGCAGTTCACGCTGCTCATCACCATCGCGCTCGTGGTGATGGTGATCTTCATCTTCCTGCGCAGCCTCTGGGCGACCGTCATTCCGAGCATCACCGTGCCGCTCGCGCTCCTCGGCGCCTGCGCGCTGATGTGGTTCGCCGGCTACAGCCTCGACAACCTGTCGCTGATGGCCCTGACCATCGCGGTCGGCTTCGTCGTCGACGACGCCATCGTGATGCTGGAGAACATCACCCGCTACGTCGAGGAGGGCGAGGAGCCGTTCGCGGCGGCGCTCAAGGGCTCGCGCGAGATCGCCTTCACCATCGTCTCGATCAGCATCTCGCTCATCGCGGTGCTGATCCCGCTCCTGCTGATGGGCGGCATCATCGGGCGGCTGTTCCGCGAATTCTCGGTCACGCTTGTCGATGACGATCGTCGTCTCGGCCCTCGTGTCGCTGACGCTGACCCCGATGATGGCGTCGCGCTTCCTCAAGCCGCCGAAGGAGGCCCATCACGGGCGCCTCTACGCCTGGAGCGAGCGCGCCTTCGACGCGCTGCTGAGAAGCTATGAGCGCGGGCTCGACCTCGTGCTGCGGCATCGCTTCGTCACGCTTTGCGTCTTCTTCGCGACGCTCGGCGCTCTCCGTCTATCTCTTCATGGTCATCCCGAAGGGCTTCTTCCCGCAGCAGGACATCGGCCTGATCACCGGCATCGCCGAAGGCGCGCAGGACATCTCCCCCGCCGACATGATGCGCCATCTCGCAGGCGCTCGGCGAGATCGTGCTGAAGGATCCGGATGTCGATCACCTCGGCGATGTTCGTCGGCGGCTCGGGCAACGCGACCAACAACGGGCGCATTGTTCATCACCTTGAAGCCGCGCGATCGAACGAACGGCGAATGCCGACCAGATCATCGCGAGGCTCGAGGCCGCAGCTCGACAAGGTCGAAGGCGCGAAGCTGTTCCTGCAGGCCGCCCAGGACGTGCGCGTCGGCGGCCGTCCGTCGCGCACGCAGTTCCAATACACGCTGCAAGGTCCCGACGTCGGCCAGCTCAACGAATGGGCGCCGAAGATGCTCGCAAAAGCTCAAGACCTTGCCGGAGCTGCGCGACGTCGCGACCGACCAGCAGACGGAGGGCACGACGCTGACGCTCACCATCGATCGCGATCAGGCCTCACGCTACGGCCTCACGCCCGCAGCTCATCGACGACACGCTCTACGATGCCTTCGGCCAGCGCCAGATCGCCCAGTATTTCACGCAGCTTTCGAGCTATTACGTGATCATGGAGGTTCTGCCGGACGCTGCAAGGCGACCCGGCGACGCTCGACAAGATCTTCCTGCGCTCGCCGACGACCGGACGGCGAGGTGCCGCTTTCCGCCTTCGCCAAATGGACGACGACGCCGATCCAGCCGCTGTCGATCAGCCATCAGGGGCAATTCCCGGCGATCACCATCAGCTTCAACCTGGCGCAAGGCACCGCGCTCGGCCAGGCGACAGACGCGATCGAGCGCGCCAAGGCCGAGCTGAACCTGCCCGGCGACGATCATCACGAGCTTCCAGGGCAACGCCCAGGCCTTCCAGGATTCGCTCTCGACGGTGCCGCTGCTGATCCTCGCCGCCCTCGTCGTGGTCTATCTCATTCTCGGCATCCTCTACGAGAGCTACATCCACCCGATCACCATCCTCTCGACCTTGCCTTCGGCCGGCGTCGGCGCGCTCGCGATGCTGATGCTGTTCCATTTCGATTTCAGCCTGATCGCGCTCATCGGCATCATCCTGCTCATCGGCATCGTGAAGAAGAACGGCATCATGATGGTCGACTTCGCCATCGTGGCCGAGCGCGATCATCATCTCTCGACGGTCGAGGCCATCCGCCGCGCCGCGATCCTGCGCTTCCGCCCGATCATGATGACCACCATGGCGGCGATGCTCGGCGGCGTGCCCTTGATGCTGGGCCACGGCACCGGAGCGGAGATCAGGCAGCCGCTCGGCTACGCGATGGTGGGCGGCCTCCTGGTGAGCCAGGCGCTGACCTTGTTCACGACGCCGGTGATCTATCTCTATCTCGATCGGCTGTCGAACTGGCTGACGGGCGCCGCTCCGGCCGAGACCGAAGCGGCCGAAGCCCCCGGGAAGGACGGCTCTCGCGCCGCAACCGCTCGCGGCGGAGTGAGACGCTCACCCCTTTTCGAAACGCTCTCGTGCGGAAAAGTCATCGGGCGGTCGAGCTTCGGCCCTCGCGCGAGGGCTGACTCGACCCTGCGTCGCCCGCTCTCATGCGGCTTGGGTCACGCATGCCGCTGAAGAAGCCCCCCTCATGGTTGCGGCGGGTTCAGCCGCCCGAAGCGGCGTGCGCGCGCGGATTGGGCGCCGAGACCACGATGGCGAAGCGCATCGCGTGCTGGGCGCGCGTCTGCGTCGAGCGCTCGCGCCAGACGAGATTGGCTTCGTCATAGTCGCGGAACGGGCCATGCACCGATGAGGTGGAAAGGTCCATCTCCTTGAATTCGGGGTCTCGATATTCGCCCCCGATCACCCAGAACTGCCTTTGCATGCGAACCTCCTGTGCCTGAACCCGATTGCCTATGACGGACGAAGCTCGCGTCGCCTCCCGAGAGGCCGATGTGAGCCGTCACGCTCATTCCGCCGCGACCGGCAATCTCTTCTCGGCGGCAAGGAATTGCGCCGCCTCCGTCGAGCCCGACATTGCGGTCGTCGAGGACTTGCCGCCCGGACACCGCCATGGCGACCGCGTCGAAATAGCCCGTGCCGACCTCGCGCTGATGGCGCACGGCGGTAAACCCGGCCGATTGGGCCTCGAACTCGCGTTCCTGCATTTGCGAATAGGCCGCCATGCCGCGGCGCGCATAATCGCTCGCCAGCTCGAACATCGACAGATTGAGCGAATGGAAGCCCGCGAGCGTCACGAATTGGAAGCGATAGCCCATGGCGGCGAGCTCTTCCTGGAAGCGCTCGATCGTGCTGGCCATCGAGCTTGGCGCGCCAATTGAAGGACGGCGAGCAATTATAGGCGAGCAGCTTGCCCGGATGGCTGCGATGCACCTCCTCGGCGAATTCGCGCGCCTCGCCGAGATCCGGTTCCGACGTCTCCCACCAGAGGAGATCCGCATAAGGCGCGTAGCTCGCTCCGCGCGCGATGGCATGCTCCACCGAATGGCTGTTTCCCTGCTTCAGGCGGAAGAAGCCCTCCGGCGTGCGCTCGCCGCGATCGATCCATGGATGGTCGCGCTCGTCGATATCGCTGGTGATGAGGGTCGCCGAATGCGCGTCGGTGCGAGCCAGAAGAAGGGTCGGCACGCCGCAGATGTCCGCCGCGAGACGCGCCGCGTTGAGGGTGCGGATGAAGGCCTGCGTCGGCACGAGCACCTTGCCGCCGAGATGGCCGCATTTCTTCTCGGAGGCGAGCTGATCCTCGAAATGCACGCCGGCCGCTCCGGCCTCGATCATCGCCTTCATCAGCTCGAACGCGTTGAGCGGCCCGCCGAAGCCGGCTTCGGCATCCGCCACGATGGGCGCGTACCAATAGATGGAATGATCGCCCTCGGTTTTGGCGATCTCGTCGGCGCGACGCAAGGTGTTGTTGATGCGCCTCACGACGTCGGGAACCGAGGAGGCCGGATAGAGCGACTGGTCCGGATACATCTGGCCGGCATTGTTGGCGTCGGCCGCGACTTGCCAGCCGGAAAGATAGATGGCCTCGAGACCGGCCTTCACCTGCTGCAAGGCCTGATTGCCGGTGAGCGCGCCGAGCGTGCGCACGAAGGGCCGTTCGCGCAAGAGCTTCCACAAGCCGCTCGGCGCCCGAGGCGCGCCAAGGTGTATTCGATGCGCACGCTGCCCGAGAGCCGTTCGACATCGCTTGCGTCATAGTCGCGCTTGATGCCGTCGAAACGATGTGGATGTGACGAGAGCGTCATGACGATTTCCTTGCGCTGAAAGCTTGTAAAAGACATTGCGTTCGGCGCTCCGTAAGTCAATAAACCAACGGGATTACGCGTGAGGGACTGAAAATACACTAGTTTGTGACAATTATGTTTTTGTGATATGTCAATGTCTTGTAAAGAACGAGGGCGAGTCCGTGAAGTCAGTTCGCATCGGCGGCAAGCTCAGGCGCATGCGCCAGGAAAGGCACATGACGCAGACGCAGATGGCGGCCGAGCTCGGCCTTTCGCCGAGCTATCTCAATCTCATCGAGAGCAATCAGCGGCCGGTGACGGTCCGCGTGCTGCTCAAGCTCGCCGAGCGCTTCCAGGTCGAGCTCTCCACCCTCGCGCCGGAGGACGACGAGCGCCTGTCGAGCCATCTGCTCGAGGTCTTTTCCGATCCGCTTTTCGATGGTGCCGACGTCAAGACGAGCGATGTGCGCGACCTGGTCTCGGGGCTACCGGCCGTGGCGCATGCGATCGTCGATCTCTACGAGGCGTATCCGGCGCCGCGTCTCGGTGCTCGGCTCGAACGCCGCCGGCGAGGACGCGAGCGAGAGCGGCGCGACGGGCCTGCCGTCGGAGGAGATCACCGAGTTCCTGCAGCGGCGCCTGAACCATTTCCCGCAGCTCGAAGACGCCGCCGAGGCGCTTTGGGTGGAGCATGGCCTTGCGCTTGCACACGCTGCATCAGGACCTGATCAATCTGTTGTCGCAGCGCTTTGCCGTCGATGTCGAGATCGCGCCATCCGACAGTGATGCGCGGCGAGCTTCGCCGCTACAACCCGCTCAATCGCCGCCTCGAGCTTTCCGAGATGCTGGCCTTGCCGAGCCGCACCTTTCAGCTCGCGCATCAATTGGCCTTTCTGGCCTTGCGCAACGAGATCGAAGCCATCGTCTCGGCCGGCAAGTTCCTGACGCCGGAGGCCGATGCGCTCGCCCGCTCGGCGCTCGCCAATTATTTCGCCGCCGCGCTCCTCATGCCCTACGGGCGCTTCCTCGCCGCCGCGCGCCAGACGCGCTACGACATCAATGTGCTGCAGCACCGCTTCAACGTCTCCTTCGAGCAGGTCTGCCATCGCTTGACGACGCTGCGCCGGCCCGGCGGATGAAGGCGTGCCCTTCCACCTCATCCGCGTCGACATCGCCGGCAACATCTCCAAGCGCTTTTCCGCTTCCGGCATCCATATCGCGCGCTTCGGCGCGGCATGCCCGCGCTGGAATGTCTATGACGCCTTCGCCACGCCCGGCATGTTGCGCGTGCAGAGTGTCGAAGATGCCGGAGGGCCAGGCCTTCTTCTGCCTCGCCCGCACCATCGACCCCGCCGGGCGCCTGTCGCGCAGCGGAGGCCTGCCGCATCGCATCGGCCAATTGTCGATCGGGCTCGGCTGCCCGATCCAATATGCGCGCGAGCTCGTCTATTCGGATGGTCTCAACCTCGACGATCCGCAGATCGTCACGCCGATCGGCGTCTCGTGCCGCACCTGCCCGCGTGACGATTGCTCGGATCGCGCCATGCCGTCGCTCAACCAGCGGCTCGAGATCGACGAAAATCGCCGCGGCCCGTCGACCTATGTGCGCCCGACTGCGCTGAGGACGCTGAGGGTGACGGGCCTTCCCCCCGGATTTTCGACTTCGGGCGACGTGGGGCTCGACCGGCGCTACCGCTGGGCCAAGGCCTCGCTCGAGGCCGGCGAAAGCCCCGAGGCCTGCGAGATCTTGCGGCAGACGCGTCGAAGAGGCCCCCGCCTGGGCTCCGGCCTGGAAGCTTCTCGGCGATGCTCTCGCGGAGAGCGGCGCGCGCGAGGAGGCGCGTGTCGCCTATGAGCGCGCGAGCCGCGCTCGATCCCGACGGCGCGCTCGGCGCGGGCTCGAGCTCGCGCGGCTCGGTGCCGTCTCGCCGCGAAGGAAGCGATGCAAACGGGCTATGTCGCCGCCCTCTTCGATGAATATTGCGACCGCTTCGATGCCCATCTCGTCGAGCGCCTCAGCTATCGCGCGCCGCAAGTCGTGCTTCGCGCCCTGCGCGAGGTCTGTGCCGCGAAAGGGCGTCCGTTTCGTTTCCGAGCACGCGCTCGACCTCGGCTGCGGCACCGGGCTCATGGGCGAAGCGATCCGGCCCTTCGCGGGACGGCTCACGGGCGTCGATCTCTCGGCCGGCATGCTGGCGAAGGCGCGCGCCAAGCTGCATCTACGACGGCTCGTGCAGGGGGAGCTTCGTCGGCTTCCTGCGGGCGCGGCCGCGCGCCGGCGCGGATCTCGTGCTCGCCGCCGATGTCCTCGTCTATGTCGCGGATCTTCGCCGATTTTCGGCGCGGTGGCACGCGCGCTCGGCTCGAGTGGCCTCTTCGGCTTCACGGTGCAATCCTGCGACGAGGACGCGGCGCCGGAAGGCTACCGGCTCGGCGCGGACGATCGCTTTGCGCATGCGCAAAGCTATCTTCGAGCGAGTGCCGCATCGCAAGGTTTCGCGGTCGCGCATCTCTCACCGGTCGTGACGCGCCAGGACGAGGGGCGCGATGTCGAGGGCTTCATGGTCGTGCTCGCGAGCGCGCCGTAGGCCAGGCGATGAGACCGAGAGATGCGATTTCATGCTCCAGCGCGTTGACGGCGCTCTCCGAAAATCGCTCTCCGCTCTGCCGGATCATGTCGTCATTCTCCCTCGCGCGTAGGCGATCTGCCGCCGTCGCTGCGAGCTCTCGCTTCACGAACGCCCTTGATTCACGCGCGCCACGAGTCATGATCGGCTCTCATGGCGAGCGAGATGACGCAGGGGTCACATTCCATTCTGTGCATTCTCAACCGCCGACAAATCCGCTAGCTTCGATCAACTTCGAAGCCCGCTGAGATAACAAGTCGCGGCCACAAGCGATGAGACCGGGCGATCGCCCGTGCCTACTGACGTAAACAAGGAGGAAGTGCAATGAAGAGACTGCCAAGACACTCGCTCGAAGCGTTGCGCTTGCGATCGGTGCCGACGCTCGCCGCGTCCTCAGGCCTTCGCTCAACCGGTGGATACCGCGCGCATCCAGGCGGGCGACGCCAATGATTGGCTGACCTATCACGGTTCCTACAGATCCTATCACTACAGCCCGCTCGACCAGATCAACACGAACAACGTGTCCAATCTGGGCGTCGCCTGGATCCATATTCCGGGACGCTCGACGCGCGGCCTGCAATCGATGCCGCTCGTCGCGGACGGCGTGCTCTATTACACGGGCTCCTACAGCCGCACCTTCGCGCTCAACGGCGCGACCGGCGAGGTGATCTGGTCCTATATTCCGGAGCTCGACGAAGCGCTCATCAGCCGGCAGACCCATTCGCCCTATAATCGCGGCGTGGCGATCGGCGACGGCAAGGTCTATGTCGGCACCATGGACGGGCGTCTGATCGCGCTCGACATGAAGACCGGCAAGCCGGTGTGGGACACCAAGCTCCTCGATTCCGCAGAAGCTGACCGTCGGCTTCACCGGCGCCCCGCTGTATCGCCAAGGGCACCGTCATCATCGGCGCGCAGGGCGGCGAATGGCCGGGACGCGGGCCGATCTTCGGCGTCGACGCGGCGACCGGGGCGAAGAAATGGGAGTTCGACACGGTCGCCGGCACCGACGACGCGCATGAAGACCTGGGGCAACGATTCCTGGCGCACCGGCGGTGGCGGCGGCTGGATGACGGGCACCTACGACACGGAGACCAACACGATCTGGTGGGGCACCGCCAACCCGGCGCCGCTCTACGATTGGTCGGGAGCCGATTACAAGACGCAGGGCGCGCGCCCCGGCGACAATCTCTACACCTCCTCGGTGATCGGGCTCGACGTCGATACCGGCAAGCTGAAATTCTATCCATCAGGAGCTGCCGCACGACACCTGGGACTTCGACAGCGCGGTCGGCGAATTCGTGATGCTCGATCGCGATGGCCAGAAGCTCGTCGTGCATCCCAACAAGAGCGGCTACATCTTCGTCTACGACCGCAGCGCCGGCCTGAAGAACGTCTGGCGCATCACGCAGAACAGCAATTTCGTCAAGGACATCGATCCCAAGACGGGTGAGCTGATCGGCCGGCGCGACTTCGCGGCCGGGAAGGTCGCCGAGCCGCTCTGCCCGCATATCTCGGGCGGCGTCAGCTGGAACGCGGGTTCCTACAATCCGAAGACCGGCCTCTACTACAAGCTCGGCCAGGAATGGTGCATGACGCTCACCGTCTCGAAGACGACGCCGATCACCGCGCCGCAAGCGCAGCTGAATATCGGCGCCGACTTCAAGATCGCGCCTCCTCCGGGCGGCGAGATCTATGGCCACCTCGACGCGCGTGACCCGGTCACCGGCGCCAAGAAGTGGGAGGTGCGCTTCCCCGAACCGCCGCTCGCCAGCGTGTTGTCGACGGGCGGCAACCTCGTCTTCGTGCCCGACTCGCGCGGCACGATCCACGCCTACAACGCCGATACCGGCGCCGAGCTCTGGAACCATGCGGACGGCACGGGTCACCAGGGCGGCATCGTGAGCTATGCGGTGAACGGCAAGCAATATATCGCCGTGACCGCGGGCTTCGGCGGCATGGCCTCGGACGACTATGCGCCGACCTTCGGCGGCGTCTACAAGAGCATGCCGCGCGATGACGGCGCGCTCATCGTCTACAGCCTGAAATAGACACGGTCGGAAGTTCCGCCGGGGAGCGCCACGTCGCGCCCCCCGGTGCCCTTGCAACGCACGCAGGCTCGCTCTTCGATGACACGATACGCAAACTCACCCGCGGCGCTCGCTCTCGCCGCGTCACTGAGCGCCGCGCTGGCTCTACCTCTCGCCGGGATTCCAGCCGCGGCCCAGCAGGCGGCGGCCCCGTCCGACGCATCCTTCGACGTCCATGAGCTTGTTCGCCTCCACCTGCGGCTGGTGCCACTCCGACGGCGGGCGCGCCGCCGGAAAGGGTCCCCAGCTCATGAATTCGGCCCGCAGCGACGATTTCATGCGCAATCGCATCAAGACCGGCAAGGAAGGCGCGATGCCGGCCTTCGGCCAGGTCTTCGACGACGCCCAGATCGACGCGATCGTCAAATACATCCGGGAGCTCAAGCCCGATCAGGGTTGAGCCGAAAAGCGCAGCCGTTTGTCTGAAAGCACTCCGATGAAGGCAAGTCTCTCCCTCGTTCTCCTCGCGGCGCTCGGTCTTGCCGGACCGGTCGAGGCGCGCTCTCTCGATGCCATCCGCTCGATCGGCGCGCTCGGGCTTTGCGCCCATCCGAACTCGCTTCCCTTCGCCAGCAAGACCGAGGATCCGCCGGGATTCCAGGTCGAGATGGGCCGCGCGCTCGCCCATGAGCTCGGCGTCTCGCTGAAGCTCGACTGGATCATCACCCAATTCCAGATGCGCAGCGCCGATTGCGACATCCTCATGGACACGATCGCCGATCCCGAGGCGCAAGGCGAGACCAATCTCAAATTGTCGAAGCCCTATTATCGGACGGGCGTCGCGCTTGCCGTGCCTTCAGGCAGCGGGCCCACGTCGTTCAAGGAACTCAACGACCGCACCAAGGTCGGGGTGCAAGTCGGCTCCATGGCCGCGATGACGCTCGGCCAGCGCCATGTGCCGCTCTCGACCTTCGGCTTCGAGGTCGACAGCCTCGAAGCGCTCGCCAACCGTGAGATCGACGCGGCCGCGGTCACGCCGACCATGGCCGGCTATTTCAACCTGACCCATCCGCAAAACCCCGTGCGCGTCTCGAGCCTCGACGAGAGCGAGGCGAACCTCAACTGGAACGTGGCGGTCGGCATGGTGCGGCCCGACGACAAGCTGCGCAACGCCATCAACGACGCGCTCGACCATTTGCGCGCCGACGGCACCGTCGAGCGAATCTACGCACGCTACGGCATCGCGCTGCAGTCCCCGAAATAACGGGACGGAATTTTCGCGTCGTTCCACCCGCGGATCAGGACAAGACGTCGCCCCTCGGGTTCCGCCAGTTGCGTGACCGGCAGCGGCGCGCCGGCTTTTGCGCGAGGATGGCGCCGGGCTTGAAGGGGGCTTGGGGCCAGGATCGTCTCTGAACCCGTACCGATGCGCAAAGGAGCGATCGATCACTCCGACGCGCGAGGTCTCTCGCGGGCAGCTCTCTTTCCGGCTTGAAGCCGCAGCTCGCGCAAGCTTGGCGCAAGGACAAAGCCGTGTCTGGCTTCGGTCTTCGAGATGCCGAACGAGCATGAAAGGCACCCGGGAACCGTCGGATCGACCTTAAGAAAAACGAGCCATGCGGCCCATGCTCCATCCCGCCTGACGATCGCCCGCCTCACTGATCCAGGACAGTGATTGCACATCAGTGCATTTCAAATTACAAATGTACATGAGCTCGAATTGCGTCTCGCGGGGCCTCGGCGAATGAGTGACAACGGCATGGCGCATATCGGCGTCGCCGCGGAGATCGCGGCCTATGCGGATCGGCACGGGCCGATCACGATCGGCCTTGCGGGATCGGGCCAGATGGGAACCGATATCGTCGTCGAAGTCGCGCTGATGGCGGGCGTGCGCATCGGTGCGATCTCCGAGGTGAGGCCCCAGGCGGCAATCGACGCGGCGCTCATGGCGGGCCATGCGGCGCAGGACATCGGGCGGGCGGAAACCGCCGAAAGCATCGATCGAACCATCGAGGCCGGCAAGCTCGCCGTCACGGAGAACTTCCACGCGCTCTGTTCGGCGGGGCGCATCGACGTGGTGATCGACGCGACCGGCAATCCGAATATCGGCACGCTCGTCGCGCTCGAAGCGATGCGGAACGGCAAGCATGTGGTGATGCTCAATGTCGAGGCCGACATCACCATCGGGCGCTTCCTCAAGGAGGAGGCGCAACGGGCGGGCGTCGTCTACACGGGCGCGGCCGGCGACGAGCCGGCGGCGGCGCTCGAGCTCATCGGCTTCGCCCAGAGCCTCGGCTTCGAGATCGTCGCCGCCGGCAAGGGCAAGAACAACCCGCTGAAGTTCGACGCCATGCCGGAAGCCTATGAGGCGGAGGCGAAGGCGCGCAACATGAACGCGCGCATGCTCGTCGAATTCGTGGACGGCTCGAAGACGATGATCGAGATGGTCGCGGTCGCCAATGCCACGGGCCTCGTTCCGGACGTGCCGGGCATGCACGGGCCCGCCGCGACGCGTGAGGAATTGGCGCAGGTGCTCTCCACGAAGGCGGATGGCGGTATCCTGACGCGTTCGGGCGTCGTCGACTATTCCATCGGCAAGGGCGTGGCGCCGGGCGTGTTCTGCATCGTCAAGCCGCGCCACGAGCGGGTCGCCGAGCGCATGAGCGACCTCAAGGTCGGCCCCGGACCGTGCTATGCGCTGTTGCGGCCCTATCATCTCACGAGCCTGGAAACGCCGCTGTCGGCGGTGCGCGCCGTGATGCACAAGCGCCCGGACATGCAGCCGCTCGACCATCCGGTCGCCGAATGCGCGGCGCTCGCCAAGCGCGATCTCGCTCCCGGCCAGAAGCTCGGCAGGATCGGCGAGCGCGACTATCGGGGCTTCGCCATGCGCTGGATCGAGGCGAGGCAGGCTCGGCGCCCTGCCGCTCGGCCTCGCCGGAGGCCGCGAGCGTCGTGAAGCCGATCAGGCTCGGCGAGAAGCTCACCTATGAGAATTGCGTGCCCGCGGATGATTTCGTGGTGACGCAGACGCGGCGCCGCCTCGATCAATCGGATGCGCGTTTCCTGCCGCCCGTCGACGGTGGCGCCGGCGCGTCGGCGAGGCGTTGAGCATGGCGGTCGAGCAGATCAAGCGGCGCGAGCGCAATGCGCCTTCGGATCCCCGCCGGCTCGCCGGCGAGGCCGCGCGGGCACCCGCGATCTACCGGCGTCTCTCCGCCGAGAGCCTGCGGGACGCATTGCGCAAGATGCATCTCATCCGCCGCTTCGAGGAAAGCGCCGAGGACGCCTACATGCGGGGTCTCGTGCATGGCACCATGCATCTCTCGATCGGCCAGGAGGCGAGCGCGGTCGGCGTCTGCACGGCGCTCGAGACCAGCGATTTCATCACCTCGACGCATCGCGGCCACGGCCATTGCATCGCCAAGGGCGCGCAGGTGTCGCGCATGTTCGCGGAATTCTTCGGCAAGGAGGACGGCTATTGCCGCGGCCGCGGCGGCTCGATGCATATCGCCGATGTGTCGACCGGCAATCTCGGCGCGAACGGCATCGTCGGCGGCGGCATCCCGATCGCGGTCGGCGTGGCGCTGTCCATGAAGAAGCAGAAGCGCCGGTCGGTGGTCGTCTCCTTCTTCGGGGACGGGGCCAACAACGAGGGCGTGTTCCACGAAGCGCTCAACATGGCCTCGATCTGGAAGCTCCCCGTCGTCTTCGTCTGCGAGAACAACGGATACGGCATGTCGACCTCGACCGAGCGCTCGACCGCGGTCAAGGACGTGGCCGAGCGCGCCGCCGCCTATTCGATGCCGGGCCGCATCGTCGACGGCAATGCCTTCGCGGAAGTGGCGCAAGCTTCCTTCGACGCGGTCGAGCGGGCGCGTCGCGGCGATGGACCATCGCTGATCGAAAGCAAGACCTATCGCATTCGCGGCCATTCGCGCTCGGATCGCAACCGCTACCGCACCAAGGAAGAGATCGAAACGTGGCAGGCGCGCGACCCGATCACCTCCTTCGAGCGCGAGCTTTCGGCGCTCGGCTTCGTTTCGGGCGCCGAGATCGAGGCGATCCGCGCGGATGTGGAAGCGCGAGATCGCCGAAGCCATCGAATTCGCCAAGGCGAGCCCGGCGCCCTCGATCGAGGAGCTGACACGCTATGTCTACTCGGATTGAGGCGAGCCCGGTCCTGCGGCGCGAAGTGAATGGCGGTTTCGGCGCGGATCCCCGGCCGGTCGGCACAGGCGGCTCGTTGCGCGAATTGAGCTATGCCCAGGCGATCCAGGAGGCGATGGCGATCGCCATGGAGGCCGACGAACGCGTCTTCCTCATGGGCGAGGACATCGGCGTCTATGGCGGCGCCTTTCAGGTGACGGGCGATCTCGTGCAGCGCTTCGGCGCGGACCGGGTGATGGACACGCCGATCTCGGAGCTCGGCGCCACCGGGCGTCGCGATCGGCGCCGCCTTGACCGGGCTTCGTCCGATCTTCGAGTTCCAGTTCTCGGACTTCTCCGCCTTGGCGATGGAGCAAATCGTCAATCAGGCGGCGAAGCTTCGTTTCATGCTCGGCGGCGCGGTCTCCGTGCCGCTCGTCATGCGCTTCCCCTCGGGCTCGGGAACGGGAGCGGCGGCGCAGCACAGCCAGAGCCTCGAAGCCTGGTTCGCGCATGTGCCCGGCCTCAAGGTGGTCCAACCCTCGACGCCCCACGACGCCAAGGGCTGCCTGCTCGCCGCCATCGCCGATCCCGATCCGGTGATGATCTTCGAGCACAAGCTCCTCTACAAGATGAAGGGCGAGGTTCCGGAAGGCCATTACACGGTGCCGCTCGGCAAGGCGCGGCTTTGCCGCCCCGGCCGCGACGTCACGATCGTCGCGACCTCGATCATGGTGCATCGCTCGCTCGCGGCGGCCGAGGAGCTCGCGGACGAAGGCATCGAGGCGGAGGTGATCGATTTGCGGTCGCTGCGCCCGCTCGATCGCGAGGCCATCGCCGAGAGCGTCAAGCACACGCATCGGCTCGTCTGCGTCTACGAAGGCGTGAAGACGCTCGGCATCGGCGCGGAGCTGAGCGCCAGCATCGCCGAGAGCGAGGCGTTCGATTTCCTCGACGCGCCGATCCTGCGGCTCGGCGGGGCCGAATGCCCGATTCCGTATAATCCCGATCTCGAGAAGGCCGCCGTGCCGCAAACGCCGGGCATCGTCGCGGCGGTGCGCCGTCTCGTCCGCGGCAGCTCTGATCGATGCGTGCCGACCGAGGTCATCCTGCCGCGTGTCGACATGGACATGGCGCGAAGGCCGCATCTCGCGCTGGTATGTCGAGGAGGGCGCGAACGTCGCCAAGGGCCAGCCGATCTTCGAGATCGAAACCGACAAGGCCGCGATGGAGGTCGAGGCTCCGGCTTCCGGCGTGATCCGCGACCTCAGCGCGAGCCTCGACGTGCCGCTGCCCGTCGGCAGCGTCATCGCCTGGATCGACGCGGAGGGCGAAGACCGGCGCAGCCGGCGGCCTCACGCCGGTCGGACGGTGCCTGGCGAGGCGCAGAGGCCCGTGAATAGAGGTGGCGACATGCGGGCCGGGCGGCGGCGAGCGCGGTCCCGGGCACGGAGAGCCACGGTCGTCGCATTCGCGGGCGACCGCCCCTCGACGCCACTTCGCGCCACGCCTCTCGCGCGCAGATTGGCGCGCGAGAGCGGCGTCGATCTCATCTCGGTGCTCGAAGGCTCGGGACCGAAGGGCCGCGTCCAGGCCGCCGATATCGAGAAGGCGCGCTGCGAGGCGAAAGCGCGCCGCGCGAGGCGCAGGCCGCTCGGCGCGGAAGCATCCGCGCGGCCCTCTTCACCGCCAATGGCTGCGCCGGGGCGAAGGCGAGCCGCTCGTCCTCATGCACGGCTTCGGCGCCGATCTCAACGCCTGGCGCCTGTTTCTCGCCTCTGCACGCCCAGGCTCGCCGGTGCTCGGCATCGACCTGCCGGGCCATGGCGGGTCGGCCGCAAGGCGCATCTCGAGCTTCGACGGGATGGTGGCCGATGTCGCCGCGACGCTTCGCGCCGAATGCGGGCGCCCGGTCCATCTCGCGGGTCACTCGCTCGGCGGCGCGGTCGCGACCGCGCTCGCGTCGCGCGAAGGCTTCGAGGCGCGTTCGCTCTTCCTCGTGGCACCGGCGGGCCTCGGGCCACAGATCAACGGCGCCTTCCTCTCGGGCTTTCTGCGGGCGCGCAGCGAAGGCGAGCCTCGCGCCCTGGATCGCACAACTGACCCATGAACCCGCTGCGCTCGGCTCTTCATTCGTGGAAGCGACGCTTGAGGCAGCGAGCGCGTGCCCGAAGGCGCTCGACGAGGCTGGCGTCCATCCTGTTTCCCGACGGAACCCAGGCCTTCAGCATCCGCTCGGCCTTCGAGCGGCTCACCATCCCGGTGAAGATCGTCTTCGGGGCAGAGGACCGGATCATACCCGCCCATCACGCTCTCGGCCTTCCGGGGCAGGTGGCGGTCCATGCCTTTCCCGGCCTCGGGCATATGCCGCATCTCGAGGCGCCCGCGTGGTGGCGCGTCTGTTGAACGAGCTGATGCGATCGGCGTCCGCCGGGTGAGCTTTTGTCCCCGATGGGTAAAAGTATCCAAAGAGACCGATCGCGGATGTTCCGAGGACGCCGCTGCCGTCCGGCTTTGGATTAACTCATGCCGCAACTCATGCCGCCACAACGCTGATGCGCGCGACAGGTCTCGAACGTGGCTTTTTCCTGATGACGATCTCGACATCCCGATCGAGCGCTGTCAGGAACATCATCAGGCGCTCGACCGAGAAGCCGGCCAGCTTGTAGCGCATCAAGGCCGAGACCTTCGGCTGGTTGATGTGAAGAAGATCGGCCGCGCCCGCCTGCGTCAGGCGACGGCGCTCGACAAGGCGATTGATCGCATAGGCCAATCGGAGCTTGGTCTGCCGCTCCTCCGCGTCGAGATAGCCGAGGTCCGCAAATACATTGGTGGTACCGCGGATGATCCTATCCGCCTTTTCGCTATTTCGACTTGCCATATTTCGCCTTGCCATGACGCGCCTCATGATCCTCGCGTGCGAGCTTCAATCTCCTCTCATCCAATGTCACGCCCAGATCGCGATCGGAAGGTCGAAGTCATCGCGGCCGGGCGGATCGGGAAAGGGCCTGGCCTTGCCGTCGAGAATGCGTTGCGCGATCAGCATCAAGGCGAGAGCGTCGAGGAGATCATCCGTCCCGGCTCCACGAGGCGGCACGCCTTGAGCACGCTCGCCGGCAAGCCGGCCGTCCGAAGGATGTGGCTTCGTTCCCGCAAGCCCTCGGCGATTGGGGCGGCCCTTCGATCTTCTTCGGATGAAGCAATGCCTGCTCTGCGTTGAGCCGCCAGAAGGCGAGCTCGGGATGAGCCTCGAAGACGCGCTCGCCGCCAGGGAGGGTCGATTCCGGGCGCGGTCGCGCGCAGCAAAAGGTCGATTTCCCTGATCCGGCGAAACAGCATGAAGGCCTGCTTCGACACCCGGCGAGGCGGCTCGGAGGTCGCGGCCGCGATGGCGCAAGACGATGCGTAATCGCGCGCCTCGACCGCGTCGCGCGACGGAATGGCGAACACCGAGGAGCGTCGCGCGCCGAGATGGGCGCGGACCAGGCGTTCCGGTCCGCGTCCGCCTTCGGCGCCGATCCGCGCCGGAAGGCCGATCGGCATGTCGACGGCGACGAAGAACGGAGGATCGGCGCGATCGAGGATGATCTCGAAGCGCGGCATGCGACCGTGATGTCGATGCGCTCGCGCGCCGTCGATCGGCGCGTCGCGCGACGATCCATCCGGCCGGGCACCCGTCGACGCCCGCGATCCAGCCGCTCATCGCGGCCCGCGAAGCCCATATGGCCCGCGAAGCCCCTCTGGCCGCGCGCTGCGTTTCCGCGACGTGCCGGCGCCGGTCCGCCTCACGCGCGCCGCTCGATCGTGAAGCGCGCCGCGTCGCGCAACAGATCCGCGCGCGCATCGAAGCACGACAAGGCCGCGACCGCGCGGTTCGCGAGCGCGTCGCGCTCGCGCTTCGCGCCTTCGAGGCCGAGCGCCGCGACCAGCGTCGCCTTTCCCTTGGCGGCGTCCTTGCCGGTCGCCTTTCCGAGCATCGCCGACGTCGCCTCGACATCCAGGATATCGTCGCCGATCTGGAAGGCCGCGCCGAGCGCCTGACCATAGTCGCGCAAGGATGTCGCGCTCGCGCGTCCCAGCGCGGCCGAGAATGGCGCCGGCCTCGACCGCGAAGGCGATGAGCGCGCCGGTCTTCATCGCCTGCAAGCGGCGGATATCCTTCTCGCCGAGCGGAGGCTCGCCGCGTCCGAAGCGGCCCTCCGCCGAAAGATCGAGCATCTGGCCACCGACCATGCCGGCAGCGCCCGCCGCGCGCGCGAGGGAAGCGACGAGCTCGACGCGAATCTTCGGCCTCGGCCTCGACCGAGGAGCCATGAGCTCGAACGCGAGCGTCAGCAAGGCGTCGCCCGCCAGGATGGCGGTCGCCTCATCGAAGGCCTTGTGCACGGTCGGCCGGCCGCGGCGCAGTCGTCATCGTCCATCGCGGGCAGATCGTCATGCACCAGCGAATAGCAATGCAGGAATTCGAGCGCGCAGCCGGCGATGAGCGGGCCTTTGTCCGCGCGTCCGAGGAGGCGCGCCGTCTCGACGAGAAGAAAAGGCCGCAGCCGCTTTCCGCCGCCGAGCACCGCGTGGCGCATGGCGGCGCCAGCCTTTCGGGCAGCCGCCCTCGCCTCCTGGCGTCGAGCTCGGCACGGCGAAGCAGGGCGGCGAGCGCCGCCTCGACCTCGCGCGCCACCGCGGCGAGCCGCGCCTCGAAAAGAGCTCCTTCGCCGTCCGTCACGGCTTTGCCTCCCGCAGGCCCTCTCGGGCGAGCGCGTCGGCGCGCTCATTCTCGTCATGGCCGGCATGGCCCTTCACCCAGTGCCAGTCGATCTGATGGCGCCGCGCCGCTTCGTCGAGCCGCTTCCACAGATCGTCGTTCTTGACGGGCTGCCGCGCCGCGGTGCGCCAGCCGTTTCGCTTCCAGTTCGCGAGCCATTGCGTGATGCCGAGCCGAAGATATTGCGAATCCGTGTGGAGCTCGACCGTGCACGGCCGCTTCAGCGCCTCGAGCGCGGCGATCGCCGCCATCAGCTCCATGCGATTGTTGGTGGTGTTCGCCTCCCCGCCCTTGATCTCCTTGCGACGATCGCCAGCGACCAGGATCGCGCCATAGCCGCCTCGGCCCGGATTGCCCGAGCAGGCGCCGTCGGTGAAGATCGTGACCTTGGCTTGCCCGGCCTCGCGCTCGCTTCGCCGCTCATGCGGAGAGACCATATTCGGCCGCGTTGGTGACGCGCGCGTGAAAGCGCAGCTTGCGCAGATATTCGATCGGGTCCTTGGGCCTCACCAAGGCGCCGGGCGGCACGTTCAGCCAATCGACGAGGCGGGTGAGGAGGAAGCGCAAGGCAGCGCCGCGAGCCAGCAGCGGCAAGGCCTCGATCTCGGCCTGGCGTCGAGCGCCCGCAGCCGGCCGATAGCCCGAGAGCAGCGCCTGGCCCTTGGTCAGGTTGAAGGAACCGTCCGGCTCGAAGCACCAGGCGTTGAGGCACACCGCGAGATCGTAGGCGAGCGCATCGGTGCAGGCGAAGTAGAAATCGATCACGCCCGAGACCTCCTCGCCGATGAAGAAGACATTGTCGGGGAAGAGATCGGCATGAATGTTGCCGAGCGGCAGGTTCTTCGGCCAGTCGCGCTCGAGACGTCGTCAGCGCCTCCTCGATCTGCTGCGCGAGACCCGGCCTCACGCTCTCCGCGCGCGGCGCCGCGGCCTCGAAGAGCGGGCGCCAACCCTCGACCGACAAGCGCGTTCTTGCGCACCGCGTCGAAATCCGCCCCGCCCTGGTGCAGACGCGCCGAGCGCCGTCGCCGAGCGCGCGGCAATGGGCGGCGCTCGGACGCCTGACCGACATGCCGTCGAGGAAGGTGACGATCGCGGCCGGCCGTCCCGCGAGCCGGCCGAGCGCCTCGCCTTGCCGATCCCTGCACCGGCCGCGGACAGACGAGGCCCTTGCCGGACGAGATGCTCCATCAGGCCGAGGAAGAAAGGCAGGTCGGCCTCGCTCACGCGCTTTTCGTAGAGCGTCAGGATGAAGAAGCCGTCGCTCGTATGGATGAAGTAGTTCGAGTTCTCGACGCCTTCGGCGATGCCTTTTGCGGCCACGCAGCTCGCCGATGTCGAAGCGGGCGACGAAGGCGGCGAGCTCCTCGTCCGCGACCTCGGTATAGACGGCCATGTGTGAGCGCTCAGGCGGCCGCGTCGTCCCGCAGCGCCTTCGGCAGCGGGAAGAACACGCTTTCATCGGCCGTCGAGACCGTCTCGACAGTGACCTTGCGCCGTTCGCCGAAGGCGCTGAAGATCTCGTCGACCAGAATTTCCGGCGCCGAAGCGCCCGCCGTGATGCCGAGCCGCTTCACCGTCGCGAATTCGCCCCAATCGATGTCGGAGGCGTGCAGCACGAGCCTCGCGATCGGGCAACCGGCTCGCTCGGCGACCTCGCGCAAGCGCTGCGAGTTCGAGGAATTGGGCGAACCCACCACGATGAGCGCATCGACGAGCGGCGCCACGCGCTTCACCGCCTCCTGGCGATTGGTGGTGGCGTAGCAAATGTCTTCCTTGTGCGGTCCCGCGATCCGCGGGAATCGGCGCTTGAGCGCGGCCACGATCTCGGCCGTGTCGTCGACCGACAAGCGTGGTTTGCGTGACATAGGCGAGGCTTTCGGGATCGCGAGGGCTCAAGCCGCTCCACATCGTCGAGCGTCTCGACCAGGAGGATCGCGCCTTGCGGCAATTGCCCCATGCGTGCCGATCACCTCGGGATGGCCCGCATGTCCGATCAGCACGATGTCGCGGCCGCGCTTGTGATGGATCTCGGCCTCCCGATGCACCTTGGTGACCAGCGGGCAGGTCGCGTCGATGGCGAAGAGCTTCCTGCCCGAGGCTTCTTCCGGCACCGATTTCGGCACGCCATGGGCGGAGAAGATCACCGGCGCCGATGTCGGGGGGATCTCGGAAAGATCATCGACGAAGATCGCGCCCTTGCGCTTCAGGCTCTCGACGACGAAGCGGTTGTGCACGATCTCGTGGCGCACATAGACGGGCGGCCCATAGAGCGAAAGCGCCCGCTCGACGGCGTCGATCGCCCGCACGACGCCGGCGCAGAAGCCGCGCGGCGCGCACAGAAGAATGTCGAGGCGAGGCCTTTCGGCGTCGGTCATCTGCGAGCTTCCGATCGAACTTCGCTCGAGTGGTGATGAGCCGCGCCTCGCCTGTCAAGGGTGATTTGCCTTGCCGCAGGAGGCTTCATCGACGCACGCACGACAACCGGTCGACGGCCCGTGGCTTCACCCGGGCTTAGGTCCGCCAAGCCCAATCCGGGGCCCGCCCAGGAAAAACTCACTCGACTCGTGGCGAATCTAAAAGATTCAAACTATCAACAGCTTGGTAACCACTTGAGATTCCTTCAGGAATCGTCTATGTTTCCGCTGCCTGTCTGACCCAGCGAAGGCTGGTGTAGGTCGGGCACGACTGCTAGTCTGATTAGACCCCTGGCTCAAAAGGCTGGGGGTCTCCGTCACCGAATAATGCCAAGGCCTCGTGGGTCCTTGCGATTTGCCGCAGCCACAACGATCGGCCGCAATTCCTCGTACATAGTATCGTATCCAAGCTGCGTCCGCGACGGGATCGGGTGCTCCATGCGCAGTAACGCGTATGCGCAGAAATCAACCGCTTGTATAAAGTAAGAAGACCGCGAGTCCTTAAAAAAGGGATCTTCAAGGATTTGCGAAGCGGGAATGTTTTTTACCTGCTGACCTCCTTGCCATGCCTCGAACTTGCTGGGTATTAGATTATGTACGCGCATTTTTCTCATACGCCTCGTGAACTCGGCTTCTTGGCCTTGATCGCAAATCAAAATAACATGCTGCTTTTCTTCCTTGGCGGTCCGATTAATACGGTTCATGATTCATCAAAGGCATAGAATTCGTTTGAATTTATACTGCTCATGACGCGAAAGAGCTTAGTTTCCGCAAGAAACTAAGAAAGCGGCGGAAGATTTCGGCCCTTTCCGGCTTGAGGATAGGGCGGTCAGCGATCTTCCCCTTTCCTGCCGCGAATTTCCATGCGTGAAGCTCTTGCTTCATGTAGATTCCGCGTCTTTGCCGGAGGCGCATGCGTGCCTCTTTTAGGGCGTGGAATGCTTCAGTCCATTGCGCGGAATCGACGATCAGCGCGCTGTAGACAAATACATTATTGCTCTCCTTTGACTCGTCCAGGTAAACGAACCACATGGCTGGATAGGCTCAACGTCTCAGGTTGATTGTTTTAGGCGGGCGGCCGGCGACCTCGAAAAGACAAGGATGGCGGCTATGGATAGTGGGTAGAATTGTCAAATCACTTGTCGTTTTTCAGATAGGATCTCTCGATCCAAAGGCTGCGGTTTGATGGCGACTCGACTTGAAGCCATCATGCTCTAAAGAGACCACCTTCGACGATCCATCGGCTGAAAATCATCCGTCGGAAAGACACGCCACGATGGCGTCGAGTTTCTCGCCCGAGCTCCGGTGAGAGCCGGCCCCTGAACCAGACGGAATGGCCAATGCGACGGGACTCATCCTCGGAACCCATTCCTTCCGGCGAAAGTCTCGCCAAGGGACGAATAGAGAGGCGCGCGATCGAGACCGAAGGGAAGACCACGCCCGGCGACAGCGCCGCGCCGATATCGCAGCGCTCTCGGGTGGCGCTCCCGATGACCGGCCGCTTCACGCAAGGCTCGACCTTGCGCCATGTGCTCGTCATGTCGCTGACGAGCGGCATCGGGCTCATCGCCATCTTCCTCGTCGATTTCCTGTCGCTGATGTACGTCGCCTGGCTCGGCTCGATCGAGAAGACGGCCGCGGTGAACTTCGCCAGCATCGTGCTGTTCTTTTTGATCTCGACCAATATCGCCATGATGATCGCGATCTCCGCGGTCACCTCCAAGGCGCTGGGCGCGGGGGCAGCGAGGCGAGGCGCGCCGCCTGGCGGGCTCCGGGCGTGGCGCTCGGCGCCGCGGCGGGGCTGGTGCTCGCCGTCATCACGCTTCCTTTTCTCGACTGATCCTTTCCGGGCTCGGCGCCAAAGGCGAGACGGCGGTGATCGCGCGAGCGCTATCTTGCGATCGTTCTGCCCACCAACCCTTTGCTCGCCGCCGGCATGGGCTATTCGGCCGTGCTGCGCGCGGCGGCCGACGCGCGCCGCGCCATGTGGGTGACGCTGTCGGGCGGCATCGCGACCGCGATTCTCGACCCGATCCTGATCTTCGGCTTGCGGCTCGACGTGACGGGCGCCGCCATATCGGTCCTGCTGTCGCGCCTGATCTTCGTCGCGGTCGGCTATCGAGGCGCCGTGATCAAGCACGATCTCGTGGCGCGGCCCGAGCCTCGCGGCGCTCGCGACCGATTTGCGGCCGCTTCGCGCGCATCTTCCTTCCGGCGATGCTCACCAATCTCGCGACGCCGGCCGCCAATGCGGTGCTGGCGCGCGTCATGGCGAGCTATCGGGGTCGCGGCGGTCGCGGCGAGCGGCGTGATCGATCGTGTCGTGCCGCTCGCCTTCGGCGGCGTCTTCGCGCTCTCGGGCGCCATCGGCCCGGTGCTCGGACAGAATTGGGGCGCGCGGCTCTTCCCGCGAATGCACCGGGTGCTCGACGACGCGCTTGCTCTGCACGCTCGTCTATGTCACGGCGATGTGGCTCGTCCTCGCCTTGGCCCGCGACCTCGTGGTGCTTGGCCTTCCAGCTCACGGGCGAGGCCGCCGACATCGTACGGTTCTTCTGCCTCGTGAGCGGGCCGGGCTGGGCCTGCATCGGCCTGTTGTTCTGCGCCAATTCGGCCTTCAACAATCTCGGCTTTCCGCTTCGCGCGACCGCGATGAATTGGGGACGCGCGACCTTCGGCACCTTGCCCTTCGCGCTTGCTCGGAGCCTCTTACGCCGGACCCAAGGGCGTGATCGGCGCGACGCTCGCGGCAGGCGCGATCGTCGGCATCGGCGCGATGATCATGGCGCACG
The DNA here is from genome assembly GCA_963713805.1 of uncultured Alphaproteobacteria bacterium. Classification (GTDB taxonomy): domain Bacteria; phylum Pseudomonadota; class Alphaproteobacteria; order Rhizobiales; family Beijerinckiaceae; genus GAS188. The sequence goes on along the minus strand of CAVQNF010000010.1, from coordinate 142,823 downwards.
CCGCGGTCAGCGAGCTCGCGAGACGCGGCTCCTGAACGGACGACTTCGACCGGCGCCCTCAACAGCCGCGGCCTCACACCGCGCCCAGACCGGCCCCCAAGAGCCGAAGCCCCCGAGATCGAAGCCGAGGCTGCACAGTCGGCCAGCCGCGAGCAGGGACGACGATGATCGCGGTTCGGTTCGGCATGTTCGGCCGAGCGATGGAAAAGCTTACGGATCCGGTCTAGCCGTTGGCCGGCATTCCGGGCCGCAAAAGCTCCTGCGGGCGGGCGCATGAAACGCTCGAACAGCATCCGGCGCTCGAAATAGGTCGAGCGGAAGAACGGGTAGCGCTGGTGCACCCGCTCCTTCGCGGCGGGATATTCCAGTCCCATGAGCGAGATCGGCTTCTTCAACGTGGGATAAGGCCGGGCCTTGCAAAGCGGCTTGTGGCCGAACAGGCGCTTGTAGAAAGCCTGATGCTCGACCCTGACGGTCGCGAGCACCCAGTCGGTCTCGAAAAATTCACACGCCATCCAGCCGATCCGCACCGTCGCGTAGGAAATCTTGGGAAGCGAGCGTGCGATGCGCGGGCTCGACGACGAAGCGCGTCGGATCGATGATCGTCTTGCGCGCCTCGATGAGCGGCGAAAGCACATCGTTGAAGACGCCGAGCGCGGGAAGCTCGGGGCATTCGGGGGTCGAGATGTTGAGCCGGATAGAGCTCGCCAATTTGCCGTCGAAATGGACGCCGAACACATAGGCGTTATCGAGATCGTCAAACCGATCCGAAAAGCTTCGCGAGAGACTGGGCTCGATCGCGTCTTCCTGCCGATAGGCATCGTAGCGAAGCCGGTAAATTTCTTCTCTTTCTTCCGGCGTATCGGCGCGCCGGTAGTCCACGCGCTCGACAAGATCATGGATACTATCGACGAAACTTGGAGCTAGGAAGAACGGCTAACGCACCCATCGACACTCTCCAACCGCAACGCTCAGGGTCGTCGTAAGGTTAACAGTCCATTATCGAAAGTAAATAGTTTTAGGCTCATTTTAATCACGCTTGGTTAATACGCGCGAACCCCCTTGATTGTTACCGCTCGCCAGCGAATGCCGCTTCGACACCGGCAGGTATTTCATTGCTGGCTCAGGAACACTTCCCCAAATCTACGAAATTCCGCTTTGACCACGAGCAAATGGCGTGCAAGCCGGCAAAGAGAGGCAGCTTGGCGCCCCGGCTCGCGGCGCGGAAACTGCCGGCGGGCTCGCCAAATCGTCGCGATCCAAGGATTGGGAAGTTTGCGCGCTTCTCTTTTGTGGCGCGAGCTTCCGCGGATCGCATGGAGGCGCGCTGGTGGACTTTGACGCGAGGCGCGCGGCAGCGATCCGTGAGGTCGCCCTGCTCGGAACGGAAATTCAGGCCGATCGGAGAGAATTCCGGCTCGTTTGCGAAAAGGGACGCGAGAACGAACGGCTAGCCTGGGATCTCTCCCGCTTCGGCCGTCTCGAGGAAATGCTCGAGCCAGTGGATGTCGTAATCCCCGTTCTGGATGTCGGCATTGCGCACGAGCGCGCGAAACAGCGGCAAGGTCGTGTCGATGCCGGCGACCACGAATTCGTCGAGCGCTCGACGAAGCCGCATCAGGCACTCGTTGCGCGTGCGGCCGTGCACGATGAGCTTGCCGATGAGCGAATCATAGTTCGGCGGGATGAAATAACCCTGGTAAACCGCCGAATCGACGCGAACTCCGAGGCCGCCCGGCGGATGATAATAATCGATGCGGCCGGGCGAAGGACGAAAGCTGCATGGGTTTTCGGCGTTGACCCGGCATTCGATGGCGTGGCCCATGAGCCGCACCTCGTCCTGCCGCAGCGGCAAGTCCCCACCCGCGGCGATGCGAATCTGCTCGTTGACGAGATCGATGCCGGTGATCATCTCGGTCACCGGATGCTCCACCTGGATGCGCGTGTTCATCTCGATGAAGTAGAAGGAACCGCTCTCGTAGAGGAACTCGACGGTTCCGGCGCCGAGATATTGAAGCTCGCACATGGCACGCCTGACCGTCTCCATGATCTCCCCGCGCTGGGCTTCGTTGAGCGCGGGCGAAGGCCCTTCCTCCCAGACTTTCTGATGCCGGCGTTGCAAGGAGCAGTCCCGCTCGCCGAGGCAGATGGCGCCGCCTCGCCCGTCGCCGAGCACCTGGATCTCGATGTGGCGCGGCTTCTCGAGGAATTTCTCGAGATAGACCGCATCGTCGCCGAAGGCGGCCTTCGCCTCGCGTCTTGGCCGTCTGCACGGCCGTCATCAGCTCGGCCTCGCCGCGGGCCACCTTCATGCCGCGACCGCCACCTCCTGCCGCCGCCTTGACCAGCACCGGATAGCCGATGGAGGCGGCGATGCGCCTTGCCTCCTCCTCATCGTTGACGCCGCCGTGCGAGCCGGGCACCACGGGGATGCCGAGCCTCTTCGCGGTGCGCTTGGCCTCGATCTTGTCTCCCATCAAGCGGATGTGATCCGGCTTCGGCCCGATGAAGCCGATATCATGCTCGATGAGAATATCGGCAAAACGCGCGTTCTCCGCAAGAAAGCCGTATCCCGGATGCACCGCGTCGGCCCCGGTGATCTCGCAAGCGGCGAGCAGCGAGGGGATGTTGAGATAGCTGTCGCGCGCCGGCGGCGGGCCGATGCAGACGCTTTCGTCGGCAAGCCGCACATGCATGGCATCGGCATCCGCGGTCGAATGGACCGCGACCGTCGCGATGCCGAGCTCCTTGCAGGCGCGCAGCACCCGAAGCGCGATCTCGCCGCGATTGGCGATGAGGATTTTGTCGAACATCCGCCGTCAAGCCAAGGCTTCGGGGCCAGGCAACATCAATCGATCACCATCAGCGGCTCCCCGAATTCCACCGGCTGGCCATCCTCCACGAAAATCTCGCTCACCGTTCCCGAACGCGGAGCGGTGATCTCGTTGAAGGTCTTCATGGCCTCGATCAAGAGGATGCGTTCGCCTTCCTTGACCGCGGCGCCGAGCTCGACGAAGGGCTTGGCTTCGGGAGCGGGACGACGATAGGCGGTGCCGACCATCGGCGAGTTGACGGTGTTTTCCTTGCGCTGAGCCTCCTTCGCAGGCGCGGCGGCGGAGTTGGGCGAGGAAGGCTTCGGCGTCGCCGTCCTCGGGGCGGCCATGGCGACGGGCGTGGCGGCGGAGGCGAAATTGCGCGCCACGCGCACCCGCAGGTCGCCTTTCTGCACCTCGATCTCGGTGAGGTCGGTCTCGGCGAGCAGATTCGCGAGCTGGCGGACGCTGTCGGTATCGAAGGGGCTTTGCTTGCGCATTCTCTCTCAAATTCTCCGCGGCCGAACGACCTAAATCCGGATCGGTCGGATGGATGGGGCGAGCTCATCTCGCTTCTTCTCTTGACGCATCAACCTATCTGAAAAGTGAAGACGGGGTTCTCGCGTCGAACCGGAGCGCTCGCGCGCTCGGACGGGGCTCACTTCCAAACCTCCGGCGAGAAGACTTCGGACGAGAAAAGCACCGCCACCGAAAATCCCATGAACTGCAAAATCCCATGAACTGCAAAATCCCATGAACTGGAGGTAGCTGGGTCCATTGGGTCAGGACTTTGCCCATGGAGGGTGTGAGCGGCGATCATCCTGGTGGAAAAGCTCTCTCTCGCGCGCGACATGGGCCGACGATCTGGGCCAAGCCGACGCTTCTAGCGTCCCGCATCCGCGAGGGGAAGGGCCGCGCGGTTTCAGCAAACCGTCCTGCCGCATTGGCGGACGGCGGCGATCTGGGACTTCATCTCCTCGTCGTCCTGCGCGCCGAACACCACTTCGTCGCCGAGCACGAAGGCGGGCGTGCCGCGCAGATTGAGAATCTGGCTCAAGCGGTCGGAATCGACGAGCGCCGCCTTGACGAGATCGCTTTCCGCATCCTTGTCGAGGCGTGCCCATGTCGAGCCCCGCATCCTTGGCGACCTGCAAGGCCTGGGGCTTCGCCACGAGGCGCGAAGCCGAAAACAGCTTCTTGTGGAAATCCCAGAATTTCTCCGGCGGCAGCTGATTCTTCGCCGCCAGCGCGATCTTGGCGACCTCGATCGATTCGGGCGGGTGCACGATCGGCAAATCGCGCAGCACGATCCTGAGCTTGGGATCGGATTTCAGGAGCGCGTCGAGCGTCGTCATCGCCTTGCGGCAATATGGGCAATTATAGTCGAAGAACTCGACGAGCGTCACATCACCCTTGGGATTGCCGACGACCGTGCCGGCGCTCACGTCGTAGATCGCCTTCGCCTCCGTCTTCAGTGCCGTCTTGACGGCCGCGGTCTCGGCCTCCTTCTGGCGCTTGTCGAGCTCGAGCGAGCGCATCTTGCACGATCTCGGGATGGGCGATGATGTATTCCTTGACCGTCTGCTCGACGAGGGCCTTCTGCTCGGGCGTCAAGGCCGGGGCGGTCTCGGCGCGCGCCATGCGGGGCGCAGGGGGGGGTGATGAGCCAGGCGACGGTGACGGCGATCGTGCAGAGCCCGGAGAGCAAGCCTCTCGAGCGGATCATCTTCATCTCCCGGAGCGGACGCGCCCGACCGAAAGGGCGCCTTCACTCTCACATTGCGTTGCCGCATGATCTTACCGCAAAACCCTGCCCATTTTCGCGGATCATGGGCTTTCCCAAATGCTTTCCAACCCGGGCCCAGGGTTTAAAGGGGCGCGGCGTGGCGTCCCAGCGCCGCTGCCATAGCAGATCGACAGGGAGCCGGGAATGCGGCAGGGCCAAGGCGAAGCGGGCGTAAAGCCGGTCGAGCGCCCTTCCCCCGAGAGAGGCCGAGTCTCACGATGCCGCGAGATCGGGGCCGGCGCTGCGCGCCGCGGTCGCGCCCTTCATCGCCATGGAAGTGCTGTCGCGGGCGGGCGCCATCGAGGCCAGGGGCGGCGAGCGTCGTGCATATGGAGCTCGGCGAGCCGGGAGCGCCCGCGCCGCTTCTCGCGCGCGAGGCCGCCAAACGCGCGATCGACCAGGGGCGGATCGGCTACACGTCCGCGCTCGGCATCGCGAGCTTGCGCGAACGCATCGCGCGCCATTATCGGGACGCCTACGGACTGAGCCTCGATCCGCGGCGAATCGCCGTCACGACCGGCTCCTCGGCGGGCTTCATCCTCGCCTTCCTCGCCTGTTTCGACGCTGGGCGATCGCGTCGCCATCGCCTCCCCGGGCTATCCGGCCTATCGCAACATTCTCGACGCGCTCGGCGTCGAGCCCGTCGTCATCGAGACCGGTCCCGCCGACCGCTGGACGATCACGCCCGAGGCCATCTCGGCGGCGCATCGCGAGAAGAAGCTCAAGGGCGTCCTGGTGATGAGCCCCGCCAATCCGACCGGCGTGATGATGAGCGCCGAGGCGATCGCCGGCCGTCGCCGACGCCTGCGATCGTTCGGCCTGTGGTTCATCTCCGACGAGATCTATCATGGCCTGACCTATGAGGTCGCGGGCCACCACCGCGCTCGCGGCTTCGACGGACGCGATCATCGTCAACAGCTTCTCGAAGTATTTTTGCATGACGGGCTGGCGGATCGGCTGGCTCGTGCTGCCGCAACGACTGGTTCGGCCGGTCGAGCGTCTCGCCCAAAACCTGTTCATCTCGCCGCCCCATGTGTCGCAAGTCGCGGCGGAAGCTGCCTTCGGGGCGACCGAGGAGCTCGAGGCGGTGCGGGCGGGCTATGCGCGAAGCCGCGCCCTTCTGCTCGACGCCTTGCCGCGCCTCGGGCTTTCCGATCTTCTGCCGGTCGACGGCGCCTTCTACGTCTACGCCGACGTGACCCGCCTCACCAATGATTCGGTCGAATTCTGTCGACGCGCCCTCGACGAGGCAGGGGTCGCGCTGACGCCGGGCGTCGATTTCGACCGCTCGCATGGCGCACGCCATGTGCGCCTGTCCTTCGCGGGCTCTCCCGAGAGGGTACGCGAAGGCGTCGAGCGCCTCGCCGCCTGGCTCGCGCGCGGGATTTGAAGGCATCGGAGACGGCGGTCCGCGGATGCCGCCTTCAGTTGCGGGCCGATCTGGCGTGCCCGAAAAGCGCCGCGATGACGCGTTCGGTCTCGCTCGACCAGCCGGCGAGCGCCTCGCGCGTCTCGGCTTGGCCCGGCCCCGGCAACGACATGCACGACATGATAGCCGCGCGCCTTGAGCTCGCGCAGGAAGGCCGGCATCATCGCCACGGTCTGGGCGCGGTGTCGTGGAAAAGGATGATGCCGCGCTTGTCCTTCTCGAGCCGCGCGAGCATCGCCGGCCGCTTCGGCCTGCGGCGTCATCGGCCACCAATCGGCGGCCCAGAGATCGGTGCCGAAAATTCCGATGTCGCGCGAGGCGAGCCATTCGTTCAGCGCCGGCGTATCGGCAAATCCCGGGTAGCGGAAGAAGGGAGTGCGCGGCTTGTCGCCCGCCGAGCCGTAAACCGCCTGGTCCACCGCCTCGAAGCCGTGTTCGATGTCGGCGCGCGCCGCCTTGTCGCCGATCATGCGCATCAGCGGATGCGAGAAGCTGTGATAGGCGACGGTGTGGCCCTCATCGGCGACGCGTCTTGCGAGCGCCGGCGACGCCTGCCGCCATTCGCCCCACCATGAAGAAGGTGGCGCGCACGCATTGGGCCTTGAGCGCGTCGAGAAGCTTGCCGGTGGTTGCCGGAAGCGGGCCATCATCGAAGGTGAGCACCACCTCATGATCGGCGAGGGGAAGCGTGCGCGGATAGGTCTTGAGCCCGACCTCGAGACCGCCCTGCGTGCCGACCGGCAAGACCCGCGAGGTGCCGAGCGCGCTTTCGTCGCAAGCCGTCGCGGCCGCAAGGTCGCCGCGCCCAACAGGGCGGCGAGGATGGCGTCAAGAGGGCGGAAAAGAGGGCGGGCAACCGGGTGATCCGGAATTCGCGCCCGCGCCGCTGAAGGCCGAGTGTGCCGATGCCTTGCGGCGCATCGGACGGTTTCGATGCGATGCTTGTGAACGCTTCATTAAGGCGATCGCGCAAATTGTGCAGCCGCGGGAGTTCGCCAGCGAAATTCCGCGAAAATTCAGTTGGCCTCTGAATTCGGAGTGAGATATGGGTATGGCCTCATGAGGTTCCAAACAGAGCGCTTCGGCGTTCCGTTGTTCCGGTGGCGGCTCCCGGGCGCTCTGGTCGGGGCGGCACTTGCGCTCGTGCTCGCGTCCTGCTCGTCGGACGAACTCTATCGATGTCGGACCCGACGCCGTCGAGCTATCCGATCCATGGCGTCGACGTCTCCTATTATCAAGGTGCGATCGATTGGCCGCAGGTGCGCGCCAACGGCACCACCTTCGCCTACATCAAGGCGACCGAGGGCGGCGACGTCGCCGACCAGAGGTTCGGCGAGAACTGGGAAGGCGCGCGTCAGGCGGGCTCGAGCGCGGCGCTTATCACTTTCTATTACTTCTGCCGGCCTGTCGAGGAGCAGATCGCGTGGTTCGAGGCGCATGTGCCGGTCGATCCCGATGCGCTCCCTCCCGCGCTCGACATGGAATGGAATCCGCAGTCGAAGACCTGCCGCGTCCATCCGCCGCGCGAGAAGATCCTCGCCGACATGCAAGCGATTCCTCGACGAGCTCGAGCGCCATTACGGCAAGCGCCCGGTCATCTATTCGAGCATCGATTTCCATCGCGACGTGCTCGAAGGCGCGTTCGACGACTACCCCTTCTGGGTGCGCAGCGTGAAGACCTTCCCGGCGAAGCGTTATGGCGACCGGCGCTGGCATTTCTGGCAATATGTGGAAAAGGGGTCGCTCCCCGGCATCGCCGGCTTCGTCGACAAGAACGCCTTCGCGGGCACCCATGCGGATTGGGCGAAATTCGTCGACGGCAAGCTCGATCCGCGCGCCTGGCCGTGAGGTATTCGGGCGGCTGAGAGCTTATCGTTGCTCGCGCAAGGTGATGGGCGCGGGCTCGAGCTTGCTTGTTCGCGGCGAGTTTGAATTCTAGCTTGGCGCGTGAACCGAAGCGCGATCTTGCCGTAACCCGCTTCGGTCGAGCTCCCGTGCCGAGCAAAGAGATGGAAGTGCTAAACCGACCCTGTCTCGCCGGCGCCGCGTCTCAAGGCGCTCGCCCTCTCCGACGACGCCGAACCCGGCCATTTTCGCGCGAGCTACGGCATCATCGCGGAGCGCCCCATGAGCGTCTTGTGGCGCGGCTCGGTGGTGCAGCGGCTGCGGCTCGCCTCGGGCTCGTGCTGTTCACCTTCGTGCTCACGCATTTCCTCAATCACGCGATCGGTCTCGTCAGCCTCGATGCGATGATCGCCGTCGATCATTGGCGGATCGCGATCACGCGCTCGATGCTCGGCACGCTCGTGCTCGCTCGCGGCGCTCCTCGTCCATCTCGGGCTCGCGATTGTGAGGATCGCCGGGCTGCGAAGCTGGCGCATGCCGCCGCTGGCAGCTGGACGCAGATCGCGTTCGGCTTCGCCATTCCGTTCCTCCTCTTCCCGCATATCGTCGGCACGCGCATCATTGCCGTCATCTTCGGCATCGACACGAGCTACCCCTATGAGCTCGCGCGGATCTGGCCTGCGACCATGCCGGACCAGACGGTGCTTCTTCTCATCGTCTGGGTGCATGGCTGCATCGGCCTGCATTTCTGGCTGAGGCTCGCGCCCGGATACGAACGGCTTCCGGCACGCTGCTCTGCTCGGCCGCCCTGCTCATTCCGTTCGCGGCGCTCGCAGGCGTGATGATGCAGGCGCGCGTGCTGACGGGCGATCTCGCGGGACCGGCGCAATCTCGAGGAGCTGAGGCGCGAGATGCGCGGGCCGCCGCTGCCGATCGCTCGACCAGAGATCGCGCTTTGGCGCGACGAGGCTCGGCTCGGTTTCTATGGGCCCGTCGCGGGTCTTGCTCTCTCACGGGCGGAGCGTTGTGGTGGCGACGACGCGCGGGCGGCGTCAGCGTCACCTATCTCGAAGGGCCGAGCGTGCGAGCGTCTCGGCCGGCGCGACCCTGCTCGAGATCAGCCGCAGCTTCGGCGTTCCCCATGTCTCGGTCTGCGGCGGAAGGGCGCGCTGCTCGACCTGCCGCGTGCGCGTCATCGAGCATTCGCGCCTTTGCCTGCGCTCGGCGAGGCCGAGGCGCGCACGCTGCGCGCCATCGGCGCGACGCCCGACATTCGCCTCGCCTGCCAATGGCGCCCGACCGGCGAGATCGATGGTGGCGCGCCTCGTGCAACCGCTCGCCGGCGCGCCTCGTCGCCTCGGAACGCGACGCGGACGACCAGGGTGTCGACACCGAGGCCGCGGTGCTCTTCGTCGACATTCGCGGCTTCACGGCGTTGAGCGAACACAAGTTCGCCTATGACGTGGTGCACATCCTGAACCGGTTCTTCGCCGCCGCCACTCTGCGCGGTCCAGGACGCGGGAGGCCGGATCGACAAATTCATCGGGGACGGGTTGATGGCCGCTCTTCGTCGATCCGCGCGGCATCGATTTCGCTTGTCGCTCGGCGATCGCGGGCGCTTCGGCGATCGGGCGCGAGCTTGCGACCGTCAATCGCGATCTCTCGTCGGAGCTCGAGGAGCCGCTGCGCATCGCCATGGGCCTGCATGCCGGGCGCCTCGTGCGCGGCCGGATCGGTGCCGGGCGCGCGGCGGCGAGGACCGTGATCGGCCCTGCCGTCAATGTCGCAAGCCGGCTCGAGGCGGTCGCCAAGGCGCATGGGGCCGAGCTTGCGCTGTCGCGAGCCACCGCCGATTGGGCGGCGCTCGACGTCTCCTCCCTACGGGTCGAGAAGGAGGAGATGCGCGGCCTCGACCAGGCGATCGAGATCGTGCTGATCGATCGGCTGAGGCGCTCGACGCCGAAGGCGCCGAGGCCGCGTGAGGTCAAGCCGAGCGGATCTTTAGAGCGCGCTGGCTTCAGGCCGAGTAGCCATCATGCTCTCAATCATTCGTGGAGCACGATCGTTTCGCGGAAAGTGGCTGCCACTTTCCCGATCATGCTCAGGGCCGTCGCCATAAGCGACGCATTGCTGCGTCTGCTCGCCGAGCTTCTCGATGCCGAGATGCATGACGTCGCCGGCCTTCAGGAAGAGCTGCGGCTTCATGCCGAGGCCGACGCCGGGCGGCGTGCCGGTCGTGATCACATCGCCCGGCTCCAGCACCATGAACTTGCTGATGAAGGCGACCAGGTGCTTGACGCCGAAGATCATCGTCTTGGTCGAGCCCGTCTGGCGGCGCTTGCCGTTCACGTCGAGGAACATCGCAAGGTTCTGCGGATCGGGCACCTCGTCCGGCGTCACGAGCCACGGGCCGAGCGGGCCGAAGGTCGGCGAGCTCTTGCCCTTCATCCATTGGCCGGTGCCCTCCGATTGCCAGCTCCGCTCCGAGACGTCGTTGCAGATGCAATAGCCCGCGACATGCGCAATCGATTGAGCCTCGGTGATATTATGCGCGCGGCTGCCGATCACGATGGCGAGCTCGACCTCCCAATCGGTCTTCTTCGAGCCCTTCGGAATCACGACCTGATCGTTCGGCCCGATGATCGAGGAGGGCGATTTGTTGAAGAGGATCGGTTCGGCGGGAATCTTCGCGCCCGTCTCGGCCGCATGATCGGCGAAATTGAGCCCGACGGCGATGAAATTTCCGACCCGAGCGACGCAGGGCCCGATGCGAGAGCGCGAATTCGCGAGGGGAAGCGAGTGAGGCTTGATCTTGCGGAGCTTCGCGAGCGTTCGCGGCCCGAGCGTCTCGCCGGTGATGTCGGGCACGATATCCGTCAGATCCCTGATCTTTCCATCGCGGTCGACGAGTCCCGGTCTTTCCTTGCCGGGTTTGCCAAATCTGACGAGCTTCATTTGCCTGCTTCCCTATCGATGCCGAATGCGTTGACGCCCCACCATCGCCACATTGCTTAAAAGCCGAGGCGATGACAAGCGCGGGCTCTCTGTGCCGAGGCAGCCGGGTTCGAGCCAGACGCCGCCGGCCGCTGAGGTGACTGTCACCGCCAAGCCACAGGCCTCCAAATCGGTAATTCTCGGGAAGAGGTTGGCGCGATGCGCAACGGTGACGGGCCGCTCGAACTGCTGCGCGGAGCCCGCAAACAGGCCCTTCCGCGAGGCGATTTGAAACCACCTCTCTGTTTCGGATCGTCCGACGCAAAACTCACGTCGTCAGTCGATCTTAACCGTATTGCCGTGCGATTGCGGCGCAACACATTCAAGAGTTGCGCCATTCGCTCGTCTTTGTCACAGAATCGAGATGGGAGCGACAGGGATTCGCCCTCGCTCAAGGACCCAGGCCGGACAGGCGGGGCTCTTCACATGATCGCGACCCGACGTTCTCTCGCCTCGATCGCGGCTTCCGCCGGCCTCTTGCTGACGACCTCCTTGCCGGCGCTTTCGGGTGCATTCGGCTTGCGCGAGCAAAGCGCGGAAGGCCAGGGCAGCATCCTTCGCGGGCGTGGCGGCGGGCGCCGGCGGGCCTCTCCTCCATGTTCTGGAACCCGGCGACGATGACCGATTATCCGGGCATCACCAGCTCTTTCGTCGCGACCGGAATTTTCCCGGAAGGCTCGATCACGCCGAACCCGCTCACGCCGACGGCGATTTTCGGCAGCTCGAACGGTGACGATTCTCACGGTGTCGCTGCCGTGGCCGGATATAGCGCCTATCAGTTCAACGACATGCTCTGGCTCGGCTATTCGACGAACATCCCCTTTCGGGCTCGAGAGCAAGCCCGGCTTCGCCTGGGCCGGGCAAGTCTATGGACGCTCGGCGAAGGTCGTCTCCTACAGCGTGACCCCTTCGGCGGCCTATAAGATCAACGACTGGATCAGCGTCGCGGCGGGGTTGCAGGTCGAATATTTCAAGGCGAGGTTCACGCAGGCGCTCGGCGTGCTTCCGACGTCTCCAAGCGCCATTCTCGAGGGCGACGATACGAGTGTCGGCTACACGCTCGGCGCGACCTTGAAGCCGACACCGTTTACGGAAGTCGGGATCGGCTTCCACTCCTCCGTGCGCGAGAGCCTCGGCGGATCGCTGACGACCCCCGTGAGCGTCTTGCCGGTGAAGGCCAATGTCAACCTTCCCGAGAAGCTCACCGTCGGCGTGCGTCACGAGATCAACGCGCAATGGACGCTGCTCGGCGGCTTCGAATGGGACAATTGGAGCCGTGTCGACATCGTGCCGGTCACCGCCAATCGGATTTCGGTGAGCGAAATTCCCTTCAAATACAAGGACGGCTATTTCGCCTCGCTCGGCGCCGAATATGCCTGGAACCCGGCGCTCACGCTGCGCGCCGGCGTCGCCTATGAATGGTCGCCGATCGACATCTCCAACCGCGAAGTGCTCCTGCCCGACGCGAACCGCATCTGGGCCTCGGTCGGTGCGAGCTATCACTATTCGGAGAAGCTCTCCTTCGACATCGGCTACAGCCACGGCTTCCTCACCAAGGGCAACATCGCGGTCGTGCCCGGACATCCGCAGTTTCCGACCGTCGGACTGCCCTTCATCGCCGATGTCGAGGAACGCCCATTTCGACATCGTGTCGGCCTCGGTGACCTATCGCTGGGACAATCCGGCCGAGGCGATCCCGGTCACGCAGCCGATCATCCGGAAATATTGAGCCGATCAGAAATTCGGTGACAGTGCACTTAATTCCACGAATGCCGTTTGCCTCCAGGGGATGCCGGAATTAAATGCACCGTCACCGAATTTTTACGCGGCTTCGATGTCGGTTTGCGGAAAATCGTCGCCCTTGAACATCAGCGGCTGGCCGAAATGCCGGGCGCAGGCATAGGCGAAGCAATCCCCGAAGTTGAGTCGCGCCGGATGTCTGCCCTTGCCATAGCGTTCGAAGGCGTCGAGCGCGATCCGCGCCGCCGCCGGCGGCACCGCCGCCATCTCGATTTCCATCAACGCCAGATAGCTCTCTAGCGCCTCTGTCGCTTCACTGATCGGAAGGTCGAGCCGCCGGCGACCCCGATCGCGGCCTCCCAGATCGCCAGCGGCGAGGTCAGGCGGCTTCGGCTTTGCTGCAGGCGCGCCAGCAGCTCTCGCGCTTCATGCTCCTCGGTCAGGAGAGCGATCAATGCCGAGGCATCGATGAACATCAACCGTCCTCGTAGAGGCTGTCACGGAATGCCTTGTCGAACGGCTTGCCTTTCGCCGGATTGCCCCGGGCGCGCAGGTCGCGGCAGAATTGGACGCCGATCTCGACCAGGGACGGCTTGGCCTTCTCGCGGGCGAGTTCATGCTCGAGCGCCGTGTGCACGGCTTCGGTGAGGCCCATTTTTTTGATCGCCGCCACCTTGCGGGCGAGCGCATCAGTCTTCGGATTTTTGATGTGAAAGGCCATCCGAGCTACACCTGCATGCGTCCAGATCGAAACAGCGACATGCTCTCAATCCCCTGATTTGACGCATGATCCTGTCCAGGAACAGTTTCCAAATTTTCTGGATCCGGCTCTGGCTATACCGCTTCGTGTATAGGTATATACGAGGGCTGATACACCGAGTAAAGGGGTCCATAATGCCGTTTTATCCGTCTCCCAAGCAATGACGTTGCCCTCTCTGACCCCCACCCGGCCGCGCATCGGGGATTGCCTACCTTCGGGGGCTGGCGGGGCGCCCGACCTCCACGCGCGCCTCCCTCTCGCGCGCCTTCGTGCGGGAGAGGCGGGAGAGGGGCCGACCACCGTGCGCGCCTCCCTCTCCCGTGCTCTTCGCACGGGCAGAGGGTGCCTGCAGTCTCTCACGAGGCGGGACGAGGGTGAATGGCGATCGCCATTGAGAGCTCGCGTGAAACAGGAAGCTCGCTGCCGAACGACGAGGAGGTGTGGCCGGCAAGTTCCGATGGCGCGCTCGCACGCTGGAAGTTTTCTTTCATCGCCCCCTCTCCCGCCTCGCAAGGAGCTCGGCACCTGTGCCTTTGAGCGTGTCCGATTTGCTGCCTCATCGGCTTAGGCTAAACCGGATTGGCCGACCTGCGGGAAGCCTCCTCTTCGCATGCTTCGTGTTCGCTCGGATCGAGGCTCGACCTAAATTCCCAGCGCCCTCATCCGACCTCGCTTCGCGAGGCCACCTTCTCCCGCAGAGCGGGAGAAGGAATCGCGGTGGCGCGAGCCAGCAACAACGTTCAATGGAGAGGTCATGACTGCTGATATCGAAGACTATGGCGGCCTCGATTGGGGCAGCCAAAATCACCGCGCCTGTCTCGTCGATCGAGCCGGCAAGGTGGTTGGCGAACACGATGTGTCGCACACCTGGGGGCGCCCTTCCTTCTCCCGCGCTCTTCGCGCGGGAGAAGGTGGCCTCGCGAAGCGAGGTCGGATGAGGGAAAATTGCGCAAAGCCTATGATTGGGAACGGGCTCCGTCCCGCAGGATCGCAGCGCGGATGTGGCCCAGCACAATATCCCCTCCGCCAATAATAAGATCGTTCGGAAAGCGCAGCACCCTGTAGCCTTGCTCGGTCAGCTCAGCGTCGCGGCGGGCATCGTATTGTTTCTGCCTTGGATCGTCATGAGGAGCCCCGTCGAGCTCCAGGATCAGCTCGTGTTCCACGCAGAGCAAATCCACCACGTATTTTCCGATGGGCACCTGCCGCCTGAACTTCATGCCCATGAACGCGGAGCCACGCAAGAGAGCGCCACAAGATGGCTTCAGCGCTTGTCATCTTGCGCCTCAACCGCCTGGCAAAAGCTAATTGCTCCTCGGAATGTCTTCGCATGCTTCGTGTTCGCTCGGATCGAGGCTCGACCTAAATTCCCAGCGCCCTCATCCGACCTCGCTTCGCGAGGCCACCTTCTCCCGCAGAGCGGGAGAAGGTTTCGCGGTGCGCGCTAAAACCGCACCTTGAGGCCGCCCGAAATCGAATGCTCCTGCAAGCGTGAGCTGAGCCTGCCGTCGTAATCGACGAAGACCTTGGCGTCGGGCGAAAGCTCCATGCTGAAACCTGCGCCCACGAGCGCGGCGTCGCGGCCGAAGGCGATGCCGGTCGCCGAGAAGCCGCTTCCCGCAACGCCGACGAGCGACGGCCGTGATCTTTTGCGAGGCGTCGAGGAATTCGTGGTTCCAGCCGAGGCGAAGCTCGGGAATGAGCGTGCCGTACGCTGCCCATCGCGATGCGCGAGGTGAGGCGCACGCCGAGCGTCGTCTGGAAGGAGTTCGCGTCCGCCGCGTTCACGGAAAGCGCGCCGAAGCCGCCCGTCTCGCTGAAGCCTTGAAGATGCGCGTTCACGTAATCGAGCGCCGCGTAAGGCGTGACGGACACCCCGGCGGCCGGAACGCCCCAATGATAGCCAGCCTCGGCATGGCCCTGATAGCTTTGGCCGGAAGGCGAGGAGGTCGCATCGCCCGGAAGGCCGAAGGGCGTGAGCAGGCGCGAGGTGCCGAACGCGTTGAAGCTCACGACGGCGCTTCCCAAGGCGTACCACGGCCCGCCCGCCCAGCCGGCGTAAGCGCCGCCCTGGTACGAGCTCACATTGGTGCTCGAGCCGTCCTTGAACTTCGCCGAGGTTGCGACGTAAGTCGCGGCGATTCCCGCCACGATGCCGTTGTCGAGGCGCCAATCGACGCCGGCGATGAGCGGGGCCGCGCGGTTGATGTCGTAACCCACACCTGCGCTCGAAGCCGTCGCGCTGCCGAACTGATCCGCGCCGCGCGCCCAGATGTTGGCGTTGCCGAAGGAGAAGCCCGCGACCGCCCTTCTGGCCCGCGCCGACAGCTGCGCCCTCACCGAGCGCGCCGCCTGACGCGACGAGCCGGTCTTGCACGGCTTGCGTGAGCACGCGCGGCGCGTCGAGGCCAAGGCGTGCATCCTGCGTGAGGTCTTGCGCGCTTGCCGCGAGCGCGGCCGGATTGAGCGCCAAGGTCGCATCGAGCGCGTTCGGCGTCGTCGCGTCGGGCGTGAGGCTCGCGCTGAAAAGCGGGGCAGCCGTGGTGACGCTCGCGAAGTTCCCCGAAAGCGAAGTCGCGCCGACGATCACGTCCTTGAAGGTCTGGGTCGCCGCGAAGGCGCCTAGGTTTCCTTGCGGTACCACCTGCAGAGCGCCTCCGAGCTTCACCACCCCCGCGCTCAAGGTCGGGTAACGTGCCGGCCGCCGTGCTCGGCGTCACCTGCAACACGAGCGTGCCGCCCGTCTGGTTGTAGGTGCCGAGGCCCGAGATGCTTTGCGTCGGCGAAAGCACGATGCGCCCGCCGGTGAAGTTGAGCACGTCGGCGTTGGCATTCCCCGAGCCGACGACGCTTCCGATGAGCGCGCCGGCCGATCTGCGTGATCGTGGTCGGGCCGCCTTCGCCGGAGACATCGATCGCCGCCGTCGAGCCCATGATCGTGCCCGTGTTGGTGATTCCGCCCGACACGGTGGCGCCACCGATAAGCGCGATGCCGATTCCCGTCTTGCCGCTGGCGGTGATCGTGCCGCTATTGGTGATGCCGCCGGAGACGGTGCCGCCGAAAACAGGGCCTGCGTACCCGAAGACGTAACCCTGCCGACTAGCGATGCCGACGGCGCGAGCGCCCGGAGCGGACCACGGCGATCGTGCCGCTGTTTGAGACCCCGCCCGAGACCGAGGTAGTCAGCCGCTTGGCCAGTCTGAGTGCCACTCTCGAATTAGGATGCCGTCGGCGAAGGACCCGAACCCGACGCTCGCACCACTTAGGTTGACGCTGATCACGCCGGTATTGGCGAGGCCGTTGGAGAGGGAAACGCCACGATTGACGTCAATGCCAAAGGCAAAACCACTGGATACGTGCTGCCCATTGGCCAGCACGGATGGTGCCGCCGAGACGGACACGGCGATCGTGCCGCTATTGGCGATGCCGCCGGTGATCGTGCTGAGGTTGATACCGATGCCGCTGCCAAAACCAGTCGCGTTGACGTTGATCGCGCCGGAATTGACGATGCCGCCGGAGATGTTGTTCCCGCCCCAATATTCCGCCGATAATTAGAAACCCAAAGTGACCGGCGTTGATCGTGCCGGTATTGCTGATCCCGCCGACGATAATGACTGCCAGACACGCTGATCCCAGCGTTATCGGCGTTGATCGTGCCGCGTATTGCGTAATGCCGCCGCAGACGGTGGTGGTGGTCTGAACGATTCGAATGCCAGCTGGCAGAGCTACCGCCGCTAGCGTTGATCGTGCCGCTATTGGCGATGCCGCCGGAGACGGTGCTGTTCCGAACGGAAATGCCGGAGGCTAATTCGCCGCTGACGACGTTGATCGTGCCGCTATTGGCGATGCCGCCGGAGACGGTGCTGTTGTTCTGAACGAGAATGCCGATCGCGCGGCCGGCGGTTATCCCTCCAGTGGCGTTGATCGTGCCGGCGTTGGTGATGCCGCCGGAGACGGTGCTCCCGGTAATGTTGATGCTCGTGCGAAGTGCGAAATTACTGTTCGCCCCGCTGGCGGTGATCGTGCCCGTATTCGTGATCCCGCCGCCGATCGTGCTGTTGGTCACCGCAGAGCGCCGCTGTCCCGGCGCCGACCAGCGTCCCCGGGCTGATCGTCCCCGCATTGGCGACGGCGCCCGTCACGGTCGAGCCGGTGATCACGATCGAGGTGGTGGCGTTGCCGGCGGGGTTCGTGACGGTCGCGACGGTCTGGTTCGTGATCGTCTGCCCGGCCTTTGCGGGCGCGGCGAGAAGGAGCGCCGCGACCGAGGTCGTCACCAGGAGGGAGGTCGTGAAGCGTGAATGGCGGGACGGGGGGAGGAGCGCCGTGGCGCGAAGCTTCGCGCCTCGGGTGGTGGAAGACGAAATCATCGGCTGATCCTCTTTAGGCGCGAAGGCGAGGCGGCGTTCGCGGATTCGTATGTGCACTTGTTAGCAAGCGTGAGCGAGGCTGTAAAACTTTGCGCTAATTAGCATGATTGTCCCGCAAGCGGGAAAAAGTTCGCACCCCTTCTCCAGCGCTCTTCGCGCGGGAGTGGCGCCACCTCGCCGGTGCCGCTGCGAATTACGGTGACAGTGCACTTAATTCGAGCATCTACCGAAGATGAAGGGAGCACCGAGAATTAAGTGCACTGTCACCGTAATTCGGGTGCCGCTGCCGAGGCTCAGGCCTTGATCTTCACATAGGTTCCGGGTGCATCGCCGAGCGGTTTGAGCCGGCCGCCGGGTGTCCTGGCGCGCACGCGCGCCGGCGCTTGCCGCTCGACCCAGGCGAACCAGTCGGGCCACCATGAACCCTTGTGCTCCTCGGCGCCCTCGACCCACTTCTGAAAGGAATTCCCGACCGGCCCGCCGGTCCAATATTGGTATTTTTGATGGGTGGGCGGATTGATCACGCCGGCGATATGGCCGGAGCCTGCCAGCACATAGCGGACATCGCCGCCGAAATGCCGCGAGCCCTCGAAGGTCGAGAGCGCAGGCGCGATATGATCTTCCTTCGCAGCGAGATTGTAGATCGGAACGGTGATCCGGTTGAGATCGATCTTCACCCCGTCGATCACCATGCGCCCTTGCGACAGATTGTTCTCGAGATAGCAGTTGCGCAGGTAGAAGGAATGATTGGCCGCGGGCATGCGCGTCGAGTCCGAATTCCAGAAGAGCAGGTCGAAGGGCATCGGCGCCCGGCCCTTGAGATAGACGTCCACCATGTAGCGCCAGATGAGATCGTTCGGGCGCAGCATGTTGAACGCCGTCGCCATGCGCTTGCCGTCGAGAAAGCCGTGCAGGCGCATTTCTTCCTCGACGGCGCTTACCTGTTTCTCGTCCACGAAGACCTGCAGATCGCCCGAGTGCGTGAAATCGACCTGCGTCGCGAGCAGCGTGGCGCTCTCGATCCGCCGATCGCCCTTGGCGGCCATGTAGCCGAGCGTCGACGACAACAGGGTTCCGCCGACGCAATAGCCGATGGCGGTGACCTTGTTCTCGTCCGTGGCTTTTTCGATCGCCTCGAGAGCGGCGAAGATGCCCTCCTTCATATAGGCGTCGAAGCCCTTCGCGGCGTGGCGCGCGTCCGGGTTGACCCAGGAGATGACGAAAACCGTCAGCCCCTGCGCGACCGCCCAGCGGATGAAGGATTTTTCCGGATTGAGATCGAGGATGTAGAATTTGTTGATCCAGGGGGGCACGATCAGCAAGGGACGCCGCAAGACCTCGTCGGTCGTGGGCGCATATTGGATGAGCTCGATGAGATCGTTGCGGAGCACGACCTTGCCGGGCGTCGTCGCGAGGTTGACGCCGACCTCGAACGTCCCCGGATCGGTCTGGCGCAGCTTCAGCTCTCCGCCGCCTGCTTCCACGTCCTCGGCGAGCATTTGCGCACCGCGCACCAGATTGGCCCCGTTCTGCTCGAGGGTTTCGCGAATGAGCTCCGGATTCAGCGCCACGAAATTCGAAGGCGAAAGGGCGGCGGCGAGCTGGCGCACGTAGAACTGCGCCTTGTGGCGTGTGTGGGGGTCGATATCCTTGGCTTCCAGCACCATGTCCTCGGCCCATTTTGCCGTGTGGACATAGGACTGGCGCAGGAAATCGAAGAAGGGATTCTGCGTCCAGGCCGGATCCCTGAACCGCCGATCGGTCGCGATCGGGCGGCTCTGCCGGCGGCACCTCCTCGCCCTTGAAGCGGCGCAAGGCATCGGCCCAAAGTCCGATCAGCCCGCTCGTCAGCCGCGCCTGCGCCTCGACCGCGCGTTGCGGCTCGCCCAGCCACCGTTCGGCGACCTCACCGAGCGTTCGGGAAATCTCGGCGACCTCGGCGCTGGTCAGGGGAGAGCCGTCGCCGCCAAGGCGCGGCGTGATATACGCATGGGCAGCGCGCGTCGCCTCATCGGCCAGACGGCCGAGATTGGCGGCAAGCGCCTCAAAATCGAGGTGGAACGCCGAAGTTTCGGCCTTCTCCTGCGTCCCGGCTGCGGCGGCCTGCCGTTTCGCTTTTCCGGCGTGCATGTCCTTCGCGGTGCGGGGCTCCGATGCTGCCCCTTCACCCCGCGAGGGGGTGCAAACCGGCCTCGCGCCGAGCGCCGGATCGACGCTCACGTCGAGGCCGCTCCGTCGAGGCCGCTCTCGCGAGGCCCTCGTCGAGACTTGGGCGCCACTTGGGCAGACCCATTTGGGGCCAACCCGCTCCCGCCCCGCCTCTGCGCGGCGCGCGGCCTTTGCGCCGCGGCGGCACTCGATGCGGATGGGGCTTTCTTCGTGCGGACCGATGCTCGAGGCATGTCCTGCGCCACCACAGGCCTCACCTTCGATGTTGCCTTGCCGCGCGCGGAGGTCGACCCGATGGCGTCGAGCCGTTCCGTCCTGCCGGTCCTGCGGTTTTTCGCCTTGCTCGCCATGATGCCCTCGGCATCCAGGTAGGGCGCGCCGAGCGGCGCGGCCCTCTTTGGGTCACATTAACCCCTCATGCACGATAACAAAACCGTTACGACTTGCCGAAAACGCGTTCGAGGCATCTTGATGAGACGCAAGGTTGCGAAAGGCCCGGGAAGCCGCGCACGCGCCAATTCATGCGCCAAACGCGGCGGCGTCATGGCGCTTTGTGCCTTTCTGCTCGGCGGATGCGCGGACATGCCCCTCTTCCACGAGCCGGCGACGCTGGTCGGCTTCGCCACCACCTCGAAAGAAACGGCGGATTTCGTCTCGGCGACCCATCCCGAAAAGACCGACTTCACCTCGGTGGGCGTCGAGCCCGGACACCCTCCGGACAAACCGAGGGACAAGGACGGCATCAAGCAGCTTCAGGCGGAGCTCGAGGCGCAGCGCGATACCGGCCATTCCATCTTGCAGAAATTATCGCCCGAAACCGCGAACGCACAGGCAAAGACGCCCGACGAGAAGGCCAAGGCCAAGCAGGCCGTGAAGGCCAAAGCCAAGGACGCGACCGCCATCAAGGAGAAAGGCCAAGTGCCGGAGAAAGGCCAAATGCCTGAGGAAGCGACACGCGATGCGCCGGCGCAAGCGCCGGCAGCGCAATAGCTTCGCCGGCGATCCCGGGCCGCAGGCGCGCAGTCCATGGTCCGTCGCACGCTCTCTCTCGCGATCGCGCTCTTCGCCGCGTTGGCTGCGTCGCAGCTTCCCGAGTTCACTCAGCAATATTCACAGCGGCTCGGTGGGGCGATCGACGAGCTGACGCTCGTCGTGCAGCGGTTCGACAAGGACTCGGTCGCGGTCGGGGAAAATCGCAAGGGCGCGCTCGATCGCCTCGCGCGTTCGCCGGATGAATTGGCACGTCGTCAAAGCGCGGCGATGTCGGCGAATATCGCGCGCCTCGACATGCTGCAGGCGCAACAGGCGCAGATGGCCGTCGCGGGACCCTTCCGTCGGATCGAAGCCTTCCTCTTTGATCCCGATCCCGCCGTGGCGAAGGCGACCTGGAATTCATTCGAGCCGGGCGTTCCGGCGAGCGGGGAGGGCGTGGCCACGGGGGGCGCCGGGTTTCCTCTTCGGCGGGAGCTTGACGGCGCTTCTCGGCCGCATGTTCCGGCGGCGCCCGCGTCTCGCAGCGGTGCGGTCGTAGACCGCGCGACAGAGAAAAGAAAAGATCAGTCCTCCTCGCGCATCGCCAGGAGCTTGCGGGTCGCGTGCCGCATGGCAGCCCGGCTTTCCG
Organism: uncultured Alphaproteobacteria bacterium; assembly: GCA_963713805.1. Classification (GTDB taxonomy): domain Bacteria; phylum Pseudomonadota; class Alphaproteobacteria; order Rhizobiales; family Beijerinckiaceae; genus GAS188. Next base: position 121,295 of record CAVQNF010000010.1, on the reverse strand, counting down.
GAGATTCCGGCACCCGCCAATTGGGTTCGCCGCCGACGAACTTGTCGAAGAAGGCGATGGCCATCGAGGGATCCTCTCCGACATTCTCGCGATAGGACCACCAGACGCGCAGATCGTCGGCGCCTTCCGCGAGGCTCAGCGCCTCGCCGAATTCCTGCTGCACGACGGCGCTCAGCACGCTCAGGCAGTATTTGGTGTAGAGGAACCCTTCCGGCCAGAAACTGACGATCGAACCCTCGTTGCCCGGTGAACGCTGCGTCCGTGCGGCATCCCGAAGGTGGGCGCTCGCGGGCCGCGTCTTGATGAATTCGCGCAGCAGCAGGCCCGCCGCGAACAAGGTGAAATCGCGCCGATCCAAGGAGGCATAAGGCTTTTGCCGGTTGAAGGCCTCGATCCAGTTGACGAAGGCTTCGGTGAGCCGCCGATCATCGATCTCAAGATCGACGCCGTGATGGCGTGCAACGAGCTCCGCGTCGCGGCGGAAGGAATTCTTGAACCAGCGCAGGCGCCGGACCTGATGGCGCAAATCCGGCACCACCGCGAAATCATGGCCGAGGTCGAGCTCCATGCCGGCGGTTCCCGAGACTAAACCTGTCTACCGCGCGATCGCAAAGAGCGCTCGGCAATCCGCGGGTGGCTGATGCGCCGCGGGGGTCACGGCAGAAAAGGCAGAACGGCGTTGAACTCGAAGTTAAGCGCCTCGACCGGATCGCCGGCCTCGAGCGCGGCGGCGAAGCGCGCAAAGCGCACGTCGGCCACCGCATTGGCGCTCTCGACGATCTCGGCCGCGATCGACGGCAGCGCGGCCTCGTCCTGAAGCGATGCGATCGCGGTCGAAAGCCCGGCCGCCGTGAAGCAAAAACCATTGGGCGAGGTGACGAGGCCAAGCGGTGCCGAAGGATGGTCCGCCCTCAAGTCGATTTCCTTGATCGGGCGAGCCGCGACCAAGGCGCAGGTGATCGCGGCACATAGACGCACCTTGCTCGCGCGCGTGTCCTCATCGTCCGGCGACGCGGACCGGGCGCAAGCGCGGACGACGAGATCCGCATGCCGCAGCAGAACCGCGTCCCGGGCGCGCCCGATCGCATGTTCGAAGATCAACGCATTGCGGAGCCCGAAGCCGCGCAACTGCGCCTTGACGGCGTGGTAATGCGCGCGCGCGAAGAGGCGCTCGGGCGTCTCCTCGTCCTGCCGGCGGACGCTCGTGAAATAGACCGCGACGGGTTGCGGGAAGATGATTTCGTGCCGGCGGTCGCGCTTCGGGGAAACGAAGGCGAGCGCGCCGCTCTCGACCTCGGTGAACACGCGGTCGACGAAGCCCGCCACGCGATGGCGCCGCCGGCCTTGCCGCGGCCGGAAGCGATCCCGAGCCTCGCGCGGCCGGGCGTCGCCTGGTCCCGCCACGGAGACCGCTTCGCTTCGGATCGCGTAGCGCAGGTTTCGAACCGCGTCCTTGACGGACAGCAGGATATCGTCGCTCAGATGTCGCATCGGGAGAGCGGAAGCTGGTGAAACACGATACGCGAGCATAGCATGGCTTGCCTCGAGAATCGATGAAATCGATTCTCGACATGAGGCGAGACATGAATGCGAGCCGAGGCCTGGTGACTTATTGGAGGCCGCGCGACAAGGGTATTGCTCGCGGTATTCAATTAAAGGAGGGTGCTCGTGTGAGATCGATCACGAACTTATAGTTTATAGGGACAAATCGCGGGAAGACTAGTCAATATTCCAGAAACTCCAGCTAAGATAATGGGTATATACGATTCTTTCGCTAGATTCCAAATATCCGGCTTGATTACTGCTATGACTAACAACAAACTGGAGCAAAAGAAGGCGGCGTTGTGAACAGTCGAAACTTTGGAACCAAGACTGGTGAAATGAAAAGGGGGTGTCTTCGGTGTCGCAATATCCCAAACGATATTGACCGCCAAAAAAATGGATATCCAAATTAGATAATAAACCGAAAGCTCGGGCCCGGAATCAGGCGCAAACAAATAGTGGAGCACGAAATTCAGAATTGACGATTGCGAAGGATGGCGAAAGATCCACTCAGCACACCAACGATCGCGCCGGCAAGCCCGAAATAGGCGACATAATCGAACTGTGCGCCAGCCGACCAGTGCTTTGCCTCAAGGCCTGCGATGATGCCGGCCGCCAAATTGAGAATTCCCAAAATCGCCACGGCCAGGCCCGCGCCGCCAACGCCAGCCTTCGCCACGGAAATGAGACTTAAAAATCCGCGCCAAAACACGGGAACCTGTCCGTCAGGCCCAGCTCCGGTGGCTCCAAAACCATGCATTTCAGCCCCCGTGATCATCCCGTATCCCCTCGCGGAGCCCCTTGCCATGCTAGCTAAAGAGATTGCGGCTATAGGCTCCTACCGTCAAGTGTCACACGCTCTCAAACGACAAGCCCTCGGGAGCAGTTCCCGGATTAGACTTGCCTCGGGATGGTTCCCATCCGTCGGAAAAATCCAACGGCGAATTTTATAAGGCGTGGCAGGCCATATTCCGACAAAAAATAGCCTTTGTTGGGACCCGACCGCCCTGAGGCCTTGGATCCAAATCACGGAACCGCGGATGCATCCCTGGTGCGTGTCGTTTCGCCGGACTTGCTTGCACCGCCGAAATTTCCTTGTAGAGCGTAGCGGGCGGACCGGGGATTGGCATGCGAGGACGCAAGGTGAGATCCGAGCCCGGCATCGCGGCCGCGCCATCGGAGGTGTCGGATCCCAGCACGGGGCGGCGCTCCGCCCGCCTGAGGCTGCGCGCCGCCTGGATGTATTATGTCGAGGAGATGACGCAAAGCGCGATCGCCGATGCCTTGGGGGTCGGGCGCGTGACGGTGGTGCGTCTCCTCAACGATGCGCGGGCCTTGCACGAGGTGCGCGTTTCGGTAAGCCGCAATCTCGCCGAGCTGCCGGGCCTCGAATTCGCGCTTCAGAAGGCCTTCGGCCTGAAGGAGGCGGTCGTTGCTCCCTTGTCGAGCGCGCATGCCGATCCCAGCGTGCCGATCGGCGCTGCCGCCGGCGAATATATTTCGAAGCTTCTGCGCAACGACATGCGGATCGGGCTCGGCTGGGGGAAGACGCTGATCAACGCGCTTCCTTTCGTGAGCGAAAGGCCGATCGCGAATCTCTCGGTGGTTTCGCTGCTCGGAGGCATCACCAAGACGAAGCAATACAACCCTTCCGAATTCGCCTGGCAGTTCTCGCGTCTATTCCAGGCCGATTGTTATCTGATCGCGGCTCCGGCGCTCGTCGACGGCGTCGAGACGAAGCGCGCGCTCATCGAGCGCTGCGGCCTGAAGGACATTCTCGATTTCGCGCGCGCTCTCGATGTGGTGGTGGTCGGCGCCGGCGGCATGTCGGCGGACGACACCATCTTCCGTTTCGGCTTCGTCGGCGAGCGCGAGCGACGATCGCTGATCGCCAAGGGGGCGGTCGGCGACCTTCTTGTGCCATTATTTCGACCGGCGAGGACGGCTTGTCGATCATCCGATCAACGAGACCGTCATGGCGGTTCCGATCGAGACCCTGACGAAGGCGAAACTGCGCATTCTGGCGTCGGGCGGCACGCACAAGACCGAAGCGATCCTCGGGGCCATCGAGGCGCTCCGCCCGACCGTGTTCATCACGGATGAGATGACCGCGAAGGCGTTGCTGGGAGAAGTGAGAAGTGAGAAGTGAGAAGTGAAAAGTGAGATAGTGAGATAGTGAGTAGTGAAAGGAGTGAGAGGTGAAAGATGAACAGTGAGTGGTGAGAGGAGCAAGCGACACCTCCCATCTTCACTCTCTCACTCCTCACTCCTCACTCTTCACTCCTCACCCTCATGCCGGAGCTCGTCATGCCCGACAAAGCCCTGCTTTTCGCGTGCCCCATCGCACCGTTCGCGGCTGAATTCGCGCCGCGACGATGCGAAGCTCGCGCGGGTGCTCTTCCATGGCGGGCGATGCGTCACCGGCCGTCGAAGACCGGGTCGATGCCACCGCGCTCAGGCTCATCTGCGCCATACGGTCGAGAAGCGGCGGCATCGGCGGCGTCGAGGAGGTGTTGAGGGAATATGCGCTTTCGACCAAGGAAGGCCTTGCCCTCATGGTGCTCGCCGAAGCGCTGCTGCGCGTGCCGGACGCCGCCACCACCGACCGCCTGATCGAGGACAAGCTCGGCCAAGGCGACTTCGCTCATCACGAGACGAAGTCCGACGCGCTGCTCGTCTCGGCTTCGGCCTGGGCGCTTTCGATCACCTCGCGCATCATCCTGCCCGGCGAGACGCCGCACAGCATCGTGGCGGGTCTCGCCAAGCGCATCGGCCTGCCCGCGGTGCGCAGCGCGACCCGCCAGGCGATGCGCGTCATGGGCAATCATTTCGTGCTGGGCGAGACGATCGAGGCGGCGCTCAAGCGGGCGGGCTCCGGATCGGGAAGGCTGACGCGCTATTCCTTCGACATGCTGGGCGAAGGCGCGCGCACGGCCGAGGACGCCGACGCGCTATTTCGACAGCTACGCCGATGCGATCGAGGCGATCGGCCGCGCCGCCGGCAACAAGGCCTTGCCGGAACGGCCCGGCATCTCGGTGAAGCTCTCGGCGCTGCATCCGCGCTACGAGGCGACGAGCCGCGAGCGCGTCATGGTCGAGCTCGTGCCCCGCGTCATCGAGCTCGCCCGCAACGCGAAAGCCCACGACCTCAACTTCACGGTCGATGCCGAGGAAGCCGACCGGCTGGAGCTTTCGCTCGACGTGATCGGCGCAGTCGCGGCCGACCCGTCGCTCGCCGGCATGGGACGGTTTCGGCCTCGCGGTGCAAGCCTATCAGAAACGTGCGCTCGCGGTCATCGATTGGGTGGCCGCGCTCGCCGAGGCGCTCGACCGGCGCTTCATGGTGCGCCTCGTCAAGGGCGCCTATTGGGACACCGAGATCAAGCGCGCGCAGGAGCGCGGCCTTTCCGGCTATCCGGTGTTCACGCGCAAGGCGATGACCGACCTCAACTACATGGCCTGCGCCGAGAAGCTCCTGTCGCTTGCGGCCGCGCATCTATCCGCAGATCGCGACCCACAATGCGCTGACCGTGGCGAGCGTGCTGGAAAGGGCGATCCAGGGGCGCGCGGAGGGCGCCGCCGCCGAGGAGGGTTTCGAGTTCCAGCGGCTGCACGGCATGGGCGAAGCGCTCTACGGCGAGTTGGCGCAAATCGCCCCGCGCGTGGCCTGCCGCACCTATGCGCCGGTCGGCGGACACCGCGACCTTCTCGCGTATCTGGTTCGCCGCCTGCTCGAGAACGGAGCCAATTCCTCCTTCGTCAGCATGGCGGCCGATAAGGATGTGCCGGCCGAGAGCTTGATCGAGCGGCCGATGGCGCGCGTCGGCGATCCGGCGAAAGCCGCCAATCCGCATTTGCCGCTGCCGTCCGATCTTTACGGGCCGTCGCGCAAGAATTCCGCCGGTGTCGAGTTCGGCCATCGTGAGAGCCTCGCGGCCTTCCTGGCCGCCGCGCGTCGCTGCCGAAGGCGAAAGCTTTCGCGCGAGCCCGCTCGTCGACGGCAAGGAGGGGGAGGGCAAGGCACGCGCCGTGACCAGCCCCATCGACGGCAAGCCGATCGGCGCAGGTGGTGGAGGCCGATCGATCGCGTTTGCACGCGCGCGATCGAGAGCGCCGCTCGCAGCGCCGCTCTCCTGGGACGTGACGCCCGCGACGAGACGTGCCGCCTGCCTCGAGCGCGCGGCCGATCTCATCGAGGCGCGGCGCGGGCGCTTCACCGCGCTGCTGCAAGCCGAGGCCGGCAAGACGCTCGACGACGCGCTCGCCGAAATCCGCGAGGCCGTCGATTTTTGCCGCTATTACGCGATGCAGGCGCGCGCGCATTTCGGCGAGGGCGAGCTGCTGCCCGGCCCGGCCGGCGAGGAGAACCGCCTCGCGCTGCGCGGGCGCGGCGTGTTCGTCTGCATCAGCCCGTGGAATTTCCCGCTCGCGATCTTCCTCGGCCAGGTGACCGCGGCGCTCGCTGCCGGCAATGCGGTCGTCGCCAAGCCCGCCGAGCAGACGCCGCTCATCGCCTTCGAGGCGGTGCGGCTCCTGCACGAGGCCGGCGTGCCGACAGGATGTGCTCGCTTTCGTTCCGGGCGACGGCGAAATCGGCGCGGCGCTCGTCGCGCATCCGGCCGTCGCCGGCGTCGCCTTCACCGGCTCGACCGAGGTCGCCCGCCTCATCAACCGCGTGCTCGCCGCGAAGGACGGGCCGATCGTGCCGCTGATCGCCGAGACGGGCGGCATCAACGCCATGATCGTCGACGCGACCGCGCTGCCCGAGCAGGTCTGCGGATGATGTGGTGCTCTCGGCCTTCCGTTCGGCCGGCCAGCGCTGCTCGGCATTGCGGCTGCTCTGCCTGCAGGAAGATGTCGCCGAGCGCATGCTGGAGATGGTGATCGGCGCCGCGAAGGAGCTGAAGCTCGGCGATCCGCGCGATCCTTCGGTCCAGATCGGGCCGGTGATCGATGCCGACGCGAAGGGCAAGCTCGACGCCTATGCGGCGCGCATGCGGACGCAGGGACGCATGCTTTATGCCGGCACGGCGCCGACGACGGGGACCTTCGTGGCGCCCGCGGTCATCCGCCTCGAGCGGGCCTCGGATCTGAAGCAGGAGGTATTCGGCCCGATCCTGCATGTGGTGCGCTACGCGGCCGGCTCCTTGCCGCGCCTGATGCAAGAGATCGACGCCTCGGGCTACGGCCTCACCATGGGCCTGCACTCGCGCATCGACGACGCGGCGAGGACCGTGCGCGAGCTCTCCCGCGCCGGCAATCTCTACGTCAACCGCAACATGATCGGCGCCGTGGTCGGCGTGCAGCCCTTCGGCGGCCATGGGCTTTCCGGCACGGGCCCGAAGGCGGGAGGCCCGAATTACCTCAAGCGCTTCGCCGCCGAGCAGGTCGTGTCGGTGAACACCGCCGCCGCGGGCGGCAATGCGAGCCTCCTCACGATGGAGGAGTGACGCTCGGCCTGAGCCGACGTCACGCCTGGCCTTGGCCGCGCCGACACCCGGCCCTGACGCGGGGCCTAACGCCTTGCCGGCTTCTTGCGCGTCGGCTTCGCGGCCGCCCTGCTCGCGCGTCGATTTGCCCGGCTCCTTCGGCATATGCGCATGCGCATGCGCGATGCGATCCTTGATATGCGCCTTGATCTTGGCGTGCAGCTCGGCCTTGTCGACACCGGGCGGATGCTCGCCCTTGGCGACCGAGGTGGCCATGCGCTCGAGCAGCTCGACGTCGTGCTCGTCGCGATAAGGCTTGAGATCGAGGTCGTCGGGAATCTTGGTCAGCCGCTCGTCGCCCATCTGCTTCACATATTTCTGCATGAAGCGATCGTAATCGCGCCAGGAGATTCCGGCGGCCCGCACCGCGGCCTCTTCGGCCCGCGTCGCGATTTGATGGGCGTGCAGGTAATGCAGGTTCAGTTGATCGATCAGCGTCTTCTCGACCTCTTCATGGAGCAACAGAAAGCGATCGGTATTGATCTTGCGGCCCTTGTATTCCATCTCGCTCGGCAGATGACGATCGATGTAGATCGTCTTGCCGTCCTTGGAATAGCCGGCCACATACGGAATGTCGTGCTTGCGATCGAGCTTCTTGACCCTGCGCGCCACGGCATCGAGCGCGCGATCCATCATCAGGCTCGAGACATACCAGTTCGGCATGCGGAGCCTCTTATGCGGCGAGGTCGGATGGCAATAATCGGTCATGAGCTTCTCCCCTCGTTGATCGGTTGAACGTCGAGGTGCGACCATGAAGGATGATCGCATGAGGCCGCGAAGAGTCGAGAGCTCGATGCCGCGATCGCTGCATGCCGAGGCGTGCGATCTGCGGCTCTGACCGCAAGTCCGGGCCAGATCCCGACCCGGTGAACGATGCGAGCGCCGCAAGGCGCCGTCCCTGCGTCTTCGTCCCTCACGAGGAGGTCGCACGCCCGCGCTGGCCGCGCCTTGCACGATCTTGGGCGAGGCATGGCGCGGCCAGATCCTAGCGTTCACGTTTGCGGAGGAGAAGCCACTTTGCCGCGCCGAGAATTTGCCGAGGCGAAAGACACTTGCCGCCCGGCGAGCGGGTTTACGCGGTCGGCGACATTCATGGCCGCGCCGATCTCGCCTCGGAGATGCAGCAGCTCATCTGCGGCCATGAGGCACGCTTGCCCTCGTGCCTGCGTCACGGTGGTCTGGCTCGGCGACTATGTCGACCGCGGCCCTCACTCCCGGGAGGTGATCGATCTGCTGATCGGCTTTGCCGCCGCGCGGCACCGCTCGATCTTCCTGATGGGCAATCACGAGGAGGCGCTGCTGCGCTTTCTCGTCGATCCGCAAGACGGCCTTCAATGGTTTCGCTTCGGCGGTCTCGACACGCTCGCCTCCTACGGCGTCGATATCGAGGCGCTTCGGCCTCGGGCGCGACTCTGACGAGCTGCGCGAGGCCTTCCTCGCCGCCCTGCCGGCCGAGCATCGGGATTTCTTCCTCGTCTCTGAAGCTCTCGGGCTCGATCGGCGATTTCTTCTTTTGCCACGCGGGCGTGCGCCCCGGCGTCGAGCTCGGCGCGCAAGCTCCGCACGATCTGATCTGGATACGCGACGAGTTCCTCTACTGGCGGGAAGACTTCGGCATGATGATCGTGCACGGACACACGCCGGTCGCCGAGCCGGAATTGCGACCGAACCGGGTGAATGTCGACACCGGCGCCTTCGCGACGGGCCGTCTCACCTGCGCCGTCATCGAGGGCAGCGAGATCAGCTTCTTGTCGACGTAGTCCCGAGCGTCGGGCTAGCGCCACCTCTCCCGGCGTTCCTTTCCTTTCCGCGCTCGTTCGGCGAAAGCTTTACCTCCGCTCTCTCGCGCGAAGGCGGAAGAACGGCTCTATGTGCCGAGATTGGCCCGACAATTCAGGTATTGGCACGAAATATATGTCAGTGTACGGAAACGCGGCAATCTCCTCGTGAGAACTGCTGCCCAAGACGCAGCAACAGGCGGCGAGCATAATATTCAGCAGCATCAACATGCTGAGCGTCGCGGCAAATTGACCGAAGCAAAGGAGGTCGTCATGCGGTATGCCAAAATCGGCATGGCCCTTGTCGCCATTACGTTGGCAGCGACACCCGTCCCTGCTCAGACTACGTCATATTCCTCATCTTCCAATGCAACGGTGATCGCCTCCGCGACGCTCCCAAGCGTGACCTCGTCGCCGCTCTATATGCGCGTGGTCGGCGGCAGGATCATTGAAAACAGAATTGCAGCAGTATCGACCGCTAGCGGCGTTTACTACCAACTTTCGGGCACCGTAGCGCTGACCATGAACGGGGAGCCCAGAACAATTCACCAGAATGAGGGCATATTCATACCCGCTGGCGCAAACTTAGCTGTCAGCGCAGTGGGTGATGACCCCTATTTTATGTGCCAGACTTGTCTCTCCGTAGATGCGCGCGTGAGCTCTATCGCTCCCGCGACAGCGGAGGGAGCGGCCGGAACGGCAATCCAACGCCATTCCGTCGCGGAGACGCCAGCCCCGGTTACGCCAGGGCGTGCTGGCCGCGTCCGAAGACCTTGTCGAGCAATTCGGGCTTCGCCTTGTCGAAGGGCGTGAGCGTCTCGCGCATCTTCTCGACCACGGCGAGCGCGCGCGCGACAGGCGGACGCTTCTCGATCTTTTCCACCCAGGCGAGAGTCTTCGGGTAGGCGTTCGCGCCTTCGCCGAGCAGCATCTTGAGATTGCGCGCCCAGGGGAAGGTCGCGACATCGGCGATCGAATATTCGGCGCCGCCGAGAAAGGGGCCTGCGGCGAGCCGGCCCTCGAGCACCTCGCAGACGCGCTTGACCTGGGTGCGGTAGCGGCTCACCGAGTAATCGTTGCCCTGCGGCGCGAAGCGGAAGAAATGCACGAACTGGCCGAACATCGGGCCGACGCCCGTGAGCTGCACCATCAGCCATTGAATGATGTCGTAGCGCGCCGCCCCCTCCGTCGGCAGGAGCTTGCCGGTCTTCTCGGCGAGATAAAGGAGGATCGCGCCCGATTCGAAAACCGTATAGGGCTTGCCGCCAGGCCCATCGGAATCGACGATCACCGGCACTTTGGCATTCGGGTTGAGCTTGACGAAGTCGGCTTCGAATTGCTGCCCGCTGAAAACATCGACCGTCTTGAGCTGGTGCGGGAGTCCAAGCTCCTCGAGCGCGATGATGACCTTCACCACATTCGGGCTCGTCATTCCATAAAGCGTGATCATGTCGGTCCTCGATTGGCTTTGCAGCGGTGTCTGCCGATGCGCCACGAAGGCGGCCGTGCCGTCCTACAGCGAGCACGCGCGCGCGCAAGCGGGCACCGATCACATAAACGAGACTCGGTGAGGCGAGAAGGCCGCCCGACGAAGCTCGGAGCCGATCTCGCGCTCCGAGCTTCGGCATCCGGCCTCTCTTGAGGGCATGCCAGGGATGAGCCTGGTCAGATCACCGACGCTCATGCCTAGAACGCCCTTCAGGCTTGCGGGTGGAAAAAGCCGTAGACCGCCTTCGCGGTCGCTTCGTTGACGCCGGGCGTATGCGCGAGATCGTCGAGCGAAGCGCGCTCGATCGCCTTGACGGTTCCGAAATGCAAGAGCAGCGCCCGCTTGCGGCGCGGCCCGACGCCGCCGATCTCGTCGAGCGGGCTCTTCACCAGCTCGCGCGAGCGCTTGGCGCGGTGCGTGCCGATGGCGAAACGATGCGCCTCGTCGCGCAGGCGCTGCATGAAATAGAGCGCCGGATCGCGAGGCTCGAGCCGGAACGCCTCGCGCCCCGGCACATGGAAGGTTTCACGGCCCGCATTGCGATCCGGCCCCTTGGCGATCGCGACGACGGGCACATCGGCGGCGCCGACTTCGGCCAAGGTCTCGAGCGCCGCCTGCAACTGGCCCCTGCCCCCGTCGATGATGACGAGGTCGGGCCAAGCCGGAAAGGCATCCGGATCGGCAGGCGTCGGCGAAGTCGCCGCGGTCGCCGAAGCCGAAGAGACCGCCGTCACCTGCGTCGCATAGACCGCCGAATCATCGGCTCCAAGGCGCCTTCGGGAAAATTGAGTGGGTGGCGGATCGAGGGGGCGCGGGGGGAGATCGGCAGCGTCGAATGGGGGGCCCTCGGCGCCCAACGTCGGTGTCGCCGTCGGCGCGGCTTCCAGCGAAGCCGAAGCTTCGTCCGGCGCGGGAGGTGCCGCGGCGCCCCTCGGGTTCTCCTTCACCAGCCGGGTGAAGCGCCGCTTCAGCACCTCGCGCATCATGCCGTAATCGTCGCCCGGCGTGAGCTCTTCCGATTTGATGTTGAAGGTGCGGTAATGCGTCTTCATGAAGCCTTGCGGACCGGCGACGATCATGGCGCCGATCGCATTCGTCCCCATGATGTGGGAATTGTCGTAGACCTCGACGCGGCGCGGCGCCATCGTCGAGTCCGAAGGCGGCGCCGGCGGCCGCCAGCAGCTTCTCCTGCGAGGAGGTGTCGGCGAGCCGGCGCGCCAGCGCCTCCGCCGCGTTGCGTGAAGCATGCGCCACGAGATCGCGCTTCTCGCCGCGCTTCGGCGCGATGATCTCGAGGCGCGCGCCCGCGCGCGCCGAGAGCGCCTCGCGCAGCAGCTCCTGCTCCTCGATCTCGTGGGACAGCAAGATGAGCTTCGGCGTCGGCTTGTCGTCGTAGAATTGGGCCAGGAAAGCGCCGAGCACCTCGGCATCCGGCAAGGATGGATCGGCCTTCGGGAAATAGGCGCGGTTGCCCCAGTTCTGGAAATTGCGGAAGAAGAAGGCCTCGACGCAGACATGACCGGCCTGGCGGGCGAGCGCGAAGACATCGGCCTCCTCGGTCGATTGCGGGTTGATGTCCTGGCTCGCCTGGATGGCGGAGAGCGCCGCGATACGGTCGCGCAGCGCGCCGCGCGCTCGAATTCGAGCGCGTCGGAGGCCTGCTGCATCTCGGCGCCGAGACGCGCGCGCACGGCGCGGCTCTTGCCCGGAAAGGAAATCGCGGGCCTCGGCGACGAGCTGCCGCATAGGCGGTGTGGGACACCTCGCCCGTGCAAGGCCCGGCGCAGCGCTTGATCTGGAACAGGAGGCAAGGCCGCGTGCGATTCTCGTAGAAGGAATCCGAGCACGACCGCAGAAGGAAGGCGCGCTGCAAGGCGTTCAAGGTGCGGTTCACGGCCCAGACGCTGGCGAAGGGGCCGTAATAATCGCCGGGCCGATTGCGGGCGCCGCGGTGCTTGGTGATCTGCGGCGACACATGATCCTTGGTGACCAGGATATAGGGGAAGGACTTGTCGTCGCGCAGCAGCACGTTGTAGCGCGGCTTCAGCTGCTTGATGAGATTGGCCTCGAGCAGGAGCGCCTCGGTCTCCGTGCCGGTGGTGACGAACTCCATCGCGGCCGTCTCGGCGATCATGCGGGCGATGCGGTTCGTATGCGCCTGGCCGCGCGCGTACGCCGCGACGCGGGCGCGGATGTTGCGCGCCTTGCCGACATAGAGCACGTCGCCATTCGCCGCGATCATGCGGTAGACGCCGGGCGCATTGGGCGCGCTCTTCAACTGGCGGCGGATGACCGCCGCGCCGGCGCCGCCCATGCCTTCAGCCGGGGCTTCGCTTTCGGCTTCGGCCTCCGCAGGGTCGAGCAAGCACGGGCGCTTCCTCGACGTCCTCGGGCTCGTTCTCGACAGGGGGGAGGTCTTCACCACCGCTCATGGGCGGGATGTAGGCGAGGTGATGGCGGCGTCGCAAGGGCGGTAGGGCGTCTTTCGTACACGATATCCGGCATGGCACCATGGACCGCAGAGGGTTTACATCGGCGCAGCCGTTGAGCCTTGTCCCGAAACGCGCCACTCCAACGAGCTGATGAGGCACCGAGTTGGCGGTAACGCCTGTGCCACGCCTCCCCTGAGAAGTGATCTAAGTGGCCCTTCCCCGTAGATCGATCCGGAAAGGGGATTTTGCGTGACTACGTCAAAATTCTCATTGCCAGGCGGCAGCCTTGCGCATCTCGCGATTGAGAATGCGGTCCCTGCCGCGATGCAGCCCATTGAGAATCCGTTCGCGCTGTTTGGTAAGTGATGGAAGATGGGCAGGAAAGTCCAAAATGGGTGAGCCGAGCGTCAAGTGCGTGTTCTCAGTTGCGCGCGAATAAGGAAGATGAGCAATGATCAGCTGCACGAAAAATCACCAAATCTATGCCGCCATTTTTATGACCTCTGTCAGCGCGTAATCTCTTCGGTGTCATCGGGTATTTACAGAAACAGGCGGGGGTCGAATTTCATGTCACGCCGAACCGGCGGTGATAGAGTTACGCCGAATATCGCTTGGCGCGGCAATCTAGTATAGCCAGCTACTGATCTGGCCGCATTTCCAGCCACGCGCACAGCTAAAAGAACAGGAATGACGCCGTTTCGACGTGGCTGTAAAATTCAGATTTGAACGCCCGCCGGCGCGGCTTCATCGCCGCTTCAATCAAAAACGAGCGCGATGGTCTCCGCGATCAGCGCCGGGCGCGTCTCGCCTTCGATCTCGACCTTGGCCTCGAAGATCAGCCTCTGGCCGCCCTCGATCGGCTCGGCCGCCTTGAGGGTCTGGACGAGCCTGACCCGGCTGCCGGCAGTCACGGGGTTGAGGAAGCGGATCTTGTTCGAGCCGTAATTGATGCCGCGTGAGCGCTTGGCGATCCGCCAGATGCCTTGCGAGAGCCGGGGGATGAGCGACAAGGTGAGATAGCCATGCGCGATGGTCTTGCCGCCCGGCATCTCGCGCTTGGCGCGCCGACATCGACATGAATCCATTGATGATCGCCGGTCGCCTCGGCGAAGCGATCGATCATCGCCTGGTCGACCGTCACCCATTCGCTCGTGCCGAGCTCCTTGCCCGCATGGGCGGCCATGTCGGCCGGCCTTTCGACCTCCAGCATGTCTCGGTAATCCTCCGTAGATGTTTCGGGAAGGCCTATCCGGCGGCTGCCTTCTCGCCCGCCGCCCTGATCTCGGAGAGCGTGCGCGTCGGCGTCAAAGCCTCGGCATCGATGAGGCAATGCAGGATCGACGGCTTGCTCGAGGCGAGCGCCCGCTCGAAGGCCGGCGCGAAATCCTCGGTGCGCTCCACGCGCTCGCCATGGCCGCCGAACGCCCTGGCATAGGCCGCGAAATCGGGGTTCTTGAGCGCGGTGGCGGAGATGCGCCGCGGGTAGTGCAGTTCCTGATGCATGCGGATCGTGCCGTACATGCCGTTGTCGACGATGACGACGATGATCGGCAGATCATATTGCACGGCCGTCGCGAATTCCTGGCCGTTCATCAGGAAGCAGCCGTCGCCCGCGAAGGCGACGACGATCCGGTCCGGGCATTGGCGCTTCGCCATCACGGCCGCGGGCGTGCCGAAGCCCATCGAGCCCGAGGTCGGGGCGAGCTGCGTGCCGAAGCGGCGGAAGCGGAAGTAGCGATGCACCCAGGTCGCGTAATTGCCGGCGCCGTTCGTCGACGATGGCATCGGGCGGCAAGCGCTCGCGCAGCCAGACCATCGCCTCGCCGAGCTGGAAGGCGCCCGGCAAGGCGCGCGGCTTGCCGGTCCATTCGAGATATTCGGCGCGCGCCGCCTTGCGTGCGTTCGCGCCAGGCGAGCCGGTTCGGCGTCGCGAGGCCGTGAAGCGCCGTCGTGAAGGTGGCGGGCGTCGCGTTGATCGCGAGCACCGGCTGATAGACGCGCCCGAGCTCGCCGATGTCGGGATAGACATGCACGAGCTTCTGCTTCGGCACGGGCACGTCGAGAAGCGTGTAGGCGGAGGATTGCTGCTCGGAAAAACGTCCGCCGACGAGGAGCACGAGATCGGCTTCCTTGACGCGCTGGACGAGCTTCGGATTCGGTCCGACGCCGAGATCGCCGACGTAGTTTGCATGGTCGGCGGGGAAGAGCGAGGAGCGGCGAAAGCTCGTCGTCACCGGCAGGTCGAAGCGCTCGGCAAAGCGCACGAAAGCGTCATGCGCCTCTTGCGACCAGCGCGAGCCGCCGAGGATGACGAGCGGCCGCTCGGCCGAGGCGAGAAGCGCCTGGAGCTTCGCCATCTCGGCTTCGCCCGGAGAGGCCTGCGCCGGCTCGACGCGCGGCGCGTCCGCGACCGTCGCCATCTCGGTCAGCACGTCCTCGGGAAGCGAGACCACGACCGGGCCCGGGCCGCCCTTGCGTCGCGACCCGGAAGGCGCGCGCCACGATCTCCGGAATGCGCGCGGCCGCATCGATCTCGACGGCCCATTTGGCCATGGTGCCGAACACGGCCTTGTAGTCGAGCTCCTGGAAGGCCTCGCGCTCGCGCATGCCGCGCTCGACCTGGCCGACGAAGACGATCAGCGGGGAGGAATCCTGCATGGCGATGTGAATGCCCGGCGCGGCGTTCGAGGCGCCCGGTCCGCGCGTGACGAAGCAGATGCCGGGCCGGCCGGTGAGCCTTGCGTAGGCGTCGGCCATCATCGCGGCGCCGCCCTCCTGGCGGCAGACGAGCACGTCGATCGCGGCGTCGTGCAGCGCGTCGAGAACCGCGAGATAGCTCTCGCCGGGCACGCAGGTCGCGCGGTCGACGCCCTGGACGAGGAGCTGGTCGACGAGGATTTGGCCGCCGGTGCGCGGGAATCGCACTTGGCCCGCTAGAACTTGGCCCGCTAGAACTGCCTGCGGGAACTTGGCCGCGGGAACGCCCTGCTGCATCTTGCCTGGATCTTGGTTCATCTTACGAGAAAGCCTGTATTCCGGTGATGGCACGCCCGAGGATCAGCGCGTGCACGTCATGGGCGCCCTCATAGGTGTTCACCGTCTCGAGATTGGTGAGGTGGCGCATGACGTGGAACTCCGCCGAGATGCCGTTGCCGCCGTGCATGTCGCGCGCCGCGCGGGCGATGTCGAGCGCCTTGCCGCAATTGTTGCGCTTGATCAGCGAGATCGTCTCCGGCGAAAGCTTGCCCTCGTCGAACAGCCGGCCGGCCCTGAGCGCGGCCTGCAGGCCGAGCGAAATCTCGGTCTGCATGTCGGCGAGCTTCTTCTGGACGAGCTGATTGGCGGCGAGCGGCCGGCCGAATTGCTTGCGGTTCAAGGTGTAGTCGCGCGCCGCGTGAAAACAGGCCTCGGCCGCGCCCATCGAGCCCCAGGCGATGCCGTAGCGCGCCCGGTTGAGGCAGCCGAACGGGCCCTTTGAGCCCCGACACATTCGGCAGCAGATTGTCTTCGGGCACCTCGACGCCCTCCATCACCACCTCGCCCGGTGACGGAGGCGCGCAGCGACAGCTTCTTCTCGATCTTCGGCGTCGAGAGACCCTTCATGCCGCGCTCGAGGACGAAGCCGCGGATCTTGCCCTCATGCGCGGCCGACTTCGCCCAGACGACGGCGACATCGGCGATCGGCGCATTGGTGATCCACATCTTCGAGCCGGTCAGGCGATAGCCGCCCGAAATCCTTTCGGCCTGTGCGCGCATCGAGCCCGGATCGGAGCCGGCTTCGGGCTCGGTCAGGCCGAAGCAGCCGACCCATTCGCCGGTCGCGAGCTTCGGCAGGTATTTCTTGCGCTGGCTCTCATCCCCATAGGCGTAGATCGGATACATGACGAGCGAGGATTGCACGCTCATCGCCGAGCGGTAGCCGGAATCGACCCGCTCCACCTCGCGCGCCGCGAGCCCGTAGGAGACATAGCCCAAGGCCGCGCCGCCATAGGCCTCCGGGAGGGTCGAGCCGAGAAGGCCGAGCGCGCCCATCTCGTTCATGATCTCGCGGTCGAAGCGTTCCTCGAGATAGGCGGAGGTGACGCGCGGCAAAAGCTTGCCCTGCGCGTAATCGCGCGCCGTGTCGCGCACCATGCGCTCATCCTCGCTGAGCTGGTGCTCGAGCTCGAACGGGTCGGACCAATCGAAACGGGCCTCGCCCTGCGGCGCGGCGAGCTTGGCTTGCGTCAGGCTCATGCTGGCCTCCTCTCGCGATCGGCTAGAGCATGATCGGCGAAAAGGGAAATGGTTTTTGCGAGCCGCATCATGCTCGGCTGGGGACAGGCGGGTGACCATCGCGGAGAAGGGCGCTCCGGCGCTGCCCGCCCCTGGTTCCGCGCCCGATCCTAGATGGAAGTGCCGCCCGAGGCAAAAGCCGAAGCGGGGGACGGTGCGCCAGCTTCCGCCAAATTGCCCATGGGAGCGACCTGCGAAGGCGCGATCGGGCGGTTTCGCGATGGCTTTTCGTTTCCCCGCCTCAATTTTCGCCAATACGGCTTGCCTCATAGGAGGCAGGTTCGGCCAAGGAGCAAGGGAACATGCGGCGCGCCTTCTATCATGAGCATCCCGACGTGTTGACGCTCGAGACCGAGGTGCTGGAGAGCCGGCCCGGGCGGCTCCGGCTTTCCGCCTCGCCCTTCTTTCCGGGCGGGGGCGGCCAGCTTGCCGATCGCGGCGTGATCCGCTGGTCGGGCGGCGAAGCGTCCGTCACCGGTTTCGAGAATATCGACGGAGCCGGCCTGGGTCCTGCTCGCCGACGAGCGGGAGATCCATGGCCGCGTCGAAGCCGTCGTCGACGTGCCGTTTCGGCGGATGATGACGCAGATGCACACCTATACGCATATCCTCAATGCCTGCGTCTATCGCAGCTTCAACGGCGCGCTGGTGACCGGTGTGCAGATGAATGATGACGGCACGGCGCGGATGGATTTCGACCTGCCGGACGCCGACAACGAGAAGCTTCGCGCGCTCGAGGCGCCGATCAACGCGGCGATCGAGGAGGATCTGCGCGTCGGCGCGAGCTATGTGCCGCTCGCGCGAGGCGCAAAGCGAGCCAGGCCTCATCCGCACGCGCTCGGTCGCGCCCCCACCCACGGCGGACGGCATGATCCGCATCGTCGAGATCGAGGGCCTCGACCGGCAGGCTTGCGGCGGCACGCATCTGTCCTCGACGCGCGGCGAAAACCGCATCCGCATCGTGAAGATCGACAACAAGGGCCGCCACAACCGGCGCATCAGGATCGGCTCGCTTGATGGGATGGCGCTTACGCTTCCGGGCCTTCGAGCACCTGAAGATCGGCCGGGCGTATGGCCACCGTCCCGCCTCGAGTTATTTTGCTGACAATAGCATTTGTGCTATATTATGGAGAAGCGAAGGGTTGCCGGGTCGGCGGTGACGTTGGGGAATGATTAATTCAACGTGGTCTGGACGGTCGAAACCCTCAATGCCACGGTGGACGTCGAAATCGCGACCCTGCCGAGCGATATGCAAGCTGCCTTTCTGCGCTTGCCGAGCGTATCGAGGCCGTCGGCCTCGAACGTATCCGAGAGCCGCACGTGAAGCATTTACGCGGCAAGATTTGGGAGATGCGGTTCGGCGGTAGGGACGGCATTGGCCGCGCCCTCTATGTGACAACGGTTGGTCGGCGTGTCGTGGTGGTCCATGCCTTCGTCAAGAAGACGCAGAGGACGCCGAAATCAGCCCTCGATCTTGCCGAGCGGCGCACAAGGGAGATCAAATCATGACCCGTCTTGCGAAGCTTAGAAAACGCCTTCTGAAAAATCCCGAGGTGAGGAAGGAATACGATCGGCTCGGTCCCGTTTATGCCCTGGTTGGAGCCATGGTCGAAGCCCGGCATGAGGTTGGGCTGACGCAAGACGAGATCGCGAGGCGGATGGGCACGACGCAGTCGGTCGTTGCCCGCTTGGAGAACGCGCACCATCTGCCAAGCTTGGATTTGGTCACACGCTATGCCGCCGCGCTCGGCCGCCGAATCCATTTTGACTTCATCCCTGCGGAATGATCACGGCCACGCCGGCTCAGGCGCTGTTCTAGCCAAGTCCGGATGTGACCACGGACCCTATTGCCTTGTGAAAAAGCTAGGGTTGTCGACCCGGAAACCTAAGTGAGGTCGTCCCCATCACATTCAGCTTTTCAGGAGAACCGACACCCAATCCGCCACCGCGTCACCACTACTCATGTCAGCCTGCAAGAGCCCATCGATCATGAAAGTCGGTGACACATGGATGCCGTTCTGGCGCGCATATCGGCAGTGCCATTTGATTTCACGATCTAAATCCGGAATCGCAAACGCCTCGGCGAGCCGGATGCCGCTGTAGCCCTCGACCCGTGCAATGATCTCGTTGGGTGTGCTGTCGAGATTGGGGCCTCGGCAATGCCGTTCGAACTCGAATTCCTCGCGGTGGTTGGCGACAGCCAGCATGACGGCCTTGGCGGCTTCCTTCCCGGGCTCGAGCGTCGAGGCGGCGAGAATGCACCGCACGATCACACCCGAGTACATATGCCAGGGCTGTGACTGAAGGCAAATCTTGATGGTGATGCGGTCGTCACCTGCCTGATCGAGCAAGCTATCGAGTTTGGAAAGCGCCCTTGCCGAAAACGGGCAGGTCGGCTCGAGGAACACTTCGAACATGTGAGGCCCGCGACCCCAAGTCAGGGGATCCGCGCGCCAAGCCGGTTCAGCCATATCGCCGCTCCTGTTCCTTGCGCCGGCTGCAACACAAACCGCCGAATCGGAATAAGGTACGAGGGTCTAAAATCCGATCCTCAATTCGATACAAAGAGAAAAGTCCATCCAAAAGATCGTCAGGTCCGCGCGTCCCAAATCACTTCATGGTTCCTGCAACCACGAAATCATATCGCGTCATCCCGCGCGCGCCCCGAGTTCTTCGGCAACCCATTGGAGAATGATCCGTGCTCCACCGCCCCGGAGCCGGATGGCCATTCTCCTTGAGGCCATCATGCTCGAAGCGACGCCTTACGCTTCCGCGCCTTCGAGCATCTGCAGATCGGCCGGCGAGAAAGACACGGTCGCGCTCTGTCCGCGCTCGGGTGGCGGCGCGGCGGAGCTGTTGAAGGTGTCGAGCGAAATCACATTTTCCTTGAAGCGCACGCGGATGCGCACGATGGCGCCGAGGAAGCTCACGTCCTCGATCGGTGCCGCGCATGGCGTTGCTCTCGGGACGGCTCTCGCCGAGCGAGACGGCCTCGGGACGCAGGGCAACGGCGCGCATGTCGCCGGCCTTGGCGTCCGCGATCGGCTGAGCGAGCCGGATGTCCTGGTCGTCGACGCGGATCCGCCCTTTCGCAGGCGTCGATCACCTTGCCGCGCAAGATGTTCAGCGTGCCGACGAAGGAGGCGACGAAGCGCGTGCGCGGGCGGTTGTAGATTTCGAAGGGCGTGCCGAGCTGCTCGATCCGGCCCTCGCTCATCACCACGATGCGGTCGGACATCGCGAGCGCTTCTTCCTGGTCGTGCGTCACATAGATCGTGGTGATGCCGAGCTTGCGTTGCAGATCGCGGATCTCGCCGCGCAGCGAGGCGCGGATCTTGGCGTCGAGCGCGGAGAGCGGCTCGTCGAGCAGGAGAAGCTGCGGCTTGCCGGCGAGAGCGCGGGCGAGCGCCACGCGCTGCTGCTGGCCGCCCGAGAGCTGGTAGGGGTAGCGGTCGCCGAGCTGCGGCAGCTTGATCATCTGCAGCATCTCGGCGACGCGCGGCTTGATCTCCGCTTCGGGACGCTTGGCGATCTTGAGGCCGAAGGCGACGTTCTGCGGCGACCGTCATGTTCGGGAAGAGCGCGTAGGATTGGAACACCATGCCGATGTTGCGCTGGTTCGGCCGCAGCCCCACGACGTCGCGCCCGTCGATGCGGATCGAGCCGGCGCTCGGCTGCTCGAAGCCCGCGACCATGCGCAAGGTCGTGGTCTTGCCGCAGCCGGAAGGTCCGAGGAAGGAGATGAACTCGCCGCGCTCGACCGCGATGTCGAAATGCTGCACGCCGACCTGGCCGCCGTAAGACTCTTTCGGAGATTCTCGATCTCGAGGAATTTCATGCTGGCTCCGGTCGGTGAGGGTTAGCGGCCTGCCATGGCGGCGCGCCGGTCGCGCCCGAAGATCTGGATGAGACCCATGCAGGCCCAGGTGACGATGAAGGCGACGATGGCGAGCGCCGAAGGCTCATAGGCGCGATTGGCGCCGACGAGCTGCAGATACGGCCCGAAGGCCGGCCGATCGAGCAGGCTCGCCAAGCGTGAACTCGCCGATCACGATCGCGAAGGTGAGGAAGGCGCCCGAGAGCACGGCGACGCGCACATTCGGGAAGATCACCTTGAACAGGATGGTGCCCCAGCCCGCGCCGAGGCTCTCGGCGGCCTCGGTCAGCGTGCGCACGTCGATCGAGCGCAAGCCCGTATCGACGGCGCGATACATGTAAGGCAGCGCGAGCGTCATGTAGCCGAAGGTCAAGAGCAGGTCGGTGCCGCGCGGCGTCGCGATCAGCGGGATCAGCGAGGAGGAGTTGTAGGTGTGCAGATAGCCGAAGACGATCACGATCGCCGGAATGACGAGCGGCAGGAGCGTGATGAACTCGACCACCGGACGCAGCTTGCGCAGCTTGAGCTCGATCCAATAGGCGGTCGGCACGACGAGCAGCACGCCCATGAAGATGGTCGCGACGGCGATCAGGGTCGAATAGCCGAAGCTCGCCTGGAAGCGCGGATCGGCGAGCACGACGCGATAGGCCTCGAAGGAGTATTCGCCGCGCTTCATGCGCAGCGAGAACTCGAAGGTCGCGATGCAGCGGGATGAGGAAATAGGCGGCGCCGATGGCGATGGCGAGCCAGGGGCCGAGGCGCGAGCTCTTCATTTCAGCCACCTCTCGCCGCGCGCGCGCAGCCAGATATAGGCGCCGTTCGACAGGCCCGGTGATGACGATCATGCCGAGCGCGAGCGCGTAGCCGAGATTCGGATTGTGCAGCACGTCGCCGCGGATCTGCGCGTAAAGCAGGATGGGCACGATGTTGAGCGAGGAGCCGGTGAGGCCATAGGCGGTCGCCACCGCGCCGAAGGAGTTGGCGAAGAGGAGAAGCGTCGTGCCGAGGAAGCTCGGCCACAGCACCGGGATCGCGACATGGCGCCAATATTGCCAGCTCGACGCGCCGAGCACCTCGGCCGCCTCGCGCCATTCGCGCTTCAGCCCGTCGAGCGCCGGCGTCAGGATCAGCACCATCAGCGGGATCTGGAAATAGAGATAGGTGAGGGTGAGCCCGGTGAAGCTCAGCACGTTGAAGCCGGTCGCATAGAGGTTGAAGCCGAGATAGGTGTAGAGGAGCGCGGTCACGAGGCCGGTGCGCCCGAGCGTCGCGAGGAAGGCGAAGGCGAGCGGCAGGCCCGCGAAATTCGAGGCGACGCCGCAAAAGGTCATCAGCGTCGGGCGCAGCCAGCGCGGCAGGCCGCCGAGCACGACGGCCGCGGCGAGAAAGAAGCCGAAGATCGCGCCGCAGAAGCGCCGAGGCGATGCTGATCTCGATGCTGATCGAGTAGGCGTTGAGGATCGTGGGCTCGGCGAGCCGCGCGGATGTTGTCGAGCGTGAAATGGCCGTCGGCGTCCTGGAACGCGCCGACCATCAGGAAGGCCGTCGGCCAGATCAGGAACATGATGGCGAAGACGAAGAACGGCACGACGCCGAGGAACGCGAGCGACATGCGCCGCGGCCGCGCCAGCGGCAGGGCGGCGGCCTCGAGTTGCATCTGCGCCATCCATGCGTCCAGACCGTCATGGCGATCTGACCGGGTTCTCGGTCACGCGAGGACGAGTTCCGACCGCTTTCCCGTCGCGCCTCCGAAAGGGCGTGGCGTTCGCATCGCTCAAGTCGACGTGGCGCCGCGAGCCTCCCGCCGCCGGAGCCGGATCGGTGAAGGGCGCCTCTCCGCGACGGCGTCGAGCGGCGAGAGGCAGCCTGGCGCCTCGGCCCGATTGTCGTTCGGTCCGCTCACTTCACGTTCGCGCCGACCACGCTGTCCCATTGCTTGGTGATCGCCGGGTTCGACGACCGCGAGCTGATCGAGCGTCGGGAACACTGCCTTGGCATAGCCTTCCGCCGGCGGCAGCTTGGCCAGGAGATCGGCCGGCACCTTCTTGCTCTCGACGAGATTCTGGAAGCGGATCGGATGGCAATAGCCCTTCAGACAACCGATCTGGCCCTCGTCGGAATAGAGATACTCCATCCACAGCTTGGCGGCGTTCGGATGGGGCGCGAAGGCGCTGATCGCCTGCACGTAGACGCCGGCGACGCACGCCGCGTCTTCGGCACCACCACGTCGATCGGCGGATTGCCCTTCAGCGTGTCGCGATCGCCGAGCGCGTTGTAGTCCCAGCGGATGAGCGAGCGGCGTCGAGCCTTGCGCCACCGAGCTCGCCTTGCCGATCACGGGCACGAAATTGCCCTTCTTGTTGAGGTCGGCGAAGAACTTGAGCCCTGCGTCCGGCGCCTTGGCCATGTCGCCGCCGGCCGCCGAGAGGCCCGCCGCGAGCACGCCCTGGATCGCCTGGCTCGAAACGCGCGGGTCGCCGGCGAGCGCGACGGCGTTCTTGTAGTCCGGCCCGAGGAGATCCGGCCAATCGGTCGGCGATTTCTTGATGATGTCCTTGTTCACCTCGAAGGTGAGCACGCCGTAATAGTCGCCGTACCAGGAGCCGTCGGCGTCCTTGGCGGTGTCGGGGATCGTCGACCAGGTCGCGACCTTGTAGGGCTGGATCAGGCCGTCCTTCTTGGCCGAGGGGCCGAAGGCGAGGCCGACGTCGATCACGTCCGGCGCCTGCGGGCCGGCATTGCCCTTGTTCGCCTTGATCGCCTCGACCTCGTCGCCCGAACCGGCGTCCGGGATTGAGCTCGTTGACCGTCAAGCCGTATTTCGCCTTGAAGCCGTCGATGATCGTCGCCATAGCCGCACCAGTCGTGCGGCAGCGCGATCACGGTGAGCTGCCCCTCCTTCTTGGCGGCGGCGACGAGCGCATCGGGCGCTTGGGCGACCGCGAGGCCCGTGGACGCCAGACCGCGAAGGCCGCGGCCGTCGTGAGAAGTGCCAGGTTTATGCTTCATGTTTTTACCTCGAGCGTCCCTGGGAATTCCTGTCCGAGCGCGCTCGCGGCGACGAGGACACGAGTTCGCGCGGCGAGCGAAGTATCACACTTCCTTGACAGGTCTGTGTCAATGCCCGCCGTTGGCGCCGAAGCGCTGAGCCGGCTTCACACCGATGCCGTTCGCTCCTCGAGCCGGCGCAGCCTGTAGATTGCGAAGGAGATCGCCCAGGCCGCGACGAAGACGCCGATGATGATGAAGCCGAAATTCGCAAGATCGTCGTTGAGGTCCGAGACGAGCTTCCAGAAGCCGGTGTCGAGCGCGAGCTGGTCGGCGATCAGGCCCAAAGCCTCGATTCCCCCGATCAGGAGCGCCACCAGCACCGAGACCGAGGTGATGGTGAGGTTGTACCAGAGCTTGCGAATCGGATTGAGGAAGGCCCAGCCATAGGCGCCGACCATGAGCACGCTGTCCGTCGTGTCGAGGAGCGTCATGCCGGCGGTGAACAGCGCCGGAAAGATCATCACGGTCGAGAACGACATGCCGCCCGAGGCCTGGCTCGCCGCGACCGCGAACAGGCTGATCTCGGTCGCGGTATCGAAGCCGAGGCCGAACAGAAAGCCGACCGGGAACATCTGCCAGCTTCGCGTCACCATGCGGAACAAGGGCCGGAAGAGCCGCGCCAGGAAGCCGCGCCCGGCGAGCAGCATGTTCAGCTCGTCGTCGAGCACCGGCTCGCCGCGTCGCGCCTTCTTGAAGCTTCGCCAGACGCCACGCAGGATCACCATATTCACCACCGCGATGGCGAGCAGGAAGAAGGCGGAGACGGAGGTGCTGACGACCGCGCCGATCGACTTGAAGCTCTCGAAGCTGGTTTCGACGGCGGCCGCCGTCGCCGCGATCGCGCCCGCCGCGAGGCCGACCGCGAGCGAATGCCCGAGCGCGAAGAACAGCCCGACGGCATGCGGGCGCTTGCCCTCCTGCATCAGCTTGCGGACCACATTGTCGATCGCCGCGATGTGGTCGGGATCGACCGCGTGCCGCAAGCCGAGCACATAGGCGAGGAACGCCGTGCCCATGAGAGCGGGGCGATCCGCCAGCGCGATGATCGCCCAGATCCAGATCGCGACGTTGACGGCGCCGAGAAGCCCGTAGATGGCGATCACCTTGGCGCGCTGATCGGCATGGGCGTCGTTCAGGATAGTCTTCAAGACGGATTTCATCATGGTCCTCGCGGGTCACATCGAGCCGGCGCGGGCGAGGACCGAAAAGCCCGAAAGGGCTTCCAGGAACATCCGCCAGCACACCCCGGCCGGCGTTTGCACGCGTCGACGATAAGACGGCCGGTCTCCTGGCTCGCGATGGGGCCGAGGCGAATGCGTAGCGCATATCGCCTCGGCGCCGCGCCGCCTTCCCGGATCGCTCCAGTGGCGTTCGGCGCGAACGCATCGCTTACAGTTGCGGGGGCAGCCGCGGCATCACACCGCGTTCCCGTTTCACCCGTGAGGGCACCGTCGAGGTGAGGCTAGGCCATGGCGCGAGGGCACGTCAATACGGTCCTGGATCAGACTGGATCAGGACATATGGACCTATCGTCAGATCGGCGGGATGCGGCATTGAACCGTGCGGCGAGCTCTCGTCTCGGTCACCCGGTCGCCGGCCTGCGCCGGCGACGGGGACGCGAACCTTACTCGGCCGCGCTCATGGCCTCGGGCTTGCCGCGCTTGCGCTTCACCATCAGGCGGTTCAGCGCGCCGAGATAGGCCTTCGCCGAAGCGACGAGCGTGTCGGGATCGGCGGCGCGCGCCGTCACCGTCTTGCCGTCCTCGGCGAGGCGAACGGAGACCTCGGCTTGCGCGTCCGTGCCTTCGGTGACGGCGTGCACCTGATAGAGCTCGAGCACGGCCTCATGCGGCACCATCGCCTTGATGGCGTTGAAGGTCGCATCGACGGGCCCGTTGCCCTCGACCTCCTCGGTGATGCCGCGCCCGTCGATCGACAAGCCGCATGGTGGCGCGTTGCGGCCCGCGCGTGCCGGCGATCACGGTGAGCGAGACGAGCTTGATGTTGTCTTGCGCGGTGCGCGATGTTCTCGTCGACGAGCGCCTCGATGTCCTCGTCGTAGACGATCTTCTTGCGGTCGGCGAGATCCTTGAAGCGCAGGAACGCGTCCTCGAGCTGGTTGTCGGCGAGCTTGTAGCCGAGCTCGGCGAGCTTGGTGCGGAAGGCGTTGCGGCCCGAATGCTTGCCCATCACCAGCGAAGTCTTCGAGACGCCGACGCTTTCGGGCGTCATGATCTCGTAGGTGAGCGGGTTCTTGAGCATGCCGTCCTGGTGGATGCCGCTCTCATGCGCGAAGGCGTTGCGCCCGACGATCGCCTTGTTGTACTGCACCGGGAAGGACGGTGACGGCCGAGACGAGCTTCGAGGCGCGCATCAGCTTCGTCGTGTCGATGCGCGTGTGGAAGGGCAGGACGTCCGGGCGCACCCGCATCGCCATCACCACCTCCTCGAGCGAGGTGTTGCCGGCGCGCTCGCCGAGTCCGTTCACGGCGCATTCGATCTGGCGCGCTCCGCCGACGCAGCCGGCGAGCGAATTCGCGACCGCGAGGCCGAGATCGTTGTGGCAATGCACCGAGAAGATCGCCTTGTCGGAATTGGGCACGCGG
Source organism: uncultured Alphaproteobacteria bacterium (assembly GCA_963713805.1). Taxonomy (GTDB): domain Bacteria; phylum Pseudomonadota; class Alphaproteobacteria; order Rhizobiales; family Beijerinckiaceae; genus GAS188. The sequence goes on along the minus strand of CAVQNF010000010.1, from coordinate 94,756 downwards.
TCGATCACCGCCTCGAACAGGGCGCGGTATTCGTCGGGCGTCGTATAGCCGACCGTGTCGGGGATGTTGACCGTCGTGGCGCCGGCCTTGATCGCCGCCTCGACGCAGCGGCACAGGAAATCGAGCTCGCTTCGCGTGCCGTCCTCGCAGGACCATTCGACATCGTCGATATGGTTGCGGGCGCGCGTCACGCTGTCGATCACGGCCTGCAGCACCGCCTCCGGCTCCATCTGCAGCTTCGCCTTCATGTGCAGCGGCGAGGTCGCGATCACCGTGTGGATGCGGCCGCGCCGCGCCGGCTGCACGGCCTCGGCGCAACGGTCGATGTCCTTGCGCGTTGGCGCGCGACAACCCGGCGATCACGGCGTGCTTGGCGCGCTTCGCCACGGCATGCACCGCCTCGAAATCGCCTTGGCTCGCGATCGGGAAGCCGGCCTCGATCACGTCGACGCCCATCTCGTCGAGGAGATCGGCGACCTCGAGCTTCTCCTCGAACGTCATGGTGGCGCCCGGGCGATTGCTCGCCGTCGCGCAAGGTGGTGTCGAAGATGATCACATGGTCCTTGGCGGATGCGGCCTTGCCCTCGGCACCGGATGGCTTGGACGCATGAGTCTTGGACGCGTGGGGTCCTTGTGCGCAGGAAGTCTTGTGCGTGGCGGTCATGGGATGTCCTTCTCTGGCTGCGGAGCGCCGGAGAACCGTCGCGCTCCCGATGATGCTCTGGCTCGTCCCCTGAGCGCCCAGGCGTCAGCCCGGCCGGCCCTCAGGGGCGGCTAAGAAGGAGGAGGCTGAGCAGCGTGAGGGCGCGCGCGCGAGCCGGGGCAAAACCCCCGTCGATCGTCGCGCGGAAACCGGATGCGGTCACGTCCAACCCTCGGGCGCGGCTCGGCGCCGCACGGAAGCGCTTATAAAGGAAGCCTCGCTCAGGTGCAAACCGAAGCTCACACCAGCACCGGCATCGCGGCTTCTTCCTTGGCCTCGAAGACGCGACGGTAGCGGGTGATCTCGTCCTTCGGGCCCATGGCTTTCGTCGCATTGTCGGAGAGCTTCACGGCGGGGCGGCCGTTCACCGACTTCACCTTGCAAACGATGGAGATCGGGTCGAGCACGCCGTCCTCGGCGAGCCCGCGGAAATCATTGGTCAGCAGCGTCCCCCAGCCATAGCCGAGCCGCATGCGCCCGAGGAAATGCCGATGCACCTTCTCGATCGCATCGACATCGAGCCCATCGGAGAAGATGGCGAGCTTGTTCCTCGGGTCCTGGCCGCGCGCGCGCCACCAGTCGATCGCCTCCTCGCCGCCCTCGATCGGCTCTTTCGAATCGATGCGGATGCCGGTCCAGCGCGACACCCAATCGGGGGCGTGGCGCAGGAAACCCGTCGTTCCGAAGGTGTCGGGCAAGATGACGAGAAGATTGCCGTCGTAATCCTCCTGCCAATCCCGCAGCACGTCGTAAGGGGCGTCGGCGAGCGCGGCATCGTCCTTGGCGAGCGCCGCATAGACCATCGGCAGCTCATGCGCGTTGGTGCCGACGGCCTCGACCTCGCGCCTGAGCGCGATGAGGCAATTCGAGGTGCCGAGGAAGCTCGCGCCGAGCCCTTCCATCATCGCCTGCACGCACCAATCCTGCCAAAGGAAGCCGTGGCGGCGCCGCGTGCCGAAATCCGCGATGCTCGGCCGGCCGAGCGCGCGCAAGCGCTCGATCTTCTCCCAGACGCGGGTCATGGCGCGCGCATAGAGCACCTGCAATTCGAAACGCCCCATGCCGTCGAGCACGGCGCGCGAGCGCAGCTCGTTGAGGATGGCAAGCGCCGGGATCTCCCACATCGTGGTCTCGATCCACGGGCCCTCGAAGGTCAGTTCATATTGGCCGGCGCGCTTTTCGAGATGATAGGGCGGAAAGCGGAAATGCTCGAGCCATTCCATGAACTCTGGCGAGAACATCTGCCGCTTGCCGTAGAAGGTGTTGCCGCGCAGCCAGGTCGATTCGCCGCGCGACAGCGACAGGCCGCGCACGTGATCGAGCTGCTCGCGCAGCGCCCCCTCGTCGACGAGCTCGCCGAGCCTGCACGCGCTGCGTGCGGTTGATGATGCCGAAGGTGACCTGCGCGTCCTTGTGGCGCCGGAAGATCGTCTGCGCCATCAAGAGCTTGTAGAAATCCGTGTCGAGCACGGACCGCACGATCGGATCGATGCGCCACTGGTGATTATAGACGCGGGTCGCGATGTCGGTCATGGGCGCGCTCGGATCCTGGGCGGGCTTCGGCAGTGATGGTGAAGCTTCGGCAACGTCCAGGATAGCCGCAAGAGCGCTCTCCCGCCATCCGGTCGGGTGAAGCAACTGGCCGGTTGAACCGCTTGGACTTAAGCGATGGTCGCCGGGCCCCTGTTACTTGGAAAAGGTGAGGAAATTTCTTATGCCTAGGTCGCAGGACGGGACAAGGAAATGATCAGCAGCAGAATGACGAGCAAGGCGCGGACCACCATTCCTCAAGCCGTGCGCAAGGCGCTCAGGCTTCGACAGGGCGATGAGATCGCTTATCTGATCGAGGCTCACCGCATCATTATCTCCAAGGCCAGACCAAAGGCTCGTATGGATGATCCTTTCGCGACCTTCGAGGAGTGGGACTCGGACGCCGATCGAAAGGCCTATGCGGATTTTTGAGGGTGGCTAAATCCTGCGCGTGTCGGACGGACGTGTCACTCAGGAGGACCTCGATCTGGGTCGTGGAGGCAGATGGATCGGTTGTTTGGGAAGGTAAGGCCGAGAGCGAGCCGGTTGCGCTCTCAAGTGCGATGTCCAAATGGCGGAAGAAAATCAAGTCGGTCGGCATTAAAGCGTGTCCGCTATCGGAATGGCTGTATGGCGCTCTTGCGCTAATAGGATAGTCGATAGTCAGGAAGGTCATAGAACGGTCGGGGTTGACCCTGGCGGACCTTGTGGCTGGCAACGGCTTGCACTGTCAGACTTGCACAATTCGTTATTCGCTAGACGCTGGAGGCGCATGTCGTCAGATTTCATTCTTGTGGCAGGACCCTTAGTCCGAGCGTCGAGCTGGGAACCAACGGCCAAGCACCTGCGGGCTGCGGGACATGGTGTCCAGGTGCCAGACGTTTTAGCGTACCATCATGCGCCGCCTTCTTGGAACGTATGGACCGCGCATCTCTTCGAACATATGACCTCCGCCAACGAGCCATTTGTAGTGGGTCATAGCTCGGCGAGTGCGTTGGTTGCCGATCTGGCGACCAAGCTGCCCGTGAAGGGCATAATCATTGTGGATGGGGACGTGCCCCCATCGCAAGGCGCGGCCTCGCCTGTCAGACCAGCTCTTCACGAGTTCATAAAGGGCCTTGCTAGAGCCGACGGGACCCTTCCAATTTGGTCGAGATGGTTTGCGGGCGATGCGGGACGAATGTCTCTCGTCGGCTTAGATATCTTGGCAAGCGATCCTATGGCATTCGCCCAGTTCGAAGGTGAACTTCCAAGAATGCACGTCGGTTGGTTCGAAGACACGATCAAGCTCGCTAACTGGGACCATGTCCGTGCCGGCTTCATCCAGACTTCACCGATCTATGATCACGCAGTCGTAGAAGCACAGCGACGTGGCTGGCCGGTTACAAGACTGCAAGGCACGCATTTGCATCCCACACTCCAGCCAGCAGAGACCGCGAATGCAATTATTTCCATGTCGCGTCAACTTGCTCGATCAGCGGAGCAATAGTCGCCCATCTGGACCGCCCCGCCTCCACGCGTCATCGGCAGCAGTGGGTCATGAACGGCGGTCACCGTCCGCAAGATTCGCTCGACAGCCCCACTGATAGCAGACGCGGAGAGGACGAACCAGATTCCCCCTTGACGCGAGTTAACGCGAGAGACCGGATTTATGATCACCAGCGCCGAAAATCGCGCTTGGCCGGGCGATCATGATCTCGGGTCGGCCTATCGAGAGGCGGGCCTGCCGGCTCCCTCGATCATTCGAACCTCAAAAATCGCGACGATCGAGACCCGTCACGCCGAACAGATCGGCAGGATCAGCCCGGCGATGCTGGCACTCGTGGACCAAACGATCATGAGGTGGTTGGAGGGCTAGGCACCCCACCTTTGCGGAGCACGGCCGAGGATCCGCATCTGGCTCCCCAGCGCCTTCATCTGTGTTTCGAGGAATTCGCGCTGCAAATCGAGGAGCTGCGACAGCTCGGTCGCATGCACCATGTCGTGGGCGAGAGCGAAGGCGTCGCGCACGTTACATTCGGCAAAGCCGACCGCGAGGCGCGACAGCTCGTCCGCCGAAGCGGCGCTTTCGGTTGGTCGCGGCGGGCTTCCTTCGAGCGCCTCGTTCACCACGCCGATGAAGCTGTCGAAAGCCTTTCTCGCCTGCTCGACGCTGCGGTCGGCGAAATCGCGGACTTCGTTCGGAACGGCGCGGCTCAGCGGGTCGGTCGCCATCGCAGCTTTCGCCCAAGATTTTCGCGAATCACCTCGCGGATGAGAAGAGGCTAGCAGCGCGCCCGCTGATTTGTCACGCCTTCGCGAGGCTTTGTTGAGGCCTCGTGCACCGAAGGATCGCGGATTAACCCTAACCTCGGCATCCGCCTGCCGCGAAGGCGAATAGATGCGACAGGCCCAGGGAACATGGTCTATAAAGCGTTACCGGGCACCGTGAAGGGCCGTCCCGGAACGGAACAGGCCGATCGACGTCGCATTTCGTCCATATGACAGGTCTTCAACGCAATGTCGCCGCCTGACAACGCAAATTCCGAGCCCGGAAACGTCCCGGCGGCCTGGCCACGCCCTCCGCTCGTCTCGGCAGGGATGGATGGCTCCTTGCTTCGCGCGATCGAAAAGGGAGCCGCGGCGGCCATCTGGGCGCTCGCCGATGGTGCGCCGCTGTGGTGGAACGAAGCTGGCGCTGTCCTGTTCGACCTGCCGCGGACGCAAGAAATGCCGGAACTTGTCGCAGCCGCGATCGGCCGGGCCGGGCGTTCGGACCGGCTTTGGCTCGAGCGTTGGCGGCTTTGCGTCGGAAGGCGCCCCCTGGTCGCGACCTTGCTGCTCGGCCGGGCCAGGCTTGAAGACGCAAGCGAGGGCCTGGTCGCGGTCGCGACGGCCGGCGCTCCGGCGCTCGCGCCGGATGGACGGGCGGTGCCGCCCGACATGCCGGACTTCCGCGCCAGAGTTCCCGAGGCGCCGCCCTCGCCTTCCTTGTCGAGACCTTCAGGCGCGGATGTTCCGGACAGGCCGGGCGCGCAGGCTGCCGTCTCGCAGATCGTTGCCCGGGCCACGGGCGACACCGAGACGATCGCACATCCTTTGAGCCGCAGGCTCACCTGGCAGACCGATGCGAGCGGCCGCCTGCTCGCGGGCCCTCCCGGCACGAGCTTGTCGCAGGCTCTCGGACGCGGCGCGCCGATGCAGCCGGCGTTGCTCGGCGAGTTGTTCGAGAAGGGAGGCGCGGCCGTCGAAGCGGAGATCGCGGCCGGACGGCCCGTCGCGGGAGTGCCTGTCGTGACGCTTCCCGCTCCCGACGGCTCTTCCTTCGTCGGCCAATTGTTCGGCGCGCCGGTGCTCGATCAGGGCCGCCGCATAACAGGGTATCGGGGATTTCTCGTCATTTCCGGCGTGCGCTCCGGCGAGTCGCAGCCCTCAGTGAGCCAGACGCCGCCGGACGCATCAACGGACGCGCCGGAGGACTCGACCGGAAGGATGGGTCCCGAAGGGAGATCGCGGCGCGAAGGATGCCGTCGGGGACGAGAAGTCCTTGCCCGCCACGACGCCCCCACCCGTGGGTATCGCTGCATCCCCGGATGCCGAGCAGGAGCTCGTCGAGGCTTCCGTGTCGAGCCATGTCTCCCGCGAGGCGCAAGCGGCGGTGCTCGGGCGTTCGGCGGTCCCGCTCGCATCGGCCGCATGGGCGCAGGGCGAGACGAACCCGATGCTGCTCGCGCGTTCGCAGATGCCCGGTTCGCCGATGACCACGGGCACGTCCGGACCGTCCGAACCCTCCGCTGCAGCACCGAAACCGGTCGAAGCGCCCTTGCGCTCGTCCAATGTCATCACCTTGCGGCCGCCGAGCACCGATGCGGCGCGCTTGCGGGAACAGGAGGCACCCGCCCTTTCGCCGGCGGAGCGCGATGCCTTCGCCGATATCGCCAAGGCGCTCGGCGCCACCTGGGCGCTGCCGTCCGAGCGGCCGGCCGAGGCTGCCGCCTCGGGGAACGGCCGCGACGAGGAGGCGGCGCGCCGGAACAATTCGGCGCTTGCGGAGGCCGAGGGAAGCTCGTCGGCGAGCGAGCGCGTCGAGGCGAGCGATCCGCGGGCGTCCGGCGCCGGAGCCGCAAGCTTTCGCGGGCGCCTCCGCCGGCGATCTCGCGGCCGTCGTCCACCGGCTTCCGGTCGGGATTCTGGTGCATCGCACGGGCGTGGCGCTGGCGGCGAACAAGACGCTCCTTGACCTCCTCGGCCATTCGAGCTTCGAGGAATTCGAACGGCACGGCGGAATCGACAAGCTGTTCGCGGAGCCTGACGATCCGCGCCGCAATGGAAAGCGCGTCGCGATCAGGGCGCGCGACGGCGAGGTCATCGAGGTCGATGCTCGCTGCCAGGCGATCAAATGGGGCGGCGAGGCCGCAACCTTGCTTTCGCTGCGCCGCTCGCTGCTGCGGGAAACGGAAAGCCTGGAGGCGGCCCACCGTTCGGCCATCGCGGCCAAGGAGGCCGAGATCGGCGAGTTGCGAGCCCTTCTCGACGGCGCCGCCGACGGCATCGTGAGCATCGATGGGCTCGGGCGCATCCTCGCCATGAATCCTTCCGCCGAAAAGCTCTTCGGTTACGGCGCGGGCGAGATCGCGGGCGAGGCTCTCGCGGTCCTGATCGCGCCTGAATCGCATCAAGCTCTTGCCGCCGCGCTCGGCGAGGCTCAGGCGGGAACGTCGCCTCCGGCCTCGATCGAGATCACCGGACGCGAGCGCAACGGGCGGCGCATCTCGCTTTCCATGAAGCTCTACGCCGGCAACGACGTCTGGCGCTCCGTCAGATGGCATGCGGCCTTCCGGGACCTCACGGCGAGCAAGGATTCGGAGGCCGGCCTCGTCGAGGCGCGCGTCGCGGCCGAGCGCACCACCGCGCAGAAATCCGAGTTTCTCGCGAAAGTGAGCCATGAGATCCGCACGCCGCTGAATTCGATCGTGGGCTTTGCCGACATCATTGCCGAGGAGCGCTTCGGACCGCTCGAGAACGAGCGCTACAAGGAATACGTCAAGGACATCCGCGCTTCGGGAACGCATATCATCAGCCTGGTGAATGACCTCCTCGATCTGTCGAAGATCGAATCGGGCCGCATGGAGCTGTCCTTCACTGTCGTGAACCTCAATGCCGAGGTCGGCGCCGGGGTCGCCCTCGTCCAGTTGGATGCGGCGCGCTCGCGCGTGCTGTTGCGCCAGAGCCTCGCGCAAGGGTTGCCGGCGATCATCGCTGATGCGCGCAGCATCAAGCAGATCGCGCTCAACGTCTTGTCGAACGCGGTGAAGTTCACCGAGCCCGGCGGGCAGGTGATCGTCTCCACCGCGATTTCCGAGGAAGGCGAGGTGATCTTGCGGGTGCGCGACACCGGCATCGGCATGTCCGAGCGGGAGCTCGCGGAGGCGATGGAGCCTTTTCGGCAATTCGCCACCACCTTGCGTCCGGGAGGCAGCGGTCTCGGGCTCTCCCTCACCAAGGCTTTGGTGAAGGCCAATCACGCGAATTTGTCGATCGCAAGCAACGCCAACGAGGGCACTCTGGTCGAGGTCGTCTTCCCGCGGGCGCGCGTGATGGCGGTCTGAGGCGAGAGAAGCCCGAAGCGCTCCCGCGGCAGGATCAATTCCCGAAAATCGCGTCGAGAAAGCTCTTTTGCCGGGGTGGCGTCCAGGCGCGTCCCGGCGACACGTTCGGAATGGGAGCGGGTGGCCGCAAGCCGCCATCCGGGATCGGCATCGGGCGAGCCTGGCCGGACGACCCGCCGGCGTTCAGCACCAGCGGCCCCGATGTTGCGGCGCTCGCCGGGGGGCCCGCTTGGCCCGGCGCCAAGGAGGGCGCCGAAGCGATCGGCGGCGACGGGTCGAACAGCCCGGGTGCGCGTTCCCATTGCGTCGCGGGCAGGGGCACGGGCGTCGAACCCGCGAGCGCCGCGCGCATGAAGCGGTTCCACACTTCGGCGGGCAAACCGCTTCCCGTCACCTTCTTCATCGGGGAATCATCGTCATTGCCGAGCCAGACGCCGGTCACCAGCGTGGCCGTATAGCCGACGAACCAGGCATCGCGGTAATCCTGGGTGGTGCCGGTCTTGCCGGCCGCGTCCCAATTGGGAATCTCGGCCTTTCGCGCCGTGCCGGTGAGCAGGGTTTCGCGCATCATGTCGATCATCATGGCGTGGGCCGTCGGATCGATGACCCGGCCATGGCTCTCGACACCTTGCCGAAAAAGGACCTGGCCTCCCGCCGATTTGACGCTCGCGATCACATGCGGCTCGACGCCGAGGCCGCCATTGGCGAAGGTCGCGTAGGCGGTGACGAGCTCGAGCGGGGTGACCTCGGAGGTGCCGAGCGCGATCGAAGGGGTTGCCTGCAAGGGGCTTTGGATGCCGAGCCTTGCCGCCGTCGCGGCGACCGCCTTCGGCCCGAATTCATAGGCGAGGCGAACCGCGACGGTGTTTAGCGACATGGCGAAAGCCTGTTTCAGCGTCACCTGCCCGAAATATTCATGGGTGTAGTTTTCCGGCTTCCAGCCCTTGATGTTGATTGGCCCATCCTCGCGCACCGTGTCCGGCGTGAGGCCATGCTCGATCGCGGTGAGATAGGTGAAGGGCTTGAAGGACGACCCAGGCTGCCGGCGCGCCGAGGTCGCGCGGTTGAACTGGCTCCGGGCATAGTCGCGGCCGCCGACCAGCGCCTTCACGGCGCCATCGGGCGAAAGCGCCACGAGCGCCCCTTCTCCGACATCGAGCTTGCCGCCCTTGGCATCAAGCTCCTCGCCGAGAATGTGCTCGGCGAGGGATTGCAGCCGGCTGTCGAGCGTCGTCGCGACGGTGATGTCGCCCTCGAGCGCGCCGATCTTCTCGTCGAGAGCGTCCATGACGTAATCGGCCGCATAATTCGCCGTGCCGCCGCCGACATTCTCGATCGCCTGGGCCGGATGCGCCAGCGCCACCTTGGCCATGCCGTCACTGATGAAGCCCTGGTCGCGCATATCGGCGATGACGATCTCGGCGCGTTTCTGGGCAGCGTCCGGGTTGCGGTTGGGCGCGAGGCGTCCGGGCGCCTGGACGACGCCTGCGAGCGTCGCGGCTTCGGCGAGCGAGAGAGAGCGGGCGGGCTTCGAGAAATAGCGCTGCGCCGCCGCCTCGATGCCATAGGCGCCGGAACCGAAATAGACGCGGTTGAGGTAGAGCTCGAGGATCTGGTCCTTCGTGTATTTGCGCTCGAGCCAGACCGCCAGGATCGCCTCCTGGATCTTGCGCGACAAGGTACGTTCCTGCGTCAGGAACAGGTTCTTGGCGAGCTGCTGGGTGAGCGTCGAGCCGCCTTGCACGCCGCCATGGCCGCGCCGCCAGAGCGTGATCGCCACGGCACGCCCGAGGCCGAGCGGATCGATGCCGAAATGATGGTAGAAGCGCCGATCCTCGATGGCGACGAAGGCCTTCGGCGCATAGGCCGGCAATTCCGAAAGCGCCACGGTGCGCCCGCCCGTCTCGCCCCGATTGGCGAGGAGGGTGCCGTCGGACGCGAGGATCGCCACGTTGGGCGGGCGTTTCGGGACCGCGAGCTGATCGATCGGGGGCAGCTTGGTGAAGTAATAGCCGACGAGCCCCGCGAGGCCGATCATTCCCCACACGCCAAGCGTCACGCCCCAGACGAAGAGGCGGCCCATCAGCGAACGCCCGCCAGTGCGTCTTTTTCGAGAACGCCCGCCTCCTCCTCCCCGACCCGCGGCCGGCCGCTTGCCGCGAACCGCGGAGCGTTCAGCCACGGCCTTCACCGTTTGCGGCCCGGCGCCCGACCGTCGCGGCGGATTGGCGCGATCCTCCGGCCGCAGGCGCAAATCCTCGCCCCCGCGCCCGGACCCGAAGGACGGCTCTCGTCGCATGCGCGAATTTGACCCCCGTCCGCCTCGCCCCATCGAAACATGCACCTCGTGCGATCACGCCCGTCGAGCCCTCATTCGATCTCGACTGTGATTGTGGCGGATTAAGGTGCGGTAAAGTTTGCGTTTCGCGGGGGCGGGATAGAGGACCCTCCGAAGGCGGACGTGTGGCGGCTAACGAAGCGTGCCGCCGATCGCTCGAGCTTTCAAGCCGCGCGAATAGTGACCTTGACCGGTGAGGGAGAGCATAATATCAATTCAGGATATGATATGAACGCCAAGCCAAACGAATATGGACTTGAATTCCTGCCGGCTTTTGATGGACGCATTCACCGTCTCGAAGAGGGCTATTGGATCAAGTTCGAGATCAAGCGAGTCAAAGCCACCAAGAGGCGTGCACATGGCCTGTCCTATTCGTTCACGCTGCATGCCCCCGATGGCACACGGCTGGTCCGGTTTGATAACGCCCATGCCGTTCCGGCAAAGCGCTCCCGGTTCGAGCGCCCGCCCGCGACGAACGATCATTGGCACCGGACGGAGAACGATCCAGGAAGACCGTACCTGTTTACGGATGCCGAGACCCTGATCGATGACTTCTTTGATCGAGTGGAGCGATTGTTGAGCGAGCTAGGGATCGGCACGACTGTCGTCACGGTGACGGAGTCACGGAGGTCGACATGACCAAATACAGGGTTCAGGATCTGCGATCCCTGCGCGACGAGATGAAGGCCGTGGCGCGTGGCGAACGGCCGGCCCCGGCCCATGCCGCCAAGATGAGCTTCAATTCGGTCGACGCTATCGTGCGCCTATTGACGCCGGAGAATCGCGAGCTTCTCGCCATCATTCGTGCGCGGGAGCCGCAATCGGTCGCGGAGCTCGCGCGGATGAGCGGCCGGGCGCAACCCAATCTCACGCGCACCCTGGCGAAGATGGAAGCAGCGGGCTTCATCGCGATGAAAGCGGTCGGCCACCGCCGCAAGGCCCCGACCGTCACCGTCAAGAGGATCGTCATCGAGATCGACCCCTGCTCGGATCATGATCGCCTCAGCGTCGCGTAGGTTTTCAGCGCCGGATGCGTTCAGCCCAAATACGCCTCCATGCGTCAAGAGCGGCCCCTAAAATCCTTGGATGGCCGCCTGGAGCTTACGCTGCGCCTCCATGACGGCCTGGCCTTTCTGATTGAGGGCGCCGATCAGGCCGTTGAGCTCGCTCATGAGCTTGGGATCGCTCGCCTGGATCGAGCTGCCGTTGATCTTGATCGCATCGCGATGCAGATCGAGAAAGCTTGCGAGGCTCTGTGCCGCCTGGAACGCGCCGTCGCCGGCCGGAAATGCTTCCCCGAAGGCTTTTGCCGGGGCGGTCACCGTGCGCTCATAGGCCTTGTCGTAGACGGCCTTGAGCTCTTCGGGTTGCTTCAAGGCGGCGTGGGCCGCGTCGGCCTTGGCGAGCTCTTCGTCGAGCGCCTTGCGCAGCGTCCTCATCCCCTCCATGGCGGCGCCGATATCGGCGCGGCGCGTCGTCAACTCGTCCAAGGAACGGATCATGCCGCTCTGAAAAACTTGTTGCATGCGACCCGAGACGTTCTTGTCCATTCCCGCATTGAACCCGAGAATGATCCCGTAGTCTTTGGCATAATCCCCGAAGGATTTCGTTTGCTCCTCGGTCGGCATCGGCACATGCAGGCCCGGCTTGTCGATGATGCGCGTTTGCAGGAAGTCGATGAAGGCCTTGCGCTGCGTCGGTTCGCTGTCGCCGCAGGCGGCAAGCGCGAATCCGCCCAGCAGGGCGACGACGAGGAAACGGCGCGTCAAGCAAAGCGTCATGATTTTTCGCCGAGGATTCATGCTTCGCGGGCCCGCCGCCGATGAGACCATGCTGGGCGAGGAAAGGCTCGAGGCTCTCCGCCTCGAACCCACTCGTTGTCGAGAGGAAAGTCCGACGCGCCGTCTCGACGAGGCGCGCTCAGTGGCTCGCGATCTGCCCGCCGTCGGCCCGCAGGATCGAGCCGGTCACATAGCTTGCGGCTTCGCTCGCGAGGAACACGGCGACCGAAGCGTAATCCTCGACCGTGCCGTAGCGGCCGGCCGGAATGCGTGCCTTGGCGGCGGCCTCGATCTCGGCGACCGATTTCCCCTGCTTCTCGGCATTCGCCTTGTCGAGCTGGGTGAGGCGGTCGGTGGCGATCCGCCCGGGTGCCACGGCGTTCACCGTGATCCCATGGCGCGCCACCTCATTCGCCAGGCTCTTGCCCCAGCCGACGAGAGCGGGCCGGATGGCGTTCGAAATGGCGAGGTTCGGGATGGGCTCGATCACGCCCGACGAGATCACCGAGATGATGCGGCCCCATTTGCGTTCGATCATGCCGGGCAGCGCGAGATCGGCGAGACGAACGAGCCCCACGAACATCGCCTCGAAGGAGCTGCGCCATTGCGCGCTCGACACGCCTTGCGCACCGCCGGGTGGCGGGCCGCCGGAATTCAGCACCAGCACGTCGACGCCGCCGAGGTCCTTCGTGACGGCCGCATGCAGCGCCTCGACCTGATCGAGCTTGCCGGTGTCGCAGGCGAAGGCCTTGGCGCCGATCTTCGCGGCGGCGGCGGCCGCCGTCTCCAAGCTGCGGCTCGCGATGGCGACCTTCGCGCCCTCGTCCGCGAGCCCCTTGGCGATGCCGAAGCCGAGCCCCTTGCTCGCGCCGAGCACCAGGGCGCGCTTGCCTTTCAATCCGATGTTCATGCGGCGATATCCCGTGCCTGCTTGCTGCTCGATGTCTGCTTCGATGCGCGCCATCAGCCAATCGACCTCGGCGATCGTTTCCGGCGAAAGCTTCGCTGCGGGCTTGCGCATCGTGTCATGGGCGATGATGCCGCGCTTCTTCAAGACATATTTGCGCACGCGCAAGGCCGATGCCGGGCTGCGTCTCGTAGCGCACCAGCGGCAAATGACGGTCGAACAGATCATGCGCCTCGGCGCGCTTGCCGGCGCGCGACAGCTTCACCACGCCGACCAGCATCTCCGGATAAGCATAGCCCGTCATCGCTCCGTCCGCGCCGCGCTCCATCTCGTAGGGGAGGAACATGCCGCCATTGCCGACGAGGATCGAGACGCGGCGAAGCGCGCCCTCGGCCTGCAGGCGCCGCAAGGCCGTGATCTTGTCGAGGCCGGGCCAGTCCTCATGCTTGAGCATGACGCAAGAGGAGTTCGCCTCGATGATGCGCTGGATCACCTTCGGCGTCATCACGACATTGGTGGTCTGCGGATAATCCTGCAGCACCCAGGGAACGTCGTTGCCTATGGCCTCGACCGCATCGGCGAAATAGCCGACGATCTGGTCGTCGGTGCGCAAGGTCGGAGGCGGCGCGATCATCACGCCCGAGGCGCCCATGTCCATCACCGCCTTGGTGAGGTCGCTCATGGCGGCAAAGCCCGGCGAGGAGACGCCGACGGTCACGACGCTGCGCGAGCCGACCCGCGCCAGCACTTCCTTCACGAAGATGCGCGCTTCGGCGCCCGTCAGCTTGGGCGCCTCGCCCATGATGCCGAGGATGGTGAGTCCGGTCGCCCCGGCGGCGAGATAGCGGTCGATCATGCGGGCCGTCGAGGCGAGATCGAGCCCGCCTTTTTCGTCGAAGGGGGTCGGCGCGATCACATGGACGCCCGAGGCGTCATTCGTCAGCTGCGGCATGTCGCCTCCGGAGGTGAGCGGCCGGGCGATAGGAACCCGCGGCCGGGCGCGATAAAAGGCCGGCAATGCCGCTAGCGCAAGTGAAATTTGCGGCCTATGTCGCATTCTCCGATTGCATCTTCATCGTGGAGCTTGCCCTTGTCCCGCATCGTCTATGTCAACGGCGCCTTCCTCCCCGAGGAAGAGGCCAAGATCTCGATCTTCGACCGGGGCTTCATTTTCGCCGACGGCATCTACGAGGTGAGCGCCGTGCTCGATGGCGGCCTCGTCGACAATGAGGCGCATCTCGCAAGGCTCGCGCGCTCGCTCGGCGAGATCGACCTCGACATGCCCTTGCCCAAGGAACGCATCGTCGAGCTGCAAAAGGAGCTGGTCAGGCGCAACCGCCTCGTGGAAGGCTCGATCTACCTCCAGGTGACGCGCGGCGCGGCCGATCGCGAATTCGCTTTCCCGCAAGACGCGAAGCCGAGCCTCGTGATGTTCACCCAGGCGCGTGAGATCGTGAACGATCCCAAGGCCACCTCCGGCATCAAGCTCCATAGCGTCGCCGATATTCGCTGGGCGCGCCGCGACATCAAGAGCGTCGCGCTTCTGGCGCAGGTCCTGGCGAAGCAGGCGGCCGCGGCGGCCGGGTGCCAGGAGGCCATCATGCACGAAGATGGCGTCGTCACCGAGGGCGGTTCCTCGACCGTGTTCATCGTCACCGGCGACGGGCGCATCGTGACGCGGCCGAATTCGCACGCCATCCTGCCCGGCATCACGCGCCAGTCGGTGATCAGGCTCGCCGGCGAGAAGGCGCTGGCGATCGAGGAGCGCAGCTTCACGCTCGACGAGGTCTTCGCCGCGCAGGAGTGCTTCATCACCAGCGCGACGAGCTTCGTCAAGCCGGTCGTCGAGGTCGATGGCAAGAGGATCGGCGGCGGGCAGCCGGGACCCGTCGCGCGGCGCCTGCGCGATATCTATGTCGACGCGGCCCGCGCCGAGGCGGCCGCTGCGCATGCGTGAATCGCCCGATCACACCATCTTCTCGGGAGCCATGAGCCGGTCGTAATCCTCTTGCGTGATCGCGCCCGAGGCCAGCGCCTCCTCGCGCAGCGTCGTGCCGTTGCGATGGGCGGCCTTGGCGATGGCGGCGGCCTTGTCGTAGCCGATCACCGGCGTGAGCGCGGTCACCAGCATCAGCGAACGCGACAAAAGCTCCTCGATGCGGGGGAGATTGGGCTTTATGCCCACGACGCAAAGATCGGTGAAGCTCACCGAAGCATCGCCGATGAGCCGGATCGATTGCAGGAAGGCATGGGCGATCACCGGCTTGAAGACGTTGAGCTCGAGATGCCCTTGCGATCCCGCAAACGCGATGGTCGTCTGATTGCCCATCACCTGCGTCACGACCATGGTCAGGGCCTCCGCCTGGGTCGGGTTGACCTTGCCCGGCATGATGGAAGAACCGGGTTCGTTTTCCGGCAGGATCAGCTCGCCGAGGCCCGAGCGCGGCCCCGAGCCGAGAAGGCGGATGTCGTTGGCGATCTTGAACAGCGAGGCAGCGAGGCTCGTGACCGCGCCATGCGCGAAGAGGATGGCGTCATGGGAGGCGAGCGCCGCGAATTTGTTCGGCGCCGAGGTGAAGGGAAGCCCCGTTTCCGCGGCAAGGCGGGTGGCGAAACGGGCAGCGAACTCCGCATGCGTGTTGAGCCCGGTGCCGACCGCCGTTCCGCCTTGCGCCAGGGGGTAGAGCGCCTCGAGCCCCAGCCGAACATGCTCGATGCCGAGCCCGACCTGCGCCGCATAGCCCGAAAACTCCTGGCCGAGCGTCACCGGCGTCGCGTCCTGGAGGTGCGTGCGTCCGATCTTCACGATCGCGGCAAAGGCTTCGGCCTTCGCCGCGAGCGCGTCGCGCAGATGCGTGAGCGCGGGCAGCAGCTTCGCCGAGATTGCAATTGCGCTCGCGATGTTCATCGCGGTCGGGAAACAGTCATTGGACGATTGGCCGAGATTGACGTGATCATTGGGATGGACGGGCGCCTTCGAGCCGAGGCCCTTGCCGAGGAGCTCGTTGGCACGGTTGGCGATCACCTCGTTGACGTTCATGTTGCTCTGCGTGCCCGAGCCCGTCTGCCAGATGACGAGCGGGAACTCGTCGTCGAAACGCCCGGCGATCACCTCGCCAGCGGCGGTCACGATGGCTTTCGCCAAGAGAGGTTGAAGCAGCCCGAGCTCCTCGTTCACCAGTGCCGCGATCTTCTTGACGAGCGCCAGCGCGCCGATCACCTCGCGCGGCATGCGCTCGCCGCCGATGCGGAAATTCTGCAGGGAGCGCTGCGTCTGCGCGCCCCAGTAATGGGCGGCAGGCACCGCGATCTCGCCGAAGCTGTCCTTCTCGATGCGCTCTCTCGCCACGATCCTCTCCCTCCGCAGCATCGGACCTCAACGAGCTTGCGACGCCAATCTCGGCCAAAATGGCGCGCCAACGCGGCATCCTCCTCCGCTCATCCCTGTGAAGCCAGGATCCCGTCCTTTCCCCATGGATCTGGATCCCGCTTTCGCGGGAACGAGCGCAAACGCCTCGCTATCAGCGCGAAGCGATACGCTCTGCGGGTGGCGGCCGCCTTCCTGGCGGAGGCCCGCCGCGCGGTGGCCGGTCGTGAGGCGGCTGCCTCGCCGCCGAGCTCGCCGCCCTTGCGCGAAGGCGAGGTGTCCATGGGCTTGCCCCGACCCGAGCCGCTCTTCTTGCCGCCCCCGGTCTCCTTGTTCACCGTCGCCCAGGCGCGCCGCTCGGCTTCCTTTTCCGGAAGACCTCGCGATTCATAGCCCTCTTCGATATGCTCGGCCTGGCGCTTTTGCTTGTCGGTATATTTGGACTTGCCCCCGCTTGGCATTGCGATTCTCCCGCATTTACGACCTCTTCGCATCGCTATCGTTGCGCGCGGCCATTCGACGGCGCGCGCAGGCGAAACGCCGGGGCGGAGAGCGAGTTCCGGGATGCTTTCGCGGGGCCTTTGGGGCTACGTCCGAAAGCCAATGTCTCGACGCATGATCTCGTCGCGAAAGGGGTTCGCGTAATTGCGGAGCGTGCTTTAGGCCATGCTTTAGGCCGGAAGTTCGGTTTAGGCGAAGACCGAAACGCTCGCCGCCAGGCTCTCGAAAAGGCCGCGCCCATCGGTGCCGCCGACCAGGGGGTCGACGAGATTCTCCGGATGCGGCATCAACCCGAGCACGCGCAGGTTCTCCGAATAGATGCCGGCGATCGCATTCGTCGCTCCGTTGGGGTTGGCCTCTTCGTCCAATCGCCCGTCGGCGCCGCAATAGCGGAAGGCGACCAGGCCCTCGCCCTCGAGGCGCGCGATCGTCGCTTCATCGGCGACGTAATTCCCTTCGCCATGCGCGACGCACACCTTGATGACCTGCCCTCGCGCATAGGCGTTGGTGAAAGGCGTGTCGGCGCGCTCGACCCGCAGATGCTGGAAACGGCAAACGAAATGCAGCGCGGCGTTGCGCATCAGGACACCCGGCAGCAACCCCGCCTCGCAAGCGATCTGGAAGCCGTTGCAGATGGCAAGCACGAGGCCGCCGCGCCCCGCATGCGCCCGCACCGCCTCCATGATGGGGCTGCGCGCCGCGATCGCCCCGCAGCGCAGATAATCGCCGTAGCTGAAGCCGCCCGGGAGCACGACGAGGTCGGTGCCCGGCGGAAGCTCGGTGTCGCCATGCCAGACCATCGAGGCTTCCCGGCCGCAGACGAGGCGGATGGCGCGCGCCGCATCCTGCTCGCGGTTGATGCCGGGGAAGCGGATGACGGCGGCTTTCATTCCGGCGAATAGCCTTCGATCTGCAATGCCTTCACGAAATCGTCGAGATTCCCTTTGGCGGTGGCAAGCGTCATGGATGAAGCTTCGACCGTGACCAGCGAGCTACCGGCGAAGATCATGGCACGGACCAACTCATAATTCCCCTTGTCGTTCGTCATATCGTATGTCGAGCGCACCGCATAATAGCCGTGATCTTATCGACGGAAGCGGAAGCGAGCTTGACCTCGCGAAGCCCCGCGGGATTGGGCAGGGCGGAATTGAGCTTCTCGATGTTCTTGGGAATCTCGGCCTTCACATATTTGTCGAGCGCGACCGGATCGGGTCGCGGCGTGGTGTTCTTGGTGACGATCAGCGTGACAATGCTGTTGTCGGCGCAAGCCAGCGGTCTGCACCGCCACTGATCCCTGTCGTTGACCTTCTGATACGCCCATTTGCCGGGGTTGAGCGAAGGTGCCCGAACGGTCGTGGCGAATTCGGGGGGAAGATCGGGAAGGCTCGCCTGAACGGTGCCCGTGCTACCGGTCTGCTGACAGGCGCCGAGCGTAAGCGCCATGATGCCCGCGAATGCGAGCTTCGAGACATGCATAATTGGCCCCAAGGGTGCTGGTGAAGATAGCCGGCTGGTGAAATCGATTTGGCGTGAAAGTCAATTCACCTTCACGCGATAATCCTCGATCACGGTGTTGGCGAGGAGCTTCTCGCAAGCGGCGTTGAGCGTAGCTTCCGCCTTCGACGGATCGGCGCCGGCGATCTCGATATCGAAGACCTTGCCTTGCCGCACGCTCGTGACCCCCTCGACGCCGAGCGAACGCAACGCACCTTCGATCGCCTTGCCTTGGGGGTCGAGAACGCCTTCCTTCAAGGTGACGGTGACGCGCGCTTTCATGGGCCTCTGTGCGTTCGGCGAAGCATGCGAAAGGGCTAAAGCTTCCCCGTCCGCCGCGCAATCCCCCGTTCTGGATCAGAAGAGATGAGAAGATCGTCGACCTGACGGGATGAGGCATCGACGGCAAGGCAGACCCTTGCGCCGCGCCACGGTCACTTCGCGATCTGCTCGATCGCATTTTCTCCTGGCGGAGAGCGGTCCGCATCGCCGGGCGAAGCTTTTCGCCGCGGCTCTTGCCTCGTCGAGCGCCGCAGCCGGGATCGGTGGTGACCGCGAGCGCTGCCCTCACCTTGTCTCCGTCGCGCGCCGTGAGCACCACCGCATAGGCTTCATGCCCGTCCGCGGCCTCGGGCGACAAGGTGACGCGGTAGCCGGCGAGGCCGTCGGCTTCGATGCGTTCGGCCTTCTCACGGCTTTTCGGCTTCTCCTTCGACGGTTTCGCCTTGAATCTCGGGTCGCGTGCCGTCGCCACGGGGAGGCGCTTTGCCTGGAGCAGCGATCTCGGGTCGGCGAGTGCGCGCAGCAGGCGTCTTCCCTCCTCGCCTTCGGCCGAGAAGGTCGCGACCACGGACGGCCTCGGACAGGACGGCACTTCGCAATAGATGATGTTAGCGGGGCCGAGCCCCTCGTTGAGCAGCCAATCGTGGGTCGGCAGGCGCGTCCAGCCCGCGGCGCGAAGGCCGGGACGCCCAGAGATCGAAGCTCGCGTCGCAGGCACAAAGCGCCGACAACGCGAACGCCGCCGTCATCGCCCGGAAGGCAGGAAAACGGGAGCGCTTGCGTCCCCCTTCGAAAAACGGGGCAGGAACGGCGAGGCGGATCACTGCACCAGCTTCGGCCCCGCGCTCACCATCGGCTCGTTCTCGGCGATGATGCCGAGCCGGCGCGCCACCTCGGTATAAGCTTCGATCAGCCCGCCCATGTCGCGACGGAAACGATCCTTGTCGAGCTTGTCCTTGGTCTTCATGTCCCAGAGCCGGCAGCTATCGGGCGAGATCTCGTCGGCGACGACGATGCGCATCATGTCGTTTTCCCACAAGCGCCCCGTCTCCATCTTGAAATCGACGAGACGGATGCCGACGCCGAGGAAGAGGCCGGTGAGGAAATCATTGACGCGGATGGCGAGCGCCATGATGTCGTCGATCTCCTGCGGGTTCGCCCAGCCGAAGGCGGTGACATGCTCCTCCGACACCATCGGATCGTTGAGCGCGTCGTTCTTGTAGTAGAACTCGATGATCGAGCGCGGCAGCTGCGTGCCTTCCTCGATGCCGAGCCGCGTCGCCAGCGAGCCCGCGGCGACATTGCGCACCACCACCTCGAGCGGGATGATCTCGACCTCGCGGATGAGCTGTTCGCGCATGTTGAGGCGGCGCATGAAATGCGTCGGCACGCCGATGTCGTTGAGGTTCTGAAACAGGAACTCGCTGATGCGGTTGTTGAGAACTCCCTTTCCGTCGATCACCTCGTGCTTCTTGGCGTTGAAGGCGGTGGCGTCGTCCTTGAAGTGCTGGATCAAAGTGCCGGGCTCGGGCCCCTCGAAAAGGACTTTCGCCTTTCCTTCATAGATGCGGCGGCGGCGGTTCATCGGGACATACCGTGGTTTGAGATAATCCATGGAAAGGATGGGTCTCCTTGTCGTGGCGTGCCGGCCCCCTACCTCATATGGGCACGGGCGCGCCGACTTGCATTGGCGCTGCGCCCCCGCAAGACGTGAGCCGCAACCTATCCGATCGAGGCGCACGGCACAATGATGACGACCCTTGCGCGCAGAGCCTGGTGGTGGCGACGTCCACCCGTTCGCCGGATCGGAGCCGTCGAGGACGGCCGAAAGGGGATCGCGACGCGCCGAATCCTTCAGTCGCAAGCTTCGTCGCGCTCGTGACCGCCGCTGCCCGATAGCGAGCCTCTCCGGCGCATTGATCTCGGCGTCGCCGCGTGCGAGATGTCGCCCTCGACCTGGAAAGGGCTAAGCCCATGACCACCTTCGATAAGCGCGAGGAAGGCTTCGAGGCCAAGTTCGCGCATGACGAGGAGCTCCGTTTCCTCGCTCTCGCACGCCGCAACAAGCTCCTCGCGGCCTGGGCGGCAAAGCTGATGGACCGCGAGGGGGCCGAAGCGGATGCCTATGCGGCGACGCTGCTCGCGCCCGACCTCCTGGGCCATGACGACGAGCGCCTCGTCCGCAAGGTCGTCGCCGACCTCAAGGCGCGCGGCATCGAACGCTCGGCTCAGGAGGTCTTGAGCAAATCCAACGAGCTTTTGGCCCGGGCCGTCACGGATATCGAAGCCGGACGCTGAGGGCGAGAAGGTTTAGGTAACCCGTCCTCCTCAGATTTGCCGTCCTGCACAGCATCGACAAGTTTCAACCCGGAAGAG
Organism: uncultured Alphaproteobacteria bacterium; assembly: GCA_963713805.1. Lineage (GTDB taxonomy): Bacteria > Pseudomonadota > Alphaproteobacteria > Rhizobiales > Beijerinckiaceae > GAS188. The sequence goes on along the minus strand of CAVQNF010000010.1, from coordinate 73,889 downwards.
AAGCTTCATCATGATTTCCAGCGCCTATCACGTCGCGGCGAAGATCTCGTCCGGCTCTCCCGTCCATGTGGCGTGGCTCGGGATCGCCGAGCCCGTTCTCGCCGACATCTTCGCGCGCGAAGGCTATGACGCGGTGGTGTTCGACGGCCAGCACGGCCTGTTCGACGACAACGCCATGGCACGCGGTTTCGCCAGCGTCTCGTCGATCGGCGTTCCGGTGATGGGACGCATCCCGGTCGGCGATTTCGCCATGGCGGCTCGCTTCCTCGATCTCGGCGCGACGGGCGTGATCGCCCCGATGATCAACTCGGTCGAGGACGCGCGACGTCTCGTGAGCTTCACGAAATTTCCCCCGCTTGGCGAGCGCTCCTGGGGGCCGGCGCGCGCACTCGCGCTCACCGGTCTCGCGCCGCAAGAATATCTGAAGCAGGCGAATGATTTTTCGCTCGTCATCGCGATGATCGAGACGCGCGCAGCGATTGCCGCGGTCGACGACATTCTCGCCGTCGCCGGCATCGACGGCGTGTTCGTCGGCCCCTCCGACCTGTCGATCACGCTGAGCGACGGCGCCTCTTATGATCCGACGGGCGCGGAGGTCGATGCCGCCTTCAAGCACGTGCTGGCGCGCGCCAAGGCGGCCGGCAAGTTCTGCGGTGCCTTCGCGGTCTCGGCCGCGAAGGCGAACGAGCTTGCGAAACGGGGGTTTCAGCTCATCACGGTCTCGAGCGATTTCGTGATCATCCGCGAAGCGGCGAGGAGCGCGCTCGCGACGGCGCGCGGCAAGTGACGGTGCAAGCGGCGGGAAGCGCAATTTTCGGGGCTCGCTTGCCGCTCGCGCCACTCACGGGAGATGGGCAAATATGGCGAAAGGCGAATTTGCCCCGGTCACCCCGGGCGAGATGCTGAAAGAGGAGTTCCCGGGCGAGTATGGCCTGTCGCAAAATCAGCTCGGCTTGGCGATCGGCATCTCACCGAACCGTATTGCCGAGATCGTCAACAACCGATGGCCGATCTTGGCCGATACCGCGCTTCGGCTGAGTCTTTATTTCGGTAACAGCGCTGAGTTCTGGCTGAACCCTCAGACCCATTACGATCTCAAGATGGCGTGCCGAAAGCTCAGGCCGGAAGACGCCAAGCGCATCAAGGCGCGACGCGCGGCGTGACTTTTGGCCTGCGCCGTCCGATATCCGACGCGATGGGGTGTCGCGGCGCGATCGATGAATTACGGAAATCCGAACCGCTTAGGCGGCGGCACAGCGCCATTGGTGCCATCCGAAAGGAACACCCACAGCCAAGCGATTCGGCTACTCGGCACTCCTGCGGAGCAAGGTGCCGCTCGAGGACGCCAGGTCCGGGATCATCAGGTCAAGGATCATGATTTTCGGCGCGCCGCGTGACGCCCGCCGCAAAATATCGTCAAGCGGGACCAAGGGGTCGTTTGGCGCCGGCGTTGCGTTCTCCCTTCGCATCAGCTTCAATCCCTTGTTGCCCGGTCTGTGCGCCAATGCGAGGCGAGGTCAGGTTATGGCACTCGATGTCGTCCTCTCTTGGCTCTTGCGTAGCAATTGGCGGCCGATGGCTATGCTCGTGTCCTCGACGATGCGGCGGTTGATCGACGAAATAGCGGCGATGATGATGAAGAGCACGCCGCCCCCGAGGAAAAACCGCAGAGACATCGGCAGCCAGGAGATCGCCCGAAGCGCGGACATGCCGGCGCCGAGCAGTGGCTGATGAAGGAGATACATGCTGTAGCTGTCTCTTCCGATCATGCCCGTAAGGCGTGCCGCCAATGGCGGCGGATCGGCGCGGCGCGGCTTCCCCGCGTGGAAGGCAATTGCAAAACAGGTCGCCAGTGCAAACAGGGGGAACGAAAAGGTGACGGTGAACTTCGAAATCGGCGCGAGGGTACCGGCCAGCAGAAAAACCGCACCCAGCACTCCGAAATGGTTCCGGCGCTCTCCAACGAGCTTGCGCTGGGCCAGGTAGGCGCCAATCGTCCACGAAAAGATATAGTAGAGGGGGTTGCCTTCGATCATCCAAGGCAGGGGCTGCCCCGTTTCGATGAGCGCCCCGGTCTTCCAGGCGCGCAGGGCAAACTCGACGACAAGCGTCGAGACGAGCATCTTGGTCCATCCGAAGCGCGAGGCGATCAGGAAGAGAAGCGGATAGAGGAGGTACAGCTGCGCCTCGACCGCGATGCTCCAAAACGCTGGGCTAATTCCAAAAAATGTATCAGCGGAGAAATTATGAACAAGCCCCAAATGCGTTACGATTTGGCGCGTTCCAGGGTACCAGACAACCGAAAATATGATGACTGCTGCCAGATATGGCGGGTAAATTCGAAAAATACGCCTGATGAAATACTCATAAAGACTACCTGTAGACTTCATGAAGCTGGAGTGAATGCAATAACCGCTGAGGGCGAAGAAGATGGCAACGCCCGCCCAACCGAGTGTTGCCGGCCACAACAGGAGAAGTCTATCGGACGGATCGATGATCAACCCGTCCCAGGAAACGGCAAAGCGGCCAAAGGTAGAGCCCAACACATGGTACCAAAATACCAGAATTATCGCCACTCCCCGGATGACATCCAGTTGTTCCAGCCGCTCGCCGGTTCGCACCTTGGCAGACGGACGCAGCTGAAGATTTTCTGACGGGACGCTCGCCGGATGCCCCTGACCAACCGGAGTTGGAGCGGGCGAAGGGAATCGAACCCTCGTATGCAGCTTGGGAAGCTGCCGTTCTGCCATTGAACTACGCCCGCGACCGGAAGCTCCGGTGAGGTCGGCGAGATTAGAGGATCGGGCATCGCGCCGCAACTTCGCGTATCGCGTGCCGGGATTGGGGAGCGGGAACGGGTGACGATTTCGCTTTAACCGGGCACCGCGCTTTTCGCGGCGCGGTCGTTCCACCACCAGCAACCGATCAGGATCGGCAATTGCATCACGGCATTGCGCAACACCACATATGTCCAACTGAAGTCCAAATCCGTGTCGTCGGGCGCAAGCATGAATTGCCCCTGCACATAGAGCAAGTAGCTGCAAATCGGCAGCATGATGACGATACGAACCGAAGGGCACGCGGCCCCAAATCCAGCGACATGGTGCGGAAGCCGTCATGCCACTTGTTCCGCTGGAAGGGCTTTGTTGGAAATGGCGGAATGGTCCGTGACGCAATCGGCGATAGGCTTGCACGAGAGACCGCAACGATCTCGCCCAGCGGGCCCCCGTGTGACCTCAGCCGTGCGGCCCTGCGGCCTCGAGCGCCTGCTGGCGCCGGCCGAGCCAGAGCGCGTTGACGAGCCACACCGCCGCGATCGCGATCGCGGCCAGAGGGGCGGCCCACAAGCTCATACCCATCAGGAGCGGGGCGGACCAGGCGCCGACCTGATCGCCCGCGCGGTAAACGAAGGTGTCGATGAACCCCTTCGCCTTGTAGCGGTCCTCGCGCGACACGACCGTGTAGATCACCTCGCGCACCGGACGCGTGATGGCGTAATCGGTCGCCCTTCTGATCACCTGGAACAGGGCGACCATGCCCAGGCTCGGCGCGAGCGCGAGCCCGGCGAAACCCACCATGGTCAAGGCCGGCAAGAGCGCGAGCGCAAGCGACACGCCGAGGATCGCGACGACCCGACCGGTCACGAAAAGCTGAACGAGGAGGGCGAGCGAATTGACGCCGACATCGATCGTGGCGAGGAACGCGGTCTGCGCGCCGCGGTCCTTGATGCTGAGGCTGACGATGTCCTGCTGCTGAAAATACGCGAATGTCGACGTCATGGAATAGAGGAGCAGAAACGCCCCGACGCTCAGGAGATAAGGTGAGCCGAGCGCGTGCAGCATGCCCGCGAATACGGAACCGCCGACGGGCCGCTCGTCGCCTTTTTGCCTCTCGTTTTGGACCTTCTCACTCTCGGTTTGATGCAAGCTCGGCGACAGCTTGGCGAGGCGCGAAACCGCGAACACCGCCACCTCCAAAAGCAGGGCGGCGCCTATCAAGAGGAAGGTGGGCGATACATAAAGCGCCAGCGTCGCGGTGATCGAGGAGCCGAAGAGCGCGCCGAGAGTGGCGCCAGCGGCGATGAAGCCGAAGAGGCGCTTGCCTTGCTCGGGGCTGAAGAGATCGACATTGAGCTGCCAGAACACCGAGACGACGAAGAGATTGTAGACCGACACCCAGATGAAGAAGATTCGGCCGACCCAGATCGTCTGCTCGGGGCCGGCGAGATGCAAGGCCACGGCGAACAGCAGGATGTTGGCCGCGAAGAAGCGATAGGTGAGCGGGATGAAGCGGCTGCGCGGCAGCTTCTTCACGAGATAGGCGAAGGGGAGATTCACGAGCACCATGCCGGCGAGCGTGCCGAGGAACAGCCAGGGCAAATTTTTCACACCGCCCGCGATGCCCATCTGATCGCGGATCGGGCGCATGATGTAATAGGAGGACAGCACCGCGAAAATGTAGAGCCAGCACCAGGAGACGGCGCGCACCTCCTCGGGCCGCACGGCGACGAGGCGTTGCAGCAGCCGGGAGGCGGCGCCGGCGGGAGCCGGCGCCGACGGCGGTCGCCTGATCCACGGGGGTCAACACCGATCTCGCGTGTCGCCGCTCACGTGAGCTTCGCGGCGATCTGGCGAATCTCGTCCGGCGTGTGCTCGCCGCCGAGCGGCGTTCCCGGCACCAGATATTTGCCCATCGCCAGGCCGCCGACGAGCACCGGCTCGAAGCCGATCTCCTTGATCAGCATGGTCGCGAGCGCGATCGCCTTCTGGTCGTCGCCCGCCATCGGTATGCCGAGCGGCTCGCCGGGACGGTTCACGTCCTTCGCGAGCGCCGCGAAGTTGATGGCGTTGAAGGCGCGCACGAGATGCACGCCGGGCACCAGCTTCGCCGTGACGAGACCGGCGCCGCCCTGCTGCTCGACCGATTTCACGAGATCGTCGCCGTCGCGCCGCGCGATCGGGTTCGAGACGTCGATGACGAGCGGCTTCGTGGCGAGCGCCTTGCCGTAATCCTTGCCGATCTGCTCGACCGCCCCATAGGGCACGACGAGCAAGACGACCTCGCCGAACTCGACGGCTTCCGCGACCGTGCCGGCGCGTGCCGTCGGGCCGGCGCTCGCGACCAGGTCCTTGAGCTCTTCGGGCTTGCGCGACGAGAACATCACCGGGTGGCCGGCCTTGGCGAAGAGCGTGCCGAGAGTGCCGCCTTCGCGGCCGGCGCCGATGGTGGCGATCTTCATTCTTCGTCGCCCGCCTGGTTTGGGCCAGAGCAGCGAAGGGAGACGCCGCCGAAAACGCACCGAGCGCCGTGCCGCCGAGCACGAGCTTTAAGGATTTCGCGACGCCACGGCGCCGTGAAAACAATTTGCCATGATTGGCTCCTTGAAGGGAGTGAAAATCGTCGCCGCGAGCTAAATAGGCCGCATCCCTCCCGCCTCAAATCACGATTGCGCGGAAAAGCCCCCACAAAATCGCAGCCGAGCCTTGCCTTCGCGCCGTGGCCACGCGCCGCGTCACTCAGTTCGACGGCGCGTTCGTGGCCGGCTCGTCTTTGCTCGAGCGTTGTCAGCGTTGCTGTGCGTCGCTGAACTTGCTCGCGCGTCGCCTATTTCGCCGAGGTGCTTGTCGAAGAAGCCGGCGATCTCCTCGAAGGCCTCCTTGGTTTCGGGCGCGGTGTCGTCGCGCAAATATTCGGCATGGGCCTGCGCCTCGAAAACCTGCAGGAACGCCTCCACGCCCGGCATTGCGCAGCTTGCGATGCACGCGCACGGTGTTGCTCAACAGGAGGTCGCGCGTGCCCGTCGTCAGGATCGTCGGCGGGAAGCCGTGCATGTCGCCGTTGACGGGCGAGAGCAAGGGATCGGCGAGATCATGCCCATGCGCGTAGAAGGCCGCGGCGGCGTCGCAAAACCCGCTGGTGGAGACGAGCACATTGTCGACCTTCTCGTTGGTGTGGAAGGAATCCCCTGTCTTGGTCACGTCGGACATGGGCGTGCCGGAGGCGACCGCGCCCGGAAGCGGCAGGTTGAGCTCTTTCGCGCGCAACACCATTTCGAGCGTCAGCGCTCCGCCCGCCGAGGTGCCGATGAAGCCCATTTTCTTCGGGTCATTCGTTTTCAAGGCGGCCTTCCAGACCGTCACGGCGTCGTCGAGCGCGGCGGGGAAATAGGCTTCCGGGGGCATGCGGTAATCGACGGAGATCACCTTGATGTGCCCGAAGCCGGCCATGAGGATGGCTTCCGCCGTCGCCGCCTCGCCGGGACTGAAGACGTAGCAGCCGCCATGCACATGGATGAGCAGGCGATCGCGATTTTCCGGCGCGACGACTTCGGGCGTCACCGTGAAGACCTTCACCCCGTCCATGACGCCAGGTTCGACCTTGACGTGGAGGTGCTCGCGCCATGCCGGAAGGTTCTTCATGGTGCGCCGCCGCGCCGGCATCGGCAAGCGCCTTCCATTCCTCACCGGTCTTCGGCAGGAGGTCCCAGTTCGGCGCGCAGCGGCCCGGCGACGATCTTTTGCATTTGCGGGCTCACCGTCGTCGGCACGGGCAACATGCGCGCCGGCACCTCGCGCGGCGCCGCCTCCGGGCTTTGCGCCAGGGCTCGCGGCGTGCTCGGCCCCGCCAAGCCGGCGGCTGCCGATCACCGCGACCGATAGGGCTTTGATGAGTTGTGCAGGGACGCGCATGAGCCACCTTTGATTTCCTCGTCGCGGCTACTCAAATACGCCCACGGCGTCCCGGGCAAGACGAGGCGAGGCGTGACGCATCCGCGATCACGACATTGTGTCATGCTTGCGATTCGGTGAGATGCCCACGGAAGGCCCGGCTCTCACTCAGCCCTGGCCGCGCGCACGCAACTGCGTGACCGAAAGCCGGATCTCGGTTGCCGGCTCCGTGCCCCCCGTGTAGGCGGCACGCGTCGAGCGCGCGCCGAGCGCATCGAGGCCGATGGCGACGCGCACATAGCGCTCGTCGGGACAGACGCCGGTTGCCGGATCGAATCCCACCCAGCCGAGCCCCGGCACGAAGGCCTCCGCCCAGCCATGCATCGCGTTCGGCAACGCGTCGGTCTCGTCGAGGCGATAGCCCGCGACGTAGCGGGCGGGGATCTCGGCGAAGCGCGCCAAGGCGATGAAGAGATGCGCGAGGTCCTCGGCGCTCGCTTCGCCGGCCTCGGCCGCCTGCGCGTAGAGGGCACCGGCTTGCGCCTGCCGGGCGCTTGCCGGATCGGCCGGGGAGAGGGCGCGCAGCAGCGCGTGCAGGCGGTCGAGCGCGCGCTCTTCGCCTGCCATCGACGCCTCCGCCTCGGCTCTTTGAGCGGCGCTCGCCTTCGCCAACGGCGTCGGGCGCAGATAAAGCTCCGGCGGAAAGCGCTCGACGGCGCCGCTCACGACGCCGCGCGTGTCGAAGGTGTCGACCTCTCCGACCGCCGTCACCGCGACCACCGCATGGGGGCCGTTCGAGGTGAAGCCGTGCACGATGTTGCCGAAAGCGTCCTGCGACGCCTTGAGCCGGCACTCCACATCGATGTCGATGTGCCAATGCACCACATGCTGGCCCTCATGGTTGCGCGGCGTGAGACGCAAGCTCTGGATCACCGATTTCGCGGGTTGCGCAAAATGGTGGAGCGTCTCGTGGCGGATGCTCAGTCGCATGTCTCAGGCGGCCGCGAGAGAGGGCCGCTTCATCGCCCGGCGCGAGTGCGGCCCAGGCTTCACGTCAGATACTGCTCGGCGATCGCGGTGCCGAGGCGGGTGTTGTCGCCGATGAAGGCGGTGATGAATTCGTGCAGCCCGCTCTGGAAGATGGTCTCGATCTTCTCGTTCTCGAGCCGCCCCAGCATGGCGCGCGCATGGCGCTGCGAGGCGCCCTGGCGACCATGCGAAAGCCCGAGCGAATCGAGATGGCGCACGATATTCTCATAGCAAGAGGTCAGCGAACGCGGCATCTCGGGGCGCAGGATCAGAAGATCGGCGACGAGCCAGGGCTTGATGCCCTGCCGATACACCCAATGGTAGGAGGTGTGCGCCGAAACCGCGCGCAAGATCGCCGTCCATTGGAAATAATCGAGGGAGCCGCCGATCTTCTCGGTTTCCGGCAGCAGCACATGGTATTTCACGTCGAGGATGCGCGCCGTGTTGTCGGCACGCTCGACGTAAAGTCCGAGGCGGGAGAACCAATAGGCGTCGTTGCGCAGCATGGTGCGGTTCGACGAGCCGTCGAAATGGAGCGAGGTCTGCTTGACGAAGGCGAGAAAGCGGCCGAGCTCCTCGAGATCGAGCAGGCATTCCTTCCCGCGCCTTTCCTCGAAACGCTTGAGCTCGAGCCAGGCGCTGTTGATGCCCTCCCACATCTCCATGGTGAGCGCGGTGCGGACGGCGCGCGCATTGGTGCGGGCAAGATCGATGCAATTGCGGATGGAGGATGGATTTTCGCCATCGAACACGAGGAACTCGACGACGCCGCTCTCATCGGCTTTCGCCTTGCTTTTGGCTTCGTGGAAGACGTCGGCGGCTCCGGCCGATTCGAGGGCGCTCTCCCATTCGCTCCCGGCCCCGCCATAGGCGCGCGGCAAGGCCGAGAGGCGCTGCGTCGCGTCGATGATGCGGGCGATGTAGTCGGCGCGCTCGAGATAGCGCGCAAGCCAGAAGAGATTGTCGGCGGCGCGCGAGAGCATCGCCGCCTCTCAGCTCGCATGGCCGGGCGCTCGCCCGCCGCCGGCGCCAGCTTGCTCGCATTCCCGCGGCGGCCAAGGAGGCGCGCCGGAGCCAGGCCGGGATCCGCCGGCGCGGAGCGCTTCAGCCATCGATCACCCATGTGTCCTTGGTGCCCCCGCCCTGGCTCGAATTCACCACGAGCGAGCCTTGCTTCATGGCGACGCGCGTGAGGCCGCCGGGAACGACGCGCACCCCGTCCGCGCCGGAAAGCACGAAGGGGCGAAAATCCACATGCCGCGCCGAAATGCCGCTGTCCGAAAAGGTCGGGCAGGTCGACAGGGCGAGCGTCGGCTGGGCGATGAAATTCTCGGGCGCGATCCTTGAGCTTCGACGTGAAGCTCGTGATCTCCCCTTTGGTGGCGTGCGGGCCGACGAGCATGCCGTAGCCTCCCGAGCCGTTCACCTCCTTGACCACAAGCTCGTCGAGGTGATCGAGAACATAGGCGAGGGCCTGCGGCTCACGGCAACGCCAGGTCGGCACGTTCTTCAAGATCGCCTCTTCGCCGAGATAGAAGCGGATGATCTCGGGCATGTAGGTGTAGATCGCCTTGTCGTCGCAGACGCCGGTGCCGACGGCATTCGCGAGCGTGACATTGCCCGCGAGATAGGCGCCGAAGAGACCGGGAACGCCGAGCGTCGAATCCGGCCTGAAGGCCAAAGGGTCGAGGAAATCATCGTCGACGCGGCGGTAGACGACGTCGACGCGGCGCGGGCCTTCCGTCGTGCGCATGTAGACGATGTCGTCGCGCACGAAGAGGTCGCGCCCTTCGACCAGCTCGACGCCGAGCTTGTCGGCGAGGAAGGAGTGCTCGTAATAGGCCGAGTTGAACTGGCCGGGCGTCAGCACCGCCACGGTGGGATCGGCACTCGCCGTCACCGGCGCGACCGAACGCAGGGTGGCGAGCAGCACGTCGGGATAATTCTCGACGGGCGCCACCCGATGCGCGTGGAACAGCTCCGGAAACAGGCGCATCATCACCTCGCGGTTCTCCAGCATGTAGGAGACGCCCGAGGGGGTGCGGGCATTGTCCTCGAGAACGTAGAAATCCTTGTCGTCGACCCGCACGATGTCGATGCCGGCGATGTGCACATAGACGCCGTGCGGCATCGGGTGGCCGACCATTTCCGGCCGGTATTGGGGGTTTCGATAAACGAGATCCGAAGGCACGATGCCCGCGCGCAAGATGTCGCGCGCGCCGTAGACGTCGCCGAGAAACATGTTCAACGCCTTGACGCGTTGCACCAGCCCGGTCTCGAGCCTTTGCCATTCCTCGCGCGCGAAAATGCGCGGCACGAGATCGAAGGGGATGAGGCGCTCGGTCGCGTCCTTGTCGCCGTAGACCGCAAAGGTGATGCCGATGCGGCGGAAGAGCAGCTCGGCCTGGCTGCGGCGGGACGACAGGAGCTCGGATGGCGCGCCCTCGAGCCAGCGGGCCAGGCGTCCATACGCATCCCGGGCCTTGCCGTCCGGCAGTGTCATCTCGTCAAAGGCCGCCATTCAGCCTCCGGTGTCGTGGGTCCCTTATTCAGGCACATTCCGCCGGAAACGCAATGCCTTCCCATCATGCGGCCTCGAGGCGCGGCCTTGAGGCATGGGCTCACGCCGCCTTCGCGATTTTTACAGGACAGCCATTCACAACGCTAATTATGGTCAGCATCGACTCCCAAGATCGGGAGTGGCAGGCGCGCAAAACCCTGCTAAGAGCAAATTAGCCGTGGCCTCGTGGCGAACACTGTTCTGCCAGGAAAGCGCGGGCAAGACCGTTCAACCCTCGACAGGTGAATTGATGAAGAAGGACCTTAAATTCATCCTGACCGGAGCCCTGTGCTTCCTGTTGGCCTCCGTCGCTTCGTCCTCCGCGCAGGTGAAGCCGAAAGCGCCGGCAAAGCCCGCCGTGTCGCAGGCCGGTCCCCCGCCCGCGGCGCAAGCCGCGACCCCCGTCGCGCCTCCGGCTTCGGGCGAGGGCGCGCCTCAACCTCAAGGCACCGAATGGGTGTCGCGCTGCGCCAGCGAGGCGCGCCAAGGCGCGCTCGAATGCGCGCTCGAGCAAACCGCGGTCCTGCAGAAGACGGGTCAGCTCATCGCGGCCGTGAGCGTGCGCGTGCCGGCCGATACGCACCAGCCGACGCCTCGCGGTGCAGATTCCAGTCGGGCTGTTCCTGCCGGCCGGCGTCAGCTTGCAGATCGACGACAAGAAGCCGCTCACCTTGCCGCTCCAGACTTGCGATCTGAAAGGCTGCTATGCCGCGATGCCGATCTCGCCGGACATGCTCGCCGAGCTGAAGGGCGGCAAGAAGCTCGCCGTGAGCTTCCAGAACCTCACCAAGGAAAACATCAGCGTCCCGCTACAGCTCGCCAATTTCGAGCAGGCCTATCAGAAGATACAATAGGTTCGACGGTCGGGCCTGGTCCGCCCTGCCGCAATGCGAGCTCGCCTTGAGATGGGCACGCCCGAAGGAGTGAGCAAAAGTCGCCCGCCAAAACTTGATTGATGAGTTGCGGTTTCGTTTTGGATTCCCACAGGTTTCGACCGCGAAATTGGTTAACTCAGGAGTGTTTGAACGCTGAAGCCAACCAAGTCTTAATGAGATATCGATAGGATTTCCGCCGCTCCACCGAAGATTACGATGGCACGATGCGATTATCTTTTTGGGTTGACCGGCTTCACCGTCAGGACGGGCTTCCGAAGGAAATCTACATTTCCCTGGTGGGTTCGCTCTACCAGGATGCGCGAACGCTCTTTATCGGCTCGATCGGGGTCGCGGCGGCGGCCTTCATCACGGCGGTCAGAACCGGCGAGGCCTGGCTTCTCCTTTGCGCCGTGGCGATGCCGGCGATCGCTTATCTGCGCGTGCTCGACATTCGTCGTTTCGGCAGTCGGCGCGAAAGCATCAAGACCGTCGAGGCCGCGCGGGTCTGGGAGCTGCGCTACGTCGCCGGCTCGGCCGCCTCGGTGCTGCTCATCGGCGCCTGGTGTCTCGCGACCTTCATCGTTTCCACCGATCCCTTCCTTCGCCTTCTGAGCTTTTCCACGACGCTCGCCTATCTCACGGGAATCTCAGGGCGGAACTTCTCGAGCCCGACCCTCGTGCACACGCAGATCGTCGGCGCCGCCATCCCGCTGTCGCTCGCCCTGATGGCGGCCGGCAGCGCCTATTGGCTCATTCTCGGCGTCGTGGTCATCCCCCTGTTCTTGAGCATCAACTCCATCTCCGCACGGCTGCGTCGCACCCTCTTCGACGCGCTGATATCGGCGCGCGACGTAGCCTTGCTCGCCAACCGCTTCGACACCGCACTCAACAACATGCCGCTCGGCCTCATCATGTTCGATGCGGACCACAGCCTGGTCGTCGCCAACAACCGCATCCACGGCATGTTCGGAGCCTCGCCCGATACGTCCCGCAGAGGCGCCTCGGTCAAGGCGCTGCTCGACGAATCGGCGCGTGCCCAGCGGGTCGCGGAAGCCGATGTGCACAGGCTGACGACGGGGTTCGAGGAGCGGCTCTCGCGCCGCGTCGAGACGCCGCTCTTCACCACGACGGAGGATGGCCGTTCCCTGTCCTTCACCTTCCAGGCGATGAACGGCGGAGGCTCGGTGGTCCTCGTCGAGGATGTCACCGAGCGGCGCGCCGCGGAGGCGGCGATCAAGCATCTCGCGCGTTACGACCCTCTGACGAAACTGCCGAACCGCACCCATTTTCGCGAAGAGATCATGCAGGTGCTCGTGCGCACGCGGGAGAAGCACGAGCGCTGCGCGATCCTGTTCATCGATCTCGATCAATTCAAGCAGGTCAACGACACGCTCGGGCATTCGCAAGGGGACGAGCTCTTGTGCTCGGTGGCCGATCGCCTGCGCACGGTGGTGCGCGGCACCGATCTCGTTGCCCGCCTCGGCGGCGACGAATTCGTCATCGTGCAATCTCCGATGCGGCGCGCGGACCAGGCCGCCTCGCTCGCCAAGCGCATCGTCAACCTGCTCAACGAGACCTTCGACGTCGATGGACATCAGGTGATCATCGGGGCGAGCATCGGCATCGCCATCGCGCCGCGCGACGGGATCGACGCCGATACGCTCCTGAAGAACGCCGACATGGCGCTCTATCGAGCCAAGTCCAACGGGCGCAGCACCTGGCACTTCTTCGAGAAGGACATGGATGTCGAGGCGCAAGCTCGTCGCAGTCTCGAGCTCGATCTGCGCAACGCCCTCGCTGGGGGTGCATTCGATGTCTACTACCAGCCGCTCGTCAGCTTGCGGACGCAGAAGATCGCGAGCTTCGAGGCGCTGTTGCGCTGGTCGCACCCGCAGCGCGGCATGGTTTCGCCCGCCGAGTTCATCCCGGTGGCGGAAGAGATGGGCGTGATCGTCGAGATCGGCAATCTGGTGCTGCAGAAGGCCTGTTTCGAATGCATGAAATGGCCGCACGATATTCATGTCGCCGTGAACATCTCCTCGACGCAATTCAGTCGCAGCGACGTGACCAAGGCCGTGCAGCACGCTCTCTCGATATCGGGCTTGCCCGCGACGCGCCTCGAGATCGAAATCACCGAGACGACGCTGCTTCAGAACACGCATTCGACGCGGCTCGCGCTCGAGACCTTGCGGGAGATGGGCGTGCGCATCTCGCTCGATGATTTCGGCACGGGGTATTCAAGCTTGAGCTATTTGCACAACTTCCCGTTGGACAAGGTGAAGATCGATCGTTCCTTCCTCAAGGGCATCGGCTCGAGCGAACGCTCGCTGACCTTGCTGCACGGCGTGGCACGCTTGAGCTCGCAGCTCGGCATGACGGTCGTGATGGAAGGCGTCGAAACCGAGGAACAATTGAAGCTGATCGCCGCGAAGCCCGGCGTCGACCAGGTTCAGGGATACCTCTTCAGCCCGGCGGTCCCGAGCCGCGAAGTGCCGAGGCTGCTCGCGCCGATGACGGCGCAACGCTCCGACAAGAGCGAATGGCCGCCGTCGCCCCCTTTCGACACGAACATCGTCCCGCTGAAGCCCGCGGCTTCACTCGCGCGACGTCGCCAGGGAAAAAGCGACGAGGACGAGCCTTCGAGCGCGCTGACTTCGGGCACCTCGACGCGTTGATTGCCGGCACCCGCGCGCGTCTACGCGCCGTCGAGAAGAAGGGTGCCCGGCGCACGCCGCCGTGAACCCGGCTCGTCCTGCCACGCCCTCTTGCGGCACCCGCCGGCCAAAAATCCAGGCCTTGCGTTATCGCCGAGCCGCTATCCGCCTCGCCTCGAAAGCTCTAGACTTGCCGGATGGCCACGCCGCTCGACCCTGAAGTCGCCGCGACCGTCTTGCGCTGGCATGTCGATGCCGGCGCGGATTGGGCGCTCGACGATGCGCCCCATGATCGCTTTGCCGAAAGCCGGCAGGCGGCACCATCGCGTGGCGAGGCCGAGCGTGGCGAGCGCCGAGCCCGAGATGAGAGGCGCGGCCCGGCGAGCGGCGGCGAAGCCGCGCGGCCCATGGCGCCCATGGCGCCTCCTTCGGCGCCGCGTGCTCAAGCTTCCGCGCCCGCGCCGCAGCGACGCGCGGCGCCGGTCGCACCGCTCGAGGCGGTGGAGACGGCGCGCGCTCTCGCCGCGTCGGCGCGAACGCTCGACGAGCTGCGTGCCGTGCTCGACGCCTTCGACGGCTGTGCCTTGAAAGCGACCGCGACGCGCCTCGTCTTCGCGGACGGCAATCCCGAAGGGGGGCTGATGCTTGTCGGCGAAGCGCCCGGAGGCGATGAGGACCGCCAGGGCAAGCCCTTCGTGGGACGGGCCGGACGTTTGCTCGACAAGATGCTTTTCGCGATCGGGCTCGACCGCCGCCATGTCTATATCGCCAACATCGTCGCCTGGCGTCCGCCCGGGAATCGCACGCCCACGCCGCAAGAGACGGCGACCTGCTTGCCGTTCATCCAGCGCCAGATCGAGCTCGTCGCGCCGCGGCTCCTGGTGACGCTCGGCGCGCCGTCGACCCAGACGCTTCTCGGCGTGAGGGAGGGGATCATGCAAGCCCGCGGACGGTGGGCAACCTGCACCATCGCCGGGCGCGCCATCCCGACCATGCCGACCTTGCACCCCGCCTATCTCTTGCGCCAGCCGGCACAAAAGCGCCTCGTCTGGCGCGATCTCCTGGCGATCAAGAAAGCGTTCGAAGCTTCGTGATCATCGCTGGCTTGCGCGCGATCTCAAATGCCGCGCTGCTTCCCGACGATCGTTCGGCGAGGCTCCAACGAGCTTCATCTCGAAACGCTTTTTGCGGATACTCCCTCTCGAACCACCAACCATGCGGCCCATGCCTGGTGGGCTTGCGCCGGCATTCGTCCCTTCATTTGATATCGAGGTCGATTTCGAAGGTCCGGCCTGAATCGGGCACCTCCTCATAGATAAAGCTGTCCGGGCCACGATAGCCGACCACCGATTTGTAATAAATGACGGCGGCCCGCGACACCTTGCCGGAGCAGACAGGGTCGGAATCGGGGATGCGCACCACCTCCGTCTGAACGAGAAGCGCGCCATCCACCGGCGGCCTGGTGATCACGATGCGCGGCACCACGCCGAATTTGCAGGCTTCGCCGAGCACCACGGGATGGTAGGCGACCGGCGTCTCGACCTCCGAGATGACGTCGACCGTTTTCGCCGCCGCCTGCGCCTCGGATGCGAAGAAGTACATGATCATAAATGCCAGGATCGACGGAAACGTCTTCTGCATGAAAAACTCTTCTCGCATTTCGATTTTTAGAAACAGGTTGAACTATACGGCTGAATGAATGCTCGCACAAAGGTGATCCATAACCGATTAATATTCGTTGTCGAAGCATTTATGGCGGGTCGAAATCATACCAAATACTTTCAATTTCGAGGCGTAAGCTGCTAGAACCTTGAGAGGTCGCGTCAGCCTTGCGAGGAGACTCCCATGCGTCTCGACGAGAGCGAGCAATCCGAAAACCTGGAAGATGTGCGCGGCTCCGGCGGCTTCGGAGGGGGCATGCCGATCCCCGGCGGCAGAGGCGGCCTCGGCATCGGGACGATCGTCGTCCTCGGCCTGATCGGCTATGCGCTCGGCATCGACCCGCGCATCCTGATCGGGGGGGCTGAATTGCTCTCGGGCGGCGGTGACCAGGTGACGCAACAGGCGCAGCAGGAGCCTCAGCCCTCCGGCGCGCCCACCGACGAATCCCATCGCTTCATCTCGGCCGTGCTCGCCAATACCGAAAAAGTATGGGGAGAGGTGCTGCCGCAGCAAACGGGAAAATCCTATCCGCCACCGAAGCTCGTGCTCTACAGCAACGCAGACCTCGACCGCCTGCGGCCCCGGCCAGCGCACCGCCGGCCCGTTCTATTGCCCGCTCGATCAGAAGGTCTATCTCGATCTCGGGTTCTTCGACGATATGCAGCGGCAATTCGGCGTCAGGATGGGCCACTTCGCCATCGCCTATGTGGTGGCCCATGAGATCGGCCATCACATCCAGAATGTGATCGGAACGCTGCCTAAGGTCGAGGCCGCGCAGAAGCGCGTCGGTGACCGGGATGCGAATGGGCTCCAGGTGCGCGTCGAGCTGCAGGCCGATTGTTTCGCCGGCGTCTGGGCGGCCAATGCCGACCAGCGTTTCAAGATCCTCGAGCAGGGCGATGTGGACGATGCGCTCAAAGCCGCCTCCGCCGTCGGCGACGACACTCTGCAGAAGGAGACGCAAGGCTATGTCGTGCCCGACAGCTTCACCCATGGTTCCTCGGCGCAGCGCACGCGCTGGTTCTCGACCGGGCTGAAGAGTGGGCAGATCTCCGCCTGCAACACCTTCAACGCGAACCCGCTTTAAGGACGGCCGCTCTCGAGGCGAGCTCTCGAAACCCGGGCCGCGCGCGGACCGGCGGCAAGCTGCGCGTTGGTGGCCGGCGAGTTTTTCTTGCGTCCGAGTTTTTTTGCCTCCCAGCGCGAGCCTGCACTTGTGCCTCCTCCAAAAAATGTCGGAGAGCGCTCAGCAGGTTGACAGTCAAGCGCTTGATATTATTGCGTCGCCCACGTGGCACGCTTGTTGCTGCGATTTCGCACCATCCCTCGACTTCCGATCGCCCGGCGCGCGCCAGCTCTCGGCTCGAAGGGTCGGCCTTACGCCTGGAGGATCACGCTTGATGCCAGCCTACGCCAACGCCCATCGCTATGCTCGCAGCCGCGCGCTGTTTGCCGAAGCCTCGAAGCTCATCCCAGGTGGCGTGAACTCGACCGCACGCGCCACCTGGTCGGGGTGGGAACCTCATCCGATCTTCGTCGATCACGGCGAGGGCGCCCATCTCGTCGACGTCGACGGCAACCGCTACATCGATTACCTTCTCGGCCTCGGCCCGATGCTGCTCGGCCATCGTCCGCCGAAGGTGACCAGGGCCGTCATCGAGGCGATCGAGAAGCAGGGCACGATGTTCGCCCTGCCGGCCGCCGAAGAGACGAAGCTCGCGCGCAAGATCATCGCGGCGGTGCCGAGCCTCGACCAGGTCCGCCTGTGCAACACCGGCACCGAGGCGGTGCTCTATGCGGTGCGCCTGGCGCGAGCCTTCACGGGCCGCAACAAGGTGATCCGCTTCGAGGGCATGTATCACGGCTTCTCCGACGGGGTGTACTGGAGCAAGCATCCGCCCGATCGCCGGCTCGCAGGACCGCCCGATTCCCGTGCCGCAAGGGCCGGGCATGCCCAAGGACATCGAGCGCAGCCTCATCATCCTCAACTGGAACGATGTCGAGGCGCTGAAGGAAGCGATCGCGCGCGAGGGTGACGATATCGCGGCCGTGCTCACCGAGCCGGTGATGTGCAACACCGGCTGCATCCTGCCCGAGCCCGGCTATCTCGAAGCCATGCGCGAGCTCGCTGCGCCAGCGCCGGCATCGTGCTCATCTTCGACGAGGTCATCACCGGCTTTCGCCTCGGTCTCGCCGGCGCGCAGGGTCATTACGGGATCACGCCCGATCTTTCGATCTTCGCGAAGGGCGTCGGCGGCGGCTTTCCCGTGGCGGCCATGGGCGGGCGCCGCGACATCATGGCGCTCGGTCGCCGAAGGCAAGGTGTCGATGGCCGGCACCTACAGCGCCAACACCATCGCGGTCGCCGCCGCCAATGCGACGCTGGACGAGCTCGCCGAGCCTGGTGCCTACGAAGGCCTGTACGACGCGCCGAACGTCCTGACGCAGGGCTCACGCGCATTCATGAGCGACGCGCGGCTGCCCGCTTTCGTGGTCGGCGTCGGCCCGGTCTTGCAGGTGTGGTTCTCGAAGCATCCGATCCGCAATTATCGCGATGCCGCGCGCCACGCCGATCATGCGATGTTCCGCAAATGGTGGGAGGGCATGCTCGACCGCGGCATCCTGTTCCATCCGGGCGCCTATGAGAACCTGTTCCTGTCCTTCGCGCATTCCAAGGACGATATCGAGGAGACGCTCGCCGCGGCGCGCGAGGTGGCAAAAACGCTTGCCGCCTAATCGTCCGGCCTCGACCGATGGAGACCACCGGAATCGATCCACGGGCGATCAAGATATGGTGATGGCTCGGTGTCTCCTCTGGACCAGCGGCGCTTCGTCATGGGGCCACGCCCCGAGCGAACTGGACTTTGGCTCGTCTGACGATAGATGTTCTCGACAAGGCACGCCGGAATCGACCGGCGGCACGAGGAGGAGCCGATGCCGAGCCATGCCATGAACCGCCGGGATATGCTGCGGCTCGCAGCCGGCACCGCGATGGGCGCGCCCTTGCTGGGAAGCGCGACCGCGGCCGTTGCTCGCCGCCGAGCGCGCCCCCGCTCGATCCACGCTTGCCCGCGGGCGTCGGAGCGGAAGCGCGGCTCGAGGCGCTGCCGGGCAAGGCGCCGCTGATCAAGCTCTCCTACCGGCCGCCGAATTATGAATCCCCGATCGCGGTCTTCAAGGACGCGATCACGCCGAACGATGCCTTCTTCGTGCGCTATCATTTGGCCGACATTCCGAACGTCAATGCCGCGACCTGGCGCCTCTCCATCGGCGGGGAGGGCGCCATCAAGCCTTTCGACCTCGGCTTCGACGAGTTGAAGAAGGATTACGAGCCGGTGGAATTCGTCGCCGTTTGCCAATGCTCGGGCAACCGCCGCGGCCTCGCGAACCCGCATGTCGCGGGCGTCGAATGGGGCGTGGGCGCGATGGGCAACGCGCGCTGGAAGGGCGCAAGGCTCAAGGACATTTTGGCCAAGGCCGGGCTCAAGGATGAGACGATCGAGATCGCCTTCGACGGCGCCGACGGGCCGGTGCTCGACAAGACGCCGGACTTCGTCAAGAGCCTGCCGGCCTGGAAGGCGCTCGATCCCGACACCATCGTCGCCTATGAGATGAACGGCGAGCCGCTGCCGCATTTCAACGGCTTCCCGGCGCGCCTCATCGCGCCCGGTTGGACCGCCACCTATTGGATGAAGCATCTGACGAGGGTCGAAGCGCGGGCGAAGCCTCTCGACAACTTCTGGATGAAGGCCGCCTATCGCGTGCCGGCGCGCCTTTTCCCGTCGACGCAGCGCTTCGTTTCGCAAGAAAGCCCGGCGAACACGCCGATCACCGAGATCATGGTGAATTCGCTCATCACCTCGCCGCTCGGTGGCGCCGAGGTGAAGGCGGGCGACATGGTCACGATCGGGGGCATCGCCTGGGATGCGGGCTTCGGCATCTCGATCGTCGAGGTTTCGCAAGACGGCGGCAAGAGCTGGGCGAGCGCCGAGCTCGGCCAGGATCTCGGGCGCTACTCCTTCCGTTCGTGGCAGGCGCCCCTCGGGCGAGCTGCCAGAGGCAAGCTCGACATCCTCGCCAAGGCGACGAACGCGATCGGCCAGAGCCAGCCCATGACGGCGATCGCCAATCCGGCGGGCTATCACCACAATGCCGTCGCGCGCCTCGCGCTCGAAGTGGCTTGATCCGATCGGCGGAGGCTCAAAGGAATGCGGATGAACGACATGACACGCTTTGTCTCGGCTGGGGTTTCGGCCGGATTTCTGGGTCTTTGTCTCCTTGCCGGTCTCGCCTCGGGCATGCCGGCGGCGCGCGCGGACGAGACGGCCATCGTGCTCAAGCCGGGCCCCGGGCGCGACACGGTGCTGAACAATTGCGGCGCCTGCCACAGCGTCGACTATATCCCGATGAACGCGCCCTTTCTCGACAAGGCCGGCTGGGACGCCGAGGTGGCGAAGATGATCAAGGCTTTCGGCGCGCCGATCGACGATGGCGACGCCAAGGAAATCGCGACCTATCTTTCGGCGAATTACGGGAAGTGACGAAGGCTCCATGTCCGACCTGCCGAAAACCGTCGAGATCAACGAGGAGGGCCCGCGCGAGGGCTTCCAGTTCGAGAAGGGCGTGATCGCCACCGCGCGCAAGGTCGAGCTGATCGATGCGCTTTCGGCAACGGGGCTGAAGCAGATCCAGGTCGCCTCCTTCGTCAATCCGAAAAACGTGCCCGGCTGGGCCGATGCGGACGAGGTCGTGGCGCGCTTCGAGCGCAGACCCGGCATTCGCTACACGGCGCTTTGGCTCAACGCCAAGGGGTTCGAGCGGGCCGTCGCGGCAAAGCGGCTCGACCTGCAAGGCTCGATCTCGCTCACCGCGTCGGAGACCTTCCTCAAGCGCAACCAGAACCGCGATTTCGCGCAGAATCTCGAGGCCCAGCGGGACATCGTCGCGCTCTACAAGCGCCATGGCGTGCCGGTCGACCGCGCCTCGATCATGGCGGCCTTCGGCTGCAATTTCGAGGGTGATGTCCCGATCGCGAAGGTGCTCGGGCTGATCGACGATATCCTCGAGCTCGCCGCCGAGAACGACCTCACCATCAGGACGCTCTCGCTCGCCGACACGATGGCCTGGGCGACGCCGCTCTCGATCAAGCGCATGATCGGCGCGGTGCGCGAGCGTCATCCGCGGCTTCGTCTCGGGCTGCATCTTCACGACACGCGCGGCATGGGCATCGCCAATGCGCTTGCCGGGCTCGAAATGGGCGTCGACCTCTTCGATGCGGCCGTGGCGGGGCTCGGCGGCTGTCCCTTCGCGGCCCATAAGGGCGCCGCCGGAAACGTATGCACCGAGGATCTCGTCTTCATGCTGCAGGAGATGGGCATAAAGACCGGAGTCGATCTTCCACGCCTGATCGAGGCCGCCGAGCTCGCCGAGGACATCGTCGGGCATCCGCTGCCGGGGTCGATCAAGGTCGGCGGCCCGCTCGATCAGCTGCGCGCCGATCAGCCGCGCATCAGGCGGCATTGAGTATTGTCGGGAGAGGGGCGGCGATGGCGCCGCCACAGGCGCCGGGATAACATGTGGCCGATTTTTCACGGGAGATAACAATGTCGTTTACACGCAGGCAGGTCGCGGGCGCGTTGGTCCTCGCGGCTTCTCTCTCATCGACGATCTTCGCCGCTCCATCCTTCGCCGCCGAAAAGGTGACGGTCGGCTCGAAGATCGACACCGAGGGTGCGCTCTTGGGCAATATGATCGTGCTCTTGCTGCGCAACAAAGGTCTCGACGTCGTCAGCAAGGTGCAGCTCGGCAACACCAAGATCGTGCGCACGGCCCTGATCGCGGGCGAGATCGACATCTATCCCGAATACACCGGCAATGCCGGCTTCTTCTTCTCGATGGATTCCGATCCCCTGTGGAAGGATGCGCACAAGGCCTATGAGAAGGCGCGCGAGCTCGACCTGCAGAAGAACAAGCTCGTCTGGCTCGCGCCGGCGCCCGCCGACAACACCTGGGCGATCGCGGTGCGCAAGGACGTGGCCGAGAAGAACAAGCTGAAGACGCTCGATGATTTCGCCGCCTGGGTGAAGGGCGGCGGCCAGGTCAAGGTCGCGGGTTCCGCCGAGTTCGTCGAAAGCGCCGCGGCGCTGCCGGCCTTCCAGAAGGCCTATGGCTTCGAGCTGAAGAGCGACCAGCTCCTGGTGTTCTCGGGCGGCGACACGGCGGCGACCGAGAAGGCCGCGGCCGACGGCACCTCCGGCGTCAACGCCGCCATGGCCTATGGCACGGACGGCGCGATCGCCGCGCTCAATCTCGTCGTGCTCTCCGATCCGAAGAACGTGCAGCCCGTCTATCAGCCGGCTCCCGTGGTGCGCCAGGAGGTGCTCGAACGTGCGCCGGTGATCAAGGACGCGCTCGAGCCCGCCTTCGCGACGCTCGACGCTCGAGACCCTGCAAGGGCTGAACGCCAAGATCGCCGTCGAAGGCCAGGACGCCGCGCAAGTGGCGAAGGCCTATCTCACGGAAAAGGGCTTGCTGAAGTAAGGCCCGGCGACTTGCGGCCGGCCGGCCTCGACCGCGGCCTCGGCAGCACGAGGCGAGGCGACACGAGGCAAAGCCGCGCGAGGCAATCCATCTTGGCGCCTCGCGCGCCGCGATGGCGGACGGCTCGGGCTCATGATCCGCAATCGCGTCCTGTTCGTCCTCGTGCTCGCGGCGCTCGTCGCGGCGCTTGGCCTCGCCTTCGTCGGATTTGCGCCCAACCGCCTGGCGAGCGCCCGCGCGATCTCGTTCTTTCGAGGCCGCGAGCGGCGCGAGCCTCGCGCTCGTCATCCTCGCGGCGCGGTGCTCGCGGCGGCGTCATGCGTTCCGCAGAGCCGCGCCCTCCACCTCGCCGCGCTCGCGGCCGCGCTCGTGCTCGCTCATCCTCCTGCCGCTCACCGCCGGCGTGGCCGCCGCGGATCTCGTCGCCACCGCGACGCCGATCGCGCGCGCCTCGCTCGCCGGGCGGATTCTGGATCATGGAGCTTGCGGCGGTGCTCGCCGCGGGCGACGCGCTGCGCCGCCTCGAACGCCGGCCTTGCCGCCAAGGCCGGCGTCGTGATCGGCGTCGTGGCCGTGCTTCTCGTCGCCGGGCTCATGGGCGTGTTCGATCAGCTTTCGCTCGCCAAGGAGGCGGCGAACCGGCGCGAAGCCTTCGCCGACGCCGTCTCAGCGGCACGGCTTCCTCGTGACGCTCTCGGTCGCGCTCGCGCTTCTCATCGGCGTGCCGCTCGGCATCGCGGCGCAGCGCCGGCCGCGCTGGCACACCGTCGATCTTCGGCGCGCTCGACATCGTCCAGACCATCCCCTCGATCGCGCTCTTCGGCCTCCTGATCGGGCCGCTCGCCGCGCTCTCGGGCGCCTTTCCGGCGCTGCGCCGGATCGGCATCTCCGGCATCGGCGTCGCGCCGGCCATCATCGCGCTCGTGCTCTATTCGCTTCTGCCGATGGCGCGCGGCGCCTTCGCGGGGCTCGCGAGCGTGCCGGCCATCGGTGGTCGAGACGGCGCGCGGCATGGGCATGACGGCAGGGCAGATCCTGTTGCGCGTCGAGGCGCCGATCGCGCTTCCCGTGCTGCTCTCGGGCCTGCGCATCGTCACCGTGCAGGCGATCGGGCTTGCGGTCGTCGCCGCCCTCATCGGCGCCGGCGGCCTTGGAAGCTTCGTCTTCCTCGGCCTCGGCCAGCGCGCGCTCGATCTCATGCTGCTCGGCGCGGTGCCGACGATCTTCATGGCGCTCGCGCGTCGATTTCATCTTCCAGCTCCTGCTCGGCATCGCGAGGCGAACGCCGTGAAGAGGCTTGCCGTGATCGAGCTCGACCATGTGGTGAAGCGCTACGGCGGCCATGGCGCCGTCGACGGCATGTCGCTCACGATCGAGGCGCGCACGCTCTGCGCCTTCGTCGGCCCCTCGGGCTGCGGCAAATCGACGACGCTTCGCCTGATCAACGCGCTGATCCGGCCCGACGAAGGCGCGATCCGCATCGACGGGCAGGACATCGCCGCCATCAAGCCGGAGACGCTGCGGCGCGGCATCGGCTATGTGATCCAGTCGATCGGCCTCTTCCCGCATTGGAATGTCGCCGACAACATCGCGACGGTGCCGCGCCTGTTGCGCTGGCCCAAGGCCCGGATCGAAGCGCGCATCGACGAGCTTCTGCATCTCTTGCGGCTCGAGCCTGCCGAATTCCGGGCGAAGTTCCCGCATCAGCTCTCGGGCGGCCAGCAGCAGCGTGTCGGCGTCGCGCGCGCGCTCGCGGCCGACCCCAAGATCGTGCTCATGGACGAGCCCTTCGGCGCGCTCGACCCGCCGACGCGCGAGGCGCTGCAAGGGGAGATCCGCCGCATCCAGGCGCGAGACGAAGAAGACCATCGTCTTCGTCACCCACGACATGGACGAGGCCTTGCGCCTCGGCGATCGCGTCGCGGTGATGCGAAGCGGCAAGCTCGTGCAATTCGCGAGCCCGGCCGAGATCCTGGCGAAGCCCGCGGACGACTTCGTGCGCCAATTCGTCGGCGGGGCCGATATGTCGATCCGCGTGCTCGCGGTCGCGCGCGTCGCCGAACGCATGACGAAGGATGGCGTGGCCGAAGGCGAGCCGATCGCCGCCGAGGCCTCGCTCAAGGAGGCCCTGACCATGATGATGACGAGCGGGCGCGAGGCGCTGCCCGTGATCGCCGCGGACGGTCGACGCGCGGGCATCATCCGCCTCGCCGACCTCGCCCGCTTGTGAGGGCGCTGCGCCAGGCCGACGGGATGTGTCGCCGCTCACCCTCGGCTTCTCGCGCTCCTCCTCGGCGCCTTGGTCCTCGCACTGCCGTATCTGCACGCGCCGATGCATTGGCTTTTTCCGGAAGTCGAGCGGCCGGTCTACGAGCGCGCGACCTTCGTCGAGCTCGTGCTTGTCGCATCTTGGCCTCGTGCTCGCTTCGACGACGGCGGCCGCCGTCGTCGGCGTCTCGGCCGGCATCTTCGCGACGCGCCGCAGCGGGCAGGAGTTCGAGCCGCTGATCAACGCCATCGCGGCGATCGGCCAGACCTTTCCCCCGGTCGCGGTGCTCGCGATCTCGGTGCCGCTCCTCGGCTATGGCGGCCCGCCGACGCTTCTGGCGCTCGCGGTCTACGCGGCGTTGCCGATCACCGAGAGCACCATCGCCGGGCTCACCGCGGTGTCGCGCGACGTGAAGGACGCGGCCGAAGGTCTCGGCTTTTCGCGCTTGAGGCTGCTCGCCGATGTCGAGCTGCCGCTGGCCTCGCCCATCATCCTCAACGGCATCCGGATCGCGGTGATCATCAACATCGGCACCGCGACGATCGGCTCGACCATCGGGGCGCTCACGCTCGGCTCGCCGATCATCGAGGGGCTGTCGGCTTCGAACCCGGCCTATGTGCTCGAGGGCGCGGTCGTCGTGGCGCTTCTCGCCATTCTCGTGGATCGCCTGTTCGAGGATATGGTGCATTGGGCGCGCCGGCGTTCCGGTGCCGTGGCTTGGGGAGCGCGCGCTCTCGGCTGAGGCCAACGTCCATCGGTCGAACTTGATATTCCGCGACCGGACGACGGGTCGTGTGAAACGGGAACGCAAGTGCTGCCGCCTCGGCTTCAGGCGGAAAGCTCGACGACATCCACCTCCTTGCCCAGACGTTCCGCCGCGATCTCCACGGTCCGGCGGTGATGCGTGAACAGGATGCACTGCACGCTCGTGCCGATCTCGGCGAGCGCTTCGACCCCGTGACCCGGTGCGCTCGTCGTCGAAGGTCACGAAGATGTCGTCGGCGATGAAGGGCGGCGGCTCGAGCCGCGCCGCGTAGCTCTCGACGTAGGCGAGACGCAAGGCGAGATAGAGCTGGTCGCGCGTGCCCTCGCTCAAGCCCTCGATGCCGACGTTTCCGCCTTGGCTTCGTCTGCTCACGAGAACCGGTCGATCCTCCTCGTCATATTGCGAGCCGAGCCCGACGAAGGCGCCTCCGGTGAGCGCGGAGAACAACGTGCCGGCGCGCGCGAGAAGCGGGTTTTGCGCGGCTTCCCGGTGGCGTTCGATCGCCGTGCCCAGGAGAAGCGCCCCGAGCTTGAGGACGGCCCAATCATGCGCGGCCGCCACCAATTCGCCTTCCGCATTGCGCCGCATCTGCGCCGCGAGCTCCGCGCCGGTTCCGGTCTCGAGCTCGGCCCTGCGCCTCTCCTCGCGATCGAGCGCCGCGAAGCTCTCGTTGCTCTCGCGATCGAGCCTCGTGCGCTCGCGGTCGAGATCGGCCAGCCGCTGCTCGGCGGCCTCGGCATCGAAGCTTGAAAGCTCGGCGCGGATCGCCACTTCCTCGAAGCCGTCGGCGGCGCGCAGCAGCTCGTCACGCTTCTCGCGCACCGTTTTTTCGAGAGCCGATCGCTCGTCGAGGCGCGCGGCGAGCGCGGCGAGATTCTCGTCCCTGGGAAGTCCGGCCTCGCCCGCCAACGAAGCGAGCGCGTTTTGCGCCTCTTCGCGCGCCGCCTTCGCGGCCTTCTCCTTGTTCGCCGCGATGCCGAGCCGGTTCACGCAGTCGTCGCGCCGGGCCGCCGCCTTCGCCGCGGCCGCTGCGCGCTCATGCAGCATCTTGGTCGCGATCTGACACGGATATTCCAGGAGATCGGGAGCCGAGGTCGAAAGCAAATCCGAGACCCGCGTCTCGAACTCGGCATTGTCGCGCCGCATCCCGGCGATGCGTCGATCCTCCCTCGCGAGAAGCCTCAGCGCCTCGGGGACCTCCCCCCATGTGTCGATCGCCGCTTCGGCCTCATCGAGCGTGGCGTCGAGCGAAAGTCGAAGCTTCGGCAGAAGGGCGCGCCAGCGCTGCGACCATTGCGCCGATCGGCTCGCCGCCTCCTGCACCAGCGCGTCGAGCTCCTCGATGCGCGCGCGCGAAGCCTCGAGCTTCGCCTTTTGACCGCGCGCGGCCTCCCAGGCGTCCGCCAATCGGCGAAGCCGCGCTTCGAGAAGGGCCGCAAGCTGCAGGCTCGATGCGTCTGCGAGGTCACCGAGCCCGGCCGCCTGCGCGGCCGTCCGCAACACGGGCGAAGCCGAACGATCTTCTGCCGCGAGCGCGCAAAGCTTCTGGCGATGCTCGAGCAGTCGCGCGCGGCGAGCGAGCAAGGTCGCGACATTGCCCGACCAGCTCGCCATCTCGCCGGGCGAAAGAGGGGAAATGCACGAGGCTGCCCAGGCGGCCTGCCATTTCTCCTCATGCTCGCGCACGGCGAGCTCCGCCTCGGCAAGCGTTTTTTCCGCCTTCGCCTGCCGCTCGCGCGCCACGAGAAGGTCTCGCGCATGCAAGGCATGCTGCGCGACGCGCTTGGCGTCGCCGAGCGCCTCATCGGCGAGGCGATCGGCATGGGCGACCTGAAGCTCGAAGGTTGCGACCGAGGACGCTCGCGCCGGCGCGGAGAGCGCGGCGCCGAACAGCGCGGCGCGCAGCCGCGCCCACGCCGTCTCGCGTTCCCCTCGCGCCGCCGCGATGGCCTCGAGGCTCGGCACGGCGCGCGCGGCGGTAAGCTTTTCGAGCGCGGCCTCGATTTCCCGGCAGGATCGCTCGGCCGCGCGCAAGTCTTCGCGCGCGCGCTCCGATGACCTTACGAGCGCTTCGTGCTCCTTGTGGAAGCGCGCGATCGTCTCGGGCGCGGGAAGCGAGGCGCCGGCAAGCTCGTCGAGCGAGGCGACGGGGGGCGACAGCCGCAGGGCCGCTTCCGCGATGGCGCGTGTTTCGGCCTCGATCGCCGGCTCGATCTCGGCGCGCTGCTCGAGGCGCCGCAAGACCGGAGCGAGGGCAGCGAGCCGCTCGCGCAGCGGTTCGGGGTCGATCGGCGACCCTCGTGCCGCGTCGTCCTGGCGCAGCAAGCCGTGGCTTTGACGCTCGCGCGCGAGATTGGCACGAAGGCTTGTGAGCTCACCCTCGATGGCACGCCCTTCGCGGCTCAGCGCGCGCAACAGGGCGAGCTCGGCGTCAGAGGGTTGGCGCGATTGGATGTCCGCCGATTGCGCAAGGCCAAGCCGCTTGGCGAGCGCCTCGAGCGTCGCCCGCATGCCCTCGGCTTCGCGATCGACGCCGGGCAAATCTTCCTTGGCCTTGGCGTAGCGGCCCGTCTCGGCGAAGAGCGCGGCGATCTCGTCGGCTCGCGCCACGAGCGCCTCGTCGACCGACAGCCCGTCGCGTTCCTGCGCGAGCTCCTCGACCGCTCGCAGGCATTCGCGGTGCTGTTGCGCCGCGCCGGCCTCGGCCTCGAGCGCGACGCGAAGCCTCTCGGCAAAGCCCGAAGGAAGCTCGGGCACGGGTTCAGCTCGCGTGAGCGCGGCGGCGGCCCGTTCGAGCAGCAGCGCCAGGGGAGCGAGGCGTTTCAGCCGTTGCAGCCTTGCGCTGCTCGCTCGCGTTCTCGGCACGCTGACGGTCGATCTCCTCGAGCTTTTCTCGCAAGGCCTCGATGCGCTCGTTGAGCTCCTTCCAATCGCCGACGCGCAGCTCGCTCTCGCGCATCAGGCGACGCGCGGCCTCGTAGCTTTCGAGCGCCTGGTAGAAGCGGCGGTCTTTCGAGGCGCGGGGCGCGAAGATGGCATCCGCCTCGGCGTTCAGCGCGCTCCGCAATTCGCCGGGTTCGCGCAGGCCGGAGGCCGCCGCAAAGAGCGTCGCGCCGACTTCGCCGTCGACGCGCAGCATCTCTTGTGCGCCCTCACGCAACGTCCTGGTCGATAGGCCGAAGGCGCGCGTGAAGACGTCGCGCGTCAGGCCTTGAAGGAAGGGCGCGAGCGCGTCGTCGCGCAAGGCCTTGTCGTTCGCGTCGATCAAGGTGTCGCGACGCCCCTTGCGGCGCCGGAACGCGAGAGCCTCGCCGTCGCGGCCGAGGATCCGCGCACCGATGCGCAGATCGGAAGCCGCATGCAGGAAATCGAACCCGGTGCGATGCTCGAAGCCGAACAGGAGGTCGGTGATCGCCGCGAGCGCGGTGCTCTTGCCGGCTTCGTTCCGGCCGTAAAGCACGTGCAACCGCGCATCCTCGCGAAAGCGGATGCTGCGATCCGTGAAGGCGCCGTAACGTTCGAGATCGAGGCCGACGAGGCGCACGCTCAACGGTCCTCGCGCTCGAGCCGGCCGAGCACCAGCGCGACCGCTTCGCCCATGAGCGCGTCGAGTTCGTCCGAGAGCCTGGCTTCTCCGGCAAGCGCGCTCGCCGGCAGCTTGCCGGCGATGCCGGACAACAGCGCCTCGGCCTCGGCGCGCAGGCCTGCGTCCTTCTCGAGCCCCGCGATGAGCGAGATGGGATCGAGAGCAGCAGCGTCGGACGGCTCGGCGCGCGGCGAGACCGGCTCGCTCGTGCGCAGAAGCACGGTCTCGATCCAAAGGTCCTCATGCCGGCGATGGGCGGCGGCCTGGACCTCGTCACGCAGCCGCTGCCGGTCGGCGGCGAACCGCCGATTGAGGGGCGTGGCGCCGAGAAGCTCGACGCGGACCGCGACGAGCCGCGCTTCGGCCTCTCCCGCGATCTCGCCGAGCGCCTGCTCGATGCGGCTCAAGGCGTCCTCTTCGTCGGCAACGCCCGAGAGATCGACCCGCGCCAGCGCCCAGCGCGCCTTGTCGAGGATCAGCCGGCGCGGTTCGAGAACCACGCCGTCCTCGACTTCGACCAGCACCGCTCCTTTCGGGCCCGTCTCGCGAATGTTGCGGCCCTGGAGATTGCCCGGATAGACCACGAAGGGGTCTCGGCTCAGGATCTCGTAAGCGTGCACATGGCCGAGCGCCCAATAGTGGTAACCGCGCGTCGCGAGCTCCTGGACGGTGCAAGGCGCGTAAGTGTCGTGCGGAGGCCTGCCCGTGCAGGAAGTATGCAGCACGCCGATGTTGAACCAGCCGGGAACCGCGGGCGGATAGGCGAGCGCGTAATTTTCGGCGACGATCCGGTCCGGAAAGCTGCGGCCATGCAGCACGACCTTGAGGTCCTCGAGCCGGAAGCTCTGGGCGGCGCGGCTTTGAAATTCGCGCACATTCGGTGGCAAGGTGATGCTCTTCGTCACCACGCTTTCGGCATCGTGATTGCCCTTGAGGAGGAAGACGCCGATCCCGGCGCGATCGAGCCTTGCCAATTCGCGATTGAAGAAGAGGCCGATCGAGGCATCGCGCCATTCGCCGTCATAGATGTCGCCGGCGATCACGACGAAGGCGACCTTCTCGGCAAGCGCCGCATCGACGAGCGAGCGGAAGGCCTCCCGGCTCGCCGCGGCGAAGCGACGCGCGAGCTCCTCATCCTTGAGCGAAAGCCCCTCGAAGGGGCTCCCGAGATGCAGGTCGGCGGCATGCAGGAAGCTGAATTTCGCCATCTCGTCTTCGTCGAATCTCCGTTGCCGAAGCGGGCGTCGATCCTAAGGCGCGCGCGCTCAATTCGCGAGCCGCGCGTAAGTCGCAAGATCGCCCGCCCACAGATAAAGCGCCGCGAGCGGGATATCGTGGGTCCTCGTCGCATGCACCAGGTTCGGTGGGTGATGGATCACGGAGCCCGCCGCGCGTTCGACCCATTCGGCGCTTTCGCCGATCGCGTTCCCCCTTGCCCAATCGGCGGGGCCGAGCGGTATATAGAGTTCCGCCGCCGGATGATGATGCGCCGGATATTCGGTGCGCGGCCCGAGCAGCAGCACCCCCATCGCGAGGTCAGGATCGCTCACGAGCGCCGGCGCCCCCGTTTCGGGACCCGCGATCACGGCATAGCCGTAGTTTTCCAGGAAGCCCGGCGCCGGCGGAGCGCGGCGATAATTCGGATTTTGCGTCCAGCTCAAGAACGGCTCCAGGGCGCGCAAGTGCGTGGCGAGCTCCGCGGCCTCGCCGGTCGCCGATCTCGATCGCCTCGGCGAAATGCCGGCACACCGGCAAGGCCGCTCGTCGGACCCTGCGCAGCGGGCGGCATGGCGCGCCGAGACAAGAGCCTCCAAGCCGTGCACGAAGGCGTCGAGCTCCGGCTCGCGCGTCCGCGCAAAGGCGGTCGCCGATCATCTCGATCAGGATGCGGGCAAGGCCGGCAATGTTTTCGGGGGGAGCCTTCATCGGTTCATCGCCTCGAGGCCTTTCGCCGTCGCGGTCACGAGGCGCGCCACCTCGTCGCGCAGCGTCGGGAGCGGCATCGGGGCGAGCTTCTCCTCGAGGCCGAGAAGCACGAGGCCGTGGACGGCCGAGAACAGCGAACGCGCGAGCGGCGCGCGCTCCGCTTTCGCGCATGCGGGGCACGAGCGGATCGAGCAGCGCCTCGACCTTTCCGAAAAGGCGCGACTGGTCGGCGATCAGCCATTCCGGCACTTGCCTGCCTTCCGGCAGGCGGTGCTCGAACAGGGCGCGCCAGCTCGCCCGTGCGCGAAGGCGAAGTCGAGATAGGCGAGAGCGAGGGCGACGAGCCCGTGGCGGGCCCTTTCAGCGAGGCGACGCTCGGCCTCGCCTTCTCGCGATGGCCGATCGAGATGCTCGCCGAGACGCGCGAGCGTGCGCGCGCTCACCGCGAGGATGAGCGCATCGAGATCGGGAAAAACCGTGTAGATCGCGCCGAGCGCGCAGCCGGCCGTTTCCGCGAGCGGGCGTGCCTTCACGCCGGCGAGGCCCTGCGTTTCGATGAGGCGCTCGGCCGCGTCGATCAGTCGTTCCCTCAGCTCCGCGCGACGGCCGCCGGCCTCCGCGGGCCGTGTCTTTTCGCCGTCGCTCAAAAAAACCTCTTGAACATTGTTCAAATTTGCGGTTATGAGATCAGCTGTGAACAAAGTTCATATGCCTTTGTTCAGTTTACGGCAAGGTAGGATTGCGATGCTCGACATAACATCGCGAAAGAGGCAAGGACTGCGGAGCGCCGGAGCGCAGGAGGTGCTTCCCATGATCGCCTCGCTCATGAGATCGCGCCGCTTCGCGCCGATGTTCTGGTGCCAGTTCTTCGCCGCGCTCGGCGACAATTTCCTCAAGAACACGCTGGCGCTTCTCGTGCTCTTCGAGCTCGGCAAGGAGGAAGGTGGCGCCGCCGTGACGCTCGCGGGCGCCTTGTTCATCCTGCCGTTCTTCTTCCTGTCGGCGCTCGGCGGCGAGCTCGCCGACCGTTTCGACAAGGCCGGCGTCGCCCAGAAGAGTCAAGCTTGCCGAGATGGGCGCGGCGCGCCGCTCGCGGCGGCCGGCATCTTGCTGGCATGCCATCCCCCTTGTTGTTCGTGGCGCTCTTCCTGTTCGGCGTGCTGTCGGCGCTGTTCGGCCCGGTGAAATACGGCATCCTTCCCGATCAGCTGCGCGAGAGCGAGCTCACGGGCGGCAATGCGCTCATCGAGGCCGCGACCTTCGCGGCGATCCTTCTCGGCACGATCGGCGGCAGCGTCGCGGCGGCGCATCTCGACGTGCCTTTCTCGCCAGCGAGCCTCGTCGTCGCCTTCTTGCTCTCGCGATCTCGCTCGCTCTTATGGGTTCTCGCTCTTCATCCGCCCGACGGGCCCTGCGGCCCCACAACTCAAGATCACCCGCAATCCCCTGGTCTCGACGCTTTCGCTGGTCTTGAGCCTGCGGGTCGATCGGCGGCTGTGGATCGGCGCCATGGTCGTCTCCTGGTTCTGGCTCGTCGGCTTCATGGCGATCTCGCTTCTGCCGACCGCTCGTGCAAATCGCCTTCAACGGCAGCGAATATGTGATCAGCCTGTGCCTGACGGTCTTCGCCATCGGCGTCGCGCTCGGCTCATTCCTCGCCGCCAAGGCTTCGCGCGAGCACCCTAATCTCGCGCTCGTGCCGCTCGGCGCTGCGCTGATGGCGATCTCCTGCCTCGACATCGCGGTGGATTGCCGCGACGGCCGCCGTCTCGCCCGAGCTTCTATCACCGGTCGCCTTCCTGCTCTCGACCCGCGGATGGCATCTTCTTGTCGGCCTTCTCGGTCTCGCCTTCGCGGGCGGCCTCTTCGTCGTCCCTTCCTTCGCGCAGGTCCAGGCCTGGGCGGCCCCGCAAATGCGCGCCCGCGTCGTCGCCGCCGTCAACGTCATCTCGGCGGGCTTCATGACGGGCGCCGGCCTCGTCTTCGCCCTTGCCCAGAAGGCGGGTGTCGGCGCTCACGCCGCTGTTCCTCATCCTCGCCATCGGCAATCTCGCCGCGATGCTCCTCATCTTGCGCGCCTGGGGCAAGGAGGGCCTGCGCGATCTCGGCACGTTCGTGTTCAGCACCTTGTTTCGCGTCGAGCTGCGCGGCCTCGACAACATGCCGCCTGCCGGCACGCGCATGGTGATCGCGCCCAATCATGTGAGCCTCATCGACGGTCCGCTCGTGCATGTGGCGCTCCCGATCGACGCCGCCTTCGCGGTCGACACCACCATCGCCAATGCCTGGTGGGCGAAGCCCTTCATGGGGCTGATCCGGGCGCATCTCCTCGATCCGACGCGCCCGCTCGCGGCGCGCGCCTTGACGCACGCCGTCGCGGACGGCGAGCCGATCGTGATCTTTCCCGAAGGGCGCATCACCGTGACGGGGGGCTTGATGAAGGTCTATGAAGGGGCCGCGATGATCGCCGACAAGGCGGATGCCGTCATCGTGCCGGTGCGCATCGACGGCGCCGAACGCTCACCCTTCTCCTATTTGCGGCGCACGCAGATCGCGCAAGGCCTGGTTCCCGAAGATCACGGTCACCATCCTGCCGCCGCAGAAGCTCAGCGTCGACCCCGCGCTGAAGGGGCGGGCGCGCCGGCTCGCCGCCGGCGTCGCGCTCCAGGACATCATGGCCGAGGCCGCCGTGCTGAGCGCCGCGACCGAGCAGACGCTCTTCGCGGCGCTCGTCGAAGCGAGCCGCAAGCGCGCCGTGAAGGGGCGCACCGCCGTCGAGGACCCGCTCGGCAATAAGCTCACCTACCGCAAGCTGATCCTTTCGGCGCAAATCCTCGGCCGCAAGCTCTCGCGGCTCGCAGAGCCCGGCGAAGCCGTCGGCGTGCTCTTGCCGAACTCGGCGGGCGTCGTCGCGACCTTCTTCGCCTTGCAGGTGAGCGGCCGCGTGCCGGCCATGCTGAACTTCAGCTCAGGGCCCGCGAATGTGATCGCGGCCTGCAAGACCGCCAAGGTCACGACCGTCCTCACCTCGCGGGCCTTCATCGAGAAGGGCCGCCTCGACAAGCTGATCGAGGCGCTCGCCCCCGTGGTGCGCATCATCTATCTCGAAGACATCCGCGCCGGCATCGACGGCTTCGACAAATTGCGCGGCCTCCTCGCCGGCAAGCGCGCGCTCGCGGTGCGCTCGCCGGATGATCCCGCCGTGATCTTGTTCACCTCGGGTTCGGAAGGCACGCCCAAGGGCGTCGTCCTCTCGCATCGCAACATCTTGACCAATGCGGCGCAAGCGCTCGCCCGCGTGGGCGTCAGCGGCGAGGACAAGGTCTTCAACGTGCTGCCGGTCTTCCACTCCTTCGGCCTGACGGGCGGGCTCATCCTGCCCCTCATCGCGGGCGTGCCGGTTTATATGTACCCCTCCCCGCTGCACTACCGCATCGTGCCGGAGCTCGTGTACCAGACGAACGCCACGATCATGTTCGGCACGGACACATTCCTCGCCGGCTATGCGCGCTCGGCCCATGCTTACGACTTCCATTCGCTGCGGCTCGTCTTCGCGGGCGCCGAGGCGATCAAGGAGCAGACGCGCGCGCTCTACATGGAACGCTTCGGCGTGCGCCTCCTCGAAGGCTATGGCGTCACCGAGACGGCGCCGGTGCTCGCCATCAACACCGAGATGGCCAACCGTGCCGGCAGCGTCGGGCGCTTGTCGCCCTTGATGGAGATGCGCCTCGAGCCCGTGCCCGGCGTCGAGCAGGGCGGGCGTCTCTTCGTGCGCGGGCCGAATGTGATGCTCGGCTATCTCACCGCCGACAAGCCCGGCGTGATCGAGCCGCCGGCGGAAGGCTGGCACGACACCGGCGACATCGTCGCGGTCGACGAGAAGGGGCTTCATCGCGATCCGCGGCCGTGCCAAGCGCTTCGCCAAGGTGGGCGGCGAGATGGTCTCGCTCTCGGCGGTCGAGGCGCTCGGCGACCGAGCTCTGGCCCTCCGCGCAATCGGCGGTCGTGGCGCTGCCCGATCCGCGCAAGGGCGAACGCCTCATCCTCGTGACGACGCGAGGCGACGCGACGCGCGACGCCCTGATCCGCGAGGCGAAGAACAAGGGCGCGTCCGAGCTGATGATCCCGTCCGAGGTGATCGTCGTCGACAAGCTGCCGCTTCTCGCGACCGGCAAGGGCGATTATCCGGCGATCACCGAGCTCGCCGCGCAAGCGCACGCGCAAAACGGCGCCGGGTCTTGCGGCGTGAACCCCGGACTTGATGCTCATGCGTCATTCAAGGGAAAAGGCGTCCAAGGCGTTGCCTTTAATCGGCTACCAAGTCCTCCATGCGCAGCGCGAGCGCGCGAGCGAGGCGCTTGACGAGCGTCGGCCGCCCTTGCGCTTGCCCGCTTCGAGGCTCGCCGATAGCTTTGCGAAATGCTGGCGCGCTTCGCCAGCGCGGATTGCGTGAGGCCGCGCTTGCGGCGCCAGAAGGCAAGGGGTGTTGGAGCTGCAAGGAGCGTCCTCACCTCCTTGGACGTGAGTGTCTCACTCTCCCCGCGCCGCAATTGGCCATCACTGTCGCGTGCCTGGCCGCATCAGCCGCCTCCTCGAGTGCCTCGTACTCGTTGAGCGGAAGATCGACGAGCGTCTCGCCGGCAGCCGTCTTGATCGTTTGAACAGTCATGGTCCACCTCCTCAGGAACAGACGCTGCTACGCGGCCCGATATGCGTCACGATTATGGTGCTCTCGGTTTCCTCAAAAATCGCTCGATAGCCGCCCGATTCGCAGCCGCGAAGCCGAAGAGTTCGCAAGGCGCTTCACGTCGCCAGCGCCCGTTGAGGCGTCCTTATGATCCGATTCGCATCGGCACGGTGCGTGCGAAGAGCGTTCGCCGCTGACAGCATACGCAGATCTTTTTCGGACCGCTTTGCATACTGGAATATGGTCCGGGAGGCTCACACATGTCAACGAGATTGCTGTTTTTTGGATGACGCTCGCGGAAGGCGTAGTCGTGCCGAGGCGCGCGCTGACGCCAAGTGAAGAGGCTGGCATCCTCGCGCTCGCCGCACAACATATTGGCCCAAAGGCGTGAATCGCGGGCGGGTTCCCGCCCCTCGGCGCGTTCTGTATAAGGTCTACCGAATGGCGCGTCCGGAGAATTTCCGCGTGCGGAACATGTATCGAGGCAAGAAACGCGAAGCTTTCCCGCGCCCGCGCCGGATCGGCAAGGCTTCTGCCTTCACGCGCCGCACGCCTTACCTCCAAGGCCAGATCGACGGCCTGTGCGGGCTCTATGCGATCATCAACAC
Source organism: uncultured Alphaproteobacteria bacterium (assembly GCA_963713805.1). Lineage (GTDB taxonomy): Bacteria > Pseudomonadota > Alphaproteobacteria > Rhizobiales > Beijerinckiaceae > GAS188. Next base: position 38,059 of record CAVQNF010000010.1, on the reverse strand, counting down.
GTTCCAATATCTCTTCCCCGGCAAGCTTCACCGATGACGACGCCTGGGAGTTGATGACGATCTTGTGCGGAGCATCGCGCATAAATTTCCGGCGGTGATCTGGAAGGGCGCGGGCGTCGAGGACACGGTCACGATGTTCAAGGCGGCCGAGAACTATGCGGCGGCGACGCGGCATCTGAAGGGGCGCATCGTTGTCACGAGGCCCTTCGCGAGGCGCAAGATCGACCGGGTTCAGGATTTCTGGGCGGAGATCGGCGCCTGGCTCGAGGCAGGCGCGCAAGCGCAAGGAACACGCGCCTTGCCTGCATCGGCATCGGCTATCCGGACAATCACTGGACCGTGGTGACGAAAAAGAGCGAAAAGAGCGTGACCTTCTTCGATTCCTGGGAGCTCAAGCGGCTGGCGCTTCGGCAATTCACCATCTCGCAAGATGTGGCGAAGGCGAATGGCGGCATGCACAAGCTCGACACGCGGCAAACCTTCCTGATCGAGCGCAGGAGCTCGGTGAAGCATGAAAGGTGAGGGGTGAAGGTGAAGAGCGTTCGACGAACCGCTTCACTTTTCCCTTTTCACTTTTCCCTTTTCCGTCGAGAAAAGCGGTTTCCACTTTTCCGGATCATGCTCTAGCTTGCGCCGCGCATCGCGGCCCTCATCGCCGCCCAAACCGGAACCCGTCATGTCAGAGCTCGATAAAGTCCTCGCCCATCTCGATCAAAATCTCGACGCCGCGATCGAGCGCCTCTTTGCCTTTTTGCGCATTCCTTCGATCTCGACGGATCCGGCCTACAAGAAGCATTGCGTCACCGCCGCCGAGCATCTGAAGGCGGATGTCGCCTCGATCGGCTTTGAGGCGGCGTGCGCCCGACCAAGGGCCATCCGGTCGTCCTCGGACATGCGAAGAAGCCGGGCGCGAAGAATGGCGGGAAACGCCCGCATATGCTCTTCTACGGGCATTACGACGTGCAGCCCGTCGACCCGCTGAATCTCTGGCACAGCCCGCCTTTCGAGCCGCGCGTCGCCGAGCTCGCGCCGGGCCGCAAGGTCATCCTCGGGCGCGGCGCCTGCGACGACAAAGGCCAGGCGATGACCTTCATCGAGGCGTGCCGCGCCTGGAAGGCCGTCACCGGCTCGCTGCCGGTCGACCTCACCTTGCTGATCGAGGGCGAGGAGGAATGCGGCTCGGTCAATCTGCCGGCCTTCGTCGAAGCCAACAAGGCGGAGCTCAAGGCCGATGCCGCGCTCGTCTGCGACACCGGCATGTGGGACCGCGACACGCCGGCCATCACCTCGACGCTGCGCGGCCTCGTCTATGAAGAGGTGACGATCAAGGCGGCCGACCGCGACCTGCACTCCGGCATTTTCGGCGGCGGCGCCGCGAACCCGATCAACGTCCTCACGAAGATCCTCGGCGGCCTGAAGAACGAGGAAGGCCGCATCCTGCTGCCCGGCTTCTACGACGGCGTGCATGAGCCGCCCTCGCAGCTCAAATCGGATTGGGCCGCGCTCAATCTCAAGGCCGAGGAGTTTTTAGGCCAAGTCGGCCTCGGCGTGCCGGTCGGCGAGAAAGGCCGCATGCTGATCGAGATGGTCCAATCGCGTCCGACCTACGACATCAACGGCATCTGGGGCGGCTATGAGGGCGAGGGCTCGAAGACCGTGATCGCCTCGCAAGCCTCGGCCAAGGTGTCGTTCCGCCTCGTGGGCGACCAGGATCCGGCGAAGATCTCGGCGTGCCTTCGAGAAATACATCCGCGATCGCCTGCCCGCCGATTGCAAGGCGGAATTCATCCACCACACGAATTCGAAGGCGATCTCGCTTCCGGCCGACAGCCCCCTCCTCACGCGGGCCCGCGAAGCGCTGCTCACCGAATGGGGCAAGGCGCCGGTCACCATAGGCAGCGGCGGCTCCGTGCCGATCGTCGGCGATTTCAAGCGAATGCTCGGCCTCGACTCGCTTCTCGTGGGCTTCGGCCTCGACGATGACCGCGTGCATTCGCCGAACGAGAAATACGACCTCTCGAGCTTCCATCACGGCATGCGGTCCTGGGCGCGCATTCTCGGCGCGCTGGCCGGATAGTGAGGGAGTAGGGAAGAGTGAATAGTGAAAGGTGAATAGTGAAAAGTGAGAATAGCGAGTAGAATGATGGAGCGGCGAATCTCCTCACTCTTCACTCTTCACTCTTCACGCCACACTCTTCACTCCTGCCGCTTGCCTCACGCGAGCCCTGAGCTCCGCCGCGGCGCGCAGCCTGCCGGTCTCGATGCCGTTCCAATTGACGATCGGCTTGTCCGCATAGGGCGCGACGATCGCCGTTGCGCGGCCGTCAGCGGCACGAATGCGCAAATCAGCGGCGGCCATCACGGCTTCCGCCGCCCGACCCGCCCCGTCATCGCATTTGATCGCGATGCCGAGGCCTTGCTCGGGCAAGGCGGCGCAATAGACGCCCTCGGCGCCCGTCTTGGTGAACGCCTTGGCGCCGAGCGCCCCCATCACGATCGTGTCGAAGCGGCGGCTGCCGGCGACCATGAAGGGCTCCGCCGCCACCGCCTCACGCAAGCGCCGCGCCGCCGCGGCGCGATCGCGCGAAAGCTTCGCCCCGGAGCCGAAGCGCGCGAAGGCGAGCGCCAGCGCCTCGAGCGGGGTCGCGTAAGTCGGGATGGAGCATCCGTCGACGCCGCGCGCGGCGTCCGGAAGCTTGATCTCCATCATCTCCTCGAACACGCCCTTGATCCGCCGCTGCACGGCGTGATCGGGCCGCACATATCCCTTCGGATCGACATTCGTGGCGCAGGCGACGCAGACGAAGCCCGAATGCTTTCCCGAGCAATTATTGTGAAGCGCCGTCGGCTCGCGTCCGGCGGCCGCGAGAGCGCGCGCCGCCTGCTCGTTCGAAGGCCAATGCGTGCCGCATTCGAGACAGGTCAGATCGCGCCCGGCCTTGGCGAGCATCGAGGCCGCGGTCTCGGCATGGCGCGGCTCGCCGGAATGGGAGGAGCACGCGAGCGCAAGCTCCGCCTGCGTGAGCGCGTAAGCGATCGGCGGCGCCCGTCTCGATGAGGCACAAGGCCTGCAGGCCCTTGACGGCCGAGCGCGGAAAAATGCCACGGTCCGGTCTCGCCGAGCGACAGCACGGCGCGTCCGTTCGGATCCATCACCACCGCCGCGCCGCGATGCTCGCTCTCGACCGCGCCGCCGCGCGTCACCTCGACCAGGATCGGATCAGCCATCGCTTCTCTTCCGCTTGCGCGCGAGCCCTCTCGTCGACGGCGGAGCTTGACGCCTTGCCGCGCGAAAGCAATCGAGGCGACGCCTCGCCAGGCGCAGGGTTCCGATGCGTCAAAGGAAGTTTCGGAATTCGCGGCCCATTGCGGCCGGCCCGCTGTTGCGCTTCGGCCACAACGCACCCCACATTCCGCAAGTGTATCGGCATCGCGATTGGTGCTGCTACCCGGCGTTTTTTCTTGCGCTACGCCTTCGCCAAGCCCGATGCAGCTTGCGCGATCATGCTTGAAACGGCAGGCCTGCCCGCGAAGCGGCCCTCGGCCGGTCGCGATGCTACAGAATGTTCGGAGCCATTTGCCTGATCTGCTGCTAGACTGAGCCGCGACTTTGCGGCGCGAAAGGCCCTCGATGCGTGATCCCTATCAGGTGCTGGGCGTGAACCGGTCCGCCAGCGAGGCGGAGATCAAGAAGGCGTTTCGCCGTCTCGCCAAGCAACACCATCCCGATCGCAACAAGGAAGACCCGAAGGCGAAGGATAAATTCGCCGAGGTGAATTCCGCCTATGAGATCCTGGGCGACAAGGACAAGCGCTCGAAATTCGACCGCGGCGAGATCGACGCCGAAGGCAAGGATCGCTTTCACGGTTTCGGCCAGGAGCGCGGCGGGGCTGGTGGTTTTCGGCGCGGCGGCGGGCCTGACGGCTTCGAGCATTTCTCCTTCGACTTCGGAGGCGCGGGCCCGGGCGCCCGCTCGGGCGCGGGGGGCGCCGCCGGGCATGGAGGACATCATCGCCGAATTATTCGGCCGCGGCGGGCGGGGCCGGCAGGGTCGCGCCCAGCGGCAGGGCGTGCGCGGTTCGGACGTCACCTTCGAAATGGAAGTGAGCCTCGAGGAAGTCGCCAAGGGCGGCAAGCGCCGGGTCACGCTCGCGCAACGGCCGCGAAATCGAGGTGACGATCCCGGCCGGCATCGAGCGGGAAAGCAGATCAGGTTGCGCGGTCTCGGCGAGCCCGGCCAATTCGGCGGCGAGCCGGGCGATGCGCTGGTCACGGTGCGCTACCAGCGCCACCCCGTTTTCGAGGTCTAGGGCAAGGATTTGCGCGTCTCCGTCGATGTGCCGCTCGCCGACGCGGTGCTCGGCGGCACCTTGCGCGTGCCCACGCTCGGCGGCGCGGTCGAGATGAAGCTTCCGCCCGGCGCGCAGGGCGGCAAGACGCTGCGGCTCAAAGGCAAGGGCCTGCCGCTCAAATCGGGCGCGGGCGATCTTCTCGTGCGGCTGAACATCCAGATCCCGAAGAACGACAAGGAGCTCGAGGCGCTGATGCGCAAGCGCCGCGAGGCGAACGCTGGACGAGAGCTGACGATCGCGGCCGTCATGCGACCTCAAAGGCGTTGTCTTCCGCTCCTCCGTCGCGACCCCGAACAAGCCGGCACGGTGAAGATGGCCCGGTATCGAATGCCGAAGGCTTTCCCGCGAGCGCCAGCGAGGCATCGGAGCGGGGGTTGCGCGTCGGATGCGTTTTCCGCTTGCGCTCGCCTTTGCCTCCGCGCACGCTACGGAGCGGTTCAGGAAATGGAGCCGGCACATGACCTATGAGTCGATCATCGTCGAAAGCCATATGCTCGCCAGCGGTGACAAGGTCGGCGTGATCAAGCTCAATCGGCCCCAGGTGCTGAACGCCTTGAACTCGGACCTGGTGCGCGAGGTGAACGACGCGCTCGATCGTTTCGAGGCCGATCCGCAGCTCGGCTGCACCATCATCACCGGATCGGAGAAGGCCTTCGCGGCCGGCGCCGACATCAAGGAAATGCAAGGGAAATCCTTCCCCGAGACTTATCTCGAGGACTTCATCACCTCCTGGGACCGTGTCGCCTCGCGCCGCAAGCCGATCATCGCGGCGGTCGCCGGCTTCGCGCTCGGCGGCGGCTGCGAGCTCGCCATGATGTGCGACATCATCATCGCGGCCGACACGGCAAAATTCGGCCAGCCGGAAATCAAGCTCGGCGTCATGCCGGGCTCGGGCGGCACGCAGAGGCTGGCGCGCATCGTCGGCAAATCGAAGGCCATGGACCTCGTGCTGACCGGGCGAATCATGGATGCGGCGGAAGCCGAACGCTCCGGCCTCGTCGCGCGCATCGTGCCGGCCGCCGACCTCATGACCGAGGCGATGAAGACCGCCGAGACGATCGCCAATCTTTCCTTGCCGATCGTCATGATGGCGAAGGAAAGCGTCAACCGCGCCTATGAGACGACGCTCGCGGAAGGCATCCGCTTCGAGCGGCGCGTCTTCCACGCCATGTTCGCCACCAAGGACCAGAAGGAAGGCATGGCCGCCTTCGTCGCCAAGCGTCCGCCGGCCTTCAGTGATTCGTGACGCCCGCGAAAGGCCGATCCGGGGGCTCCTCCCTTCAAATATCCAACGCACGCTACCCATGCGGCTGCGCCCGGCGTTGAACCGGTCTTGAAGAGGCCGAAGCTTCCCATGCTGGTGATCAATGTGGTGATCGTCCGCCAGGTTGATGATCGGCAGCCGGGCTTTGTCGAGTGCAAGCTCACGGATCGGTTTGGTCGCGAATGGTTCTTTATGGAGAAGAGGCCAGTCGTCTCGCCTGGTCCTTTGGATCGCCGCCGCCCCTACCCGCAACCCGGTATAATCGCCTGTCACGTCATCACGCGTGGGTATGACGAAAAAGGACGTGAAGTCGCGACGATAGATACCTACGCGCCTTGGGGGCTCGAATCGGTCGAAGGCATGGCCCGCTTTCACATCTTTGCCGATCAACTGAGGGGACTTGACGGCCGCTGACGTTGCTGCGCGGCCGCGGTCAGCGCATCATGATCGATAGGGCGGCGCGCGCGCGCGCGTCGAAGGCCTTCATCTCGCGATCGTAGCTTCGCCAGGCCACCCGGCTCTTCAGCTTCGTATGCGAGGCGAGGCGTCGGGCGGCCGCGACCGAGCCCGTTCCGAAACCCCAGCGCGGCCCGATATCGACGAAGCCCGCCGTCGGGCTTGGCACTTCGCCGGTCACCGGATAATTCGCCTCCGCCAGATAGGAGCGCACGCGAAGGCAATAATCGATCGAGCGCTCCGAGAAGCGCGTCTCGCCATGGCCGGCACGGTATTTCATCACGGCGGTGCAGATATCGCCGTCCGGCGAGCCGCCACGCGCCCGCCAGATAGGAGACGCCGAGCGCGATATTCGTGTGCGGCTCGCGCAGCTCCTCGAGCGTTCCGGTGAAGCCGAGAAGGCGCGCCGTCGACGGGCGCACCTGCATCAAGCCGACCTCGCCGACGGCCCCGGTGACGTTCGGATCGTATCCGCTCTCGGTGCGGATGACCGCATCGACGATTTCCGAGGGCAGCCCCGCCTTTTCGGCCGCCTTCTTCACGAGATCGCGATAGAGCGCGCGGCTGTGCCGATAACGAACGGGAAACCCCGCCGCCGCGAGGCCTTCGGACACCCTGTCCATTTCCTGGAAGGGCTGCGGCTCGGCACGAAGCACCGCAGAGCCGCCGATAACGAGCGCCGCGGCGAGGGAGAAGCTCGCGGAAAGAGCGAACGCCTTCAAGGTTCCCCGGGCGCAAAGCCTGTCGCCGTCGTCGGCGAGGAGGCGGGAGAGCCCTTCAGGAAACGAGGCAGCGCGGCGAAGATCGCATGTGAGGAGAAGAGGTCGAGGCCCGGCGCGAGCCCAGCCTGCGGAGAAGCCGGGCGCGGACTGGTGTTCCTCGAGAGCGTCGCCGGGCGAACCGGTGGCAGAGGCGCTTGCGGATCGAGTGCCGCCTGCGGATAGGCATCGGCCCCGCCGCCTTGCAAAGCCTCGTCCGAGCCGCCGAAAGGCAGCTTCGCCAAAAGGCGCTCATAGAAGGGCTGATCCTCGACCCGCCGTCCCCTCGGTCGCCGGCGACGCGAAGGCGGCAAGCGTCGTGTGCGCGCCCGTCGATGGCGGGGCGTCGCGCCGCGCGACAGCCGTCGCGTTCGACTGCGGGCTGGCATTCGCGACGATCACCGTCACGGCCGTCGAGGCCGATCCGTTCGAGGCTGCCGAAGCGGCACCGGAGCCGCTCACCGAAGCGACGGTCGCGGGAGCGGGCTTCGCTTGCGCCGGTGCCGCGCTCGCCACCATCGTGGAGGCGGTGCTCGGCGAACCCACGTCCTTCACGGCGGCGGCGATCGAATCCTCGTCGAAGCCTCTGGCGCGCACCGCGACCTTGGTGAGCGCCCCCTTGGAGTCGAAAAGCTCGACCAGTCGGGCCTTCCGCGATCGCCTCCGGCCGGCTGGTCTCGATGGTCTTGAACCTGAAGGACGGGTTTTGTCCGCCGTCGTCATAGGCGAGCTTGACGGCCGGCGGTGCCCTTGGCGACGAGCTCGGCGACCTTCGCGTTGTCCTCGCGCTCCATGGCCTCGACCTGCTTGGCGAGCTCGGGATCGGCTTCGGTGCCGCAACCCGCAGGCCTCTCCGGTGCGCGTCACGCGATCGAAGGCGTAATGACCGTTGCAGACGCCGACCCTCGGCTCCTGCTTCGTGATCTCGAAACGGTCGGCGCCTTGCTTCAGCTCGCGCCAGAAGGGCATGTTCGGATCAAGCCGATGGCGCGCGAGATTCGCCGGCGTGAAGCGGAACGGGAAGGCCTCCATCTGCACGGCCTTCTGGCCGCCCGAATGAGCCTCGCGCACCAGCGCGTAGATCTCCTCGATCTGCTGGTCCGTCATGGAATAGCAGCCGGCCGACGAGCAATCGCCATGCACCATGAGATAATTGCCCGTGCCGCCATGGGCACGGTCATAGGCGTTCGGATAACCCATGTCGTAGGACAGATGGTAATTCGAGTTCGGATTCATCTGGGCGGGCGTGATCGCATAATAGCCCTCGGGCGCCTGCCGATCGCCTTCCTTGCGCTTGGGGCCGAGCTGGCCCGACCAGCGGCACATCGGGAAGGTCTTCAGCAGCGCGTAGCGGCCGCTCACATCCTTCTTCCAGACCTCGAACTCGGCCTCCTGCTTATAGGTGCGGATGAGGACCGGATCCTCCTTGTGCATGCCCTTCTCTTGCATGGCGGCCGAGGAGCTCGGGCGTGAGCGGCACCCAATGACGCGCATTCGAGGCATGGAATTCGGGGTCGTTGCAGGCGCCGAGGAGGCCCAAGGACCAAGGCGGCAACGAGGAAACGAGCTTGGTCAGGAAACGAGCTTGGGTGCGCGACATCATTCCATCCCAGGACGACACGTCAGAGAAGCTTATCCGACCTCAATGCGGCCGGAGCTGGGCATAATCGACCGAACATCAAACCGAGTAACCTTTACCGTTCCGTAGCGGCGGTGTCGACGCTATGCCAACATAGTGTAGGGGATGTTAACCCGGTTCACAGCCGTCGTCCAATCGCCAGGAACTTGTCGGCCCGCTTGGCGCGAAGCGAGGCGGCGTCCATGCCGCCGAGCTCACCGAGCTGAACGTCGAGCGCCTCTCCGGCGGCCACGACCGCGGCTTGCGGGTCGCGATGCGCGCCACCGAGGGGCTCCGGCACGATGGCGTCGATGACGCCGAGCCGCAACAGATCCTGGGCGGTGATTCGCATGCTCGAGGCGGCCTCCTCGGCGCGCGCGCTGTCGCGCCACAAGATCGAGGCCGCGCCCTCCGGCGAGATGACGCTGTAGACGGCATGCTCGAGCATCAAGGTGCGGTTGGCCGTGGCAAGCGCCACCGCACCCGCCCGAGCCGCCCTCCCCGATGATCAAGGCGATGTTCGGCGCGCCGAGCGCGAGGCAAGCGTCGGTCGAGCGCGCGATCGCCTCGGCCTGGCCGCGCTCCTCCGCATCGATGCCCGGAAAGGCGCCGGCCGTGTCGATGAAGGCCAGCACGGGCAGCGAAGAAGCGATCGGCGAGCTCCATGAGGCGGGCCGCCTTGCGGTAGCCCTCCGGGCGCGCCATGCCGAAATTATGCTTGAGCCGCGCATCGGTCGTCGACCCTTTCTCCTGGCCGATGAGGCAGATCGGCGCGCCGCGGAACCGCCCGAGCCCGCAGACGACGGCTTCGTCCTCGCCGAATTTGCGATCGCCGGCGAGCGGCGTGAAATCGTCGATCAGGCCCTTGACGAAGTCGAGGCAGTGCGGCCGCTGCGGATGGCGCGCGACCTGCATCTTCTGCCAGGGCGACAATTGCGCGTAGACCTCGCGCAAGGCCTCGCTGGCCCTGGCCTCGAGCCTGCCGATCTCCTCGCCGAAATCGCCGTCTTTCGGCATCTCGACGGAGCGCAGCTCGTCGATTCTCGCCTCGAGCTCGGCCACCGGCTTTTCAAAGTCGAGATACGCCCGCATCAGGCTCCAAATTCGGTTCGTTATAGATCGGTTCGCCAAAGTCGGTTTGCGGCCGAGGCGCGCGATTGAGGTCGTTCGGGCGCGGACACAAGCCGGAACGAGAGGGTCAAGTCAAGGCGGCACGGCGCCCGTGGGCGCGAACGTCGGCACGAGCCGCGCCCGGCTGGCGCGCCGCCGCGACACCGGCAGCGCGCGATAGACCTGCTTCACCGCCTCGATCACATGGATGCCGGCGAAGGGAAGCGACAAGGCATGTCCGGCGCGCTCGAAAGCGACGGCCGAGCGCAAGATGAGCGCCCGGTTGAGCGGGGGCACGAACAAAGCCTCCGTCGCAGACCTCGGGGGTGAAGAGCGCCTCGCGCAAAAGCCCGGTGAGCTGGGCGCGGCTGAAAGGCTGGCCCTGGCCGAAAGGCGTCGTGTCGAGCCGCGCCCACAGCCCGCGCCGGTTGGGCGCAATGACGATGATGCGCCCGCCGGGCTTCAGCGTCTGCCAGATTTCCGAGAGGAGCTCGCTCGGATTGCCGGAGGTCTCGAGCGCGTGGACGATGATCACCCGGTCGAGCGAAGCGTCGCCCAAGGGCAGCAGCAGGGGGTCGACGAGCGCGGAGGCCGAAGGGCCGTTGGCGCGGCCAGACCGCGACGCCTTGCGTTGCCGGCATCAGCGCGATCGTGCGGTCGGCCTCGTCGCGGAAGATCGCGAGATAGGTGCTGGCGTAGCCGACACCCGCGACCGCGAAGCCACGAAGATCGGGCCAAAGCGAACGAAGCCGTGCCGACAGGATGCGGCGCGCCACCTGGCCGAGCGGGCTCGCATAGAAGGCCTGCAGCTGGATGACGTCGAGCGCCATGGTTTTTCAGCGTTATGGGTTTTCAGCTTTATGGGCGTGCAGCTTCTTCGCGACCCTCGAGCGATCGCCGCCTTGGCCGATTGCCGCCTTGGGCCGAGGCGACGGCTTCGATTCGAGCCGCTTCCTATCACATTGACGGTAAAAATAGCGCCTTATGCAAGCGAGCATTCACGAGCGACTCCATCATGGTTATGGAGCGCAAAGGCGGCGGTCGACGATTCCTGGCTCGTTGGAGGCAACCGATGTCCAGAGAATACCCATCCGCGAAATTTGCCGCGATGTTTCCGCAGTGTCTGCAGCTTCTTCGTCCTCACCGCATTCATGAGCATCGGCCCGGAGCCCGCAATGACGACGGCGCAAGCACGTTCCTTCACCGTGACCTCGCCGGGGCTTGCCGACGGCGCGCTGCTCTCCAGGCGAAACGCGGGAAGCGCGGGCGATTGCGGCGGCGAGAATATGTCTCCGGCGCTCGCCTGGTCGGAGGTTCCCGAGGGAACGAAGAGCTTCGCCATCGTGGTTTACGATGTCGATGGCGGCAAAGGGCTCAGGCTCGGTGCATTTCGTCGCCTATGATATTTCCCCGTTCGCGACCACGCTTGCGGAGGGCGCCGGCGGGAGCTCCTCGGGAGGCTTCGTCGGCGGCACGAATACGCGCGGCACGAATGCCTATTTCGGGCCCTGCCCTCCCGTGGGCGATCAGCCGCATCATTATGCTTTCAGCGTCTATGCGCTCGACCTTGAGCCGGGAACGCTGAGCGCCGGCCTCACGCGCGACCTCTTCCTGCAAGCCGCGCGCGGGCATGTTCTTGCGGCATCGAGCGTCGTCTTGCGTTATGCGCGATAGGGTTTCGACCTGCATTGGGCTCCCGGCGTGCGCCCGGCCTTGTGCGCTCATCGAGGACGGCCAGGACGGCTGACCGTCCTAGTCATCCGCGGCAAAGGATGGCCCGGCATCAGGTCGTAAGGGTGCTTCCATCCCGGCAAGCGCCTTGATGCGCTCGCGCCAGGCTGCGATCGCCGGATGCGACGTCTCGAAATCGAAGCCGGTTTCCTCGACCGGGAAGAAGACGTAACCCGACATCGAGATGTCGGCGATCGTCGGCCTGTCGCCGAGGAGGAAGGCGTGGTTCGTGAAATGCTTGTCCGCGATCGCGAAAGCCCGCTCGGCGCGCGCCTTGAGGAAGGCGAGCACGGCCGGATCGGTATCCTTCATGAAGCTTCGCAGGAAACGATAGACGGATAGATATCCTGTGAATTTGTGGTTGTCGAACAAGATCCAGCGCCAGCACTGCGCCCGTTCATCCTCGTCCCGCGGGTGCGAATTTTCCCGTCTCGCGCGCCAGAAGATCGAGGATGACGCCCGATTGGCTGATGCGCTTGCCGTCGACCTCGAGAACGGGGGCCTCGCCGAGCTCATTGACCTCGCTTCGGTAGCGCTCGCCCCGGGTCTCGCCCTTGAAGAAATCGACGAAGACCGGCTCCCAGGGAACGCCGGTGAGCGCCAGCATGAGGGCCACCTTGTAGCAATTGCCGGATTGGGCAAAACAATGAAGCCGATACATGGATTTTCCCTGTTCGAGATCCCGGAGCCTGATGCGTCGAAAGGAGGGCGGAACCATCCCGTCTTTTCTTTCACGCCAAATCCTTGCGCAAAAGCAATTTCCATTTTTGCGGAACAGGCTCAAGGAAAAAAGGCGAGTTGAATTTTTGAGGAAGGGGCGGCCCCGCTCATGGCTGAAGTCGAAAACCTCTGGTTGAGCGTCGGCGAGGCTGCGCAAGCCCGCCGCATCGCGATCCTGTCGAGGGCGGGCAAGGCCCCGCCGGTGGTCTGGCTCGGCGGCTTCAAATCGGACATGGTCTCGACCAAGGCCGCCCATCTCGACGCCTGGGCGAAGCGCAAGGGCAGGGCCTTCCTGCGTTTCGACTATTCGGGCCATGGCGCGTCCGAGGGCCGCTTCGAAGACGGGACGATCGGACGCTGGCTCGAGGAGACGCTCGCCGTGATCGAGCGGCATGTCCGGGGGCGACCCATTTTGGTCGGATCGTCGATGGGAGGCTGGATCGCCTTGCTGGTGGCGCGGCAGTTGGGGAAGCAAGCGCCCGAGCTTCGCCCGGCAGGGCTTGTTCTCGTCGCCCCCGCCGTCGATTTCACGCAAGAACTCATGTGGAAGGAGCTTTCGCTCGAGGCGCGGCGCGATATCGAGGAGAAGGGCGTCTATTTGCGCCCTTCCGCCTATTCGCCCGAGCCCTACCCGATCACGCGAGCCCTGATCGAGGAGGGCCGGCTGCATCTTCTGCTCGGGGGCGTGATCCAGACCGGCTGTCCCGTCCATGTCCTGCAAGGCATGCGCGATCCGGATGTGCCCTGGCGCCATGCCTTGGCGCTGATGGAGCATCTCTCGGGAGACGAGAGCATCATCACCCTCATCAAGGACGGCGACCATCGCTTGTCGCGCGAGGAGGATCTCGCCCGCCTCGTGGCGGCGATCGAGGGCCTCGATCCGGGTTGAACAGCTTTATGCGCTTTGCGCGCTTTCTCCAGTTCGCTCGCTCTCCTGCACGTGATCCCACAGATGAGCTTGCGGATCGGCTTTTCCTGGCGTAACCGGAGGCCATGGCTCAGAACCGGAACATGTCCATTCCTTCTTCCGACGACAGCGGCGGGGGAATGTTCACCGTGATCAGCGTCGCGGTGCTGGTGGGCACCGAGATCATGGGCGCGGCGCTTGCCGCCGGCTGGGCGCTTGCCGGCCTTCTCGAGCTCGGCCCGACCCTCACCTATGCGCTGATGGCGATTTTCGGAGCGGGCGGCATCGCGCTCCTCGTCATGTTCGTGCGCAGCGCCTTGCGCGTCGAAGGCGCCGGCAGAGGGCGCTGAGCAAAGCCTCCTCTCGCATCATGCTGAGCCGCAGGAATATGTTGCAGGCGATGGCGGTTTCCGCGCTCGCTTCGCGCAATGCGAATGCCAAGGCGCCGTCCCTCGAATTCGGGCCGGCGATGCCGTTTTCGCATGACGCGCTGAAGGAACGCGCCAAGGCGCTCGCCGCGAAGCCCTATGAACCACCCCCGAGCCCGAACCTGGAGATCGCGCAGAAGCTCGATTATGATGCGCATGGCAAGCTGCGCTTCCGCTATGAATATGCGCTCTGGGGCGACGGCGGAGGGGCCTATCCCGTCACCTTCCAGCATGTCGGCAAATATTTTCCGAAGACGGTGCGCATGTTCGCGGTGACGCAGGGGCAGGCGCGCGAGATCCTCTACCGCCAGGAATATTTCACCGTGCCGCCGTCGAGCCCCGCCGCCGCGTTGCCGAAGGATGCCTCGGCCTTTGCGGGCTTGTGGGTCATGGAGGCGCGCGACGGTCCGGACTGGAAAGCGCTCGAGCCCTGGGTCACCTTCCTCGGAGCCGCGTATTTTCGCGCCGTCGGCGAGCTCGGCCAGGTCGGCATGTCGGCGCGCGGCGTCGCGCTCACCCCGGGCGGCCCGGGCCCGGAGGAGTTTCCGGATTTCGTCGCCCATTGGATCGAGCCGGCCGCCACCGACGACGACCCCGTCATCGTGCATTCGTTGCTCGATTCGCCGAGCCTCGCCGGCGCCTACCGCTTCGCCTTGCACCGCTCCAAGGGGGTGGTGATGGATATCGAGGCCGATCTTCATTTGCGCGCGCCGATCGAGCGCCTCGGCATCGCGCCGCTCACCTCGATGTATTGGTATTCGGAAGCCGCGAAGCCGACCGCCATCGATTGGCGTCCGGCGGTGCATGATTCGGACGGGCTCGCGCTCTGGACACGCGCCGGGGAGCATATCTTCAGGCCGTTGAACAACCCGCCGCGCACCACGCTGTCGAGCTTCCTCGACGAAAATCCGCGCGGCTTCGGCCTGTTGCAGCGCGACCGGAATTTCGACCACTATCAGGACGGGGTGAAATACCAGAAGCGCCCCTCCACCTGGGTCGAGCCGCTCGGCGACTGGGGCGCGGGGGCCGTGCAGCTCCTCGAATTCCCGACCGATGACGAGATCCACGACAACATCGTCGCGAGCTGGGTGCCGAGGACGCCGACGGCGGCGGGGCAGGATCTCGTCCTTCACCTATCGTCTCTATTGGCTCGCGGACGAACCCTTCCCGACACCGCTCGCGCGCGTCGTGGCGACGCGGCTCGGGCGCGGCGGACAGCCGGGCCAGCCGCGACCGAAAGGGGTGCGCAAATTCCTGATCGAGTTCGACGGTCGCGCCCTTGCGCGACCTGCCCTATGGCGTGAAGCCCGAACCGGTGGTCACGACCTCGCGCGGCAGCTTCGGCCCCTATCGGTTCACCGAGCCCGTGCCCGACGATGTGCCGGGCCACTGGCGCACCCAGTTCGACCTGATCGTCGAAGGGCAGGAGCCGGTCGAATTGCGCTGCTATCTCAAGCTTGGCGACAAGACGCTCTCGGAGACCTGGGCGTATCAGTACCATCCGTTTTGAACGGGCGACCCGCGAGTAGCGAAATACCGAGACTGAGAATCGGGCCGAACGACCTAGCTGACCGGATAGATTCCCGCTCGTTTCCCATAGGCGCGCAACTCAAGCAGGCAACGCCGAGTCGTTAGACACTTCTTTCGCATCCCTGACCTCGAAATCCGCTTCGCGGACCCGATCTCCGAATAACACCACGCACCTTTCCGGATCACACCGGCCCGACGTCCACATCAATCCATCGATGTCAGGACACGATCCATCGATTCGTTGAGCCCAGAGACGGTCTCCCCGTAGGCGCTTTTTGGAGTGTCGATCAGCTGCCCCCTTGTAAGTCCCCACGCCATCAGATCCGGCTCAAATAGTTTAACCAGCCGAAGATCACGCTTCGGCTTGATCTGATCTCACGGTGCGCGCTTCCACCATATCCAGCGGACAGTTTTGAACGTCGCGCTTGGCTCGATGTCATGAAAACATAGTCGCAATAGGCCGCAGCCTCTCGACTTGTCGCGCCAATCGAAGACGATGGTTTCGCCTCTTCCCTATAGTCATACTCTAGCGGAGCAACGCGTTCTGGTCCTTGCCAATTAACTTGAATTCTCTTTCGCCTCGTTGGCGTGTTGCCGCTATTCTTCCATTTCGGCTGGACAGCAAAGCGAGTGATGTAGAGTTCTGGATGGTCTTTGAAACGCTCAGGAAGTTCCGGTATCATCTTTTGGTCAGCGGCAACGGTAAGTTCGCAGGTGAATCCGTCCAAAACACAAAGGCACGCTCGGCGGCACTGAAGTTGGAATTGGCAACTTGGATGCTTTTGCGCGTGAATAGCGCCTGGAGAACGCTTATCAAAGCCAAAACGACCGTGAAGGCCGCTATGATAAAGGTGGAAAAGGCGGTTAGGTTCTCCGGCTTAATAACCCGAGCCCAGATCTCATAAACGCCCTCCGCTCCCGCCTCCGATATCTCGCGACTTATCACCACGCTACGGACATCTCCCCTCGTGCCCCCGCCTCCGCAGCGCCGCTTCGAGCGTGTTCGAGAGCAGGCAGGCGATGGTCATCGGCCCGACCCCTCCAGGCACCGGCGTGATCGCGCCAGCGACTTTCGCCGCCTCCTCATAGGCGACGTCGCCGACGAGCCTGGTGCGTCCTTCGCCCGCCGAAGGATTGGGCACGCGGTTGATGCCGACGTCGATCACGATGGCGCCAGGCTTCACCCAGTTGCCGCGGATCATCTCCGGCTTGCCCACCGCGGCGACGAGAATATCGGCGCGGCGGCAGACGGCGGGGAGATCGCGTGTCCTCGAATGCGCGATCGTCACCGTCGCGCTCTGCGCCAACAGCAACTGCGCCACGGGCTTGCCGACCAGGATCGAACGGCCGACGACCACGGCCTCGAGCCCCGCGATCTGCGGCCGTTCGCTGCGCAAAAGCTCGAGGCAGCCGAGCGGCGTGCAGGGAGCAAGGGCCGGCGCACCGGCCATCAGATGCCCGGCGTTTATCGGATGGAGCCCGTCGACATCCTTCCCGGGATCGATCGTCTCGATCACGCGAGTGGCGTCGATCCGGCCGGGAAGCGGCAACTGCACGAGGATGCCGTCGACCTCGTCATCGGCATTGAGACGCGCGACGAGCGCGAGGAGATCCTTCTCGCTCGTCGCGGCGGGAAGCTTGTGCTCGAAGGAACGCATGCCGGCCTCGACCGTCTGGCGTGCCTTGTTGGCAACATAGACCCGGCTCGCCGGGTCGTCGCCGACGAGCACGACGGCGAGGCCGGGCGTCGTGCCATGGCGCTCCTTGAGCGCCGCCACCCGCGCCGCCACCTTGGCCCGCAGCGCCACCGCGATCGCCTTGCCGTCAATGACGCGTGCGCTCATCTGTCCTCGTCTCGGCTTGAGTGCTTACCGTGAATCCCGAGCGCGGCAGCGAGCCTCTCGGGATCGCCTTCGACGCGGACCGATTTGAGCCGCGCGCCGTGACCTGCGACGAGCGACACGCGGCTTCGGGCGACGCCGCAGGACTTGGCGACGAGCCGCAGGAGCGCCTCGTTCGCGGCACCTTTCTCGGGGACGGCCCGCACCCGGGCGGCGAGCACCCGACGCCCGTCGGAGAGAAGCTTCTCGCCCTCGATCAGGTCGCACGCGGCGCGCGGCGTCAGGCGCACCTCGAGGCGCAGATGATCGGCCGCGGGCATCGTCTGCTCAGATGACGTTCGGGTAGATGTAATAGGCGATGAATCGCTCGATGAAATAGATGATCAGCAGCACGATGATCGGCGAGATGTCGACACCGCCCATATTCGGCAATCTTTCGCGGATCGGCCGCAGCACGGGCTCGGTGAGCCGGTTCAAGGTGTCCCAAACCGTGCGCACGAGGTCGTTGCGGACGTTGATGACGTTGAAGGCCACGAGCCAGCTCAGTACCGCGGTCGCGATAATGATGAACCAATAGATGTCCAGAATGGCGAGGATGACGTCGAGAATGGCGCGCATAGGGCACGGAACTCTTTGAGGGCACGAGCTCTTGGGGAACGGCTCGAAGGACGAGCTCTGAAAGGGAACCCCGAGCCTCGTGCCTTTTAGCTTGCGGGGGCAGCCTCGGCAAATGCTGTTCCGGATCAGGATTTGTGGGATCGATCGTCTGCCTCCCGGCATGCTCGCGAACTGGTGATCCCGGCGCGCCATGCTATGAGCTCGGCGCCGTCAAGGAGGTCCGCCGATGCGCCTGAAGCTTGCCTTTGTCGTTCTCGCCTTCGGCGCCGGAATTTGCGTGAGCTTCGCCCAGCAAGGCGAAAGCGGTGCGCAGGATGCGAACGAGCTTCTCAGCGGCCCGGCGGCTTTCGGCGATTGGACGAAGGACAGGCCGGGGCTGCGGCGCAAGCTCACCACGGCCGATCTGCCGGCGCCCTATGCGACGCGGCCTGCGGCGAACGGCCCCTCGCTGGCGCGCGCGCCGCAAGGTGCCAAGCCGAAGGTTCCGCCGGGCTTTTCCGTCGAGCCCTTCGTCACCGGGCTTTCCGGCCCGCGCCTCATGCGACGCGCACCGAACGGCGATATTTTCGTCGCCGAAAGCGATGCCGGGCGCGTCCGCGTCATCCGCGCAGCCGACGGTGCCGCGAAGCCGGAGAAGGTGGAGGTCTTCGCGCGCGGCCTCGACGAACCTTTCGGCATCGCCTTCTATCCGCCGGGCCCCGATCCGAAATGGGTCTATGTGGCCGAGACGGATGGCGTGGTGCGCTTCCCTTATGCAAGCGGCGATCTTTCGGCGCGCGGCGAGCCGCAAGCCATGGTCATCGGCCTGCCGACCGGGGGACATATCACGCGCGACGTTCTCTTCTCCGCCGATGGCGGGAAAATGTATGTCTCGGTCGGTTCGGGCTCGAATGACGCGGACAGCATGGGCCGGGAGCCTGAGGAGGCGCCGTTCATCGCCGACCATCCGCTTGGCGCCGCCTGGGGCCGGGAAGAAAATCGCGCCGACGTGCTCGTCTTCGATCCGCAAGGCCGTTCGGGCCATATCTTCGCGACGGGATTGCGCAATTGCGTCGGGCTCGCCTTGCATCCGCAAACCCAGGATCTGTGGTGCTCGACGAATGAGCGCGACGGCCTCGGCGACGACCTGCCTCCCGACTATGTGACGCGCGTCAAGGAAGGAAGCTTCTTCGGATGGCCCTGGTATTACCTCGGCGCCCATCAGGACCCTCGTCACAAGGGCGAGCGGGCCGATCTCGCCTCGAAGGTGAGCGTGCCCGACGTGCTCCTCCAGGCGCATTCGGCCCCGCTCGCCATGGCCTTCTACGAACGCCCGGGCGACGGGAAGGCGGCCTTCCCGCAGGACTACGACGGGGACGCCTTCGTGGCGCTGCACGGCTCATGGAACCGCTCGAAGCGCACCGGCTACAAGGTGGTGAGGATAAAGCTCGATCACGGCGTGCCGCGAGGCGAGTATCAGGACTTCCTCACCGGCTTCGTCGCGAGCGATGCGAATGTCTGGGGGCGTCCGGTCGGCGTCGTCGTCGCCCATGACGGCGCCTTGATCGTCAGCGAGGACGGCAACGGCACCTTGTGGCGAGTCGCGTGGCAAGGACGCGACTAGCGCGGGATAAATGGTTTTTCGGATCATGCTCCAGGGCTGATCCGCGCCCGCGCCGAAGAGACGGCGCTACACCCTCACCAGCACCTTGCCCTTCGCCTCGCGCCGCGCGAGCACGCCGAGCGCGGCCGCCGTCTCGGCGAGCGGAAAGACATGGTGCACATGGGCCGAGAGTTTCCCCTCCATCGTCCAGTCGAAAATTTGCGCCATGTTCGAGCGATGCGCCGCGGGCTCACGCTCGACGAAGGAGCCCCAGAAGACGCCCTGGATGTCGCAGCCTTTCAGGAGCGCGAGGTTGAGCGGTATCTTGGGAATGGTGCCGGCCGCGAAGCCCACGACGAGATAGCGCCCTTGCCAGGCGATGGCGCGCAATGCGGGCTCGGCGAGATCGCCGCCCACCGGATCATAGATCACATCGGCGCCGCGTCCTTCCGTCAAGGCGCGCAGCCCTTCCTTCACGTCCCGCGCCGCGTAGTCGAGCGTCATTTCCGCGCCATGTTCCGAGGCGAGCGCGAGCTTGTCGGCCGAGGAGGCGCAAGCGATGACGCGCGCCCCCATGGCGCGGCCGATCTCGACGGCGGCGAGGCCGACGCCACCTGCCGCGCCGAGCACGGCGAGCGTCTCGCCGGCCTTGAGCCGCGCGCGGTCCTTCAGCGCGTGGAGCGAAGTTCCGTAGGTCACGATCAGCCCCGCCGCCTGCTCGTCCGTCACGCCCTCGGGAATGCGCAACAGGCGATCGGCGCGCACGACCACGCGCTCGCGGCAGCAATTGTAGCCAGGGAAGGAGGCGACGCGTTCGCCCACCCGCCACTCGGTGACGCCGGGCCCGAGCGCCTCGATCCTGCCGGCGCATTCGGCACCCGGCGAGAAGGGCAGCTCCGGCCGGAACTGGTATTTGCCGGCGAGCATCAGCGTGTCGAAGAAATTGAGGCCGACGACGTGCACGCGGACCAGCACTTCGCCTTGTCCCGGCTTCGGCTCCGGCGTCTCGCCGAGCTCGAGGGTTTCGGGCCCGCCGAGCTCTCGACAAAGAATGGCTTTCATGATGTCTCCAGGCCGGCGGCGCCGGAAGGACTGGCCGCTCGCCGGATTGTAAGATGCGGCTCGGCTGTGTCACAAGCCTGCGGGGGTCGAGGGCGAGGGAAACGAGCACGGAGCGCGATGCGATGAAAAGCCACGCACAGGTTGTCGTGATCGGCGGCGGCGTCGTCGGCGCAAGCGTGCTCTACCATCTCACCAAGGCCGGCTGGAAGGATGTGGTGCTGGTCGAGCGCGCCGAGCTCACCTCCGGTTCCACCTGGCACGCGGCCGGCGGCATGCACACCATCAACGGCGATCCGAACGTCGCCAAGCTGCAGCAATACACGATCGACCTCTACAAGGAGATCGAAGCCATCTCCGGGCAGAGCTGCGGGGTGCACATCAGCGGCGGCCTCATGCTCGCCGGCACGCCCGAGCGGCTCGATTGGTTGAAGATGACGCAGGCGCGCGGCCGCTACCTCGGCATGCAGCTCGATTTCGTCTCGATGGACGAGGCGGTGAAGCTCATGCCCTTCATCGAGAAACGCTATTTCGCTCGGTGCGCTCTTCGACCCGCTCGAAGGCCATGTCGATCCATGGGGCGTGACGAACGCCTACACCAAATCGGCGCAGATCGCGGGCGCCGAAATCTATCGTCACACGCGCGTCAGCGAGCTTCGCCAACGACCGGACAGCTCCTGGGACGTGATCACCGAAAAGGGCGAGATCCGCGCCGAGCATGTGGTGAATGCCGGCGGGCTCTGGGCGCGCGAGGTCGGCCGCCTGGTCGGGCTCGAGCTGCCGATCCTCGCCATGGAGCATCAATATCTGATCACCGAGGACATGCCCGAGATCGCGGCGAGCTCGAAGGAGCAGCTCCACGTCATCGATTTCGAGGGCGAGATCTACATGCGCCAGGAACGCGGCGGCATGCTCATGGGCACCTACGAGCGCCGCGGCCAGCCCTGGAGCGAGCGCGTGACGCCCTGGGATTTCGGCCAGGACCTCCTGCCCAACGATCTCGACCGGATCGCGCCTTCGCTCGAGGTCGGTTTCGAGCATTTCCCGGCGATCGGGCGGGCCGGCATCAAGCGCGTCATCAACGGCCCCTTCACCTTCGCGCCCGATGGCAACCCCTTGATCGGCCCGATCCGGGGCCTGCGCAACTTCTGGGTCGCCTGCGGGGTGATGGCGGGCTTCAGCCAGGGCGGCGGCGTCGGCCTCTCGCTCGCGAATTGGATGACGCAAGGCGATCCGGGCGCCGACATCTGGGGCATGGACGTCGCCCGCTACGGGGATTTCGCGACGCTCGCCTACACCAACGCCAAGGTGCGCGAAAATTATTCGCGCCGCTTCCGCATCCGCTTCCCGAACGAGGAGCTCGAGGCGGCAAGGCCTTTGCGCACCACGCCGATCTACGAGACGCTGAAGGCGCAGAACGCGGTCTTCGGCGAAAATTGGGGCCTCGAGCACGCGCTCTGGTTCGCGCCGAAGGGCAGCGAACCCAAGGAGGAGATCACCTTCAAGCGCTCGAACGCCCATCCGCATGTGGGGGCCGAGGTGAAGGCGGTGCGCGAAGCCGTCGGCCTCGTCGAGATCTCGAACTACGGCAAGTTCGAGGTGACGGGGCCGGCCGCCGAGGCCTTTCTGTCGCGCGTCATGGCGAACAAGGTGCCGGAGGTCGGGCGCCTGGCGCTCACCCCGATGCTGAACGAACGCGGCAAGCTGATCGGCGACTTCACCATCTGCCGCCCGCAGATGGATCGCTTCTTCCTCATCGGCACCTTCGCGGCGGAGAATTACTACCGCCGCTGGTTCGAGCGGCATCTGCCGCCGACCGGCGTGACGCTGCGCCCCTGCGCCATGGAATATCTCGGCCTTGCGATCGCCGGCCCGAAATCGCGCGAGCTGCTGCAACGCCTGGTTCGCGACGAGCTCTCGTCGAACGCCACGCCCTTCCGCTCCTTCCGTCGCATGGATGTGGGCATGGTGCCGGCTTTCGTCGGGCGCGTCTCCTTCACGGGCGACCTCGGTTACGAGATCTGGGTGACGAGCGAATATCAGCGCGCGCTCTACAAGCTCCTCACCGAGGCCGGCCAGGATCTCGGCTTGCGGCATTTCGGCGGCCGCGCCTTGAATTCGATGCGCCTCGAGAAGAGCTTCGGTACCTGGGCACGGGAATACCGGCCGATCTACGGCCCCTATGAAGCCGGGCTTGGCGCCTTCGTCAGCCTGAGGAAAGAGGATTTCATCGGCCGGACCGCCGCGCTCGAAGAGAAGGAGGGCGGCGGCAAGCTCCGCTTGTGCACCTTCAAGGTCGACGCGGCCGATGCCGACGCGATCGGCGACGAGCCGATCTGGCATGACGGCAAGGTGCTCGGCTGGGTCACCTCGGGCGGCTATTCGCATACGCAAGAGCGCCTCGATCGCGCTCGGCTACGTGCCGAAGGAGATCGCGGCCGAGAGCTCCGGCTTCGAGATCGAGATCATCGGGGATCGCCGCAAGGCGACCCGGCTTCCCGAGCCGATCTTCGACCCGAAAGGGGAAAGGATGCGAGCCTGACGGCGCGGTGAATGCGCTTCAACGCGCTTCGATGCGTGCCTGCAGCATGCCGCATGCCGAATCGCCCGGGACTTCCCTGCCGATGAGCATTTGCCGCCTCGGCGACCGCCCGCTCCGCATCGCCGAGATCGTGGCGGTGGCGCGCCGCGAGGCGCGCGTCGAGCTCGCGCCGAAGCTGTATCGCGAAGCTCGGGATCGCGCGCGGCGCGATCGAGCAGGCGGTCGCGCGCGGCGAGAAGGTCTATGGCCTCACGACGGCGCTCGGCGCCGCCGTCGACACGCCGCTCGATGCCGTCGATCTCGCGGATTTCCAGCGCCGCACGCTGCGCGCCCGCATGGTCGGCGTGGGTGACGCCTTGCCGAAGGAGGCGACGCGCGCGCTCCTCATCGCGAGGCTTGCCGGGCTCGCGCGAGGCGCGTCGGGCATCTCGCCCTCGATCCCGCAAGCGATCGCCGATCTCTTGAACGCCGGCGTCACGCCGGTCGTGCCGGCGATCGGCTCGGTCGGCGCTGCTGACCTCGCGCCGCTCGCTCACGCCTTCGCGGTGCTGGCGGGCGAGGGTGAAGGCTGAGTTCAAGGGGCGCGTTCTGCCGGGCCTGGAGGCGCTGGCCACGGCTGGGCTTTCGCCCGTCGTGCTCGGCCCGAAGGATGCGATCGCGCTCATCAACTCGAATGCCGCCTCCGTCGGTACCGGCGCGCTCGTCATCGCCGATGCCGAAGCCACGCTCGACGCCATGCTCGCCGCGCTCGCGCTCGGCCTCGAGGCGTTTCGCGGCAACACGAGCCCGATCGACTCGCGCGCCGTCGCGCTTCGCCCGGTGCCCGGGCTTCCGGAGGTCGCGCGGCGCCTGCGCAAGCTCCTCGCCGGCAGCGACCTCGAAAAACCTGAGGCCGCGCGCCGCGTCCAGGATCCTCTGTCCTTCCGCTCGGGCGCCCCGGTTCTCGCAGGCCTCGCCGACGCGCTTGCCCGGGCGCGCGCCGCGATCGAGCTCGAGCTCGCGGGCGCGGGCGACAATCCGGCGATCGTCGACAATGACGGCAGCATTCTTTCGACCGCCGGCTTCGACGTGACGCATCTCGCGCTCGCCTTCGAGACGCTCGGGCTTGCGCTCGCTCAAGCCGCCGGCGCGAGCTTCTGGCGCATCGTCAAGCTGATGAATGCGGGGATGACCGACCTGCCGCGCTTCCTCACCCCGCGCGGGGCGAGCCGCACCGGCTTCGGCACGGTGCAGAAGACCGCGGCCGCGCTCGAAGCCGAGATCCGCCGCCTCGCTCAGCCCGCCATGCTGTTTTCCGGGCCCGGTCGCCGACGGCATCGAGGATGTGGCGTCGATGGCGCCGCGCGTCGTGGCGAAGACCGCGGAAGCCTTCACCCATATGCGGCTGGCGGCCGTCGAGCTGATGGTCGCGGCGCAGGCGCTCGAGCTGCGCGCGCCGGCGTGCATCGCGCCGGGCGTCGCCGCCATCCAGGCGAAGATCCGCGCCGTCGTGCCGAAGCTCGACGAGGATCGCCCGACCGGGCGCGACATCGAGGTGCTGGCGAGAGAGATCAGGAGCGGGAGCGCTTGGCCTCTTCACTTGCTTGATTGTCCAGGCGGGTAGCGAATAGGGAAGAGCGAATGAAAGCGGGTTTCGGCTCGCAACTCCCGGCTTGCTCCTTATGATGGCGAGGTGCCCTCGCCGCCCGCATCGCCAGCCTCACGGAACGCCCGTCTTGCGCTATTCGGTCTTCACCGTCCTCGCCCAAGCCCTGAAAGGCAACACCGGCTGGAAGCCTGTGTGGCGCGAGCCAGAGCCCAAGGCCGAATACGATGTCGTCATCGTGGGCGGCGGCGGGCATGGCCTGTCGACCGCCTATTACCTCGCCAGGAACCACGGCCTCACCAATGTGGCCGTGGTCGAGCGCGGCTACATCGGTTCGGGCAATGTCGGGCGCAACACCACCATCATCCGCTCGAACTATGGCGAACACGGCAATATCCCCTTCTACGAATGGTCGTTGAAGCTCTGGGAAGGGCTCGAGCAGGACATCAACTACAACGCGATGGTGAGCCAGCGCGGCGTGCTGAACCTCTACCATTCCGACGCGCAGCGCGACGCCGCCGTCCGGCGCGGCAACACCATGCGCATGCATGGCGTCGACGCCGAGCTCCTCGACGCCGAAGGCGTGCGCAAGCTCGTCCCCGACCTCAATTTCGACAACGCCCGCTTTCCGATCCATGGCGGGCTGTTCCAGCCGCGCGGCGGCACGGTGCGCCATGACGCCGTGGCCTGGGGCTATGCGCGAGCGGCGGACATGCGCGGCGTCGATATTCTCCAGCATTGCGAAGTCACCGGCATCCGCGTCGAGAACGGGCGCGCCACGGGCGTCGACACCGCGAAGGGCTTCATCGGGGCGAAGAAGATCGCGCTTGCCTGCGCCGGGCGTTCGTCGCAGGTCGCCGCGATGGCCGGCCTTCGCCTGCCGATCGAGAGCCATGTGCTGCAAGCCTTCGTCTCGGAAGGCGTGAAGCCGCTCATCGACACGGTGATCACTTTCGGCGCCGGGCATTTCTACATCAGCCAGTCCGACAAGGGCGGCCTCGTCTTCGGCGGCAATATCGACGGCTATAATTCCTACGCGCAGCGCGGCAATTTGCCGGCGATCGAAGAGGTGATGGAAGAGGCGGTCGCCATGTTCCCCTCGATCGGGCGGCTGCGCGTGCTGCGCCATTGGGGCGGCCTCATGGACATGTCGATGGACGGCTCTCCGATCATCGACAAGACGCCGATCGACAATCTCTATCTCAACTGCGGCTGGTGCATCGGCGGCTTCAAGGCGACGCCGGCTTCCGGCTGGTGCTTCGCGCATCTCATCGCGCAGGACGCGCCTCACGAGGTCGCGGCGGCCATGCGCCTCGACCGCTTCGCGACGGGCCGCCTCATCAACGAGAGCGGCACCGGCGCGCAGCCGAACATGCATTAGGGTCGAAGGACGATGCGCATCCCCTGTCCCCATTGCGGCGAACGCGATGCCGGCGAGTTCGCCTATCACGGCGACGCGACCAAGCTTCGCCCCGCGGGCACGGGTCCGCACGAGCTCGAAGCCTTCATCGAATACGTCTATCCGCGCGACAATCCGGCCGGCCAGCATCGCGAGCTCTGGTATCACGTCGGCGGCTGCCGCGCCTGGCTCGTCGTGACGCGCGACACGCGCACCCATGAGATCTTCGGCGCGGAGGCGGCGCGCGACAGGGCGGTGGCGCAGAGCGCCGGAGCCGAAATCCCATGACGACCACGAGCGGGAGCGTGGGAGAGCCCCTGAAGAGGGTCGACGCGAGCGCGGACACGGCGAGCTTTCCGCAAACGGCCCGTCTCGCGAGCGGCGGCCTGATCGATCGCGCACGCGTCTTGTCCTTCACCTTCGACGGCCGCAAGCTCGCGGGCCATCCCGGCGATACGCTCGCCTCCGCGCTCGTCGCCAACGGGGTGAGGCTCGTCGGGCGCTCCTTCAAATACCACCGCCCGCGCGGCATCCTGTCGGCGGGGCCGGAAGAGCCGAACGCGCTCGTCGAGCTGCGCTCCGGGGCGAGGCGCGAGCCGAATACGCGCGCGACTGCGATCGAGCTCTTCGAGGGCCTTGCCGCCGAAAGCCAGAATCGCTGGCCTTCGCTCGCCTTCGACCTGATGGCGGCGGGCTCCATCTTCTCCCCGGTCCTGGCGGCGGGCTTCTACTACAAGACCTTCATGTGGCCCGCCTCCTTCTGGGAGAAGGTCTACGAACCGCTGATCCGGCGCGCGGCCGGGCTCGGGCGGGCGCCCGTCGGCACCGATCCCGACCCTTACGAGAAGGCGCATGCCTTCTGCGACGTGCTCGTCATCGGCTCGGGGCCGGCGGGCTTGATGGCGGCGCTCTCCGCCGCCCGCTCGGGCGCCCGCGTGATCCTTTGCGAAGAGGATTTCCGCCTCGGCGGCCGGCTCCTCGCCGAGCGAAACACGCTCGGCGGCGAGGCGGCGGTTCCCTTCGTGCAGCGCATCGAGGCGGAGCTTCGTGGTTTCCCGGACGTGCGGGTGATGACCCGCACCACCCTGTTCGGCGTCTACGATCACGGCACCTACGGGGCGCTCGAGCGCGTCAACGACCATGTGCCGGTGCCGCCACCCTTCGAGCCGCGCCAGCGAGCCTGGCGCATCGTCGCCAAGCGCTGCGTGCTGGCCGCCGGCGCGATCGAGCGCCCACTCGTGTTCGGCAACAACGACCGGCCGGGCGTGATGCTCGCCGGCGCGGTCAGCGCCTATGTCAACCGCTTCGCCGCGCTGCCTGGCCGGCGCGCGGTCGTCTTCTCCAATAACGACGATGCGGCAAGGCGTGATCGCCGATCTTGCCGCCGCCGGCGTCGAGGTCGCGGCGCTCGTCGATCCGCGGCCGAGCATCGCGCCCGCGATCGCGGCGCTCGCCGAAAGGACCGGCGCGCGCATCATCGCGGGCGCCGTGGTGACGCGCGCGCTCGGCGGCCATGGCGTTCGTGGCGTCGAGATCCGCGAGGAGAGCGGGCGAACGAGCCGGCTCGCCTGCGACCTCGTCGCCATGTCCGGCGGCTTCAGCCCGAATGTGCATCTGGCGACCCATCTCGGGGGAAGGCCCGTGTGGGACGAGGCGATCGCGGGGTTCGTTCCGGGCACGGCGCCGCCAGGCATGGCGGTCGCCGGAGCGGCATGCGGCTCCTACGGCCTCGCGGATTGTCTCGCGGCCGGCGCGCGAGCGGGAGCCGAGGCGGCCGACGCCGTGGGCTTCCAGACGCGTCCGGCCGCCATCCCGAGCGTCGAGCCTCGAAGCGCCGGCATCACGCCGCTGTGGCGCGTGCGCGGCCATGGAGGAAAGGCCTTCATCGATTTCCAGAACGACGTCACCGACAAGGACGTCGAGCTCGCCGAACGCGAAGGCTTCCGCTCGGTCGAGCATCTGAAGCGCTACACCACGCTCGGCATGGCGACCGACCAGGGCAAGACCGCGAATGTCAACGGGCTCGCCGTGATGGCGGAAATCACCGAGCGCTCGATCCCGCAAACGGGCGTCACGACCTTCCGGCCGCCCTTCACCCCGGTGGCGATCGGCGCGCTTGCCGGGCATGCGCGCGGCAAGGAGCACCGCCCGACGCGGCTCACGCCTTCTCACGAATGGGCGCGCCAGGCAAGGCGCGGTCTTCGTGGAATCGGGATTGTGGCTGCGCGCGCAATATTTCCCGAAGGAAGGCGACCGGAGCTGGTTCGACGCCTGCAATCGCGAGGTCATCGCGGTGCGTTCGCGCGTCGGCATTTGCGACGTCTCCACGCTCGGCAAGATCGACATCCAGGGCGCCGACGCTGCCGAATTCCTCGACCGGCTCTATTGCAATTCGTGGAAGTCGCTTGCCGTCGGCAAGGTCCGCTACGGCCTCATGCTGCGCGAAGACGGCTTCGTCTTCGACGACGGCACGACCGCGCGCCTCGGCCCCGATCATTACCTGATGACCACCACCACGGCGAATGCCGGTGCCGTCATGCAGCACATGGATTTCTGCCACCAGGTGCTCTGGCCCGAGCTCGACGTCGGCTTCGTCTCGGTCACCGAGCAATGGGCGCAATACGCGATCGCCGGACCGAAGTCGCGCGAACTCCTGCGAAGCGCTCGTCGATCGCGGGCATGACATTTCGAACGCGGCTTTTCCCTATATGGCGTGCGGCGAGGTGACGGTGCTCGGCGGGCTTCGCGCGCGCCTCTTCCGCATCTCCTTCTCGGGCGAGCTCGCCTATGAGCTCGGCGTGCCTTGCCGCTATGGCGACGCGGTCATCCGCGCCCTGATGCGGGCGGGCGAGGCCCATCGGCGTCGCGCCTTACGGCCTCGAGGCGTTGAACGTC
The DNA here is from genome assembly GCA_963713805.1 of uncultured Alphaproteobacteria bacterium. Taxonomy (GTDB): domain Bacteria; phylum Pseudomonadota; class Alphaproteobacteria; order Rhizobiales; family Beijerinckiaceae; genus GAS188. Next base: position 9,664 of record CAVQNF010000010.1, on the reverse strand, counting down.
ATGCGCATCGAGAAGGGCCATGCGGCGGGTGGGGAACTGAACGGCCAGACGACGGCGCAGGATCTCGGCTTCTCGCGCCTGATGGCCATGGGCAAGGACTTCATCGGGCGCGCCTTGTCGCAACGCGAGGCGCTCGTCGACGCCGGATCGCCCGGTGCTCGTCGGCTTCAAGCCGCTCGACCCGAGCGCCAGGCTCTCGGCCGGCGCGCATTTCGTCGCGCTCGGACGCGCCGGTGAGGCCGGAGAACGACGAGGGCCATATGACCTCGGTCGCTTTTTCGCCCTCGCTCAACCTCTCGATCGGGCTCGGCCTCCTGAAGCGCGGGCGCGAACGCATGGGCGAGACGCTGCGCGCCGTCGATGCCTTGCGCGGCACGGATATCCGCGTCGAGGTCTGCCCGAGCTGCTTCCTCGACCCTGAAGGAGCAAGGCTGCGTGGCTGATCTCACTCGTCAACCCGCGCGCGGCGCTCGCCGACGTGCTTCACGCCGGGCGCCACGGCCGGCCGGACGGGCCCGCCGGGCTCCTCATTGTGCGAACGCGCCCATTTGGCGCTCGCGAGCCTCATCGCGCGCAAGGGACAGTCGCAGGCGCTCGCGACGCTCGTGAAGAACGCCTACGGCATCGATCTCCCGTCGACGCCGCGCTTCGCCGGCGGTCAGCTGCCCGGACGGGCGTTTCCTCCTCTTCATCTGGGCAGGCTTCGAGCAATGGCTCGCGCTGGCCGAAGGCGCGGAGGATTTTATGGGCGAGCTCACCATCGGCCTCGGCAAGCGCGCCATGATCGCCGACCAGAGCGACGGGCGCTGCGTCCTGCGCCTGCGCGGAACGAAGGCGCGCGAGGTGCTCGCCAAGGGCATCGGCATCGATCTGCATCCGCGCGCCTTCAAGCCCGGCGATGTGGCGCTCACGATCGCCGCCCATGTCGGCGTCCAGCTTTGGCAGCTCGACGACGCGCCGACCTATGAGATCGCGGTCGCCCGCTCGCTCGCCGGCAGCCTCTGGGCGTGGCTTTCGGCCTCGGCGGCCGAATTCGGCTATGAGGTCGTGGACGAGCTCCGCTGACGGGAGCGAATGAGGAGTGAATAGCGAGACGCAATAGCTGAATAGTGACAGTGAATAGTGAACCGGAGAGAGCTCCTCACTGCTCACTTCTCACTTCTCACTACTCAGCTACTCGCTACTCGCTCTCACTCGCTCTCACTCGCTAAGCGCCGCCTCGAGCCTGCGCCACTCCGCCGCGGTGCCCGGCAGACCGAAGCGCAGCCAATCGGCATGGGGCGCGGGAAAGGGGCGCACCAGGATGGCTTGCCGCCCGAGGCGCTCGAACCATGCCGACGCTTCCGCCCGGCGCGCCAGCCGGAAAAGCAGCGTGCCGCCGACGATCTCGAAGCCCGCGTGCCGGAGCATGAGCGTCGAGCCGCGCGGCCCCTCTCGCGAGCCGGCCGATCGCACGGTCGCGCCATCCCCTGTCGGCAAGCGCCGCGCGGCCGATCTCGATCGCCGGCGCCCGAGACGGCCCAAGGGCCGAGCGCGCGACGGATGCGCGAAGCGAGCGCGGGCGATGCGGCCGCAAAGCCGAGCCGCACGCCAGCGAGTCCATAGAACTTGCCGAAGGAACGCAGCACGACCGCTCCCGCGGGCGGCAATTTCGGCACGAGGCTTTTCTCGAAAGTCTCGACATCCATGAAGGCCTCATCGACGACGAGCATGCCACCCTTGCCGGCAAGGCGAGCGGAAAGTTCGGCAAGCGCGTCCGGCGAGGTGAGCCGGCCATCGGGGTTGTTCGGATTGACCACGATCGCGACCTCGAAGGCCTCGAGCGCCGCCATCTCGTCGACGGTCTCGACGCAGTGCGCCAGCGCTCGCCATGAAGCTTCGTGCTCGGCATAGGTCATGCCCAAGATGCCGACGCGGCTTGCCGGAAGGAGACGGGGCAACAATCCGATCAATGCCTGCGCTCCCGGCGCGGCGATGAGGCGATCTGCGTCCCGCGCCCCGTAGGCCCTGGCGGCCACGGCTTCGAGCTCGCCGATCGCGGAAGGCTCGGGAAGGCGCGTCCAGGCGTCCCTCGATAGCTCGCCGACCGGATAGGCCTCGGGGTTGATGCCGGTCGAGAGGTCGAGCCAGGGCCGCGGCGCGTCGGCAAAGCGCGAGCGGGCGGCAGCGAGATTGCCGCCGTGATACACTTCGCCGATCCGCAATCCTGCCGCCGGGCCCGCAGCTTTCATGGACCTCGCCTTTACCACTTTCCTCGCCTTCGCGGCGCTCGCCTTCGAGGCCTATGCGGGCTATCCGCAAGTTCTCTACCGCTCGATCGGCCATCCGGTCACCTGGATCGGCGCGCGTCATCTCTCGGCTCGAGCGCCTTCTCAACAAGGAATCGGAGGACGAGGCGGCGCGGCGAAAGGCGGGCATGATCGCTTTGGCGCTGACGGTCGCCGTCGCGCTCGTGCACCTGCGCCCTCGTCATGGCCTTCCTGCCCGCGGGATTGATCGGGACGCTCCTGACGGTGATCCTGGCTTCGACGCTGCTCGCCCAAAGGAGCTTGCACGATCATGTCGAGGCGGTCGCGGACGCGCTGGAGAATGGCGGGGTCGGGCCGGGACGCGTGACCGTCGCCGAGATCGTCGGACGCGATCCCGCGGCCCTCGACGAAGCGGGAGTGGCGCGCGCCGCGATCGAGAGCCTCGCCGAGAATTTCTCCGACGGCGTGGTGGCGCCCGCCTTCTTCATCGCGCTGTTCGGCCTGCCCGGCGGCGCCGTCTACAAGGCAGCGAACACCGCCGACAGCATGATCGGCCATTTGACCGCGCGCCATGCCGCCTTCGGTTTCGCGGCCGCCCGCTTCGACGATCTCGTGAACCTGCCGGCCTCGCGTCTCGCGGCGCTTTGGCTCGGCCTCGCCGCGCTCGTCGTGCCGGGCGCCTCGCCCTCAGGCGCTGCGCGCGCGGCGCTGCGCGACGCGAACCGCCATCGCTCGCCCAACGCCGGCTGGCCCGAGGCCGCCATGGCGGGCGCGCTCGGGCTGAGGCTCGCCGGACCGCGTGTCTACGGCGGCGTCACGGTCGAGGACGCCTTTATGGGCGAGGGGCGCAGGAACGCCGGGGTCCGCGACATAAGACGGGGGCTTCGGCTCTATCGGGCGGCCTGCGCGCTCCAGATGATCGTCTACGCGCTCCTGGCCGTGGTCGCTCATCGCGCGAGCCTGAGGAGACGGTCGAGGTCGAGATGGGCGGCGAGATGCGCGGCGAGCTCGTCGAGCGTCGTCTCGACATCCTCCTCGTAGGAAAGCCCCGAGCTCGACGCGCCGAACCCGCCGAGCAGCGAATCGCGCTGGCCCCGATCCGCGAAAAGCCCGTGCACATAGACGCCTTTCACCCGGCCGTCCGCCGACATCGCGCCATCCGTGCGGCCATCCTTGAAACGAAGCACGGGACGCGCGGCGTCGGGTCCGGTGGTGACCCCGACATGCATCTCATAGCCCGTGAAGGGCGCGCCATCCGAGAGGCTTTCGCCGGAGATCGCACGCAGGGATTTCTCGGGCGTCAGCAGGGTCTCGACGTCGAGCAGCCCCAAGCCTTCGCATTCGCCCGGCGGGCCCTCGATGCCGTCCGGATCGCGGATGACGCGGCCGAGCATCTGATAGCCGCCGCAAAGCCCGAGCACCTGCCCGCCGCGACGCAGATGCGCCGCGAGGTCCACATCCCAGCCTTCGGCACGCAAGGCCTGAAGATCGGCGATCGTCGCCTTGGAGCCGGGCAGGATCACGAGATCGGCATCGCCGGGAAGCGGCTCGCCCTGCCGCACGAGCACGAGGCGCAGGCCCGCTTCGAGCTCGAGCGGGTCGAGATCGTCGAAATTGGAGATGCGCGGCAGCACGAGCACCGCGATGGTGATCGCGCCCTCTTTGCGTGACCGGCGCCGATCGAGCCCCAGCGCATCCTCGGCCGGAAGGCGATGCGCCTTCGCAAAATGGGGCACGAGGCCGAGCGCCGGCCAGCCCGTATGCCGCTCGATCGCGCGCATGCCCTCCGCGAAGAGCGACGCATCGCCGCGAAAGCGATTGACGATGAACCCTTCGATCTTCGCGGCGTCGGCCGCGTCGAGCACGGCCTTGGTGCCGACAATCTGCGCGATCACCCCGCCGCGGTCGATGTCGCCGATGAGCACGACGGGCACGTCGGCGGCCTCGCGCGAACCCCATATTGGCGATGTCGCCTTCGCGCAGATTGATCTCCGAGGCGCTGCCCGCTCCTTCGATCAGAACGAGATCGGCCTTGCTCTTCAGCCGGCCGAAGCTCTCGAGCACCTTGCCGAGCAGGTGCGGCTTCAACGTTTGAAATTCGCGCGCCTTGGCGTTGCGCAGGATGCGCCCTTGCACCACGACCTGCGCGCCGATCTCGCTCTGCGGCTTCAGCAGCACCGGGTTCATGTCGACGCAAGGCGGGACGCGGCAGGCGCGGGCCTGCAGCGCCTGAGCCCGGCCGATCTCGCCGCCGTCCTGCGTGACCGCGGCATTGTTCGACATGTTCTGCGGCTTGAACGGCAAGACCGAAAGGCCACGCCCGGTGAAGGCGCGCGCGAGACCGGCGACGATCAGCGATTTGCCGACGTCCGAGCCCGTGCCCTGGATCATCAGCGCCTTGGCAGGCATCAACAGCGCCCTTTGGTTCAGGGTGCGAGTAGCGAGTAGCGAGTAGCGAGTAGCGAAGTAGTGAAAGCGGTGAAAATCTACTCGCTATTCGCTACTCCCTTCTCACTGCTCACTTCTCACTATTCGCTACTCGCTACTCGCTAACTCGCTCTAAAACTCAATGCCTTCCTGCGCCTTCACGCCGGCGGCAAAATGATGCTTGACGAGGCTCATCTCGGTGACGAGATCGGCGACCTCGATCAGCTCCGGCTTGGCGTTGCGCCCCGTCACCACGATGTGCAAGCCGTGCCGGCGCGCCGCGAGCGTCGCGACCACCTCGTCGAGCGGCAGATAGTCGTAGCGCAAGGCGATATTCAATTCGTCGAGGACGACGAGACGCAATCGCGGGGTCGCCCATCATCTCGCGCGCCACCGCCCAGGCCGCGCTCGGCCGCGGCGATGTCGCGCGCCCGGTCTTGCGTCTCCCAGGTGAAGCCTTCGCCCATGGTGCGCCAGGTGATGAGATCGCCGAAGCGTTCGAGCGCCTTGCGCTCCCCGGTTTCCCAGGCTCCCTTGATGAACTGCACCACGCCCACCCGCCAGCCGCGGCCGAGCGCACGAAGCACGAGGCCGAAGGCCGCGGTCGACTTGCCCTTGCCGGGACCCGTGTGCACGATCAGCAGGCCCTTTTCGGTCACCGTCTTCGAGGCGACCTCGGCGTCCTGCGCGGCCTTGCGCTTCGCCATCTTCGCCTTGTGGCGGGCCGCATCGTCCTTGATCGCCTCGGGCATGTCGATCTTCCCTTGGCCCTGCGCCTCTCACCGCGCTCACTTTACCTCGCATCGGCAGCCCGGCCACCATGAAAATCACGCGATCGGCGCGCGCCGCGAGGCGCTGATTGAGCCGCCCCGCCTCGTCGCGGAAGCGGCGCGCCAGCGCATTCTCCGGCACGATGCCGAGCCCGACCTCGTTGGCGACGAGCACGATGGGCGCGAGCGCCGCGTCGAGCGCCGCTTCGAGCTCGGCGCACGGCCGTCGCCACATCATGCTCGCCGAGCATCAGATTGGTGAGCCAGAGCGTCAGGCAATCGACCAGGATCGGCGCCGCTTGCCCGCCCAGACGGGCGACGCATGGTCGCGCGAGCTGCGAGCGGCACCTCATGCGTCTCCCAACCGCTGTCGCGCCGCTGACGTGCAGCGCGATGCGCTCGGCCATCTCCGCGTCGAGCGCCTGTGCGGTCGCGACGATAGCGCCAGGGCGGCGGCAGGGACGTGCACAAGCGCCTCGGCGTGCCGGCTCTTGCCGGAGCGCGCGCCGCCGAGGACGAGCGTGAGGCGGGCAAGCTCCCTCATCGGCCGAGACGCCGCGAATGGATGAGGCGACCGAGAGCGACAAAGCCGAGCCTCTCGTCGAACGGCCCGAGCCCTTCCTCCTTCTCGCCCCTTTCGCCGAGTGCGGCTGTCGAGAGCTTGGTCATGCGTCACGCTTCTCGTTGCGGAACATCGAGGGAGGCCATGACGGGCCGGGCGCCGTCGCGGTGAGGCGAGGCGGGGAGCCGCTCACATAGGCTCGGACAATGCACTTGCCAATCGGGTCGCCTCCCGGCAGGTATCGCCCATGACAGCAACTCCTTCTCTTTTGGGAAACGAGCCTCAGCTCGCCTCCCCTTCCTATCGCATTCCCGCGCTCGACCAGGACTTCCTCATGGGCGATTCGATGCGAGGCGTGCGCTTCCTCATCGAATATGCCAAGGCCGAGGAGGCGCTGCGCGCCTATTCGGTGCGCTCGACGCTCGTGGTTTTCGGCAGCGCCCGGGTGCGCGAGGACGGGCCGGGCCGGCAACCCTTCTGGTATGCGCAAGCACGGCTCTTCGGACGCATCGCCTCCGAACGCGGCGGCGCGCTCAAGCCGCATGGCGCGGTGCGCGAAAACGTCATCGCCACCGGCGGCGGGCCCGGCATCATGGAGGCGGCCAATCGCGGCGCGAGCGAGGCCGGCGCGCCGAGCATCGGCTTCAACATCACCTTGCCGCAAGAGCAGGAGCCGAACGCCTTCTCGACGCCCGAGCTCACCTTTCGCTTCCATTATTTCGCGATGCGCAAGATGCATTTCGCCATGCGAGCGAATGCGCTCGTGGTGTTTCCGGGCGGCTTCGGCACTCTCGACGAGCTGTTCGAGCTGTTGACGCTTCGCCAGACCGGCAAGGAGCCCGAGCTTCCGATCGTGCTCGTCGACGAGGCCTATTGGCGCAAGGTCGTCTCCTTCGACGCCCTTGTCGACGCCGGCATGGTGACGCGTGACGAGCTTGCGCTCTTTCGCTTCGCCGAGGACGCCGAGAGCGCCTGGGCCGCGCTCATGGAGCATGGCCTCGACCTGCATCGGTGACGCGACGGATGACGCGCGATGAGCAAGGCCCATTTCCTGCCGCAAGAGATCATCCGGGCGAAGCGCGACGGCTTGCGCCTCGCGCCGGAGGACATCGAGCGCTTCGTCGAGGGCCTCACGGACGGCAGCGTGAGCGAGGGCCAGGCCGCGGCCTTCGCCATGGCGGTGTTCCTCAAGGGACTTGCGCTCGACGAGCGCGTCGCCCTCACCCGCGCCATGATGGCGTTCGGGCGAGGTCCTGCGCTGGGACCTTCCGGGCCCCGTCCTCGACAAGCATTCGACGGGCGGCGTCGGCGACAATGTCAGCCTCATCCTCGCGCCTGCCGTCGCCGCCTGCGGCGGCTATGTGCCGATGATCTCCGGGCGCGGGCTCGGCCATACGGGCGGCACGCTCGACAAGCTCGAGGCGATCCGAAGGCTACCGGGCGCAGCCCGGAATCGAGCACTTCCGCCGCGCGGTGCGCAAGGCGGGTTGCGCCATCATCGGCCAGACGGCCGAGCTCGCTCCGGCCGACAAGCGGCTCTATGCCATTCGCGACGTGACCGCGACGGTCGAATCGATCGATCTCATCACCGCCTCGATCCTCGCAAAGAAGCTCGCCGCCGGCCTCGGCGGCCTCGTGCTCGACGTGAAATGGGGCGCGGGCGCCTTCATGGCGAGCCTCGACGAGGCGCAACGAGCTTGCCGAAAGCCTCGTCCAGGTGGCGAATGGCGCGGGCCTGCCGACGACCGCGCTCCTCACCGACATGGACGAGCCGCTCGCGGATGCGGCGGGCAATGCGCTCGAGACGCATCACGCCATCGCCCATCTCACGGGCGCGCAGGCGACAGGAGCGCGTGCACGAGATCGTGCTCGCGCTCGGCGCCGAGATGCTGGTGACCGGCGGCCTTGCGCTCGGATCTCGACGCGGGCAAGCGCCAAGATCGCCGGCGCGCTCGCGAGCGGAGCCGCGGCCGAGCGCTTCGGCCGGATGGTCGTCGGAGCTCGGCGGGCCGAGCAATCTCATCGAGCGGCCTGCGCCTTCATCTCGACACGGCGCCGGTGACGCATGAGGTCGTGGCGGATCGCCGAGGCGTCGTCACGGCGATCGACACGCGCGCGCTCGGCCTTGCCGTCGTCGCGCTCGGCGGCGGGCGCACCCGCCCGCAAGACGCGATCGACCCGGCGGTCGGCCTGACGCGCCTTGCCGGCATCGGCACGAGCGATCGAGCCCGGCACGCCGCTCGCCATCGTGCATGCGCGCGACGCCGCACGCGCCGAGGCCGCGGCCGCGAGGTTGCGCGGCGCCTACACGATCGGCGAAAAGGCGCCGCCTGCCGCCGCACAGCCTCGTCACCGCACGTTTGGAGCGACCTTCATGACGAACAAACGCCATCCTCGTCGCCGGGCCGTCGATGCGGCCCGAAGGCTGGCGCAAGCGGCTCGCGGCCGAATTGCCGGGCCGCGCCGTGCATATCCTCGGCGAGAACTTCGACAAGGCCTCGATCCGTCTACGCGGCGACCTGGTGGCATCCGCCAGGGCTCCTTGTCGGACCTCCCGAATCTCGCGGCGATCTTCTCGCTCGGCGCCGGCGTCGATCATGTCTTCGTCGATCCGAACCTGCCTTCGGTCCCGGTGGCGCGCGTCGTCGACCCCGACCTCACCCAGCGGATGACCGAATGGGTGGTGCTGCATGTGCTCCTGCATCATCGCCAGCAGCGGCTCTACGACTCGCCAGCAACAGCAGAAGCTATGGGAGGAGGATCCCGACCAGCCCGCCGCCAAGGATGTCCGCGTCGGCGTCATGGGCATGGGCGAGCTCGGTGCCGATGCGGCGCGAAAGCTGCAAGACTCTCGGCTTCGAGGTCGCGGGCTGGAGCGCGACGCGCAAGAGCTTTCCCGGCATCCGCTCCTTCGCGGGCGCGGGCGAGCGCGACGCCTTCCTCGCCCGCACCGACATTCTCGTCGTGCTCCTGCCCCATACGCCGGCGACGCACGGCATCATCAACGCCGATCTTCTGTCGAAGCTCGCAAGCGACGGGCGCCTCGGCGGGCCCTTCCTCCTCAATGCCGGGCGCGGCGGCCTGCAGGTCGAGGCCGATATCCTCGCGGCGCTCGATGCCGGCACGCTCAAGGGCGCCTCGCTCGACGTCTTCGAGACGGAGCCTTTGCCCGCCTCCTCGCCGCTCTGGACGCATCCCGCGGTCTATCTGTCGCCGCATAACGCCGCGATCAGCGATCATGACGCGATCAGCGCCATGATCGCGCGGCAGATCGAGCGCCTCGAGGCCGGCGGCGCGCTCGAGCATGTGGTGAATCGCGAGCGCAGGTATTGAGGGAGGCGCCGTCCGCTTTCCGAGCGCGCGCCGAACGGGCACCGCCCGCGAGAAGAAAGAGCGGGTCGCGATCGATCAACGTGTAGGCTGCCGTTCCGCGAGGATAAGCCCGATGTCGGGCGGCGTTGCGCGGCGACCGTGCCTGCCGTGAGGCCTGGCCTGACAATGATGGAAACGACGCGCGGGCCGGCTGTTGCACGCGGCGCCACGAAGGCTATATGACGATCCGCCCTGCGGAGGGGTGGCCGAGCGGTTGAAGGCGCACGCCTGGAAAGTGTGTATACGGGAAACCGTATCGCGGGTTCGAATCCCGCTCCCTCCGC
>CAVQNF010000009.1:0-179444 GCA_963713805.1 uncultured Alphaproteobacteria bacterium | reverse complement strand
GCAACGTGCCGAGCGATCTCCTCGACGTGTCCTACACGCTCGGCGCCAACCGGCGCACCGTGGTGACGCGCGTGCTCGTCCCGGCGACGCTGCCGGGCGTCGTCGACACGCTGCGCGTCACGCTCGGCTGGGCCTGGACCTATCTCGTGATCGCCGACTTCGTCGCCGCCAACAAGGGCCTCGGCTACTTCATCCTGAACTCCGAGCGCGGCCTGTTCACCGACCAGATCTTCCTCGGCATCGCGGTGATCGGGCTTCTCGGCCTCATCACCGACCAGTTCTTCAAGCTCCTTCGCGAATGGCTTCTTCCGTGGGCTTCGGAAAGCTGATGGCCAAGCTCGAGCTCGACAGCGTGACGCTGAAGTTCTTCCGAAGAGCGGAGCGCCGGTGCTGGCGCTCGACGATATTTCGCTCGAAGTCGCCGATCAGGAGTTCGCGGTGATCGTCGGCCCTTCGGGCTGCGGCAAGTCGAGCCTGTTGCGCCTCGTCGCCGGGCTGGTCGAGCCGACCTCCGGTGAGATCACGCTCGACGGAACCCCGGTGACGCGGCCGGGCAAGGACCGCGGCATGGTGTTCCAGTCCTACACGCTCTTCCCCTGGCTCACCGTGCGGGACAATGTCGAGTTCGGCCTCAGGATCGGCGGCATTCCGGCCGAGAAGCGAAAGCACATCTCCGACCACTTCATCTCCGAGGTGGGGCTCGAAGGCTTCGAGAACTCCTATCCGAAGCAGCTTTCGGGCGGCATGATGCAGCGCGTCGCGCTCGCCCGCGCGCTCGCCAACGATCCCGAAATCCTCCTCATGGACGAGCCCTTCGGCGCGCTCGACAGCCAGACGCGCTCCTTGATGCAGGAGCTCCTCCTGCAAATCTGGGAGCATTCGCACAAGACGGTGCTGTTCATCACCCATGACATCGACGAGGCGATCCTGCTCGGCGACCGGGTCCATGTGATGACGGCGCGGCCCGGCCGCATCAAGGAGAGGGTCGAGATCGATCTGGCACGGCCGCGCCAGGTCGACGTTCTCACGTCACCGGAATTCATCGCCATCAAGCGCCGCATCATGGCGCTGATCCATGACGAGGCCGTGCGCGCCATGGGGTGAGGGGCAGCGTCGCCGAGGCCTTGTCTTGTGGGCGAGCAGGTCGAGGCGTCAAGACGTGGCGTGGCCCGGTTATCGCATTGGGCTCGCCGGGTCGTCATGACCGGGCCCGGCTGGTCGTCATGACCGGGCTAGGCCAGGGCTAGGCCCGGTCATCCACGACTTTCTCGCGTGTGACACAGACGTAGATGCCGTGATAGGCATGACATACCCCGCCGTTCCCCCGCACTCTCACGGTGTGCCCGGCCGTCGCGCTGCTCAGCGATGGGAAAGCGGCAGCTTCGATGCGTTCTCGGCTTCGGCTTCCCGCGTCGGACCCGGCTGGCCCTCGCCCTGATCGGTGAGGCCCGGCACATCGGCCTGGTTCTCGAAAGCTTCGGGAGGTTCGACGGGCTCCTCATCCTCCCTCGGAGGCGGCCTTAAGGTCGTCTTCTGCGAAATCCTCGATGGCGATGAGCTCGCGCGCGAGCTCCCAATGGTCGAGGTGACGCCCTTCCGGTTTCCCTTCCGCGAGCCGCGGCGAACGCGTTCTTCATCCAGATCGCTCGCCACGCTCGCGCTCTCGGTCGACACTCCCGCTCTTCCGCCATCGCGACCCCCGGGCTCCATAGTAGGCGTGTAGTTGGGTTCGCGCTCAACCGCCCGGTTGCGACTCTTTTATTCCATAGGAAGAACATGCGCTCCACCTACCCTACTCAGTGCGAATTGGAACCCCCAGAGCTGGGGAATAAAAGCATATCCAGAGATGCAAGAGTGCTCCTGAAAAGCCTACTAAGGTTGCGGGATCTGCTACTTCACAGATGTGTTTACAAAGATTAGTTTTATCCAAAATTCGCTTAGTCATTTGTGTGGTTCCACTTAGAGAGTCTTTTGTTTTATAGAATCTATCTTCTAACGCACCAACAGGCAGGAGATTTTCGACACCATTTGCCTTGCTATTTTCTTCATTCCTTATCATAGAACGAATATGAAGATCACCTCTGCTTTCGTCTGGCTTTTGCGCATCCGCATCGTACAGAAGCACGATCTTTCGATTGAGGAATTTTGGGTTTCTTAAAAGGAATTTCCAGGCGTCGTTTAAGCCATTTTTTCCACTTCCTTGTAACCCGCCGCCACCCCTGGACCCAACCCACTCGAACTCTATATCCCGGGCCAATCGATTAAAACTAAGCACACGGGCCGCGGTACTGAGATACTGAGGGTCTGTTTCACCCTCACACAAAACCAGCGGCTTCCCTCCCGCAAATCCAAGTTCCTCAATACGCCGTTCAAAAGTAAACGTCTGTTCGAAAAATTTGAATGCGTTCAGGAAGTCATCATATCGTTCGGCGGCGATACGTTCACCGGTCGGCATATTTAAAAGAGTAAACCCATCCTCTCCAAACTGGGCTTTCATGCCGAGTGGAAAAAGCGGAGAGTGCGAGCTAATGAAGAATTGAACTCTTGGAAAAAGTTTAATTAGCTCGGGAAGACCCGTGTATTGAAGATTGGGGTGGAGATGCAAATCGGCTTCGTCAATACAGACTATGCCTTCAATTTCCGTGTTGGGATCGCGTGCCTTGGCGAGGTCTCCGTATTTAACGATCGTTGTAAAAATTGTGAATAGACTGGATTGCCCAGCAGATAAGGACTCGAGATTAGGAATTATAATTTTTCCAGCGCGGGCTATTTGAAGTTTTCTATTCTCGAAGAACCTTCCCATTCTTACAATTCTAGCATCATCTAATCTTATTATCTTGCGTAGTGCCTCATTTATCTTAGTCAAAGCATTAGAGTAGGTTCCAATTAACTGCGTCGATTTTTCCTTGAGAAGTTGTAAATTATCCGCCTTTAGAACATCTTCCAGTTCGATAGAGCTATCGAGCACAAGGTCAAGTAGCCAAGGTTTTAACCTAGATAGAGCCGATTCTACAATAATGGGTTTTTTCAACGTAGTTGCGAACGTGGTGTCGAAACCGCCAGGTTCATCCGAAGCTTGCTCATTTGCCCAGCTTGGGATTTCTGCCCTGCTCGAAGGAAAGAAAACATAGGCACCCTTCCTAAATATCTGTCCTATATCGTCATTAGGTGTTCGAAAAAGAGCCTCAGACGCTAAGGTAAATTTAGTTATATTTTCCTCAGATAAACGAACAATTTCGGGATACTTTGCTTTGAATTTTTTTTCAACGTCGGGGTCTATTTTGCCGAATTTTGCAGCTAAGTTTATATCGTGGCCCGCATTGTCAAATTTTACTAGATAAAGTTCAAATTTCGCCCCTACTCTTAAAGTAGAAGATCCAAGTACCCTATAGTATTTGCGAGAAATTCCCTGCGGCTGATCAACGTCAGTAAACTTCGTTGCGGCTATTTCAATCAAGGCGTCCGCTATTATCGAAAGAATTGTTGTTTTGCCTGATCCGTTAGAACCAACCAACACGATAGGCTTGGGTGCACCATCGGGTTGAAAATCTGGGACTATCTCCATATTAGCGAGAGGCCCACTATTCTTTACTATAATCTCCTTCACGTACATTGTGTGTGCCTTTAAGTGCTAACGCGATATGGCCTTTTAGGTTTAATCGGTAGCACGTCGCACAGGGACTAACAACAAGTTCGGATTTGTGGTCCTTCTAAATCACCCGCCGCCCCGCCAAATTCCGCATCAACGCTCCAACCCCAAACACCCACGGCTCGCACTGGTCCGTGTGGCGGATGCGGTTGACGAGGCGGCCGAGTTGCGGGGCCGCGATGGTGACGACGTCGCCGAGCTTATGCGTGAAGCCCTTGCCCTTGGCGCCTCGATCCTCGACGGGCGCGAAGAGGGTGCCGAGGAACAGCACCGCGCCGTCGGGGAAGCGATGATGCGCGTTGACCATCTGGCCCACGAGGTCTTCCGGGTCGCGGCTGATCTTGGCGAGCGAGGACGAACCGTCGAGCCGAAAGCCCTCCTCGCCCTCGACCACCAAGGTCACGGTCATGCGGCGCACGTCGTCGAGCCCGAAGCCCTTGTCGAAGAAGCGCAGATACGGCCCGATGGCGCAGCTCGCGTTGTTGTCCTTGGCCTTCGAGAGGAGAAGCGCCGAGCGCCCCTCGACATCGCGCAGGTTCACGTCGTTGCCGAGCGTCGCGCCGACGATGCGGCGCTTGGAATTCACCGCGAGCACCACTTCGGGCTCGGGGTTGTTCCAGGTCGAGCCCGGATGGATGCCGGCGTCCAGGAGGGTGCCGACGGCCGAGAGCGGCTGCGCCTTGGTGAAGATCTCGGCGTCCGGCCCGATGCCGACCTCGAGATATTGGCTCCAGGCGCCTTGCGCGACGAGCACCTCCTTGAGGCGCGCGGCCTCGGGCGAGCCCGGCTTGAGCCTGGCGAAATCCTCGCCGACGAGACGCACGATCTCGGCGCGGATGGCGGCCGCGGCCTCCGGATTGCCGCGGGCCCGCTCCTCGATCACGCGCTCGAGCATCGAGATGGCGAAGGTGACGCCCGCCGCCTTGATCGCCTGCAGGTCGATGGGGGCGAGGAGCCAGGGCTTTTTGGCGTCGCGTCGCTCGGGCGGCGTGTTGGCGAGGATCGCCGCAAGCTCGCCGAGCGGCTCGCCCTTGGCCTGGCGCAGCTCCAAGGCAGGGTCCTCATCCTCGCAGAGATCGCGCATCGTCGCGAAGCTCGCCGTGATGTCGACGACGCCGTCCGCGCGGATGGCGACGACCGAAGGTCCGCCGAGCTCGGGTCGCCAGACGCGCCCGGCGAGCGCGGCGTCGCGCCAATCCTCGGGAAGGCTGTGCTCGGCGGTGGAGGTGAGATCAAGCGGCATGTGGTTGTTCCCGGTTTCGTCGGTCGCTTCAGCTTTTCCGGCGGGGCGCGCAACTCAGGCTCCACGCACCAAACGTCCGCCCGTCATCGGCCGCTTCACCCCCGTGGTGAGGGGAAAGCTGATGGGCAGGCCGCGCAGCACCCGCACGGCGAGGAAGGCGAAGCACTCGGCCTCGATCGCGTCGCCGCGCCATGAGACCGCTTCGGCGAGGAGCGGCTCGACGCCGGCGCGCGAGCGGATGGCGTCGAGAAGCGCCGGATTCCTTCGCCCGCCGCCGCAGACGATGAGGCGCTTCGGCCGCACGGGCAAGAGGTCGAGCGCCTTGCCGACGGCGGCGGCCGAAAACGCGGTGAGCGTCGCTGCGCCATCCTCGAGGCTCAAGCCCTTCGCCATCTCGGCGGTGAAATCGTTGCGGTCGAGCGATTTCGGGTAAGGCGCTGAAAGATAGGGATGGCGCAAGAGCTCCGCGAGGCGGGGCTCGTCCACCTTGCCGCGCCTCGCGAGGCTTCCGTCGCGATCCATCTCGCCCTGGCCGTGGCGCCTGATCCAATCGTTGAGCGGCGCATTCGCCGGCCCGGTGTCGAAGCCGATGATGCGGTCCTCGCCGCCCCACCAGGTGATGTTGCCGACGCCGCCGAGATTGAGCACCGCCGAATTGGCCTCGGCACCGATGCGGCGCAGGAGCGCGACGTGATAGATGGGCGAAAGCGGCGCGCCCTGGCCGCCCGCGCGCATGTCGGCTGAGCGGAAATCATAGGCGACGTTCCTGCCCAAGAGGCGTGCCATCAGCTCGCCGTCGCCGAGCTGGCGCGTCGCGCCCGGAACGCCCGGCCGCGGCGCGCGGTGCAGCACGGTCTGGCCGTGGAAGCCGACGGCGGCGATCTCCGAGGATGCGATGCCTGCGTCCGCGAGGAAGGTGCTCACGGCCGATGATTGCGCCCGCGTCAGCGCCTCTTCGGCCTCGCGGAAGATCGCGGGTTCCGCTCCCTCGAACTTCCATTCGCGGGCGGAAGCGACGGCCTTCGCCAGAAGCGGCGGTATCTCGGGCGCATAAGGGACGAGCTTCCAGGGGCCGAAGTCCTGGACCTCTTCGCCGTCGGTGCGGATGAGCGCGAGATCGATATTGCCGTCGAGCACGGTGCCCGTCATCAAACCAACCGCAAGGACCGGCTTCATCGGAGAACTCATGACGTCCTTTGCGCGTCATGACCGGCCTCGGACTTGTTCCGAGGATGGTCATCCATGCCTGCAAAAATCCTATCCGTCCGCACGTCATGACCGGGCTTGGCCCGGTCATCCACGCCTTCATACCGATTCCGCCACGCTGCTCGTCAGGAAATCGAGGTCGCAGCCGTCTTCCGCCTGGAGCACGCGATCGCGGTAGAGAAGCTGCCAGCCGCGCTTGGCGCCGGGCGCCGGCCGCGGCAGCTTCGCGCGCCGGCGCTCGAGCTCGGCCGCATCGACCGCAAGATCGAGCCGGCGCTCGGCGACGGAAAGCCTCACCCTGTCGCCGCTGCGGACGAGACCGATCGGCCCGTCGGCTTCGGCCTCGGGCGAGACGTGGAGCACGATCGTGCCATAGGCCGTGCCGCTCATGCGCGCATCCGAGATGCGCAGCATGTCCTTCACGCCCTTCTCCGCGAGCTTGCGCGGGATCGGGATGTAGCCGGCCTCCGGCATGCCGCAGGCGCGCGGCCCGGCACGGCGCAAGATCAGCGCGTCGTCGGCGCGGACATCGAGGTCGGGCGCGTCGATGCGCGCGGCGAGATCGGCGAGATCCTCGAAGACGACGGCGCGGAACTCGCGCTCGAAGAGCGTCTCGTCGGCGGCGGCGCGCTTGAGGATGGCGCCGTTGGGCGCGAGGCTGCCGAACAGGGCGACGATGCCGCCCTTTTGGCTCACGGGCTTCTCCATGCGCCGGACCACCGCGTCGTCGATCCAATCGTCCGCCTCGGGAAGCGTCTCGCGCAAGCTCGAGCCGGTGACCGTCATGGCGTCGAGATCGAGCAAGGGCGAGAGGCGCCGCAAGAGCGCGCCGACACCGCCGGCGGCGAAGAAATCCTCCATATAACCCTGGCCGGTCGGCTTGAGGTCGACGAGGACGGGCGTGGAATCGGAGAGATCGTCGAGGTCGCGCAACGTCACCGGGAGGCCGAGCCGGCGGATCATCGCGGTCAAGTGAATCACCGCATTGGTCGAGCCGCCGACCGCGAGCAGCACGCGCAAGGCGTTGCGCACGCTCTTTTCGCTCACAACCTGGTCGAGCGTGCGCCCGGAGAGCGCTAGCTCCATGGCCGCACCGCCCGTGGCTTCCGCGGCGCGCAGCCGGTCGGCATGCACGGCCGGAATAGCCGCCGTGCCCGGCAGCATGAGGCCCAAGGTCTCGCACAGGATCGCCATGGTGCTCGCCGTGCCCATCACGGCGCAGGTGCCCTCGGTCGTGGCGAGGCCGCGTTCGATGCGTTCGAGATTGGCGTCGCTCACCTCGCCCGCGCGATAGCGCGCCCAGAAGCGGCGGCAATCGGTGCAGGCGCCGAGCCTTTCGCCGCGATAGCGCGAGGTCATCATCGGGCCGGTGGCGAGCACGATCGCCGGCTTGCCGGCCGAGGCCGCGCCCATGACGAGCGCCGGCAGGGTCTTGTCGCAACCGCCGACGAGCACGACGGCGTCCATCGGCTGGGCGCGGATCATTTCCTCGACGCACATCGCCATCAGGTTGCGGAACATCATGCTCGTCGGATTGAGGAACACCTCGCCGAGCGAGATCACCGGGAATTCGAGCGGCAGCCCGCCGGCCGCGAGCACGCCGCGCTTCACCGCCTCGATCAGTTCGGGCACGCCGCGATGGCAGTTGTTGAAGCCGCTCGCGGTCGCGGTGATGCCGATGATGGGCTTTCCCAGCAGTTCCCGGGAATACCCCATGGAGCGCGCGAAGGAGCGCCGCAGATAGGCCGAGAATGCCGGGTCGCCGTAATTCGTGAGCCCGCCCTCGAGCCCTTTCGGAGGTGTCATGAGCGTCGCCCCCTCGAGCGTCAGGAGGCGGCCGGGAAGGCGCGATCGAAGGCGGTCGAAAGCTTGTCGACGATCTCGTCGATGTGGCGCTCCTCGATGATGTAGGGCGGCGCGATCACGATATGGTCGCCGCGCCGGCCGTCGATCGTGCCTCCCATCGGGTAGCACATGAGCCCCTGCTCCATGGCGGCCGCCTTGATCTTGCCGTTGACGGCGAGAGAAGGATCGAAGGGCTCCTTCGTCATGCGGTCCTCGACGAGCTCGATGCCGATGAACAGGCCGCGCCCGCGAATGTCGCCGACGAAGGGGTGGTTGCCGAAACGCGCCTCGAGCCGGGATTTCAGCTCGTTGCCCAGCGGGTTCACGCGCTTCAGGAGCTCGCGCTTCTCGATCACCTTCTGCACCGCGAGCGCGCCCGCGCAAGCGGCCGCATGGCCGATATAGGTGTAGCCATGCTGAAAGAAGCCCGTGCCTTCGCCGAATGGCCTCGACGATGCGATCCTCGACCAGCATGGCGCCGATCGGCTGATAGCCGGCACCGAGCCCCTTCGCCACGCAGACGATGTCGGGAACGATGCCCTCGTGCTCGAAGGCGAAGCGCGTGCCGCAGCGGCCCATGCCGCACATCACCTCGTCGAGGATGAGGAGCACGCCGTGGCGGTCGCAAATCTCGCGAATGCGCTTGAAGTAGCCGGGCACGGAAGGCACGGCGCCGAGCGTCGCGCCGACGACCGGCTCGGCGATGAACGCCATCACCGATGACGGGCCGAGCTCCTCGATCTTCTGCTCGAGCTCGTCGGCGACGCGCGCGCCATATTCCGCCGCGCTCTCGTCCGCGCGCCGGCCGCGATATTCGTAGCAGGGCGAGATGTGATGCGTCTCGATCAAGAGCGGCAGATATTGCTGGCGCCGCCACATGTTGCCGCCGGCGGCGAGCGCCGCGAGCGTGTTGCCGTGATAGGATTGGCGCCTCGCGATGATGTGATGGCGTTCCTTTTCGCCGCGCTCCACGAAATATTGCCGGGCGATCTTCATCGCCGATTTCATCGCCTCCGAGCCGCCCGACACGAAATAGCAATTGCCGAGATTGGCGGGCGCCTTGGAGCTGAGGAAATCGGCGAGCTCTTCGGCGGGCTCGGTGGTGAAGAACCCGGTGTGCGCATAGGGGATGCGCTCGAGCTGCGCGCTGATCGCCGCGCTCACCTCTCGGTCCGAATGGCCGAGGCAGGAGACGGCGGCGCCCCCGCTCGCGTCGAGATAGCGCTTGCCCTTCTGGTCGATGATGTAGGGGCCGTCCCCGTCGACGGCGGTCGGAACCTCGGTGCGAAGATTGCGGTGGATGACGTGAGTCATGGATGGAGCGCCTGATATCGGGTTGAGAAGGGCGGGACGCCGATCATAGCGCCTGCGCCGCGCGAAGCCATAGAGTTTTGCGCACATCCGCGAGCTAGAATCGCGCGTCGACGGCTTCCGAGATATTGCTCGCGCGCCGCCACATCGCCTCGAAGCTCTCCTCGAAAGCAGCGACCGCCGCCTGATCGCGGATGACGACGAGATCGTCGTCCTCGCGCTTCAGGCCCGAAAAGGTGAAATTGGCGGAGCCCGTGCGCAAAAGCTTCGCGTCCACGCCGTAGGACTTCAAATGCATGATCTCGGCGCCGGGGGGCTTCAAGCGCACCTCGATCCGCTCGATGCCGCGCAAGCCCCTCGCGCGGCCGCCGAAACCCTCGCGCGCTGCCTCCTGCGCCCCGTCGAGATAGAGCCGCACGCGCACGCCGCGCCTTGCCGCCTCCGCCAAAGCCTCGATGAGGGCCTGATCGACGAAAAGATAGGCGGCGACATCGATCGAATGCGTCGCCGAACGCAGGAGCGCAAGGTCGATGCGCTCGAGATCGGCGGCGGGCGCGTAGTGGATCTCGACCTTGCCGTTGCCTAAGGGGTTGTCCAAGGGCTTGCCCAAAGTCTTGGCTTCCCGCGCATGCGCGAAGATCTGGAAGGCCGCGAGCCCCGCAAGTCCCGCCGCGACCAGCGCGCGACGGCTCCAGGCCAGCCCACCGAAAATCTGCCTGCCGAAGGCCGGGCCGCCCGGGTCGCCGGAGGATTTCACCATCGTCGTTCCCCCCATGTTCCGGCGAGCCCCACGGCCCCGATTTGTCCCTTCGGACTTTGAGCGCTATGATACTTGGGTGATTCAAGCAAGGGGACGGGCGCAGCCGCGAGCTAGCCTTGATCTCGCCCCGTTTCGCGCGCTGCGTGCCGCCGCCATAATGAGGCGGCTACAACAACACGCCTAAGCCGAACCCGATGACTGAACTGAACCTTGATTGCCACACCGGAAATGGATGACATTCGCTCATGCCCACCATTGCCCTGGTCGACGATGACCGCAATATCCTCACCTCCGTGTCCATCGCGCTCGAGGCCGAGGGCTACCGCATCCAGACCTTCACGGACGGCGCGACCGCGCTCGAAGGCCTGAAGCAGAACCAGCCCGATCTCGCCATTCTCGACATCAAGATGCCGCGCATGGACGGCATGGAGCTGCTGCGGCGGCTGAGGCAAAAGACGGACATGCCGGTGATCTTCCTCACCTCCAAGGACGAGGAGATCGACGAGCTGTTCGGCCTGAAGATGGGCGCGGACGATTTCATCCGCAAACCCTTCTCGCAGCGCCTTCTCGTCGAGCGCGTGCGCGCCGTGCTGCGGCGCGCCCAGCCGAAGGACGGCTCGGCGCCGCGCGAGAACGACGCCAAGGTCATCGAGCGCGGCAATCTGCGCATGGATCCCGAGCGCCACACCTGCACCTGGAAGAGCCAGCCGGTCACGCTCACCGTGACCGAGTTCCTCATCCTCCAGGCGCTGGCGCAGCGCCCCGGCGTGGTGAAGAGCCGCAACGCCTTGATGGACGCGGCCTATGACGACGAGGTCTATGTCGACGACCGCACCATCGACAGCCACATCAAGCGCCTGCGCAAGAAGTTCAAGGTGGTCGAGGATTCCTTCGAGATGATCGAAACGCTCTACGGCGTTGGCTATCGCTTCAAGGAGGCATGAGGCCGCATCGGACCTGGCCGGGCCGGCTCGAAGCTAGATCGCAAGACCGGCTGCGCACGACCAGGCTTTCGCGGTTCCGCCCTGCACGACCATGACGGCAGCGACCGATCCGATCCAGGCGACGGCAAGGCAAGGCCAGGCGAGGCACGGCCAAGCGAAGCACGGCCTTTTGGCGCGTTTGCGCGCGCGGCTTTCGCGGCTCGCGCTCGGCACGGCGCGGCGCATGTCGTCGAGCCTGACGCGCCGCATCGTGTTCCTGAATCTCGCCGGCCTCGCGGTCATGCTGTTCGGCTTCATGTATCTCAACCAGCTTCGCGCCGGCCTCATCGACGCGCAGGTCCAGGCGTTGAGCACCCAGGGCGACGTCATCGCCTGGGCCATCGCGACCTCGGCGACCGTCGAGAACGACGTCATCACGCTCGACCCCGAGAAGCTCCTCCAGCTCCATGCCGGCCAGAGCACCGACAGCGACGAGGACGACGCGTCCTCCTTGCAATTCTCCATCAACCCCGAGCAGGTCGCGCCCCTCTTGCGCCGCGTCGTCACCCAGTTCCACACGCGCGCCCGGATCTATGATCGCGACGGCTCGCTTCTCCTCGACACGCGAACCCTCATGGGCGGGAGCGGCATCCTGCACGCGGACCTTCCCCCGCCACGCGAGGCGAAGCCGCATTTCCTGGCGCGCCTCTGGGCCTCGCTCACCGGCTGGCTCGTCAAGCCGGAGGTGCGCAGCACCGAGGACGAGGCCGCGCCTCCCGGGAAGGTCGGGCGCGAGGTGACGACCGCGCTTTCCGGAGCCATCTCGAGCACCGTCGGCCTCAATCGCGCCGGCGAGACCATCGTCTCGGTCGGCGTGCCGATCCAGCGCTTCCGCACGGTGCGCGGCGTGCTCCTGCTCTCGACGCAAAGCGGCGACATCGACGCGCTGATCTGGAACGAGCGCATCGGCCTGTTGCGGGTCTTTCTCGTCGCCGCGATCGTGATGACGGTTCTCTCCTTCCTTCTCGCCGGCACGATCGCCGGCCCGGTGCGGCGCCTCGCCGAGGCGGCGGAGCGCGTGCGGCGCGGCATCAAATCGCGTCAGGAGATCCCGGATTTCAGCAATCGCCCCGACGAGATCGGCCATCTTTCGGGAGCGCTGCGCGACATGACGCGCGCGCTCTACAAACGCATGGATGCGATCGAGAGCTTCGCGGCCGACGTCGCCCACGAGCTGAAGAACCCCCTCACCTCGCTGCGCAGCGCCGTCGAGACGCTGCCGCTCGCCCGCACCCCCGATTCCCAGGCGCGCCTGACGGGCGTGATCCAGCATGACGTGCGCCGCCTCGACCGGCTCATCAGCGACATCTCCGATGCGTCGCGGCTCGATGCCGAGCTCGCCCGCGAGGACGCGGAGCCCTTCGAGCTTTCGGCCCTGCTGAAGGCGATCGTCTCGGTGGCGAGCGACGTGCGTCACGAAGGCCAGGCGGGCGTCGAGCTCAGGGTCGCGCCGCAGGCGCTCGACAAGAACGCCTTCCTGACGGTCGGGCATGACAGCCGCATCGGCCAGGTGATCACGAATCTCATCGACAACGCCCGTTCCTTCTCGCCGCCGGACAAGATGGTGCGCGTCGAGCTCGACCGGCGTGGCGATTTTATCGAGGTCATCGTCGAGGACGAAGGCCCCGGCATTTCCGAGCACGCGCTCGAACGAATTTTCGAGCGCTTCTATACGGACCGGCCCAACCAGGGCTTCGGCCAGAACTCCGGCCTCGGCCTCTCGATCTCGCGGCAGATCGTCGAAGCGCATGGCGGCAAGATCTGGGCCGAGAACCGTTACCCCGCCGACGCGGCGGCAGAAGAGTGCGCGAGCACGGGCGCGCGCTTCACCGTGCGCCTGCCGGCGGCCGTCACGCATGAACGCTGACGGGCAGCCCCCCGCTCACGCGCCTTCGGGCGAGGCGCATGGCGCTTCACCTCGAAGGAAAACTTCCGAAAACGAGCCCAATGCGCCGCTGCGCCTCCATCGCGGCGGCAAGACCTCGCGCCTCGCAACCTCCCACAGCTTGCATGCGAGCTGCGTGGTCGTGCGCGAAAGCGGCATCCTCATTCGAGGCGCGTCGGGTGCCGGCAAATCGAATTTCGCGTCGCTCTTGCTGGCGCAGGCGCGCGCCCAGGGGGAATTCGCCGCCTGGGTCGCCGACGATCGGGTGGTGGTAACCCCTCGGGGGCATCGCTTGATCGGCGCCCCGCATCGTATGATCGCGGGGCGCTTCGAGGCGCGCGGCGTCGGCATCCTCGCCGAGCCGCACGAGCCTCGCGCCGTCTTGTGCCTCGTCGTCGATCTCGAAGAGGCGATCGAGCGTTATCCGGAGAGGAGCGAGCTCATCGCCACGGTCGCCGGTGTCGCATTGCGGCGCTTACCGCTTGTTGCGGGACGCGCGGGATTGTATGAAGCCTCCCTCGTCTTGAACTTCGTGCGGATGCGTCAAGAGAGTGAGAGCCGCCCGACCTGGAGTTTTCGGGTCGGAACGGTAGGTATTTGACGGAAACGTGATGATCGGCATCGTTCTCGTGACGCATGGGCGGCTCGCTGTGGAATTCCGCGCGGCACTCGAGCATGTGGTGGGACCCCAGGTTCAGATCGCCACCATCGCCATTGCCCCGGACGACGACATGGAAATGCGCCGGCGCGAAATCCTCGAAAAGATCGCCGATGTGGACAGCGGGCAAGGCGTGGCGGTGCTGACCGATATGTTCGGAGGCACGCCTTCGAACCTCGCGATTTCCGCCATGAACGGGCGCGAGGTCGAGGTGATCGCCGGCATCAACCTGCCGATGCTGATCAAGCTCGCGAGCGTGCGCTGCGACAGGCATCTCGCCGATGCGGTGCTGTGCGCCAAGGACGCCGGACGCAAATATATCAATGTCGCGAGCGAGGTCCTGGCCGGCCATTAGGATGCTTGCGCAGGTTGAAGCGGCGTTTGGGCGGGGCACTGCAAGCAACCGTCAGCGCTTCTCCTTGATGGCGGCGATCGTTCGGCATCGGCCGTCGTCCGCGATCTCCATTTGATTTTACCCCCGACCTTGGCCAAGAAGCTCGCGTCTTCCGCGGGATCAGGCTTGAGGCCTCCTTCATGAACGAGCTCGAGATCGCACCACAAGGGGCGTCGCTGTCCCGCGAACTCGTGATCATCAACAAGCGCGGGCTTCACGCTCGGGCCTCGGCCAAATTCGTCAAATGCGTCGAACGCTTCGAAGCCGAGGTGAGCGTCTCGCGCCTCGGCGAGACGGTCGGCGGACGCTCGATCATGGGGCTTTTGACGCTCGCCGCCGCGCAAGGGACATCGATCACGGTCGAGGCGCGCGGGCCCCAGGCTTCGCAGGTGCTCGACGCGCTCGAGGCGCTGGTCTCGAGCAAATTCAGCGAAGGCGAGTGACTTACCTGAGCCCGAGCGAACCTTCTTGTCGCGAACGTGATCCCTGATCTCAGCTTTCCAGTCTCTCGATTCCGGCACGGTCGAGGCGCCGTGCGGCCTCGGCGACGCTGATCTTGCCGATCACGAGATCAGGCGCGATCTCGGCGAGCGGCACGAGCGCGAAGGCGCGTTCCGTCAGTCGCGGATGGGGAAGCTCGAGGCGTTCGTCCGAAACCGCGAGGTCGCCGAAGGCGAGGATATCCATGTCGAGCGTGCGCGGACCGAAGCGCTCGGCCCGGACACGCCCCTCCTGCTGCTCGATGGCGAGGCACAGATCGAGAAGCCGATGCGGTGAGAGCGTGGTGCGAACGAGCACCGCCATGTTGAGGAAGGGCGGCTGCGCGATCGGCCCCCAAGGGGCGGTCCGATACACGGACGATGCTCTCACGAGCTCGACGCCGGGTGAGGCGGCGAGCGAAGTCAGCGCCCGAGCGAAGGCTGCGCGCACGTCCCCGATATTGCCGCCGAGGCCGAGCGCCGCCTCGACCCGGGCATCGCGTGAAGTTTGCGTCTTCACGCGCGCGCCGGCTCGCGTCACGCGGCCGCCGCGATGGCGCTCGCCACCGCGAGCGCCTGGACATGCGCCTTCACGTCATGAACGCGCAGCACGCTCGCCCCCGCCTGCGCCGCGAGCACATTGGCCGAGATCGTGCCGAACAAGCGATCGCGCGGTGACAACTCGCCGGTGACATGGCCGATGAGCGATTTTCGCGACAGGCCGACCAGGATGGGCGCGCCAAGCTCGGAGAGCTCGCCGAGCCTTCTCAAGAGCGTGAGATTTTGCCCTCTCGTCTTGCCGAAGCCGATCCCCGGATCGACGAGGATGCGCTCCCGGGGCAGCCCGGCGCTCTCACCGAGATCGAGCGACCGCGCGAGGAAGGCCTTCACCTCGGCCATGATGTCGACGGTCGCATCGACCTCCTGCCGGTTGTGCATCACGACCAGGCCCGCCGCCCGGCTCGCCACGCCTGGCATCCCGGTGTCGCGTTGCAGGCCCCAGACGTCGTTGAGGATCACGGCCCCCGCATCGAGCGCGGCCCGCGCGACCGCGGCCTTCATCGTGTCGATCGAGATGGGCGCTAAGAGTTTTTTCGCCAGCGCCGCGACGACCGGCAGCACCCGCCTCCTCTCCTCATCCTCATCGACCGGCTGATGGCCGGGGCGGGTGGATTCTCCGCCGATGTCGATGAGGTCCGCGCCCTCCTCGGCGAGGCGCTCGCCCTGGGCGATCGCGGCATCATGGGCCGCGAACAAGCCTCCATCCGAAAAGGAATCGGGCGTCACATTGAGAATGCCCATGATCAGCGGGCGCGCCTTCGAGGTGAGCACCCGCCCATCCGGCAAAGGCAATCGAAAGATCGTCATGGTGTGAACCCCACGCGGCGGCGCTCCGAAATCATCGCGTCCGAAAGAATGTTCTCTCTTTCGAGATTAAGCGTCGAACCCGGAAGATAGAAAGAGGGTTGCGCGCCCTTCGTTTGGAGAACCCGCTCGAGACGCGCTCCGCGAGCGCTCGAAGCAACGGTATAAAGAAATGCTTATATCTTGATTGCGCCGCCGACGCTTTGCTGTTACATCCGCGCCGCAGCCTCGCGGCAGGCGGTTTTGGCACGTCGCGAACAGTTTTTTCATCCAAGTCGGAGCCGTCATGAGCAAGGACTACGTCGTCAAGGACATCACGCAAGCCGGTTTCGGACGAAAGGAGATCGCCATCGCCGAGACCGAGATGCCCGGCCTCATGGCGGTGCGCGAGGAATATGGCGCGAAGCAACCCCTCAAAGGCGCCCGCATCGCCGGCTCGCTGCACATGACGATCCAGACCGCCGTGCTGATCGAGACGCTGAAGGCGCTCGGCGCCGACATCCGCTGGGCCTCGTGCAACATCTATTCGACGCAGGACCATGCCGCCGCCGCGATCGCGGCGGCCGGCATCCCGGTGTTCGCCGTCAAGGGCGAGACGCTCAAGGACTATTGGGAATACACGCGCAAGATCCTCGAATGGGGCGACGGCGGCACGCCGAACCTCATCCTCGACGACGGCGGCGACGCCACGCTCCTCGTGCATCTCGGCGTGCGCGCCGAGAAGGGCGACACCGCCTTCCTCGAGAAGCCCGGCTCCGAGGAAGAGGAAATCCTGTTCGCCCTGATCAAGCGCACGCTCACCGAGAAGCCCGGCTGGTTCGCCAAGCTCGCCGCATCCATCAAGGGCGTCTCCGAGGAGACGACGACGGGCGTGCACCGCCTCTATGTGATGGAGAAGGAGGGCCGGCTTCTCTTTCCGGCGATCAACGTCAACGACGCGGTGACCAAGTCGAAATTCGACAATCTCTACGGCTGCCGCGAATCGCTCGTCGACGGCATCCGGCGCGGCACCGACGTGATGATGGCCGGCAAGGTGGCGATGGTCGCGGGCTTCGGCGACGTCGGCAAGGGCTCGGCCGCCTCGCTGCGCCAGGCGGGATGCCGCGTCATGGTTTCGGAGATCGACCCGATCTGCGCGCTCCAGGCCGCGATGGAGGGCTACGAGGTCACGACGATGGAGGACGCGGCTTCCCGCGCCGATATCTTCGTGACCGCGACCGGCAACAAGGACGTGCTCACCGTCGATCACATGCGCGCCATGAAGGACCGCGCCATCGTCTGCAACATCGGCCATTTCGACAATGAAATTCAGGTCGCCGGCCTGAAGAACTTCAAATGGCACAACGTCAAGCCGCAGGTCGACGAGATCGAATTCCCGAGCGGCAAGCGCATCATCCTGCTCTCCGAGGGTCGGCTCGTGAATCTCGGCAATGCCATGGGCCACCCCTCCTTCGTGATGTCGGCTTCCTTCACGAACCAGACGCTTGCCCAGATCGAGCTGTTCACGCGCGCCGGCACCTACGAGAAGAAGGTCTACACCTTGCCCAAGCACCTCGACGAGAAGGTCGCGAGCCTGCATCTTTCCAAGATCGGCGCGAAGCTCACCAAGCTCCGTCCCGACCAGGCCGCCTACATCGGCGTTCCGGAGAACGGGCCCTTCAAGGCGGACCACTACCGCTATTGATTGAGCCTGCCCGTCATGACCGGGCTCGGCCCGGTCAGCCATGACTGTCCTGCCTCGCCGCGAAAAGCAAAGGCGTGGATGCGCGCACCGAGTGCGCGCATGACGCGGATTTATGCGTCGATTCCAACGGATCGACGTCCCCGCCGCGTCACGGAAGTCGTCCGGCTTCGCGAATTACGGTATAGATGATTCGCGCCGGCCGGCCGGCCGGCCGCGAAGGGCGCATCGCGGGAGACGGCAGATTGCAGGGGTGGGCAGGTCGAGGCGCGAAGTGCAGGAGCGGCGCATCCGCGCTTCGGCGTTCGTTTCCTGACTTCGCATTTGGCGGTTCGAGCGATCTTTCCGGCGAGCTTGATCGCAGCGCTTCCGGCCCGGGCCTGGGCCGAGGACGGCACCGCATCTCCGGCGCCTCCTCGACCTCGGCCTCCTGACCGATGAGCCGCGCGGCATCTTCTCGACGGCCTTCGTGGTCGGCCTCACGATCTTCTCGATCACGGTCGCCATCCTCCATATTCGCGCCCGCGATTTTTGGACGCAGCGCTTGCGCTCGCTCGCCGATCGCGCGGAAGAGACCGAAACGGCGCTCGACAGGGCGAAGCTCTTCCTCAACGCGGAACGCCAGGTCTTCGTCGTCTGGGCCGGCGACAGCGAGCCGCCCGTGATCGAGGGCGACACGAGCTTTCTCGGAGCGAAGGCCAACGTCAATCGCATTCTCGCCTTCGGCGCCTGGCTCGCGCCCGATCGCGCGGGCGCGATCGAGGCCGCGCTCGACCGGCTGCGAGCCCGAGGCGAAGGCTTCGACCTCGCGATGCAGACGACGAGCGGCCAATTCGTCGAGGCGCAAGGGCGGGCCGTCGCGGGGCGCGCCGTCTTGCGGCTGCGCGAGACGACGGGTGATCGTCTCGAGCTGCAAAGAGCGTCCGAGGCGCTGCGCAAGCTCGCCGAAGAAGCCGACAGCTTGCGCGCCTTGCTCGAGGCGCTGCCGGGACCGGCTTGGCGACGCGACAGGCTCGCGCGGCTCGCCTGGGTCAACTCGGCCTATGCGCGTTGCGTCGAAGCCCATGATCCGGAGGATGCCGTCGCGCGCGGGCTCGAGCTCCTCGAGCGTGCCGATCGGGAACGCAGCGAGCGCACGCTACGCGACGGCGGCGTCTTTCACGAAAAGCTCAACGCGGTCGCGGCCGGCCAGCGGCGCCTGTTCGATGTCGTCGGCGTCCAGGGCGCGGCGGGCAGCGCGGGCGTGGCGCTCGACGTGAGCGACATCGAGGCGCTCGAAGCCGATCTCGACCGACAGGCGAAGGCGCATGCGCTCCTCATCGATCGGCTGCCGACCGCGGTCGCCGTCTTCGACGGAACGAAGCGCCTTGTCTCGTGGAACAGCGCCTATCGCGACATGTGGCAGCTCGACCATGCCTATCTGGAGAACGCGCCGACCGAGGGCGAAATCCTCGACAAGCTCCGCTCCGAGCGCCGGCTTCCCGAACAGGGGGATTACCGCGCCTGGAAGACCCAGATCCTCGCCGCCTATCAATCGGTCGAGACGCGCGAGGATTGGTGGTACCCGCCCGACGGAAGGGCGCTGCGCGTCGTGACCTCGCCCAATCCGCAAGGCGGCGTCACTTATCTCTTCGATGACGTGACCGAACGGATGCTGCTCGCCTCGAAGTTCGAAGCCTTGACGCGCGTGCAGAGCGAAACCCTCGACACGTTGAAGGAGGGCGTCGCGGTCTTCGGTCCGGACGGGAAGCTCAAGCTCCACAACCTCGCCTTCCTGACGAGCTGGAATTTGCCGCCGGCGCTGCTCCAGGCCGCGCCTCATATCGACGCGATCATCGACAAATGCCGCGCGCTCGCGCCCGACGCCAAGGTGTGGGAAGCCATGCGCGCGGTGGTGACCGGATTGAGCGACCAGCGAAAGACGTTGGAGCGACGCTTGTCGCGCAACGACGCGAGCCAGTTCGACGTCGCAGCCGCGCCCCTGCCGGACGGCGCCACCCTCGTCACCTTCACCGACGTGACCGACAAGGTCGCCGCCGAGAAGGCGCTGCGCGAGCGCAACGAGGCGCTCGAACGCGCCGCCAACCTGCGCGACGATTTCGTGCATCTCGTCTCCTACGAGCTCAGATCGCCCCTCACCAACATCATCGGCTTCAGCCAGCTCCTGCGCGACCAGACCGTCGGCCCGCTCAACCAGCGCCAGCTCGACTATGCGGGGCATATCTCGCGATCCTCCGCGGCGCTCCTCGCGATCGTCACCGACATCCTCGACCTTGCGACCATCGACAAGGGCTCGATCGACCTCGAGCTTGGGCAGGTGGACGTGCGCGAGACCATGGCGGCGGCGGCGGAAGGCGTGCAGGACCGCCTCGCCGAAGCGGGCATCCGCCTCGAGATCTCGACCGCCAGCCGATATCGGCTTTTTCATCGGCGACAGGAAGCGCGTGCGCCAGGTGCTTTTCAACCTGTTGTCGAATGCCATCGGCTTTTCCTCGAGCGGACAGACGGTGCGCCTCAAGGCCGAGCGCAAGGGCAACGAGGTCGTGTTCACGGTCACCGACGAGGGACGTGGCATTCCCGAAGAGCTCAAGGAGCGCGTCTTCGATCGCTTCGAGAGCCACACGACCGGCGCGCGCCACCGAGGCCTGGGTCTCGGCCTGTCGATCGTTCGCTCCTTCGTCGAGCTGCATGGCGGACGCGTCTGGCTCGATTCGTCCCCCGGGCGCGGCACGGTCGTGACCTGCGTCTTTCCCGATGCCGCCGTCGCGGCGCGCGCCGCGAGCTGAACCATGCAAAACGTGAACGATGCCGCAATCGCCCAAAGTCGATGACGAGAGCTTCTCATGGACGGTCGTGGTGACCGGCGAAGCCGAGACGGCGCGTCTCGCCCGCCACCTCGCAAGCTTCGTCGGTGCCGGCGATCTCGTCACCTTGTCCGGAGGGCTCGGCGTCGGCAAGACGACCTTCGCCAGAAGCCTGATCCGCGCGATCCTGGGCGATCCCGCGATCGAGGTGCCGAGCCCCACCTTCACCCTGATGCAGGTCTATGAGAACGAGCGCTTCCCGCTGATCCATGCCGATCTCTTCCGCTTGCAGTCGCGCGCCGAGCTCGAGGCGCTCGGCTGGGAGGAAATGGCCGAGAACGCGCTCGTTCTCGTCGAATGGCCAGAGCGCGCCGGCGTCGACACGGCCGCGGAACGGCTCGACGTCACGCTTGACGCTCCCTCCCGCGGGAGCGGCGGTGGCGCCGCGGAAGAGCGGATCGTTCACTTGACCGGCTCGGGCGCCTGGGCGGCACCGGCCTTCGTCTCGCCAAGGCGGCGTTCGATCTCCTCGTGGCTCGCGGCTGGAACGAGGCGGAGCGCGATTTCATCCAGGGAGACGCATCGACGCGCGCCTACGAGCGTCTTGCGCCGTCCCGGCGAGAGCGCGATCCTGATGATCTCGCCGCCGCGGCCCGACGGTCCGCCGCTGCGCGACGGGCGTCCCTATAGCGCCATCGCCAAGCTCGCCGAGCGCGCGGAGGCCTTCGTCGCCATGACGCAGGGCCTCGCGGAGACTCGGCTACTCTTCACCGAGAATCCTCGGGCGCGATCTCGACGAAGGCCTGCTCATCATCGAGGATCTCGGCGAGGAGGGCGTCGTCGACGCCGAGGGGCCGATCGTGGAACGCTACGCCTTGGCGACCGAGCTTCTCGCCGACCTGCACCGGCGCGATCTCCCGGAGAGCCTGCCGATCGAGCCGGCGCGCGATCACGCAGATCCCCCGCTACGACCTCGAAGCGCTGCTCGTCGAGGTCGATCTCCTCAACGATTGGTATGCGCCCCATGTGCTGCGCTCGGCCGTGCCCGCTTCGGCGCGCGCCGAATTCGCGCGCCATTGGCGCACGCTGCTCGTGCCGATCGTCACCGGCGCGCGCAGCTGGACCTTGCGCGATTTCCACTCGCCGAACCTTTTGTGGTTGCCGGAGCGCGCAAGGGCTGGCGAAACTCGGGCTCATCGATTTTCAGGACACCGTCATCGGCCACCCGGCCTATGACCTCGCTTCCTTGCTGCAGGATGCGCGCGTCGACATGCCGCCGGAGCTCGAGCTCAAATTGCTCGCCGCCTACACCCATGCGCGCAAGGTCGCGGACCCGAAATTCGACATGACGAGCTTTGCCGCGGCCTATGCCACGCTCGGCGCGCAGCGGAGCGACGAAAATCCTCGGCATTTTCGCGCGCCTCGACCGGCGTGACGGGAAGCCGCAATATCTGGCGCATCTGCCGAGGCTCAAGAAATATTTGATGCGGAATTTGACCCATCCGGCCTTGCGCGATCTCAAGCTCTGGTATGAGACCAACCTGCCGTCCGTCTTTGGCGCGGCGCGATAGGCCTTCTCGACAGCCCCTCATGTTCATGTCCGACGCCGCCCAGGCCAAACCTAGCCGCGCCATGGTCCTCGCCGCGGGATTGGGCAGGCGCATGCGCCCGCTCACCACGACGACGCCCAAGCCTCTCATCGAGGTCGCCGGCAAGCCCCTCCTCGACCACATGCTCGATCGCCTGGCGGAGGCCGGCATCGACGAAGCCGTGGTCAACGTGCACTACCTTCCCGAGCTCATCGAGACCCATCTCGCCCGCCGACGCGCAAGGGCGCCGCGCATCAAGATCTCGGACGAGCGCGCGCGCCTCCTCGAGACGGGCGGCGGCGTGAAGAAGGCGTTGGGCGAGCTCGGGGGTGCGCCTTTCCTCGTCGTCAACACGGACGACGTCTGGTGCGAGGGTCCGCGGCCGAATCTCAAGCGCCTGATCGACTATTGGGACGAGACGCGCATGGACGCCCTCCTCCTGCTCGCCCCGACGGCGACGAGCTTCGGCTATGAGGGAGCGGGGGATTTCGCCATGGACGCCTTCGGCCGGCTGCGGCGCCGTCGCGACCGCGAAATCTGCCCTTTCGTCTTCGCCGGCGTTTCGATCCTCAACCCTTCTCTCTTCGCCGATACGCCCGACGGCGCCTTCTCGCTGAACCTGATTTTCGACAAGGCGGCGGCACACAGGAGGCTCTTCGGACTTCGGCTCGAAGGTTTCTGGATGCATGTCGGCACGCCGAGCGCGGTCGCGGAAGCCGATGCGAGGCTCGCCGACAGCATGGGCTAAGGTGCCAGCGAACGAGGGGTGCGATCTACTGAAACCCATTGCGATTCTATGGCGCAAACGCATGAGTCGTATGAACTGTCAAATCCCTGGGCGCGGTGGCGCAACGCGCGGGGCCTGCTAGGACTTGAGCCCTGTGGCGGAATTGGATCCGCCGCTGGTGGCATTGGAGCTATGGAGGTGGGGGAAGTGCCGAACTACACATGGACTCCGATCGAACCGTTATCGGATCAGGTACGGAAAATCGATCTTGCCGCAATGCGGCCTCTTTACGAGACGTGGCGGATTTCGAAAGAGCGCCTCGAGCAATCAAGTCCCACGAGCCTGAAGGAATTCAATCAGCGCCTTGTCCGGCGACTTAGCATCGAGACCGGAATTCTGGAGCGGCTTTATGATCTCGATCGTTGCACGACGGAAGCTTTGGTAACTCAGGGCTTCGTCGAGGATCTCTGTCTCGCGTTCGAGCACGGATATAGAACCTTCCCGCCTCATCGATATTTTGAGAGATCAGGAGGCTGCGGTCCAGCTCGTCGTGGACGGTGTCGCGGCCAATCGTCCTCTGACAAAAGGGCTGATCCACGAGCTTCATTTAATTCTGACCAAACACGAGGACACCACTGTCGCCGTCGATCAGTTCGGTAACCGACGCGAAATCCCTCTTCTAAAGGGTAAGTTCAAAGAGCTGCCCAACAACCCCCGCCGGCCAGACGGAACCGTCCACGAATATTGTCCACCTCTTCATGTCGAAAGCGAAATCGAGAATCTTCTTTTATGGCTTAGTCAGTACGCTACTGAGGACCCCATTGTCGTCGCCGCCTGGCTACACCACCGTTTCACGCAGATTCATCCGTACCAGGATGGAAACGGTCGGGTTGCCCGCGCGCTGACAACCCTCATCCTTCTGCGATCCGAGTTATTGCCTCTCGTCATCGATCGCGACCTTCGCATGGATTACATCGGCTCTCTTGAAGCCGCGGATACAGGCGATTTGTCACGACTCGCTTCGCTCTTCGCGCGGCTTGAGCGCTCAGCAATCATGCAGGCGTTGAGCGTCGACGCGGATAAGGATATTTCTTATCAAAAATCGCTAACCTCCGCGGTGATCGAGAGCTTGACACGAAAATTAGGAAAGCGACGTGAAGAAAAACACGCAGAACTTAGAAGAGTTAATGATGTCGCCGTAAAGCTTAGATCTCTTGCTCGATCAATACTTGAGCAAAACCTAAACCTCCTTCGTGAACCCCTGTCTAACGTGGCCGAGACGCAAATTGATATCACGAATGGAGGGCCAGACTATGGGAATGATCACTGGTACAAGTTTGAAGTCATTCAGTCGGCCAACGAAAACAACAAATTCGCTAATTTTTCGGAGGATCACTATTTTTTAAAAGCATCGATGCGCGCTGCCCGTGAACGTCTCGTCTTTGTCACGTCCTTCCATCATGTCGGTCGCGAATTAACTGGAATTATGGAGGCGACCTGTTTCGCTCGCCTCGAGTCTTATGAGAATTCCGAAGATAGGGAATACGTGGCTCAGGAGTTTTTTATCTGCTCACTGGAGCCCTTTGTGTTCACCTACAAAACTGACGCGAGAGAAATTGCTGGCGCGTTCACGCGATGGCTTGATGCGGCGCTCGCGGTTGCGATCAAGGAATACGGCGACCGTCTCTAGCTCGCAACTGGAAGGGGAAGGCTATCGCGGTGACTCGCACGAAAGTTTCAAGTCAATGCTGCCAGGCGACGGGTCGCCCTAAATGATACCTTTGGCTCATCGACCCGCCAGAGTCTTCAGCATCCCGTTCGGCGTGAGCTTCCTCGACGCCTTGACGGAAGCGCTGCTCGGCGGAGCGCTCAGCCCGCTGATCGATTTCGGCGCAGATCCCATGGCGCTCGCGCGTGCCACGATCCATGTGCCGACGCGCCGGGCCGGCCGGGCTCTGGCCGCCAAGCTCGCCGAGCGGCTGCGCGGCCGCGCCACGCTGCTGCCGCGCATCCTGCCGCTCGGCGAAACGGATGCGCTCGAACTGGATTTGCTCGCCGATTCCTCGTCGATGCCCGACATCGCGCCGGCGATCGGGGAAATGCAACGCCTGCTGCTGCTCGCCGAGCTCGTCTCGCGCTGGACGCGCGCGGTCGATCGCGCGGCGCTGAAGCTTACGGAGGATGAGGCGTTCACGGTGGCCTCGGGCGCCGCCGGCGTCATCTCGCTCGCGGCCGACCTCGCTCGCCTGATCGACACCCTTCATCTCGAAGCGGTGCCGGTTTCGACGCTCACGCAGCTCGACGCTGCCGATTTCCAGGAGATGTGGCGCATATCCGCGACTTTCCTCGCCATCGCGGGCGAAGCGTGGCCGCGCATGCTCGCGGAGCGTTCGCGCCTCGATCCCGTCGGATCGCCACGCCCGCCTCATGCGGGCCCATGCCGAACGCCTGTCGCGCGAAGGTTCCCGCCACCCGATCATCGCGGTCGGCTCCACGGGCTCGATCGCCGCGACCGCCGAGCTCATCGCCAGCATCGCCCGATTGCCGAATGGGGCGGTGATCCTGCCCGGCCTCGACCGCAATCTCGACCGGCGGTCCTGGTCGCTGCTCGCCGGCACCGCAGCCTGCACCGAGCCACCCGCAATATGCGCTGCGCCGTCTCCTCGACCGGATGGGCATCGAGCCCGAAGAGGTCGAGGAGATCGGCGAGCCGTCACCCGCGCTCGCCGATCGCGCCCGGCTCTTGAGCGAGGCGATGCGACCCGCCGAGACCACCGACGCCTGGGCCGCGCTCGCGGATGGCGCGGCGATCGCGACCGGTGCGACCTCGGGCCTGCCGAACGGCTTCGACGGCGTCGCCGTGATCGAGGCGCAAGACGAGCGCAGCGAGGCGCTCGCCATCGCGCTCGCGCTGCGCGAGGCGCTCGAGGTTCCCGATCAGGTCGCCGCCTTGATCACGCCCGATCGCGGGCTCGCCGAACGCGTCTCGACCGAGCTCTCGCGCTGGGGAATCACGGCGGATGATTCCGCCGGGTCGGCGTTGTCGCGCTCCCCGGCGGGGCGGCTTGCGCTCATCCTCGCCGAGCTTGCGGGAGCGGGCCTCGAGGCCGGCAACCTCATTGCGCTCCTCGCCCACCCGCTGGCGCGGCTCGGCCTCGATCGCTCGACGCGCGAGCGCGGGCGCGCCGCCATCGACATCGCGCTCACGCGCGGCCGACGCTTGCCGGAGACCCTGGAGGGGCTGAGCCACGCCCTTGCCGAGGTATCGCGCGAGACGCCCGAGCACGCGGCGAAGCCGCGCTCTCGTCTCGGCGCCGCCGACTTCGCCGCCGCGGGCGCCCTCATCGCGGCGCTCGACGGCGCGCTCGCGCCGCTGCTCGCGGCCGCCCGACGCGAAAACGCCGGCCTCCCCGATCTGGCCGAAGCCCATTCCGGCGCGCTCGATGCCGTGACGCGCCTTCCGGACGGTTCGAGCGCGCTCGCCGGACAGGACGCCGAAGCGCTGATCGCGCTCTTCGCCGACCTCGCCGAGTGCGACGAGACCGGGCCGGAGATTCCGGCCGTGAGCTATGCGCAGGCGCTGCGCATGCTTGATGGACGCACGCGCCGTGACCCCTTCGTCCCCGGGGCACCGGCGCGTCAAGATCTGGGGCTTGCTCGAGGCACGGCTGCTCGACGCCGATGTGGCGGTGCTCGGCGGCCTCGTCGAAGGCACATGGCCCGCCCGCGTCGCGACCGATCCGTTCCTCAATCGCGGCCTTCGCGCGCAGCTCGGCCTGAGCCCGCCCGAGCGGCGCATCGGACAAATGGCGCATGACTTCGTCGCCGCCTGCGCCGCCAAGCGTTGCCTCCTTGCGCGCCCGCTCAAGGCGCAGGGCGCCGACACCATCCCGTCGCGCTTCCTGCAGCGCCTCGAAGCGGTCGCCGGCAAGCCGCGCTGGGAGAAAGCCAAGGCGCGCGGCGCGCGTTACCTCAAGCTCGCCGAAATGCTGGATGCGCCGGGCGTGCTTGCTCCCGTGCCGCGACCCTCGCCCTTGGCGTCGGCGGTGAGCCAGCCCCGCCAACTGAGCGTGACCGCGGTCGAGACCTTGCTGCGCGACCCCTATGCGATCTTCGCTCGCCATGTGCTCGGCCTCGACAAGCTCGAGCCGGCGGGCCTCGCCTTCGATGCGCGCCTGCAGGGCTCGATCTGGCACGCCGCCTTCGCCGCCTTCGTCGACGCGTATCCGCACGCGCTTCCACCGGACCCCGCCGACGCGCTCATGCGCCTCGGCCGTGAGCTTCTCGATCCCTATATGAGCGATCCGCAGGTGGCGGGCTTCGTCTGGCCGCGCTTCCAGCGCGTCGCCCGCTGGTTCGCGGAGTTCGAGCGCGGCCGCCGGGGCAGGATCGAGCGGATCGCGGTCGAGACGCGCTCGGCGCTCGACATGCGGCTCGCCGACGGCGAGGCTTTCCGCCTCACGGCGCGCCCCGACCGGGTCGAGCGGTTGCGGGACGGCACGCTCGCCATCGTCGATTTCAAGACGGGATCGCCGCCGAGCCTCGCAGAGGTGCTCTCGGGCTTCAGCCCGCAGCTCACGCTCGAGGCGGCGATCCTGAGGGCCGGCGGCATGCCCGACATGCCGCCCGGCATCGTCTCGGAGCTTTGCCATATCGCGCTTTCGGGCGGCACGCCGGCCGGGAAGGAGCAGCCGGTCAAGCCCAAGAACGGCGCGGCGACGCTCGATGAGCTCGCGGCGGCGCATCTCTCCGGCCTTTTGGCGGTGCTGAACGAATATCGCCAGGGGCGGCGAGGCTTCGCCTCGAAACCCTTTCCGGCACATGCGCCGGCCTTCAGCGATTACGACCATCTGGCGCGTTTCGCCGAATGGGCGGACGAAGGCGTCGAGGAAACCGAGGTGGAATGAGCGCTTTTCAAGCCGATCTCGACACCAGGACCCGGCAGCTCGACGCGTCCGACCCCGACGTGAGTGCCTGGGTCTCGGCCAATGCCGGGGCCGGCAAGACGACGGTGCTGCGCAACCGCGTCTTGCGGCTGCTGCTGTCCGGCGTCGATCCCGGCCGCATCCTGTGCCTCACCTTCACCAAGGCGGCCGCGGCCGAGATGTCGAACCGGGTGTTCGCCGAGCTCGCGCGCTGGGTCGGCCTTGACGATGCGACGCTGCGTTCGGCGATCCTCGAGATTTCGGGTGAGGCGCCGTCGACGGAACGGCTCGGCGAGGCGCGTCGTCTCTTCGCGCGCGCCATCGAGACGCCAGGCGGCCTTCGCGTCGACACGATCCACGGGTTTTGCACGCGCCTGCTGCAGGCCTTCGCCTTCGAGGCCAATGTGCCCGCGCGCTTTGCCGTGCTGGAGGAAGACGAAGCGCGCGAGCTGATGTCGCAGGCGCAGCTCTCCGTCCTCTCGCTGGCGCTCTCCGGCGAGAGCCCCGAGCTGTCCGAGGCGCTGTCGCGGATCGGCGAGCACGTCTCGGCCAGGGACTTCGGCCCTCTCATCGAAGCGACGCTCGCTCTGCCGCTCTGGAAGACGGATGCGGCACGCGAACCCCATTTCCTCGCAGACCTTCGGCGAGATCTGTCGCTGCGCCCTCGAGATCGAGCCCGACGTGACGCGGGGCGAGGTCGAGGCGACGATCTGGTCGCCGGCGCAAGCGGCGCTCGCGCGGCGCGCTTGCGCCGCCTGGGGCCAGGGAGGCGACGAAGGACCAGGCGCGCGCCGCGGAACTCGCGAAGATCGCGACGCTCGAGCCCGGCGAGCGGCTCGCCGCCTATGCCGAATTGCTTCTCACCGAGGACGCCGAAAGCAAAAGGCTCAGAGCGCAAAAGAGCCTGTCGAGCGCCGCTGCCCGCAACGCCGATCCCGACGCTCGAGGAGAGCCTGCAGGCCGAGGCCGAGCGTCTGTTGAGCCTCCTCGATCGCATCAACGCGCTCGAGACGCGCGCTCGCAGCCTGGCCCTGCTCACGCTCGCGGGAGCCATCAGGGCGCGTTTCGCCAAGCTCAAATCGGAACGGGCCGCGCTCGATTTCGACGATCTGATCGCGTCGACGCGCCGATTGCTGGTGCGGGCCTCCGCGGCCTTCGTGCTCTACAAGCTCGATGCCGCGATCGAGCATCTTCTGGTCGACGAGGCGCAAGACACGAATTTTGAATATTGGGCGATCCTGCGCGCCCTGACCGCCGAATTCACGGCCGGCAACGGCGCCCGGGCGGGCCGGCTGCGCACGGTGTTCGCGGTCGGCGACGAGAAGCAATCGATCTACGGCTTCCAGGGCGCCGAACCCAAGATCTTCGGGGAGATGCGCGATCTCTTCGCCAAGGACTACCGCTCTCTCGCTCTCGAGGAAGCCCGCGAGCTCTACCGAAAGATCACCCTCAATCTTTCCTTCCGCTCGACGCAGGACGTGCTTTCGGCCGTCGATGCGGTGTTCGCGCTCGAGCAGCATTTCGAGGGGTTGACGGCCGACGGCCGACGACCGCCCGATCACATCGGCGTCCGCCGTGGCGAGCCCGGCTGCCTCGACCTTTGGCCCGTCGTCGCCCGGAGACGAGACCGTCACGGTGGACCCGTTTCGGCGGCCCGAGCTCGGCGCCCTGCCGGCGAGCGCCGAGGTCAAGCTCGCGCGCCGCATCGCCGGCGAAGTGAAGCGCTGGACGCAAGAGGGCTGCGACCTCGGTCGCGCGGTGCAGGCGGGAGATGTGCTGGTCCTGGTGCGTCGGCGCGGCAAGATATTCGAGGCGGTCATCCGGGCGCTCAAACGGGCAGGCGTCCCGATCGCGGGCGCGGACCGCCTCTCGCTCTCGACGCATATCGCGGTCGAAGACCTCGTCGCGGCGGGGCGTGCCGCGCTCTTGCCCGAAGACGACCTCACGCTCGCGGCGCTGATGAAATCGCCCCTCGTCGGCCTCGACGACGAGGACCTCAAGCGCATCGCCATCGGGCGCCGCGGAAGCCTTCGCCGGGCGCTGCGCGAGGCAGCCTCGGACGATCCTCGTCTCGCCGCGGCCGATGCGCGGCTCGACGCGATGCGAGAGGCGGCGCTCGGCAAGAGCGTGTTCGGCTTCTACGCGGAGCTTCTGGGCCCGGGAAACGGCCGCAAGGCGCTGGCCGCGCGGCTCGGCGCCGAGGCGGCGGAGGCGAGCGACGAGGTGCTGCGTCTCGCGCTCGCCTATGAACGCGCCGGCGGATCTTCGCTTCCCCGCTTCCTCGACGCCTTGCAAAAGAGCGGTGCCGATATCAAACGCGACCTTTCCGCGGCACGCGGCGAGGTTCGCGTGATGACGGTGCATGGCGCCAAGGGGCTCGAAGCGCCGATCGTCATTCTCGCGGATGCCTGCGGGTCCTCGGAGCGAGCCGAACGGCTCCTCTCCTTGCCGGCGGGCGGCGAGAAGCGCGTTCCGGCTTGGGTGCCGCGCATCGAGCTCGATTGCGCGGCGACCTCGCGAGCGCGCGACAGCGAAGCGGCAAGCCGGGCGCGCGAGGAGCGCCGGCTGCTTTACGTGGCCATGACGCGGGCCCGCGACCGGCTGATCGTGGCGGGATGCCCCGTGAGAGGCAAGGTGCCGTCGACCTCCTGGTACGCGATGGTGAAGGCCGCGCTTTCCACGAAATCCCCTCCGGGCCTCGTCGATCTGCCAGCGAAGCCGGGCGAGGAGCCGGTGCAGCGATGGCGCATTTCCTCCGGATCCATCTCGCCGGCGCGGGATCGGGCGCCGGAGCGCCCCTCGCAGGCGCACGCACGGCCCGAATGGCTCGATCGCGCCGCGCCTCCGGAGCCTGTCCCGCAGCCCCCGCTCCGGCCTTCGAGCGCGCTCGACGCCGCGGAGGAGCGCGAGCGCCCGGACTTACCGGCGAGCCGCGACGCCTTGCTCGCCGGCCGCTTCGCCCATGCGCTGCTCGAGCACCTGCCCGCCATCCTGCCCGAACGGCGGGCCGACGGCGGCGGCCCTCATCGCGCAGGGGTGGGAGGCACGCCTCGATGTGCGACGACGCCAGGAGATCGCGGCGAAAACGCTCGACGTGATCTCCCAGCCGGAGGCCGCTCCTCTTTTCTCTGCCGAGAGCCTCGCCGAAGTGAGCCTCGCGGGAGATATCGAGCTGCCTGACGGAAGCCGACGCGCGGTCGCCGGCCGGATCGACCGGCTGGTGCTCACGCAAGACGCCTTGCTCATCGCCGATTTCAAGACGAGCCTGCCCACCCACGGTCGGGCACGCGAGCGCGCCCTTGTTCAGCTCGCCATCTATCGAGCGCTCGCGCGCGACCTCTATCCCGGTCGTCCGATCCGGTGCTTTCTCTTCGTGCTCGATGGTCCACGCCGCCTCGAGCCGAGCGAGAAAGAGCTCGATGCCGCCCTGGGACTGATTGCGGCCTGAAGACGCCGTTTGTGCCGTTTCGGCACCCCTTGATCAATTTCGCACGAGTTCCCATGTGAATTTTGCGGTATGGAGCGCCAGAATTCGGGCTCCGCGGGGTTCGGCAACGCCGGCGTGGGCTTTCGCCCTTTGGCGTGTTCCGATATCTTACGCAGCCGCGATGGGCGCCGGGAAAGGGCTCGGAGGATGTCGCGTCAAAACGG
This sequence comes from uncultured Alphaproteobacteria bacterium, assembly GCA_963713805.1. Classification (GTDB taxonomy): domain Bacteria; phylum Pseudomonadota; class Alphaproteobacteria; order Rhizobiales; family Beijerinckiaceae; genus GAS188. Next base: position 148,289 of record CAVQNF010000009.1, on the reverse strand, counting down.
TTTGTCTTCGCCCTTCATGCTGGGCTTCGACGAGATCGAGCGAGCGCTCGATCGTGTCGCGAAGGCGACCGGAGATGGCTATCCCCCCTATAATATCGAGCGAATCGCTCCTTCTTCCGAAGGGCCCGAGAAGCTGCGGATCACGCTCGCGGTCGCGGGATTTGCCCGCGACGAGATCGAAATAACGGTCGAGGACAAGCAACTCCTGATCAAAGGCCGCCAGAACGATGATAAAACGCGCCAATTTCTCCACAGGGGGATTGCGGCACGGCAATTCCAGCGGGCTTTCCTGCTCGCTGAGGGCCTCGAGGTGCTCGGCGCGGACTTGGCCCAGGGGCTCCTGTCGATCGATTTGACGCGGCCGGTCGCTGAACGAGTCATGCGTCGAATCGTTATCGATGAACGGGAATAAAAGCTCGTGCGACTAACTCTTAACGATAAGGCACGAGAATTGCGTATCAAACTGACGGAGGTTTGGTCATGAACGCCACGCTCTCAGCTAACCCCGCCATTTCGCTTCAGGAACTTGCGGTTCTGGGCGAAGGCCGCATCGCCTATGTCAAGCCCATGCTGTCCGACGAGGTCAGCCGCGCTTTCCCCCAGGCGCCCAAGATTCAGCCGGGTCTTCATCTCTTCGGCCTGTTCGCGGCGGACGGCTCGCCGATCTTGATCACCGATTCGCGCGAGGCCGCTCTGGTGAATGCGCGCGACAGCGATCTTACGATGGTGAGCCTGCACTGAACGACCCGGCGTGGAGGTACCCTCACGAGGGAACTCTTCCGCGAATGCGGGAACCACCGAGAAGGCGGCGCGCGGCTCACCGCGGCGTCCGGCCCGATCCGAGGACGGATGCGGCTTCCGCGTCGAGCCATCGGCATCAGCTTAGCGCGACCGCGCCCGCGGCCCCCGCCATCACCAAGGCGGAGCCTCGATTGACCCTTTGCATCTTTCGCCCGTCCCGGATCAGGCGTCTCGCCCCCTGGGCGAGAAGAGCGTAGCCCCACATCGCCATCGCGAAGATCGCCGTCATTCCCGCGGCGAGCTCGACGAAGGCTGCGGGGCCGAGCGCGCCAAGGTCGAGCACATGGGGCAAAATCGCCAGGAAGAAGACCATGGCCTTCGGATTGCCCAGAGTGAGCGACATCCCGGCGAAGGCGAGCCTTTTGCCCGCCGCGCCTTGCCGTCCCTCATCGAGAGGGGCCTCGGCCGCAGGAGCCTTCCAAAGCTTCCAGGCGAGGATCAGAAGATAGGCGACGCCCGCATACTTCACCGCGACGAACAGGCCGTGCAGCAGCTGCGCCAGGGCCGCTAGCCCGAGGGCCGCGAAGGTGAGCCAAACGAGATCGCCGAGGACCATGCCCCAGATGAAGGGGCCGGTGCGCCGCGCACCCGTCGTCAGCGCACGCGCCACCACCGCCGCGACGCCCGGTCCGGGCAGGATCACGGCCAAGCCATAAACAGCGGCGAACACCAGGAAGGCGCCAAGGCTCATTGCTTTGTCCATCTGATCGCCGGCGCCTGATCTCGGCGGGTTGCGGTACTCAGGTGAATATCATGCATCTGCAATCTCCACAGCTTGATCTTTCAAAAAAACACGGGCGCCTCGCCTTTCGATGCACGTGAGCCGAAGGCAAGCGCCGCTGAGACCGCTCGAGGCTTCGCCGACGCGCGACGAATGCGGTCGGGCGACGCGATCAAACAGATCCGAGACGACATGCTGGAAATCGAGGCCCGACTTGATCGAACGGCAGAACTTCGGCACCCGATGCTGCGTCGAGGAGCTCGCCGCCGCCACTCATGATGCACGCATCGGCTTGACGCCCTTCGACCGCCCACCTAGAAAACTTCGCACACGGGCGCGTAGCTCAGCGGGAGAGCACTCCCTTCACACGGGAGGGGTCACAGGTTCAATCCCTGTCGCGCCCACCATTTAATCTGCTAAAATCAAAAGACATTTCGGCTTCCCAGGATTTAAGCTTATCAGACGCGCGACCCGGAAACCGAAAGCGAAATCGAAAGCACTTGGCGCAAGCTCGGGGCCAGCTCGTTGGCAACATCACCCGTTTGGATGGGGGTGCACGCGAACGCAAGACCAACTGCGCGCTCAGCCACATAATGCGCCGCCATGGTTCATGGCGGCGAGCCAAGGCATATTTCCCCAAGAAGGACTTCGCATTTTGGACACCACCCCAGTTCATGCGGATTGTGGGCGCTCGGCGCTGGCAGGCAGCAACTTAGTCGATCGCCAGGGAACTCCGGTCCCCGCGAAGGATTAGCCCCACGCCACCATAAAGCAATCGGTAACTGGTAACTCCGGGAGGTTCACATGGATCGACGAAGTTTGTATTTCATCAGCTGCATCGCCTTGGGCATGACGGCTGGCGTGGCTCATGCGGGACCATGCACACAAAAGGACGCCGGCTCCGGTCCGACAGTTGGGGCCAATGCGCAAACCGCCGCAACGGGCACTGCCGCGCAGCAGCAACATCCTCCAACCGCCGTGATGAACAGCGCGACGCAGGGTAAGGCAACATCATCAGAAGATGCGCAGCGGCAGGAGCAAGGTCAGCCAACCGCCGCTCAGCGGGCAATGGGCACAAGCTCCAAGTCTGCAAAAATGAAGCCAGATGCGCAGCAAGGACAACCGCCCGCAGCTCAAGCTCAGGAGGCGATGGGCGCGACCTCCAAGTCTGCGAAAATGGACCAGGGCTGCTGATCCGATCGGAGACCACCGGGACGAGGAGATCGTCGCGAGCGCGAGCCCTTTGATGCTCGACCACACCGAGGCATGGTATTCGCGGGTGTGCGCACCAGAGAGGCTCGCCAGCTACGCATGCTCGGTCGAACGGATCCCGTCGAGATATTGCGCAATTGTTGCTGCATCTTTTGCTGAACAAGCTGCGTAGCCGTCCGGCCGAACGAGCCAAATCCCTCCCTCACGGAACGGCGGCCGTACATTGGGATCGAGCAGCGCTTCGAACCTCCTCAGCAGATCGGCGGTTGCGGCGGTCCTTTCCGAGAAAAGCGTGAAGAGGGGCGCGCCACCCGATCCTACGGGCGTCTGACCGGTGCTTGGTACAACGCGATCGCCTGGCTTTGGTCCGCCGCTCAAGGAGGCGCCATTCAAAGGGCTCTCAGGGTAGCCGATGGCGACCTCAGTCATCGTATCGGCAAATGCATGTTGGACTGAGGCCAAGCCCAGCATAACGTGCCCGACAAGGTTCCGCACTGTTTGAGCAACGGGATTTCTCATCGTTCCCACGGCCGTCAATCTACCCGCGGCGCTAAGCACCTCGTCGCCAACCTTGCTGCGCTCCGGGCTATAGCTGTCGAGCAGATGCTCGTTGCACCTCTTGCGGACCACCAGTGCCAATTTCCAGGCGAGGTTGAATGCGTCCTGCATCCCGGTATTCATGCCTTGTCCACCAGCCGGGCTATGCACGTGCGCAGCATCGCCGAGAAGAAAGGCGCGACCCCAGCGGTAGTTCGAGACCTTGCGGCCGTTGATCCTGAAACCCGCAAGCCAGATTGGATCGAAAGCCACCAAGCCCGGTGGCCCCCGCCGGTCGATGACCGCCTGGGCTTGCTCCAGCGTCGGTGCCGCTGGATGCTCGATGCCGGAGGAAGGAAGGTCCGCAAGGATCCGATATCGGCCGGGGGAGATTGGGAATATGACGAAGGCGCCATCCCGATGCCAGTAAACCGAGGCTTCGGTGTCGGGACACGGATAGCCCCTCATGTGAACGTCGGCCAACATCCAGTCGCTGTTCATCGTCTCTCCAGCAAAAGGCGCGCCGAGGCCATGGCGCACTGCGCTGTGAGCGCCGTCGCATCCGAGCAGCCAATCCGCCGACACGGTCTCCTCGTGCCCATCTGGGCGACGCAGCACGGCTTCTATGCCGTCGTAGCTGCTTTTGAATGTGGCCAGCTCCACCTCACGCTCAACGCGAACGCCGAGATCGCGAAGTCTTTCTTCGAGCAGACGCTCGGTCTCAGATTGTGGAAGCATCAATGCGTAAGGATACGGGCTTTGTACATCTCGCATGCTGACGCGGCCGATCATCTTGTCACCGGCAATGAAATTGACCGCGTCTGCCTTGAACCCGGCATCTACGAAGGGAGCCGACCCACCGCCCCTGTCCAGCAGCTCGAGCGTCCTGCTCCAGAGAACAAGGGCCTTGGATTTATCGGTTCGCTGTGCCGCCTTGTCCACGATGCGGACTGCGACGCCGTAGCGTGCAAGCTCGGAAGCCGCAGTCATTCCGACAGGGCCGGCGCCAACGATCAGAACAGGCTTCGCCATATGTGTTCTCCCGTTTGAAGTTACCTGAAGGTGACTTGGGCACCGAGCCTCCACGATCTGTGTTCACGAGACGGTTAGGATTTGTGAACTGAGATGCGATCGATGCCAAGGCAGCGGCTCAGAGGCTCTGTCGCAAATGATCGAACTGAGGTCCCCCGAGTGATCAACCGCGCAGCCTCCCTCGGATAACGGGATGGCGCAGCTCGCCGTCAGGCGTGAAGCCGCGCTATTTGACCGTGACGACAACGGCGCGTCCCGCGTCGCGGGCGGCACGTATCTGGCGCATGTCGGCGACGCTCAGTCGCGAGCCGGCCGACCCACAGGGGAGGAGCTCGCCTTCCACGAGGCGAGCGAGCCGTAACGATCGACGCAAATGATCGAAGCCGAGAACGGCGAAATGCTTCGTCGTGCTGCATTTGGTATTTCGCCATGCTCCGTCTTGCCGGAAAAGTAGCGGGAGCCGCGCCGCTTAGATACGCATGCGGCTCGCCATACGCATGCCCCATGCAACGCCGGTTACAGACGCTTGCGATCGAGATACGCCAGGGCCACATCTTGACAACACGCTCCAGCCATTTTGGCTATTCGGCGTGCGTGCCGATGAGAAAGCTCTCACCCTTGCCTAGGCAGCGATTTCCCCCACGCCAAGGCTGTTTACGCCGAGGCTTAAGGAGGCTGACGAGAGAGCAGCGATCTCGGATCATTGTCATCATTGCACTCCTGGTCAGTACCACGGCGACCAAGGGCGCACCGCCCCTCGATGCCGATCCGTCGCTTTCACCGTGGTTCGAAAGCTTGCAGCGGCCGGATGGGGCCGGGTCCTGCTGCTCGACGGCGGACTGTCGACGAGTGCAAAGCCGGTTGGCCGACAAGGGATATGAGGTTTTGCTTGATGAAGTTTGGGTCGTGGTCCCATCCGACAAGGTGCTTCACCGTGACAATCCCACCGGTGACGCGGTGGCCTGTACCCGTGGCCACCTCATCTTCTGTTTTGTACCGGCTCCCGACGCCTGAGGCCTCGCCACAGTGGTCATTATGTTCGCGCAACGACCAAACAGTCCAGCACCGCTCCGTAGTGGCAACCGGCGGCGACGAGCACGAAGGCGTGCCAAATTGCGTTCTGAAAAGGTAGGCGCTCCCACAAATGGAAAATGACACCGGCTGAGTAGAGTAGACCGCCTAACCCGATCAGGCCCAGCGCCGTCAGCGGCAAGACTCTGATGGCAGTTGGGAAAAATACGAGGCCACTCCAACCGAGAGCAAGATACGCGGCGACCGAAAGCCGCTCGAAACGTCCGGGCAGGGTCAGCTTGATCAGCGTGCCGGCAATCACAATGGCCCAGATCACTCCCAGCGCAAGGAGCGATACGGAATAGTCCGGAAGCCGCGTCAAGAAGGCCGTGTAGGTTCCACCTATCAAGAGAAAGATGGCAGCCTGGTCCAAGCGGCGAAGCAGGCATTTAAGGGGCGACGCCGGCCACATGTTGTAGGCCGCTGAGAATACCAGCGTTGCCACGAGACTCGCCGCGTAGACACCCGCTGATGCGATCGTCGGGAAGCTAGAGGAGCGGCTCGACAGAATCATCAGCGCACTCGCACCGCAGACGGCAAGAGCCAAGCCGATCACATGTATCAAGCCATCGGCAATCTTCTCCGCTTTGTTGTCATTCCTTACGAGCGCCGCCAGCGTGCCGTCCGTTCTGGTCATGCCGCCTCCAGCCTTCCGGGCGCTTGGTCATGCAGTCAGAATTGGTCATGCAGTCAGAATTATGTGACGGATAGTTGGCTATGCCCACTACGTGCGGCGATACGCCTCAATATCTGTACAAAGCGTCCACATCCATCACGGATGGATGCCGGGTTTGCTCTGCACGAAAGTATTCGGGTTGAACAAAAACCCGCCTTCGCGGGCGGGGGCAAGTTCGGCCCGGAGGTGAGAGCTGCCCGATATCGCTCCATGGCCGACGACATGATGCGCGCGCCGCGGCTTCAGAACCGGACGAACTGAGGAGGATCATACCCTACCGCGGATGGACCGCGCAGGGCAGGGTTGCGCCAGTCAAGCTCGGGGCCAGCTCGTTTGCAGCATCACCCGTTTGGATGGCCATGCTCGGTGCAGAAAGGCGTCTTGGGCGCGTTGATGGGTGGGCGCGAACGCAAGACCAATTGCGCGCTCAGCCACATCATGAGACGCCATGGTCTATGGCGGCTTAAGCCCCGCTGCCGTTCACCATCCCCACGAAGGTTGAGTCCCGCGCAGAAGCGGTCCCAAACCCGCGATAATGGCCCGCGAACCCACAGAAGAGCTCGCGCTTTTCTTGAGGGGAAATTCCTACTGCGGAGCCGTCTGATCGTCGGCGGGTTCCGCCGGCTTCGCCTTTGCGTGCTTGCCCTTGGCCATCTTCTTATGCGCTTTTGTCTTGGCCTTCATATGCTTCGCTGCAGGCGCCGGGGTGGATTGATCCTGCATCGCCGGCTCTTGAGGAGCGGGTTGCGGGCTCGTCTGCGCGAATGCGGGAATCGCCAGAGCCATCGAAGCCATCAACGGCAGAATGAAACGCGTTTTCATGCTCATTTCCTTTTGCAGTTTTGTCATGTCGCCGGCAGCGCGGAAACGGTTTGCAGGCGACGCGGAGGGGCGGCCTGAACCTTCCATCCTGAACGTCAGATGACCGCCGGGCTACGCAGGATTGTGATCTAGGACCTATAACGGTCAGTTCTTCCGAGGCGCCCGTGCCTATAGGCCCCATCGCCGCGATCCACTTCATCATCGGTGAATGGCCAAGACCAAATCCCGAGTCGAGTTCGAGCGGGCTCCGATGTGTATCGGCACGGCTTGAGAGTTTCGAATATTATCCAACCTGGCTGCCGACTTCCGCCCTTGCGCTTCAAAGGAAGGACCCCCGGATGGGCAAGACCCTTCAGACCGCGGCGATGCCCTCGGACCGCGAAAGGAAGCAGCCCATGCTCCTGGCGCTCGCCGCACTCGGTGTCGTCTACGGCGATATCGGCACCAGCACACTCTATGGGCTGAAGCAGGCCGTCGAGGCGGGCGGGACGCCCACGCCCGAGAGCGTGCTGGGCATCGTGTCGGTGATCCTCTGGTCGCTCCTCCTGGTCGTCGGGCTCAAATACGCCATTCTGATCCTGCGCGCCGACAACCATGGCGAGGGCGGCATCGTCGCGTTGCTCGCGTTGCTCGATGCCAGGCGCGCGCCACGCGGGAGTTGGCGCGCCTCTTTGCTCATCGTCGGTTTGATTGGGGCCGCGCTGCTCTATGGCGACGGCGTGATCACGCCGGCGATCTCCGTGCTCAGCGCAGTCGAAGGTCTCAGGATCGACGCGCCCCGGCTCGCGCCAATCGTCGTTCCCATTACCGTCGCCATCCTGGTCGGCCTGTTCCTCGTCCAGCACAAGGGAACCGAATTCATAGGCAATATCTTCGGGCCGGTCATGTTGGTGTGGTTCGTCGCGATCGGCCTTCTCGGCCTCATCGGCATCATGCGAGCGCCGGGCATTCTGGCCGCTATCAGCCCTTACCACGCCGTCTTCTATCTCGTGCATGCGGGGCCTGGCATCGCCTTTGCCGTGCTTGGCGCTGCCTTTCTCGCGCTCACCGGAGCCGAGGCCATGTATGCGGATATGGGGCATTTCGGCCGGTCTTCCCATCCAACTCGGCTGGTTTTCCGTCGTGCTGCCGGCACTGATGCTCAACTATTTCGGCCAAGGAGGATTGCTTCTCGCGGACCCCCATGCGGTCGAGAACCCGTTCTACTTGCTCGCACCCAGGTGGGCGCATTATCCGATGGTTGCGTTCGCGACCATGGCCACCGTGATCGCCTCGCAATCAATCATCTCCGGTGCGTACTCCCTCACCCAGCAGGCGATGCAACTCGGCTTCTTGCCTCGCATGCGGGTGCAACACACGGCCAGCCACGAGAAGGGTCAGATTTACATACCCGTGGTGAACTGGCTTCTGGCCGCGGGCACGCTCGCAGCCGTGATCACTTTTGGCTCATCCGACGCACTCGGCGGCGCCTACGGCATCGCCGTCTCGATGCTGATGGCGGTCACGACGATCCTTGCCGCCCTGGTCGCGCTGCAATGGGGCTACAACCCGCTCCTGGTCGCCTTGGTCAACGGGTTCTTCCTCGCGATCGAGCTGATCTTCGTTACCGCCAACATGACGAAGCTGATCGAGGGTGGCTGGTTCCCGCTTCTCTTGGCCGGCGTCATTGCGTTCCTGATGCTGACCTGGCGAACCGGGTGGCTGTTGCTGGAGCAAGAACGCACCAAGCTGCGCCAGCGTGAAGCCGAGTTCGTCACGTGGGTGCTCGACAGTCCACCCATCCGGCTTCCCGGAGCGGCGGCGATCTTCACGGCCGCGAGCACGGGCATCCCGCTCGGCCTGACGCATCATCTGCGGCACAATCGGGTCCTGCACGAGCGTGTGCTGCTCATCGCCTCCATGATCACCGATGAGCCGCGCGTCGCGCCTGAGCGAGCGTATCGAGCTTGTGCCGGTTGGCGCCGGCATCACCCGGGTGTTGTTCCATTTCGGGTTCATGGAAACACCGGACGTGATGGCGGGGCTGAAGCTCGCCTGCCTCGAGCCCGAACTCCACGGGATCGATCCACAGAACATCACATACTATTTCAGGCGGGTGATGGTCATCCCCGGCAAGGGCCCAGGCATGGCGGCTTGGAGGAAATCCTTGTTCGCCACGATGCATCTCAACGCCAATCTTCCAGCGGCATATTTTGGGGTTCCGGCCGCCCAGGTCGTGGAGGTCGGCCTCGAAGTCGAGATTTAAATCCGCCTCGACGATCAGTATCGGAAGAGCGCATCGACAGACCATCGAGAAGACGCGTCTCGGCTCAGACCGCTCCTGCGCTATCGTCGACCCTGCGCTGGACATCGGCCGGTGTGATGGGGCCCGCCTTGAGCGAGCCGAGCACCGGTTTGATGTGGCATCCCTCGATGTCGAACCCCACCAGGTGACCACGCTTCCATATATCCTGATGCGGTCTGATGCGGGACGGCTGCTTGCGGCGATATCCGCAATCGACGTAGGATCGCCTGAGCTGACGCCGGGACTGGCTTTATGAGCTGCTGCGCCAACCTTCGTGAGGCGGAGCTTGCGGGCACACCGGCGCTGCCTGTTCGCCGGCCGCGCCGCGAGGAAACTCGATTGCCATCGAGCGAAATCCTTTTTTACAGCGCGGCACTGCAACTTCGTATCGAACAACAGTATTCAGGAGGCGCGAGATGACACTGCAATTGGGCGAAAAGGCTCCGGATTTCGAAGCGGAGACGACGCAGGGCCGCATCCGGTTTCACGACTGGATCGGGAATTCCTGGTGCGTCTTGTTCTCGCACCCGAAGGATTTCACGCCGGTGTGCACGACCGAGCTCGGCTATATGGCGAAGCTCAAGCCGGAATTCGACAAGCGGAACACGAAGATCATCGGCCTCAGCGTCGATCCCGTGACCAATCACGCCAAATGGGCGAAGGACATCGAGGAAACACAAGGAGCGGCGCCGAACTATCCGATGATCGGCGACACGGATCTTGCGATCTCGAAGCTCTACGGCATGTTGCCCGCAAGCACGTCCGGAACCTCGGAAGGCCGCACGCCCGCCGACAATCAAACCGTGCGCAATGTCTTCGTGATCGCGCCGGACAAGTCCGTGAAGCTGATGATCGTCTACCCGATGACGACGGGGCGCAATTTCGACGAGGTGCTGCGCGTCATCAATTCGCTCCAGATGACGGCCAAGCACAAGGTCGCGACACCGGTGAACTGGATGCCGGGGGAGGACGTCATCATCGCGGGCTCCGTCTCGGACGAGGAGGCGAAGAAGATCTATCCCCAAGGCTGGAAGGCACCGAGGCCCTGGCTCAGGATCGTGCCCCAGCCAACGATGAGGTGAGTGTTCGCCGAGGAGGTTCGAATGCTTTTCCGGCAGCTTTATGATTCGGTATCGAGCACCTACAGCTACCTGATCGCCAGCCGAAGGGGCGGGGAAGCCTTGATCATCGATCCGGTGCTCGAACGGGTCGATCGCTACCTCCAGCTCATGCGCGAGCTCGACCTGAGGCTCGTCAAGGCGGTCGACACGCATATTCATGCCGATCACATCACCGGGCTCGGCGAATTGCGCGACCGCACCCAATGCATCACCATCATGGGCGAACACTCCGGCGTGGACGTGGTGTCGATGCGGGTCGCCGACGGCGACCGCGTCGACATCGAGGGCGTGAGCCTCGGCGTGATGTACACGCCGGGCCATACGAGCAATTCCTACAGCTTCCGCATGGACGACCGGGTGTTCACCGGCGACACCTTGCTGATTCGCGGCACGGGGCGGACCGATTTCCAGAATGGCGATGCACGGGCACAGTACGAATCGATCTTCGGGCGGCTTTTGAAGCTGCCCGACGAAATGCTCGTCTACCCCGCGCATGACTACAAGGGAGACATGGTTTCGACGATCGCGGAAGAGAGGGCCTTCAACCCGCGCCTGCAGGTCAAGTCGGTCGACGAATATGTCGATCTGATGAACAGCCTCAAGCTGCCCAATCCCAAGATGATGGATGTGGCGGTGCCGGCCAATCTGCACATCGGCCTCTCGCAGGACGATATCGCACGGCTCGGCTGGGCAATGACGGCCGAGCAAGCCTTGTCGCTCGTCGGCAAGCCCGAGACGGTGTTCGTCGATCTGCGCGAGGAGCGCGAGCGCGACAAGCTGGGCGCCATCCCGGGCGCGCTTCATGCGCCCTATCCTCAGCTTGGCCGCCAGCTTGCGAGCGGGGGCATGCTCCACGAATTCGCGGCCGCGACCGGCAAGCGGCTCGTCTTTTACTGCGCTTTCGGCGAACGCTCGGCGATGGCGGTCGCGGCGGCCCAAAAGGCCGGCTTCACCAACGCCTGCCATGTGCATGGCGGCATGGACGCCTGGCGCAAGCAGAACGGCCCCTTGGCCTGATCGGCACTGATCGCTCCCTTCGTGCGGGCCGTCCGCGTGGATCTCGCCGGCGTCGCGAACCAACCCCAGATCCACGGCAGCGCCGAATTCGCGGAGATCGGCGGCTGGAAGCTTCGCTTTCGTCTCGATCGTTGGTGGGACGAGCGGCCGCGCGCGCTCGTCTGCATGGCCAATCCGAGCCGCGCCGCGGCCGAGCGTAACGATCCGACCATCTGGAATCTGCTGAGGCTCGCGAGGCCGCTGCCCATCGGCGGCTTCACCGTCGTTAATGTCGAGCCCTTCATCGCCACCTCGCCCGCCGATCTGAAGAAGTGGCTGCGCCTCGCCTCGATCACCTCGCCACGAAACTATCGTGCGATCCAAAGAGCCAATCTGGCGCTGATCCGGGAGCTTTCCGAAGCCGCCGCGTTCAGGATCGTCGCCTGGGGCAATCTCGTGCCCCGCCTTCCCTATGCGGCGCAGGTGGTGCGGGCCCTGTCAGGCGACTTCAGCCATGCGCTGCACGCCTTCGAGCTGACGAAGGAGGGTCGCCCCAGGCACCCGCTGGCGCGTGGACGCCATCGCATCGAGGAGGGCCGCGAACTCCTGCTCTGGCGCCGAGCCCTCCCGTGAAAGCCGCCGGTCGCCGCGGTCATCCGGACGAAACCGACGAACTCGGTCGACAAGCTCTCGATGAATTTGATCTTCACGTATTGGATTGAACGAGATGCGCGCTCCATCATAAGCTTCGCGCATAGGGTTCGAGCTCGGCGCCACCTCGCATGCAGTACGACTTCATCGTCATCGGCGCGGGGTCGGCGGGATGCGTGCTCGCTGATCGCCTCAGCGAGAGCGCACGGCATCGGGTGCTGCTCCTCGAAGCCGGGCCGTCGGACCGCAGGCCCTGGGTGCACATCCCGATCGGCTACGGCAGGACCTTCCATGACCCGCGCGTCAACTGGAGATACCTGACCGAGCCGGTTCCGGGGCTCGCCGGCCGCATCGATTATTGGCCGCGCGGCAAGCTCCTCGGCGGGTCGAGCTCGATCAACGCCATGGTCTATATCCGCGGCCAGGCGCAGGATTTCGACGAATGGGAAGCCCTCGGCAATCGTGGCTGGGGCTGGAGGGATGTGCTTGCCTGCTACCGCCGGCTCGAGGACCATGCGTTCGGCGAAAGCGAGCATCATGGGGCGCAAGGGCCTTTGCGCGTCACCGATATCTCGAACGAGGCTCACCCCTTGTGTCGGGCCTTCATCGAGGCGGGCGAAGAGGCAGGGCTCGCCTTTCAACCGCGACTTCAACGGCGTTTCGCAGGAGGGCGCGGGCTTCTACCAGATCACGACGCGCGGCGGCTTTCGGCTTTCCGCCGCCGGCGCCTTTCTGCGCCCGGCCATGCGCCGGAGGAATCTGCGGGTCGAAACCCTGGCGCTCGCAACGAAAATTCTCTTCGAGGGTCGGCGGGCGGTCGCGGTCGAGTATATGAGCGGGGGAGAGCGGAAAACGGCGCGCGCCGCGCGCGAGATCGTCGTGTCGGCAGGCGCCGTCAATTCTCCGCAGCTCCTTCAGCTTTCAGGCATCGGTCCGGCGCGCCTGTTGAAATCCTTCGGGATCGATGTGAATTGCGACGCCCCGGCGGTCGGGCGCAATCTGCAAGACCATCTCTGCTACGATCACGTCTATCGTTCGCACCGTCCGACGCTCAACGACGAACTGCTCCCGCTGCGGGGCAAGTTCAAAGCAGCGCTGCGCTTTGTTCTATCTCGCCGCGGCCCGCTCTCCTTGAGCGTCAACCAGGCCGGAGGGTTCTTCCGCACCTCGCCCGAGCTTTCGCGGCCCGACGTGCAGCTCTATTTTTCGCCCCTGAGCTATGAGCGCACGCCGCCCGGCATCCGTGCGCTCCTCAGGCCGGATCCTTTCCCCGGCTTCGTCATGAGCGTCTCTCCCTGCCGGCCGACGAGCCGCGGCTACATCGACATTCGTTCCGCGGATCCCGTGGCGCCGCCGGCGATCCAGCCCAATTCGCTCTCGACGAACGAGGATCTCACCGCCCTCATCGCGGGAGCTCGCTTCCTGCGCAAGCTCGCGGCAACGGCAAGAATGTCGGACATCATCGCGGAGGAGTTGCGGCCCGGTCGAGGCAAGAAGACCGACGATGAACTCGTCGAGGACATCAGGGCGCGCGCCTATTCGGTCTTTCACCCTTGCGGCACTTGCCGCATGGGCCCGCGATCGCCCGAGTGCGTCGTCGATGAGCGCCTGCGCGTGCATGGCGTTTCGGCGCTTCGCGTGATCGATGCGTCGATCTTCCCGACGCTGCCTTCCGGCAACATCAACGCGCCATGCCTCATGGCCGCTGCAAAGGGGGCCGAAATCATTCTCGAGGATTGTGCTGGAGCATGACTCCGCAAAGTCGGGCTCTGTTTACGATGAGATCTTGCGTCAAAATATCGCTTTCCGAAAGCGATTACCCCACGTCTCTTCGTCTCGGATCGACCATTAGGATGAAGTAGTTGACGTCGGTCCCTTCAATCAGGCCCTCGCAAAACTCAACGAACTGCTTCTGAGCAGCTGCATCATCTAGGTCACGATACATCCCCGTTCGCTGCAAGAACAATTCTCGGTGTCCTTTCAGACGTTCAGCAACCAGGCGAAACTTCGCCCATTTGGCACCGTAGTTGTACAACTCTTCCCACTGATAGGATCCCAGACCTGCGCTCGAAAGGACCAATGGTATAAAATCGTACAGAGCCGATTGTAGGGGCGGATAAAGTATGGCACCCGCGATGCTGATGGGCGTCAGCCATATTGCGACGAGCGTCACGACGCGCGTTCTCATGTACAACGTCTGATTGGCGGTTGCCTTTCTCTCGAAATACGCTTGTTGGTCGGCCCAGCGCTCCTTCAAATACGTTTCGATTGAAGGGGGTAAGGAGGCGCTTTCAGCCATTTTGTTACCTCCATTCCGAAGGCAATGGGGAAATAGTGCACATGATTTTCGGCCAAGTGTAGCATGATTCCACGAGGTGGCACCCGCCGCCGGCCTTTCCCGTATTTAGGCGAGGCCGGATGCTTAGGAACGTAGGGAAAGGGACCGCGCGAGGGGCAACCCCTGCTCGGCCCGATCGAACCGGAGTTGCGGCCGATGACGCGACGCTTGAACATTCTTCTGGTCATGGCGGATCAGCTGACGCCTGCGGCGCTCGCAATTCATGGTGGCCCCGCGAAGGCGCCGCATGTCGAGGCGCTCGCGGCGAGAGGCGTCATCTTCGATGCGGCTTATTGCAACAGCCCGCTGTGCTCGCCCTCGCGCGCGGCCTTCATGTCCGGCCGGCTTCCGTCCCGCACCGGCGCCTACGACAACGCCGCCGAATTCCGCTCCGACATCCCGACCTTTGCCCATTACCTTCGTCTCGCCGGATACCGGACCGTGCTGGCGGGAAAGATGCATTTCTGCGGAGCCGATCAGTTGCATGGGTTCGAGGAGCGGCTCACCACGGACGTCTATCCCGCCGATTTCGCCTGGACCCCGGATTGGGATGATCCGCATGCGCGACCGAGCTGGTATCACAACATGAGCTCGGTCCTCGACGCCGGCCTTTGCGTTCGCTCGAACCAGATCGATTTCGACGAAGAGGTCGCCTTCGCGGCGGAGCGGACGATCTTTGATCATGTCCGAGGTCCGGACGAACGGCCTCTCTGCCTCGTGGTGTCGCTCACCCATCCGCACGACCCCTTCGCAATTCCCGAGCACTGGTGGAAGCTTTACGACGATGCCGAGATCCCGCTTCCGCGCGTGACGCTCGAACGGGCCGAGCTGCATCCGCACGAGAAGCGCCTGTGGCACGTCTGCGACATGGCTGGCGGGGCCGTCTCGCAGGACGATGTCCGCCGGGCGCGGCATGCTTACTATGGAGCGATCTCCTATGTGGACGATCATCTCGGGCGGCTGATGCGGGCCCTCGAGGCGACGGGGCTGGCGCAAGACACCGTCGTGATCGTGACGAGCGACCACGGCGAGATGCTGGGCGAGCGCGGCTTCTGGTACAAGATGAGCTTCTTCGAGGGGGCCAGCCGGGTACCGCTCATCGTGCATGCGCCGGGCCGTTTCGCCGCGCGTCGCGTCACGCGGGCAGTGTCGCTCGTCGACATCTTGCCGACCCTCGTTGAGATCGGACAGGACGGAGGAAAGCCTGAGCTTGCCGAGACCGACGGACAAAGCCTCATCCCTCACCTCACCGGCGCGGGCGGCCATGACGAGGCGCTCGGCGAATACCTGGCGGAGGGGGCGATCGCGCCGATCGTGATGATCCGGCGCGGCCGCTATAAATTCGTGCTGAGCCCGCCCGATCCGGACCAGCTCTATGACCTTGAGAGCGATCCGGACGAGCGGACAAATCTCGCGCAAAAGCCAGAACGCAAGGAGCTCGTTGCGAGTTTTCGTGACGAAGTCACCCGGCGTTGGGACCTGCCCGCCCTCGATCGGGCGGTGCGGGAAAGCCAGCGTCGCCGGCGCATCGTCGCTTCGGCCCTGTCGCTCGGAACGCAAGCTCCCTGGGATTATCAACCCCCGCGCGACGCCAGCCGCCAATACATCCGCAACCACATGGATCTCGACGCGCTCGAGGCACGCGCACGCTTTCCGCCGGTGAACCGAAGGTCAAAATAGCAAGGCGCACATCGCGCCGACGCTGATCGAAGCATGACGAAGATCGAACGCTACGCAGCAACTCGAGCTGGTGACACGAAACGCTTGGCCGGGTCTTCCGCCTTGCGCCTTTAGTTTTGCGGCCCGTAGAGCAAGATTCGGCGCATTGAGCCGCGGTCACTTCGCTTCGGCCGGATGATCTTTGTCTTCCGGGCCGACGCATCTTTATTGCCAGTGCAGCCCGAGCGATTCAATGCGCTTCGAACCGCCTTCGAGCTCCGCACCACGGCCAACCGCTGCTTTCAATCGGACCGCGCGCCCGTGCTCCGGACTTCGAGCCTATCAACGGTCGCCGCGAAATCGTGCAACTCGCGCGCCACGGCGGCGGTGGCCTCGAGATACACCATATGACCGGCGTCCGGCACGAGCACGAGGCGCGTCGCGGCATCGGCACCGCGCGCGCGACAGGTGGCCTCGACGCGCCGGGCCATGGAGGGGGGCGTGATCGCATCCTTCTCGCCGCAGATCACGAGGCACGCCGCGTCCATCCGCGCCACGTCTTCGAGAAGACGCCCGGATGCGAGCATGCGCACCGCCTGGTCATAACCCGGCCGCCGCATCGTCGCGAGCGTTCGCGTGACCTTCGCCACGAGATCGGGCTTCGACACAGGGTCATGGACGAGCTGCAAGGCTCGCGCCGCGGCAAAGCCTGCGGCACCAAGACGGTCGAAAGCGTCGAGCCGGGCTTGCGCCGCTTCCGGCATCGGGCCGCCTTGCGGCGCGCCATGGCCGAGCGAGGGCGACATCAGCACGAGGCCGGAGAGACGCTTGCCGAAATTTCGGGCGTAGCTCGCGGCCATCAGCGTGCCGAGCGAATGGCCGACGAGGATCGTTCGCGCGACGCCGAGCTCGTCGAGCAGCGTCTCGAGCGCTGCCGCGTAATCGGCCGCGACCGGCCAGTCCCGCGCGAGCGGCGCCGACGCGCCATATCCGGGAGCGTCCCAGGCGATGACCGCTCCTGCAAAATGCAGCGCCTCGAGCAGCGCCTGGAAGGATTCTGCCCGGCTGCCGATGCCGTGCAGGAGCACCATGGCTGTGCCCTCGCCTTCCCGATGGAGATAAGCCACACCGTTGCGGGCGGTTCGATCGCGAAAGGATTGCAGCTTCGAGCTCCTTTCTTCGTGGCGAAATCTCTCGCGAGGCTAGAAGGCAGGGAACAAGGCGTAAAGCGCCGCGTACGGGCGCAAATCAAAGGGCGTGCGGCGCGCTTACGATTTCGCCGCGTCGATGATGCGCAATTGGGCGCGCTCGTTCCCTCCCCAGCGATCGACCGATAGCGTGCCCGCGACATGCAGCCTGCCACCGCGCGCCGCGAGCAGCGCTTGTCCGAGCGGCTCCTCGGCGGCCCGGAAGGCAATGGCCGAAAGGGTCGCCCCGTCCGGCGCCCGCAGGCGCGCTCGCACATGCCCGGCCCCGACGATCGCCGCGTCCGCGAGCGTATGGCCGCCGAGCACGACGACGGGTTCGGGCGAACCCGCGCCGAAGGGGCCGGCGCGTGCGAGCGTCGCGACGAGCTCTGGCGAAGCGCCCGCCGCGGTCGCGACCGCGTCGACCATGAGCGCGCGGCGCGCCCGCCCGGCGTCGACGGCCTCCTTGAGCCGTGCTGAGACGAAGTCGAGGAAAGGTGCCGCACCACCTTCGGCAAGCGTCGCGCCCGCCGCCATGGCGTGTCCGCCGCCCTTGAGCGCGAGACCGGCCTCCACGGCGGCCGCAACCGCGCGGCCGAGATCGGCGCCCTCGATCGAACGCCCGGAGCCCGTCATCGTGCCATCGGGCGCGATCGAGAAGGCGAAGGCAGGGCGGCGATGGCGCTCCTTCAGCCTCGCTGCGACGAGACCGACGATTCCGGGATGCCAATCCGGCGCATGGGCGAGGATGACGGGCGGATCGCCTTCGGCCAAGGCTGCCTGCGCCTGCGCGGCCGCGGCCTCGAGCGCCTGTTCCTCGATCACGCGCCGCTCGCCGTTGAGACGGTCGAGCATCGCCGCCATCTCGTTCGCTTCGGCCTCGTCCCGGCTCATGAGAAGACGCGCGCCAAGGCTGGCATCGCCGATGCGCCCGCCGGCATTGATGCGCGGGCCGAGGAGGAAGCCGAGATGATAGGAGGTTGGCTCGCCGTCGAGCCGCGCCGCATCGGCGAGCGCGCGCAGCCCGAGCCGTCCGCGCGCTTTCATGACCGCGAGGCCCTGGCGGACCAGGGCGCGGTTCAACCCCTTGAGCGGCATCACATCGGCGATCGTCGCCAGAGCCACGAGATCGAGCGCGGCGAACAGATCGGGCTCCGGCCGTTCGCTCGTGAACACGGCGCGCCGGCGCAGCTCCCGGTTCAGCGCGACGAGCACCACGAAGGCGACGCCCGCGGCGCAAAGCATGGTGAGGCCCGAGAGATCGTCCTGGCGGTTCGGGTTCACGATCGCGTCGGCGGGCGGGAGCTTTTCCGGCGCCAGATGATGATCGATGACGATCACGTCGAGGCCGAGCCGCTTGGCCTCCGCAAGCGGCGCATGGCTCACCGTGCCGCAGTCGAGCGTGACGAGGAGGCTCGCGCCTTTGCGGGCGAGCGCCGTGACGGCCTCGACATTCGGGCCATAGCCTTCGGTCAGGCGATCGGGAATGTGAAAGGAGAGCGGGCAGCCGAGATCGGTGAGATAGCCGCCGAAAAGCGCCACCGAGCAGGCGCCGTCAACATCGTAGTCGCCGAAGAGCGCGACGTGCTCGCGCATCGTCACCGCCCGCGCCAAGCGCTCGACGGCCTTGTCCATATCGATCAGCGAGGACGGATCGGAAAGCGAGATCCCTCAGCTTCGGCGCGAGATAGGCCGCGACGTTCTCGACGCCGATCTCGCGCGCCGCGAGCACGCGCGCCAAAAGATCGGGGAGGCCGTGAGCCTGCGCCAGGGCGACCGCGCGCATCTCGCCTGCCTCATCGAGCCTTGCGTGCCAAGGCCGGCCGAGTATCGAGGCCGTGACGCCGAGAATGGGACGGATCGCGGCGAGCGCGGTTTCGTTCATGCGTCGGCCTTGCGCATCGCGCGTGTCCTGTCAAACAAGGCTCGCCGAGTTCGTTCGAGTTATCCACGAGGTGTTCGATGCGCCTATGCTCGAAGTCCCAGCCGGCTGCCCGCCGAAGCTTCTGCGCAGCCGAGGCGGATTGGCGAGGAGCCGAGCGCCGAATTATGCTCCTTCGCCGGATGAACCGGTTCGACCACGAGAATCGCCAGGAGAGCGGGCTTGGGCTCGAGCACGCTCGGGCTCTTGAACTTGCATGACGTCTCCTCCACCGAATGTCTTCCGACCGGCGCAAGCCGCATCGGAAGGCGAGGTCGGTGACGACACGGGATCGGCCGATGAAGAAGCTTCGCCTCTACTGGCTCGCCGTCGCGCTTCCGTTCGCGCTCGCGGTCCTGGTCGGGATTTCGCCCCTGCCCTTGCGGACCGCTTTGCAAAACCTCGTCTTCGACAACTACCAGCGGCTCAGCCCGCGCATCTACGACCCGGCTTCACCGGTGCGCATCATCGACATCGATGACGAATCCCTGAAGCGTTATGGTCGGCAGTGGCCCTGGCCGCGAACGCAGCTCGCCGCCTTCGTGGATTTCCTGAAGGCGCATGGCGCCTTGGCCATCGGCTTCGACTTCCTGTTCGCGGAACCCGATCAAATGGGGATCGCGGAGCTCATTCGCGGCGAGCCGCGGGAGCGGGCGATCGCACTGGTCGCGCAAGAGCTCGACAGGACCGGCACCTATGACCAAGCCTTCGCCAAATCCTTGAGCGATGCGCCGGTCGTGCTGGGCGCCGCGCTGGTCAACGGGACGCGCTCAGGCGATAGCTCCGCCGGGCACCGCCGAGGAGGAGGCCTTGCTGCCGGTGAAGGCCGGCTTCTCCCATGCCGGCGATGATCCCCTTCTTTTCCTCCACGGTTTTCAGGCGAGCATCGCCCCCATCAAGGTGCTCGCCGATCGGGCCGCCGGGATCGGAGCGCTCAACTGGGTGCCCGACCGGGACCGCGTCGTCAGGCAGGTGCCGCTCCTCTTCGCGCTGCGCGATGAAATCGTGCCGAGCCTCGCCGCCGAGGCGCTGCGTCTCGCGCAAGAGGATGGCGCAAGCTATTTCATCAAATCCTCGAACGCCTCGGGCGAGACCGCCTTCGGCGCCAAGACCGGGATCGTCGCGCTGCGCATCGGAAAGCTGGTGGTGAACACTCAACCGCACGGCGACGTGCGGGTGCGCTTCACCCGGCACGAGCCGCGCCGCTTCATTCCGGCCTGGAAGCTCATCGACAACGAGGTCGACCCAGCCGAGATCGAGAACAAGATCATCTTCATCGGCTCGAGCGCCGCGGCGCTCGGCGACATGGTGACCACGCCGCTCGACGCCTCGGTGCCGGGGGTCGAAATCCATGCCCAGCTTCTCGAGCATATCCTCGACGGAGAAAGTCTGGTGCGCCCGGACATCGCCGGCGGCGTCGAGATGCTCGCGATGGCACTGTTGTCGCTGATCATGATCTTCGCCCTGCCCTTCGTGCCCGCGCTCGTTGGAGCTTCGATCGGCGGTTTCTGCGTCGCCGCCATGGTGGGCGGAAGCTGGTGGGCCTTCACCCGGAAGGGGCTCCTGATCGATCCGGTGTTCCCGAGCCTCTCGGCCGGCGCCGTGTTCCTCACAGGCGTGCTGGCGCTTTATGCCTTGAAGCAATCGCAGGAACGGCACGTGCGCCAGGCCTTCGGGCGCTTCGTTTCGCCCGCCGTGGTGCACCGCCTGGCCGAGAACCCCGACAGGCTCATCCTGGGCGGCGAAAATCGCGAGCTGACCTTGCTGTTCTGCGATCTGCGCGCCTTCACCACGCTCTCCGAAGGCTTCGACGCACACGGGCTGACGCGCTTCCTCAACGAATACCTCACCCCGATGACCGATGTGGTGCTCGATCACGGCGGCACGGTCGACAAATATATGGGCGACGCCATCATGGCGTTCTGGAACGCGCCGCTCGATGACGCCGAGCATGCGCGCAACTCCGCGATCGCGGCGCTCGCCATGCGCGCCGAGCTCGCCAAGCTGAATGAGCGCTGGCAGGCGAAGGCGGCAGGGCGAGAACAAGACCTTTCCGGTGGTGCGCTTCGGCATCGGCCTCAACACGGGCGTGTGTTGCGTCGGCAATCTCGGCTCGACGCGGCGCTTCGACTATTCCGCCATAGGCGATGATGTGAATGTCGCGTCGCGCCTCGAGGGCGCGACCAAATTCCTCGGCGTCGACATCGCGGCGAACGGCGCGACGCGCGACGAGGCGCCGAGCCTCGCCTGGCTCGAGATCGACAAGGTGCTGGTCAAGGGCAAGACCCTGCCGATCGTTGCCTACACGCTCGTCGGCGACGAAAGGGTCGCGGAGAGCCCCGGTTTCAAGGCGCTCGCCGGCACGCATCAAGCAATGCTCGATTGCTTCCGCGGCCGTGCCTTCGACAAGGCGCTCGCGCTCGCCGAAGAAGCCGCCTCCCTGGCCCCGGCCGAAATCGCCGGGCTTTACGCCTTCTATCGCGCCCGCATCCGCGCGCTTCTCGCGCGGCCGCCCGGAGAGGATTGGTCGCCGGTGCTGGAGCTCGAGGAAAAGTGATCGCGGTGGCGCTCGAGAAACGCCGCATCGCCTCCCAGGCTTACACCAAGGTCAAGCGAGCAAAAGTTCATGGGACATTGCCGAGCCGCTCAATCTCGTTCGTGACCACTGCCAACAGCGGTTCAAGGCTGTACTGTATGGTGCGCCACACGAACTCTTCCGCAACATTGTCGTAGTCGTGCCGATAGACATTGCCGAGACCCATAATCGCTCGCCAAGGTAGCTCGGAATGGCGGTCCCGCACGGTCTGCGGTAGCCGACGAACTGCCTCGGATATGATCTCGAGTGCACGCGTCACCGCATAAAACATTCGGCGATCGGCCTGGAAAGCCTCGTACGAAAGTCCCTCTACGAATTGTCTGGCGAGACCCACATTGTCACGAATGTCGAAGAGAGAGCGAGGCGCGCACGGTCAGAAAGCATAGACCGCATCGCGCTCGACTGTCGGTCGCACAAGCGCCTTCAACCGATTCCGGTTCGCGACATCCACCCGGCTCGGGAACAGGTCCGCGAGGTATTATGTGATCTCGACATATTCAAACAATCCGACCGGAGCGCCGGGCTCAATCTCGATCATGATGTCGATGTCACTATCCGGACGAGCGTCCCCGCGCGCATACGACCCGAACAGGGCAGCATGCGTCACGCCGCGCGCCCGCAAAGCGGGCGCGTTTTCGCGAAGCGTGGCGATAATCCCCTGTTTGTCCATTCTTGAATGATACCACAGTGATCCTGTGCGCACAGGCCGTAATAGCGCTCATCCGGAATCGACACCGGTTCAACGCTCAAGGATTTGGCGGCCCACTCGGTCGCTCGCCTGGAGAGCGATGCGGAATGCCGCCCCGATCAACGCCGCCCGTATTTGCCGAAGGGGCTGTTCAGGCGTTCGAGCTTGCGGGCCTTGCGCGCCGCATAGCGGGCGTCGCGCTCGGCCTTCTTCTCTTCCTCGAGCGCCGCCTTCCAGGCCGCGGCCTCGACGCGCTCGCGCGCCTCCCGCTCCTCGCGCTCGGCCTTCTCCGTCGCCTCCCTGGCTTCGCGGGCGGCGCGCTCGGACGCTTCTCGAGCTTCCCTCTCGGCCTTCCTCGCGGCGAGGCGGGCCTCACGGGCCTGCGCGATCTCCAGGCGCTCCGCTTGCTTCTTGAGGAGGTCGGGATCGCTTCCGTTGACCTTGGCGCGATATCTCTCCAGCAGGGTCTGCCTCGCGGTTGCGGCCGCGCTCAGTCGTTCGTCGAAATCCGGGTGTTGAAAACTCGCCATCTTTCTCCGTCTCGAATGGATTCGAAGCTTCGCCGACTCGACTGCGTGTCGAGGCTGTGGTCGCCTCTCGTTCAAGGATGTTGTCAGGGCGGTCCGCCCCGCAGGCACACATGATTTGGCAAGGCGTCGGCGTCAAGCCTTATGTTTGCAGAGCTGATCTGAGGAAAACCGCGAACCGACCGGCGAAGTGGGCGATCAGGGCCGGAGCGCGGACGCGGCGAGCTCGCCTCCAAAATCGCCCGCCACAATCTCGACGATTTGGCGTGCCTGTGTCGAGTGGAGCGACGACGCGGAGCGTCCTGCCCGGCTCACCTCGGGTGCGACACCCCGTGCGCGCTGCACATAGATGGCGTAAAGCGAGGTGGTGCCGCAAATGTAGAGGCGGTTGCGCTTGCGCCCCCCGAACTGCACATTGGCGACCACCTCCGGCACCTTGATCTTGCCCAGCAGCGTGCCGTCGGGATGGTAGCAATGCACGCCGTCGCCGGCCGAGGTCCACAGATGCCCGTTCGCGTCGCAGCGGAAGCCGTCGAAAAGGCCGATATCGCAGGTTGCGAATTCCTCG
Source organism: uncultured Alphaproteobacteria bacterium (assembly GCA_963713805.1). Taxonomy (GTDB): domain Bacteria; phylum Pseudomonadota; class Alphaproteobacteria; order Rhizobiales; family Beijerinckiaceae; genus GAS188. The sequence continues at coordinate 124,881 of CAVQNF010000009.1, read as the reverse complement.
CCGCCCGCGAGCTTGCGGCCATCGGCCGAAAGCCGAAAGCGCCGGATGTGGCGCGGCCCCTCCTCGACATGGGTCATGCCGGTATCGGCGACATAGAGCAGGCTTTCGTCGGGCGAGAAGGCAAGGCCGTTCGGCTTGACGAAATCGGTCGCGACCGCCTCGAGCGCGCCGCTTGCAGGATCGATGCGAAAGACATGGCTCGCGCCGATCTCGGAAGGAGCGGCATCACCCTCGTAATGGGAATCGATGCCGTAGGTCGGATCGGTGAACCAGATCGAGCCGTCGGACTTCACCACCACGTCGTTCGGCGAGTTCAGCTTCTTGCCTTGCCAACGATCGGCGAGCACGGTGCGCGTGCCATTGTGCTCGGTGCGCGAGACGCAGCGCCCGCGATGCTCGCAGGAGACGAGCCTTCCCTCGCGATCGACGGTGTGGCCGTTGGTGTTGTTCGCGGGCTCGCGGAACACCGAAACCGATCCGTCGCACTCGTCGTAGCGCAAGATGCGGTCGTTCGGGATGTCCGACCAGACGAGATAGCGCCCAGCAGGAAAATAGGCCGGCCCCTCGGCCCAGCGGCAACCGGTATGGAGCTTCTCGAGATGCACATTGCCGTGGACGAGCTGCTTGAAGCGGGCATCAAGGATTTCGATCGCTGCGGTGAACATCTTTCCTCCCTGAGGGCGGCACGCGGACCTTCCGAAGAGATCCTCTTTCGCATGTCCGCCGCCGCGTCGACGATAGCTTCGCGGCGCGGCGTCGTGCAACCTCGCGCATCGGATCAGGTCGAGGGAAAAATCGTCGGATTGGCGGAATGCGGCGGGCCCTGAGCTCGATAGGCCGGACTCCTCTCGCGTCATCGATCGCCGCCGCTCCGCGAGATCAAAATTTCGCGATCGTGAAGTCTCAGCCTCCGCCAAGTCCTGCTCCGCCAAGTCCTGCACCACGAAGTCCTGCACCACGAAGTCTTGCACCACGAAGTCTTGCACCTGTCATCGAGGCCGCGTAACCAAGCGACCCGCCACGGCCGGGCGAGCCGCCGGGCGCCACACGAGGCCCCTTATGCTGATCGCGCAAATCTCGGACCTGCACCTGCGCCCACGCGGCGTGCCGGCCATCCGCGTCGTCGAGACCAATATGTTCGCGGCTCGCGCGATCGCTTCGCTCCTGGCGCTCGACCCGCGTCCCGACGTCGTGCTGGTCACGGGGGACATCGTCAACAACGGCACGCCCGACGAATATGAGACGGCCCATCGGCTTCTCCAGCGCTTGCCGATGCCGGTCTACGCCGTGCCGGGCAATCACGATCATCGCGAGAATTTCCGCAAGGGGCTGGAGCGCCTCCCCGGCGTCACCTCCCATCCGCGCTTCGTGCAATATGCGATCGAGGATTATCCGGTGCGGCTCGTCGCTCTCGACACGCATGTCCCGAACTCGAGCGCGGGCGAGCTCTGCGAGGATCGCCTCGCCTGGCTCGACAAGACGCTCGCGGCGGCGCGCGGCAAGCCCACCTTTCTCTTCGCTCACCATCCACCCTTCCTTTGCGGCATCGGCCATATGGACAAGATCAGGCTGATCGAGGGCGGCGAACGGCTCGAGGCCATCGTGCGCGCCAATCCGCAAGTGAAGGCGATCGCCTTCGGCCATCATCATCGGCCGATCGAGACCTTGTTCGGCGGCGCGCTCGCCTCGATCGCGCCGAGCGTGGCGCATCAGGTTGAGCTCGATCTCCGCGACGGGGAGCCCGAGGGGCAAATCGCCATGGAACCGCCCGCCTACCGCCTTTGGCGTTGGGACGGCGAGCGCCTCGTCAGCCATATGGCCTATGTGGAACGTTTCCCAGGACCGTTCCCCTTCATAGCCGATTGACGACCACGAAATGGGGCGGCGCACCACATCCTGGTTCGCAATGCGTGGCCCCTCCTCTCGAGAGCACGAAGTGGGAAAATCGATCGTTGTTTGACGTTGTATGGACGTAGGCGTAATTGTGTATGGAAAGCTTGTCCCATGCGGCGGGAATATCCGTATCATGACCTTGCAGATCCGCGATCGACGTGCCCGCGACTTGGCCGAGAAGCTCGCGGCCAAGCGCAAGATCACCATGACTGACGCCGTGATCCAAGCTCTCGAGGGGGAGCTGCGCCGGGAGAACGAGATTGAGCCTTTGGCCAAACGCTTGCGGCATATCGCTGAAGACCTCGCGGCGCAGGCCGGCCCCAATCGTCGTCCGATCACCAAGGATGAAATCGACGAAATGTGGGGCCACTGATGTTCGTCGATACCTCGGTCATCGTGGCGATACTCGCACGCGAGCCCGATGCTGGTCGTTTCGCCGAAAAAATCGCCGAAGCAAGCTCCTGCTGCACCTCAGGCTTGGTCGTGCTCGAGGCTGCAATGCGGCTTTCCACGATGTTCGACATCGACCCCCGAACGGCCGAGGCGTGCATACAAACTGCCCTCGACGAGGCCAGGATCACCATCATCCCCATAGACGGCAGCATTGCGAAAAAGGCAGTCGCCGCCTTTGCCGCCTTCGGGAAAGGCAGGGGACATCCTGCCCGACTCAATCTTGCCGACTGCATGTCCTATGCCTGCGCTCGAGCTTATCGCGTTCCGCTCCTCTTCAAAGGTGCCGATTTCGCCCACACCGACATAGAAGCCGCTTAACCTCAGCCGCGGACCCTCATGTTACCGCCACTTGGAGGCGATCCGTCAGCCATCCGCCACCCGAGCCGCACTCCCGAAAATGCCGCTTGCGCGCTCAAGCCTCTCGTCGATCGCGCCAGAATGCCTTACCTAAATGCGGGCTGGCCCGTGGGAGCGGAAGCGTTTCGTAGACACCGACCATCGCGCCCGCTGTGGCAACATCTCGATCCTTGGGACAATGGCTAGGAGTGAAGCTTGGATCTCGATCACCTCTTGCAATCCATCGTCGCCATCCACTCGACCATTCCGGCGGACGGATTCACCGCCTCGATCCTCGGAACGGAGCGGGCCGGAAGCGGGGTCGTCATCCGCGACGACGGCCTCGTGCTGACGATCGGCTATCTCATCACCGAGGCAGAAAACGTCTGGCTGGCGAAGCCCGACGGAAACGTCACGCCCGCGCACGCCCTCGCCTATGATCAGGAGACCGGGTTTGGCCTGGTGCAGGCGCTCGGGCGGCTCGATCTTCCGGCAATGGACATCGGTCGATCGAGCCATGCCAGGCTGGGCGACCCGGTCGATCCTCGCCGGTGGCGGCGATCGGCATCAGTTCGTGCGCGCCAATATCGTCGGCAAGCAGGAATTCGCCGGCTATTGGGAATATATGCTCGACGAGGCGATTTTTACCGCACCGGCCCATCCATTATGGGGCGGCACGGGACTCGATCGGCGCCGACGGCAAGCTTCTCGGCGTCGGCTCGCTGCTCGTGCAGCAACTGACCGCCGAAGGCACGCCGCAAGACCTCAACATGGTCGTGCCGATCGATCTCTTGGCGCCCATCCTCGACGATCTTCTCAATTTCGGTCGGATCAACAAGCCGGCGAGGCCCTGGCTCGGCGTGTATTCGGTGGAGAGCGAGGGCAAGATCGTGATCGCGAACGTCGCCGAACACGGGCCCGCGGCGGCTGCCGGGCTGCGGCAGGGCGACGTCGTCTCGGGCATTCGCGATCTGGGCGTGGAAAGCCTCGCCGATTTCTATCGCAAGCTGTGGAGCTGCGGCCCTGCCGGAACGGAAATACCGATCGAGATCGTGCGCGACAACCGCAGCCTATGGCTTCGCGTCAAATCGGCCGACCGTGGCAGCTTTCTCAAGAAGCCCCGGCTGCATTGAGGGGGAAAGGCAGAAGAGGCAAAGTGCTAAGGGCATCGGCGCGCCTTCCAAGGTGCCGATCACCACGTTCAACCGAAAAAAGACAGCGGGGGCCGAGCCGGCCTTTGCCGTCACGATCCAAACGTCAAGCCATGGAATGCGACGAGGAGAGAGAGACGTCATGCGACCCACCTGGATACCGACCTCGAGCCACACGCCTTACCGAACCGCCCTGGCATCGGCAGCCTTCATCTGTCTCCTGGTCGCCGGCCCGGCTCGGCCGCAGGCCAAGATGCAGCCCGAGGCATCGGGCTACTACAATGCTTGCGTGCGGGAAGCCTCGAGCAGCAGCAACCAAATCAAGACAGCCGATCACGTTATTTATACGTGCTGGGGATCGGTCGCGCAAAGTTATTTCGATTACCTTGTATCGGCGGATGCCAAGGAAACCGTGAACAAGGAGCGAACCGGAACTTACATCTTCAGGGAAATACCTGAAGCGGGTCGCTGCTGGCATAAGATTCAAGTCGCTGACGAAATTTCCGTCTACGGCTGTGCGATCAATGTTTCTAAGGCGAGTGGCGAGTAGAAAGGGACGAATCGTGAGTAGTGAATAGTGAAAGTAAGAGTGAAAGATGAATCCAGATATTCCAGTAGCCATAGTTCACTTTCTCACTTTTCACTTTCACTTTTCACCTCTCACTACTTGCTCCTCGCTCAAACCGGAGCCCACATCGGCCATGGCGCTCGACACAGACGTGATCGTGGTCGGCGCCGGGCTCGCCGGCCTCGTCGCCGCCGCGGAGATCGCGGATGCCGGCAAGCGCGTCATCATCCTCGACCAGGAGGGCGAGCAAAGCCTCGGCGGACAGGCTTTCTGGTCGCTCGGCGGCCTCTTTCTCGTCGACTCGCCCGAGCAGCGGCGCTTGCGCGTTCGCGATTCCCATGAGCTCGCTCTTCAGGACTGGATGGGCACGGCGGGATTCGACCGCAACGAAGATCATTGGCCGAAACGCTGGGCTGAAGCCTATGTGGCTTTTGCCGCAGGTGAGAAGCGCTCCTGGCTCATCGGCCAGGGGATTCGCTTCTTTCCCGTCGTGGGCTGGGCCGAGCGAGGCGGTGACCGCGCGCTCGGTCACGGCAACTCCGTGCCGCGGTTCCATATCGCCTGGGGCACGGGACCCGCGCTCGTCGAGCCTTTCGCGCGCCGCCTGCGCAACGCCGCATCGCTGGGGCGGGTCGCGTTCAGGTTCCGCCATCGCGTCGACGCGCTGCTTTCGGCGCATGGTGGAGTCGAGGGGGTGAGAGGCGCGGTCCTCGCTCCGAGCCATGTCGCCCGCGGCGAGGCGAGCTCGCGCGCCACGCTCGGCGAATTCGCGCTCAAGGCCGAGGCCGTGATCGTCGCGTCGGGCGGGATCGGGGGCGATCACGACCTCGTGCGCGCGAATTGGCCGAAACGCCTGGGCGGCCCGCCGCCGCGCATGCTCGCCGGCGTGCCGGCCTATGTCGACGGCCGCATGCTCGCCATCGCCGAGGCGGCCGGTGCCCGAGTGATCAACCGGGACCGCATGTGGCATTATGTCGAAGGTGTGCGGAATTGGCGTCCCATCTGGCCCGGGCACGGCATTCGCATCCTCCCGGGGCCCTCCTCGATGTGGTTCGACGCACTCGGCCGCCGCCTTCCGGGGCCACTCTACCCCGGCTTCGACACGCTCGGCACGCTCGAACATCTGATGAGGACCGGGCATGACCACAGCTGGCTCGTGCTCAACCAGAGCATCATCCGCAAGGAATTCGCTTTGTCGGGCTCGGAGCAAAACCCCGACCTCACTGGCAAGAGCTGGCGCCTCGTGGCACGGCGTGCCTTCGGCGGGAAGGCCACAGGGCCGGTCGAAGCCTTCAAGCAGAAGGGCGAGGATTTCGTGGTGAGGGATGATCTCGCCGGGCTCGTCGCCGCGATGAATGCACTCACGGGCGATAAACTCATCGCATGCGACGCGCTCGAGCGCGAGATCGTCGCGCGCGACCGCGAGGTCGACAACCCATTCTGCAAGGACGGCCAGATCGCCGCCATCCATAACGCGCGCCGCTACCTCGGCGACAGGTTGATCCGGACCGCAAGGCCGCACAAGATTCTCGACCAAAGGCACGGACCTTTGATCGCGGTGCGCCTCAACATCCTCACCCGCAAGACCTTGGGCGGGCTCGAGACCGACCTCGAAGGACGCGTCCTCGGCGCCAGCGGCACCGCGCTTCCCGGCCTGTTCGCGGCCGGAGAAGTCGCGGGCTTCGGCGGGGGCGGCATGCACGGCTACCGCTCTCTCGAGGGCACCTTCCTCGGCGGCTGCCTGTTCTCGGGCCGGGTCGCCGGGCGGGCCGCCGCGAAATCCTGCCTGTGAGAACGACCTATGCGCCTTCGTCCGCGAGCGCCTTCTTCACCTCGGCGCGCTCCGCCATGCGCCGCCTGTGCGCATGAACCTTGGGAAAGCGGGCGATGTCGACCCCGTCACCGTCGAGCCATTGCGACAAGGTGAAGAGATAGGGGTCGCAGATCGTGTAGCTCTTCCCCATCACGAAGGGGCCTTCGATCATCTCGCGCTCGATGAGGTCGAAGCACTCCGTCACGACGGCCGGAACCTTCTTCTTCATGGCATCGATCGCGGCGGGATCATCGGCCCAGCGATAGCCGCGCATGCGGTGCGCATGGGCCACATGAACGGTCGAGCACAGATAGGTGTTGAAGGCCTGCACCTTGGCGAAGGCGAAGGCGTCCTCCAGGGGGGCCAATTTGGCGCCGGGGAAGCTCTGCGCAATGAAGGCGAGGATGGCGGGGGTCTCGGTCAAGACGCCTCGTTCGGTCACCAAGGAAGGCACCCGGCCTTTCGGATTGACCGCCAGATATTCGGGCTTGCGCTGGTCCTCCTTGCGGAAATCGAGCCGCACGGTCTCATAGGTCGCGCCCGCGTCCATCAAAGCGATATGCGAAGCGAGCGCGCAGGTGTTTGGCGCATAGAAGAATTTGATCAAGGGTCCCTCCGGTCGGCGGACAACGGGCACGACAAGGCTCGTACGGCCTCGTCGGCCGCCCTAATCGCGGGACCATTCCTTATGCGAGAGCGCGGGCCAAGGCAAAGCCGCTCGCGCATCGTCGGGCTCAATGCGGCTTTTGGCGAAGATGCGCCGTTCACCGATAGGCCAATCGCGACAAAACTCATTGCGCCGACCGCCACGGCATTCCCCTGGCATCGAGACGGTTCTAGGATGCTGTCGCGTCCATTCAGGGCCGAAAGTTGGAAATGATTCCACGAATCACGATTTATGGCCCTGAACCGTGATTTCTCCGCTCCATTCCAACTTTGTGGCATGTTCCTGCCCATGGGCAAGCCCGTTCGAGCGTAACCGGAGGATCGATGAGCCAGGCGGCGACCAGCACGAAATCGGCGCGGCGCGCGGCGCCGAGCTACGACATCTCGGGCTTCCGGCGCGAGATCGGCGACGTGCCGGTGATCGATGACGAGCGGATCGTGCGGCTGCGCTCGCGCGACTTCTTCTGGTACAGCCCGGTGCTCAACGAGCAGCTCCACGGCCTTGCCGCCGACATCATCGCCGTGCCGCGCGACGAGACCGACGTGACGCGGGTGGCGCGTGCCTGCGCCCGCCGTCGCATCCCCCTCACGCCACGCGGTGGCGGCACCGGCAATTACGGCCAGGCCGTGCCGCTCGCCGGCGGGGTGCTGCTCGACCTCACCGGCCTTGCCGCCATCGAATGGCACAAGGCCGGCGTGTTGCGCGTCGGCGCGGGCGCGAAGATGGTCGATATCGACATGGCGCTCGTGCCCGAAGGTTGGGAATTGCGCATGCACCCCTCGACCAAGCGCACGGCGACCATCGGAGGCTTCGTCGCCGGCGGCTCGGGCGGCGTCGGCTCGATCACCTACGGGGGCTTGCGCGAGCCCGGCAATCTGCTCGCCGCGCGGATCGTGACGCTCGAGGAAGAGCCTCGCATCATGGAGCTGCGCGGCGCGGCGGCGCAAGCCGTCAACCATGCCTACGGCACGACCGGCATCATCACCGCGCTCGAAATGCCGCTCGCGCCCGCCTTTCCCTGGATCGACATCATCGTCGCCTTCGACGATTTCTTCGACGCGGTCGCCTTCGGCCGCGAGCTGGCGCTCTGCGACGGCATCGTGAAGAAGCTCGCGACGCCGATCCAATGGCCGCTGCCGACCTATTTCGGATCGCTGAAACCCCATTGCCCCCAAGGCAGGCATCTGCTCGCCTGCATGATCGCCGAGCCCTGGGTGCAGAGCTTCAAGGAGCTTCTCCGCGGACGGGGTGACGTCACCTACGAGGCCCCGATGGAGGAAGAGCCCGGCAAGACGCCGCTCTACGAATACACCTGGAACCACACCACGCTGCATGTGCTCAAGCACGACCGCAAGGCGACCTATCTGCAATGCCTCTTCCCTTCGGACCGCCTGGTCGAAAGCCTGCGGGAAATGTCACGGATGTTCGGTGACGAGGTTCTCTATCATTGCGAGTTCCAGCATTTCGCCGGCCGCGTCACCTGCAGCGCCCTGCCCGTCGTGCGCTACACCACGACGGAGCGCTTGAACGAGATCATCCGCCTGCACGAGGAGAACGGCGTCTCGATCGCCAACCCGCACGTCTATACGCTCGAGGACGGCAGCCGGCACAAGAAGGCCGATTCCGATCAGCTCGGCTTCAAGCATGAGGTCGATCCGATGGGGCTGCTCAATCCCGGCAAGATGCGAAGCTTCAAGCCGCGTTCGAATTCCGGCTTGGGCGCATAGTGCCGGACGGCCTCGGGTGCACCTTCTCTACCTTTACTGCCATCCCGTGCCTGAGAGCTTTCACGCAGCGATCCGTGCCGAAGCGCTCGCGGGGCTCGCGGAAGCCGGTCATGAGGTCGACCTCTGCGACCTCTACGCGGAGCGCTTCGAGCCGGTGATGAGCCTCGAAGAGCGCCGGCGTTACCACGACATCTCGAAGAACCGGACGGGTGTCGAATCCTATGTCGAGCGCCTGCGGGCCGCCGAGGCCATTGTCCTGCAATTCCCGGCCTGGTGCTTCGGGCCGCCCGCCATGCTCAAGGGGTTCCTCGACCGGGTGCTGCTCCCCGGCGTCTCCTTCGACATGACCGACGTCTCGAACATCAAGCCTCTGCTCGCAAATCTGAAGCTCGTCAGCGGCATCGTGACCTATGGCCGCGATCGCTGGAGCGCGATCGCCATGGGCGATCCGCCTCGCAAGCTCGTGATGCGCTATCTGCCTCGCTGCGCGACCGTGAAGGCGCGCGCGGAATTTCATGGGCTTTACAACATGAATCTCGCGAGCGAGGCGAAGCGCAAAGCCTTCATCGCGCAAGTGCGAGCCGCGATGGCGCGGCTGCGCTGACCCGGAGGCGGTCGCGACGCTCATGAGAGGATGAAAGATGCAGAAGATCTACTGGACCGACCTCACCACCAAGGAATTCGAGACGCTCGATCCGGGCCGCACGATCGCGGTCTTGCCGATCGCCGCCGTGGAACAGCACGGCCCGCATCTCGCGGTCGCGACCGACATGGCGATCAATCAGGGCATGCTCGACGAGCTGGCGAAGCGATTGCCACCGGAGCTCTCGATCCTCATCCTGCCCCTCCAGGCGATCGGCAAGTCGAACGAGCATCTGCGCTCGCCCGGCACGCTGACGCTCACCGCCGAAACGGCGCTGAGAGCCTGGGTCGAGATCGGGGAATCGGTTGAGCGCGCCGGCCTTCGCAAGCTCGTGATCGTCAACTCGCATGGCGGCAATTCCGACCTTCTCGGCGTCGTCACGCGCGAATTGCGCATCAGATGCGCGATGCTCGCGGTGCACACGGCCTGGAGCCGTTTCGGCAAGCCGGAAGGGCTCTACACGGCGGCCGAGGGCGTACACGGCATTCACGCCGGCGATGTCGAGACCTCGCTCATGCTGCATTTCAGGCCAGATCTCGTGCGCCAGGAGAAGGCGCAGAACTTCGTCTCCTCGGCGCAGGCGATGGAGACGGAGTTCACCTACCTTCGCCCGACGGGCCTGCAGGCCTTCGGCTGGATAGCGCCCGACCTCAACCCGCAGGGCGCCGTGGGCGATGCCTCGCTTGCGAGCGCCGAGAAAGGCCGCCTCACCGCCGCGCATCAGGTCGAGGGCTTCATCACGCTCCTTCGGGATGTGGCGAAATTCGATCTGGCGCGACTGGCGTGACGGGTGAAATTGCTACCGGTATGCAGCCCACCTGCGCGACCTTTCGAGAATCTCAGTCGAGCACATGTGCCGACAAGCGCGGCCGACACCGGCCTAACTAAGCGGCCTCGTTGCCAGGTTCGACCGTCAACCGCAGGCCCATCGCCTTCATGAGACGCAGCACGGTGCCCAACTCCGGGTTGCCCCTGGTCGTCAATGAGCGATATAGCCCCGCCCGTTCAAGGCCCGCGTCACGGGCGAGCTCGGACATGCCACGTGCCCGGGCGGCGACGCCCAATGCGTGCGTGATACCCGACAGATCGCCATCGTGAAGAGCTTCGTTCAGATAGGCCGCGATCGCCTCTTCGCTATCCAGGACAGCGGCGCTGTCATAGGAGATGGTTTCAAGGGGCATCGGTTCGCTCCTTCGTCTCACGCGGCGCGGTCGATCGGTGCGATTTCCTTCAAGGTTTCGTCGAGAGCTATCCTGGCCCGCTCGATCTCGTATCTCGAGTGAAGGTTCATCCAGAATTCCGGCGTCGTGCCGAGCGCTTTTCCGAGGCGCAGAGCGGTGTCCCCCGTGATCCCCAGCTCCTCCCTTGCAATGCGCTCGATGCGGGTCCGAGGCACGCCGCAAGCTTTGGCTAGGCATCCGGGAGCCATGCGAAGCGGGACAAGGAATTCCTCCCGGAGCATCTCGCCAGGATGCATCGGCGGTAGCGTCGCTGTGATCTGCGTCTTGCGCGCCATGGCGTCGATCCTTACCCTGCACCCCCTCAGTTCGCCCTATTCCGCGGCGAGACCCGCCACCCGCACATCCTCCGGCTCCGACACGCCGTCCGCTCCCGGCTTGAGCTCGATACGGCGCTTGTGGAAGGCCTGCAGGGTTTGACGATGGCCGATCGAGACGATGGTCACGCCCGGCAGCTTTTCCGGGAGAAGACGGTACATCGCCTGCTCCAGCGGCTCGTCGAGCGCTGACGTCGCCTCGTCGAGGAAGAGCCAATCCGGTTTCGCGAGGAGCGCGCGGCCGAGCGCGACGCGCTGCTGCTCGCCGAGCGACAAGGTTTGCCCCCAATGCGCCTCCTCGTCGAGGCGATCGGCGAATTGCGGACAGCTGCACCGCGTCGAGCGTCTCGCGCACCAGCGGCGTCGGGGAAGGCGTCGGCTGGCGCCGGATAGGTCAAGGCAGCGCGCAGCGTGCCGATCGGCACATAGGGGCGCTGCGGCAGGAGCATCACCTTCGCGCCTGTCGGCACCTTGATCGAGCCTTTTCCGAAGGGCCAGATGCCCGAGATGGCGCGAAACAGCGTCGACTTTCCCGGCGCCCGACGGCCCGTTGACGAGGACGCTTTCGCCCCGGCGCAGCCGCGCATCCTTGATGCGCACCACCTTGCCGCCCTTCGGCAAGGCGACCTCGACGTCCCGCATGGCGAGATCGTCCCCGCCGTCGGTTGCGACCTCGATATGGGGCTTCGACGATGCTGAGCGCGCGCGCCTTGTCGCGGCCGAGGCCGCGAAGCCCGTCAGACGATCGACGACGGATTTGTATTGGGCGATCGTGGTGTAGCTGTCGATGAAGAAGGAGAGCGCTTCCTGCACATTCGAGAAGGCGCCCGCCGTCTGCGTCATCACGCCGAGCATCACCTTGCCGGCGAAGTAATAGGGCGCGATGAAGATGAAGGGCAGGACGACATTGGCTTGCGAATAGCTCGCCGTGAAGGCCACGACCTTCTTGCGGCAATCGACGATGTTGAGGAAGTTGCCGATGAGCGCCCGGAAGCGGCCGGCTCAGGTTCAAATGCTCGGTCGTTTCGCCGCCGAGAAGTGCGACCTGCTCGCCGTATTCGCGCAAGCGCGCGAGCGAGAAGCGGAAATCCGCCTCGTAGCGCTGTTGCTGGAAATAGAGGCGGATCAGCGGGCGCCCGATCAAATGGGTGAGCCCGGTGGCGAGCACGGCGTAGATGAGCGCGATCCAGAACAGGAAGCCCGGCACGCGCATATCGGTGCCCGGAAAGGTGAAGCCCGCCGACAGCGTCCACAAGATCACCGAGAAGGAGACGAGCGAGGTTGCCTTCGACAAGAGGCCGAGCCCCAGCGCGAAGGTCGTCGTGGTGAACTCATTGATGTCCTCGGCGATGCGCTGGTCCGGGTTGTCGGTCGAGCTGCCGGTGAGCTGCATGCGGTAATGGGCCGAGCCGTCGAGCCAATTGCTCATCGTCTTCTCGGTCATCCAGCGTCGCCAGCGGATGGTGAGGTAGGCGCGCATCACGAGTTGCAGGATCGCGCTCGCGACGCCGATCGCCGCCAAGGGGCTGAAGACCAAGAGGAGCTGCTTCCAGAATTCGGCCGCGTTCTTTTCCTGGATGGCGTTGAACCAGTCCCGTCCAAAATAGGAGAGGCGCACGTTGATCGCGACCTGGCCGAGCTCGATGCCGATCACCGCGATGAGAAGAGAGAGACCGATCCAGCGTTCCTGCGCCCGATAGCGGAAGGGCCAGATGCGCGCCTCTCCGACGTCACGCGTCGTGAAATAGGGAACGGCGAGGCGCCAGATCTCGCCGAGGGATTTCATCAATGCGCGCATCAGGCCTTACTCCTCGTGGATCGACATCGACACATCTCGTTCTCGCTTCGACGTCGTGACCCGCCTCGCCAGGCATCCTCACCTACGCAAACACTGCCCATCCATGCGGCAACGCCGCGGTGCAGATCGCCTTTCGAAACGGCGGATTCATGACGAGCAGCCGCCTTATCAGCCCGAGGGGAAGATGGTCCAGCGGCAGATGCTTGACGATCGCGTGTCCGCGGCCCGAGCGAACAGGCTTGAAATTCCCCATCCCGTCGATCCGACGATTGTCCAAATCCCGCCGATCCGACGATAGTCCGATATGTCATCCAGGCCGATCCGGGCCAAAGACTGGCGGGCATGCCCCGTTTGTGACAGAATTGGAAGGCATGGCGGGCCGATCCGTTCCGGCCGAAGGTAGGCACGCATGATCCTCGACCTCGACAAGCTGCAGGCGACCCCGCTCGAGCGCGACCCCTACGAGCATGTCGTGGTGGAGAAATTCGTCTTACCCCGAGCAATTTCCGAAAGTCGTGGCCGATTTTCCCGAGCTTCCGGGGCCCGGGCTGCATCCGCCGACCGCCGTCGAGCTCAAAGGCGCCTTCGCGACCATGCTCGAGGAATTCCATGGCGATCGCTTCCGCGACATCATCGCCGAGAAATTCGAGGTGGAGCTCGCCGGCAAGCCGCTGATGGCGACCATCCGCGGCTTCACGCGGGCGCGCGACGGAGGGATGCACACCGATTCGGAAACGAAGATCATCACCGTGCTCATCTACCTCAACAACTCCTGGGACAAGGAGGGCGGCAATCTACGTATCTTGCGCAACGGCACCGATATCGAGGATTACGCCAAGGAGATTTCCCCGATCGAAGGCACGCTCCTCGTCTTCAAGCGGTCGGATCGTTCCTGGCATGGGCATCTGCCCTTCGAGGGGCCTCGCCGCGCCATCCAGCTCAATTGGGTGACCGACCGCTTCACCGCCTTCAAGGAGAACGCGCGCCATTTCATGGGCTCGAAGCTCAAGGCCGCGCATGAAAGCATCGGCACGCGCGGCTGAGCCGAGGGCAAAGCGAGACGGCGGGCAAGGGCCCGCGGCATCACGAAGAGAGGAGGCCTGTCCCATGGCCATGACCCAATCCGCAAGCGGCACCGCGAACGGCGCGCTTTCCCTACACGGCCGCCTTCAAGGACCCGGTGATCGATGTCGAGACGATCCGGCGCGCGCCGGTATCGCGCGAGCCCTACACGCATATGCTCGTCGACAACGTGCTCAACGCCGAGGTGGTGCCGGCCTTGCGCGCCGAATTTCCGAACATCACCAAGCCCGGCTTCCTCACCGTCGACGAGGTGGAGATGCGCGGCAAGTTCAAGCAGCTCATCGACGAGCTCGAGAGCCCCGAGCTCTCCGAAGTCATGTCGGAGCGCATGGGTCTCGATCTGCACCCTTACCCACGCCTGACCACGATCCGCAAGATCAGCCAGGCGAAGGACGGCCGTTCGCACACCGACGGCACCGCCAAGGTGATGACGCTTCTCGTCTACATGAACGACGCTTGGAAGGATGACGGCGCGGGCCGCTTGCGCGTGCTTTACGGGCCGGATGGATTCGAGCCGTATAAGCTCGAAGTGCCCCCGACCATGGGCACCATGTTCGCCTTCCTGCGCGCCGACAACTCCTGGCACGGGCACCCGCCCTTCGCCGGCGAGCGTCGCGTCGTCCAGGTCGCCTGGGTGAAGAACGAGGCCGAGCTCGCGCGCAAGAAGAAGCGCAACTCCATGGCGCAATTCTTCAAGGGCATTTTCGGCAGGTGAGGCGGCGGACCGCGCCCTTCGTGCGTGGGGCGTCCCCTTCTCCCGCGCTCTTCGCGCGCGACGAAGTGCGCGAACGGGTGAGGGCGGTGAGGGCGAATCGCGAAGCCCGCCCGGCTCGCCGTGACGGACGAGGCCAATGGTCGTCGTTGTCGAAGCGGCTTTGCCCCCGCAAGACCTCCCCACCACTTCGTGGGGAGCGGGGTCGCGGGCGGGCGCATCCGGTGAGGACGCTAATGATTCCGTGGCTCGGGATAGACCTAGCTAGGCCGGCCAAAACGGCATGCTCCGGAGGCGCTGGCTGAAGTCTCCGTCGCAGCCTCGACGAACCAATCGCTGCGTCAGGAGAAGGCTTGACATCGCCCTCACGCCGACCTAATCTCGAAGCCGCAACATACGGCAGGGTCGCGGGGCGGCTCCGAGCCGGCCAGGAGGTGTTTATGTCGAAAAGGCGCTCGAGGATTGGCGCGGCCCTTTTTGCCGCGAGCTTGTGTCTTTGCGTCACCCAAGCCGCGCGCGCCGAGATCAAGATCGGCTTCATCACCTCGATGACGGGGGCAGCCTCCTCGATCGGCATCCCCTACTCGAAGGGCATGGCGACCGGCCATCGCGGCGATCGGCTCGGTCGGCTGCGAGAAGCTCACCTATATCCAGATCGATGACGGCTTCGACCCTTCGGCCGCGGCGCGCGCGGCCCGCAAGCTCATCGAGGAGGACAAGGTCGATATTCTCTGCGGCTCGGCGGGAGGGCCGCCCTCGCTTGCGGCGGCCGCCGTCGCGGCCGAAGAGAAGGTGCCCTTCATCGTGATGGCCAATGTGGTGGTGCCGGGCGAAGGCGCGCAATGGTCGATCACCGTGCCGCAAGAGCCTCTGCTGATGGTCACGGCCGATGTCGAGGCGATGAAGAAGGCAGGCATCAAGACGGTCGGCTACATCGGCTTCAGCGATGTCTGGGGCGACCTCGTCTACAACGCCTTGAAGAAGGCGGCCGAGCCCGCCGGCATCGAGATCCTCACCAACGAACGCTATGCGCGCGCCGACACCAGCGTCACGGCGCAAATCCTCAAGATCATGGCGGCCCATCCCGATGCCGTGCTCACCGGCGGCTCCGGCACGCCGGGCGCGCTGCCGCATATCGCGCTCTACGATCGTGGCTATACGGGGCCGGAATATTCGACGCACGCGATCATCAACAGCGAATTCGTGCGCGTCGGCGGCCCGGCCGTCGAAGGCGTGATCGCGCCGACCGGCCCGATGGTGGTCGCCGACCAATTACCGGACGCGAACCCGATCAAGAAGGTCGCGCTCGACTTCCTCGCCCTCTACAAGAAGGTGAACAACGAGCCCTCGACCGACGCCTTCGCGGCCTATGGCTACGACACCTGGCTGATCATCGCCAATTCGGCAAAGCGCGCGCTCGCCACCGGCGCCAAGCCCGGCACGCCGGAATTCCGCGTCGCCATGCGCGACGCCATGACCTCGACCAAGGAGCTCGTCGGCACGCACGGCGTCTACAATTTTCATCTCGGCAAGACCTTCGGCACGGACGAGCGTTCGCGCGTGATGGTCAAGCTCGAGAAGGGAAATTGGAAGCTCATCCCGTGAGGCGGCCCAACGCGTCTTGGTCTGAAGGTCGCTCCATCGCTTTCGGCTTCTCATCGCCGACGCCCTCGAACGCACCGGCGCTCGAAGCGGGCCAAATGCGCCTTGCGGAATGTGCCGCCCTGACACGTCCACTGACGAAGCCGGTGACGCGGCTGCGCGCCATTTTCGGTGAAGCCGTTCTGATGGATCTGGATGCAGCGGCGCCAACCCGGCCGCTACGCTGGCGGTCCAACGATCGCAATCGGTTTCTGCTGGCTCATTGCGCGGCTGCGCATCTATTTTAAGCTTGAAACATCTCGCCGTTCTCGCTCAGGAGGCCTTCATGACGGACGCGATCACCCTTCGACCGACGGTCGTCGCGGCCGGGTTCGGCCTTTCCTTCAAAGCTTGAGATCGGGCGGTCCTCCATGCACCCGATGCGCGGCCCGAACGCCTTCAAGCTCGGCATTTTCTCCCTCAACGCCGATGGCGGGCTGGCGCTCACCCGCGTGCCCGAGCGCTGGCTCGCGCTCTGGCCCGACATCGTCGCGGTCGCGCGAATGGCGGATGATGCCGGCATCGAGTTCATCTTGCCGATCGCCCGCTGGAAGGGCTTCGGCGGCGAGGTGAACAACCGCGAATGGTCCTATGAGACCTTGACCTTCGCGGCCGGCCTCGCCGGCGTCACGCGCAACATCGCGCTGTTCTCGACCGTGCATGTGCCGATGGCGCATCCGGTGTTCGCGGCGAAAGCGCTCGCGACCGTCGATCACGCCTCGAACGGGCGCGCGGGCCTCAACATCGTGTGCGGCTGGAATCCCGAAGAGTTCGCCATGTTCGGGCTCGACCTGCATCGACAACCGCTACGAGCAAGGGCTCGAATGGTTCGAGGTCATGTCGCGCATCTACACCGAGGACAAGCCCTTCGATTTCAACGGTGCCTTCTACAAGCTCAAGGACGTCTCGGGCAAGCCGCGTCCGTTGCAACGCCCGCGCCCGGTGACGCTCAACGCCGCCTTCTCGCCGCCGGGGCGCGATTTCGCCGCCAAGGCCGCCGATTTCCTGTTCACCACCTTCACCGAGATCGACAGAGGGCGCGAGCATATCGAGGACATGCAGACGCGCGCCAAGGCGCAAGGGCGAGAGGTCGGGGTCTTCACCACCTGCCATGTCGTCTGCCGCCCCGACCAGGCCGAGGCCGAGGAGTACTACCATCACTACGCCGTCACCATGGCGGATCATGCGAGCGTCGACCACTACATGGGCCAGAAGGAGAAATTCTCGGGCTCGCACGAGGCCGACGCCTACCGCTTGCATCGCAAGCGCTTCGCGGCGGGCGCCGGCACCTATCCGCTGATCGGCACGCCGCACCACATCGCCGAGGAGATGGTGCGCATGCACCGGGCCGGGTTCGCGGGCACGACAGTTTCCTTCGTGAACTTCAAGGAGGAGCTGCCCTATTTCATCGCCGAGGTCCTGCCGCTTTTACGCGAGGCGGGGCTGCGGCGGTGACGCGGCATGCTTATGCGGCGCCGGGCCGGCGAGAACTCACCGAGACGAGAAGTCTAGGCCGGTGTCGCGCAAGGACTTGGCCCATTTCACTGAGGAGGGTGACCCTCAGGACGACCAGCGCGCCTTCCGCCGGGCCCTGGGTCAATTCGCGACCGGCGTCGCGATCATGACGGCACGCGCCGGCGATCAGCTCGTGGGCGTGACCGCGAACTCCTTCACCTCCGTCTCGCTCGATCCACCCTTGGTGCTGTGGGCGCTCGAGTTCGAAGGCGCAAAGCCTTCCCGTTTTCCGCGAGGCCCGTCATTTCGCCGTCAATGTGCTTTCGGTGGATCAGGTCGCGCTGTCGACCCGTTTCGCACGCTCGACCGACGACAAATTCCAGGCCGTCGATTGGGTGCCCGGCCGCGGCGGGGTCCCTCTCATCAAGGGGGTCGCGGCACAGTTCGAATGCATCCGCGAGGCGGAGCATCAAGGGGGCGATCACGTGATCCTCATCGGCCGCGTCGACCGCTTCGCGCGCTTCGATCGCGAGGTCCTGGTGTTCGCGCATGGGCGCTATGGGCTCGCGGTCGATCATCCGGCGATCGACGTGGCGCGCCGCACCCTTGTCGAGACGGGCGACCCCCACCCGCTCGACGATTTTCTGCTGCCGCTCATGTTCCGCGCCTATGAGCAGCTCTCCGGCGCCTTCGAGAAACATCGGGAGGCGCAGGGATTGACGATCAACCAGAGCCGCATCCTCGCCTGCCTCGCGGCGCATCCGGGATCCTCGATCGAAACCTTGTCGCGCCTCTCTTTCGTCGGCCAGGCGACCGCCGAGGATGCCGTCGCGGCACTGCTTTCGGCAGGGCTCGCGGCGATGCGCCCCCCTGGCGTCATCGACATCACGGCGCAAGGACGCGCCCGCCTCGGCGGCATCGTCACGCGCGCACGGGCCTTCGAGGTCGAGAAGCTCGCCGGCATTCCGGCCGCCGATGTCGCGGCATTGCGCCGCGCACTCACGGCGCTTGGGAAGGAGGGCGAGTAGCGAGTGGCGAGTAGCGAGTAGTGAAGAGTGAAGAGTGAAGAGTGAAAGAGTGAAGTGAAGATTGAGCTCACCTCACTTCTCACTTCTCACTACTCTACTACTCGCTACTCGCCACTCGCTATTCGCTATTCGCTCCTGCCGCGGCAAGCAGCTCGCGCGTATACGGATGCCGAGGAGCGGCGAAGACCTCCGCCGTCATGCCGCTTTCGACGATCTGGCCTTGCCACATGACGAGCACGCGCTCGCAAAGGCTTCGCACCACGGCGAGGTCGTGCGAGATGAACAACATGGCGAAGGAGAGCTCACGCCGCAGGCGACGCAGGAGGGCGATGAGCTGCGCCTGCACCGAGACATCGAGCCCCGAGACGATCTCGTCGGCGATGAGCAGCTTCGGCTGCCGCGCAGAGAGCGCGCGCGATGTTCACCCGCTGCTTCTGCCCGCCCGAGAGCTGGGAAGGATAGCGTTCGCCGAGCTCGGCGGGCAATCCGACTTCGGCGAGCAGCACCTCGGCGCGCGCCAAGCGCTCGCTCGCCGCCATGCTCGGCGCCGCGGCTTCGAGCACTTGCGTCACGATGCTCGCGACCCGCCGGCGCGGGTTGAGAGCGGATTGCGGGTCCTGGAAGATCATCTGCGAATTCTCGACGCGAACGCGGCGCGCTTCCTCGCTCGCGCCCGCGACATCGCGACCACAGAGCTCGATGCGTCCCGCCGAAGGGCTTTCAAGGCCGATGATCAGCTTCGCGAGCGTGGATTTGCCACTGCCGCTCTCTCCGACGATGCCGACGAACTCATTTTCCGCCACGGCGAAGCTCACGTCTTCGACCGCGGTGAATTTGGTGCTGGCGAACAGGCCGTGCCGCGCGCGGAAGTCCTTGCGCAAGCCCTCGACCATGAGCAGCGGCACCGCGCGTCTCGCCGCGTCGTCCAAACCGGCCGGCGCGGGCGTCTCGATGCCGAGGGTCTTTTCGGGCCGCCAGCAGGCGGCCTCTCGCCCGGGCGCCACGGCGACGAGCTTCGGCTCTTCCCTTTCGGCAGATCTCGCCCGCATTCGGGCAGCGCGGGGCGAACCGGCAACCGCCGAGCGCGCCGAGGCGGGCGAGCCCCGGCATTTCTCCGGGCAAGGTGAAGAGCTCGCGTCCGGGCGCCGACAGCGAGGGGACGGCGAGCTGCAGGCAACGCGTGTAGGGATGAAAGGGGGACGACAGCAGCTTTCGCGCCTCGCCCTTCTCGACCGCGCGCCCAGCGTAGAGCACCAGGACACGATCGCAGAAATTCGCGGCGAGCCGCAGATCATGCGTGATGAACAGCACGGCTGCGCCATAAGCGTCGCGCATCTCTCCCATCAAGGCGATGATGCGCGCCTGAATGGTGGCGTCGAGCGCCGTCGTCGGCTCATCCGCGATGACGAGCTTCGGCCGGCTGGCGAAGGCCATGGCGATCAGCACGCGTTGGCACATGCCGCCCGAAAGCTCGTGCGGATATTGGCGAAGGATTTGCGCGGCGCGCGGCAGATGAACGGCTTCGAGCATGGCACGCGCCTCCTCGCGCCGCCGCGCCGGCGGGATGCCGATGCGTGCGAGGTGCTCCGCGAATTGGGTGCCGATCGTCATCACCGGATTGAGCGCGCTCAGGGGCTCCTGCGGAATGAAGGCGATATCGCGTCCGAGCAGATGGCGGCGCGTTTGCGTCCCCATGCGCACGAGATCCTTGCCCGCGAAGGCGAGCGAGCCCTTCGCGACCGAAAAGCCCGGAGGCAGCAATTGCGCGACGGCACGGCCGATCATCGATTTGCCCGCCCCGGATTCGCCGACGAGGCCGAGCACCTTTCCCGCGTCGAGCGCAAAGGAGATGTCGGAAAGCACCGGCAGGCGCCGCCCATCGCGAAGCCGCGATTCGACCGTGAGATTCTCGGCGGAAAGGAGGGCTCATCGTCACGCCTCGCGCGCCTGCGCCAGGCGCGGATCGAGCGTGCGCCGCAGGCCGTCGCCGAGAAGGTTGAAGCCGAGCACGGTGATGAAGATCGCGAGCATCGGCAAGCACGAGATTCCAGGCGGATTCGTAGATCGTCTGGCGTGCATCGGCGATCATCTGGCCCCAGGCCGATTGGTTCGCTCCGACGCTCATGCCGACGAAGGAGAGGATCGCCTCGACGATCACCGCGATTCCCATCTCGACGCTCAAGAGCGTGATCAGGAGCGGCACGGTCGCCGGGAGGATTTCCCGCGTCAGCGTTCGCCAATGGGTGAAGCCGACGAGCCGCGCCGCCGCCACATAGTCCTGACGGGTCGTGACCAGGACCTCGGCGCGCAGCACGCGGCAAAAGCGCGTCCAGTCGACGAGCACGATGGCGAGAATGACGCTGACCACCCCGGCGCCGAGCCCGGTCATCAGCACGAGCGACAGGACGACGGGCGGAAAGGACATCCACACATCGACGGCGCGTCCGATCAGCCAATCCACCCTGCCGCCGAAATAGCCGGCGAGATGGGCGAGGGTCGCACCGATGAGCATCGCGCCGAGCGAGGCAGCGACCGCGACCGTCATGGCGACGCGCGCGCCGAACAGACAGGCGCGAGAGGATGTCCCGTCCGAGCGAATCCGTGCCGAGGAGATAGGTCGGGTCGCCGCCCGCCGACCAGGCCGGCGGAACGAGGGTCGCGATCAGGTTCTGCTCCTCGGGATCATGCGGGCGCGAGGAAGGGCGCGAAGATCGCGCAAAGGATCACCGCGAGCGACGAGACGGCGCCGGCGATCACGCGTGCCGAGCGAAGGACGGCGAGTCCCTGCTCATGACGCGCAAGGCGCATCAAGCGGCTCCTCAGCCGTGGATTGAGCACGAGATAGAGCCCATCGACGATCATGTTGATGATCAGGACGACGGCCGCGTAAGCGAGCGCGACCGCCTGGATGATCGGCAGATCGGCGTTGCGCACCGCATCGACCATGAGATTGCCGAGGCCCGGATAGGAGTAGATCACCTCGATGAGGAGCGTGCCGCCGAAGAGGAAGCCGAACTGCACGCCCATCAAGGTCAATGTCGGCAAAACCGCGTTCTTCAGCGCGTGGCGCAAGAGAATGCGCCCTTCGGAAACGCCGCGAAGCCGCGCCTGGCGAATGTAATCGGCATGGTCGATCGTCATAGAGGCTCGAGCGCAGGACGCGCATGATCGGCACCGAGAAAGCAAGGCCGAGCGCGCGTCGCCGGCAGCACCATGTGCTCGAGCGCGTCGAGGAACATGTCGGGCCGTCCCTCGATCAGCGTGTCGAGAAGGAGGAAGCCCGTGTGCACGGGGCGCGGCGAAGCTCGACGCGAGCCGCCCGGTGAAGGGCAGGATCGGCCAGGCGACGCCGAAGGCGAGGATGAACATGAGGCCCCAGAGAAAGTCGGGCGTCGACATCAGCGCCGTCGAGCCGAGATCGGCGGCTTCGCCGCGCAAGCGTTCCGCGCAGATGAAAGAGCAAGAGCCCGCCCGCGAAGCCGAGCGCCGCCGCGATCAGCATGGCGAGCGCCGCGAGCTCGATCGTGGCCGGCAAGGTCTCCACGATCAGCGAGGCGACGCCGCGACGAAAATGGATCGAGGCGCCGAGATCGCCCTTCAACGTCTCGCCGAGCCAGATCGCGTATTGCTCCGGCAAGGGGGCGATCGAGCCCCATCTCCTGACGCTTCATCTCGATCTCGGCCTTGGTGGCGTTCGGCGGCATCGACATCGCGGCCGGATCGACCGGAAGCACGCGCAGCACGACGAAGACGAGAGCGGAGACGACGAAGAGGATCGGGATCGCGACGAGAAGCCGCCTGGCGAAGAGGCCGAGAAGCTGAAGCGATCATGTCGGCTGAACGGCCATGTCCGCCCGAGTCGTGAAAAGGGAAGAGGGAGAAGTGAAAAGTGAAAAGTGAAAAGGGCCCTCCTCACTCTTCACTCTTCACTTACTGCTGAGCCCGCGCTCATCCCCACGACATGGTGTCGGCGCGTACCCAGCCGTTGCCATATTTGGTGTAGGAGAGGTTCTTCTTGCGCAACAGGGTCTGCACGCTCTGCAAGAGCGGGATCGAGGCGCCGCTCTCGACCGCGTCCTTGTTCAGGGCCTTGTAGCCGGCGACGCGTTCGTCGTAATTCGCGACATTGAAGAGATCGATCGCGCGCTGGCCGATCTCCATGCCCTTCCAGGCCGAGAACGGCATCTTGGGGTTGAAGAGATAGCCGGCGAAGATCTCGGGATCCCCGGTCGCATTGTCGAAGCTGTAGAGCGTCGCCTCGGGCAGCTTGGCGCCGCGGTTCAGCTCGAAATATTTCGCGTATTCGATGACCTCGAGATCGGCGTCGATGCCGACCTTCTTCCACATCTGCACGACGGCGCGCGCGATGTCGTAATCGGACGGGAAATTGCCATTGGTCGAGGCGAAGTTGAACTTCGCCGGCTTCTCGGGCGAATAGCCGGATTTCGCCAGAAGCTGCCTGGCGAGCTCGGGATCGTAGCTGAATTGGTAATCGTCGAGATAGGCCGCGGTGCCCGGTGTCGCCGGCACCGAGAGCGGCACCGCCGCTCCGCCGTAGAAAGCCTGCGAGAGCGCCTTCTTGTCGATCGCGTGATGGGCGGCAAGGCGGACATTCTCGTCGGCGAAACCGAGGTCGTTGCGCACCTGGAGAAGGATGACCCGCGTGATCGGATTGAGCTCGCCCGAAAGATTGGGCTCGTTCTTCAGCCGCTGCACCTCGCGCACCGGCACCGCGACCGTGAGATCGACCTCTCCGGACTGGATCGCGGCGACGCGCGCCGACGGGTCCTTGATGATCTCGAAGGTGACGCGACGCATCTTGGGCTTTGGTCCCCAATAGGCGTCGTTGCGTTCGAGCACGATGCGCGCATTGAGCTGGTATTCGGCGATCCGATAGGGGCCGGAGCCGATCGGCTTGTCGCGGAACGCCGTCGACGCCGGTCTTCTCCATATAATCCTTCGGCACGACGTAGCTGCCGAGGAAGGCGAGCCATTGCGGCGCCGTCGGCGCGGGCGAATCGAAGCGCATCACCGCCTTCGTCGGCGAGACGATCTCGATGTCGGTGACCTTGCGCCAGGAGTTCGCGATGTCGACCTTGTGGCCGGCCTTGATCCTCTCGAAGAAGGTGTAGCGGAAATCCGCCGTCGTCATCTTGTCGCCGTTGTGAAAGACGACGTCGTCGCGAAGCTCGACCGGCAGGCTCCTGCCGTCGGCGGCGAGCTCCCAGGACTTCACCACGTTCGGGATCAGCTTGAGCTTCGGGTCCTGATCGAGCGGCTGGTCGAAGACCATCTTGAA
The DNA here is from genome assembly GCA_963713805.1 of uncultured Alphaproteobacteria bacterium. Classification (GTDB taxonomy): domain Bacteria; phylum Pseudomonadota; class Alphaproteobacteria; order Rhizobiales; family Beijerinckiaceae; genus GAS188. The sequence goes on along the minus strand of CAVQNF010000009.1, from coordinate 101,059 downwards.
GATCGGCTGCGCGTCCGGGACGAAGCGCTGGTTCGGATCCCAGCTCGGCACGTCCTGCGGCCAACCGATGGTGACGCTGTCGGGCTCGGCGGCGACGCGCCTCGATGCTGTCCGCGAGCGAGCGTGCGCCCGCAAAGCCGAGCGCGGTCGCGCCGAGCAGGGACCTGCGCGTCAAGGCGGTTCTCATGGAGAAACCTCGTCTCAGGAGAATTGTTTCAAGCTTAAAGTAACGAGTTGCGGGGTGCAACAGGATGGGATCGATCGCCCGGCTCGGACTTGCGCCAGGGTCCGGGAAGGCGCGGAAAGCCTCTGCGGTCGTCATCAGGTTCCGCGCACGGCCTTGGCAGAGGCGTTTCTTCAGCCGGCTGGCGAGGGCACCTTCCTCTTGAGCTTGCGGATCAGCGCGATCAGCCCTCCGGTATTGGCGCGCATCAGCACGATCACCACGAGCGCATAGATCACCATGTCCCATTCGCCGTATTTCGCCACGTAGCTGTTGAGGATCTGGATCGGCGCCGCGCCGATCAGCGGGCCTGCGAAAGTGCCGAGCCCGCCCACCACGGTCATGATGACGAGCTTCGCCATCTCGCTGAAATCGGCGATCTGCGGAGAGAGCACCACCACGTAATGGGCGTAAACCGCTCCGGCGAGGCCGGCAAAGGCGCTCGAGCCGGTGAACACCAAGGTCTTGACGCGCGTCGCATCGATGCCGAGGCTCTCGGCGCGCAACTCGTCGTCGCGGATGGCGCGCATGAAGATGCCGAGCGGCGAGCGCAGGATCGCGTGCATCGACAAGCACGCAGGCGAGCGTCGAGCAGCACGAAGACGACATAGAAGCCGCGCGGTCGACATTCCCTTCGACGAGCGGCGGCACGGTGAGGCCGAGCTCGCCGCGCGTGATGCGAATAGGCGGCGGTGAGCAGGATGTGCACCGTCTCGGCGAAGGCCCAGGTGGCGATCGCGAGATAGATGGCGCGCATGCGCAACACCAGCCTGCCGAGGCCAAAGCCGAGAAGAGCCGACAAGCGCCACGCCGCAAAGGATGCCGACAAGGGGCGGCAGATCGAAGATCGTGGTGACGAGCCCGGACGTATAGGCGCCGATGGCGGCGAAGGCCTGTTGCGCCAGCGAGAACTGGCCCGTGAAGCCCGCGAGCAGGTTCCAGCTCGCCGCGAGGATCGTGTAGTAGAGGCTCGTGATCAGCACATGCAGCACGTAATCCGAGGCGAAAGGCGCGATCGCGAGGAGCGCGATGCCGATCGCCGCCGCGAGCGCGGCCGGGCTCGCCATCCGAGGTGACCGGCGGGCGTTTCCGTCATCCGGTGAGGCACTCCCGGATCAGCTCGCGCGTGCGCTGCGGCGTGAATTCCACAGCGGGCCCTTCCGCCTTGATGCGCCCGAGATTGAGCATGTAGACATGATCGGCTCTCGCGACCGCGTCCTCGATATTCTGATCGACGAGAAGGATCGTCGCTCCGAGCTCGCTCCGCGCCTGCGGCAAGAAGCTCATAGACCTGATCGACCAGCGCCGGAGCGAGCCCGGCCGTCGGCTCGTCGACCAGCAGGAGGCTCGGCTCGGCCATCATCTCGCGTGCGACCGAGAGCATGCGGCCCTGGCCTCCGGAGAGATCGCCGGCGGACGCCTTGCGCCTCTCGCCGAGCATGGGGAAGACCTCGTAGATGCGCTCGCAGCCGCGACTGGAGCCGCCGCGCGTCGCGGCGGAAGGTCCAGGCGCCCATGCGCAAATTCTCCTCGACGGACAACAGCGGGAAGGTGTTGATCTCCTGCGGCATGTAGCTCACGCCGAGCTTCTTCAGCGCGTGCGGCTCGCGCCCGGTGATCTCCTCATCGCGCAGGCGCACCCTTCCGCGATGCGGCTTGAGGAAGCCGAAGATCGTCTTCAGCAAGGTCGATTTGCCGGCCCCGTTCGGGCCGATGACGAGCGTGAGCGCTCCTCTCGCGCGACGCGCAACGACAGGCCCTTGCAGGATGTCGACGCCGCTCTGATAGCCGGCATGGAGATCATCGACGACGAGGAGCGGCGGCGTGCTAGCCACGCGTTCGGTACCACTTTCCGCTCGCGGCGCGCTCGAGCACGAGTACGCCGATCTTCGCTTCACGTTCTATTCGGCCGCCTGGGGCCGATCGAGATAAAGCTTGCCGCCGGCCTCGAGGAACTCCTTCGACTTCGCCGCCATGCCGGCCGCGGCTTCGGCCTCGCTCACCGTGCTCGCCTCGACCCGCGATCAAGGCGGCCGCCTCCTTGCGCAGATCCTGCGTGATCTTCATCGAGCAGAATTTCGGCCCGCACATCGAGCAGAAATGCGCGACCTTATGGGCGTCCTTCGGCAAGGTCTCGTCATGGAAGGCGCGCGCCGTGTCGGGATCGAGCGAGAGGTTGAACTGGTCCTGCCAACGGAAATCGAAGCGCGCGCGCGAGATGGCGTCGTCCCTCACCTGCGCGGCCGGATGGCCCTTGGCGAGATCGGCCGCATGCGCCGCGATCCGATAGGTGATGACGCCCGTCTTCACGTCGTCGCGGTTCGGCAGCCCGAGATGCTCCTTCGGCGTGACGTAGCAGAGCATGGCGGTGCCGTACCAGCCGATCTGCGCCGCGCCGATCGCCGAGGTGATGTGGTCGTAGCCCGGCGCGATATCGGTCGTGAGCGGGCCGAGCGTATAGAAGGGCGCCTCGCCGCATTCGCGAAGCTGCTTTTCCATGTTCACCTTGATCTTGTGCATCGGCACATGGCCAGGCCCCTCGATCATCACCTGGCAGCCCTTCGCCCAGGCGATCTTGGTGAGCTCGCCCAAGGTCTCGAGCTCGGCGAATTGCGCCGCGTCATTGGCGTCCGCGATCGAGCCCGGGCGCAGGCCGTCGCCGAGCGAGAAGGAGACGTCGTAGCGGCGCATGATGTCGCAGATCTCGTCGAAGCGCTCGTAGAGGAAGCTCTCGCGATGGCCGGCGAGGCACCAGCGCGCCATGATCGAGCCGCCGCGCGAGACGATGCCGGTGACGCGCTTTGCCGTGAGCGGCACATGGGCGAGGCGCACGCCGGCGTGGATGGTGAAATAATCGACGCCCTGCTCGGCCTGCTCGATCAGCGTGTCCTTGAACACCTCCCAATCGAGCTTGAGCGGATCGCCGTCGACCTTCTCGAGCGCCTGGTAGATCGGCACCGTGCCGATCGGCACCGCGGAGTTGCGGATGATCCAGCCGCGGATGTTGTGGATGTTGCGGCCGGTCGAAAGATCCATGACGGTGTCGGCGCCCCAGCGCGTCGCCCACACCATCTTCTCGACCTCCTCGGCCGCCGAGGAGGTGACGGCCGAATTGCCGATATTGGCGTTGATCTTCACCAGGAAATTGCGGCCGATCGCCATCGGCTCGATCTCGGGATGGTTGATGTTCGCCGGGATGATGGCGCGCCCGCGCGCCACCTCGTCGCGCACGAATTCCGGCGTGATGAAGGTGGGAATTTCCGCGCCGAAGCTCTCGCCTTGCGCCGAGCGCCTCCGCGGCGCCGTCCGAGCGCCGCCTGCCGGCCGAGATTCTCGCGATGGGCGACGTAGATCATCTCCTCGGTGACGATGCCGGCGCGCGCGAACTCGTATTGCGTGACCATCTGGCCCTCAGCGCCGCGCCGGACCGGGCGTTCGGCCGGACAGGCGGGCACCAGACGCGTCGCGTCGAGAACGCCATTGTCCTCGGGCTTGACGGCGCGCCCCTCGACGCGCGCATAGCCGCGCTTCGCGATCCAGGGCTCGCGCACCTGCGGCGCGCCCTTGCCGAGATCGATCTTCGCCGTCTCGTCGGTGTAGGGACCGGAGGTGTCGTAGAGCCGCACCGGCGCCTCGGCCGGATCGGAGAGCACGACCTCACGGAAAGGCACGGCGATATCCGGGCCGCCCGGAAGGGCTCGTGAAGACGCGCCGCGAGCCCTGGATGGGCCCGGTGGTCACGGTCGCCGGCGCACCGGCAGGTTTTTCGACATGAATGGTCATCGCAGCAATCTCCCCGCGCGCTTGGCGCACCGATGACCGGCTTCAGGGGGCTGCAAACGTCCAGTCCCTTCGCCGGCATGACCCGGATCAGGTTCGATGGGTTCGGAGGGCCTGGAGGGATCCATCGATTGGGATCCAGGGCTTCCGTCTCAGCCGCGACGCGCGGCACCCCTCGGACAGCTTCCAATGTGAGGAGTTGCGCGCGCTTGTCAATGGGCAGTCCCGAATCGGACCCGAATCGGATAGAAAGGGACGATCAACGGATCGGCGGGATGCGGCAGTCGTCGCGAAGCCAAGCTCATGTTTCGGGACGCGCGATCACGCCGGGTTCTCAGCTTCTTCCGGCGTTCCGGCTCGGATCATCTTAGGACACGGGTTTGTCGCATCGAGACGCCGAAGGGCCTCGACATCCCGACGGCTTCCCGGGCGAAATCCCGATGCCGACCTCGGCGGTGTCGCAGCACGATCGGGAACCGTAGCGAAACTCGAAAAGGCCCTCCCCTGTTGACCCCCGGGCCGATGCCCATATCCGATGCGATCGCCAGTCGGCCGGACGGCCGCCGTGCTCGCGCACGGAGGAAAGTCCGGGCTCCATGGAGACACGGCGCCGGATAACGTCCGGCGGGGGTCAACCCCAGGGATAGCGCCACAGAAAGCAAACCGCCCGCGCCGCGGATGGCTGATCCGGGGTAAGGGTGAAAGGGTGCGGTAAGAGCGCACCGCGCGTGCCGGCAACGGCAACGGCATGGCAAGCCCCGCCGGGAGCAAGACCGAATAGGGATGGCGGAGCCCGCAAGGGCTCGGGCCCGTCTTCCGGTCCTGCCACCCGGGTTGGTTGCTCGAGGCGGTCGGCGACGACCGCCCTAGAGGAATGGCCGTCACGTCGGCGCCCGCAAGGGCGGTGGCCTTACAGAACCCGGCTTACAGGCCGGCTGGCGCCTTCATCTCCGGCCGAAACGCCGCTTCACGAGTGCGTGCGCAAGCGCCGGATGAAACCGTTCCTTAACATTAAGGAGTTGATATCGAGGTCAGGAGAATTCGATCCTTATGGCCGCTCGACGGCGCCTTCCTTTAAATCCGAGCGAAAGCCATGCTTGCCCAGTCCCAGCGCTTCGGTGCCGAAAGCCCAAGTGGTGAACAGCGCCTCGACGAAAGGCGCGCACGTTGCGGGCGCATGAACGCGAGGTCGGCGAGATTGCGCCGTGCGGGCGGAGGCGAGAGGGCGGCGGCAGCGAGCCGGCGCGAGACAGGCCGCGGCTTTGGCGCGAGGCGAAGAATTGGGCGCTGAGGCCGATCATCCGTCTCCACCTTCCCGTCCTCCTCCCCGAGGTGATGGAGGCCTTGGAGGTCGGGAAAGGCGGCAGCTATATCGACGCCACCTTCGGCGCCGGCGGCTACAGCCGGGCCCTGCTTTCCTGCGGCTAAGCGACGCGCGTCCTCGCGCTCGACCGCGACCCCGAAGCGATTCGCGAAGGCCAGGCGCTGGTCGAGCGCGCGGCAGGACGCCTGACCCTCGTCGCAAGCGCGCTTCGGCGAGATCGCTCGCATGGCGCGCGAGCATCGGCTTCGACAGGGTCGACGGCGTCGTCTTCGACATCGGCGTCTCCTCGATGCAGATCGACCGGCCGGAACGCGGCTTCTCCTTTCGTCATGATGGCCCGCTCGACATGCGCATGAGCCGCGAAGGGCCTCTCCGCCGCCGATCTCGTCGCGACCTCGAACGCCGCATCGCTTGCCGACTGCTGCGGCTTTTCGGCGAGGAAAGGCACGCCGGGCGCGTCGCGCGCGCCATCGTGGCCGCGAGGGAAGAGGCGCCGATCCGCACCACGCGCGAGCTCCGCCGCATCATCGCCGCGGCGGTGCCGTCGGCCCGCGACGGCATCGATCCGGCGACCCGCAGCTTTCAGGCGTTGCGCATCGCGGTCAACGACGAGCTCGACGAGCTCCTGCGCGGGCTTATCGGTGCGGCCTCGCTGCTCAAGCCGGGCGGCCGGCTCGCCGTCGTCGACCTTTCATTCGCTCGAGGATCGTATCGTCAAGCGTTTCCTTCAGGGGAGCACGGGCGCGAGCAGCCCGTATCGCGGCATCTGCCGACAGCGACGCCGACGCTTCGCGCCTTCGCGCCGATCGGCGGGCCGATCACGCCCGGTGAGGCGGAGCTTGCCCGCAATCCGCGCGCCCGCTCGGCCAAGGCTCCGCTTCGGCAGCGCGGTGTTCGCCCTTGCCGCGACTCGGGTTTCGCCGAGCTTGCCGCCCTGCCGCGGCATGGTCCCGCCCGGCGACGGAGGCGCAAATGATCAGGCTTCTCAATGTCGCCGCCATCTGCTGCCTGATCGGTTCGGCGCTCTACGCCTACCGCATCAAATACGACACGCTCTACGACACCGAGGAGGTCGGCGAAGCTCGTGCGGCAAGTCGACGCCGAGAAGCTCGCGATCGAGACACTGCGCGGCGAATGGCAAGCCATGTCGGCGCCCGGGCGCCTGCAAATCCTCGCCGACAAATATCTCGACCTTGTGCCGCTCAACGTGCGCCACACCGCCGTCTCGCCGGCGGATTTGCCGCGCAAGGAGGCCGAGGGCGACGAGATCGGCCGCAAGCTCGACTGCGCTCGGCCTCGGCGAACCGACCACGACGCCGTCGCGAGGCGGCTCGGCGGGAAGCACGCCGACAGGGAGCCGCAAGCCATGAGCGAGGATGCAAGGGCGGCAGGGCCCGAAGGAGCCGCCGGTCGAGCGCGAGGGGTGCGCGGTCTCGCGCGTCGCCTCTTGCGCATGCATCTCGACAAGAGCGCGGCGCGCATCGTGCTCGTTGGCCTTGCCTTCGGCGTCATCTACCTCGTGATCGCCTTGCGCCTCGTCGCCATCGGCTTCTCGGGGGAGGAGAAGGCGAGCGCGCATCATGCATCGGACGTCGTCGCCTCCAACCCGCGGCCCGACATCCTCGACCGCAACGGCGAGATCCTCGCGACCGACCTGCAAGCGGTCTCGGTCTTCGCCGAGCCGAACAAGCTCGTCGACAAGGACGAGGCGGTCGAGCTCATCACCTCGGTGCTGCCCGATCTCGACGCGAAGGCGCTGCGCGAGAAATTCTCGAAGCGCAAGGGCTTCGTCTGGGTGAAGCGCGACATCACCCAGGCACAGCGCGACGAGATCTATCATCTCGGCCTGCCGGGCGTCGGCTTCCTCGACGAGAAGCGGCGCATCTATCCGAACGGCGTCGCCGCCGCCCATATTCTCGGCGCCGTCAACACGGACAACATCGGCATCGCCGGCATCGAGAAATATATCGACGCGCACGGGCTCGACGCCCTGCGCGAGGCGGGCTTGCCGATGACCGCCGAGAGCCTCAAGCCGGTGCAATTGTCGCTCGACCTGCACGCGCAGCACGCGCTGCGCGACGAGCTGCAAAAAGGCATGGAGCGCTACAAGGCGAAGGCCGCCGGCGCCGCCATCATGGATGTGCGCACCGGCGAGGTGATCGCCATGGTGTCCCTGCCGGATTTCGACCCGAACAAGCCGGCCGACGCGCTCGATCCGAACAACATCAACCGCATGACGGTCGGCGTCTTCGAGATGGGCTCGACCTACAAGGCGCTCACCACGGCGATGGCGCTCGACGCCGGCAAGATCACCTTGAACTCGACCTTCGACACCCGCTCGAACCTCCGCTACGGCAAGTTCACCATCCATGATTATCACGCGACCAACCGCGTGCTCACCGTGCCGGAGATCTTCCTCCATTCGTCGAACATCGGCACCGCCAAGGAGGCGCTGACCGTCGGCGTCGAAGGCCACAAGGCCTTCTTGAAGAAGGCCGGCCAGCTCGACCGCATGCGCACCGAGCTCGAAAGCGCCGAGCCGCTCTACCCGAAGCATTGGGGCGAGCTGAACACCGTCACCATCGCCTTCGGCCAGGGCATCGCGGTCGCTCCCTTGCAAGCCGCGATGGCGGTTTGCGCGCTCGTCAACGGCGGCCATCTCGAGACGCCGACCTTCCTGCGGCGCGAGCGAAGCGGAGGCGCTCGCGCAGTCGAGCCAGCTGGTGAAGCCCGAGACCAGCGAGCAGATGCGCTACATCCTTCGGCTCAATGCCGAGAAGGGCACAGGGCGCCCGGCCGACGTGCCGGGCTATTTCGTGGGCGCCAAGACCGGCACGGCGCAAAAGGTCATCCACGGGCGCTATTCGAACACGAAGAACTTCACCACCTTCACGGCCATCGTCCCTGCCGACAAGCCGAAATACCTGTTCCTCGTCGTCTATGACGAGCCGCAAGGGCACGTCCGAGACGCATGGCTTTGCCACCGCCGCCTGGAATGCGGGCGCCGTGACAGGGCGCGTCATCGACCGCATTGCCCCGATTCTCGGAATTCCGCCACGATTCGACCAGCCTCAGCTGCCATTCCCACGCCTGGCGCAAGCGGGAGCGGGAACGAAACCGTGATCGGATGGAGGAAGGTCGAGACGAGCGAGGCCGGCCCGTGTCTCCCTGTTCGCTCGGCGCGAGCGCAGAGAGGCAGGGTCGGCCATGATGCTCGCCGAGCTCTTGGTGGTGCCCGCCTTCCGGCGGGAGCGGCGGGCCTGCCGATCGCCGGGCTCGCGTTCGACAGCCGCGCCGTGAAGCCGGGCGATCTCTTCTTCGCCGTTGCCGGAACGCACGCGGATGGCCTCGCTTATGCGCGAGCGCGCCGTCGAGGCGGGCGCCGTGGCGATCGTCGCCGAAAGGCCGCCGGCCGAACCGCTCGGTGCGCCCACGATCCTCGTCGCGGATGCGAGAGCCGCCTTGGCGGCCGCGGCGGCGCGTTTTTATCCGGGCGCGCCGGAAACGACTCGTCGCCGTGACCGGCACCGCCGGCAAGACCTCCGTCGCCGATTTCACGCGCCAGATCTTCACGGCGCTCGGGCGACAGGCCGCGAGCCTCGGCACGCTCGGCGTGATCAAGCCCGGCATGCGCCGCCTATGGCTCGCTGACGACGCCCGATCCGATCCTCCTGCACCGCACGCTCGACGAGCTCGCGCGCGAGGGCATCACGCATCTCGCGATGGAGGCCTCCTCGCACGGGATCGAGCAGAAGCGCCTCGACGGCGTGCGCCTCTCGGCCGCCGCCTTCACCAATCTCGGCCGCGACCATCTCGACTACCACGCCGACATGGAGGCCTATTTCGAGGCGAAGCTTCGCCTCTTCCGCGAGCTTCTGCCGCGAGCGCCGGCCCGATCGTGGTCAATGCCGACGGCGCCTGGTCCGATCGGCTTGATCGCCGAGCTTTCGCGGCGTTGAACGCGCACGCCGATCACGGTCGGCCGTTAGGGCAAGGACATCCGGCTTCTCGAGGTGCGACGCGACGGCTTCCGCCAGCGCCTCTCGCTCGAGATCGCGGGTGCGCGCCGCGAGAGTCGAGCTGTCGCTCGCCGGCGAATTCCAGGTCGAGAACGCGCTCACCGCGGCGGGGATCGCCATCGCGGCGCATGAGAAGGCCGACGCGGTGATCGCGACGCTCGCCGCCCTCAAGGGCGTGCCGGGACGGCTCGAGCTTGCCGGCGAAGCCAAGGGCGGCCTCGTCTTCGTCGACTATTCGCACAAGCCCGAGGCGCTCGCGAACGCCATCGCGGCGCTGCGGCCCTTCACCAGCGGCCGGCTCGTCGTCGTCTTCGGTTGCGGCGGCGACCGCGACCCCGGCAAGCGCCCGCTCATGGGCAAGATCGCGGTCGACAGCCGCCGATCGCGTGATCGTGACCGACGACAACCCGCGCTCCGAGGATGCCGGCCGCCATCCGTCGCGCCATCCTCGCCGGCGCGCCGGGCGCGATCGAGATCGGTGACCGCGCCGAGGCGATCGGCGCGGCCGTGCGCGCCATGGGTCGGGGCGATGTCGTGCTCATCGCCGGAAAGGGACATGAGACGGGGCAGATCGTCGGGGAACGCACCTTGCCGTTCTCGGATCACGACGCGGTCGCGGCCGCCATCAAGGAGCTCGCCGCATGAGCCCGGCCTTGTGGAGCCTCGAGGAAGCGGCGGCCGCCATGGGCGCCGCTCCGCGCGGCACGAGCGAGGCGCCGATCCACGGCGTCTCGATCGACACGCGCAGGCTCGCGCCGGGCGATCTTTTCTTCGCCATCAAGGGCGAAAATCGCGACGGGCATGATTTCGTCGATCAGGCCATGGAGAAGGGTGCGACCGCGGTCGTCTCGATCGCGAAGAGCTTCGCGATGCCGCTCGACGCATCGCCTTCTCGTCGTCGAGGACCCTTTCGAGGCCTTGCGCCGCCTCGGCCGCGCCGCGCGGGCGCGCACGAAGGCACGGCTCGTCGCGGTCACCGGCTCGGTCGGCAAGACCGGCACCAAGGAGGCGCTGCGCCAGGTGCTCGGCGCGCAGGAGAAGACGCACGCGCCCGTCGCCTCCTACAACAACCATTGGGGCGTGCCGCTCACCTTGGCGCGCATGCCGCGAGACGCCGCCTTCGCCGTCGACGAGATCGGCATGAACGCACCGGGCGAGATCAGGCCGCTCACCGCCATGGTGCGTCCGCACGCGGCGCTCGTCACCACGGTCGAGCCGGTGCATCTCGAATTCTTCCCGTCGGTCGCCGCGATCGCCGACGCCAAGGCCGAGATTTTCTGCAGGTCTCGAGCCGGGCGGCACCGCGATCATCAATATCGACAATGCGCAATCAGAAAGGCTGAAAGCCCATGCGCTGGCGAGCCCGGCCGGGCGCATCGTCGCTTTCGGCACTTCGGAAAAGGCCGACATTCGCCTCGCCTCGCTCGAGGAAGACGAGCGCGGCTCGGATGCCGTGATCGACATCTTCGGCAAGCGCCTCTCTTGCCGCATCGGCATGCCGGGCCGCCACATCGCCATGAACATGCTCGGCGTCCTCGCCGGCGTGCAGGCGCTCGGCGCCGATGTCGAGGCCGCGGGCGCGGCGCTCGCCGCGCTCGCGCCGCCCGAAGGGCGCGGCGCACGCATCGCGCTGCATCCGCCCGGAGGCGAAGCGCTCTTGATCGACGAGAGCTACAACGCCAACCCGGCCTCGATGCGCGCCATGCTCGCCAATCTCGCGCGCCTCTCGCCCGGGCCGGGGCGGGCGGCGTGTCGCCGTGCTCGGCGACATGCTGGAGCTCGGCCCCGAAGCCCCGCGCTTCCACGCCGAGCTCGTCGAGCCGATCGCGCATGCGCAGATCGATCTCGTGCATGCCTGCGGGCCCGATGATGCGCCATCTCTTCGAGGCTCTTCCCTCGAGCCGCAGAGGCCACTATGCAGCCACCTCCGCCGAACTGGAGCCGGCGGTGGTGGAGGCCGTGCAGGCCGGCGACATCGTCGCCGTCAAAGGATCGCTCGGCAGCCGCATGGGACGCATCGTGCAGGCCTTGCGCACGCGTCACGGGTCTCCTGAGGAAATGTCGAGGCCCCCATGCTGAAGCTGCTCGCGGATTTCTCGCCCTATTTCACGCTCCTCAACGTCTTCCGCTACATCACCTTCCGCACGGCGGGCGCGACGGCGACGGCGCTGCTCTTCGTCTTCATGTTCGGCCCCGCCATCATCGACACCTTGCGCCTCAAGCAGGGCAAGGGGCAGCCGATTCGCGACGACGGCCCGAAATCGCATCTCATCACGCAAGAAAGGCACGCCCACGATGGGCGGGCTGATGATCCTCTCGGGCCTCTTCGTCGCCACCTTGCTCTGGGCCGATCTGCGCAACCCCTTCGTCTGGATCGTGCTCGGCGTGACCTCCGGCTACGCGGCGGTCGGCTTCTACGACGATTTCCTCAAGGTGACGAAGCAGTCGCATAAGGGCTTCCCGGGCCGGCTCCGCCTTGCCATCGAGACGGGCAATCGCGCTCGTCGCCACCATCATCGCCATGCATGTGACGCCGGGTCCGCTCTCCTCCTCCTTCGGCGTGCCCTTCCTCAAGGACGTGCTGATTCCGCTCGGCATCGCCTTCCCGCTGGTCGCGAGCTTCGTCGTGGTCGGCGCCGGCAATGCCGTGAACCTGACCGACGGCCTCGACGGGCTCGCCATCGTGCCGGTGATGATCGCGGCGGCGACCTTCGGCCTCATCGCCTATCTCACCGGCAATGTGATCTTCGCGAATTACCTGCAGATCAACCATGTCCCGGGCGCCGGCGAGCTGATGGTGATCTGCGGCGCCATGTTCGGCGCGGGGCTCGGCTTCCTCTGGTTCAATGCGCCGCCCGCCCAGATCTTCATGGGCGACACCGGCTCGCTCGCGCTCGGCGGCCTTCTCGGCGCCATCGCGATCGTGACCAAGCACGAGATCGTGCTCGCCATCGTGGGCGGCTTGTTCGTGCTCGAAGCCCTTTCCGTGATCGTGCAGGTCGCGTCCTTCAAGATGACCGGCAAGCGCATCTTCCGGATGGCGCCGATCCATCACCATTTCGAGCAGCTCGGCTGGACCGAGCCGCAAGTGGTGATCCGTTTCTGGATCGTGTCGGTGGTGCTCGCGCTCGTCGGCCTCGCGAGCCTGAAGCTGAGGTGAACGATGACGCCGGTCACCTCCATGCGCGGCAAGACGGGTCGCGATCTTCGGCCTCGGCGGTTCGGGCCTCGCGACGGCGCGCGCGCTCGCCGCCGGCGGCGCGACGCCGATCTTGCTGGGACGATGCGCCGGAATGGGTCGAGGAGGCGCGCCGCGAAGGCTTCGCGGTCGAGGATTTGCGCGACGCGCGATGGCGGCGGTTCGCGGCGCTCGTGCTCGCGCCGGGCGTGCCGCTCACCCATCCGAAGCCGCATTGGACGGTCGAGCTCGCCAAGGCGCGCGGGCGTCGAGATGATCGGCGACATCGAGCTCTTCTGCCGCGAGCGCGCCAAGATCGCGCCCGGCTCGCCCTTCATCGCCATCACCGGCACGAACGGCAAATCGACGACCACGGCGCTGATCGCCCATATCCTGCGCAGCGCCGGCCGCGACGTGCAGATGGGCGGCAATATCGGCACGCCGATCCTGGCGCTCGAGCCGCCCGCGCCCGAACCGCTTCCACGTGATCGAATGCTCGTCCTTCCAGATCGACCTTGCGCCCTCCCTCGCGCCGACCTCGGCGTGCTTCTCAACATCACGCCCGACCATCTCGACCGGCACGGCACGATGGAAAACTACGCCGCCATCAAGGAGAGGCTCGTGGCGCGAGCCGAATACGCCCTCATCAATTTCGCCGATGAGCCGAGCCGCGCCATCTTTCAGCAAGCTCTCCGGCGTGCTCGCTCCCGATCATCTCGCCGCCATGAACGCTTTCGGCGGGCTCGAACAATGGCTGCGCGCTGCGTTCCGAGCTCGGTTTCATGCGCGGCGGCGATTGGCGGCCGGTCTACGACCTCACCGGCATCCCCACCTTGCGCGGCAAGCACAATGCCGACAATGCGCTGGCCGCGATCCTCGCGACGAGCGAATTCCTGGAGACGAGGCTTCGCGACGGCACGGCCGCGCAGGAGCCCTGTATCGAGGAGCCTTTATCGAGGAGCTTGGCCGAATTTCGGCGAGAGGGCTTCATCGAGGCGGCGCTTCGCTCCTTTCCCGGCCTGCCGCATCGCATGGAAGAGATCGGCCGCGCCGGGCGCACCTTGTTCATCAACGATTCCAAGGCGACGAATGCCAATTCCGCCGAGAAGGCGCTCGCCTCCTTTCCCGGCGGCATCTTCTGGATCCTCGGCGGCAAGGCGAAGGAGGGCGGCATCGAATCCTTGCGTCCCCTCTTCCGCCGTGTCGAGAAGGCCTATCTGATCGGTGAGGCGACGCGAGAGTTCGCCGCCACGCTCGCCTCCGGGAAGGTGAGCGAAGCAACGCTGCGGCACGCTCGAGGTCGCCGTGTCGCGAGCCGCGCGCGATGCCGCGGCATCGCGCGCGAAGGAGCCGGTGGTGCTGCTCTCGCCGGCTTGTGCCTCCTACGATCAGTTCAAGAATTTCGAGGCGCGCGGCGATCGCTTTCGGGAGCTGGCGCGCGCGCTGATCGAAGAGGCGCGGGCCGGCCGTTCTCTCGCGGGCAAGCCCATCTCGCGGCGCAAAGCGAAGACACAGGCCAAAGCGCCGGCAAGCTCCGGCGCCGGCTCCGGCCGACCGGCCGATGCGAAGGCCCGCGCCCGCAGGGCCGGAACGAAGACCGCAGCCGTCACGCACCCGCACCCCCAAGGAGAGCTGAGCCATGGCCTCACGCATCGAGAAAGGCGCGCTCACCAATTGGTGGTGGACCATCGATCTGTGGCTCATCGCCGGCTTCGGCATCCTGTTCGTCGCCGGCATCGTGATCGACATGGCGGCAAGCCCGCCGGTCGCGGCGCGTCTCGGCCTTCCCACCTTCCATTTCGTCAATCGCCAGATCGGCTATCTCGCCGTGACCATCGCCGTGGCCTTCTTGGTGTCGCTCGCCTCGCCGCGCGCCGTGCGCCGCACCGCGCTCATCCTCTACATCGTCTCGATGGCGCTCGTCTGCGCGACGCTGGTCTATGGTGCCGAGGTCAAGGGCGCGCGGCGCTGGATCAGCATCGCCGGCATCGGCATCCAGCCGTCGGAATTCGCCAAGCCGGCCTTCGTCATCCTGACGGCCTGGCTGTTCTCGGAAGCGGCGCAGCGCAAGGGCATGCCGGCGGCGATCCTCGGCCTCGCGCTGCTTCCGGCCACCCTCGTCCCGCTCGATCCTGCAGCCCGACATCGGCCAGACCATGCTGGTCTCCGTCGTCTGGGCGACGCGTGTTCTTCATCGCCGGCCTGCATATTTTCTGGGTCGCGGGCCTCGGCGGCCTCGGCGCCGCCGGCGTGACGCTCGCCTATCTGTTCGTGCCGCATGTGACGGCGCGCATCGACCGCTTCCTCAACAAGGGGGCCGGCGACACTTTCCAGGTCGACACCGCGATGGACTAGCTTCCTTTCGGGCGGCTGGCTCGGGCGCGGGCCGGGCGAAGGCGTGGTGAAACGCATCCTTCCCGACGCGCATGCCGATTTTCCCTTCGCTGTCGACCGGCGAGGAATTCGGCATCATCGCCTGCATCGCGCTCGTGCTCGCTTTTCATGCTGATCGTCATGCGCGCGCTCTATGCGGCGCAGCGCAGCGAGGAGCCCTTCTGCCGGCTCGCCTGCGCCGGTCTGATCGCGCTCTTCGGCGTGCAATCCGTGATCAACATGGCGGTCAATGTGCAGCTCATTCCGGCCAAGGGCATGACGCTTGCCCTTCGTCTCCTATGGCGGCTCGTCGCTCATCTCGCTCGGCGTGGCGCTCGGCTTCCTGATCGCCGTGACGCGCCGCAGGCCACGCGCCGAAATGTCCGACTCTGTGGAAACCGCCGATGCCGCTCGCCGCCGCGAGCCCGACCTGACAAATGGCGAAAGCTCCCCTGATCCTCATCGCGGCGGGCGGCACCGGCGGGCATCTCTTTCCGGCGGAGGCGCTTTCGGAAGCGCTGCAGCACCGAGGCTGCGACGTCGAGCTCGTGACCGACCGGCGCGGCGAAGCCTTCGCCAAGGCTTTTCCGGCGCGACGCGTCCATGCCTTGCCGGCGGCGACGCCTTACGGCAAGGCGGGCTCGGCAAGGCCAGCGGCGGCGCTGACGCTCGGCCTCGGCACGCTCAAGGCGCTCGCCCTCGTGAAGCGGCTCAAGCCTGCGGCGATCGTCGGCTTCGGCGGCTATCCGACGGTGGCCCCGCTTCATGGCGGCCGGCCTGCTTGAGAGTGCCGACCATCCTGCACGAGCAGAATGCCGTGCTCGGACGCGCCAATCGCTTTCTCGCGAAGCGGGTCGACGTGATCGCGACGGGCTTCGCCGACGATCGGCGGCTGCGATCCGGCGCTTCTCGCCAAGATCGCGTCACGTCGGCAACCCGGTGCGGCCCGTCGTGGTCGAGGCGGCGCAGACCCCTTATGATCCGCCGCGCGAAGGCGGCGTGCTTGCGTCTCCTCGTCTTCGGCGGCAGCCAGGGCGCGCGCATCATGTCGGATATCGTGCCGGCCGCCGATCGCGCGCCTCACGGCCCCCGAGCGGGCGCGGCTCCAGATCGTGCAGCAGGTGCGGCAAGAGGATTTCGCGCGCGTGCGCGCCGCCTATGCGGAGGCCGGCGTCGAGGCCGAGCTCGCCCCCTTCTTCCGCGACCTGCCTTTCCACATGGCGCGAAGCCAGCTCGTCGATCGCGCGCGCCGGAGCCTCGACCGTGGCCGAAATCTCCGTGATCGGCCGCCCCTCGATCCTCGTTCCCTTGCCGGGCTCGCTCGACCAGGACCAGGCCGGGAACGCCAAATCGCTCGCCGACATCGGCGCCGCGACGATGCTTGGCGCAGGCGCAATTCGAGCCGGACGCGCTTGCCGAGATGCTCTCGCAAATCCTCTTCGCGCCTTCGCGTCTTGCCGAGATGGCGACGCTCGCGCGCCAGGCCGGCATTCCCGACGCCGCCGAACGCCTCGCCGATCTCGTCGCGCAGACGGCGCGGCTGCCGTCGACGCCGGCGCTCAGCGAGTTCGCTTGATGGAAAAATGATAGGGATGTGCCCATGAAGTTACCGAACGAGCTCGGCCCCATTCACTTCATCGGCATCGGCGGCATCGGCATGTCCGGCATCGCCGAGGTGCTCGTCAACCTCGGCTACGAGGTGCAGGGCTCGGACGCCGCCGACAGCGCCAATGTGAAGCGCTTGCGCGACAAGGGCATCTCCGGTGCAGGTCGGCCACGAGGCCAAGAACCTCGGGGATGCGGCGGTCGTCGTCGTCTCGACCGCGATCAAGCGCGACAATCCCGAGCTCGTCGCCGCGCGCGAGAAGCGCCTGCCGGTGGTGCGCCGCGCCGAGATGCTCGCCGAGCTCATGCGCTTCAAGACCTGCGTCGCCATCGCCGGCACGCATGGCAAGACGACGACGACCTCGCTGGTCGCGGCCTTGCTCGACGCGGGCGGCCTCGATCCGACCGTCATCAACGGCGGCATCATCAACTGCCTACGGCACCAACGCGCGCATGGGCGCGGGCGAGTTCATGGTGGTCGAAGCCGACGAATCGGACGGCACCTTCCTCAAGCTTCCGGCCGATATCGCGATCGTCACCAACATCGATCCCGAGCATCTCGACCATTTCGAGACCTACGACGCCATCAAGGAGGCATTCCGCTCCTTCGTCGAGAACGTGCCCTTCTACGGGTTCGCGGTGATGTGCCTCGACCATCCGGCGGTGCAGGAGCTCGTCGGGCGCATCACCGATCGGCGCGTCGATCACCTATGGCGAGAATCCGCAGGCCGATGTGCGGCTGCGCGATGTCGCCTTCAAGGACGGCAAGACGCATTTCTGCGTCGTCATCCGCGATCGCAAGACCGGCAAGAAGCTGCGCATCGACGATCTCGTCATGCCGATGCCGGGCCACCACAATGCGCTCAACGCCTGCGCCGCCATCGCGGTCGCCCATGAGCTCAAGATCGCGCCCGAGCGCTTGCGCGAGGCGCTCGCGCGCTTCGGTGGCGTCAAGCGGCGCTTCACGCGCACCGGCGAATGGAACGGCATCACCGTCATCGACGATTACGGCCATCACCCGGTCGAGATCGCGGCCGTGCTGCGCGCCGCGCGCTCGGCCGCCGAAGGGCCAGGTGATCGCCGTCATTCAGCCGCATCGCTACACGCGGCTCGACAAGCTGATGGGCGAGTTCGCGACTTGCGTGAACGATGCCGATGCGGTGCTCGTCGCACCCGTCTACGCGGCGGGCGAAGAGCCGATCGAAGGCGTCGATCACAAGGCGCTCGTCGCGCAGATGAAGGCGCGCGGCCATCGTCGCGCGCTCGCGATCGAGGGACAGGCCGACATCGCGCCTTTCGTGCGCCAGGTCGCGAAGCCCGGCGATTATGTCGTGTGCCTCGGCGCCGGCAGCATCACGCAATGGGCCTACGCCTTGCCGGATGAGCTCGCGGCACTTTCATAGATCGCGGTCGGCATCTCGAAGCGGGTTGTCGCTCGCCAGGATCGGGCGACCGGGGGACGCGATGCCGGGCGTATCGCCGTCGCTTGCACATCCGGGAAATCCGCATCCGCGGTCGCGAGCCGCTCTTGCGGCGTTACACCTTCCGACCCGTCGAATGCGAGGGCGCCGTCACATGTGATCGCGAGGGATGGTCACTTCCCAGCCGCGCGATGCCGCGAGAGCTCCGTTCTCGAAGGCACGCAGATTCCCGCGCAGGATGAAATCTGTCGCGCTGGCGTGCATCGATGTGCGCGTTTCGACGAGAATTCGCCATCCCTCGCGCCCGAGCTCGTAGCTCTGATCGAGATGATAGCGGGCGGATGACGGATCGGCGGCGGCGATCGTCAGCTCGCGCGCGAGGTCATGGGAGAGCATCATGTCGATCTCGTCGAAGCGAACAGCGCCCTCGCCGAACAAGCCTCCCTTGCTTCGTGTCGAATAGCTGGCGATGCCGCCCGCGAAATCGAGCGTTGCGGTCCGGCTCATCTGCCCGTCGGCCACCTTGGTGACCGGTGCCCGGCTGCCGCGCAGCGGCGGCTCGAAGCGGATGCGCTCATCGCCTGCGTTCGGTGGCCGAACCGGCAAGAGGAGCCGGCCCGGCAGACGCAGCGTCAATGTCGCGGCTTCGGGCGCCGGCCAGATCAGGGGCCAATAGGCGCTCGAGAGCGCCAGCCGCACCACATGGCCTTTGTCGAAGGCATATCCGCAAGCGTTGAGCTTCACACGGATGCCGCAGAATGCGCCCGGCACGAGCTCGCTCGGCTCGGCGTGGCTGTCGCGATGCGTGAGGTTCAGCACGCCATAGGAAACCCGCCGGGACGAGCCATCCGGCGCCACGTCGCACAGCCTGAGGCACAGCTGCGCCACGGGCTTGTCGGAGGCGAGCTGGATCTCGAGCTCCGGGGCGCCGAGAATCTCGATGCGTTCGCCGAGGGGCTCGCTGTCGAAGACGCGTGAGAAACCGTCATCGAGGCGCTGATCGGCCGCCTCCTGGCCGGCCACGCCCGTGCCCATCCACTCTCCCGCCGCAAGCCCGGTCCAGCACGGGGAACGGATCGCCACCTCCTGCCGCGCCGCTGGGGCGTCGGCGAGACCGTGCAGGTTCAGATGGAATGGGCGCCGCTCGATGCGAGACGATGGCCATCGGTCCTCGCCGACGAATCGACCAGGCGCCGGGTCGCGATGTCCGGGTGGCGACCAGTCCTCGATGAAGGCGCGGAGCATCGGCTCGGCCATGATGCCGCGATCCTCGTCCTTGAGCCAATGGTCCCACCAGCGCAGCGCCTCCTGCAGGAACCCGATGGCGGGACCTGGCGCACCGTCCTGGGCGTAGACGTGAGCCCATGGGCCGATCAGCCCGAGCCGCGGCACGGTGAGGCCTTCGAGCAGGCGCGGCACGGCGTTGGTATAGGCATCGGCCCAGCCGCCAACGGCAAAAACCGGACAGGCGATGGCGGAAAAATCCTCGCAAACGGAGCCGTGCCGCCAATAGGCGTCGCGACGCTGATGCGCGAGCCAGAGCGCCGGGAAGAAGGGCAAATTCTTCACCCGATCGAGCCATTGCTCCCGCCAGGCCTCGCCGACCAGGGCCGGATCGGCCGGCCGCGCCTGATAGGCGAGCATGATCGTTCCCCACCACAGATTGTCGTTCAAGAGCGCTCCGCCCATGTAATGCACATCGTCGGCATAGCGGTCATCGGTCGAGCAAACGGTGATGACCGCCTTGAGCGCGGGAGGCCGCAGCGCCGCCGTCTGCAGCGCGTTGAACCCGCCCCAGGACTTGCCCATCATCCCGACGCGCCCGCTGCACCAGCGCTGTCGGCTGAGCCAGTCGATCACCTCGCAGGCGTCCTCGAGCTCTCGGCTCAGATACTCGTCGGCGAGATGCCCGTCGGACTCGCCCGAACCGCGCATGTCGACGCGAACGGCGGCGTAGCCTTGGGCGGCGAACCAGCCGTGCATCGGCTCGTCGCGCCCGCGCGTGGCGTCACGCTTCCGGTAGGGGATGTATTCGAGGATCGCCGGCACGGGGCTCTCGGCCGCATCTTCGGGCAGCCACCGCCGAGCCGCGAGCCGGGTGCCGTCCGAAAGCGGAATGAAGAAATGCTCGACAACGGAGACGGCGGCCATCGGAAGAGTAACTTTCGTCAGGCGCGATCTATGCGGCCTTGCGGTTGGCCAGCACCTGATCGAGCCAGGTCGTATCCATCTCCGGCACGGAAGCCAGGAGCTTTTCCGTATAGGGATGGAACGGGGGCGAAAAGATCTCCGGCGTCGGTCCTTGCGCGATGATCTCGCCTTTCAACATCACCGCGGTTCGGTGGGCGATGCGACGCACGGTGCCGAGATCATGCGTGATGAACATGTAGGCGAGGCCGAGCTCGTCCTGCAGCCGCTTCAGGAGCTTCAGAACCTCCGCGGCGACGAGTGGATCGAGCGCCGAAGTCGGCTCGTCGCAGATGATGAGGTCGGGTTCCGCCGCGAGCGACCGCGCGATGCATACCCGCTGCTTCTGGCCACCGGAAAGCTGGCCGGGGCGGCGCTTGGCGAAATCCTCGGGCAGGCCGACCAGCTCCAAAAGCTCGCGGACCCGTTCCTTCACGGCTTTGCCCGAGCGACCGAAGTAGAAGGTCACCGGGCGCCCGATGATCTCCTCCAACGTCTGGCGCGGGTTGAGCGCGACATCCGGCATCTGGTGCACCATCTGCAGGCGACGCAAGATGTCGCGAGGCCGCGCCGCCAAGGTGGGAGGCAATGTCCGGCCCATGAGGCTGATGTCGCCGGACCAGCGGGGCAGAAGCCCCACCACGATACGCGCCAGCGAGCTCTTGCCGGAACCGGATTCGCCCACGATGGCGAAGGTCTCGCCCCGCGCGATGTCGAGATTGGCTCCCTTGACGACGGGCATGTTCGGCCCGTAGCCCGCCTCGACATCGCGGATGCTCAAAACGGGGTTTGCCTCCCTGGGAGGCGCGATGAGCGCCAGATGGTCGGCTTCGCGGCGCTCGTTCACGAGAGCCGTGGCATAGGGCGTCGTCGGCCGCTCCAGCACCTGGGACGCATCGCCCATCTCGACCATCTTCCCATGCCTGAGCACCATGATCCGATGCGCGATCTGCGCGACCACCGCGAGGTCGTGGGTGATGTAGAGGCCGGCCGTTCCGAATTCCCGGATGAGGTCGCGCAGGAGCGCCAGCACCTCGATCTGGGTCGTGACGTCGAGAGCCGTGGTCGGCTCGTCGAGCACGATGACATCGGGCCGACAGCTCATCGCCATCGCGGCCATGGCACGCTGCAGCTGACCTCCGGAAACCTGATGCGGAAAGCGACGTCCGAAATTTTCAGGGTTCGGCAATTGCAGCGTGCGGAACAGGCGCAGCGCATAGGCCTCGGCCTCGGCTCTGTCCATCACCCCATGTGTGACTGGAGCCTCGCAGACCTGATCCATCAAGCTCATGGCCGGATTGAACGAGGCCGCGGCGCTTTGCGCGATATAGGCAATGCTCTTGCCGCGAAAGTTGCGTCGCTGGGCAGCCGTGCTGGCGCGCAATTCCGTTCCGTTGAGCGTGATGCTGCCGCCGGTGATCCGGCAGCCGGCCCGAGCATAGGCCATGGAGGCGAGGCCGATCGTCGACTTCCCGGCTCCCGATTCGCCGATGAGGCCGAGGATCTCGCCGCGCTTCAACGTCACGTCGACATTGTCGACGAGCACGGCCCCTTTGATCGTCTCGACCATGAGGCCTTCCAAATGCAGTACCAGGTCGTCGCTCATGCGGGCGATCTCCTCACATTTCAGCCTGGGCGCCGGACGGTCTGGCGTCGATCGACAACAGCCAGTCGACCACGAGATTGACTCCGACCGTCAGCGCCGAAATCGCAAGAGCCGGATAAAGCGGCGCGAACAGGCCGAAATTGATGGCGGGAGCGTTCTCGCGGACCATGCCGCCCCAATCCGCATAGGGAGGCTGAACCCCGATCCCGAGGAAGCTGAGGGCCGCGACGAAGAGGAAGTTGAAGCAAAACCGCAAGCCGAATTCCGACATCAGGGGTGCCGCGGCGTTCGGCAGAATTTCCCGGCGGATCACCCACCAGAGCCCTTCACCGCGCAGGCGCGCGGCCTCGACGAACTCGAGCACGGCGAGATTCATCCCGAGCGCGCGGGCGAGCCGAAAAACGCGCGTCGAATCCAGCACGGCGATGGTCACGATCAGCACAGGAATCGAGGAGCCGAACACGCCGAGGATGATCAGGGCGAAGATCAAGGAAGGGATCGACAAGATGATGTCGACGAGGCGAGACAACAACAGGTCGACCCATTTTCCCATCACCGCGGCCGTGAACCCCAACGTCACGCCGATGAAGAACGACAACAGCGTCGTGCAGGCGGCGATGCCGATCGTCATGCGCGCGCCATAGATCAACCGGGTGAGCATGTCGCGGCCGATCTGATCGGCGCCGAGCAGCATTTGCGGCGAGGATGTCGCCCAGGTGTCGCCGACCGACTGCGACTGATCGTAGGGCGCGAGCCAGGGTCCGAATATCGCCGACGAACAGGTTGATCACGACGATCGCTAGCCCGATCTGGGCGGTGAGAGGTGCTTGTGTCCGAATATGGTCATGGGCTTCCCTCTACCGTCGACGCCGAAGGCGAGGATTGACGAGGATCGCCAGAATGTCGGCGAAGCGTGTTCAGGAGCACGAAAACGGCGGCGAAGACCAGGCCGCAGGCCTGGATCACCGGGACGTCGCGCTTGGAGACGGCGTCGACCATGTATTGGCCGACGCCGGGATAGACGAAGACATTCTCGACCACCACGACGCCGACCACGAGATAGGCGAGGTTGAGCGCGACCACCGAGATGATCGGTCCCGCCGCATTGGGCAGCGCATGGCGCGACACGACGCGCGAGCGCGACAGCCCCTTCAGAAAGGCCATTTCGACATAGGGCGTCGACATGATCGACAGAACGGAATTGCGGGTCATGCGCAGCATATGCGCCATCACGACCAGGGTCAGCGTCAGCGCCGGCAACGTCGCGACATAGAAGCGCTCACCGAGTCCCATCCCCGGAAAGACGGTCGCCAGCGAAGGAAACCACGGAAGTTGATGGCGAAAAGGATGATCAGGACATAGCCGACGAAAAATTCCGGAACCGAAATCGCGATGAGCGTCAGGACATTCGCGATTCGGTCGGTCAGGCGCCCTTCGTTGATCGCCGAGAGGATGCCGAGGCCGACCGCGAGCGGCACCGCGATCGATCGCGGCATATCCGGCCAGGAACAGCGTGTTGGTGAACCTCGGCAGCAGCTCCTCGACGATGTCGCGCTGATTGGTCAGCGCCCGGCCGAAATCGCCATGCAATACGCCGAACAGCCAGGCGAAATATCGCACATAGGCGGGCTGATCGAGGCCGAGCTCCTGGCCGAAAGACCCTCAACGCATCCGGTGTCGCCTGCTGCCCGAGCACGGCCTCGGCGACATCGCCCGGCAGGATCTGGGTGCAGACGAAAATCAGCACCGAGACGGCGAGAAGCGTCAGGACTCCAAGGCCGGCCCGTGTTGCGACGAGTCGTAGCACGGGCGCTCCATCAGCCTTTCGAAAGACCGGACAGGTTCACGCGAACCAGCCCTTTTCGGCAACGCGCTGATCGCACATGTCGTAATGGGGATGCGGCGCGGTGCCCTTGACCTTCTTGCCATAGCCGTCGAGATAATCGCCGATGGCGAAGCAGACCATGCCGCCGTCGTCGATCGATCATCTTCTGCGCGTCGGAATACATCTGCGTGCGCTTGGCCTCGTCGAGCTCGGCGCGGGCGGCGATGATCAGCTTGTCGAAGTCCGGACGCTTCCAATGCGTGTCGTTCCAGTTCGCCGTCGACAGGAAGGTCTGCGAGAGCTGATTGTCGACGGTCGGACGACCGCCCCAATACACCGCGCAGAACGGCACCTTCAACCAGACATTGGACCAATAGCCGTCGCCCGAGACGCGCTTGACCTGGAGGTCGAGGCCGGCCTTCTTCATGGCCTCCTGATAGAGGACCGCGGCGTCGGTCGCCCCGGAAAAGGCGCCTTCCGAGACCTGCAGCTCCATCTTGGCATTCGCCATGCCGGCCTTCTTGAAGTGGAACGCCGCCTTGTCGGGATCGTAGGGGCGCTGCGGCACGTCCTTGGCGTAATACTTGGTCGAGGGCGCGACCGTCGTGTCGTTGCCGATCGTCGCATAGCCCTTGTAGACGGTGTCGACGATCTTCTGGCGATCGATGCCGTATTTGAGCGCGAGCCGGATGTCGTTGTTGGTGTAGGGATCGTCGTCGCAAAGCGCCACGAAGGCGAAGCGATTGCCGGTGCCCTTGGTTCTCACCACATCCACGGTGGGCGCCTTCATGACCAGGTTGACCGTCCTGGCGTCGAGGCGGTTGGCGCCGTCGATCTGGCCGGAGATCAGCGCCTGAGTCCGCGCCGCCGTGTCGGGGATGTAGCGAATCTCGACGCTGTCGAAATTGCCGCGGTTCGGTTTCCAGTAGGCTCCCGATTTCCTCTTGGTGATGACGCGCACGCCCGGCTCGAAGCTTTCCAGCGCATAGGCGCCCGTGCCGTCGGGCTTTGAAAAATCGGTGAACCCGTTGGGCACGATCAGCACGTGATAGTCCGCGAACACATAAGGGAGATCGGCGTCGCCGCTCGAAAGCGTGATCTCGATCTGGTTGGCGCTGAGCTTCTTGATGTCGGTGATCGAGCTCAGAAGGTCCTTCGCGCCCGACTTCGTCTCGCCGCGATGCAGGTTGATCGAATAGATGACGTCATCGGCGTCCAGCGTCTTGCCCGAGGAGAAGGTAACCCCCTTGCGGATGTTGAAGATCCAGCTTGTCGCTCCGGGCTTGGCTTCCCAGCTCTCGGCGAGTTCCCCCGCGGCATTGCCCTTGAGATCGACCTCGACGAGGCCGTTCCAGATTTGCCAGCCGTAGGCGATGTTGAATGGAATCCGCATAGGTGCGGGGATCGAGGCTGTCGGAGGCGCTGCCGCCTTCCATGCCGAGCCTGAAGGTGCCACCCTTCTTGGGCGTATCGTCGGCGAGCGCGGTGCGCATGTCGAGACCGATGCCCAAGGCCATGGCGCCTGCCATCAATTCGCGACGGTCGATGATCAATCCCGATGCGCCCTGCCGTTTCGTCCCTAGGTCCGTCATGCTCTCTCTCCTTACGACGCAGCTCCCATCCGAGTATCGGCCTTACGAAAGAAGGTTCAGCGCAGGTATTATCATCCGCCGCTCCACAAAGCGCAATGGACATTGGGAACCCTCAAGTATCCGGTGCATGAAGCTCGGCTCACCCTTCGTTCATGCGAAGGGAAATAGGCGATCGACCCGCACCGGAACCTTCCGCGGGGCGGCAGGTGAATGGCGGCGCGTCGGTGTTTCGACAGGAGAGGATCATGACGACGAAATCGCATCGTGACGGGAAACGCGAAGCCGGCGGCGCCGACGAGAGCAAGGGCGTCGGTCGCATGATCCTCTACTCCGGTCCCTTGAGCATGTTCGGCGCCAAGGCCGAGATCGCCGCCCGCGAGAAGGGGCTCGATTTCAGCCTCGTCATGGTGCCGTTCGAGATGAAGCGCCTCTATGAACCCAAGCACCCGGAAGTCCTTCGCATCAATCCGAAGCGTCAGGTGCCGGTCCTGGTGCATGGCGATCTGGAGATCTTCGATTCCACGCAGATCTTCGAATATTTCGAAGACTTGCGCCCCGAGCCGCCGCTTTGGCCGCGCCGAACAGCCGACAGGGCGCGTGCCCGTCTCATCGAGCACAAATCGGACGAGGTCTATTTTCCGCCGATCGTCCGGTTGATGTCGCTGCAGGAGACGCCGGACGATCCCACGGCCGTCGCGGCGCGCGAGACGGCGGCGCGTTTCTACCTCGAGATGGAAAAGCTTCTGGCGGATCGCGACTATCTCGCCGGCTCCTATTCCTATGCCGACATCGCCTTCTACATGGCGCAGCTCTTCGGCGCCCGCATGGGCGCCCCCATGACGGCGGCGACGCCCAAGCTCCTGCGCTGGCGCGACAAGGTCACGGCGAGGCCGGCGGTGCGCCAGGTGGTCTCGGCGATGGCCGCCTATCTCGTCTCGCAAGGCCGTCCCCTGCCCGACTTTCTTGCCCGGCTCGCGGTGCCTTCCAAGAGTGCAAGATGAAGCACGCGACGCCCGAATGCCTCGATGCGCTGGAGCCGTTGCTGGAGGACATCCGCCGCCACACCACGCTCAAGGAAAGAGCACGCGGTGTCTTTTACTTGCGCTCCCGGGCCATGCTGCATTTTCACGAAGATCCAGCGGGCGTCTTCGCCGA
This sequence comes from uncultured Alphaproteobacteria bacterium, assembly GCA_963713805.1. GTDB lineage: Bacteria > Pseudomonadota > Alphaproteobacteria > Rhizobiales > Beijerinckiaceae > GAS188. The sequence continues at coordinate 74,771 of CAVQNF010000009.1, read as the reverse complement.
TCTGCATAAAGAGGGCGGTTGGCACCGTTTCCCGGTCAACTCCAGGATCGAACGAAGGGAGCTACTCCGCCAGCTGAGTCTCTGTCTCGGTAGCGAAGTCCCTCCTTGAAAAATCGCAAGCTTGAATCGGCCGCATCCACGGGTCGCGCGCTTGAATCTCGCGTGGAAGCCGGACATCTATCCGCTCTCGAAGGGGATGATCTCATGACGCAAGACCTTCTCGCCGCGCTCAGCGCCTTTGCGCCCAAGTTGCGCGGCGAGCTCAAGGCCGACGCTCCGCTCGCGCCGATCTCCTGGTTTCGCGCCGGAGGCGCGGCCGAGCTTTTGTTCACCCCGGACGATCTCGACGATCTGCGGCATTTCCTGGCCGCCCTCAAAAAAACCCCGGCCGCGCGCGAGCTGCCGATCTTGACCATCGGGCTCGGCTCGAACCTCCTGGTGCGGGACGGCGGCGTCGCCGGCGTCGTGATCCGCCTCGGGCGCGGCTTCATGCAGGTGGCCTCCGAGCCGGGTGAGCGCGTGCGGGCAGGGGCCGCCGCCCCCGACGTGAAGCTCGCGCTCGGAGCCGCGAAATTCGGCCTCGCCGGGCTCTCCTTCTACCGCGGCATTCCGGGCACCATCGGGGGTGCGCTCAGGATGAATGCCGGCGCTTACGGGGGAGAAACGAAGGATGTGCTGGTCGAGGCCAGGGCGGTGGATCGCGCCGGCGAGATCATCGCCCTGGGCAATGGCGCAATGGGCTTTTCCTATCGCCGCTCGGCCGTGCCCGATCAACTCATTTTCGTCGAGGCGACGTTCCAGGGGCAAAAGGGCGACGCCGAGACGATCCGCGCCGAGATGCAGGAGATCACCGGCAAGCGCTCGTCAACCCAGCCCGTCAATACACACACGGGCGGGTCGACCTTCAAGAATCCGCCGGGACGGAAATCCTGGGAGCTCATCGATGCCGCCGGTTGCCGCGGCTTGCGCCTCGGCAACGCGCAGGTTTCCGAGCTGCACTGCAATTTCCTGATCAACCATGGGGGCGCCACTGCCGACGAGATCGAGGCGCTGGGCGAAGAGGTGCGTCGCCGGGTGCGCGAAACATCGGGTGTCGAGCTCGAATGGGAGATCAAGCGCGTCGGCGTGACCGGGTCGCCTGGGAGCGCGAGGTTCGCAAGCAATTGAAGGATTGCCTCGACCCTCTGTTCACCGTGGATCGAGAAGTATGGGACCGCCGGCTCGGGCATCAATATCTGCGCAACCGCAATGCGCAATGATGCGAGGCGTCTCGCACTCCAGGGATGAGGCCATGCTCCTCGACGTTCTGAAATTCGCGGGTCGCCCGCTCGCGGTCGCGGCGGTCTTGATCGTTCTCGCGGTGAAGGGCTTCCAGGTCTTTCAGCTCGCACCGCCGCCGTCTCGCACCGTCTCGGAGCCGGCAGCGGCCCTCGTCCGGGCGGCGCCGGCCCCGGCATTCGGTGGCGGTCCGATGACGCTCTACGGGGACCGCGCAGGCCAATTCCAGGCCGATGTCGTCGTCGAAGGCGCGACCTTGAGGATGCTCGTCGACACCGGGGCCTTCTCCGTGGCGCTCACGGCCGAGGACGCCGAGCGCGCCGGCATCCATCCCTTCCCGAGCGATTACAAACAGCCGATCAACACGGCGAACGGCGTCGTCATGGCGGCCGAGGCCGAGCTGCGCGAAGTCTCGCTCGGCCAGATCCGCGTGCGCGACGTCTCGACCATCGTGCTGCCGCGTGGCGCTGGTCGCATCAGCCTTCTCGGCATGACGTTCCTCAAGCGCCTCTCGGGCTTCCAGGTGCTGGACAATCGGCTGGTGCTCACGCCTTGACGCTGCCGAGTGTAGCGAGCAGGCGGCGATCATCGGTCCCAGGCAGAACCGATCAAAGGCAGATCAAAGCAGCAGACCTCTTCTGTTCATTGAAGCACCTTCATGTTGGACGCGACCGGCAGGCTTTGAACCGTGAGGCTCGCGGTCTTCGTCGCCGAGGTCCTGGCAGGCCGGAATTGCTTTTCGACCTCCTCGGCGTCCGGATATTCAAAGGCCGAAGGCTTCGCAGATCTGTCGAGCGTTCTCCAAGGGTGTCGTCTCGGCGGTGTCGATCTCGAGATCATAGGTGACGTTTCGGTGGACACGGTCGAATTGCCACCGCGCCAACCCGATCTCGCGGTCGCCACGCTCTCGCTCCCGAGCTTCGAGCACATCGAGTGAAGCAAAAAGACCGACGAAGCGGACATCGGCGTGCTGCAGCAAAGCACGATATTCACGGTCCCTGCCCTCCTCGATCAGGACATCATCGACGACGAGGTTATTTCCCTCAGGTGCCATGGCCGCGATGGCGTGACGCATGCCTCGTAGGGCGCGATCGACGACAGGACCGGTCGTGATCTTCACGTATGGCCTGTCATCGTCCAGTGTCGGCTCGAAAACCAGGCCGTCCGCATGGCCGAACATCCTTTCGGGCAGCATGTCGAGGAAATGATCCATCGCGAGATGCAGGAACGGCTTGCGGCTCACTTTCTGGAGCGCGCGGGCCGTCGAGCTTTTTCCCACACTGCCGACGCCGTTGAGGATGATCACGTGGGGCCGCGCCTGCAAGCTTCCCTCCATGGTGCTCGTGGATGCCCGGCCTCCATGGGTGGCATTGCGGCGAGCGGCGCCCACTCCGCGCCGCTCATATCACATGAAGTTTCGCTGTCGGCGCGCGCCTCCTCTCGGGCCCTCTGATCGACGAAGCCCCTTATAAGACCCGCTGGTAGTCGATCACGAATTCCTTGTCGTCCGGCCGCTTAGCGGTATCGAGGTTGGAGAGCATCACCGTCGTGTCGTAACCCTGCGGATCGGTCACCACCCAGCTTCGCAACGCCGTAACCTTGGCGTCGAAGGTCAAGGCGATTCGCGAAGTGCCGCCGAAAGTCGATCTGTCCTCGATGACCACCACGAAGGCATCACCTTCGAGCCTCGCCGATTTGACGGTCTCGTCATGGCGCAGATCGATGTGATCGGCGAGCAGGAACTTCAAGGGTGTCTGGCCCAGGGGATAAAGGTCCTGCGTCGCCAGGCGACGGTCACGCAGGATGACCGATTTGCCGTCGGCGACGATCTGGAGCGGGCTCGGCGGATTGTAGTCGAAGCGCAGCTTGCCCGGTCGACGCATGTAGAACTTGCCGTCGGTGCGCGTTCCGTCCGGCCCGATCTGGGTGAAGTTGCCGATGAGCTGCGTCAGGCCGTTGAGGTAGGCGTTCACCTGATCGATGCTCGGCGCCGCGGCCGTGGTGGCGGCCGGCTGGGCGCCGCCGGGCGTGGGCGGGGAAACGGCAGGGCGCGCGGCTGACGGCCGCGCCGAAGGCGTGATCGACAGCGGAGCCGGCCCCTGCTGCGCCGCGAGCGGCGTCCCTGTGAGAGCGGCAAAGCCGAAGCCCCAAGCCGCCGCGATGGTAGCGCGCCTCATCAGCATCTCCTTGCCCGCGCCGTTCCTGCTCGAAGAGAGCCGAGCCGGCCGCCTGCAATCAACTCGTCTCGTCCCATTTTCGTTTCGCGAGATGCCTTTCGCTTCCGCGCCAGGGCTCGGAATGGGTCGCGGCTTCTTAGAAACCAGCGAGATGGCGAAACGACGGCGCCGCGATGGAGGCCAAGGCATGTGCCCGCGCGCAGGCGAACGCGGACATGGCCCCCTTTGGCCACCCTCAGGCCTGGTGGTTGCGGGCGATGAGGCCGAGGCTGCCGAGCGTCACCGTCGCGGCGAGCAAGGCCGACATGCCGCCTATGTCGTGAGGCGGGCTCACCGTGTTGACGTTGACGCCGACGAGGTTGAGCCCTCCGCAAGCATCGAGCGCCGCGAGGCCTTCGCGCGCCGAGGCGCCGCCCCATGTCGGCGTGCAAACGCCGGGCGCCACCGAGGGATCGAAGAAGTCCATGTCGTAGGAGAGGTAGACCGGCCGGTCGCCGACCTTCTCGCGCATCTTGGCGAAGACGTTGGCGATGCCGCGGCTCAAGAGCTCGTCCATGGTCACGACGTTGTAGCCGAGCTTGCGCGCATGCGCGAGGACGCCCGGCACCATGACGGTGCCGCGCATGCCGATCTGGAAGGACCGCGGCGCTTCCACCAGCCCCTCCTCGACGGCTCGCGCGAAGGCCGTCGCGGTGTTGTAGCCGGGGATCGGATAGGCATCGGTGTGGGCATCGATATGCACGGTCACGAGATCGCGATGAACGCGGTGCAGGGCGCGCATCTCCGGCAAGGCGATCGCGCCATCGCCGCCGAGCGAGACCGGCACGATCCCCGCCTCGGCGAGGAGACCTATCGTTTCCTCGATCGCGGCGAAGGAGGGCTCGATCTCACCCGGGCGCACGGGCGCATCACCCATGTCGACGACGCCGAGCGCCGTGAGCGGGTCGAGGTCGGCGCCGATCTCGTAGGGGCGAAGTAGGAGCGATTGCTCGCGTATGGAGGAGGGGCCAAGCCGCGCCCCGATGCGGTAGGGATGCGTGCCGCAATCGAAAGGAAGGCCGACGACAGCGGCCTTCGCGCTCGAATTCGCGCTGCCGCGCGGCACGCCCATGAAGCTCGACGTGGGGACGAAGGATGGGTTGGACATGGTTCCTGCCACGGCTCGCGCGGACGATCGATTCTGATTGGCGGCCTCAAGTTGAGACCGGATCGGGGTCTCGCACAAGCTGAAGCGTGATCGGCGAGGAACCTCATATTTGCGATGGATTATGCGATAAAGGTAGGCCGGCTAGAAGGTTTGAAACTCCCGAGCCGATCTAAGCCGAGGCGAGTGCGGCTATCCAGATCGATTGCTTCGCCAAGATTATGGTCGCCCGGGTTTTGAAGGATTGCGGGCTCATACCGAAAAGGCTCACGCGCGAGCGCGCGTCATCTCATATTGAGGGGTCAATAACTCAATCGGGATATGCCACGCCGCGCTGATCGTGCGGATCATATCGAGGTTTAGAGGACGGACGCGGTTCAGTATTTCAGAGGCGCGATTCCGGCCGATGAGCTTGCCGAGATCGGCTTGCGATCTTCCCATGGATTCGATGGCAAATTTGAGGATGTCGACCGGATCCCCTTGCGAGACTTCAACGTGCTTATCCTCATACTCCTTGATAAGGGTAGCGAGCACTTCGAAGCGGTCGCCGTCATCAGTGTCAAGCTCAGGCTGCGATTCGAAGTAGCGAGTGACCTCGCTGATCGCCCAGCCATAGTCCTGTTCGTCATGAAGAGCCCTTACATCCATCATCACACGGTCTCCGCATCTATACGGTCGTACTCATCGTGCGTGCCGACAAATTTAATGAGGGCGCTTTTGAACTTATAGGCGAAACGAACAACAAGACGGTACTTGTTTCCGCCTATGTCAAAAACAACCCTGTTATCTCCGAGGAAGTCCACGTTGATTCCAAATGCCTTCTTCAAATCCGTAGGAGAATCCCAATCCCCCTTGGAAACGATATGGTACCACGTGCTGAGCGGGGTCTCTGCTTGTGGGTGTTGCTTCCAAAACGCTCGGAGCGCTTTCCTTGCTATTACGTTTGTAGCCATAACATGTTCCCAATATGGGATCAAATCAAAAAGTTTCTCGGGCAGATCAAATGATGAGCCAGCTTTGGGAGGGTGATACCCGCCTGCGAAACCAGCCGCGCGGTCACGCCTCGGCTTCGTCCTCCTCGGGCAGCATCTCGTCTCGCGTCGCGCCGGCCGTCTCGACGAGGATGTCGCGCTTGCCGGCGTGGTTCGCGGAGCCGACGATACCCTCCTTCTCCATGCGCTCCATCAACGAGGCGGCCCGGTTGTAGCCGATCTGCAGCCGGCGTTGGATGTAGGAGGTCGAGGCCTTCTTGTCGCGCAGCACCACCGCGACCGCCTGGTCATAGATGTCGCCCGAGGGCGCGCCGAACGCGCCTTGATCGAACACCGCGCCGTCCTCGTCGGCTTCGGCCATATCCTCGTCTTCGGCGAGCACGTCGGCGAGATATTCCGGCCGTCCCTGCGATTTCAGATGGGCCACGACCTTCTCGACCTCGGCATCGGAGACGAAGGGCCCGTGCACGCGCGAAATGCGGCCGCCGCCCGCCATGAACAGCATGTCGCCCTGGCCGAGAAGCTGCTCGGCGCCTTGCTCGCCCAGAATGGTGCGGCTGTCGATCTTCGAGGTCACCTGGAAGGAGATGCGGGTCGGGAAATTCGCCTTGATCGTGCCGGTGATGACGTCGACCGAGGGTCGTTGCGTCGCGAGGATCACATGGATGCCCGCCGCGCGCGCCATTTGCGCCAGGCGCTGCACCGCACCTTCGATGTCCTTGCCGGCGACCATCATGAGGTCGGCCATCTCGTCGACGATGACGACGATGAAGGGCAAGGCCTCGAGATCGATCTCCTCCTGCTCGTAGATCGCCTCGCCCGTCTCGCGGTCGAAGCCGGTCTGCACCGTGCGGTTGATGATTTCGCCTTTCGCCTTCGCGTCGTTGATGCGGGCGTTGTAGCCGTCGATATTGCGCACGCCGAGCTTCGACATGCGCTTGTAGCGCTCCTCCATCTCGCGCACCGCCCATTTGAGCGCGACCACGGCTTTCTTCGGGTCTGTGACCACAGGCGTCAGAAGATGCGGAATGCCGTCATAGACGGAAAGTTCGAGCATCTTCGGATCGACCATGATCAGGCGGCATTCCTCGGGCTTCAGGCGGTAGAGCAGCGACAGGATCATGGTGTTGATCGCCACCGATTTGCCGGAGCCCGTGGTGCCGGCGATGAGGAGATGCGGCATCCGCGCGAGCTCGGCGATCACCGGCTCGCCGCCGATCGTCTTGCCGAGGCAAAGCGGCAGCCGGTATTTCGAGCTCTCGAAATCGGAAGAGGCGAGGAGCTCGCGCAGATAGACGGTCTCGCGCCTCTGGTTCGGCAATTCGATGCCGATGGCGTTGCGCCCGGAGACGACGGCGATGCGCGCCGAGACAGCGCTCATCGAGCGCGCCACATCGTCGGCGAGGCTGATGACGCGCGAGGATTTCGTGCCGGGCGCCGGCTCGAGCTCGTAGAGAGTGACGACGGGTCCTGGCCTCACATTCATGATCTCGCCGCGCACGCCGAAATCCTCGAGGACGCCCTCGAGCAGCCGCGCATTTTGTTCGAGCGCGTCCTCGCTCACCACCGGCCCCAGTTGCCGGCGCGGCTCGGAAAGCAGCATGAGCGCGGGAAGCTGATAGGTGAGGCTGTCGAAAAGCTTCGGCTGGGCCTCTTTCGCCAGGCGCTGGCCGGTCTTGGGCGGCGCGGCGGGATTGGCGACGCGTTTCCTCGCCGGCGGCTCTTCCGCCTCGACGATGCCTTCCTCCGGGAACGGCCGCTCCACGGCCGGCGCCTGCGCGACGCGGGGCCCGGCGCCTGACATCGAAAGCTCCGGCTCGATCCGCGCCAAAGCCTCCGCGGCGGCTCCGGCCGCGCCCGCGCCAGTCATCGCCCTGGCGAGCCTTCGCGCATGGGTCACCAGGCTCGCCTTGCGCGCCAGCATCTCCGCCGCGAGCTTGGCGCCCGGCGAGTCGATCGGTGCTGGCCTCGCACTCGAAACGAAGGCTTGGGGAGGCTGGGCCTGCCTCTGCGCGGCGGGCTGATTATGGATCTGGATGCGCGATGCGCCTTCGCGCGGCGCTTGTGGTGATGTCATCCCGCCGGGAGTTGCGAGCCCGAATCGCGGCTCCCGCTGAAGCATGGGCGCGCTCCTCTCCGGGCCGCCCGATGCGCCGGCGCTGAGGCGCCTTGCCAAGGCGCCCCTGGCGCTGAGAAAGGCATGAGCGAGGGCGCCGGCCGAAAGAAGGGCAAGGCCTGGCTCCGCATCCGCCTCCTCGAACTCGTCGACGCGGGCGCGAATCGCGCCGCGACCCGGCATCGGCACGGGCTCGTCATCCTCCAGCGTCACGGCTCTTTCCGCATCGGCACTCATCGAGACGGACGCGGTGAGCGCCAGGACGGCGACGACCGCGAGAGCGACCGCGATCACCAGCCGTCCGACGCCATGCGCCATGCTGAACGTCGCGAAGAGGCCGAGAATGGCATCGCCGGCGACCCCGCCGAGCCCGCTCGGCAGAGGCCAACGCGCGCTCGTCGGGCAGGCGCTCGCGAAACCGGACGCGGCGAGCGTGCCGAGGACCCACATGGCAAGGCGCGGCGCAAACGGGGAGATCCGTCGCCGCCAGAGAAGCCGAAACCCCCAAAGCAGCGGCGGCATCAGGGCCGCCGAGCTCGCAAGACCGACCATCTGCATCATGACGTCGGAAACCACCGCGCCCGGATAGCCGGCGAGGTTGTGCACGGTCCCGTTCACCGCGTGATTGATGCTCGGATCGGCGACCGACCAGCTCGCGAGCGCGAGCGCCGCCGCGCCGGAGCCTCCAATCAGCGCCGCGCCCGCGGCTTCGAGCGCACGCCGACCGAGAAATTCGCGCACCGCGTCCGGCAAGCCGTCGAAAGGAGACGAAATGAGGCGCATCATGCGCATGGTGTCGCAAACCCGAGGTTCCGCTGTTCGGGCAAACGCTAAGCCGGCTGGGTTAATTAACCTTGACTTTCCCGGGCAGCCGCGAACCACGGCTGCGCAGTGAGGCGCTGCCGAGGCTTTGCGCAAGCGAGAAATGCCACAAGGGACCTCCCCGGCGTGCCTTTTCGCTCAAACCGGCCGAGGCACGACAAAAAAGGGGCGCGGCCCTACCGCGCCCCTTCCGGGAGGAATTCGTAAAAGCTCAGCCGGATTTACGCCTTTGCGGCAGGGGCTTGATGGAGGGGAACCTCACTGCACCGCCTCGCCATGCAGCGCGAGATCGAGCCCTTCCTGCTCGATATCCTTGTCGACGCGCAGGCCGATCGCCATGTCCACGATCTTCAGGATGATGAGGGAAATGACCGCGTCATAGATGAACACGACGGCGACGCCGATGACCTGATTCAAGACCTGATGTGCATTGCCCTCGATGAGACCCGGCGTGCCGCCATATTGCTCGATCGCGAAGACGCCGGTGAGAATGGCGCCGACCATGCCGCCGACGGCATGGACGCCGAAGCAGTCGAGCGCGTCGTCATAGCCGAAGGCATGCTTGAGGGAGGTCGCGCCCAGATAGCAGGCGACGCCGGCCGCGACGCCGATGACCATCGAGCCGATCGGGCCGACGAAACCCGAGGCCGGCGTGATGGCGACGAGGCCGGCGACCGCGCCCGAGGCGATGCCGATCACGGTCGGCTTGCCGCGATGCGCCCATTCGACGAACATCCAGGTGAGCCCGGCGACCGCGGTCGCGATCTGCGTGACCGTCATCGCCATGCCGGCCTGCATGCCGGCGCTGACGGCCGAGCCCGCGTTGAAGCCGAACCAGCCGACCCAGAGCAGCGCCGCGCCGATGAAGGTCAGCACCATGTTGTGGCCGGGGCCCGTGTCGCGACGCTTGCCGAGCATGAGGGCGCACATCAGGCCGGCGACACCGGCATTGATATGCACCACCGTCCCGCCGGCGAAATCGAGCACCTTGACCCAGCCGGCGAAATCGCCCTTGTCGTCGGTGTTGGCGGCGCTGAAGATCCCGTCGGGTCCCCACACCCAATGGGCGATCGGCGCATAGACGAAGATCGCCCACAACCCGATGAACCACAACATCGCCGAGAACTTCATGCGTTCCGCGAAGGCGCCCGCGATGAGCGCCGGCGTGATGATCGCGAAGGTCATCTGGAAGCACATGTAGACGGTCTCGGGGATGGTCGGCGCGAGCGAATTGGGATTGCCGATGCCCTTCGAGATGTCGCTCACGATGTCGCGCAGGAAGGCCCGGCTGAAGCCGCCGACGAAGGCCGTCCCGCTGGTGAAGGCCATGCTGTAGGTGACGCAGGCGAAGATCACCGTGACGAGGCAGGTGATGGCGAAGCTCGTCATCACCGTGTCTCCGACATTCTTCTTGCGAACCATGCCCCCGTAGAAGAGGCCGAGGCCCGGTATCGTCATCATCAGGACGAGCGCGACCGAGGTCAGCATCCAGGCCGTATCGCCGGAATTCGGCGTGCAATCCTTCAGCGTCTTGGCATCGCATGCCGGCGGAGCGGCAACCGTGGCGGCCGGCGCCGCCGGTGCGGCGGTCTCGGACGCGGCGGGGGCGGTGGTCTGCGCGAAGCCCTGGACCGATGGGACGGCGGTCGCCGCGGCCGCGAAGAAAAGCCCGCACATAAGAGCGAGCAGCCCCGCACGTGAAAACATCTTGAACGTCATGAGCTTGATCCTGTCCGTGGAGTTTCTCGGAGCGAATTTCAAAGGGCGTCTTCGTCGCGCTCGCCCGTGCGGATGCGCACCGCTTCCTCGAGCTCGTAGACGAAGATTTTGCCGTCGCCGATCTGGCCGGTGCGCGCCGCTGCGGTGATCGCCTCGACCACCTTGGGAACGAGGCCCGCGGCCACGGCCACCTCGATCTTGAGCTTCGGCAGGAAGCTCACGGCATATTCGGCGCCGCGGTAGATTTCGGTGTGCCCCTTCTGGCGTCCATATCCCTTGACCTCGGTGACGGTGAGGCCGTGCACGCCGATCCCCGTCAACGCGTCGCGCACCTCCTCGAGCTTGAAGGGCTTGATGACGGCCATCACGATTTTCATAAAACTCGCCTCCATGGGACCCTTCCGCATCGGTCCCTTCGACGGCTCTTTACAAAGGCCATGCCAAAGAAAGTCGCGTGGCGCTTGGCTCATGGGCATTGCCAAGATGCTGGAGAGAATGGACACAACAAAGCGAGCCAGGGCGCGGCTCCAGGTTGGCGGTGGCGGAGGCGTCTCACCCGCCTGCCTAAAAAACAGGCAATGGCCTAGGCTTTGGGCGGCTTGCCCCGATATGAGCTTTCGAAGGCGCTTCGTTGCGGCTTCACCACATTCTCGCGACGCCATAAGCGTCAAACGATCGTTTGTTGGAGACCAGCACGAGGTCTTCGAGAATTGCCTGGGCAATCAGCATCCGATCGAAGGGGTCGTGGTGAGGACCGGGCAGAGCGCCCGCCGTTTGTCCATGCCGAACGCTTATAGGCAGGCCGATGAACCCCTGACTCGCAATTGATCCGTCGAGATCTGCTATCAGCCTGGCAGCGATGGACAATTTGCCGATACGATGCTTCGTGGTTATTTCCCAGGCCGTTGCGGCACTGACGAAAACACCGTTCCACTCATCCGCTATTGCCTTTCTGGCTTCAACAGAAAGAGCGTCATCACCAGAAAGCCACCAGAGGAAGGCGTGAGTGTCGAGCAGCAATTGCATCCTGCTACTCCCAAGCTGCCAGCTCCCCCTCCGGCAAGGGTTCAAAAAATTCCGGGCCGACAGCAATCATTCCACGAAATGCCCCGAATCGGCGCTTGCTCGACGGTGGTTGCAAAGGGACAAGCTTGGCGACCGGCACCTTGCCGCGCGCGAGGATGATCTCCTCCCCGGCTTCGACCCGTTCCAGGAGTTTCGACAAGGTCGTCTTTGCGGTGTGGATTGTAACAGTTTCCATGTTACGCCTCCTAGCTTAGCTTAGCTTAGCTTAGCTTAGCTTAGCTTAGCTTATTAGCTTAGCTAATCGATTGTCAACGACGCGCGGAGGGACGAGGCGGTCCTCCCCAGACGGGCTCGAGTTTTTCGCGAAATGAGCTTTCCCGAACTGGATCATCATTTTCGATGTCGAGGTCGGATTGGCGTTCGATCATCCCTTGGGCGCCGGCAGCACCAGCGGCCCGTGCAAGCGGACATCCTGAGCGGCGAACCAGAGGCGCAGGATCAGCGGTTGCGTCTGCCGGCCATCCGGGAAGGCCGCGTCGAGCCTGATCTGGTGCGAGCGGTTGTTGTCGAAGCGGAAGGCGCCCGTCTGATCCGTGGTCGTGCGAGCCTTCTCGAGGAAATGCGAGGTGATGTTGCGCTCGTAGAGGATGACGGTCGCCCCGATCGCGGGCGAGCCGTCGGAACCCGTGACCTTCCCGCTCACGCGGCCATGCGCATGAGCCTCGACATAGAGGTTCCAGCCGATGAGCGCGACGATCGCCACTGCCGGCACGACGAAGAAGCGGCTCGTGAGGATCGCTCGCCAGTTCATCGCCACCTCATCCCTTGGTCGCTCCGGAGGTAAGGCCGCGGATGAACTCCTTCTGCGCCATCAGGAACACCACGATGCCCGGCAAGAGCACCATGCACACGAAGGCGTAGAGCGCCCCGGTCGTGTCCTCGACATAGGCGAGGAAGCGCGCAAGGCCGAGCGGCAAGGTCTGCATGTCGACGTCGCGCGTGATGATCAGCGGCCAGAGAAAGGCGTTCCAGGACCAGATGAAGGACAAGATGATGTTGGTCGCGATGGCGGGTTTGGCGAGCGGCAGCATGATCTTGAACAGGATGCGCAACTCGCCGAGCCCGTCGATGCGCGCTGCCTGCTGCAACGACGCCGGGATCGCTTCGAAGGCCGCCTTGAACACGAAGATGCAGACGATGGTCGACAAGAGCGGCAGGGCGAGCCCGAGATAGCTGTTGAGCACGCCCAGCCTCGCGCTCACGAGGTAGGCCGGGATGATGGTCGCCTGAAAGGGGATCAGCATGCAGGAAAGGAAGAGCAGCAGCACGGCTCGCCTGCCCGGGAAGCTCTTCGTCAAGGCATATCCCGCCGCCGCGTTGAACAGGATGTTTCCGGCGACCGCGATCAGCGAGACGATCACGCTGTTGGCGAAGTAGCGGGCGAAGGGGATCAGGTACCAGACATCGACGAAGTTATAGAGATGCGGATCGAGCGGCAGGATGCGCGGCGGGTAGGCATAGATGTTCTCGTTGGTCACCGCCGTCTTCGCCACCCAGTAGAACGGCACGAGCATGAGGGCGCACACGAGGATCATGACGAGGTGACGCGCAAGATGCATGCGCTTTCGCATCAGGCGTTCTCCACCGCCCCGGCATTGCCGCCCGCGGCCCGGTTCGCGAGGAAGGTGAGGATCACCAGCAGCGCGAACTGCACCACGGTGAGCGCCGCGGCGTAGTCGAAGCGCGTCTCGCCGAAGCCCATGTTGTAGATGTGCGTCACCAGGAGCTCGGTCGCATGTGCCGGGCCACCCCCCGTCATCACGTAGACGAGATCGAAGGCCGTGAAGGAGTTCAGGATGCCGATCACGGCGCAGATGAAGAGCGAGGGGCGCAGCATCGGCAAGGTGATGCGAAGGAAGCGCGCGCCGGCGGGCGCACCGTCGATGCGCGCGGCTTCGTAAAGGTGCTGGGGAATGCTCTGCAGGCCGGTGAGCAGGATGATCATGTAGAAGCCGATCACCTGCCAGATGTCGGCCAGGATCACGCTCGGAAGCGCCCAGCCGAAGGATTGCAGGAAAGGAATCGGGTCCTTGATGAGGCCTGTCCCGCGCAGGACGAAATTGATGAAGCCGCCGCGCTCGTCGTAAAGCCAGCGCCAGACGATGCCGACCGCGACGCTCATCAAGGGATAGCTCAGGAACACGATGGTTCGGTAGATGGCGGCCCCCTTGAGGTCGCTGTTGACCGCGAGCGCCACCGCGAGCGCGAGCAGGATCGCGATCGGCGAGGCCAGGATGAAGATCAGCGTATTGCCCAGCGCCTGCCAGAAGACATCGTCCTCGAGGAACATCTCCGCGTAGTTGTCGAGGCCGGCAAAGCGCGCGGCCTTCAACGGCGACCAGTATTCGAAGGAGAGAACCACGTTCCAGGCGAGCGGCAGGATGCGGTAGAGGAAGAAGATCGCGAGCGACGGCAAGAGAAAGCACGCGACGAGCATGGCCTCGCGCGTGCGCTTGCGCCGATACCAATCGGCGCGGGGTGCCTCCGTCGCAAACCCGCTTGCGCGAGCGGCCGCCGGAGCTGGGTTCGGAACTTCGAGGCTCACGCCCTGCGCAGCTCGCGTTCGACCTTCTTCTCCGCATCGGCGAGCGCCGTCTTGGCGTCGCGACGGCCGAGAAAGATGTTCTGCATCTCCGCCCAGACGACGTTCTTCACTGCCGAATCATCGCTGAGGCGCCAATTGCCCGTGAGCTTGTCGGTGTGCTCGATCTGGGTGCGCAACACGGCGGCGGCTGTCGGGTCGTTCTTGTCGAGCTCGGCGAGGAATTCCTTGTCGACCTCGGTATTCGCGGTCGTCAGCGTGCGGCCGCGGGCAAATTGCATGGCCTGCGTCTTCTCGGTGACGAATTTCAGGAAAGCCCAGGCGAGCTCGGGATTCTTCGAGCCCTTCGAGATCGCGTAGCCGTGCGAGTTCGGCGTCGACCAGTAGCCGGGCACCTCGGCGATGCCGATCGTGTCGGGAGCGATCCAGGACCCTTGCGTCTTCACGAAGAAATAGGAAGAGGAATGGGCGTGCAGCATGCCGACGTTGCCGGCCGCGAAAGCACCGTTCGGCTCGACCCAGCGGCCCGTCCATGAAATCTTGTTGATCGAGCCCTCGGCCGTCGCCTTGGCGAGCTTGTCGGCGGTTTCGATGCCGGCCGGCGTGTTGAAGCTCGGCTTCTTGAGATCCGGGCTCAAAAGATCCACCCCCTGCATGCGAAGGAGGGGCCAGTAGAGCCAGTCGAAATTCAAGGTGAGAAAGCCCGTGCGGTCCCCTCCCGACACCGCCTTGGCGTAGGCCAGGATGTCGTCGAGGCTCTTGGGCGCATAGTCGACGCCGGCCGCCTTGAACAACGGTTTGTTGTAGAACAGCAGGCTTTTGGCGACGTAGAACGGGATCAGGTAATTCTTGTCTTCGAAAACCCAATTCGCGAGATATTCCGGGTTGAAGCGGGCCCGCACCGCAGGTTCATTGGCGAGCAGCGGCGTGAGGTCCATGAGCGCGCCCTGGCCCGCCCATTCGAGCCCGAGCCCGCCTTGGATGTCGACGATGTCGGGCGGCGTGCCGGCTGCGAGCTGGGTCTGGTAGAAGGCAGGAAGCTCCGGGCCTTTCTTGTCGAGCCATTCGATCTCGACGCCCGGGTTCTGCGCCTGGAAGGTCGCGAACCACTGCTTGAACAGCGGCTCCATGTCGATGATGTTCCAGGTGAGAAGGGAAAGCTTCTTCGTTCCCGTCTGTGCGTAGACGGTCTTCGGCAGGAAGCTCGCCGCGGCCGCACCGGCCGCCATTCCCAGCACGTCTCTGCGTCTTTGCATGGAGGTCTCCATCGGTTCAGCCGCTCTGCATATCTCGGGCTCCGCACCGGCGCGGCTAGAGCCTCATTCCCGAGGCGCGATCGAATACATGAACGTCATGCGGATCGATCGTGAGCGCCAACGGGTCGCCCGTCGCGCGCACGCTCTTCGGAGGCATGCGCGCGATGAGCGTAGAGCCACCGAGAGCGAATTGCACCATCGTGTCCGAGCCGAGCGGCTCGACGACGCCGGCATGCGCGGCGATATCGGCCTTGCCGGCGTCGCGCGCCGGGACGAGGTGCTCCGGCCGCACGCCGAACCATATCTCGCGGACGCGCGCCGCGTCGAGCCGTGCCCTGGCCGACGCTTCGGGAGGCAGGTCGAGGCGCGTGCCGCCGGGCAGCTCGATCGCGCCTTCGCCGGATAGCGAAGCCGGAACGAGATTCATCGGCGGCGCACCCATGAAGGCGGCAACGAAGGTCGAGGCCGGCCGCTCATACACCTCCTCGGGCGTGCCGATCTGTTGCACGCTCCCCTTGTCCAGGATCACGATGCGATCGGCGAGGGTCATCGCCTCGACCTGATCATGGGTGACATAGACCGTGGTGACCGGCACGCGCTGGCGCAACGACTTGATCTCCGTGCGCATGGCGACACGCAGCTTGGCGTCGAGATTGGACAGAGGCTCGTCGAACAGGAACACCTTCGGATCGCGCACGATGGCACGCCCCATGGCGACGCGCTGGCGTTGCCCGCCGGAAAGCTGGCGCGGCAGGCGCGCCACCAGCGCTTCGATTTCGAGCATGCGGGCCGCCGCCTCGACGCGCCGCGCGATTTCGGCCTTCGCGAACCCCCGGTAGCGCAGCGAAAAGGCCATGTTCTGCGCGACCGTCATATGCGGATAAAGCGCGTAGTCCTGGAACACCATGGCGATGTCGCGGTCTTTCGGATCGACCTCGTTGACGACGCGGCCATCGATCGAGATCGCGCCCGAGGTGATCTCCTCGAGCCCGGCGATCATGCGCAAGATGGTGCTCTTGCCGCAGCCCGATGGGCCGACGAGCACGATGAACTCCCGATCCGCGACGTCGAGATCGATGCCATGAACCACGCCATGAGCACCGTAGGATTTGCGCAGGGCCGAAAGGGTCAGCCGGGCCATCGGCTCATCCCGACGCGCGTGTGCCGCTCTTGCATTGTGTGCCGCTCTTGCATGAAGCGCTGCAGATCTCTTGGACGCGAGGCATATCTCCTCGAAGGATCTTGGACAATCTTCACCTCCCGTTCCTTCGAAGCAAGAGAGGGCATGAGCGCGCCTTCTTCGCCGTGGCTCGGCAGCCCAACGCCGCGTGCAAGGGCCAGAGCGCCGATCAGGTTTCGCGCGCCGAAGCGGACAAGGCGAGCTCGGCCTTGAGGACAAAATGCTGCACCTTGCCCATGGCGTTCTTGGGGAGCGACTGACGCAAGAAAATCCGGCGCGGCAGCTTGAAGCGCGCGAGATTCGCGGCAAGATGCGCGGCGAGCGCATTCACGTCGAGCCAAGCTGCCGCGCGCGGCACCACGAAGGCGACCGGCACTTCCTGCCAGCGCCGATCGGACATGCCGACCACGGCGCATTCGGCGACACCCGCGAAGCCGCGGATCACACGCTCGACCTCCGCCGGATAGATGTTCTCGCCGCCCGAGATGATCATGTTCTTCTTGCGGTCGCGCAGGTAGAGATAGCCGTCCGCGTCGAGCACGCCGATGTCGCCGGTGAGAAACCAGCCGTCGCGAAAGGCGGCGGCGGTCGCCTCGTCATCGCGCCAATAGCCGCGAAAAATTCCGGGGCCGCTGAGCGCGACCTCGCCCGGCGTGCCGGCGCCGACGTCGCGACCGTCGTCATCGAGAAGGCGCATCCGCACCGTCACTCCGGGAAGGCCGGTCGTGTCGCGTCGATCGCGAGGCCGATCAAAACGTTCGTAGACCGAGATCGGCCCGGTTTCCGTCGCGCCATAGACCTGGATGAGCCGCACGCCACGTTGGGCAAAGGTCTCGACCAAAGCCTCGGGCACGAGGGTCGAACCCGTCGTGATCGCCCGCAAGGATGAAAAATCGGTCGCGGCGAAATCTTCGTCTTCGAGCATGGCCTCCAGCGTCGCGGGCACCAGGACGGTAAGGCTCGGCCTTTGCTCGCTGATCGCCGCGAGAGTTGCGCGCGCGGCAAAGCGCCGGTGCAAGGTGACGCTCGCGCCGATCAGCAGGGCGGGCGTGGTCTGGATGTTGAGCCCACCCACATGGAACATCGGCAAGACGGTGAGCACATGATCGCTCGCGGAAAGCCCATGCATATGGATGGAAGCCGTCGCGTTCCAGTGAAGGGCGGCCTGGGTAAGAAGCGCGCCCTTCGGATGGCCGGTGGTGCCGGAAGTGTAGACGAGGAGAACAGGGTCCTCGAAGCGGCCGGTGGAAGGCGCGGTGCGGTTCGGCGCTTGCGCGATGAGCGTATCGAGCGAGACGCCGTCTGCCGTTTGGCGGTCGAGGCCGATCACCTCCATGCGCGGCGCGACCGTCATCATGGCCCCGAGCTCGCGCGAAAACTGCGCCTCGACGGCGAGCACTTTCGGTTGGGCGTTGCCGATGATGAAGGCGAGCTCGGGCGCGGCGAGCCGCCAATTCAGCGGCACCAGCATGGCGCCGAGGCGCGCACAAGCATAAAGGAGCACCAGAAGATCGGGAGAGTTCAAGCCGAGATAGCCGGCGCGGTCGCCGGGTCCGACGCCGTAATGTTCGCAAAGAGCAGCGGCGAGGCGCTCGATGCGCGCCGAAAATCCGGCATAGGTCAGGGCTTCGCCTTCGCAGCGGATCGCGACCTTGTCGGGAAAAAATGCGGCATTGCGCGCCACGATATCGGCCAGCGTCAATTGAGCTCTCATGCACCCATCATGCACCCATGCCGCTCGCAAAGCTGTGAGGCCGGTGATCCTGCCGAGCGCTCGAGCTTCCGTCCAGCCTCTGTCCTGGATCAGCGGGACCGGACCGCACCACCACGACGTCGTTGGACGATCGCGGGATCGCCGGGACGCGGCACCGACCGCCGTGCAAGCTCTTTTGCGGCACTGGCGACATCGACGGCGCGTCGCCAGATTCCGCGGTCATGCGTTCAGGGTCGAGCATCAGGGCGCGCCCGCTCTCCCTTGACATGTCAGATCGTGGAAAGAGACCGCGACGCCATCTTCTCGCCGCCTCCGCCAGCCGATAAGAGTTCCCACGCGATGACCGCCTCACCAAAGCCGCAGCGTCGACGCGCGACCTTCGTCCACCGCCTGGTGAGCCTCGCCTATATCGTGCCTCTCGGGTTCGCGCTTCTCTTCTTGACCCTTGTGATCGTCTATTCGCAGGCACATCCGGTTTCGATGCTGATGCTCGGCCGCTGGGTGACGGGGCAGCCCGTCGATCGCCGCTGGGTCGCGCTCGACGACATCTCCCGCAATCTCGTGGCCGCGGTCGTCACTTCGGAGGATGCGCGGTTTTGCAGCCACCACGGCGTCGACTGGGTGGAGATGCATGCGGCGCTCGACGAGGATGAGGAGGGCGGGCCGAGCCGGGGCGCCTCCACCATCACCATGCAGACGGTGAAGAATCTCTTTTTGTGGAATTCGCGCTCGTTCATCCGCAAAGGGCTCGAGATCCCCATGGCGCTTGCGCTCGACCGCCTCTGGTCGAAACGACGCATTCTCGAGGTCTATCTCAATATCGCCGAGTGGGGAGACGGGGTGTTCGGCGTCGAGGCCGCGGCACGCGCGGATTTCGGCAAATCCGCGAAGGAATTGAACCCGCGCGAGGCCGCGCTCATGGCCGCGGCTCTTCCCAATCCGAAACTTCGCAATGTCCGCCATCCGAGCCGCGGCCATCTTCGCCGCGCCGCGACGATCGCGCGCCTCGCCTCTCCCGATGCCGATTGGCTCGATTGCCTCGAAAGAAAGTGAGGCCGCGGCCCGGCAAGGCTCGCCTCCAAACGGTTACGGCGAAAGCTTGCCGATGTTCGGCGGAGCGTCCCGGCGGGGCCGGAACGGCGTCTCAATCGAAAACGCCGGATGCTGCTTCCATTCTCGGCCATTTCGCCCTGGAGAACAGAAAAATCGCAATGAAATTCACGAGGGGAACGATCGTCAGGAGCGACCACCATCCGCTGAACCCAACGCGATTGAGAATGCGTACCGCTCCCGAAAAATAGAGGCACACGAAGCCCAGATAGATAAGGAAAAACAGCCAATGCCAATTTGAAAGCCCGCCCATTGGCCCCTCCATGATCCTAAGACGGAATCACGGTGTCAAGCCGGCCGCGTTCATCAATAATCGTCACGTTCACGATATCGCCAGCTTCCCGCCTCTCGTGACCGGAGCGCGACCGCGTCCAAACGCGGCACGCCCTCTCTGGCGAGGGCTTTCATCCTCGGGGAAATTGGTGTATCGGCCGCGTTCCGAAATTTCATCCGCCCGGCTCGCGGGCGTCGCGCCTCGGCGAAGCCCTATTGGAGTTCACCATGGCTGTTCCGAAAAGAAAGACCTCGCCGATGAAGCGCGGTCAGCGTCGCTCTGCCGATGCGCTCGCTCGTCCCTCCTATGTCGAGGACAAGGATTCGGGCGAATTGCGTCGGCCCCATCACATCGACCTCAAGACCGGGATGTATCGCGGCCGCCAAGTGCTCAAGGCCAAGAATTCCTGACCTTCCGGCCATGCGGACGCGAGCATAAGACAGCCCATCGACTTCAGTTCTGCACCTTGCAACCCTTGGACGACCGCCCTTGACCGTCGGGCGGGATGATCGCGCACCGGCTCGTCGGAATCTGATCGCGCCGTCATGTCTCGCGAATTTGCGGCAGTGCCCATCAACATGCATGGATGGGCAGCCAGCCATGCTCAAAAAGGGCATCTCACGGCCGGTCATTGCCCCTTGCTTTTGGCGGCGCCGCCCTCCGCATAACCATGTCCCGGCGCGATAATGGGTTTTTTAGCAATGGTTTTTGCAATTTTGCCGGGAATGTGATATATATTCACTTCCAGGTAACGATCTTGGTCCGCCGCGACTTCTATCGAAGGGAAATGCCAAAGGCGCGGGAAATCTCTCGCGCCGTTTTGGTCTGATCGAGGCCAAGATCGTTATTTCGAGCTACTTGCGAGCACAAAGGCCGACTGCGCTCGATCGATGCCGCATCGCGCTGCGTTTGCGTCGTCGCTGCCCAATCGGTCACGAGGAGGAATTGACAGTTATGTCTGCGAAGAAGGCGGTTCAAAGGCACGGTTTCAAGACCGGCGAGCACGTGGTCTATCCGGCGCATGGCGTCGGGCAGATCATGAGCATCGAGGAACAAGAGATCGCAGGCTTCAAGCTCGAATTGTTTGTGGTGACCTTCGACCAGGAGAAGATGACGCTTCGCGTTCCGACGGCGAAGGCCGCGAGCGTCGGCATGCGCAAATTGTCCGAGAGCGCCGCCGTCGAGAAGGCGCTGGAGATGCTCAAGGGCCGGCCGCGCATCAAGCGGACCATGTGGTCGCGCCGCGCCCAGGAGTATGAGGCGAAGATCAATTCGGGCGATCTCGTGTCGATCACCGAGGTCGTGCGCGATCTTTACCGGAGCGACGCGCAGCCGGAGCAGTCCTACAGCGAGCGCCAGCTCTATGAGGCGGCGAGCGACCGTTTGGCGCGCGAGATCGCCGCGGTCCACCGCGCTGGCCATGACGAGACGCTCAAGCTCATGGAGTCTTTCCTGCAGAAGGGCCCACGGCGTGGTCCGAAGCTGGCCGAAGCCGAGGCGGAGGAAGCTCAGGACGAAGCCGCCTGAGTTCTCAAACGAACCAAGGACCTCTCTCGAAAAACGCAAGGCGGCCTCTCGGCCGCCTTTTTCGTTGGCCCGGATTCCTGAGCGGGCCTTCTGGCGGGGCTCCCTAGGCGGGGCTTCTCCGCAAACCCTGCTGCCCGCCGGTCAACGGCTTTGCTTTGCCGCCGCGCTCTTGAATTGGCGCCCTCGGCGCGCCACAAGTGCCCTCATGCCTTCAGGCCCGCTCCTGCTTCCGCTCGTCATCGCCAGCGCCCTCCTCATGGAGAATATCGACGGCACGGTGATCGCGACGTCTCTTCCGGCGATCGCCGTCGACCTCGGCGTCAATCCGATCAACCTGAAGCTCGCCTTCACCTCCTATCTGTTGACGCTTGCCGTGCTCATCCCGATCAGTGGCTGGTGCGCCGATCGCTTCGGCTCGCGCACCGTTTTTCGCGCCGCGATCGCCGTGTTCACCCTCGGCTCCATCGCCTGCGGCTTCACGAACACGCTCTACGGATTCGTGGCGGCCCGGGCACTTCAAGGAGCCGGCGGAGCGATGATGGTTCCGGTCGGCCGACTCATCCTCCTGCGCACCGTGCCGAAGAGCGACCTCGTGCGCGCGCTCACCTATCTGACCATGCCGGCCTTGATCGGACCGGTGTTCGGGCCGATGCTCGGCGGCTTCATCACGACCTATTTCCACTGGCGCTGGATCTTCTGGATCAATGTGCCGATCGGAATTCTCGGCATCGCGCTCGCCACGCGCTTCATTCCGGATCTGCGCGAGGACGGCCGCCCGCCTCTCGACCTCGTCGGCTTCGCGCTCTCGGGGCTCGGTTTGTCGACCCTCGTGTTCGGGCTCACCGCCGCGGGCGGCCAGGTGATGCCGAGCGTGCCCGACGCCTGCCTCATTCTCGGGGGCGCCGTCCTGATGGGCTTCTATATACGCCATGCCTGGAAAACCGAGGCGCCCATCCTCGATCTCCGGCTGCTTTCGCTTCGCACCTACCGCACCAGCGTGATCGGCGGCTTTTTCTTCCGGGCCGGAGTGGGAGCGATCCCCTTCATCTTGCCGATGATGCTCCAAGTCGGGTTTGGGCTGACGCCCTTCGAATCGGGTTCGCTCACCTTCGCTTCCGCGGCAGGCGCGCTCTGCATGAAATTCACGGCCGGGCCGATCCTGCGGCGCTTGGGGTTCCGCAAGGTGCTCGTGTCGAACGCGATCATCAGCGGCTTGTTTCTCGCGGCCTCGGCGCTCTTCACCCCGACGACGCCGCATCTCCTCATCTTCGCCGTGCTGCTGATCGGAGGGTTTTTCCGATCGCTGCAGTTCACGAGCCTCAACGCCGTCGCCTATGCGGATGTGCCGCAATCGGCGATGAGCCGCGCGTCCAGCTTCTCGAGCGTCGCACAGCAGCTCTCGGGTTCGGTCGGCATCGCCTTCTCGGCTTTGGTCCTCCAGGGCATGCAGACGATCCGCCAGGACCATCTCATCCATGTCGACGACTTCAAGGTGGCGTTCGTGCTCGTGGCCTTGTTGAGCGCATCGTCGGTGTTCATGAATTTCCGCCTCGCGCGCGACGCAGGCAGCGAGGTCTCGGGCTATGTGCCCGCACCGGCCAACCGTCGTCTGGCCTCCTGAAGAAAGAGAAGATTTCACTCCCATGAACCTCGACACCTCGAAGCTCGCCGCCGCCCTGATCCATGCGCGCCGGCACGGCACGCTCGCGCAGTTCACGGCGCGGATGGAACCCGCCAGCATCGCGGAGGCGATGACCATCCAGAAGCAGGTCAAGGAGGCGCTCGGCGCCACGGTCGCGGGTTGGAAAGTCGGCTACGCGCCCGACGGCGTTCCGGTCGCGGCCCCGATCCATGCCGCGGTCATGTATCCGAGCGGGCATAGGCTCGAGGTCGGACCGAGCGGGAAGAGCGGCATCGAGGTCGAGATCGCCTTGCGTCTTGCCAAGGATTTGCCGCCGCGGCCCGGCCGCCCCTATGACCGAACCGACGTTCTCGATGCATGCGAGGCACTGCTCGCGGGGGTCGAGATCGTCGAGACCCGCCTCTCCGAGCCGCCCGAAGCCGCCGTTCCTCGCGCTGCTCGCCGACAACAGCAGCAACGGTGCTTTCGTGTGCGGCGCGCCGGTGAAGCCTTTCGAGAAGCTCGATCTGGCGCGGCTGAGCTGCAGGCTCGCGCTCGACGGAAAGACGATGCACGAGGGCGTCGGCGGCCATGCCAAGGGCGATCCGCTCACTCCGGTGGTGGATTATGCCAACCAGCCCTGCGACCTGCTCGGCGGGTTGAAGGCCGGCCAGATCGTGACCACAGGCACGCTGAGCGGCTGTCCTTTCCACGAGGGCGCCGGCAAGATCTTCGCCGAAATCGAAGGTTTGGGCGAAGTGGCATTCGAGATCACGGCGTGACGCGCTCATCGGCGCCGTGCACGCCTTTGCTCTCGGACGCGGCCTTCCCCAGCGAGCTCTCGAGCCGCGCCGCGATCGTCGCGATCCCTTCATCGAAGCCAAAGGCCCGCTCGAATTTCTCGCGCGCCGCTTTCCCGAGCGCCGCTCGTCGCGCGGGATCGCCGATCAGCGCGGCCATCATGGTCGAGAGCGCCCGCGCATCGCCGGGGGGGACCAGCACGCCTTCGCGCCCGTTCTCGATGAATTCCGGCACCGCGGCGTAATTCGTCGAGAGAATCGGCAGCTCCTGAGAAGCCGCCTCGAGAATGACGTTGGGAAGGCCGTCGCGATCCCCGCTCTCGCCCTCCCGGCAAGGCAGCACGAAGATATCGGCCGCCCTGAGCGCGGCGACGACCTGATCCTGGGCGAGAGCGCCCGCGAAGGTGACGCGCTCGGCGATGCCGAGCGACGCCGCTTGCCGCGAGCAGCTCGTCCCTCAAGGCACCGGTGCCGATGATGACGGCACGCCAGCGCAGGCGCGACGGCAATTTCGCGGCCGCCTCGAAAAGCGTGTCGAACCCTTTCTTCGCCACCAGGCGGCCGATCGAGAGAAGCACGACGGGATCGTCGGGATCGGAGCCGTCACGCCCGGGACGTGATGCCGGCGCGGGCGGCATGCGTCGAGGGTCGACGCCGTGATACACGAGCGTCAGGCGCACGCGATCCTCGGCCTCGGCGACCCGCATGAGCTCGTCGAAGCCTTGCCGTGTGCAAGTCACCCCCCAATGCGCATCCGCGATCTTCTCGCGCTTCTCCCAATCGGGCGTCGTCCAGATGTCCTTGGCGTGCGCCGAAAAGGAAAACCGGCGCCCGGTCAATATCGCGGTGTAGCGCGCGACGGATGCCGGGGTATGCAGATAGTGCACATGCAGATGGTCGATGTCCGGCGCAAGCTCGCGGGCAAGGACGCAGGCCTGGCCGAGCCGGCGTCCTCGATTGGCGCTGAAATCGCGCGCAAGATCGCGAAGGAAAACCCGCATCAGGCGAGAAAAACCCGGCAAGCGCGCCGCGTGCAGGAAGCCGCGCAGCACGCGCAGCGGTTCCTGATAAAGATATTCCGGCAGGTAGTGGGATTTCGCCCGCACGGCTCCGTTGAGCGCATGCACGGCTGCATCGGTGGGCCGGCGCAGCGACCAGATGTCGAAAGAAAAGCCGAGACGCTCGAGCGCCAGCAGCTCCTGCGTGATGAAAGTCTCCGAAAGGCGCGGATACCCCTTGACGATCACCGCGAGGCGCGAGGCGCGATCTTGCGTGACCCGCTTGCGGCGCCGGGGCGCGAGGCATGTCGAGACTTTCAGGCGACCGCTTCCCCGTAGCGCGGATGCGGCAATTCGTTCATCGAACGCCGCGTCAGCCAGGCGCCGCTCGCCTCGACGATCGTGTCGAGGCCGTCGAGAAGCCCGGCGACATAGGCTTCGAACGGCCGCGGGCTGCGCAGCAGATCGTCGATCGCTCTCGCCATGACGGCGGGCTCGCGACGTCCGCGACCGGTCTCCTCCGGATCCTCCAGCACCTTGGCGAGCCCGAGCTCGGCCGCGCGGCGCGCGCGGATCGTCTGCTCGAGGCGCGGACGGGCACGCGGCACGATCAGGGCCGGCTTGTCGAGCGACAGTATCTCGCAAAACGTGTTGTAGCCGCCCATGGCCACGATGGCGCTCGCGCGGTTCATCAGATTCTCGATCTTGGCGTCGAAGGCGATGGCGTCCACATGCGCGAGTCGCGAAATGCGCTCGAGGAAGTTGCGCCGCTGCTCGCGCGAGATGAAAGGCCCAAAGCAGATCAGGGCCGGCACCGCTGGAGGAGAAGCGCTCTCATAGGCCGACAGGACCCAATCGATGAGATGATCGCCGTCGCCGCCGCCGCCCGTCGTCACCAGCACGAACTGGCCGCGGGCCACCGGCGGATATTCGACGAGATGGGGCTCCTGCGGCAGCTCGCGCCGCAGATAGCCCGTGTAGCGGATGCGCTTCTGCACGGATTGCGGGCAAGCCGAGGCTGGCGAGCGGCTCGTGAATGCTCTTCGAGCCCGTAGACGACCACGTCGTCGTAGTAGCGCAACAGCGCCTCCGCGGCGCCCTTGCGCTCCCATTCGGGGCGCAGCAGCGCCGGATCGTCCATCACGTCGCGCACGCCGAGCACGATGCGCGCGCCGCGCTGCTTGCAGCATATCGAGCGTCGGCAAGAGCTCGCCGCGAAAGCCGGCCGGCTCCTTGTCGACGATGAGGAGGTCGGGCGAGAACGTCGAGGCGGTCTCGCGGATGATGGCCTCGCGCAGCCGCACCGCCTCGTCGAGATCGACCTTGAGATTCATGGTCGAATAGTCGCCGTTCGGCTGCTTGACGACGCCCGGCACCCGCACATAATCGACGCCATTGCCATATTCGAAGCTGCCGATCACCGGCGAGCCCGAGATGATGATCACCGACAGGCCCGGATGCGCGTCCACGAGCGCATTGGCGATGGCGCGCGTGCGCCGCAAATGGCCGAGGCCGAAAGTGTCATGGCTGTAGAACAGCGCGCGCCGGCCCGAGCGCGACGCGCTGCCAGACTGTCCGAGTGACGCAGCCCCGTTCGCCAAACCCATCTCGACATTCCCGCTTGGCCAACCCGCCCTGCGCGCCCGCGTCCGGGTCGGACATCCCATCGGCTTGGCAGTCTTGCCCAATTGACGCATTATATAGGTATTCGCGCCGCGGCCGGAAGGGCGCGGCGAAGCCTGCCGCGATACCGGCGATCGCGGCCGCGCGTTTTCGAAGGCAGCCTCGAAGCCGTCGGCTGGGGACGGCGGTGAGCGAGGAAAGGCGGCGGTCGGGTGGCGAAGATCGACAAGAGCTTCTTTCGCTATGTATGGCGAAACAGCCGGCGCGAGCAGGTCGTCATCCTGGTGATCGTGCTGGCCTCGCTGCCGCTTGTATTTCTGGTCGCTCGACCTGCCGAAATCGATCGTCAACGACGCGATCCAAGGGCGAGCCTTCAAGTGGGCGAGGAGACGGTCAACGATCAAGGCCTTCAAGCTGACGCTTGTCGCTTCCCGGACTTCCTCGGCGGTCGGCACCTTCGAGCTCTTCAGCGGCGTCGACATGGAGCGCGCCGCCTATCTGTTCGCGCTGAGCATGGTGTTTCTCGTGCTCGTCCTGATCAATGGCGGCTTCAAATGGCTCATCAACCTTCAGAAAGGCGTGATGGGCGAGCGCATGCTGCGCCGCTTGCGCTTCGATCTCGTGCGCCAGCTCACCTGGTTCGCGCCCGAGGAGATCCGTGGAATCAAGCCGGCCGAGGCGGCCAGCATGATCAACAACGAGGTCGAGCCGATCGGCGTGTTCATCGGCGATGCCTTCGTGCAGCCGGCCTTCCTCGGCACCCAGGCGCTGACCGCGCTCGTCTACATCCTGGTGCAGAGCGTGTGGCTCGGCATCGCGGCGGGTGGCATCGTGGCGATCCAGGGCGTCATCATCCCGATCTTGCGCCGCGAGCAGATCAGGCTCGGAAAGCGGCGCCAGATCGCCTCGCGCCAGCTCGCGGGACGAATCGGCGAGATCGTCGAGAGCTCGCCCGCCATCCGCGCGCATGGCACCGACTATTACGAGCGCTCCGAGATCGGCGCGAGGCTCGCGAGCCTCTTCTTCATCAGGCTCGACCTCTACAACCGCAAATTTGCGGTGAAGTTTCTCAACAATCTTTTGGCCCAGCTCACGCCTTTCTTCTTCTACACCGTCGGGGGCTATCTCGCGCTCAAGGGACGGCTCGACGTCGGCCAGCTCGTCGCCGTCATCGCCGCTTATCGCGACCTGCCGCCGCCCGTGAAGGAGCTGATCGATTGGGATCAGCAGCGCAACGACGTCGCGGTCAAATACGAGCAGATCATCGAGCAATTCGACGTCGATGAGCCTCAGGAGGGCGAGGAGCTCGCCACGCCGGTCGACGCGGCGCATCCCGCGCACATCGCTGTGGACAGCCTGTCGGTCGCCGATCAGCACGGCACGCCGCTCGTCGAGAATGTCGCCTTCTCGCTCGATCGCCCGGGCCATGTCGTGCTTGCCGGCCCGCCGGGAAGCGGAGGCGAGATCGTGGCGCGTGCGCTTGCCCACCAGATCACGCAATGGAAAGGCAATATCCGCCTGGACGGCCAGGACATCTCGCGCTTGCGCTCGGGCGCGCTGGCGCGCGTGATGGCCTATGCGGGTCCAGAACCGGTGCTGTTTCCAAGCACGATCCGCGACAACGTCGTCTATTCGCTGCGCCGCAGGCCTCCCGAGCTCCCGGGCGCTCCCCTGCCCAAGGAGGAGGCGCAGCGACAACATGAGGCGAGGCGCAGCGGCAATCCGCTCGAGGCACCGGGCGATGCCTGGCTCGATCTTGCCGCTGCCGGCGTCAAGGACACCGCCGAGCTCGATCAACGCATCCTCCACATCTTCGCGCTGCTCGGCTTCGACGAGGATATCTATCGGCTGGGCCTTCTGGGGAAGATCCGTGCCTCCGCCGAGGACAAGGTCGGGCAGCACTTCGTCGCCGTGCGTGAAGCCATTCGCCGGAAGCTCGCCGAGGAGAGCAAATCGCGCCTTGTCGAGCCCTTCGACCCTGAGCGCTTCAACTCGAACGCCACGATCGGCGAAAACCTTCTCTTCGGCGTGCCGGTGGGAGACGTGTTCGCCGAGCACAATCTCCCCTCGAATCCCTATGTGAGCAAGGTGATCGAAGGCGATGGCCTTGCCGCGACGGTCGCCGGAATCGGGCTTCAGACTCGCGGAAATGATGCTCGAGATGTTTGCCGGGGTGCAGGCCGGCAATCCGCTCTATGAGCGCTTCTCCTTCCTCGCGGCGAGCGACCTTCCGGACTTCCAGGAGATCGTGAACCGTTCGAGATCGCGCCGTCGAAGCGAGTCGACGGCCGATCGCGACAAGCTGATCTCGCTGGCGCTCGCCTATGTCGAGCCGCGTCATCGCCTTGGCCTCCTCGACGACGCGACGCGAGACGCCATCGTGCGGGCGCGCTCGAGCTTGCGCGAGATGATCCCGAAATCGCTTGCCGGCTCGGTGGAATTCTATGATCCCGGCGCCTATTGCAGCGCCGCTCCCGTGCGCGACAATCTCCTGTTCGGCCGCATCGCCTACGGCATCGCGAATGCCCAGGAGACAAGTGTCGGCGGTGATGAAGGCCGCGCTCGCCGACAGCGGCTTTTTGAACACGGTGTATCGCATCGGCCTCGACTATCAGATCGGCTCGCACGGCCGCCTGCTGTTCCCGCGCCAGCGAGCGGCGGTGGATCTCGCGCGCTGTCTCGTCAAGAATCCGGCGATCCTCGTTCTCGATGACACGCTGCGCGCCTTCCCGGCGATGGAGGCGAAGGCCATCCTCCAACGTTTGACCAAGGAATTCGAAAGCCGCTTGCTGATCACGGCGCTACCGAGCCTCGACGACGCGATGAATGTCGATCTCAAGATCACCTTCGACAAGGGTCGCGTCGTCGGGATCGAGAAGGGGGACGGAGCGCGGAGCACAGTGGCCGGGGCTTCAAGCGCCGCATCGGCGGAAACTCGGGAAAGGACGCTTCAAGGGACGCAGCCGGAATCGCTTGCGGCGGAGCAAGACGACGAAAGCGCGATTCAGGCGCAGGTGGCGGAATGACGATCGAATCGGAAGTGCAATCCCTGCGGCAGGTCTCGATGTTCCGCGACATCGATCCGGCGAAGCTGAAGCTGCTCGCCTTCACCAGCGATCGCCTCTCCTACGAACAGGGCGACATCCTGTTCCATCAGCATGAGGTCTCCAATTCCACCTATGTGATCGTCGAGGGCAAGGTCGAAGTCTGGCTCGGCGCGGGCGGTGACCGCATCAAGGTCAGCGAGCTCGGCGCCGGCGCCATGGTGGGCGAGATGGGCGTGCTGATCGACCAGCCGCGCTCGGCGACCATCGTGGCCGGCTCGCATGTGGTCGCGCTCAAGATCGGCAGGGAGGTCTTCTTCGATCTCCTGCGCCAATTCCCGCAGATGTCGCTCGCGGTGATGCGCGATCTCGCCCGGCGCCTCGATGCGACGAATGCGAAGCTCGTGGCGGTCACGAGGTAGAGCCAGGACATGGGCAAGATGGACACGCGCACGCCCGCTCTCGATATCGCACCCAACACGGCGTCGGGTCTCGGTGTCCGGTTTTTCGGGGTCAGGGGCTCGATCCCGGTTCCGGGCGCGGCGACGCTCATCTACGGCGGCAACACCGCCTGCGTCGAGATCCGGGTCAACGGAAGGTTGTTCATCGTCGATGCGGGCAGCGGCCTGGCGGCGCTCGGAAACGCGCTCATCGACGGTCCCGAACATTCCTTCGACATCCTGCTCAGCCACCTGCATCAAGACCATATCATCGGGCTTCCCTTCTTCGCGCCCCTCTACGAGCCGAGCAAGAACATCAAGATCTATGCCGGAAATCTCGGCGGCCAGACGCCCGAGGCTGCATTGCGCACCATGTTCTCGCCGCCCCTCTTCCCGATCGAGCTCGACCACAAGGCGAAGCACCTCGACTTCATCGGCTTCCACGCCGGCGAGACCTTGCGTTTCGAGGACGGTTCGAGCGTGCGCACCACGCCTTTGCGCCATCCGGGCGGCGCCACCGGTTATCGCTTCGACGCAGGCGGGCATGCCGTCGCCTATGTGAGCGATTTCGAGCATGCGGGTCCGGCACCCGAGCAGGACATGATCGATTTTGTCCGCGGCTGCGATCTCGTGATCTATGACGCGACGTTCACGGTCGAGGACTATCCGGCCTGCAAGGGCTGGGGCCATTCGACCGTGGAGGCGGGCCTCGCGCTCTGCGCGGCCGCCGGCGCCAAGAGGCTCGCGGCCTTCCATCACAATCCCGATTATGACGATGCCAAGCTCGCGCATATCGAGGCGGTGCTGGAAAAGGCGTCGCCGGGCTCCTTCTGCGCCCGCGAGGGCCAGGCCGTGCAATTCGAGGACATCGTCTTGGCAAGCCGACGGCCCGTCGCCTGACGGGGCGCGTCATCTTTCGCAACCGGAAGAGGAAGAACCGAAGTGGCGGGTTATCTGATCGCGAACCTCAGCATCCATGATCCCAAGGCATTCGAAGAATATCGAAAACAGGTGGCGCCCCTGATCGGTCGCTTCAAGGGGCGCTATCTGGTGCGCGGCGGTGAACTGCGAATCCTCGAAGGCAATCCGAATTTCAAGCGCCTCGTGGTGCTCGAGTTCCCTTCCCTCGCCGACGCCCAGCTCTTCTACGACAGCCCCGAATACGCGCCGATCCGTCAGCTTCGATTTGCGAGCGCGGAAACGGATGTCGTGCTGGCGGACGGCTATTCCGGTTAGCGGGAAGCGTTCGGCAATGTGGTCACATCGGGCATTGTCGACGCCCGTAAGTCTTGCGCCATGACCTTTCAGGGATGCGGCAAGGTTTCTCTGTCCGCTTGGCTCATCCAGGGTCCCGACATTTCAATTTCCTGAGGCGAATACATACCCGCTTGTTGCAGAAATGCGCGGGATCATTCGATTTCCATTTTTTTCTTCGTTGATTTTCGAAAAGGAACCTGCCTCAATGGGAATCGGCGTGGCCATCGGCACGATGTCGGCATGCCCGTCGCCCGTCCGGGTCGCGGCAGGAGGTCTTGAAGATGTCGTTGACGCGAAGAAACGTGTTGAGGCTGGCCCCCCTGGTCTTGATGGCGACACCGATCGCTCGAAGCGTCGCCCAGGAAACCGACGAGTCGGCGTATTTCGCCGGAACGGCGCAAGACAACGGCTATGTCTATCGCCGCACCAACATGGACCGGATCGACCCGATCTGGCGCAAGCAGCTCGTCAACTACGTGCATAACGAGCAGCCCGGCACGATCGTCGTCGATACCAAGGCGCATTTCCTTTACGTCGCCTTCGAGAACAACACGGCGCTCCGGTATGGCGTGGGCGTCGGCAAGGAAGGCTTCAAATGGTTCGGCCGCGCCCAGGTCGAGCGCAAGGCCGTGTGGCCGGGTTGGACGCCCCCAGCGGAAATGCTGGCGCGCCGTCCCGAGTTGCCGCGGCACATGAACGGCGGCCCGGACAACCCGCTGGGGCCGCGCGCCATGTATCTTTATCGCGACGGACACGATCTCGATTACCGCCTGCACGGCACCGTCGAGCCTTGGAGCATCGGCTCGGATGTATCGAGCGGCTGCATCCGCCTATTGCCGGAGCACGTCATCGATCTGTTCCAGCGCACGCCGGTTGGAACGAAGGTGCTGGTTCTCGAACATCTGGCGTGATCGTCAAGCCATGCGGCTGGTCGAGCGGGGAAGAGAGGGGTTGATGCTCATGTGGGGCTCAAGGCAAAATTTCAGAAGCGTCGGTCGTTGCGTTGCGCTGGCGATGGTATTGGGCCTTGCGGGCTGCGCTTCGGAATTGGCGCCGCCAAAATCGACGGCGAATGACGCGGCCGCCGGAGCCGGGCTCGAGGTGCCTCCGGGGTCGAACGAAGATTTCATCGTGAACGTCGGGCGCCGCGTCTATTTCACCGAGAATTCGGCGGCGCTCGACGATACGGCGAAGACCACGCTCGACAATCAAGCCGCCTGGCTTTCGACCTACACCGGGTACAAGGTGAAGGTGGAAGGCTTCGCCGACGATAAAGGCAGCACTCAGTTCAACATGCAGCTCGGGCAGAAGCGCGCCGAGGCCGTCGCCGCCTATCTCTCGTCGAAAGGCGTCCCGGCTGCTCGCCTCAAGGCGAAGTCCTTCGGCAATGCGCCGAACCGCAAGGTCAAGGCCTGCGACGATATCTCCTGCTGGTCGCAGAACCGCCGCGCCGTGACCGTGCTCGTCACCGACGTCGAGACCTGAGGCTTCTGCGCACCGCAGCGGCTTGGAAAAGGACTGGCGGATCGGGCCAGCCGCCGATGCGGCACGGCTCAATCGTGGGCGAAGCCGCGATAGACGAAAGCGCCGGCCGCGATCAGGATGACCGCGACCGCAGTGATCAGGAAGGGCGCGATGAGCCAGAGCAGGAAGCCGCCCTGGACGAACCAGCTCTTGGCGCCTTCGAACACTTGGTCGCGCTTTCGCGCAACCGCTGCCGGATCATCGAGGCATTTTTGCAAATCGAATTGCGCGGTCGTTTCCTTGCGAATCTGGCAATCGGCCGCGTATCCCTGTTCCACATGCGCAACCTGCCGGCCGACGACATAGGCGCAGCAAAGCACGCTCCAGGTGATGAACACCACAATAAGAAGACGAGTCGACCCGCGCGCGAGATTCATGCGTCAAGCCAAAAGGTTATCTGACCTCGGCGCGACCCGCGCCGACCGCGAGCTGCGCCTTCGGGAAGGGAGTATCGACTGGCGATCTGAACGCGCGCTTAATTTTGGCTGACTTTGCTGTCCCGGGCTGTCGTCGCGATCGGGGGCGAGGAGCCACCCGCCTTTGACGTGGCAGGGTCAAGGCAGCCCGTCAGCCCGATAGGCAGCATCGGATCCACCTGCCACTGGGGGGTTGCGGAAGTCCCGAGCCCCCTTCGGGATCATGCCTCGCCCGGCGGGCGCGATGCGCGAAGCGCCGCGGACGAGGCGCAAAAGCACAGACCCTCAGCCCTTGCCTCAGCGCTTGCCTCAGCCCTTGCCTTCTCCGGATGATTCAGCCGCGGTTTCCGCCGCGTCCACCGTCTTCAAGGCTTCGGGATGCGGCATCGAGACGATGTTGTAGCCTGAATCCACGTAGTGGATCTCCCCCGTGACGCCGCTCGCAAGGTCCGAGAGAAGATAAAGGCCCGCATTGCCGATCTCCTCGATCGAGACCGAGCGGCGCAAAGGCGCGTGCCGCTTCTGGAAATTGAACATCAGCCGCGCATCGGCGATCCCCGCTCCCGCGAGCGTGCGAACCGGCCCCGCCGAGATGGCGTTGACCCGGATGCCGGAGGGGCCGAAATCGGCCGCGAGATAGCGCACCGAAGCTTCGAGCGCTGCCTTGGCCACGCCCATCACGTTGTAGTTGGGCATGACGCGGTTGGAACCGTCATAGGTGAGCGTGAGGAGCGCCCCGCCGGCCTTCATGAGGCGCGCCGCGCGCCGGGCGATTTCGGTGAAGGAAAAACACGAGATCAGCATGGTGCGCGTGAAATTCTCGCGCGTCGTATCCGCATAGCGCCCCTTGAGCTCGTTCTTGTCGGAAAAGGCGATCGCGTGAACGACGAAGTCGAGGCCGCCCCATTCCGTCATGAGATGCTCGAAGACGGCATCGACCGACCCCGCATCCTCGACA
This sequence comes from uncultured Alphaproteobacteria bacterium, assembly GCA_963713805.1. GTDB lineage: Bacteria > Pseudomonadota > Alphaproteobacteria > Rhizobiales > Beijerinckiaceae > GAS188. Next base: position 41,153 of record CAVQNF010000009.1, on the reverse strand, counting down.
TCGCAGGGCTCGAGCATCGAGGAACCGAGCAAAGCGGCAAGCGGGCGAACCCGCTTTCCGAGCGCGCTGCCCTGATAGGTGAAGGCGAGCGAAGCACCCTCGGCGTGAAGCATCTTGGCGATTCCCCAGGCGATCGAGTGATCATTCGCCACGCCCATGATGAGGCCGCGCTTGCCCGCCATCAATCCGTCCCGGCGCGAGGCGCCCCCCGACGGGCGCGTCCCGGTCGCGTTCACGACCGTGCCGCTCTTGCGGGCGAGCGCGGCCAACGACAATTCGGCATCGTCCATGATCCTAAACCCCGATTGCCGGAATGCGGCCCCTTGCGGGATCTCCGCTTCCTTTGAAGAATCGCCGCCGGCGAGTGTCTACCGGCCACCGGCAAAGCGATCCCCGCCGTCAACACAGTCGCGGCCATCGCATGCTCCGAAAAGCGGTCCCGCTCTCCGGAACGGATCATGCGTCGCCGAAGGCTTGGCTCGCTGCTCCCAGCCCAGCGCATCCGTCCAGGTTCCTGCCGGGGAATGGGTAACCATTCCTCCTGCCGGACCCGATCGGCGCTGAGTTAACCATCATATCGTTGCAAAATGATTGTCGCGTTGGTGCCGCCGAAGCCGAAGGAATTCGACATCACGCAATCAACCTTGGCATTGTCGATGCGGCTCCTGACGATCGGCATGTCGGCAAAGGCGGGGTCGAGCTCATCGATATGGGCGCTCTTGCAGATGAAACGATTGTTCATCATCAGGAGGGAATAGATCGCCTCCTGGACGCCGGTGGCGCCGAGCGAATGTCCGGTCAGCGATTTCGTGGCCGAGATTTTCGGACATTTCTCGCCCCGCCCGAACACCTGGCGGATGCCTTCGATCTCCTTCAGGTCACCGATCGGCGTCGAGGTCGCGTGCGGATTGATATAGTCGATCTGTTCCTTGACCGTCGCCATGGCCATGCGCATGCAACGTACCGCCCCCTCGCCCGAGGGCTGGACCATGTCGTAGCCGTCGGAATTCGCACCGTATCCGGTGATCTCCCCATAGATGCGCGCGCCACGCGCCTTGGCATGCTCGAGCTCCTCGAGCACCAGCACCCCCGCGCCGCCCGCGATGACGAAGCCGTCCCGGCCCTTGTCGAAGGCGCGGGAGGCGCGCGCCGGCGTGTCGTTATATTTCGTGGACATGGCGCCCATCGCGTCGAACAGCGCCGAAAGCGTCCAATCGAGCTCCTCGCAACCGCCGGCAAAGACCACATCCTGCTTGCCGATCTGGATGTTTTCATAGGCATTGCCGACGCAATGCACCGAGGTGGCGCAGGCTGAGGAAATCGAATAATTGATGCCCTTGATCTTGAACCAGGTGGCGAGCGTCGCCGAAGCCGTCGAGCTCATCGTTTTCGGCACGGCGAACGGCCCGACGCGCTTCGTCGAATGGGTTTCGCGAAACTTGTCGATCGAGGCGATCATGGTGCGCGTGGAGGGCCCGCCCGACCCCATGATGATGCCCGTGCGCTCATGGGAAACCTCATGCGGCTCGAGGCCCGAATCGCGGATCGCCTGCTCCATGGCGACATGGTTCCAGGCCGTCCCTCCCCCGTGAAAGCGCATCGCGCGCCGGTCGACATAGTCTTCCGCGTTCAGCGTCGGCGCGCCGGCGACGGCGCAGCGCATGCCGCGTTCGGCATATTCGGGCTGAAAGGTGATCCCGGACTTCGCCTCTCTCAGCGACGCCAGCACCTCCTGGGTATTGTTGCCGATGGAAGAGACGATTCCCATCCCGGTCAAGACGACGCGCCTCATGTCAACGAACTCCCCGCCGCTGCTTTTCTTCACCCCGCTCCCCATGCGGTCCCGTCTCGCCGACGGAGCGAAGCGTGCCTGAAGCTATTCGCTTCATTCGCCTCACGCCGCCGGGCTTGCACTCGCCTGCTGGAACAGGCCGACGCGCAGATCCTTCGCATCATAGATGCGCCGGCCGTCGGCCTCGAGCCAGCCGTCGGCGACCCCGAGCACGAGCTTGGTGCGGAAGACGCGTTTCAGGTCGACGCCGTAGACGACCTTCTTGACGGTCGTGAGCACCTGATCGGAGAATTTGACCTCGCCCACGCCGAGCGCCCGCCCTCTCCCGGGCGCCCCAAGCCAGCCGAGAAAGAAGCCGCAAAGCTGCCAAAGCGCATCAAGGCCGAGGCAGCCGGGCATCACCGGATCGCCTTTGAAGTGGCAATCGAAAAACCACAGGTCCGGCCTGATGTCGAGCTCGGCCACGATATGCCCCTTGCCATGCGAGCCGCCGCTCTCCGCGATCGAGGCGATACGGTCGAACATCAGCATCGGCGGCAGTGGCAATTGGGCGTTGCCGGGCCCGAACAGGTCGCCCCGCGCGCAGGCAAGAAGATCGTCATAGGAGAAGCTGTTGCGGCGAGACATAGGCGTAGTCCGGCTCCTTGCAGCCAATCGCGGCGGATGACGCGCGCCCCGATGCCGGTTCGCTTCGGCTGCCTCGTATCACAATCGAGGTCGAAATGAAAACCGCGTGCCCCGCGGCGCAGGCGCGGCAAGGCCTCGCGGCGCGGCCGCACGACCAACCGACCAGCAAGCGGCGAAAGCCCTCTGTTGCAGCCGAGCCCGCAAGAGCTTATGTCATTATGGCAAAGCGATATTCAAGAGTGACTGGGACGAAAGATGACGACGCCCAATCCGACCTTCATCCTCCAAGATTCGGGTATCCTCCGGGACTCGGGTCCGGGCCAGGCGGGAGGCGCCTGCGTGGTTCGGGATTTGCGCGAACGGCTGCGGGGCGCCGGGTTGCGCCCCACGCGGCAGCGTCTCTCGCTGGGCTGGCTGATCTTCGCCAAGGGCCACCGGCACTTGTCGGCCGAGGCGCTTTTCGAGGAGGCGTCGCGCTCACGTCTCCAGGTCTCGCTCGCCACCGTCTACAACACGCTCAATCAATTCAGGCAGGCCGGCCTTCTTCGGGAGATCGCGGTCGACGGCACGCGAACCTATTTCGACACCAATATCGCCGAGCACCACCATTTTTTCATCGAGGACGAGGCCCGCGTGATCGATATTCCGGCCTCGGCCGTCGAGGTGAGCGACGTGCCCCCGGCGCCGGAAGGCTTCGAGGTGGCGCGGGTCGATGTCGTCGTGCGGCTGCGGCGCAAGAAAGCCTGATCAAGAAAGCCTGATCGAGAAAGCCTGACGAAAAGGCCTGATCCAGATGGCCTGATTCAGAACGGCCGATCACGAAGGGTTGATCGCCCGTCCAGCATCCTCCGCATAATGGCAAGGCTCTTAGAGTTCGGCGTCGGCACGCCGCGCTCCTTCGCTCGACACAACCGCCGCAGGGAGCTTCCCGCAGATGACGATCGAACTTCACACCTGGGACACCCCCAACGGGCGAAAGATCAGCGTGGCGCTCGAGGAGATGGAGCTCCCCTACCGGGTCCATCCGGTGAACATCACCAGTGGCGAGCAACATGCGCCCGCTTTCCTGCGCATCAGCCCGAACAACAAGATCCCGGCGATCATCGATCCGGAGGGACCCGACGGAACGCCGATCAGCGTCTTCGAATTGGGTGCCATCCTGCTCTACCTCGGCGAAAAGACGGGCAAGTTTCTCCCCGCGAAGCTCGGCCCCCGCGTTCCCGTGCTGGAATGGCTCATGTGGCAAATGGGCGGCTTCGGTCCGATGCCGGGTCAGGTGCATCATTTCCTTCAGGTGAAGAACGAGGCCGACCGACGCTATGGGCTGGAGCGTTACGCAAATGAGACGCGCCGCCTCTACGGCGTGCTCGACCGGCGGCTCGAGCAGGTCGAATTCGTGGCGGGGCCGCTCTCGGTCGCGGATTTCGCCATACTGGGCTGGGCTTGGCGTCACGAACGCCATCAGGTCGCTCTCGGCGACTTTCCCCATGTCGAGCGCTGGTATCGGACGCTCAACGGCCGACCGGCCGTCCAGCGCGGCTTGAGCGTGAAGCTCAACTGAACGGGAAACTCTGCCGAGAATCGCCACTTCGTGCGCCGCTCTCCCGAAAGGGATCGGCCTCCAGGGACCCTGCCAAGGGCGGCCGTGCACAGGACGAACCCAAGTTCATGCACCGCGGTCGAGTTCGTCCCCGACCTCTTGGGGGGGTGAGGACCTCAAATCACTCGACCGTCTCTCGCGGATACACGCCCCAGAGCTTGTCCTCCTGGATGTAGCCGTCGAACTTGTCGTTCTTCAGCCGGCACCAGTTGCGTGAGCAATCATGGACGGCCGCGAGGACCCGTGGCTGAAGCTTGGCCACCACGGGAGAACCGGCGTCCGGATGCTCGAAGAGCGAGATGGACTCTTCCTTCGACCAGGGGGCGACGAGCACGGTTCGCCGGCCGGAGAGAAGGTTCTGCAGCACCCATCCTTCGGTACCCTCCGAATCGCGGATGCGCCGCCATTGCTCGAACTCGGCCGTGATCTCGACGGGGAGCCCGGCACGTTTGAAGATCCATTTCACCGGGTGATCGCGATTGGGTCCCTCGCGCAGGTTGACGCTGTCGGCCTTGAGGCTGACGAAACGCGGCATGGGCAGCTTGCTCACCGGCCCGATGCCCGCATCATCGGCGGCGGCCGCCGCCCCCGCCCAGAGCGCGACGCCCAATCCCAAGGCGATCGCCCGCAGCAGCGAGCGCGGCGCGCCTTTTCCTGTTTGCCGCCGCGCGAGCGCATCAGCGCCCCCTCCTGCACGTCCCAGCGACGCCCTGCTGGCCTCGCTCGCGACCGCTCGGAAATTCATGCGAAGCTCCTCTGAGGCTTTCGCGCTGCTTGCCGCGCAAACATGCCAAAACGACGGCAACTCGCGCCCGGCGCGGCCCCGGCATTCGCCGAGATCGATCGCTCTGCTGGACGACGCTCGTTTCCGGCCTCATGAATGGAGTGGCAGGCTTAACAGCGCGTAAAACCGAAAGCCTGAAGCTTGATCCGCAAACGGCGAGGATTTTGCGCTAGGATGATGTTCGAAGGGATCATGCTCGAAAGGGATCATGCTCGAGAGGTCGGGTCGGCGCATGATCTTCGAGCGGTTCCACTTCGCAGATGAAACCACTCGCCTTTTTTGTCATACGCCGGCGCGCGTGAGAGAGCAGGTGGCCGCAAATGCCCAAAAGAAGACCTGTCGTCGTGGTGACCCGTCGCCTGCCGAGCGTCGTCGAGACGCGCCTGCGCGAACTTTTCGAGGCGAAGCTCAGTCCGGACGACCAGCCCATGACACGCGAGGCGCTCGCCGAAGCGATGGCGACGAGCGAAGTGCTCGTGCCGACGGTCACCGACGACATCGACGCCGATCTCATCGCGGCTGCGGGGCCCTCGCTCAAGCTCATCGCCAATTTCGGCAATGGCGTCGACAATATCGACGTTCCCGCGGCCACGGCTCGCGGCATCATCGTCACGAACACGCCCCGGGTGCTGACCGACGACACCGCCGACATGACGATGGCGCTCGTGCTCGCGGTCGCCCGTCGCCTCGTCGAAGGCGCGCGCACCCTCACGGACGGGAATTGGAACGGCTGGTCGCCGACCTGGATGCTCGGCCATCGCATCACCGGGAAGCGGCTCGGCATCCTCGGCATGGGACGCATCGGGCAGGCGCTCGCGCGCCGCGCGCGCGCCTTCGGCCTCGCGGTCCATTATCACAATCGAAGACGGGTCGACCGGCGCATCGAGGATGCGCTTGAAGCCACCTACTGGGAGAGCCTCGATCAGATGCTCGCGCGCGTCGATATCGTCTCGGTCAATTGCCCGCATACGCCCGCGACCTTCCATTTGCTCTCGGCGCGACGGCTGAAGCTGATGAAGCCCGGTGCCATCATCGTGAACACGGCGCGCGGCGAGATCATCGACGAGACCGCCCTCATCAAGATGCTGGAGGCCGGCGAGATCGCCGGCGCCGGCCTCGACGTCTTCGAGCACGAGCCTTCGGTGCCCCCGAAGCTCGCCCGGCTCGCCAAGGCCGGCAAGGTGACGCTCCTGCCGCATATGGGCTCGGCCACCAACGAGGGTCGCATCGACATGGGCGAGCGGGTCATCGTGAACATCAAGACCTTCATCGACGGCCATACACCGCCCGACCGCGTGCTGCCCTCGATGATCTGACATTCGCAAGGACGAATTTCGCTTTTCGGCCAAGATCGCGCGTCAAGGGAAGCTCAGGGCATAGTCCCAATTCGCCACCGAACCATCTCTCGTTCAACACCCGCAAGGACCGGAACCTATCTTGGACCCAGTGCCCACCGAGCGTCGGCTCGCCGCCATTCTCGCGGCGGATGTCGTCGGCTACAGCCGCCTCATGGGCGCGGACGAGATCGGCACGTTGCGTGCCCTCAAATCCCTGCGCCGCGATCTTCTCGACCCCGCGATCTCCGGGCACCGGGGCCGGATCGTCAAGACCACGGGCGATGGCCTTCTCGTCGAGTTCGCGAGCGTCGTCGACGCGGTCGTCTGCGCGGCGGCGATCCAGCACGACCTCGCCTCATGGCCTGCGTTCGGGCGAACCGAAGACCGGCTGACGCTGCGCATCGGCGTCAATATCGGCGACATCATCATCGACGGCGCGGATATTTTCGGGGATGGCGTCAATCTCGCTTCGCGCCTCGAGGCGATCTGCGAGCCGGGCGGCGTGGCCTTCTCACGCGCGGTGCATGAGCAGGTGCGCGACAAGCTCGCCTTTCCTTTCACCGATCTCGGCGAGCACAACGTCAAGAACATCGCGCGGCCGGTGCAGGTTTTCGGCATCGGAGCCGATGCGATCGGCGCGATGGGCCGCCCTGTCCTGCCGGGTCAAGTGGTCGGGCGCTCGGCGCCTGCGAAACGAGCGCCCTCGGAAGCCTCGGAGCAAAAGACAAGGGACCGGGGAAAGGCAGGAAACTGGCGCCGGCGTTTCGTGCTCATCGCCATCCTCGCCTTGCTGCTGTTCCGGCATGGCGACCTGCGCCACGCGGTCGACGCCCTCATCGCCTGGGCGAGGCCGGTGCCCGCGTCGCCGGCTTCGACGACGACGCCGAAGCCCCTCGCGCCGCTGCCGCCCGAAATTTTCGTGCCGACACGTCAGGACCCGGCGGGCACCGAGCCCGCGGCCGCTCCGCCGATTAAGCTCCATCCGCAAGACTGAGTGAGGCGACGGCGATCGTCCCGCGAGAGAGACCGCTCGAGGCAACCGCTCAAGACCGCAGCTCGTCAAGCACGTGCTATTTCAGCGGGCATTCCTTGCCATGCGGATCGACATCGTCCTTGAACACCGTCTGGACGATCTCGGTCTGGTATTTGCCGTCCGGACGCTTCGCCACCTTGGTGATGTAGAAGTTCTGGATCGGATAGCCGTTGTTGTTGAACTTGAACCCGCCGCGCAGCGACTGGAAATCCGCCTTCTTCAAGGCCGCGCGCAGCGCATCCTTGTCGTCGGTCTTGCCTCCCGTGGCCTTGAGCGCCGAATCGATCAGGAACGCGGCGTCATAGGCCTCGAACGCATAGGAGCCGGGCACGTAGTTATACGCTTTCTCGAAATCGGCCACGAAGGCCTTGTTTTGCGGCGTGTCGAGATTGGGCGCCCAATTCGAGCTGCCGTAGAAGCCGACCGCCGCATCCTGCTGGGCCGGAAGGGTCGATTCATCGACCGTGAAGGCCGAGATGAAGGGAATGTCGCTCAAGCCCGCTTGCCGGTATTGCTTGACGAGATTCACGCCGAGCCCGCCCGGCATGAAGGTGTAGATGGCGTCGGGCTTCGCCGCGGCGATCTTGGCGAGCTCGGCCGAGAAATCGAGCTGGGTGAGGGGCGTGTAGACCTCGTCCACGATCTCGCCCTTGAAGGTGAGCTTGAAGCCTTCGACCGCGTCCTTGCCGGCTTGATAATTCGGGGCGAGCAGGAAGACACGCTTGTAGCCCTTCTCCTGAGCATAGGTGCCGCTCGCCGCATGGATGCGATCGTTCTCATAGGAGGTCACGAAGAAATAGGGGTTGCAGGCCTTGCCGGCGAAGCTCGACGGGCCGGCATTGGGGCTGATGAGGAAGATCTTCTGATCGGTCACCGGCTTGATGATGGCCTGGAGAACGTTCGAGAAGATCGGTCCCACCACGAAATCGACCTTGTCGCGATCGATGAGCGCCTGAACCTTGGTGATGGCGAGATCGGGCTTCAGCTCATCGTCGACCACCACCGTCTCGACCTCGCGCCCCGCGAATTTGCCGCCGAGCGATTTCAGCCCGAGCTGAAAGCCGTCGAGCGCTTGCTTGCCGAGCGCGGCGGGCGGCCCCGAAAGGCTGAGAATCACGCCGATCTTCAGCTTCTCTTGAGCCTGCGCCTCGAAGCTGAGCGCGAGCAGCGCGGCAAGTGCGCAAGGCCTGAGAATTCGCTTCATGGGCATTCCTCCTGGCGCCGCCTTTTTTACCGGCCTCGTCGGCCCTGCGGCTTCGTCCCGGAAGTTTAGGCTTGAAAGATCGCGCTTGTGAAGCCGCTGTCCTCGAGCGGATATTTTGGGAGGCTCGACCGACCGGCAGGATGCGCCTTTCAATTTCCAGCGTCTCGAATGTGTCGATCGCGGACACAGCAGACGGAAATCTGCGCAACCTCTGGTAGGCACGCGTGAGCGAAGGAGCAAACGAGCGAACACGAACGACCGCCGCGTCGATCGGATGCGCCGGCTCGAGGTGACTTACGCCATGTCTTGGCGCCTATCCGAAGTCTTGGCGCTTTTCCGAAGTCTTGGCGCTTTTCCGAAAAGGCGGAACTTTTCGGATGGTCGCGTCAGGTGACCTTGCTCAGGATGGCGTCCATATTCGCTTGCGAGAAGGCCCGAAGCGTCTGCGTGCGCACATTTCCCGATTTGCCCAAGGCCAGGCCAAGCGCAGTGATCGCCGTGTCATCGGGCCCGTCGATGACAGCAACAATATCGTATTGGCCAAGTGTCCAGTAGAGCTCCTTCACGGTTGCCCCCATGGACTTGGCGAGTTTCTTGAACGCATCGGCGCGTTTTGTCGTGTCCTTGATGTTGCGGACGCCTTGATCCGTGAAATTGGCGAGCAAGATGAACGTTGCCATGATGACCCTCCTGTCGAAGACCCGTCTTACACCGACAATACCATGCTAATACGGATCACGGCGCGGTGGTAGCGGCATATCCCGGTCGGCTCGGTCCCTCGCCATCCCCGCAACCACCTCGTCATGGGCGCCCCTCGAAACCCCGCCAGTGGATAAAATCAGACGCTGGGGTACCGTGCCGGCTTGGCCGCTATCGACCCAAGCCTGTCATTGGGCGCCTTCTGAGCCATTCCCGAAAGCAGACGTTCGCCGTGCTCCTTCACCGGCAGGATTGCGCCCATTGCGGCCCCGCCAGTGGAAGCATAAGCGGCATGCGAGGTCCGCGGCTTTGATGGCCGTCTTGCGCCCATTACGGCCGGCCCCGGTCAAGGCGGCGGTTCTCGAAAGCGGACGTCAGGCCGCCGAGGCGCTTTTGGCGACCATGGGTGGAAACTTGTCGTTTACGCCGGTAGAAATTGCGAGCAATATCCGGCGTCAGATCGAGAGGAGAGCCGCCGTGGTGGAGTCCCCTATCCTCATCGTCGAAGTGCTCTATCCCGGCCTTACGCAACTCGACTTCACCGGGCCGCATACGATTTTCTCGCGCATTCCGGGCGCTGATGTCATCGTCGCCTCTGAGCCCGGCGGGCCCATCGAGAGCGACGACCGGCTCACCTTCGCGGGAACGAAGCGGATGTGCGATATCGCGCGCTGCGACCTGCTGTTCGTCCCCGGCGGCCTCGCGTCGACCGATGTGATCAACGATCTCGCATTCATGGCCGAGTTCAAGCGGCTGGCTGCGGGCGCGCGCTATCTCACCTCCGTCTGCACCGGCTCGCTAGTTCTGGGGGCGGCGGGGCTGTTGAAAGGTAAACGCGCCGCCTGCCACTGGGCCTGGCGCGATATGCTGCCGCTGTTCGGTGCAATCCCGGACGCGGCGCGGGTCGTGCGCGACGGCAACGTGATCACGGGCGGAGGAGTCACGGCGGGCATCGACTTCGCCCTGGTCGTCGCGGCGGAGCTTTCCGGCGAGACGTTCGCGCAGGCCGCTGCAGCTCAACATCGAATACGCCCCCGCGCCGCCCTTCGAACTCGGGGCGGCCGGAAACCGCACCGCCGGACGCGTTGGCGATGTCCCGGGCGCGCTACGCGAAACTTCTGCCGGACCGACTCGAGGGCGCGAAAGCGGCGGCGGCGAGGATGTGAGGAGCGGCGAAGTTCGGCCAGATCCGCGATGCGGCCCAGCCGAGAGCGACCGCCGCGCGTCTCACCGCGCGCGCCATGCGACGAGGCGCCCATAGTCGCAGGCGCTGGCAAGGGCGCCGAGCCATCCATCCGCCGTGAACTGCCGCGTGCCGCCGCAAAGCTCGGTTTCGCCCGGAAGCTTTACAGGCACCGTCGTCGTGACGTTGACTCATGAGGCGCGCGACCGGGACCAAAGCCAAGGGTACCAAGCGTCAGATTTCCTCCACCTCGGTTAGCGTCGCTGGCCTCGAGGCAGGCCGCCCGCCACGGCTTTTAATCCTGTTGCGCCTTCCCGCTTGCGCATCGCGAGGAGCCTGTCCATTGTCTGGCGGCCACCGAGGAAAAGCGGGGAGACGGCAATGAAGGCGGAAACTGGCGGCGTCACCAAGGCCAACACCGGAATCGACGGCATTTCCTGGAATATCCTGGGCCAGACCTATGTGCCGAAACAGCTCTCCGAAGGCTCCTTCGCCTGGCACGCGACCTTGCCGCCCGGAACATTCGTGCCGCCCCATATCCATCCGACGCAGGAAGAATTCATCTACATGCTCGAAGGCCGCATGGATTTGCTGCTCGACGGCAAGGACTATGCGGCAAGCGTGGGCGATCTGATCCGTCTTCCCATGGGGGTGCCGCACGGCTTGTTCAACAAGGCCGATCAGACGATCAAATGTCTCTTCTGGGTGGCCCCGACCCGCAAGCTCTACGATCTCTTCTGGGGCATCCACTCGATGAAGGAACAGAAGCCCGAAGAGGTCGTGGCGCTATCGGCGAAGCACGAGGTGATGTTCCTCCCGCCTCCGGCCTGATCGCGCTCAGGCCGGCACGGTCGCGCCCTCCACCGCACGGCGCAAGGCCGCTTGCGAAAGCAGGCGCGTCGTATCGAGGGTCGGCAGCGGCGAATTGCCGTCGTTCATGATCAGCGGGATCTCGGTGCAGGCAAGCGCGGCGGCGTCACAGCCCTCGGCCTTCATGCGCGCGAAGACGCGCTGAAACTGCGCGACCGCCTCGGGCTTGAACACGCCGTAAGTGAGCTCGTCCATGATGATGCGGTTGATTTCGCCGCGCTCGGCCGCGTTCGGCCGCATATGGGCAATGCCGCGGGCAGCAAGCTTGTCGGGATAGACCTCGCTATCGACGAGCCAGCGCGTGCCGACGACGCCGACACGCCGGAAGCCGCGCCGCGCCGCCTCGGCGGCCGCAACCTCCGCGATATGCATGAAGGGAAGCGGCGAGCGCGGCTCGACATGGGCGAACGCCTGATGGATCGTGTTGTCGGGGCAGATCAGGAAATCGGCGCCGATGCGCGCGAGCTTCCCGGCGGAGGCGAGCATCAGCTCGCCCACGCCCTCCCAGTCGTCGCGTTCGAGGCAGGCCACATATTCGGCAAGGGAAGGCGTGTGCATCGACACTTCCGGATGCGCGTGGCGGCCGAGAAGCTCGGCGCCCTCCGCGCAGATGGTCCGGTAGCAGAGAGCCGCGCCTTCGGCCGAGCAGGCGACGATGCCGATATGCAGGGCCATGTAATCCCGCTCGTGAAGAGATGACGCGTTTCGGCGCCACCTCATCGTAGGGCATGATCCGCGACATGGGAACTCCATTTGGGACAGGACCATGCCGGGACGTTGGAGCTCGACGACATTGACAGTCGAGGAGGCGCGGTTCTAGCCTCTTGTCCGCTGGTTGGTCCCGTGGAGCAGTTGCGGGGTCGGAACGATGGCGAGGCGCTCGCCAGTGAAAGCTCTGTTCGCGCCCCTGACCGACCTGCAGGGAAGCATCGTCAAGCGCACGGTCAAGGAACAGATCAGCGACAAGCTGGCCTCGCACATCGCCTCGGGGCATCTTCCAGATCGGCGATGAGATGCCGAGCGAGCGCGAGCTGACGGCGGCTTTCTCGGTGAGCCGCGAATCCGTCCGCAGCGCGATTCAGGACCTCGCCTCGCGCGGGCTCGTCGAGGTGTCTCGAGGCGCGCGCACCCGCGTCCTCAGCACGGAGGGAGCCGCCCGCGATTTCAAGATCGCCAGCCCGCACGCGATCAACAGCTACGATCTTCACTTACGTTCATTCCATGGAGCGCACGGCCAAGAGATCACGCAATTGAGGTCTCTTTGCCGGTCCATCCCGATTCCAAGAAGCGCCGAAATGGGCAAAGACGCGAAACGAAAGCGGGGTGCATGAAGGAAGAAGCATTGCTGCATGACTTGGGCGCCCATGACTCGGGGCGGCGGCCGCCTGCGATGCGAAGCGCGCCAGGGATGGCGCCGCGATCTCGTGCCGACATCTTCCGTTTGCCTGTCGAGAACGAACTTTCCCCCGGGGTTCGGGTTCTCCAGGACGGTGGGTGAACGATGCCTGTTTTGCTCGGAGCCATTGCGGACGACTTCAGCGGGGCGACAGACCTCGCGAACACCTTGGTCCGCCAAGGCATGCGCACGGTCCAATTCATCGGCGTGCCGGCGCGTGCGGCCCCCGGGGACATCGACGCGGTCGTGATCGCTCTCAAGAGCCGAACCATCCCGGCAACCGATGCGGTCGCCCAGTCGCTCGCCGCACTGCGTTGGCTGCAGTCGGTGCAGGCCCGCCAGATCTATTTCAAATACTGTTCGACTTTCGATTCGACCGACAAGGGCAATATCGGCCCGGTGGCGGATGCGCTGCTGGAAGCGCTCGGAGCCGATTTCACCGTGTTCTGTCCGGCGTTTCCGGAAAACGGCCGCACGATCTATCGAGGGTATCTCTTCGTCGGCGATGTCCTGCTCTCCGAGTCCGGCATGCGCGATCATCCGCTCACGCCCATGCGCGATGCCAATCTCTTGCGCGTGCTCGCCCGCCAGACGCCCCATCGAGTGGGATTGGTGCCGCTCGGCCAGGTGAGCCGCGGGGCCGAAGCGGTAGGCGACGAGTTCACCCGCTTGCGCCGCGAGGGCTTTCGCCACGCCATCCTCGACGCCGTCAGCGATGCCGATCTTCTCACCCTCGGCCGCGCGGTGGCCGACATGAGCCTGGTGACCGGCGGATCCGGCCTTGCGCTCGGCCTGCCGGAGAATTTCCGCCGTGCCGGGCTGTTGCAGCCGATGCAGCACGCCGACCGATTGCCGCCCGTCAAGGGCGCGGCGGCGGTGATCTCCGGCTCGTGCTCGACCGCGACCTTGGCGCAGGTGGCGGCCATGCGCCAAGCCCATCACGTCTTCGACGTCGATCCGCTCGCGCTAGCGGCGGGCCAGCCGGTGGTCGAGCAGGCGCTGGATTGGGCCGCTCCGCTCCTCGACGGGAAACCGCTGCTCATCTCCGCGAGCGCCGCGCCGGAGCGGGTGCGCGCCGTGCAGGAGCGTCTGGGACGCGAGCGCGCGGGCAGCATCGTCGAAACGGCCTTGGCCGAGATTGCCCGCGGGCTTGTCGCGCGCGGCGTTCGTCGCGTGGTCGTAGCCGGCGGGGAGACTTCGGGTGCGATCGTGCAGGCGCTCGGCATCAGCGGGCTGCGCATCGGGCCGCAGATCGATCCCGGTGTTCCCTGGACGGCAAGCCTTGACGAACCGATGCTGGCGCTCGCGCTGAAATCCGGAAATTTCGGGCGCGAGGACTTCTTCATGAGAGCGTTCACATGTCTCGATTGAGCGAAACGACGTTGCGCGAGGAAATTTGCCGGCTCGGGGCATCGCTCTTCGCGCGCGGCCTCAGCTTTGGAAGCGCCGGGAATATCAGCGTTCGGCTCGATGACGGCTGGCTCATGACGCCGACCAATGTTTCGCTGGGCCGGCTCGAGCCTGCGCGCCTCGCCAAGCTCGATGCGGCGGGCAATCTTCTTTCCGGCGATCCGCCCACCAAGGAGACCTTCTTGCACCAGGCCATGTACCAGGAGCGGCCACAGGCCGGCGCCGTGGTGCACCTGCACTCCACATATTCCGTCGCGGTCTCGGCGCTCGCCGATATCGACGCCGCGAACGTGCTGCCCCCGATCACCGCCTATTACGCCATGCGCGTCGGCCGTCTGCCGCTCGTCGACTACCATCCGCCGGGCGATCGCAGCCTCGCCGAGGCCGTGCGGCGGCTCGCGGGAAAGCATCACGCGGTGCTGCTCGCCAACCATGGGCCGGTGGTGGCGGGGAGTTCCCTCGACGCTGCCGCCAATGCCATCGAAGAGCTCGAGGAAACGGCAAAGCTCTTTCTCCTCCTGCGCGGCTCCAAGGTGCGCCTGCTCACGGACGAGCAGGTGGCGGCCTTGAAGACATCCTGATTCCGGTAAGGGTTCTGCATGCCGAAACTCGCAGCCAATCTGAGCATGATGTTCCAGGAGGTAAGCTTCCTCGACCGTTTTGCGGCGGCAGCGTCGGCAGGTTTCACCGGCGTCGAGTTTCTCTTTCCCTATGATTTCGCGCCCCGCGACATCGCGACCCGTCTCGAGCGGCACGGCCTTACGCAGGTGCTTTTCAACTTGCCGCCTGGCGATTGGGGCAAGGGCGAGCGCGGCATGGCGGCCTTGCCGGGACGCGAGAGCGAATTCATGTCCGGCCTGGAACGCGCGCTCGAATACGCGCTCGCGCTCGGCTGCAAACAGCTTCACGCCATGGCCGGAAACTGGCCCGCGGCAGCGGATCGCCGCGAGGGAGCCGCGGTCTACGTCGGAAACCTCCGGCGCGCGGCCGACCGCGCTGCCGCGCATGGGATCACCTTGCTGATCGAGCCGATCAACCAGCGCGACATGCCAGGTTATTTCCTCAACACCACGGCGCAGGCGATGGAAACCATCGGCGACGTCGGCCGCGACAACCTCAAGCTGCAGCTCGACCTCTATCATTGCCAGATCACGGAGGGCGATCTCGCCATGCACATCCGCAAGCTCGCGGACGCCTACGCGCATGTGCAGATTGCCGGGGTTCCCGAGCGGCACGAGCCCGACCAGGGCGAGGTCGATTACGACTACCTGCTCGGCTGCCTCGATGAGGTCGGCTATCGCGGCTGGGTCGGCTGCGAATACCGTCCCGCCGCCGCGACCGACGCCGGGCTCGGATGGGCGCGGCGCTGGGGCGTGCATGCCAAGGACCGAGCGGCGCGGGGGCCGGCCGAACCGCCCTGAGCGGCGCGGGGCCGGACGGGACACGGACCCCGCTTGGGAGAGAACACACGAGGAAAGAATGGCCGAACAGCGACCGTCGCAGAGCATCGCCCTTTTTGGCACCGATCGCCCCGATGAAAAGGGGCGCGTGCTGCGTGCGGGATCCTTGTCGGTCGAATTCGAGAACGGGCAGCTGCGATACGTCCGCGTCGGCGATGCGGAGGTGATGCGGGCCATCGCCTTTCTTGTTCGCGACGAGAGCTGGGGCACGTACGCGACCGAAATCTCCAAACTCGAGATCGACGAGAGCAAGGACGGATTTCAAATCCGCTATGAAGGACGTTGCGCCGATGGCGCCATCCTCTATCAGGCCGATATTCGCGGCGAGGCGAGTGAGCTTTTGTTCGCGGCTCGCCTCAGCGCGACGCGGAAATTCTCGACCAATCGCACCGGGTTCGTCATTCTCCATCCGCTCGAGGGGTGCGCAGGCCTTCCCGTGGAGGTCGAGCACGTCGATGGGCGCATCGTGCACTCCCGCTTCCCGAGCAAGATCAACGCCTACCAGCCGTTCTTCGCAATACGCTCGCTCAAGCACGAATTCGCTCCCGGGGCCTTCGTCACGGCGCGTCTCGAGGGTGACACCTTCGAGATGGAGGATCAGCGCAACTGGAGCGACGCGTCTTTCAAGACTTATGTTCGTCCCATCGGGCTGCCCTGGCCCTACGAGTTTCCGGCCGGCAAGGAGTTGCAGCAGAGCGTCAGCCTGCGCATCGAGGGCCGCGCGCCGGCGCGGGCTCGCGCGGCGAGCAAGGATCGGGTGACTGTCGCAATCTCTGAGCGCGCCGGCACGATGCCGCAGATCGGCATCGAGATTCCCGCAAAGGACGCCGCCGCCAGCCGCGAATCCCTAAGCCTCGTGCAGGCCCTCGGGCCGCGCCTCATCGTCGGCGAGGTGCTGCGGCATCTCGGGCACGGCCGGCGCGAAATCACCGCCTATCGGGAGATTGCCGACGCCTGTGAGGCCGAGCTCGCGATCGAAGCGTCGCTCCCTTGTCGTGATGACCCCAAGCGGGAAGCCGCCGAGCTCGCCGAGGCGTGCGCCGCCTCCGGGGCGCGGGTGCGTTCGCTGACGCTTTGGGCAGCGGCCGATTTGAAGGGCGTCCTGCCGGGCAGCGCCTGGCCGACGCAGCCGCCGCTCGAGGCGATCCGCTGGGCGGCCTTGATGGCATTTCCCGACTCGCGCATCGGCGGGGGCGCACATGCTTTCTTCACCGAGCTCAACCGGCGCAGACCGCTGGTGCATTTCCTCGATTACATCAGCTTCACGACCACGCCCATCGTCCATGCCGCCGATGACCGTTCGGTGATGGAGACCCTCGAGACGATGCCCGCGATCATCGAATTGGCAAAAGCGATCGCCGGCGAGAAGGCGTGGCGTGTCGGACCCTCGAGCATCGGCGCCCGCGACAATCCCTATGGGAGCGGGCCGACACCCAATCCCGACAACGGCCGCGTCTGCATGGCCGAGACCGACCCGCGCCAGCGCGGGCTGTTCGGGGCGGCATGGACCGTGGGATATCTTGCGGCGCTGGCCGCCAGTGGCGCTGAAGCGATCGTGCTCGGCACCGCGGTCGGACCACGCGGCGCGATCCATCGGCGCACGCCGGAAGCAAAACCGTGGTTCGCGACGCGAGCGGAGAGCGGATTTATCCGCTCTTCCACGTGATCAAGGCGGCCGCGGCCGCGTCCGGGCAGGAGGTCTTCGCCACCAGCTCGAGCGCACCGCGCCGAGTGGCCGTGCTCGCCTGGCGCGCCGATGGCGCGACGACGAGACTGCTCCTCGCCAACCTCACCGCTGATACCCAGCGCATCGATCTCAGCAGCGCCGCTCGCGCGCCCGCAAATCTTGTCATGCTGGACGAGGCGGCCTTCGTCGCGGCGACCTCGGACCCGGCTTGGGCCACCCGAGCCGGCGGAAAGCTCGACGATCACGAGATCGAGCTGCCTTCCTACGCGGTGGCTTTCCTCACGCTGGGCGCTGGTCAAAAGTGATGAATATGCCGGTCGCCAACGCTGCGTCACCGCTCGCGCTCGAGGCGCGCGACGTTTGGAAAGCTTTCGAGCGGACACAGGCGCTGTCCGGTGTCTCCTTCGGCCTCGCCGCCGGGGAGGTCCACGCGCTCGTGGGCGCCAATGGAGCCGGTAAATCGACGTTCTCGCGCATCGTTTCCGGGCATCTGACGGCCGATCGCGGCGAGATCCAGGTGTTCGGCGAGGCCAAGCGCTTTCTTTCCGCGCGCGACGCGATCAAAACCGGCGTCACCATGGTGATGCAGGAGACGAGCCTCGCTCCCGATCTCAGCGTCCTTGAAAACATCTATCTGCCCGAATTCGGAACGAGCGGCCGCCTGTCCTGGAGCGGTCTTGCCGCGCGTGCCGAAGCACTGCTCGACCAGTTCGGCCAGCGCGGACATTTGCCGCTCACGCGCGCGATCAGGGATCTTTCGGCCGGCCAGCGGCAAATGGTGGAAATTCTCAAGGCACTGGCGCTCGACGCCAAGGTGATCATCTTCGACGAGCCGACGGCATCCTTCTCGCCGAACGAGGTGGATCGCCTGTTCGACGTGATGCGGCTTCTGGTTCAGCGCGGCAAGGCGCTCATCTTCGTCTCGCATCGCATCGAGGAGATTTTCGAGATCACCGACCGGATCACGGTTTTTCGCGAAGGCAAAAGCGTCGCGAGCGCCGTGCCGACGACGACGATGAGCCCGACGGAGCTCGTGCGCCTGATGGTCGGGCGCGAGATCGCCGACATCTATGCGCGCGGCGTCGCGGGCCGCGGCAGCAAGACCTTGGGCGCGCCGCTGCTCGCCGTGGAACACCTTGGCGCGGGGCCGCGCGTCAAGGACATCTCCTTCAGCGTGGCGGCCGGCGAGATCGTCGGCCTTGCCGGGCTCGTGGGCGCCGGCCGCTCGGAATGCGTCGAAGCTCTTTTCGGCTTGCGGCGCGTCGATCAGGGCGTCATTCGTCTGGACGGGAAAGACTTTCGTCCCCGCGTCCCCATCGATGCGGTCCGGGCCGGAATAGGCTTCATTCCCGAGGATCGGCGCCGCCAAGGCCTCATTCAGGATTTCACCGTGCGCGAGAACCTGTTGCTCGCCCATCTCGGCCGCCGCCGCGGCATCGGGCTCGGTTATGATGAACATCGAGCCGCCACCCAGTATTTGCTCAACGAACTCGGCCTCTCGCCGCGCATTCTCGACGATGGAATCCTCACCTTGTCGGGTGGAATGCAGCAGAAGGTCGTGCTCGCACGCTGGATCCTGATGGCGCCCAAGCTCCTGATCCTGGACGAGCCGACACGCGGCGTCGATATCGCCACGCGCAGCACGATCTACACGATGGTCCGTCGCTTGGCGCAACAGGGAACGGCGGTGCTGCTCGTCTCTTCCGATTTCGAGGAAGTCATCGGCATCTGCGACCGCATCGTCGTGATCAGCGACGGGATGGACGTGACGAACATCCCGAGCAATCTGGTCGATGTCGAGAAGCTCGCCATGTTCGCCGCGCCGCGCAGCTCGGCGGAAGCGACGCATTTCGTGCTCGAAGAGCTGGCCGAGCGCTTCGGCGCAATCGCCTACTGGATCTTCCTCGAAGGCGAGCGTCTCTATTGCTTCGACGCCGTCGCCGCGCCGGACGCGCCGCAAATCGGGTTTTCGCGCGGCAGCTTCCCGGAGATCGGCCAATCGTCGATTCCGCGCGCCCTCGAAGAACGGGCCGAACGCTTCATCACCGAACCGGCGGGCGTCAGCATGCTGGTGCCGCTACGTGGACATCGCGGGCACGATCTCGGCTACGTCGGGCTGACGCTCGCGCCGGGTCGCGCCATGCCAGATCCCGAGCTGGTGCGGAGCATCGTGCGCGCCGGACCCGCCGTTCCACCCCAGGCGCAACCGGCCGTCGGAGTGCGATGAGATGACCGCGCAGATCAAGACAGCGCCGAGGCCGCGACCTGATCGGACGCGGCGATTCCTGCGCAGCGCCCAGCTCGAGCTGCGCATGCTCATGCTGCTCGTGCTCTTGTCGATCGTGCTGTCGCTGATCTCGCCCTATTTCTTCACGCTCAACAACATTCTCAACCTGATGGACCAGTCGGTGATCACCGGGATCGTCGCCGTCGGGCAGACCTTCGTCATCCTGGTCGCCGGCATCGATCTCTCGGTCGGCTCGCTGACCGGAGCCACGGGCATCATTCTGGGTCTGTGCCTTGGCGATCTGCCATTGCCCCTGGCGATCGCCGTCGCCATCGTCGCCGGTGGTCTCGCCGGCTTCGTCAACGGCTACATCATCACGAAGGGACGTGTCGCCGCCTTCATCGTCACCCTCGGCATGATGTCGGTCGGGCGCAGCATGGCCTATGTGCTCAGCGGCGCGAACTCGATCTCGCAGCTGCCCGAGGCGCTCGGCGATCTCGCCAGCTCGACGATCCTGGGCATCCCGACCAATTTCGTCGTGCTGGTCGTCCTCTATGCGGCGGCCTGGTATTATCTGACCTTCACCAAAGGCGGCCGAACGATCTATGCCATCGGGTCGAATGTCGAGGCGGCGCGCACCGCCGGCCTCAGCGTCGATTTCTACAGCATTCTCGTCTATGTGATCTCCGGCGCCTTGAGTGCCGTCGCCGCGGTCTTCCTGGCGGCGCGCATCCTCTCCATCGATCCCATCGCCGCGACCGGGCTGGAGCTGGACACCATCGCTGCCGTCGTGATCGGCGGCGCCAGCCTGTTCGGCGGACGCGGCACCATCATCGGCACCTTCATCGGCGTGCTGATCATGGTGCTGATCCGCAACGGCCTCAACCTTCTCAACGTCAACCCCTATTGGCAGGGCACGGCGATCGGCTCGATCATCGTCGCGGCCGTGCTGCTCGAACGTTATCTGAGCACGCGCGAAACCAGGCGCCGCGCTGCCCGGGACGATGGATGATGCTCGGATCTCATTCGCCGCCGCCCATGCCGCCGGGCGGGTCGGGCAGAGTCGGCCAGCGCGCCGGCACAAATCGGCGGCTGGATGTTTGGAGAGGAGCCCTAAATGAGAAGAATAGCGAACATCGCGTTCGTCGCGGCCGTGCTCGCCGGCATGCCTCTGTTCGGGCCGGCTCACGCCCAGGACAAGGAGCGCCACTTCGCCTATCTGACGCCAGGGCTCGATCTGCCGTTCTGGCGCTATCTCGCGGCCGGCATCGCCGACGAGGCCAAGAAGCACAATGCCACCACCACCAACTACGATTCGCATAATGATGCGGCGACGCAGCTCAAGAACGCGCAAGATGCGATCGCGCGCAAGGTGGACGGCATCCTGATTTCGCCTACCAACTCGTCGACGGCGCCCAGCGTGCTGAGCCTGGCGGAGAAGGCCAACATCCCGGTGGTCATCGCCGATATCGGCACCGCGTCCGGAAACTACGTGTCCTTCATCATTTCGGACAATGAAAAGGGCGCGCACGATACCGGTGTCGCGCTCGCCGCCGCGCTCAAGGAACACCATTGGGACCAGGGCCCCGTGGGTCTGGTGACCATTTCTCTCGCACGCAACAACGGCAAGGCCCGCACCAAGGGCTTCCGCGATGCGATGAAGGAGAATGGGGATATCAAGGAAGTCGCGCTCGACCAGATGCAACGCTACACCGCCGACGAAACGTTCAAATATGTGCAGGACATGCTGACGGCGCATCCGGACCTGCACGGCATCTTCGTCCAGACCGACACTCCGACCTTGGGCGCGGTGCGAGCGATCGAGGCGGCGCACCGGCAGGACGGCGTGTTGCTCGCGGCGTTCGACGGCGTGCCTGAATTCATCGACCTCATGCGCCAGGGCAAGATCGTCGCCTCGGGCATGCAGCAGCCATTCCTCATGGGGGTGGAGTCGGCGAAGGCGATGTTCGATCATCTCGACGGCAAGACGCCGCAAAAGGAGATCCTCGTGCCGATCATCGTCGTCTCGCAGAAAAACCTCGACCAGGTCTTGCCCACGATCGAGCGGACGGTGTTCGCCAACGAGCTGAAGAAATAGCCCCAAAGGTCGAGAGGGTGGCTTGGCGCGGCGCCTGCGCCACCCGACTCGATTTTAGTGGCGGAGGGCCTCGCCGACCCGTTCGACCCGAGGTTGTCGCCCATGTCTTGAGGATCGAACTGTCGCCTGTGTGTCCGGTTCGTCTTATGCCCAAATTGAGGTGCCAGGCGGATAGTGGTGGACATGGATCACAAGCCCTGTCTCGTTCGCCAGCTTTTGCAGTTCGACCTTCCAGAGCCGCAGGCGCGCCCCATTCGAGCCGCCGCAGTCCGCCGTAATCGTCAGCTCTCGCGCCTGCGGATAGCGCTGTCCTCCCATGCGTTCGCGCCAGCAGCGGATCGACGCCACGGCGAACTCGGCGGTGTCGCTCGTGATCCCGACACTGACGAAGCCGGCATTGGCGGTCACGTCGTACACTCCATAGGGCACGACCTTGCCGAGCTTCTTGTCCTCGAAGTCATGCACATGGACGCGCTGCGGATCGCCTTTCGGACGATAGTCGGTTCCACCGTTCTTGAAGTTGCCGATCAACTCCTTCTTCTTCGTGTCGACGGAGATGACGGGTTGTTGCTGGGCTTGCGCCGCAACCACTTTCGCGTTGATGTATTCGAACTGGGCGTTGCGGTCGGGATGGTTCGAGCCTTCATCCGCCTTGCGATTGGACTGGCGCGAGAACCCGAGTTTCACCAACTCCGTGCGCACCGTATCGGCACTGATCGGATGTCCCATCTCGGTCAGCGCCGCCGCCAGCTTCTCCTTGCTTTTCGACACCCAGATCAAGGGCCGCATGGGATCGCCCAATGTCACCGGTTCGATCACCGCCCGAACTCAAGAGTGTTACACTTGATCCAAGACCACCGCGGTTCTTTTGATCGATATCATCAAGCAAACTTGCGACGAGCAGAGACGTCCGCGTTGCGTCGCGGCCATTCCGAAGATTGAAAAATTACTCGCCGCTGCACGCGCAAGCCGCGTCACCGTGATCTACAGCCTGTTCCCCAGTCCGATCACCGGCGACGTTTCCGTAATCCGGTCATCAGCGACCTTGACGTTCCTAGCGCTTGCGCCGAAAGGCACCGAGCCCGTTGTGACAGCGATTTGTCGACAAGTTCACGCGCTCGGCCGATAAGGATACTGGCCTTCAGAAGATCCTGAAGGATAGAGGGGATCACAACCCTCGTAACGTCGTCGTGCCGGTAGACGGCATGGCGGGCAATAACCGCCTTGAGCGCATCGGCCTACGGCTTACATCTTGAGATCGAGCTCAATCGTCTACAAGGTCACTCTGACCGAGCATCGACTGTCGCGGCGCCATCATCAATGCCTTCGAGAACGGGTCGTGAAGAGCTCGTCCGGCTTCGCGTGCCGCCGCGATCGCGCCCTGACTAGGTCGCAGACTTCGCCGCATCGCCCAGCCAGCCGTCATCGCAGCACCATCGATGCATGCCATGCATCTCACCGCAACATGCGGTAGGTTTCCAAGCTTAAGCGAATTCGATTCCGGCAGGCCCGAACACGGCCATCATGCGACTGATCGCGTGGCGTTGCACCAATGTGGGCTTGCCCGGCTTCACAGTGAACTTGAACCGAACGATCATCGCATTGTCGGTGATGTCGGCGACCCCCTGTAACTTCAAGGGCTCTAGAAACTCGTCCTTCACCTCGGGATCAATCGAGCATTTCCTCGCCGATCTTCTTCACCGTCTTGCGGAGCTTCTCGAGGTCGGTGTTTCGCGCCACGCGCAAATTGAATTTTACACCCGTCCAGTCGCGACTGAAGTTGGTGATCTGGCCGAGTTGGCCGAACGGAATTGTGTGCACCTGTCCGTTCTGATGGCGCAACCGGATCGACCGCAGCGTGAAGCCCTCGACGGTGCCCTTCGCTTTGCCGCAATCAATGTAGTCGCCCACCCGAAAGGCATCGTCGGCGAGATAGAACACGCCCGACACGATATCGCGTACCAGCGTCTGGCTGCCGAAAGAGATGGCGAGGCCGAACACCGACGCGGCGGCAATCAGCGGCGTGATGTTCACGCCGAGCTCGGACAGCACGATCAGCCCCGCGATCACGAAAATGGTGATGGCGAGCGCGATGCGCATGAGCGGCATGAGCGTTGCGAGCCGCGAGGCGTTGCCTATCACATGCGGGGTCTCCTCGCCCGACGCGCCCCCGGGGGTGGGCGGTGGCCGCGCGCCGTAGCGGAATGTTGCGAACTTCACGAATTCCCACGCCACATAGGCGGCGAAGAGCGTGAATGCGGCGGTGAGGGAGGCGCGCGTCAGGGCGCGCCAGCCGTCGGCGTTCACGAGCTCGAGCACATTCACGATCCAGGTTTCGGCGATCAAGGTCATCGCGCCGATGACGGCGGCCACAAAGACGCATCGCGCGACAATCTGCGAGAAATTGGGCTCGGCAGTCACCGGGGCGACCGGCACCTCCTGCTCCGTGCTTGAAAAGGCGCGATGGCGGTGGGGCCTGGTAAGGTAACGGATCAGCGTCTTGAGAAGGATCAAGCCGATCACGACGTTCAAGGTGAGCACCATGGCTGCCGGGACTGTGGCGCGTTGAGCGATGATGCCGTAGATCTGGGTGACGAGCAGAAGCAAGAAGAAAGGAAGTGCCAGCGCGAGCCAGTGGCGGCCCAGAAACTCGCCCACGGACAAACGGCCATCGGCGCGCGCCAAGGCGGTCAACCAGCCCGCCATCGGTTCGCGGGAGACCCAGGCGGCCCAGATGATCAATCCGATGACAACGACATTGCCAAGAATTTGCCCCGCCGAAATCGCGTCGCTCGGCGATTGCAGGTCCAACAGGATCGGCAGGAGCACGGTCCGCAGCAACAAGCCCAGGAACACGACCGTGGAGATCCGGCCATACACTGCGATGGCTCCGACTGTCGTCCATAGCGGCGAGACGGGCGCCCTTCAGTTCCGGCCGTAGCACGATCCGGAAGACAAACATGTAGAGCCGCCAGGCGAAGATTGCGATAAGAGCGACGCTGGCGACCCTGCCTTGGATGTCGCCGCCCATGAACCAAGCCACAAAGACGCCATAACCCACCAGCCCGACCGCAGCGAGCGCGACCGCGTCGGTAGCTATCAGACCGATCAGCGGCAGGATCTCCCGAAAGCCTTCGCCCGCAATGACGCGGCTTTCCATTCTTCGCCGGATCCCCCTGAATGCTTGGCGGACCAGGACCTCGGCGTAAGCCGCGGCGCAGCTCGCGATCACGAGCATGAGCGCAAAGCGCCACACGCCGCGGCCCCCCGAACTTGATTGATCGAGAGCCGCCGGGATGCGCGCGACTTCCCGGACCAGGGTCGGATAGGAGCTCTGGATTTGCCCAGCCTGCGCCGCGAAGATGGCCAGCCTGTTCTCGAGATCATCCGCTGGCTCGGAGCTAGTGGAAGGAGCGCCCGGTTCCGGCTTGCCGGCGACCACCGCGCCCTCCTGTTTCAGCTTCGTCACGACCGATTGGCTGATCGCTTCCACCAAGGCGTCGAACTGTTGCTGGGTCATCCCCGAGGGAGGGGTGTTGGCTTCCGCCGCGGCGGACGGCACCTCTGAAGGGAGCGCCAGCAGCAGTATCAGGGCTATCACCAGCCTCATAGGGTCAATTCTGGCTTTGCCGGCCGACAAGGGACGCCTTCATCGTCCCGGCAGGCCCATTCCCTTGATATGTGCTTTACATCGTCCTCGTCGGCTCCCGTGGGACGGCTGTAGCCAACGGCATCCGCCAGGATGGCGGCGAGCCTATTTTCGCCCCGTGACGTTAAGCCGTCGTGCTTCAAGATTTTCCCATAGTGGTCAGTATTGTTGACAGGCACATTGGACCGTGGATCGAGATCCACAGCTCACTTCCCTCTATATTGTATAGGTGCGCAACGGCATTTGGGGAACGGCTTCGCGGGGATATGGCGGGGCCTGCGGATAACGTGAATCATTTCACCCGCCGGTCTCTCAAAGACGATCAGTGTTCAAGATTTTCCACCTTATCGCCTCTGCGAATATGTTCGATGCCGGGAAGCTGAGCAATATGTGGAAGTACGTATCCGCTCAAGCGCCCGTCTACCTCGAGGCGTCTTGGAACCCGCTCCATAGCCTATGCCCATCAAGCACGAAGCCGAATACATACGTTTGGGTCACTGGCAATAGCATTGACGACCGAGGCGGCACAGAGGGCGAAGAATAGCATCGTCCAGAGGTTGCTCGCTTGCCGCAACCGCCTGCTGTTTGTGTCACCTGTGATGTGGGTCGACAGCTGTCCTTCCGGACGGTCCAATGGTCTAGCGGATAAAATCTGACGCTTGGTACCCTTGGCTTTGGTCCGCTTCGGGTGGAAAGCGGTCATACCCGATGATGCCCGCGAACGTTGGCACAGCTGACATTTTGCAGGTGATTTTTTGCAAAAGCTAATCCGCTGAATTGTCGAGCAGCAATTTCCCGTGCAAAAATCTCGAGTTTCGCACGCCGGAATGACGCACCACGTAAAGCTGCCGTTGCGCCGCAACGACAGGCTTGCGCCTGTGTGATGCTTTGCCTGCCCGTCGTTCCACAACGGCCAGCGGCGTTCCTGAGCCTAACCCTTCGATCGCTTTGATTTTACCAGGTCGGCCGACGACGCTCCTTCGAGGGATAGCCCGTAACCGACTTCGCGGACGATGCGTTCCTTCAACGGTTGAATGAAGTGAATGCGCGTATTGCGGCGCGTCACTTCCGGAGCCCGCAGGTACAAATCGGCCAGTTCCCGAGCGCGCGCCACCGCCATGCCGTTCGGTACGACCTCTGCAACGACTCCCCATTCGTATGCGGTACGCGCCGGCAGCGGCTGTGGATTGAGCAGGAACGCCTCCGCTCGACCTGGTCCAGCCCGATAACTCCATGTCGTAAAAATCCCGTCACCCGGCGTAACTCCCACGGCAAAGTGGCCGACGTCCTGGAATGTCGCACCTTCAGCCGCCACGATGACGCTAGCGAGGAGCGCGTAGTCCGAGTGGATATGGGCGCGTCCCTCGACGGCCGCGATCACCGGAACGCGGATGTTCGCAATGTTCTCTAAAACCTGGACGCCTTCGTCGTGAATTCTGCTCCAGACGCCCGGATCGGCGACATCTCCGAACGATGGCCATTCTACGTCCCCAATGAAATTCCCGCCCGCGCCTGTAATGATGACAATCTTGTTCGCTCGGTCTTGTCCGATTCTGTGAAAGGCATCGACAAGCTCCGTGTGTGATTGCGCGGTCATGATGAACTGGCCGCCGTCGCTGTGGAACTCGGCAACCAGCACACCCTTATCGTCACGTGACAGTGTCAAATTGCGATAAGCGGCAAAGTAGTCAGCTTGAGGCGTTTGCATGGAGTTCTCCTTAATTGATCGATTGGCTCAGGAGATCCGCCCACGCCTCAATCCACAATGTTGCTCATCCTCGCGACGGACTGCGTTGCTGCAACGCACAATGTGCACTCATCCGGCATGCACCCGTGAGGAGTGGGGCGTGTTAGCGTCGGCCTCATAGGCAATAGCCGACGGTTGTGGCGACCAGACGGCGGCAAGCGAGTTGACGGTGAGTTTATCGTAGCGGGTGGCAATCCGTGGAAGTGCTCGAGCAGAGGTTTGAATTCATGGACAAGTCGTCGCAAGCGGTTAAGCGGGTTGCGGCGGGGATGAGATTGACTCGCTTTGTCGTATTAGTGTGTCATCTTGATAAGGATCTCGTCGCGACCGAGGCTCAGCGTCACGCCGGCTTGCGTGCCGGTGAGGTGCATGACGACACCGCTTTTATTCTCGAGCCACAGATCGCTCTCGCCAGCGGATTCGATGCCCACCTTTCCGGTGCCCTGCGCATAGGGACCCGGAAAATCCGCTATGCCACCGAGCTTGTAGACCTCCCCCGAGGCTTCAATCCTGGACAAGCTGCCGGGACCAATAACCGACCCTACAAGTATGAAGGGATATTTTTTGCCGCGATACGACAAGACACCCTTGCCCCCGCCGGCGCCGCCGACGAAGGTCTCCGTCAAGGTAACGGTACCCGACGGAGGCAGCCCCGCGATGCTCTCTTCCGTCGGGTACTGTCGTCGGAACGACAGTATTGACCGTGTTGCAGCCGGCAACCGATAAGAGCGCCGCGAAAACGAAAGCCGCTGCGCCAGTCAGGGCATACGTCGTGCCTTTGATCATTGTTCGCGTCGGCATTGCTTGGCCGCTCCTGTGCTTAAGCGGGATCGAATGTTCTCAAGCTATCCAGTAGCAGGTCGGATATGGATGGTAACCGCATCCTGGATGGTGGTAATCCGCATCCTGGATCGTGGTAATAAGGTGTCGCGTAGGCTCCTGGATAATCATAAGCTCGCGGTCGGATTCACTCGTCAACGACCTCACTTCGAGAGGACGATGCCGCGTTCCTTCCTCATTCTGTCGAAGACCAACCCTATCGCCTTGATCACCGTCACATTGGGATTAGCTTTGCAGTAGACGATGGTTTCATGCTCGGCTTCGCGGGCGCGTGGAATATTGATGAAGTGTCTCTTCGCCAAACCGTTGTACCAGCCGCTGTACCATGTGGTCATCAAATCGGCATCTTCCTGGAACGTGCCTGCCAGCTGGGCGCAGGTCAACGCTTGGACGTTTATATAACCGTCAGCGTCCGCATATGACTTCAGTTCGACCTGGGCGTTCGCGCTGGAAACAAAGCAGGCCATGATGGCTGTCGAAGCAAGCGTGAGCAGTCGCATTGTACG
This sequence comes from uncultured Alphaproteobacteria bacterium, assembly GCA_963713805.1. Taxonomy (GTDB): domain Bacteria; phylum Pseudomonadota; class Alphaproteobacteria; order Rhizobiales; family Beijerinckiaceae; genus GAS188. Next base: position 13,004 of record CAVQNF010000009.1, on the reverse strand, counting down.
TTCTCCTGGTTTGGTAGCCTTCAACGGCGAATGACGACGCCGCGGTGAGGTGCCACGACCCCGCGATGGACGACGGCCCCGCGATGGACGACGGCTGCACCATGGGGCCCGGCGCAGCCGGCGCGAACGACGCCACGGGCGCAGACAACCGCGGAAGCTTCCGTCGTGCTCAAGGCCATGAGGCCCGCGAGGAAGCAGATACCGACCAGAGCCTTCTTCATGGGACAGTCCTTTGGTTGAGGTGAAATGGGCTGAAACGGCAGTCTCGCGGCCTCGCCATCGGCTCACGATTGCAGGGCCACGCTAGAGACCAATGCCGACGCGCACCATTCGGGTGAACACGTAGCCGGATAGGTGGAAGCACCTATATCCAGCGATACCGCCTTGCAGGTGGATCTCGCTCCGCACCCATGCCGCAAGAGAATTCCGGGACGCCCCGTTCGCACCTACGTCTCGGCGCCGATCGCCAGGCGCACGGCCGATCGCAGTCGACGATCCGAGATAGGATGTTCGAGGAAGTCGGACGCGCCAGCTCGTACCAGTTCAACAGCCGTGGCCAGGTCGGAATCGCGTCCGAGGACCACGACCGCAAGCGGAAGATCCCGGCGAGTGATCTCTTTGATCAATCCCCGCAGGCCCATGCCAGGGAGGTCGACCGGGGCAAGGATGCATCCGGACGGAACTGCAGCGACTTGGCCGAAAAACTGCTCCGCGCAGTCGTAAGCTTCCATGATGACGGGTTCGCCCGCCAGCACGACCAGGATGTGGTTGCGCTCAGCAGAAGTCGATCCGATGATATAAACGATTTCGGGCATGCCCTCGTCGGGTCTCGCGATCGATCGATGTTCAGGTGCCCCGTCGTCGCCGTTCACATCCGGAACATATCTCGACAACGAACCCATCAGAATGTTTCGTTCCGATGGCGGCAACGCAATATGTAGGAGTACGTATCTGACCACCTTTTCATGTGCCCGGTACGGTGCAACTTGGTCCGCGCGCGTTTGCCGAGCATCGTGAAGCGTTCGCGCCGATCTGCGGCTCGCGCGCCTTCGGACGGCAAGACACCGGTTGGTCTTCGGCTTCTCGTGAAGGCCGGCGTTTCACTCCAATATTGGTTTCACAAAAACGGCAGCCGGTATTCGTGCTGGCACAACTAACGAGGCAAGTATAACATCGCGTGCGGATCGTATGTCGGCTGACCGGTTTGCCAATCTAAGGAGGGGTCGTGAGTTTCCTGTGGCGAATGGTCGTCTTGATGATCGCGACCCTTTCGCCTCTGATCTCGGCAACTGCGGAGCCGTTGCCCCGGTCGGTGCTGATCCTTGACCAGTCCAATTCAGCTGCACCATTTCCCGCTGCTCTGATCGCCGCCTTTCGATCGACCCTAAATCCAGACGCCAGAGACCCTATTGCGGCCTACACGGAGTACCTGGATTTCACCCGTTTCGCGGGCCCGGGGTACGAAAGGCTTTTGCACACCTACATCTTGGAAAAATATCACGGACGCCCGATTGGAGTGATTGTCGTCACCGGGGCGGCCGCATTTGAATTCGCGTTGCGCTTGCGCAGCGATTTGGGGGCCGACATACCCTTGGTTTTTGCCATGGTCGATAACGGTGCGGCGTCCCTAGTCGATCTTCCTCCCGACGTAACGGGAACGACCGTTCAGTTTAGTTTTTGCGATGCGGTCATCGCCGCCAGGGTATTGGTGCCTAACATAAAGCGAATTGCATTGGTGGGCGATCCTCTGGCGAGCCAAAGTTACTACGGACATTTCAAGGAGGAGATCCCGTCATGTTCAGGCGAGCTGGAATTGATCGATCTCACCGGGTTGCCCATGACCGAGCTCAAGAAGCGAGTGGCAATACTGCCCGAAGACGCTGCAATCGTCTACACGACTATCTATGCCGCTGCCGCCGGGGCGGGTTTCCTTGCTTCTGATGCGCTCGCGATGATCGCCGAAGTGGCCAACCGACCGATCGTGATCAGTCAGGAAAATTTTCTCGGGCACGGAGGTGCAGGCGGCTTTGTCGTTTCCGCGCAGCCGATCGGCCAGGAGGCAGGCGCGGCTGGCGTTACGCATCTTCCACGGGGAAAGCGCGTCGAGTATTCCTATCACTCTGGGCGTTTCCAAACCTGTATTCGATTGGCGCGAGCTGCAACGGTGGGGTATCAGCAAGGCCAAGCTTCCGCCGGGAAGCGAGGTTCGCTTTCGTCCACACAGTCTATGGAATCAATACCGCTGGCAGTTCATCGCCGTCATCGTTGTTCTGCTCACCCAGGCCACGCTCATCTCAGGGTTGCTCCTCGAGCGTTTGGCCCGTCGGCGCGCGCAGGGCGAGATTGAGCGCGCCCTAGGTTTCGAAAAATTGCTGGCAGACATCTCTGCCTCCCTGCTGGGGACGCTGCATCGCGATATCAATGGCGCGATACGGACGGCGCTGCGAACAATTGCCGAATTTCTCGGAGCGGAGCGGGCCGTCCTTTGGAAGCTGGGCAGTGGCAGAATGCAATTCGAGCCTACGCACATGTGGATCGCGAACGGTACGGTGGCGCCACCGACGCTGGTCACGGGGGAACGACATCCTTGGATACTCGCAAGAGCCACGCAGGGTGATATCGTCAATCTGGCCAATGTCGACGAAATGCCGCCCGATTCGGTTTCCGACCGGAGCTCCTTGCGCCAAGTGGGCATCCGGTCGCTTTTAATGGTACCCCTGGGGCTTGACGGCGCGATCATCGGGGCGATTTCGCTTGCCACCATCAGGACTGTGCGTGTTTGGCCCGAGACGCTCGTCCCGAGATTGCGGCTGATCGGCGAGGTTTTCGCCAGCCTGCTGGCGCGCCAGCGAGCGGCCGAACAAGTGGGCGAAGCGAGGCTCGAAACGGGACAGTTCCGTGAGAATCTCGCGCATCTGGTTCGGGTTCGCACCGCCGGCGATATGTCCGTGGCGATCGCGCATGAGATCAACCAACCCCTCGTCGCAATCAAGAACTACGCCCTCGCGGCCCGCCGACGGCTCCCGGCAGCGGGCAACGCCTTGGAAACAGCGAAAGTCGAGGAGCTGATGGACAAGATCGGCACGCAAGCGTCGCGCGCGGGGAAAGTCATCAATTCGTTGCGGGCCATGGTCAAAATGCATCCGTCGGAGACGACCATGATCGATGTCGGCCAGCTGGTCGCCGATACCTTGCGGCTCGTGCAAATGGAGAACCGCATCATGGACATCCAGCTTGACGTCGCGATCGCCCCGGATCTCATGCCGGTCTTGGGCGACGCCATACAGATCCAACAGGTCGTGTTGAACCTGGCGCATAACGGGATCGAGGCGATGGAGGGAGCAGGCGTTGCCGGCGGCGTGCTCAAGGTCGGGGTCATGCGCCCAGCCGAGAACGAAGTCCTGGTGAGCGTGGCCGACTGCGGCCCTGGAATCGCGCCGGACGATCTCGAGCACGTATTCGATTCGTTTTACTCCACCAAAACCTTGGGATTGGGAATCGGACTTTCGATCTCGCGCTCGATCGTCGAAGCGCATGGTGGTCGTCTGTCGGTCGCCTCCAATACGGGCGAGGGGAGCGTGTTCCAATTCACGCTGCCTGTCGCGAACAACGGAGGCTGACGGCGTGTCGGAGCCAACAGTGTTCATAGTCGACGATGACGAGGCGGTGTTGGACTCGATCGCCGAACTGGTCAGCTCGGTTGGTTTGCGCGTCGCCACTTTTCGTTCCGCGCGGCAGTTCCGCGATACCTTCGACCCGGAACGGCCGGGTTGCCTCGTGCTCGACGTCCGGATGGCGCATACGAGCGGACCGGAGCTGCAGGTAGAGTTGAACGCGATAGGCGCGCGCATCCCGATCGTGTTCATCAGCGGCCATGCCGACATCGCCGAGGCGATCAAGACGATCAAGGCGGGGGCCGTCGATTTTGTCCAAAAGCCCTATCGCGAGCAACAACTGCTGGACAGCATCAATGATGCTCTGCGGCGGGATACCACCCACCGGCAGGCCGCCTCCACGCTCGACAACTTTGCTGAACGTCTTGCAACGCTGACCGAACGTGAGCATGAGGTGATGAATCAGGTGGTGAAAGGGCTATCCAGCAAGTCCGTCGCCAGAGCGCTCGACATCAGTTACCGCACCGTGGAGCTCCATCGCAGCCACATCTTGGAAAAGCTCGGCGTTCATTCGGTAGCCGAGCTGATCCACCTCCTCGTTGAGCGCGATCTTCTATCGGGACACAAGAGCCGAAATAGCGACCGCGCTCTGTGACCATGCGGCCGGCGTGCCTCCCGGACGACAAGCGAGCCGCCAGAACGCGCATTGGTGCGCGAGAATGTCCGGACGCATACGTACTTCCACATATTGCTCGCTGACTTAGCAGCGAACATATTGGCGCGCTGTAATTGCCTGCAACGTCTACCGGCAGCAGATCCGATCGACCCTCAAATCCAAATGATGCATGCGATGCGTAAGACAACCGCAGTATCCAAGCCGGAGCGGGCTGCCCACCAGAGGTTTTGCAGCGTCACGGCGGCGAGCCTCGCGATGATGCTGTCGATGCGCGCCTACGCTGCCGATCTTCCCGTGCAAAACCCTTCAATCCCCGAGCCGTCTCCGGTCCTGGATCAAGGGCTGGTGTTCACGGCGACGCTCTATGGCTGGGCGTCCGGGATCAGCGGCCGTGTCCGCACCCTGCCGCCGCTGCCGGCCGTCAAGATCGACATCACCTTCGACAAGGTGCTTCAGAACCTGAATGGCGCGGCGATGGGCGCGGCCGAGTTGAGGAGCGGGCGCTTTCTCCTGCTCACCGACCTCATCTTCGCCAAGATTGCGCCGAGCCATGAATTTGCAATTCCCAGCGGCTCTCGGGCTTGGGGTCAAGCTCGACAGCACGACCCTGACCGGTCTCGCGGCTGCGGGCTATCGCATCATCGATGATCCACGTTTCATCGTCGACGGTTTCGCCGGCGTGAGGGGATTCTATACCGACAACGTCCTGAAGCTCGACCGCGGCGCATTGCCGTCCATCTCCTTCGGCAAGAGCGAAGCCTGGGCCGATCCAGCGGTGGGCGGGAGAGTGCGGTTCAACTTCAATGAGAATTGGTACGCCTCCTTGATAGGATTTGGCGGCGGCACAAATACGAAGTCAGACTTCTTCGGGGACCTGTTTGCCGGAGTCGGATACGCGTTCAACGAGCGCTACGCGGCCTTTGCCGGCTACCGTGTTTTGAAGGTCGACTACTCAAACGGCAACTTTCTCTACAACATCGTTCAGTACGGACCCGTCATGGGGCTCAATATTCGTTTCTGACGCCGACGCCTGATGAAGTTGACGGATTTCGATGCGTCGCGCGCGGGAGATGCGTCACACGGGAAAAGAAGTGTGTGCAATGACTGAGACAGCGTCAAAGCCTCAAATCTTTCTGGCCAATTTGGCTATCGTGCTTGTGATCGCTTTCTGCGTCATTGGCTTGGCCTGGTACGGCTTCTCGGCGGAAGTTCGCCAGCGCTTCTGGGAGGACTTGCTCGAGCGGCCAGGGGGGCCCGATGACTTTCCGTTTCATTCTCCAGCCCATCATGGCAGCTTTTGCCGCGCTGCACGACGGCATGAAGGACGCGACGTCCGGCCGCTCCCCCTATCTGTGGACGATCCTCGTCGATTCGAAGGAGCGCGGCGGCCGCTTGCGCGAAGGACTGATCGCTACAGCCCGGGTCATTCTCCTGGGTCTGTGCATGGACGTGATCTATCAGCTTGTCGTGCTCAAGACATTTTATCCCGGTGAGGCGGTGATCGTCGCGCTCGTGCTCGCCTTTGTCCCGTACCTGATTCCTGCGCGGCCCGGTCGCGCGCATCGCGCGCTGGCGGCGTGGCAATATCCGCACGAGCGAAGGCCAGTGAGGTCGCCTGAAGAAATGGCTTTTCCAAGTTTGTAGGAAGCGTCGGCAGAGAGGGCATCAGGCGTGGCAAATCCGAGTAACGATGCAGTCCCAGGCAGGTTCGAAGTCAAACCGACCGCGTCAGATCATTTCTCCTGGTTACGCACACGGCTGAGTGTCGAACGAACGCTGATGTCGTGGGTCCGCACCGCAATTTCGCTCATCGGTTTTGGCTTTGCGATCGTCCAGTTTTTCGATCGCTTGAAAGACTTGCCCGGCGTGGCGCCGGCCCGCTTTCCGGAAGCTCCGCGCTACCTCGGCCTTGCGCTGATTTTGTGCGGAGTCGTGGCGCTTGTCATTTCGCTCTGGGAGTACCGCTGGTCGCTCAGCTACTTGTGGGGCGGAAATTTTACGGTCATCGCAGGAGCGACAAAAGAGGGAAAGCAAACACCGCTTTTCGCCGTTACGATCGCTCTCACTCTCGTCGGCGCATTCGCCTTCTTTTCCGTCCTGTTTCGTCTCGTATAGCGGCAGAACGCGAGGAAAGACGACCGCACATTCTGAAACTGAATAATAACTGGAGGAGATTAATATGGCCAAGACAGGAAAGCCGAATATCCTCATCATCTGGGGAGACGATATCGGTATTGGAACATCAGCCACTTTCAGCCGCGGCATGATGGGCTACCACACTCCCAACATCGACCGCATCGCGGAAGAAGGAGCGACCTTCACCGATTTCTACGGGCAGCAAAGCTGCACGGCCGGCCGCGCGAGCTTCATCACCGGCCAGAATCCGATCCGTACCGGCCTGACAAAGGTCGGCATGCCCGGCGCCACGGTCGGGCTACAGGCGGAAGACCCGACCATCGCCGAACTGCTCAAGCCGCTTGGCTACGCCACCGGCCAATTCGGCAAGAACCACCTCGGCGACCGCGATGAATTTCTGCCGACCGTGCACGGGTTCGACGAATTCTTCGGCAATCTCTATCACCTGAACGCCGAGGAAGAGCCGGAACTGCCCGACTATCCCAAAGGATCCGGCATTCAAGAAGAAGTTCGGACCGCGCGGCGTGCTCCACTGCTTGGCTGACGGCAAGGGTGGGCAGACGATCAAGGACACCGGCCCGTTGACCAAGAAGCGCATGGAAACCATCGACGAAGAGATCACCGAGGGCGCTCTTGCCTGGATGGAGAAGCAGGCCAAGGCGAAACAGCCATTCTTCCTCTGGTACAATTCGACCGCCATGCACTTCAGGACCCACCTCGCCGACAAGAACCGCGGCAAGAGCGGGCAGGACGACTACAGCGATCGGATGGTCACCCACGACGAGCAGGTCGGCGAATTGCTCGACAAGCTCGATGAACTCGGCATCGCCGACAACACCATCGTCATGTATTCCACCGACAACGGTCCCGAGAACGACACCTGGCCGGATGGCGCCAACACGCCGTTCCGCGGCCAGAAGGACACCAATTGGGAAGGCGGCTGGCGCGTGCCCGCGTTCCTTCGCTGGCCGGGCAAGATCAAGGCCGGTTCGGTGTTCAACGGCATCGCCTCTCATATCGATATGTTCCCGACCTTGCTGGCCGCCGCCGGCGATCCGGACGTAAGCAAGAAGCTGCTCGACGGCTGCAAGATCGGAGCCAAGACCTACAAGGTCCATCTCGACGGCTACAACTTGATTCCGTACGTGACGGGCAAGGCGAAGGAGAGCCCGAGAAACGCCCTCATCTATTTCAGCGACGACGGCGAAGTCATGGCGGTTCGGGTCGGCGATTATAAGTTCAACCTGGCGATACAACGCGCGGAGAGGATGATGGCGTGGGCGGAGCCCATGGTGAAGCTGAGGCTTCCGCTGATCTACAACCTGCGCCGTGACCCATTCGAGCGTGCCGATTTCAACTCCAACACCTACTTTGATTGGATGGTCGATCACGTCCCGCAGCTTTACCTCATGCAGGCGACGGTGGCGGCGCAGATCGAGAACTTCATCAAGTTCCCGCCGCGGCAGAAGCCGGCTTCGTTCAATCTGGACGCGGTGCTGGCGATGGTGTCGAGTCACGGCGGCCACACCTGAACTGGCGTTGTCTTGAGGGCGACCCGGCAGAAGACCCGGCGGACACCTCGTTCGCCGGGTTTCCCGGGACAACCGGTAAAGTGCGCAACGATAAAACGCTATCGGGGAGGCCAAGGAGCGTTGGCGGGCGGTCTGATGACCTCGGCCGCCAGCCGAGCCGTGGGGCGGCATGGAGTGCCCACGATCGCCTGTCTGGGCGAAGCGCCGAGTGCCGGGCGGACTTGGACAAAATAGAGAGCCACTACCCGGTGCCATCCGAGGAGAGTCGAAGTGAACCGGAACGAGGAGGTCCGCGACTTCTACGAAAGGATGCCTTATCCGGCGCCGCTCACCAGCCTGGACGAGCACCGCGAACTCTACAAGAACCCGGACCGTCGCCGGGCCACTGTTCCATCTGATGTGGCCCGCCGAGCAACCACGCGCAAACCAAGAGATCCTCATCGCCGGCTGCGGCACATCGCAGGCGGCGAGCTACGCGCTTCGCGAGCCCGATGCTCGAATTACGGCAATCGACATCAGCGACACGAGCCTGCGCCACACGCGAGATCTTCAGAGCAAATACAATCTGGAAAACCTCGAGCTGCATCAGCTCTCGATAGAGAGGGTCGAGGAGATCGGCCGCTCTTTCGACCTGGTGGTTTGTACGGGAGTGCTGCATCACCTGCCCGACCCGGACCGGGGTCTTTGCGCCCTTCGTGACGTCCTAAATCCGAGCGGCGCGATGCGCCTGATGGTCTACGCACGTTACGGCCGGGCCGGAATCTATATGATGCAAGAGTACTGCCGCCTCCTCGGAATCGGCACGTCGCCGACGGATCTACAAGGTCTCGGCGCCACACTCGAAGCGCTGCCGCCAGATCACCCGATCTCGGGCTTGGTGCGCCGCGCGGCGGATTTCCGGCGGCCGGAAGCAATGGCGGACGCACTCCTTCATCCCCAGGATCGCGCCTACACGGTCCCGGAACTACATGCGTGGCTCGATCGGTGCGGTATGTCCTTCGGTCGCTGGATCGAACAGGCTCCGTACCTCGCCCAATGCGGGTTGGTGTCGCGTAGCCCGCACGCTGCGCGCCTAGCCTCACTGCCCCCTCGACTGCAGCACGCCGCCGTCGAGCTCTTCCGCGGAACAATGGTTTCGCACAGCTTCATCGCGTACCGCGATGATCGCGGCGATGAGAGCCAGCCGATCAATTTCGTCGGCGAGAGCTGGCGCGACTACGTTCCCATTGCGCTGCCCTGGACGGTATGCGTTCGGGAACGTCTGCCTCCTGGTAGCGTCGCGGTGCTGATCAATCGTTCGCACACATTCACCGATCTCGTTCTCACCGTCAACTCTTTCGAGGACAGGCTGCTCGGCGCCATCGATGGAAACCGGACCCTGGCCGAGATTCTGGACATTGCCGCGCAGGACGAAAATGGCGAGCGTCGAGCTTTGAGATTTTTTGAGCGGCTCTGGCAATACGATCAAGTCGTCGTTGACGCTTCGCGCGCCGCACAAAGCTCAAGGACCGTTTAGATATTTACAAGTCGCTCGTTGAGCATGTGGAGCGCGGGAAAGGCTAATGCAAAGCTTGCGGCAAGACGCCGGGAAACCGGAGGGCATGCAGCCCGAACTTCCCGCCCTCGATTGCTTTGGACTTGCGCGTGGGTGAAGCTTGCGAAGACTTGGCACGGTCGGCACGGTGTCGGCTGCGCTCAATACGAGCACGCTTAATATATGCGAGAACGCGGGCAGGGGAGAGCGCGACATGAAGGCTATTCTCGGATCGCTCGCGGTTGCGATTGCGTTGGCGCTGGCATCAACCGCCGTTGCACAAGAGCAGCCGAACGCAGAGGAAAAATCGACCGAGGATCTGGCGAAAGCCGCCCAAAACCCCGTCGCCAACTTGATCAGCGTGCCCTTTCAATTCCAGTCGAATTTCGGCGTCGGGCCATATCACCAGCCGCAGGGCGTCCTCAACATTCAGCCGGTCATCCCAATCACGATCAACGACGACTGGAACCTGATCACACGCTGGATTACGCCGGTGATCGCGCAACCAAGGCTCTCGCCCACAAATGGGAGGGAGTTCGGTCTCGGCGACTTGAACCCGAGCTTTTTCCTGTCGCCGTCGAAGCCCAGTGACGGGGGGATCATCTGGGGCGTCGGGCCGACTTTACTGCTGCCGACCGCAACGGATCAGACTCTCGGCAACCACCGGTGGGGCGCGGGCCCCAGCGCAGTTGTCCTGACGATCAAGGGCCCTTGGGTTGTCGGTGTTCTCGCGAACAACATCTGGTCCTTCGCCAGCACCGGCAAAGGCTCAAACGTCAACCAAATGTTGATCCAGCCCTTTGTGAACTACAATTTCCCTCACGGCTGGTATCTGACATCGAGCCCAATCGTTACGGCCAACTGGTTGGCCTCGGGTGCGAAATGGACGGTGCCCGTTGGCGGAGGCTTCGGCCGACTGTTCAAGGTCGGCGCACTCCCCATCAATATCCAGCTCGCGGCCTATTACAATGTGGAAACGCCGAAGGGTGGGGCCAAGTGGCAGGCTCGTTTTCAGGTCCAATTATTGTTCCCGAGATAATCGAAATCTGCTCCGCCGCTGGTTCCGGAAGCTGAAAATCAACCACGGAAAAGAGTTTGTTGTAGATCGATAGCCGTTGGAATAATCGAGGTGGGTGTCATGGGCACTATTGAGGGTAATCGGCGATGCGCGTCGAAGTGCCTAATCCGAGGCTGGGATCGGAAAGCATTGAACGAGATCCCAGGCGGCGAACGGTGCCTTTTGCCGCCCGGGTTTTTCCCATTGGCACACCCCAACCCTGTTGCTCGAAGCGCTGGATCAGGCGAGCGCCTTTGGACCAAGCATCGCCGGCGCGACTGGAATGTAGCCTTCCGGCCATGACCATTGCTGTTTCGAAGAGGGCAGAGCGATGAAGGAATGGTTCGCTCTAGCCGCGCAATACGCCGTCATCATTATCGATGCTATGGCGCTGGTTCTCATTTTCTACGGCACAATCGAAGCGTTTTTTGCCGGTATCAAGGCAATGATGTCCTCGGCGTCGGGCCATTGGCGGCGCGACGTGTGGCTGCGCCATGCACGCTGGCTCATTGCCGGACTGACTTTCCAACTCGCGGCCGATATCATCGAGACTGCCATTACCCCCTCCTGGGACGATATTGGACGTGTCGCCGCGATTGCCCTAGTCCGTACGGTGCTGGACTATTTTCTAGAGCGTGACTTGGCTGACATACGAGATCGGCAGCGCGAGTCGCCGGTAACCACGCCATGAGGGCCACACGCCGCACACAGGCCTGTGGCGCCTCCCCGGCGTGGTCAAGAGTGTGCTTGGCGAGCGGTGCCGATAAGGAGGGACTAAGGCCGAGCGCGAATGGTCCTCCCGCATCTGGCACGCGTGGTCGAATCTGGAGGAACGGAATTCGCGATGCATCAGGGCCTAGCAATGGCTGCTTCCGAAGGCGCCCACTCCTCCGCGGCGGTGATGGCAGGGACCAAGTCTAGCCCCAATACCGTTCATTTAATGATTCGGATTGCCTTTTTAATGTTGGCTGGCGGCAGGGGCTTGTCGGTTCGTCGCCGAAGGGGGAAATTGCTCATCTTTCGTTTGACACCGCGCTTGTTGCGTCGATGACGACGGGATGGGAGGCGTTCCTGTAGGATTTCGTCGAGCACAGTGTCGTGGAATGCACGCCGCTGCCGAGGGGGGAATGGCTGGGAAACGGGGGAGTTTCCGGCGGATGACGCGGACGGCATGAATAAAAGAGAGTTGGTCGGGATCGTCGTCGGCCCTGAGAGCTGCTTCGTGCATCAGGCCGCGAACGGCGAAATGGGCCATCATCAGGCCGTAGAATTCCTGGCGGACCAAGTCTGGCGTCTTGCTTCGTAAGACGATCTTGGCACCGCGCAGATGGGTCTTCAATTCGTCCAGGGCCGTCTCGACTTCCCAACGCTCATGATAGAGGGCAGCCAGCTGCGCGGCGGGAGTCTTTTTATGGTCCAGAATGGTGGTGACCAGCCGATAGATTGGCTCGGCGCCGTTAACGCCGTCCAGGCGATAATCGATGACGCGCACCTTGACCCCATTGGTATGGCGCCGCCAATCTCGCTCGGACGGGTAGATGTGGCTCAGATAGGATCCGTCGGACAATGGCTGTTCCCGCGCCAGGCGCATGTTCTTCTTGATCCGCCACAGCAGATCGGCTCCGGTCGCCCGCGCCAGATTCCATAGCTCGAAGCCGAAAAACTGCCGATCCGCCAAGCACAGCATGCCCGGCCGCAGGCTTGCCAGAACGGCCTTGGCCAGCGTGATCTCACCTGTTGCATAGCTCGCCATCTGACTGCCGAACAACACGTGAGTGCCATTCTCGACTAAGGAAACGAAGCGGATTTGCGGATAGGCGCTGCTGCCGCGGCTGGCTCCGGGCCGGCCGAAGGCCTCGTCGTTGCCTGCCCCGTCGGCAACATCGAGCGTGCTACCATCCAGGCTGACCAAGCGCCATTCCGCATACCAGGCTCCCCGGGTCGATCGGATCGCGATCGGCCTCACCACCTCGTCATGCAGTCGACGCACCGCTTCCCAGCCGAGCCGCGTGCGCGCCTGCGAGATGCCCGACTTGCCGGCTACTTTGACTGTCGCCGACGGGTCGAGCAGCCACTGGATGCCCTCCAGCAAGCACCGAAGCACTTCGCGATAGGACGAGTGCATGTAGAGCGCCAGCGCAATCACGTAATAGACCACCACATGGGCGGGTAGATCTCGCTGGCGCACACTACTCTTGCCGGTCGCTGCCGAAAATCGCGTAAATCTTGCTCACCGGAAACGTCTTGGCGATCACACCCAGACTAATGAAGTCGGTGATCCGGCTGCCTTTAGGAAGCGTTGCAACGGTCCGCGCCATCTGTCCCATCCCCTGCTCCGACCAGGAGCAGGTACAATCATCCTCAATAAACCGTTAAATGAACGGTATTGTGACCTAGCCCAACTCCTGGAGTCCGTGCTTGCGCACGATGGCTAGAAGCTTCAAGGCCATGCCAC
>CAVQNF010000008.1:0-81219 GCA_963713805.1 uncultured Alphaproteobacteria bacterium | reverse complement strand
CGCCATTTGCCAATTCTTCGCTGCGACGCGCCGCTCTATCCGAACGCCGCCGGTATTATGATCGATGGTCGTTTTCGGCGCCCTTGAACGGGTTGAACACTGTCGCACCCAGGCCCGCGACGTCGCGGTCATTACGCGTGACCAGCGTCAGGCCATTGGTCAACGCAGTCGCCGCGAGCAAGCCATCGATAGCCGGGAGGGGCCTGATGGCGCTCATGCGCCCCCATTGATCGGACACCGCGTTATCGATGCCGAGCACGCGCCCATTGAATGCCGCCTCTAATTCCCGCAACCAGCGTTCGAGCGCCACTGCCTTGCCCAAGTCCCGAGGACGTACAAGCTCAACGCCCTTTCGGATTTCACCAAGGACGAGCGTGCTTAGGAAGATATCCTCATCGGCCACAGACGCATACCAGGCGGATACATGAGCGTCGCAACGAGTGCCCTTTCGGACCTCGGAAATGATGTTGGTATCGATCAGGTAGCTCATAGATCGACTTCACGTCCAGGGGCCGGACTGCGATCGAGGTCGATTCCGTCGAGTGGCGCGGACGCAAGAAGCCCCTTCAGGCTCACTTTGGGCGGCTCGACAAAGCGTTGCTGAAGCAGCCTTCGCGCCTCGGCTTGGCGCGAAGGATCGGACAAGGCGGAAACTACACGGCGGACAAGGCCCGCATCCTCCTTGCGGACGTTGACCTCAACCCGCACGAAACCCCGACGCTCCATGCGCGCGCGATGTGTGGCAAGAGGGGATTTTGCTTTGGCCATCGGTCTCTCCAAATTTCCGGAAATTATACCGGAAATTACAAGGGAACGCAAGCGGGCTATGGCGCCTATAGGGCTATGGCGTAGACATAGTGCTCATCATCGTCGAGCGTGGCCCGCCAAATCCTACGCCATAGCACGCTGTAGTGTCCGCACGCCGCTTGGCGTGTCGCCGCTTCCCTTCGGTTGTCGCCGTTCAGGATTTGCTTGCGTCCGAGTCAACCCTTCGGATGCACTCCGCGATCTCCGTTCGTGGCTAGAGCAGACCCTTGGTCTTCAGATCGCGCGCGAACGTCGCCAGTGGCATGACCAGCGTGAGGGGGGTGTCCTGGAGCGGCTGCGCCCCGTAGCTCGCATACCACTGGGCGGCGCGCTCGCTCTTAGCGTCGATGATGAGCAGGACGCCACCGGCCTCGACGGCGATACGAAGGCAACGTAGCGCGGCGGCTGCCAGAAGCAGGCCGCCAAGACCCTGACCGGCGACGGTTATGTCCGTGGCGAGGCGCGCGAGCCTGAAGCCTGAAACCTCATGCTGGGCCAACCCCTTCGTCATGGCGGTTGGCACATCGGCATGGGCAACCGCAAAGGGCGTGATCGTATAGAAGCCGAGGATTCTTCCCGGAGTGGCGTCGTCGATGGCGCAGAAGGTCTTGGAGGCGTTCTGCTCGTGGCTCTGGCGGGCGAAGCGCCGAAGGAAATCGTTCATCGCGTCATCGCCGCAATCGAACGACTTGCGATCATGAGATTTGGCGATCGGCTCCTCGTGCCATCGGGGCGGAGTCATAGGGTGTCGGGCAACGCCTTGATGGCGCCCAGCAGCTTCGCATTGGGCCGGGGCGGATTTTCGAGCAACATGAGGACGCGCAGATGGTCGCGCTCGGACAATTTGATGGTCTCGGCCGCTTCGATTACGGCCTCGGCTTCGCGCAGCGCCGTTTGCGTCACGAAGTTGGTCAGGTCGATATTGCGGAGTGCGGCGGCGCGAACCAACTTGGCCTTCGCCTCTGGCGAAACCCTGAGATTCATCCGTCTGTTGTTGTCCACGGCAGCGCGGGGCATGGTAATCTCTCCATTCAAATCGTACTCTTTCAAAGAGTACGTGATTTGGCAACGTCTTTCGACACTGTACGTTTTGACGGCGTACAGCGCCGTCGGAGGTACGGGCCAGTGGCGAAATGCGTTCCACCCTCCCATGGGAGGCGAGTCCTGTTTGGGTTGGCACCGATTTTATCGGGCTATGGCGTAGACATAGTGCCCCTCTTCATCGGGCATGGCCCGCCATCCTACGCCGGAACGCGAGAGGCTATCCGGCGATGCTCTTGGCCGTCCGTCGCCCTTCGTTCATACGCTCTTGAGACCGAGATGCTCCTCCATAGGCGCGAAATCTCGGTCGTCATGCAGCAACGAGTGTCGATGTTCGAGGCAGAAAGTGCCGATGATGATGCCGACGGCCTTGCGGACCGTGATGCCCAATTCTCTCAGCTTGCGGCAGTTCCGAGCGGCGCGAGAGGCCAGATCGGCACTCAGCAGAGGCACAATCACATATTGACGCAATCCACGTTGAATATGCGCGGCATGGGTCTCGTTCCGTGCGCCCTGGAGGACTTCGAGCAGGATGAGGTCGCCGATCAACAGCGGCTCTCGTGCCGCCGCTTCCTCCAGCTTGGTGGTCGCCAACGTTCGATAGCCGCGCAAATGCGCGATCCAGACCGAGCTGTCGACTAGAATCACGATCAGGCTACCGGACGGCCGTCACGCATCGCGTCCAAATCGCCTTCCCAACCCAATCCTCTGAGTTCCGCAATTGCCTTGGTCTGGCCGCGCACCTGAACCAGCAATCGTAAGCCTTCCTCCACCGTGGCTCGCTTAGTCGATAAGCCTGCCGCCGTCATGGCTTGGGCCAATAATTGATCGTCGATTTCGATATTGGTCCGCATCGCGGTTAACTCTGCCTCTGTGTATAGATCGCCCACAAAATACACATTCGACCATCCGCGCAACGCCAGATCGGCGGCGGCGGTTCCTGTCATTTCCGAGCAGTTAAAGCAGCGTTGATGATCACCTTGCGCCGATGTTTGTGGAACCAAGTCATCCTCGGGAGGCGACCCATAAAATGTGGCAAAGATTCCATGCGCTTGAAGCGAAAAGTCGCTGCCTGGGACGATGCCTTTCTCGCAAGCATCATCGCATCATAAACTTTTTTCACCCGATTCCCCTGTTCCATCACCACCGTCTCAGGCGCTTGGCTGATCAAGGGAGGCTATGGCGTAGACATAGTGCTCATCATCGTCGCGGCACAACTCACCTTGGATTGGAGCTCAGCATGAACCGACAGCCGTGGCCTGCCGCGGCGTCGAGACGCGATAAGTAAAGCGCCACGCGCAAGCAGCACGGCAGAGGTCATGCCGCCCTCAACGCTTTCTGCACGGCCCTGGGATTGCGCTCGATGACCAGGAGATAAGCGCGGGTCGGGCCTTCGGGCACGCGGCGGCCCTGTTCCCAATGGCGCAGCGTGTTGATGCTGAAGCCGAAGCGGCCGGCGAACTCCTCCTGGGTCATGTCGAGCTTGGTACGGATCGCCTTCACATCGATATCGGCCGGCACATGGACGCCATAGCGGCTCGCATCCGCCGTTCCCTCGGCATAGGCGAGCGCTTCTTCCAACCCGCGGCGGATGCTGTCCGCGACCTTGCTCGTCATTTCGTCCTCCTCGCGTAACGCTCGACCAGAAGTGCTGTCAGGCGGCGAAAATCATTGCGGTCGGCCTGGCTAAGGTCCGACCGCTCGTTTTTGGCGTAAGCGGTCAGTGCAAAGAGCGGCATGGCATCGCTGTGATAATAATAGACCACCCGCGCACCACCGCGTTTGCCGCGCCCATCCAATGCCCAGCGAAGCTTTCGCACCCCGCCAGTCCCTGGGATCAGATCACCCGCCAATGGGTTGCGGGCGAGGTCGTCGACCAGCAAGCCGCGCTCCTCCTCATCCATGATCCGCTTTGTCGCAGTTAGGAACTCGGGCGTCTCGACGACGCTGACGGGAGCTAAGCGCGACATGAGGAATGCTAGTCCAATGGACGATTATAATCAAGGTCAATGGTAAGCCAATGTATGAGTTGCTATCGACTTACGGCGCGCCGAACGGTTTGTCGAGAACATCGCCGAACCAGGCTTCGAGCACATCGACCTGGCGTTGGTGACCGGCCAGTCATCGATGACGCGCCATGCGGCAAGGTCGTATTTGACCGGCCGGCCGATACGCAGCCAGGGTTCGACCTCGATGTGCAAATCATCGGGAAGAGCGCCGAACCCGGCGCTCCCGCGACCGTCCTTCCCACAATGGGCGCGCGGCTGAGACATCCCGACAGGATCGCGCGGGCCGCCGGTGAGCGGAACATCACAATTCTGTCCGACGGCACGCCCGCAGCCGGCGAACCTTCGTCTGGGACGTTGGCCCCCGGTGGGGCTTATTATCCCGGCGGCTTGTATGACCCCTCGATCTCCGCCCGCTTTTTGCGGATGGCCGTCACCTCCTCGTCAGTCCATAGCCGGGTGAACCTGACATTCATCAGGGCGCCACCCGCGACGACGATCGCGTTGATTGCCGCCGCCGTGATGGGGTCCGCCTCGAAAATGATGAGCACGCCGGGCCCCTCGGAGAGCGTGCGATAAAAGGAGATCAACTTGCCGCCCCCGGCGGTCACCAGCTTCTTGGCCGCCGCATGGCGATCGGATGGCTTCTCCCCCAGGGCCTTCATCGCCGCGGATGTATAATTTGCCGTCAGATACCAATGCATGATGGTTCCTCCCTTTGTGCCGGAAGTTTCCCGGATTATGCACTCGATCCCCCAGCGGGGGGAGCCTAGCCGAGAAGACGGGCATACAGCAATCGATGGTACATCGTTCGCGGGGGCGTGAGGCTTTGCGCTACTTCTCAGGTAATTCGGATATGCGGCGCAAGACGAAATGCACCAAGACCGGCCATTTCGGCGTCTTGGGCTACGAACCGCGACCACGAGACTTGACACCGACCGCGCGGTATTCTTCACGCTCGTGTGCGACGCGCTCATGGGACGCGCGCATGGGACCGCAATGAGCAAGGCGAAACGGATCTCGGCGTCGGCGACAAGGTGACTGCGCAACAGGCGGCCTCAGGAAGGGATCGGCGGGAGCGGCGAGGCTCAACGATCAAAGTCACAAACTTGTGATCGCTGTTTCGCGTGACTGGAAATGATTTTGCTATTCCTGTGCGTTCGTTGAGTGGAGTGATGAGGGAGAATGACATGAAACGCTTGGCGACTGTGGCCGTTATACTGGCATGTGGGATCGGCGGCGTGCTGGCTGCCGATGTGATCGCCCAGCGCCGCGCCCTGATGCATGATGACGGTATCGCGGCCAAGAAGCTGTTCGATATGGCGAAGGGCAGTGCTCCGTTCGATCTCGCCGTCGCGCAAGCTTCCCTGAAGACACTCGCTAACGGCGGCCGAGAAGACGCCGCTGCTGTTTCCCGACGACAGCAAGACCGGCGGCGGTACTGCGGCGCTTCCGGCGATCTGGGAAAACAAGGCGGACTTCAACGCGCGGTTCGCGAAATTCAGCAAGGATGTCGCCGAGGCGATCGCGACAACCAAGGACGAAGCGAGTTTCAAGGCGGTCGCTCCGAAGGTATTCGAGAATTGCGGCGGCTGTCACGAGCTCTACAAGGCCAAGAGCAGCTGATTTTTGGAGCAGCTGATTTTTGGACTGGACCGCCGCGTCAGGATGAAGCGCCTATTCTTCATCCTGGCTTTGCTAGCTGCGGCTGGCGCCACGCTGGCGTGGAAGCTCTCCGCGCCCAAGGCGCGATTTTCACTCGCGGAATGGCAAGCCGTCGAAAAGGCCGGCGATCCTGCGGCGGGGCGCCGCGTATTCTTTGCCGGTGGCTGCGATTCCTGCCACAAGACCCTGGGCCAACCCGACCCGCTGCAGCTTGGCGGCGGGCTCGAGCTCAAAACGCCGTTCGGTTCCTTCTACCCGCCCAACATTTCCAGCGATCCGGTCGACGGGATCGGAGCCTGGCGTCCGGTCGATCTGGCTAACGCGCTCCTTTCCGGCGTATCGCCGCGGGGCCAGCACGATTATCCCGCCTTCCCCTACACCTCGTACCAGCGCATGAATCCGAGCGATGTCGCCGACCTCATTGCGTTCCTGCGAACGCTGCCGGCGGTTCAGGGCAGCCCGCCGGCACATGAGCTTCCCTTTCCATTTTCGATTCGCCGCGCCGTTGGCTTTTGGAAGTTGTTGTATTTCGACAATGCCGGCCTTCAGCCCGATCCGAAACAGAGCGCGCAATGGAACCTTGGCCGCTATCTCGTCGAAGGCCCGGGCCATTGCGGCGAATGCCACACGCCGCGCAATCTGCTCGGCGCCATGGAACCCAGCCTGCATCTGGCCGGCGCTCCCGCCCCGGACGGCAAAGGCAAAGCGCCCAATCTGACGGGCGCAGGTCTCGCCGATTGGACGGAGGCCGACATCGTTGAGGCGCTGACGAGCGGATTTACGCCCGTGGGCGATGTTCTTGGCGCAGGGATGACCGACGTGGTGCGCAACCTCGCGCAATTGCCGCAATCGGATCGCGAGGCGATCGCGGTCTACCTCAAGAGCCTGCCGCCGCTCGGCGCGCCTGCAGCGGCCAAACCGTGAGGCACGGACAAGGGGCGCTCGCGGGCCCAACGGTCCGCAGCGACACGGGAATATACTTGACTCCGTGAGGAGGTCGCTCCCCTGACGGCGAGGATCCAGGAGCTCGCGGCCGTGGCTGAAGCCCATCAGGCGATTCGCGATCCCTGAGGTAAAATGGCGGAGGCCATAAGCCGCTCGGTTGGAAATTCATCGGGTGGACGACGGATCACAGTTCGCGAACTATTTCCGCGCTCCATCGCGCTCCCGGGGAATGGACGCGGTGTGGCAATTCGGCGTGAGCGAGCCTGAGCTGGATAATCGGCCGACAGCAACACGACAGCAACGAGCCTACGGATTGTGGAATTCCTGCGGGCCGACTAAGCTGATGCCATAAATGTGAATGTTTCCTGGGAGGATAACATGGCACCGAAATTGGTGGGGTGCCGACGTGACATAAGCCTCTCTCGGCGCAGTGCTTTGGCCACACTTGCCGCTGTAGGATTTTTACCAGAGCTGGCACTGCCGGCGGTTTCTTCGACATCGGTCAGCTTCGGTCTCAATCCGCTCTTCCTCGATTCCGACATAGAATTGCTGGCGATGCTTCGAGAGTATCTCGCGCGGCAACTTGGCCGACCGGTCGTGCTCGTAAAGAGGCGGACCTATCAGGAGATCACGGCGATGCTGCTCAGTGGGCAGCTCGATGCAGCCTGGGTATGCGACGATCCGTATGTGCAGCACGAGAGTCAGCTCGCTCTCCTCGCGGTGCCGCTCTACCATCATGAGCCGCTGTATCAGACCTATGTGATCGTGAACAAGGCGAGCAAGGCGCAGGTATTCGACGACATCCGTGGCACGGTGCACGCCTTCTCCGATCCGGACAGCACGTCAGGTTACCTGGTAACCCGATACTTATTAGCGATGCGTCGTGCGACCCCCGCCGAGTTCTTTCGAGATTTCTTCTTCACCTACGGCCATCGGAATGTGGCGAGAGCCGTCGCGTCCGACCTGGCAGAGAGCGGCAGCATCGATGGCTACGTTTGGGACGTGATGAGCCAGCGGGAACCGGACCTGATCTCGAAGACCCGTGTGATCTATCGATCGGAACAGTTGGGGTTCCCTCCGATCGTCGGTTTGCAGGCAACACGTGACGCGCCCCTCGCCGCGGGGCTTTCGAAAGCCTTTATCGAGATGCCATCGGACTCACTTGGACGGGAGATACTTGCGATCTTGCAGCTCGACGGATTCACGCGAGCTGAGCCCGAACTTTATCAGGGGACCCTCGACAAATGGCTGGTGGTGAAGGCGCAGGTGTAGTGGCCCGTCTCACCCATGTACGCAGCTGGCCGCTCGCCTGGAAGGTCCCGCTGCTCGTCGCCGGCCTGATGGTCGGGATCGCCGCCCTGATTTCCCAGGTCGTTCTGAGCCGGTTGAGATCGGATCAAGAAGCCAATCTTCGTCTGCTGACAAGCGCCTATCTGGATGGCGTCTCGGCCGCTGTGCTTCCGACTGCCTTAAGGGGCGACACGTGGGAAGCTTTCGACGCGCTCGATCGAGCGCGCACTCGCTACAGTGGTGTCGATGTCCGCTACGCCGTGGTCGTGCTTCCGAGCGGGAAGGTACTCGCCGCATCCGATCCCGTCAGATTTCCGGTGCAGAGCGTGGTGCCTGCCGAGGTCATACGGCAATTCCCGCCAGATGATGGCCTGCGCATCGATAGCGGGACGGCTCGCGCCTGGCTCGCGCGCACCTTGCGAGAAGAAGGATTTGCGGTCGGCCGGATCGTTGCCGAAATCGATATTGCCGATCTGCTTCGCGTTCGCCGCGAAGTGTTGCTGACCCTTCTTCTCGTAAATGGCGGGCTGACTTTGGCCTTTGCAGTTATCGGATATGTGGCGCTCAAGCGCATGTTGCGGCCTCTCGGCATCCTGACAAGCTATGTGGAGAGAATCCGGGAGGGCTGTGCCGAGCCCATACCCGAACAAAACCGAAAGAGCCTCGCCATCGAGTTCGACCAAATCTTCGACCGGTTCAACGCGATGGCGCGCGCCGTGAGCGAGCGCGAGAGCCTCACGACGCGTCTTGCCGAGCAGAAGAAGCATGCGATGCTCGGCAAGCTGGCGTCCGGCATGGCCCACGAAGTCAACAATCCGCTCGGCGGGCTGTTCAACGCGCTCGACACGTTGAGGCGCCATGGCGGCGACTCCGATGTTCGCGAATCGACCCTCAACCTCCTGCAGCGGGGACTGAACCACATCCGAAACGTCGTTCGCTCGACGCTCGTCATCTATCGGCCGGAGGCGTCGGGAAACCTGAAAGCGACCGATATCGATGATCTACGGGTGCTCGTCGCGCCGGAGGCAGCGCGAAAAAGCATTCGGATCGACTGGATCAACGAAGTTCACGTGCCTTTGCCGGTTGCGGCCGGGAGCATCAGGCAGGCGACGCTCAACCTTCTCATCAACGCCTGCGCCGCAACCTCGGCCGGTGGGCTCGTGCAGCTGAGAGCGCAAGCGCATGGGAACTCGCTTATTATAGATGTCGGTGATGATGGCCCAGGCATTCCAAAGACGATGGCCGATTTCCTCGTCTCGGCTTCCGACGAAACACCACTCTCATGGGACGGGCTCGGACTTTGGATCATCCGTCGGCTCGTGAAGGAGGAGAATGGGTCGATCGAGCTTAGGAAGGCGAAAGGCCTTTCGACGATCGTCCGAGTGACTTGGCCGCTACGAGGGGAAGCCGGTCAGGGGCAGGAATCCAACATTCTCGATGTCGGGGAGGTACTCCATGCCGGATAACATGGGGCGCATCGCGGTGATCGAAGATGATTCGATCATGGGTGAGTCGCTTCAGCGTGCGCTCGAGCTGGAGGGCTGGAGCACGTCATGGTGGCAAACCGGCAAGGAAGCCCTCGACGGTATGCGGGCCTGCGACCCTGACTTGGTCCTTTGCGATATTCGTTTGCCTGACATGAGCGGCGAAGAAATCTTCAGAGCCGCCAATTCGCACGCCTTGGCGCCTCCCTTCATCTTCATGACGGCCTATGGGCAGATCGACCAAGCCGTTTCGCTCGTGCGCGCAGGTGCCCACGATTATCTGACGAAACCGTTTGAACTCCCGCCACTGTTTCAAAAGGCCCGGGAAATCCTGTCTGCGCGCCAGCAGCGCTCCTCCGAAGGCGTCCTTGGCGTTTCTCAGCAGATGAGGCGCATCGAGGCTCTGCTGCGGCGGATTGCTGCGCGCCCGTTGCCCGTGCTCATCACCGGAGAGACCGGCTCCGGGAAAGAGGTTTGCGCACGGTTTCTCCATCAAATTTCACCTGCTGCCAACGATCCGTTCATGGCCGTGAATTGTTCGGCGATCCCTGCGGAACTCCTCGAGAGCGAAGTTTTCGGACATGAAAAGGGCGCGTTTTCCGGCGCGCACCAGCGTCACCTTGGCTACGCCGAACGGGCACGCGGCGGCATACTGTTTCTCGACGAGATCGCCGCGATGCCGCTTGCGCTTCAATCGAAGCTGCTCCGAGTGCTGGAAGATCGTTCCTTTCATCGCGTCGGGGGCGAGACCAGCATTTCGCTCAATGCGCGGATCGTGTGTGCAACAAGCGAGAATCTCATCGAGCAGATTCGTCTCGGGCGGTTCCGGGAGGACCTGCTTTACAGAATCAATACGGTGACGGTCGAGGTCCCCCCGTTGCGCGAGCGCTCAAGCGACATTCCCTGGCTGTTATCGCGCTATTTTTCCATGACGACCCAGGAGGAAGGGACCGACGTTGAGGGGCATCAGCTCCCTCGCGCAGGACGCCGCGTTGGGCCATCCGTGGCGTGGCAACGTACGCGAGCTTCGCAATCGAGTCGAAAGGGCGGTCGCACTGGCGACAGGCCCATGGCTGATGCCCGCGGATTTGTTCCCGGAAATACGGGACGTGATGATCGACAACGTTGATCCGATTTTGCCCCTCGCGGCCGTGCGGGACGCGGCGGAACGCCGTCAGATCGAGCGGGTTCTCCGCGAGACGGGAGGGCACATCCTCGAGGCTGCAAGGCACCTCGGAATCTCGCGCACGACGCTCTGGGAGAAAATGCGCCGTTACGGCGTTGGGACCGGCGACGCGAATGAATAGCTAGCAATCCCCCTGCGCCAAGCGCCGCATGCCATTGCTCGCCGGCGTTCGGAAACGCGGACCTGCGCTCCTGCAACACGTCCGGGATTTCGAACAGGGCAGAATTCCGACGCATTCCAACTCTTTGAATTACCACGAATATTTTTGACTATGGCTCGGCACGGGTCTTGCCCTTCCTGTTGTGGTGAAAATACGCAACCGGGAGGGAAGGCTCATGAAGAGGTGTGATCTGCTGGTCGATGTCGGCCGCCGCCGGTTTCTGTCCGGAGCCGGCCTCGCTGCGGTTGGCGTCGCCGCAACCACGACGCTCCCCGGCACGCCGGCGAGAGCCGCGGCGCCGCCCGCCGCGCGCGTCGACTATCCGTCCACGAAGCTCGCGAACGTCAAGGACCTCAAGGCCAACGAACCTAAGGATGTTTCATATCCGGATGCCAACGCTCCGGGCACGCTGATCAAGCTCGGCACCAAAGTCCCAGGCGGCGTCGGACCCGATGGCGATATCGTGGGCTTCACCGTCGTCTGCCCGCACAAGGGCTATCCGCTCGCCTTCAATCCAAAAGACAAGACCCTGAACTGCTCCGGGCACTATTCGCGCTTTGACTGCGAGGCCGGCGGCCAACAGGTATGGGGACACGCTACGCAGAATCTTCCCCAATACGCCCTGCGCGTCGACAGCAACGGCGACATCTACGCAGAGGGGCTCGATGAGCTCCTCTACGGTCGCCTGTCCAACGTGCTCTGAGGGAGGATTGAACGATGGCATACAAGAGACAGATCGACCGTCTGCCGATCATCCCGGCCGATGCGAAGGTGCACAACGTCACCTGTCATTTCTGCATCGTGGGTTGCGGCTACAAGGCTTACTCATGGGACATCAACAAGCAGGGCTCGACCGATCCCTCCGGCAATGTGTTCAATACCGACCTTTCTAAACAACAGGGCGCAGAGGCTGACGCCTGGTACTCGCCGTCGATGTACAACGTCGTCAAGCAAGACGGAAAAGACGTTCACATCGTCATAAAGCCCGACAAGGATTGCGTCGTGAATTCTGGCCTCGGCTCGATCCGCGGCGCGCGGATGGCCGAGGAATCCTATTCCGGAGCGCGCTCGACGCAGCTGCAGCGCCTGACGACCCCGATGGTCTGGCGCTATGGCCAGATGCAGCCGACGAGCTGGGACGACGCACTCGATCTCGTTGCTCGTGTGACCGCGTCGGTCATCGCGGACCAGGGCGAAGATGGTCTCTTCGTATCGGCGTTCGATCACGGTGGCGCCGGCGGTGGCTACGAGAACACCTGGGGTACGGGGAAGCTCTATTTCGGGGCGCTGAAAATCAAGAACATGCGCATCCACAATCGGCCCGCCTACAACTCGGAGGTACATGCGACTCGCGACATGGGCGTTGGCGAGCTCAACAACTGCTACGAGGACGCTGAGCTCGCGGACACGATCGTGGCTGTCGGCACCAACGCGCTCGAGACCCAGACGAATTATTTCCTCAATCACTGGGTTCCGAATTTGCGCGGCACCTCGGTCGACAAGAAGAAGGCCGAGATGCCGAACGAGGCGCATGAGCAGGGACGCATCGTGATCGTCGACCCTCGCCGCACCGTCACGGTGAATGCCTGCGAAGTCGAAGCTGGAAAAGATCGGGTCATGCATCTCGCCATCAATTCCGGCACGGACCTTGCGCTCTTCAACGCATGGCTGACCTACATCGCCGAGAAGGGCTGGACCGATAAGGCCTTCATCGCGGCTTCGACCAAGGATTTCGACAAGGCGCTCGCCGGCAACAAGACGAGCCTGGAGGATGCTGCAAAGATCACCGGCCTCACTGCCGACCAGATCCGTCAATCGGCCGAGTGGATCGCTCAACCGAAGGAAGGTGGTGCCCGCCGCCGCACCATGTTCGCTTACGAGAAGGGCCTCATCTGGGGCAACGACAACTACCGCACCAATGGGGCTCTGGTGAATGTCGCGCTCGCGACCGGCAATATCGGACGGCCGGGCGGCGGTTGCGTGCGCATGGGAGGCCATCAAGAGGGTTATTCACGGCCCGATTACCCAGGTCCCAAGCCCGCTCCTTACGTCGACAAGCTGCTCATCGAAGGCAAGGGCGGCGTCCATCACATCTGGGATTGCGACCACTACAAGACCACTCTGAACGCGGATAAATTCAAGCAGGTCTACAAGAAGCGCACCGACCTCGTGAAAGATGCCATGTCGGCCGTGCCCTACGGCGACCGGAAGGCGCAGGTCGACGCGATCCTCGCCGCCATCAAGAAGGGCGGCCTGTTCTCCGTCGATATCGACATCGTTCCGACGAAGATCGGCCAAGCCTCGCATGTGTGGTTGCCGGGAGCGACATCGGGCGAGATGAACCTCACGTCCATGAATGGCGAACGGCGCATGCGGCTGACGGAGCGGTTCATGGACCCGCCCGGCGACGCGATGCCCGACTGCCTGATTGCGGCGCGGCTCGCCAATCACTTGGAGCGCGTCTTCCGCGAGATGGGCAAGAGCGACGTCGCCGACAAGTTCAAAGGCTTCGACTGGAAGACGGAGGAAGACGCCTTCATGGACGGCTATCACGGCCATGAGAAAGGCGGCGAGTTCGTCACCTATGACAGGCTGCGCGCCATGGGCACGAATGGCTTCCAGGAGCCGGCGACCGCCTTCCAGGACGGGAAGATCATCGGCACGAAGCGCCTCTTCGCCGACGGCAAGTTCAATTCGCAAGGACGGCAAGGCAAGCTTCATGGAGACGAAATGGAGGGGATTCGAGGCGCCCGGCAAGGAGGAGGAGAGCAAGAAATTCGCCTTCCTCATCAATAATGGGCGGGCAAATCATGTCTGGCAGAGCGCCTATCTCGACCAGCAGAACGACTTCGTCATGGACCGGTGGCCTTACCCCTTCATTCAAATGAACCCGCAGGACATGACGGAGCTCGGGCTGAAGTCGGGCGACCTCGTCGAGGTCTACAACGACAATGGCTCGACGCAGGCCATGGCCTATCCCACCCCGACCGCGAAGCGGAAGCAGACCTTCATGCTGTTTGCCTATCCGATGGGGGTTCAAGGGCAATGTGGTCTCGGCCGGCGTGAACGAGCTCGTGATCCCGAACTACAAGCAGACCTGGGGCAACATCCGCAAGATCGCGGACGCGCCCGCGAACGTCAAAGGTCGTGACCTTCAAATCCGAGGAATACGCGGTTTAGGGACATGCAGCGCTCTGGGCGGTCTTCGTGATGCCGCCCAAGTCGAACTTGAGCTTTGCCACCGATCGCTTCGTGGCGAGTTCACCCTTCGGCCGGCGCAGGAGAAATCATGCAATTGTCCGCTCGCAGAACCGGCCATAGTCCAAACAGCCGCATCGCTCGGGACACCGCTCGTCGATCCATTTGGCCGCAAGATCACCTATCTGCGTGTGTCGGTGACGGATCGCTGCGACATACGCTGCGTCTACTGCATGGCGGAGGACATGCACTTCCTGCCCAGACGCGACCTGCTCACGCTCGAGGAGCTCGATCGCCTTATCTCCGCCTTCGTGCGCCAAGGCGTTCAGCAAGGTTCGAATCACTGGTGGCGAGCCGCTCGTACGCCGCAATGTCATGAGCTTCTTTCGCGGACTCTCGCGCCACTTGATCGCCGGCGGGCTTGATGAACTGACCTTGACCACCAACGGGTCGCAGCTTTCCCGCTTCGCGGTCGAGCTCATCGATTGCGGCGTCAGGCGCGTGAACGTCTCGCTCGATTCCCTGGACCCGGCGAAGTTCAGGCGGATCACTCGCTGGGGCGATCTCGAGCAGGTCATGGCCGGCATCGACGCCGCGCAGCAAGCGGGCCTCCGGCGTCAAGATCAACACCGTGGCGCTGAAGGGGGTCAACGAGGACGAGATCGAGACGCTGCTGGAATGGGCGCATGGCCGTGAAATGGACCTGACGTTGATCGAGGTCATGCCGATGGGCGATATCGAGCCTTCGCGCGCCGAACAGTTCCTGCCGTTGTCGCTCGTTCGAAAACGCTTGATGGATCATTTCACCTTGGAGGATATCCCCTACCGTACAGGCGGTCCGGCCCGCTATGTTCGCATCAAGGAGACGGGCGGGAAATTGGGCTTCATCACGCCACTGACCCATAATTTTTGCGAAAGCTGCAACCGGGTGCGGGTGACGTGCACCGGCACGCTTTATATGTGCCTCGGACAGGAGGATGCCGCCGATCTGCGAACGCCTCTTCGCTCGACGGAGGCCGGCGCTCTCGATCGAGCGATCGAGGCCGCGATCCGACGAAAGCCAAAGGGGCATGATTTCATTATCGAACGGCGTCAATCCGCGCCTTCGGTCAGTCGGCATATGAGCGTCACGGGCGGTTGATCCTTGAAGTCGTCGTGACGGACGTGAACTGCCTTTGCGGCGCGTCCGACGCCAGGGAGTGCGTCACCGCGTATGACGTCCCGACGTTGCTGATCGCGCCGGACAATGAGCCGTTCAGGCGCTCACTGTTACGTCACTGTCATCTTTCGATTCGATATGTCGGTTGTGGACGAACCTCACGTGAATTGATCGAGAGCATGTCGATGGCCGACACTCCTTATAATGTTCTGTTCCTCTGCACGGGCAATTCGGCGCGCTCGATCATGGCGGAAGCCATTATCGACAGGGTTGGCGGCGGACGCTTCAAAGGGTTCAGCGCCGGCTCCCACCCGAAGGGCGAGGTTCATCCGTTCGCGCTCGATATTCTGAAAAAACTGAATTACGACACTGCCTATGCCCGCTCGAAAAGTTGGGATGAGTTTGCCGCCCCTGGCGCGCCGCGCATGGATTTCGTGTTCACGGTTTGCGATGACGCTGCCAAGGAAGAATGCCCGTATTGGCCGGGTCAGCCAATGACGGCTCATTGGGGCGTTCCTGATCCAGCGGCGGTACAAGGTTCCGAAGTCGAGCGGCGTCTCGCATTCGCAGATGCCTTCCGCATGTTGAACAACCGAATTTCGATCTTCGTGAGCCTGCCGATGAAGAGCTTGGATAGGCTCTCGTTGCAAAGGCGTCTGGACGAGATTGGCAGGGCAGTGCCAACTCGCGAGGACGTTTAAGCTGGCCGCGAGACGGTGGGGTGCCCGTGTCGAGGGAGATTTGGAGGATCGGCGAACGCGCGATTGCGCAAAAGTTCGCACCATGGCAGTGCAAACACACATCAACGGTGATGCCAGATCTTCGCGGCGGAGAGAAGCAAAAGGGCCGCTAAAAACGGCATGAGGACGAAGCTCGGCAGGATTCCGAGAAGCCGGCCTCCGAGGAAACTTCCAACAACAGAGCCCACCGCCATCATGAGGGCGAAGTGGTAGTTCTTGCCAAGCACCGCGAAGCTTCGATCTCGGCTGTAGCGAGCAAAGCTGGTCATCATCGTCGGGAGGCTGACGGCGAGCGACAGGCTCCCGGCAAGCTTGATATCTGCGCCAAACAGTAAAATCAGCGTTGGGATAAGCAACTCGCCGCCCGCTACGCCGAGTAGCGCCGCGACGACACCGATGCCGAAGCCAGCTGTCACGCCTCCAGCAATTTGGGCAGTACCGGTGAGAAGTGTCCCGCCCGCCCCGGCTGCAACGTGCCCAGCCAGGAGCACGACAGCGATCAGTACCAGAAGAGCCGCGATGATCTTGTGGAGCATTTCGGATTTAAGGCGCGTCGCCCAACCAGCCCCGAACCAGGCGCCGATGAGACTTCCGGCGAGGAGGTTTGCGATGACGTTCCAGTGGTGCGCGATCGCGCCGAAGGGCACAGTGCCGGCCCTGAAAGGCAAGGCGGTTGCCACTACCACAAGGCTCATCGCCTTGTTCAAAATGACGGCCTCGAGGGCGGGAAAACCGAAAGCTCCAATGAGCAACGGGAGCCGGAATTCCGCGCCCCCGAGCCCGATCGTTCCGCCGAGCGTGCCGATAAGGGCACCACCGCCGAGCGCGGACAAGCTCCGTCGAGAGAATGCTTTTGCCGAGCTTGAGATTCGGCCGACGGGAATCGACATGATGCCCTCAGGACCCGATATAGCCGAGCGACTATATCGGGCTTGGGGACCTTTGGCTACTTCCGTTTGGATCCCGATGAACCGAGAGCGGCTAATTTCTGCAGTTCGTGAGCGACCGCGCGTTCGGCCTTATTTTGCATCCGGCGAAAAACCTTGAGAACCTCACGGCCCGTCGGCGTGAGCGAGGCCCCGCCGCCCTTCGGCCCGCCTCTGGTTGAAGCAACCACCGGCGCGCCAAAGTAGGCATTCATGGTATCGATCAGATACCAAGCTCTCTTGTAGCTCATCCCCATGCGCCTGCCGGCCGATGCGATCGAGCCGGTGTCATCGATGCCCTGCAACAAATCGGCCTTTCCCGGGCCCATCAATGCGTCGGGGCCAAGGACCACGCGCAGCTTCGTGAACGGATAATCGGGCAAAGTTTCTTCCTCGAACCAGCGATTTAATGAACCACGTCGGATGGGCTTTGTCTTGATTTCGTCACTCATATCCATCAATCTCGAAATGTGGATGTCACCGAAGCAATCGTGACGCTTGCCGCGCTCGGGCAGCCGACTCGCATCGAGGCGTTTCGATTGCTCGTGACGCATGAGCCGCGCGGCCTTCCGGCCGGCGAACTCGCACGCTTGCTGATGGTGCCTCAAAATACGCTATCCGCGCATTTGAACGTGCTCGCGCATGCAAGGCTCGTGAGCCGGCAGCGGCGCAGCCGCGAGATCATCTACCGAGCCAACCTCGATCGCTTCCGCGAGGTCGCCTTGTTCTTGCTCAAGGATTGCTGCGGCGGCCGGCCGGACGTGTGCGGCGCCCTGATCGCGGATCTGGCTCCGCTCTGTCGTGAGAAAATCCACGGTGCAGCCGTGATCGCCTGTTCGCGAACTCGCCTTCTCCCGGAATGACCTCTTCCCGACGCCGGCTGGAGACGATCCATGGACGTCATCATCTACCACAACCCCGATTGCGGCACCTCGCGCAACACGCTCGGCCTCATTCGCAACGCCGGTGTCGAGCCTCACATCATCGAGTATCTCAAATGCCCGCCGACACGTTTGCTCCTGCGTCAGCTCATCGGCCGCATGGGCCTGGAGGTGAGGGATGTCCTGCGTGAAAAGGGCACGCCCTTCCACGAGCTCGGGCTTTCCAATCCTTCGCTGACGCGACGAGCAGCTCCTCGATGCCATGATGGCGCATCCTATTCTCATCAATCGCCCGATCGTGGTCTCGCCCAAGGGCGTAAGGCTCTGCAGGCCATCCGAGGAAGTGCTCGACCTTCTTCCGCCGCAACATGGAGCGTTCACCAAGGAGGACGGCGAGCGCGTGATCGACGAGCACGGTCGCCGAGTGGCAACGTCGCATGAACTACTCCCTTGCAAGGCGTCTCGCAGCCGAAGCGCTCGGCACCGGGATTCTCGTTGCGGCCGTCGTCGGCTCGGGCATCATGGCCGAAACGCTCACCCAGGACGTCGCGCTCGCCCTTCTCGCCAACACATTGGCGACCGGCGCGATACTGGTCGTGCTGATCACCATCCTCGGACCCATTTCCGGGGCGCATTTCAACCCGGCCGTATCCGTCGTATTCGCCCTCGAAGGCGAGCTCGCATCGCGCGAAGCTCTTGCCTTACGTGGCCGCGCAGATTCTGGGCGGCGTCGCGGGGACGATCGCGGCGCATCTGATGTTCGCCCTGCCCATCCTCGACGCGTCGCTGAAGATTCGGACCGGTGGTGCGCAGTGGTTCGCCGAGTGGGTCGCTGCCTTTGGACTGGTGCTCACGATCCTCGGCGGCCTTCGCTTTGCGCGCACCGGCGTGCCTTGGCTGGTCGGGCTCTACATCACCGCGGCTTATTGGTTCACGGCGTCCACGTCCTTCGCCAATCCGGCCGTAGCCATCGCTCGCAGCCTCACGAATACCTTCTCAGGCATCCGTCCCCAGGATCTCCCAGCTTTCATCGCCGCCGAATTGCTTGGCGCCGTCTGTGCGCTCGCAGTGATGCGATGGCTGCTGCAGCCCTCCGAGCGCGTCGAGGCACCTCTGAAGGCCACGGCCGAACCGTGACCCCGCGCATCGCTCGCTTTTATTCGAAATTCTTCGAAATAGGCATTGACTTGGTCGAAGCGCGCGCTTAGCTTATTTCCATGAAACTCGAAAAAGCGGCCAAGCAACTCGAGGCGCTCGGTAGTCCGACCCGCCTGCAAGTCTATCGCATGTTGGTGCGCGCCGGGGATAGCGGACTTGCGGTCGGCCGCTTGCAGCAACGGCTTGGGATTGCCGCGTCGACACTGTCGCATCACCTGCACCGGCTCATCCTTACCGGTCTCGTTACCCAGGAGCGTCAGGCGACGACGCTGATCTGCCGGGCGAGCTATCCGGCGATGAACGCACTGCTTGGATTTCTGGCCGACGAGTGTTGCGCGGATGCCGTGGTGGCGAAGTCGCAAACCGAAGCAGCTTGACGAAGCTTATTTTGTCCATAATTTCGATCATTCCGGAATAAACGAAGGAGGCGAATATGACAAAGCTCGAGCACCTGCCGGTTGCCGTGATCGGTGGAGGGCCTGTCGGCCTTGCGGCGGCCGCGCATCTCGTCGCGCGGGGCTTGCCGGTGAACCTCTACGAGGCCGGGGAGCGGGTCGGCGCCAATATCGGGAATTGGAGCCATGTGCGGTTCTTCTCGCCGTGGAGATACAGTGTCGACGAGACGGCGCGGTCGCTCATGGCCGCTCACGGCCTGCAGGTGCCGAACGATGATTCTCTCCCGACTGGCGGTGAGCTCATCACCCGATATCTCGCGCCGCTTGCCGCAACGCCGGAGTTGGCAGCCGTCATCCAGACCGGAACCCGCATAACCGCCGTCTCGCGGCAAGGGATGGACAAGGTCGTCAGCAAGGACCGCGAGGAGCGACCGTTCGTGCTGTCGATGTCGACACGGCAATGGCCCGCGCCGCGCCCTGGCCCGCGCGGTGATCGATGCCTCGGGCACATGGTCGCGACCAAACCCGCTGGGAGCCGACGGCTTGCCAGCCGAGGGCGAGGCCGCATTCTCCAGGCGTATCGCTTATGGCATTCCGGACGTGCTCGGGCGGGACCGGAAGCTTTATGCCGGACGCAAGACCCTGGTGGTCGGCGCCGGGCACTCGGCGGCCAACGCTCTCCTCGATCTGATCGCTCTTGCCGACGAGGCACCCGGAACAGAAGCGATCTGGGCAACGCGCAGCACCAATCTCATGCGTGTCTTCGGCGGCGGGATCGAGGACCAACTGCCCGCGCGCGGCGAGCTCGGCGCTCATCTCAAGGAACTCGTCGAAAGAGGACGCCTGGTCCTCGAGGCCGGCATCCGGATCACGGCGTTACGCGAAAACAACGGCCTTTTTGTCGACGGCGACACGGCAGAGGGTCAACGAAGCCTCGGCCCTGTGGATCGAATCATTGTCGCGACCGGACAACGGCCGGATCTCGATCTCACACGCGAATTGAGACTCGAGCTCGATCCATGGTTGGAATCTCCGCGAGCGCTCGGTCCGCTGATCGATCCCAATCTGCACTCCTGCGGATCAGTGCCGCCTCATGGACACCGTGAACTCGCGCATCCAGAACCCGGCTTCTACACGGTCGGCATCAAGAGCTACGGCCGCGCCCCGACTTTCCTGTTGATCACCGGCTACGAACAAGTCCGTTCCGTCGTTGCCGCGATCGCGGGCGACATGGCGTCGGCCGACGACGTCCGGCTCGTGCTTCCGGAAACCGGGGTGTGTTCCACGCGAGCGATTGCCGTTCCGGACAACGCGTCCGCCTGTTGCGGCGGTCCCGCGCCGGCCGATGCGGACGCCTGTTGCCTTGCCGACGTCGCGGCGAAGAACGCCGCCAAGAGCGGGTGTGGCTGCAAGGAGGCGGCGTGACTCCTTCGATCGAAAGTGCGGTGTCATCAAGCGGGAGCGATCGACGCATCGTCGTCTCGGCCTTGGGCGTCACCCAGATTTTTGCCTGGGGCTCCTCCTACTATCTTCTTGCCGTGCTCGCGAAGCCGATCGCGGCGGAGACGGGTTGGCCGCTGAGCTGGGTGATCGGGGGAGTGTCTCTCGGCTTGTTGCTGGCCGGCCTCATCTCTCCCCTTGTCGGGCGGACGATCGAGCGAAAAGGGGGGCGGTCGGTGCTCGCGACCAGCGCAATCTTGCTCGCGTCAGGTCTTCTCGCGCTCGCCTATTCGCGAGGCCTCTACGGCTACCTCGGCGCCTGGGTAATGATCGGCCTCGGCATGGGGGCAGGGCTGTACGATCCAGCGTTTTCCACCTTGGGGCACATCTATGGGCAATCGGCGCGACCGCTCATCACTGCCGTGACGCTGTTTGGAGGATTTGCGAGCACCGTTTGCTGGCCGCTCACAGCGCTTCTCGAAGCCCGCTTAGGATGGCGGGGGACCTGCGTGACTTATGCTTTCGTGCAGCTCCTGTTCGCGCTGCCGATCCATTTATGGGCCCTGCCTCGGCAGGCACCCTCAACCATGGGTTCGGCGAATGAGATTGTTTTGACGGATGCCGAACCTCCCATCTCTCACACGCGTGGCAGGGGTATCTTCGCGCTTATCGCAACAGTTATCACGATCAGCTCCGTGCTCTCGACGGTGCTGTCGGTTCATCTCCTGAGCCTGCTCCAAGCCCGTGGGATTGGACTTTCTGCGGCAGTCGCGTTTGGCGCGATCATCGGACCGTCCCAGGTTGGTGCGCGCACGGTCGAGATGTTCGTCGCGCGCTTCCACCACCCGATCTGGACCAAGCTGGCATCGACCTCGCTCGTTGCCCTGGGCATTGCGCTGCTCTGGACCGGGTTGCCGGTCATTTCCGCTGCGCTCGTTCTTTATGGCGCCGGGATCGGCCTCGAGTCCATCGCCCGCGGCACGCTGCCGCTCGCGGTCTTCGGCGCGGCGGACTATCCAGCCATC
The DNA here is from genome assembly GCA_963713805.1 of uncultured Alphaproteobacteria bacterium. Lineage (GTDB taxonomy): Bacteria > Pseudomonadota > Alphaproteobacteria > Rhizobiales > Beijerinckiaceae > GAS188. Next base: position 59,713 of record CAVQNF010000008.1, on the reverse strand, counting down.
ATGGGGCGCATCGCCCGGCCGAGTCTGGTGGCGCAGGCCGTCGCTCCGACCATCGCAGCCGGACTGGTCGAGGTCGTTGGCTTCGAGGGGATGTTGGCGGCCCTGATATCGATCGCAATCGCCAACGCGCTGCTCTCGGTTGGGTTGTTCATATTGCTTAGGATAAGAGAAGTTACCCATCGTCGCGAGCTCTTCTAAAAATTGAAACCATAGCCTCGAGGCTGAGGTGCCGGCCGAGTAGGATTTCTACGCTCGGGTCAAATCGAGCGGCGAGCGATCCATCGGCTCGCATTCCATGGCGAGCTTTCGCAAGACCGTTGGCACGCGCGCCGTCCCATCGAGCATCTTTTCTCGTGCCCTTCAGAGCAAGGGCGAAGCGGACCGCCGGGTGTTGGGACGCCTTCGAAAGCTGCGCCAGGGGACCGGCGAGACGTTCCCATGCCCGGCCGTACTCAAACCCGAAAACGGTAGCGAACCGCAAAGCTATCGCGCCTCGATCAACAGCCATGCGGAAACCGCGGCAATCTCCTGTCGCGTATCGACGGAGGAGCAGACGACCGAAAATCAGCGGGGCCTTGAAGAAAGTCGCTGCATTTCCCTCCCGCCGTGACTGCACACGCGCTTTGTGCGACCATGGGGATCAAGCTGCAAGTTGAATACAACAACTTGATCGGAAAACCTCAGTTAAAATGTAGAAGTGCCACGCGTTAAGGCGCGAGGACGTAATTGTAGGAGAGAGGGATGAAGTGCTCGTTCCAAATTATTCGGCGCGGGTACTTGATCAGGATTTTAGCCCTGTATTTCCGGACGCGGCGGCAGCTCGCCGTGGCCATGTGCTCGCTTCTCGCAGCGGGCTGCGCGACCACGGATTGGTCTCCCGTCAACGGCCCTTTGGCCGGGCCTATGAATACAGAACCTTTCCCTCATGCGATCCCATCTTCGGATGATGGTCTCGTGATCGGATTGTCCTTTTCCGGGGGAGGAACCCGGGCGGCGGCGTTCTCTTACGGTGTTTTGGACGGGTTGCGAAAGCAATATGCCGCGAACGGTGAGAAGCCGCTTCTCGACCACGTTAAATTCATATCGGCTGTTTCGGGTGGGTCGGTGACCGCAGCCTATTACGGGCTTTTTCACAGCCGTATCTTTGAAGATTTCGAGCAGAAATTTCTTTATGCGAATGCTGAAGCTGATTTGAGAACGACCTATGGTCCCGGGGTGATTGCGGCGGCGCTTTCCGGCGGAATCAATGATCAGACCCGCCTTCCGAGATGGTTGCAGAAAAACGTATTCGGTAGCGAAACGGTCAACGACCTTTTGGAGCGGACGCCCCGTGTCGTTCTCAACGCCAGCGATGTCTACAACCGCGTGCCCTTTGCTTTTTCTCTTCAGACGTTCAACGCCATTTGCAGCGATCCGTCCTCAGTCCTTGTTGCAGATGCGGTCGCGGCATCCGCCGCCGTGCCGATAGCTTTTGTTCCGATCGTGATGCAAGTGTACAAGGAGAAGTGCGAGAACCCTCTCCCCTCATGGGCGAGCGCGGCTGCAAGCAGTCCTGCTGCGGCAGCCAAAATCCGAGCAACCGCCGTGGCTTGGGAAAAATACAGGGATGATCCCGAGGTCAACTTTCTCAAGCTCGCCGATGGGGGCATCACCGATAATTTGGGCCTCTCGTCCCTTTCGATATTTCTCGAAGCACTGGATGGACCGCAGAAGCTTGTCGATCTTGCCCGGATTCGTCGGCTCGTGGTCATTGTCGTGGATGCCGGCCAGGAGCAAACCGCGGCCTGGACGAATACGGCTGCCGGTTCAAGCGGTCTCGACTTGGCGGGTGCAGCGATAGACACAGGCATGAGCTCATCGGCGCGAGCCAATTTCGACCTCTTCACGCAATTGTTGCGGCAGTGGAGGCGGGATGCGATTGCCGCGCGTTGCCGTTTGGGTCGCGCCGTTGTCGCAAAAATTACCGAAACGCGGCCTGATTGGCGTTGCACGGATATTGAGGTGACTGTGCTGCGCCTTTCATTCGATGACCTCGGCCCCGAGCGAGCGCGCCAATTATCCGTGGTACCGACCCGTTTCTCCTTGCCGGCGGATCAGGTGAACGCTGTTGTCCAGGCCGGAAGAGATGTCGTCCGCAGGATGCCGTGGGCGCTTCGCGAGCAGACAGCCCGCGCTGGGCGCGCAATCGGACGGGAAATGGCAAGTTCGATTTCGTTTTTGTCGCCAACCGTCGCACCGGCTCGATAAATGGCTCCGATGGAACGAAGCACAGCGGTCCCTGCAGGCCCGAGCGACCGCGGTCGCTACCGACCTGGCGCAAACGCGCTTTCTGGTGTCGGCCCAGGCGAGCGACCCGATACCCGCGCCCTTTCTCGTTATCCTGGTGTTCTGGCTCGCCATGATCTTTGCCAGCCTCAGCCTCTTTGCTCCGCCCACGCGACGATTGTCGTCATCCTTTTCGTCCTCGCCATGTCGGCCTCAGGCGCCATTTTTCTGATCCTGGATCTCAGTCAGCCATTTTCAGGATTGATGACGATCTCCAGTGCGCCATTGCGGAACCGCTTGCTTCCGCCGCTCCTCGGCTGAAAAGATTATCGTTCTGCCCGGAAGCCAGCCTCTGTTACGCGCCAGCAGAGTTCAGCCAGGCTCTTTTGCTGCCTCGTACCACCAATCCGAAAGTTAGAGATTTCATGTAGGTCTCCCTTTCAACCAGTTCAGGTTGGGCTTGCAACTCTGACGGTCGCGCTCAGGCCTTATCTACTTGCCCACTTTGCCATCGTCGCATTTCCCAAAGATCGCGCTCGACAAAGAAATTGAGGAATGTACGGATGGCGGCGATCGCGGCTAACCGGCCGATCGCCTCCCAGGTGGGTGTGACCGTCGTCTCCATCACATCGGCGGCAAGCTGGAATGTCAGCGCGGCGATCAGCCAGCGCGCAAAGCGCATCCAGACCACCTGTCTTTGCCGGTTGGTGGCGGCGGGCCGCAGCATGATCCGAAGGCCATGGAAGAAGGCCTCGACGGTTCCGATGGCGATCATCACGAGCGCCATGGCATCGATGACGAGCACGGCTTCCTGCGTGATGACGGTCAGCCATTCGAGCACAGGCGCACTCCTCATTTCGTCGAGTCTGTTCGTGCGATGCAGCGAAAACCGAGATGGCAGGTCGAGGTGTCGATCGGCTGCGACATGCGCGCGGCCGGTCGGTAGCGCCGGCAATAATTCGGGGCGCACAGGAAGGAGCCGCCCTTCATCACCTTTCGTGGGATTCGGATCTTCGGCTCTCGCGGGTCGATGCTCGCATCGCGCTCCGCCCCCCTGGGGTTGTGCAGGGTGCAGCACGGGCTCTCGATCCTCCCGTGCTCCTGGTACCAGTCCGTCGTCCATTCCCAGACATTGCCGGCCACGTCGTGCAGCCCATAGCCGTTCGCGGGAAAGGAGCCCACGGGCGCCGTCCAGGCGTAACCGTCCTGCGTGAGGTTCTGCCAGGGAAACTCGCCTTGCCAGGTATTCGCCATGTGACGGCCGCCCGGCGTGAACTCGTCGCCCCACGCATATTCGGCGCGGTCCAGCCCACCGCGCGCCGCGAATTCCCATTCGGCCTCCGTCGGCAGCTCCTTGCGGGCCCAATCCGCATAGGCTTGCGCGTCCTCGAAGGCGACGTGCACGACCGGATGGTTCTCGAGGCCTTTTATCGAGCTTGCGGGTCCGCGCGGATGACGCCAGTTCGCGCCCCGAACATAGACCCACCAATTGTAGTGGTCATCGAGCCCCGTGCCGCGCGGCGCTTTCTTGAAGACGACGGAGGAGGGAGCCAGAAGCTCCGGCTTGGCGCCCGGATAGTCGGCGGCCTTCGCCGGACGCTCGGCGAGCGTGACATGTCCCGTCGCCTCGACGAAGAGCTGGAACTCCCGATTGGTGACCGTGCAGCGATCCATCCAGAAGCCGTCGACCGTCACCTGATGGGCCGGCGCCTCCTCGGGATAGTGTCGGTCGGACCCCATGAGGAAGGTGCCTCCAGGGATCCGGACCATGCCGTCGGAGGGTGGCGATGTCGACCTTCTCGGATCTTTGCACGCCGCGATGTGTCTATCGACGATGGAAGTCAACCGCTCCTCCTTCGATCTTTGCGCCGCCTCGCGCTATTCGCCCCGAAGACTCATTGCCGCGCCATCGCGACCTTGAAGCGCTCCTCCGGCGAGATCAGGTGATCGTGATCGTCCTTCTCCAGGTCGATCTGGACCCAGTTCACCTCGCCGCTGAACTCATTGTGCTCTCGGGTCGTAGTCGGGTGAAACCGCCGAGCCGGTTCCCTTGCCGACATCGCAGGTCTCATCTGCCGAGAACATCATCGGCACCGTTGTTTCCACGCGGCCTTCGCCGACCTTCTTGCCATCCACGTAGAGCAATGCGTTGCCGCCCTTGGCCAGGCCGCCGCCATCGTATTTGAACTCCATCCGAACCTGGTGCTGACCCGCAGGAATCGGCTTGTTTGACTCGGCGTAGAACAGCTTGATCCCGAGGAGGTTGTAGCAATATTTGAGTTTGCCGTCCTTGGCGTAGAGGCTCCAGCCGTTGAAGCCGCCGCCCTGCGCGATGATGACGCCCTCGGCGCCGGACTTCGGGACGACGATCTCGGCGGTCACCGAGTAGGACTTGTTCTTGATGTTGACGACCGAGTTCTCGCTCAGGCGGCCCATGCCGCCGAACAGGATCTGCGTCTTGCCCTTGATGAGCTGAGGCCGGCCGGCAAGGTCCGGGTTGAAGCGTTCGACCCTTCGATCGTCGAGCGGAAGAACGCTGTACTTGGTGGCCTCGATCAGCCAGAGCCTCTGCAACTCGCGCAGTTTCTCCGGATTGTCCTTGGCGATGTTCGCGCGCCTGCGTCCAGTCCTTGTTGGTGTCGTACAGCTCCCAGACATCGTCGTCAAAGGCGGGCAGCGGCTTCGACATGTCCCAGGGCGTGCTGTGCCGGGTCACCGCGGTCCATCCCTTGTGGTAGATGCCGCGGTTGCAGAACATCTCGAAATACTGGGTCTCGTGTCGCTCGGCGGCCTTGGCGTCGTCGAAGGCATACAGCATGCTGACGCCCTCCATGCGGCGCCTGCTGCACGCTGTTGACGATCGTCGGGTGCGGCAGACCCGCGGCTTCCAGGATCGTCGGCGCGACATCGATGACGTGATGGAACTGCGAACGGATCTCTCCCTTGGCCTTGATGCCCTTCGGCCAGTGCACGATCGTGCCGTTGCGCGTGCCGCCCCAATGCGAGGCGACCTGCTTGGTCCATTGGTAGGGCGTGTCCATCGCGTGCGCCCAGCCGACCGCATAATGGTTGTAGGCGTGCGGTCCACCGAAATCGTCGATCTTGCTCTTCAGAAACTCGACCGTCTCGACTGCCGCCATGCCATTCAACATCGCCATCTCGTTGAAGCTGCCGTTCAGCGTCCCTTCGGCCGAGGCGCCGTTGTCGCCGATGATGTAGAAGACCAGCGTGTCATCGAGTACCTCCAGGTCCTTCAAGCGCATCGACCAGCCGCCCGATGTGATGGTCGGTGTGCTCGAGGAACGCCGGCATAGATCTCCATTTGCCGGGCGAGGATCGGCTTCAGCTCCTTCGGCATCTCGTCCCAGGCGGGAATTTCCTCGGGCCGCTTCGGTCAGCTCGGCATCGGCGGGGATGACCCCCAGCTTCTTCTGGCGGGCGAAGATCTCCTCGCGCAGCTTGTCCCAGCCCTGATCGAACTTGCCCTTGTATTTGTCGATCCATTCCTTCGGCACGTGGTGCGGGGCGTGGCAGGCGCCCGGCGCGAAATACATGAAGAACGGCTTGTCCGGCATCAGCGCCTTCTGCTGGCGCACCCATTTGATCGCCTTGTTGGTCATGTCCTCGGTGAAGTGATAGCCCTCCTCGGGGGTCTTCGCCGGCCTCGATCGGCGTCGTGCCCTCATAGATCGCCGGGTAATACTGGTTGGTCTCGCCGCCGATGAAGCCGTAGAAATATTCGAAGCCGCCGCCGCCGGTCGGCCATTGGTCGAACGGTCCCATCGGGCTCGTCTCCCACACCGGCACCTCGTGACACTTGCCGAACTGCGCCGTCGAATAGCCGTTGAGCTTGAGCGTCATCGCCAGCGGCGCCTTGTTCTTCGGCAGAACCGAAGCTGTAGCCGGGGGCCGAGGTCGCGATCTCGCAGATGCCGCCCATGTTCACCGAATGGTGATTGCGCCCGGTCAGCATCGCCTGGCGCGTCGGCGAGCACAGCGCCGTCGTATGGAAGCGGTTGAACTTCAGGCCATCCTTCGCCAGCCGCTCGGCCGTCGGCGTGTTGATGACGCCGCCGAAGGCGCTCGACGCCGCAAAGCCGACATCGTCGAGCAGCACGATCAGCACATTGGGCGCGCCCTTCGGCGGGCGCAGCGGCTCGATCGGCGGGAACTTGGTGTCCGGGTCCTTGGCGTCGTAGGTCGTCAGGCCGACATGCTGACGATCCGGAATGGGCAGGATATGGCGCGGGAACTCCTTCGAATTGTCGGGCATCTTACGCTCCACTCTTTTGCGAGAACTTTTCAGCCCGAGAGCTTCCGAGGCAAGCTTCGTTGGGGATGGCGTGCCGGCGGACCGCGATGACGAGGAGCCGGCCGCGATCATTGCGGAAGCAATCGGTTTTCCGGGGCGACGGCGGGCTCAGCCGTCTTCGCCACGGCCAATCAGGGCACCGCGGCAACGCCGAGCGCGGCGCCGCTTGCCGGGAAGATCATCCTTCTCTTCATGTCGGCTCTCCCTCTCTGTCGATGCTTGGTGGAAGGCACGATGCTGTTGCCGCAATCGGGCACGGCGCGTCTCGAATCTAGGCGTATCGGAACACCACGGCGAAGAAAGCAGCGAGCCCGATGGCGATCAGAATGAGCGTCACCGCAAAGAGCGGCGTCTGGACGGGTCCTTCTCGGATGATCGCGAGCTTCGCGAAGTTGCCGCTCCACAAATAGCGAAGCAGCGTCAGGTATTGCCAAAGCGAGACGATGAGCGCGATGACGCCGGCAAGGATCAACGCCAGTCCGAGATAGCGCGGTGCGTCGGGATGAATCGCGGGCTTTACTCCCTCGAAGCTGGACAGACGCTCGAAGAACTGCACGATCGTGAATCCAAAGCCGATGAGAGCGATGGCGGTGCGCACCCATGACATGAGCGTGCGCTCGACGCTCAGACGCGTCCTCACCCAGGAGAAATGACTGTCCGCGGTCATCCTGAGCTCGAACCGCGTCTCATCCTTCTCGGCCTGAAGGATCTTCATTGAGCCTGCCCTCGCGTGAAATTCTTGCCCGGCCATGCGCCGCCGCAAATCTCGTGAGTTTCGTTCCTCGTTTGCCGTTTCCCCCTGCAAATGCCCTCAGCCTGTCTTATCCGCGGATGAGCGATCGACCCGCCCGCGCGCGAGCCGCGCGGCGGGCCCGCGGATCAGGAGATAGGGGATGAAGGCGAGAACGAGCGCCACGATCAACGCCTCGCCAGGATAGAATTTGTCGAGCTCCTCGAATTGGTAGATGGCGTCGAGGATCACCGCCAGGATCATGATCTTCGCCGTCGCGGCCATGTTTTCCCGCAATCGACCACCGCGCTCCTGCGGATTCGTGAGGACCGTCCAGAGATGGGGAGATCTTCCGGTGCGCGCGTCCTTGATGCCGTCGCGGATCGCGAAGATTGCGGCCATGCTCGGCTGGACGAGGAAACGAAACGCCAGCGGCCCGCTCGGACGCGCCGCGAGATTCTCCCAAATCCGGGAGAGCATGTCCTGGACATCAGCCATTTCGGCACGCGCATGCATCGGCAGAGTGCATGCCCCGTTTCTTGGCCTCGACTTCATGACGGCCGCGGGAGCAAAGCCGACCCTCAACACCTCCGCTCCAGCGCGGCACGACGGGCTCTACTCTCCAGGGCCCATCGAGATCACGACGGCGTCGGCACCAGCGGCAAGCATCAAGCCCCTGCGCTCGGCGTCGAGCTTGAGCGTGACGCCATGCGAGTTTCGCAGCCACATCCTGCCGATGCTTCTCCTGCCGACAGCGGCGCCGGCGCGGATCGTCACATAGGGGCCGGGGAAGTCCTGGATCGATTTGAGATCGTAGACGATGCCGGTCGCGTGGACGGACGACGCGCCAAAACCGCCGACGCCGAGGCCCCCGACCTTGAAGGGGTAAGTCCTGCCCTCATAACGCAGGAGCCCACCCCCATAATCCGCTGTGACGATGAACCCCGCTTGCCCTTGATTGATCACTAACGTGCCGGATGGACGGCGGGCGAAAAGGCCTGCCGCGTCGGCAAAAGACGGCATGAGCAAAAGCGACAAGGCCGCGGCACACCAAAGTCGCAGCTTCCCTATGTGGCGCATGACCTCTCCTTGCCCGATCTCATCTTACCCTGGCGTCGCGCCGCGGCGACGGATATGCGCTTGCCGCCTGTTGCGAATACAGAACGCAAAAGACAATATTGTGATCATCCGATGCATAGCCACCTCGACAGGCGACGTCGACGTAAGTGCTCGGCCACGAGGAACTAAATAAACAGCGTAATCACCAGCCGACGAATGCCAGGTTCATTTCATTGGCTAAGTTGTACCACTCGGATGTGCTTTGCAACTCGACCAACGAGACCGATGCAATCGATAAAATCCATCGACTGAATTCTTCAAATGCGTGAGCGGCGGCGCGGTTCGTTCCACACGGCTATCGCTAGGTTGGTCGCTCGTGAGAGCAGCCGGCAACCGTTCGTCACCGAAGACGCACCTGTGCGCGTCAGCGCATGGGCGGCGCATATTGGATTCCGCCTTCGCTCCAGAGCTGGTTGAGGCCGCGTGGAATCCCGAGTTGCGACCTCGAGCCGACATTGCGTTCATAGACCTCGCCGTAGTTTCCGACCGTCCTGATCACGTCGGCGGCCCACCCTTTCGCGAGGCCCATCTGTTCCCCGAGATTGCCGTCCGTTCCGACGAGCCTCATCACATCGGGCTTCTTCGATTGGAGCGCTTCGCCGATCGTCCTCGAAGAGACGCCGAGCTCTTCGGCATCGAGCATCGCGAAATGGACCCATTTCACGATGTCGAGCCATTGCGGATCGTCCTGCCGGACCGCCGGACCCAGCGGCTCCTTCGAGATCACGTCGGGAAGGATCACATGATCCACCGGCTTCGCCAGCTGGAGCTTGAGGGCGTAGAGCTGGGAGATGTCGCTCGTGAGCACGGAGCAACGGCCGGCTTCGTAGTCCTTGAGGGCATCGGCCGGAGAGTTCGCGGGCACGACCTCGTATTTCATGTGGTTTGCGTTGAAAAAGTCGGCGAGATTATCGACCGTCGTCGTATTGCCCTGGACGCAGACCTTGGCACCATCGAGCTCGAGAGCGGACGCGACCTCCGGAAGCTTGTGGAGCAGGAATCCCTGACCGTCATAGTAGTTGACCCCCGCGAAGCTCAACCCGAATTCCATCTCCCGTGACATCGTCCAGGTGGAATTGCGGGCGAGCAGGTCGATCTTCCCGGAGCGCAGCGCCTCGAAGCGCTCCGCGGTCGAGAGCGGCACGAAGCGAACCTTGCTCGCATCGCCCAGAACTGCGGCCGCGACCGCGCGGCAGAGATCGACGTCGAGCCCCGACCACTCGCCTTTGCTGTCGGGATTCGAAAAGCCCGGCAGGCCCTGGCTGACGCCGCAGACCAGCGAGCCGCGCTCCTTGACCGCCTTCAACGTCTGCGCCGATGTGCCGACGGTGCCGAAAAGCAGGGCCCCGACAAGTGCCGGAACCAGGGTCGCTCGAATATCGAGCCCGAACATGTCACTGCCTCACTTTCGAGCCCCCAAGTCCTACCCTTCTTGTCCTGCCCTTCTTGCGCTGACCGGTCCGCAACCGCGATCACGAGACGGGCGGAGCTTGCCGCACGATGACCTTGGTACCGACCGGAACGTGGTCATAGAGATCCATCACGTCGGGATTCACGAGGCGGAAGCACCCCGACGATACGGCGGAGCCGATCGTCTGCGGCTGGTTCGTGCCGTGGATCCGATAGACGGTGCTCCCGAGATACATCGCGCGTGCGCCGAGCGGGTTGCCGGCTCCCCCCGCCATGAAGCGCGGCAGATAGGGCTGGCGCTCGATCATCTCGGGCGGGGGCCGCCAATCCGGCCACTCCTGCTTGCGGGATATTTTCAGCAGGCCGCCCCATTGGAAACCCTCGCGCCCGACGCCGATGCCGTAGCGCATGGCCCGGTTGCCGCCTTGCACGAGATAGAGATAGCGCTCGCTGGTCTGCACGATGATCGTGCCGGGAGCTTCGGTGGTGCGGAAGAAGACCAGCTGGCGCTGGAATTGCGGATCGAGCTGTTCCTGGTCCGCGCTCGGCTGATAGCCGGGCTGGTCATCGATCTGCATTTCATCCGAGACTTGCCCCGCCTCGCTTGGCCGCACATAGACGAGTGATTGGGCTGCCAGGAGCAGCGCGAATACCGATCCGAAAACGCGGGAATATCCGTTGCCGAGCTTCACGAGATGATCGTCTCCCTTCTTCCAACGGCTATTTGCTGGGCGCGATTGCTGCGGGGAAGCGTCAGGCCTTCTCGCAACGGGCCAGGACCATCGTCCCGTAGCGGTGCGCAACCTCCGGATCGACCCACCGCATGACAACCGTGTTGTTGTCGGACGAGACGATCTCGCGATCCTGCGAGTCTCCGGGAGGGCCGGCCGGACCCAGGAAATTCTTGCCGCCCGAAGCCCCTTTGACGAACACTTCCTGCGGCTCGGGGTCGTCCGCGAGGAGCGTGACGACGCCACCGGATTTCCCCTTGGAGATGACGTAAGGCTGCTTGCATTGCCCCCGTGCGGCGATCGTGGTTCGAGCCTTGTCGGCATCGTTGTGGTACGATGCGAGTCCCCAGCGGCCGACCAGGGACTCGGGAGCGATCGTCGCTGGAACCTGTGAGATCGCCGAAGCCGCGGGCCCAGGAACCGACTCGGACTGGCAAGCGCTCAGACCGAATATGAGCATTGCCGCGAGCGCGCTGTCGTAAATGCCTGTCCGCAACGACTTCCCCTCCAGGATCATCTTCGGACAAGTTAGGCGCCTTCGGTCAAGGAGTCGAGTGGAGGCTTTGAATTGGGCCGGATCAGACCGGATCGTAATCTGGCTGGCTACTATCAGACTGGCGGGGTGCGGCAGCGACCGCACGATGAAATCTTGTTTTAGACACCGGCAATTCCCGGCTCTACATCCGGGTACTCGAGAGGCGCGCTTGCATGACGGTTTGTTTTCGTCACGACAGGGCCGCTCCGCGGGAACGGGCTCGGCTCGACTTGCGATCATGTGCCGACGCGTGGCCTCAGGGCATTCCCTCAGGCGCCGATCGCATCTTGAGGCCGAAGTTCCTACCTCGCCCGCAGCGGCTCGAGGAAGAGCCGGCCTCTCCCCTTCAACGGAGTTGCGTAGCCGGCGAGCCGCAGCATGTGCCAGGCCAAGGCGTGGTTGCTCGAAGTCACCGGCTTGCCGATTTGCGCCTCGACCTCCTCGACGATGCGCGCCACGCGAAGGCTCGTGCAGGAGACGAACACGCCATCGCAGGCATCGGAGGCACCCAGGCGGACGATGGCTTGCGCGATCGACTGCGGCGCGATGCGCGCCACCACATTGTCGTCCTCCTGGTTGAAGGAGCCCATGACCGGAATTTCCATGCCGCGGGCGCGCAACGCGGCGCGCAAGCTCTCGTTGATGCGCCGCACATAGGGCGTCAGAAGCGCGATGCGCCCGACCCTGAGCGCGTCGAGCGCCGCGCGGGCCGCGGTGACCGGATCGGTCACGGGGAGGGCGGGCCGCACCTCGCGTATGCGTCCGGCGATCTTCTCTTCGCCGATGACGAGAGCGCCGGAGGTGCAGGCAAAGCCGATGACGCCGAGCTCGACCGCGGCGGGCAAGAGGTTGACCGTCGGGACGACCCTCGCCTCCATCTCGGCAAGCGTCTCGGGTGTGATCCTGCGCATCGTTGTGGAGCCTCGCTCCGTAAAGGGAGACGCCGGTCTCGGGCAGAAGGAAGCGGAACTCGTCCTCGATCGTCTGATCGGTCTCGAGCACGAGCAGGCCGAGCGCGGCCTTCGTGCCAATGCCGCCATCCGTCGCGAATTCCATGTTCTCGCGGTCGACGAGCAAGCCGTCGCCATCACCGGCGGCGCTTTTCCTCTCGAGGGTCTCTTGTTCCATCGCTCGCCTCCTTAAGTGCTGCACCGCCAGGAAGGCTGGTTCGGCGGAAAGGATTTTCGACGCTCGCCGAACGCTCGCCGAGGGTCGTGAGAGCGCCGGCCAATGCCTCTTTGGATTTTCCCCTCTGGCGAATGACATGCCACCATGTCTTTCGTTTGGCATCCTCCCTCATCCCCTTGTGGCTGCAAATCTGCCGACTTATGGTCCTCGCCGCAACTTTTTTGGAGCATGAGAGATGAGCACTCGCAGGATCGGCGGCGGCCCGAGGATGAGCCAGGCGGTCGTTCACGGCAACACGGCATATCTTGCGGGCTGCGTCGCGCGCGACCCCGAAGGCAAGAACGTCGGCGCGCAGACGCGGGACATCCTCGAGCAGATCGATGCGACGCTCGCCCAGGCCGGTTCCGACAAGTCGAAGGTGCTGTCGGCAACCATCTGGCTCTCCGATATCTCGACCTTCGAGGAGATGAACAAGGCGTGGGATGCCTGGGTCTCGCAGGGGAACACGCCCGCGCGCGCGACGGTCGAGGCCAAGCTCGCCGCGCCGCGTTTCAAGGTCGAGATCGGCGTCATCGCGGCGATTTGAGGCCGCCAGCGCGGCGGGCCGGGGAATGGGGAGGATTTAAGGGATGCGCGCCGTCATATTGGGAGCAGGCGTCATCGGGGTCACGACCGCCTATGAGCTCGCGCGGGACGGGCATGACGTCACCGTCGTCGACCGCCTCGCCGAGCCGGCTTCCGAGACGAGCTTCGCCAACGCGGGCCTGATCGCGCCGGGCCACGCCTACACCTGGTCTTCGCCGCGAGCGCCAGGCATTCTCTGGCGCTCGCTCTTCGACGAGAGCCAGGCGCTGCGCTTCAAGCCGAGCCTCGACCCGCGCCTCTTGTCCTGGACCTTGAAGTTCCTGCGCAATTGCACGGCCGCGCGCGCCAGCCTCAACACGCGGCGCAAAGTTCGGCTGTGCATCTATTCGCAGGGCGAGCTGCAGCGCATCAGCGCCGAGACCGCCGTGCGCTATGATGAGTTGAGGGGAGGGCTTCTCTACCTCTACCGGTCCCCGCAATCCTTCGAGCGCGGCGCCGCGCACACCGGCATCCTCGCGGAGGAAGGCCTCGATTTGCGCACCGTCGATCGCGACGAGATGGCGCGCATCGATCCGGCGCTCGAGCCCGTGAAGCAGCAATTCGCCGGCGCCGTCTTTGCGCCGACCGACGCAAGCGGAGACGCGCGCCTCTTCACCTTGGATCTGGCGCGCTATTGCAGCGAGCGCTTGGGCGTCACCTTCCGGTTCGGCACCGAGATCGACGGTTTCGAGACATCGGGCGATCGCGTGACGGGCATCGCCACGACGAAGGGCGTCATCGCGGGTGACGAGTTCGTCCTGTGCCTCGGCGTCTTCAGCCCGTTTCTCTCTCGGAAGCTCGGCGCTGCTCTGCCGATCTACCCGATCAAGGGCTATTCGGTGACCTTGCCGCTCGACGGCCACAACAACCCCCCGACGATCGGTGGGGTCGACGAGGACAATCTCGTCGCCTATGCGCGCTTCGGCGATCGCATCCGCGCGACGGCCACGGCCGAATTCGCCGGCTACGACAAGTCGCATAAGCCCGCCGATTTCACTTATATGCTCGGCGTGATGCGCAAGCTCTTTCCCGATGGCGCCAACTACGAGCGGCCGAGCTATTGGGCGGGGCTGCGCCCCATGACGCCGGAAGGCACGCCCATCTTCGGACGCGGGCGCTACCGCAACGTGATGTTCAACACGGGCCATGGCCATATGGGTTGGACCATGTCGGCAGGATCGGCCCGCATCACGGCCGATCTGATCGCCGGGCGCAAGCCCGCGATCGACCTCGCGGGAATGACGCTCGCCTCATAGGGCGCGCCGGAACACCGTGAGCGATCTCGCCTTGCGTCGTCATCACGGATAGACTTCCTCCGGCGAGGCCCGGTTCGCCTCGCGAAAAGGGGTGCGTCATGACAGTTTCGTTGCGAAGCTTGCGTGCATTGCTCCTGGGCGTCGCGCTCTCGCTTTCGGTGGCGGGTTGCGGCATCAACACCATTCCCACCTTGGAGGAGCAGGCCAAGGCCCGCTGGAGCGACGTGCAGAACCAGTATCAGCGCCGCGCCGACCTGATCCCGAATCTGGTCGAGACGGTGAAGGGCTATGCGGCGCAGGAGAAATCGGTGCTCACCGAGGTGACGGAGGCACGCGCCAAGGCGACGTCGATCAAGGTCGACGCCTCGACCATCACCGATCCGGCGAAGCTGAAGGCGTTCCAGGACGCGCAGAACCAGCTCTCGGGCGCGCTCGGGCGGCTGCTCGCTGTTTCGGAAGCCTATCCCGACCTGAAGTCGAACCAGAACTTCCTCGCCCTGCAATCGCAGATCGAGGGCACCGAGAACCGCATCGCAGTGGCTCGGCGCGATTACGTCGATGCGGTGCGCCAGTTCAACACGGCGCTTCGCGTCTTCCCGACCGTGATCTGGGCCTCGACCCTTCTATCGCTCGTCGAAGCCGATGGCGGAGTTCACCGCGTCGGAAGGGGCCGAGAAGCCGCCGCAAGTGAAGTTCTGACAGTCGCGTGCGGGTGCTCGCCATCGATCGTCATTGGCTGCGCCCTGCGCGCGCCTCGTGCGCTCGCCGCGTCGCTTGCGGCTTGCGCCTGGCTTTTGCCCGCATCGGCGATCGCCGCCGACCCGGCTTTCCCGGCGCTGACGGGGCGCGTGGTCGATGCCGCGAATCTTCTTCCCGCCCGACGCGCGCCAGCGTATCGAAGCGAAGCTCAAGGCCTATGAGGACAAGACGTCGGATCAGGTCGTGGTCGCGACCGTGCCCTCGCTCGGGGAGCTTTCGATCGAGGATTATGCGAACAAGCTCTTTCGCACCTGGGGAATCGGGCAAAAGGACAAGAACAACGGGGCGCTCCTGCTCATCGCTCCCAAGGAGCGCAAGCTGCGCATCGAAACGGGCTATGGCGCGGAAGGAGCGCTCACGGATGCGGCTTCGAGCACCATCCTCAACACGGTCATCGCGCCGAAATTCCGGCATGGCGATTTCGCGGGCGGGATCGAGGCGGGGGTCGACCAGATGCTCGCCATCCTCGGAAGCGATGCCGCGGAGAGCGGCCGGCAAGGCGCGGCGAAGGCGTCGCACGCAAGACGATATCTTGTCCGACATCCTGCCGCTGATCATCTTGATGCTCGTGCTGTTCTTCCTGTTCAGGTCGCGTGTCGGCCCGGATGCGGCGCGCTACCATCGCACCCGCAACGGCGCCTGGATCGTCACCTCGGGAGGTCGGTGTTCGGCGGGGGCGTCTTCGGCGGTGGTGGTTTCGGAGGCGGTTTCGGCGGAGGGGGCGGAGGGTTCTCGGGCGGTGGCGGCTCGTCCGGGGGCGGCGGCGCGTCGGGGAGCTGGTGAGGGTTCGAGGATGATCGACAAGAATCGATGTGGACCGCATCGCCGCGGCGATCACGGAAGTCGAGAAGAAGACGAGCGGCGAGATCATGGTCGTGGTCGGCCGCTCGGCGAGCGGCTATCACCTCGTCCCGATCGTGTGGGCGGCGCTCATCACCTTGGCGGCTCCGATGCTTCTCCTCCTCGTCTTCTCCCTCACGGCACGGCGCCTCTACGAGATCGAGCTCATCGTCTTCGGCGTCTGTGCTTTCGTCCTGTCGTTCGGGCGTTATCGCTACCGATTGGTGCCGGGCTGGATCAAGAGCGGACGCGCGCATGAGGCGGCGCGCGAGCAATTCCTGGCGCGGCGCATCTCCTACACTCAGGCGCGCACCGGCGTGCTCCTCTATGTGGCGCTCGCCGAACATTTCGCGGAGCTCGTGCCGGATGCCGCGGTCGCGGAGCTCATCGACGATGCGAGCTGGAAGCCCGTCATCGAGCGCCTCACCGCGAAACTGCGGGAGGAGCGCGTCGCCGATGCCTTGATCGAGGCGGTGGAGGCGATCGGTGCGATTCTGGCGGCGAAATTCCCGCCGAGCGCCGGGCATCAGAACGAGCTGCCGAACAAGGTGGTCCTTCTTTGAGCCGAAATGGTCGAGCCAATGCCCGAACTGCCACGCTGCATTGGCCGGACCCGAAGTCGCGTCCCGCCCGTGATCGGCTTGGGCGTTTGTGGTATGCTTTGATGATGAACAAGCGGGATATCCTCGACCGGCTGCGGAAAAACAAGCACGCCTTGCGCGCGCGGGGCGTGACCCATGCGGCGCTATTTGGATCGCATGCCCGCGGTGACGCGCGTCCGGATAGCGACATCGATATCCTGATCGAGATAGACCCTGCTGCAGTCCGCGACATCTATGACTATGTGGGCCTGAAGACATACATCGCCGACCTCTTCGAGGGCCCTGTCGACGTGATCGACCGCGAAGCGCTCAAGGCCCATGTCCGGCCACCGGCGGAGGCCGACGCCGTCTATGCCTTCTGAAACAGCCGGTCCTGAGCGTCCCCTCATCGACATTCGGCACAACATCTATCTGGCTCAGGAATTCGTCAAAGAGTTTGACTATGACGCGTTTCGTGGCAACGAGCTCGTATTCCATGCCGTCACACGATGCCTCGAGATCATCTCGGAAGCATCACGCCGACTGCCGGAGGACCTCAAGGCGCGCCACCCTCATATCCCGTGGGGTCGTATGGCGGGTGCCGGAAACGTCTACCGGCACGATGACGAGGACGTGCGGCATTAGCTTGTTTGGGGAACCGTGAAGGACCGTCTTCCAGGGTTGCTGGTGGCTGTCGAGAAGGAGCTCGGACGGCTTTAGGGACGGCGATAATCAAGAGGTGGCCCCCACCATTCCGCCGCAAACGCAACGCCGCAGGTTCGATCGCATTTTACCGATACATCCTTTGCGGCCTTGCAAAATCGCCGCAAATTGCCTCTAACCGCGAAGGGCTCGGGCGGTCCCGCATCCCCGCTATCGCCCCTCAACCCGGAACGGCTTTCATCGCCCATGCTCCGCCGCCTCTATGAATGGGCCTTGTCGCTCGTCGAGAAGCCGCACGCCATCTGGGTGATGGGGGCGATCTCCTTCGCGGATTCGTCCTTCCTGCCGCTGCCGCCCGATTTTCTCCTGATCCCGATGACGATCGCGAAGCCGAAGCGAGCCTTGACCTACGCGATCGTCTGCACCATCGCCTCGGTCGCGGGCGCCATGCTCGGCTATGCCATCGGCGCCTTTCTCTGGGACACACTCGGCCAATGGCTGATCAGGATCTATGGGCTCGAAGGCAAGGTCGAGGCTTTCCGGCAGCTTTATGCGCAATGGGGCGCCTGGGTGATCATCATCAAGGGCTTCACGCCGATCCCCTACAAGCTCGTCACCATCGTCAGCGGCTTCGCGGGATATAATTTCACCGCCTTCGTCGCGCTTGTCGCTTCTCACACGCGGCGCGCGTTTCCTCGATGATCGCCATGGTGCTGAACCGCTTCGGCGATCAGGTGCGCCATGCGCTCGATCGGCATCTCACCGTCATCGTGAGCGCCGGCCTCGTCGCCCTCTTCGGCGGCGTGATCGCCTCCCTTTACCTCTTCTGAACCTGGCCTTTCATGTCCACGATCGACGCCACCCTTCCGTCTTCCGTCGCCGCCACTCCCAGGCGCGCCAGCATCGCAGTGCTGGTGCTCGCGGTGCTCGCCATCGGGGGTGCCTGGTATTCGCAGCTGGTCTGGGGCCTCGCGCCTTGCGAGCTCTGCCTCCTGCAGCGCTGGCCTTATTATGTCGGCGTGCCGCTCGCCGCCGTGACGGTCGTCCTGGCATTCCGGGAACCCTCGGGAGGGCGCGGGACGATCGCCTTTCTGCTTTGGATTCTCGCGCTCGTGTTTCTGGTGAGCGCGGGACTTGCGGCCTATCACGCGGGCGTCGAATGGGGCTTCTGGCCCGGGCCCTCCGCTTGCACCGGCCAATATGTCGCGCCCGCGAGCACCGATGATTTCCTCAAAAGCCTGGACGCTGGCCCTTCCGTGCGATGCGATGAAGCCGCGATCCGCATCCTCGGCCTGTCGCTTGCCGGCTGGAACGTGCTCGCCTCCCTCGCCATCGCCGCGATCGCGATCTTCGGTGCGAAAGCCGCGAGTGCGCGCAAAAAAGCCGGGGTCGGCGTGTAGCTCCATATTGCCCGGATCGCCGGCGAACTATCCGTTCAGGGTGACGCTTTGTGTCCACCATCCCGGCTCTTCAGCCGCGATGGCGCGCGCCGCGCGAACGGCGGTCGCCTCCTCTTCGAAAAGGCCGACCACCGTGGGACCCGAGCCGGTCATGCGCGCGAGGACGCAACCCGCTTGGGCGCTCAGCCGCTCTTTCGCATCCCGCACGACGGGCGAAAGAGCGATCGCCGCCGGTTCGAGATCATTGCCGCAGCGCGCGACGGCCGCGAGCCAGTCCGCCGGCGAGGCGACCTCTGCCGGCACGGTGAAAGCCGCGGCATTTCCGCTCCCGCCGGTTCTTGCGAGCGCCGCGAAAACGTGCGCCGTCTCGAGCCGCACGCCCGGGTTGACGAGCACGGCGCAAAGCCTCGGCATCGCGAGCTTCGGGCCCAGGACCTCGCCGCGTCCGCGCATCATCCGGCAATCGCCGGCAGAGGCAGGCCGGCACGTCCGACCCCGTCTCCCGTGCCGCCTGCGTGAGGACGGGCGCGTCGAGCGCCAAGCCGTTCAGCCTCGCAAGCAGGCGCAAGGCCGCCGCGGCGTCGGCCGAACCCCCGCCGAGCCCGGCGGCGGCCGGCAATCGCTTGAGGAGCATGAATTTGCCCTGCCTCAGGCCTGGCAGACGCCGCGCCAGGGCTCTCGCCGCCGCAAGCACGAGATTGGCTTCGGGCTGACCCGCGGCCTTGGCGAAGGGGCCCGTGACCGAGAGCGCGAGCTCGCGAGCGGGCAGCAGCGACAGCTCGTCTCCGATCGAGGCGAAGGCGACGAGGCTTGCGAGATCGTGGAAGCCGTCGGCGCGGCGGCGCTCGACGGAGAGGGTCAGATTGACCTTCGCGGGCGCGAACTCGACGAGCGCGCCGTCATCGAGCCGGCGAGCCGTCCGCCGACGGCTCGTCGAGCCTCGTCAGCATCTGCCGCCTGCGTAGGCGCGAGCGGCGAGCGGCCTCAGCCGCCGTCCGCCTTCGCCGGCTCGCTCACCGCCTGCGGGGTCGGCGGCTTGTCGTCGAGCATGCCGGTCTCGATCTTCTTGAGAATGCCGGGGAGATCCTCGGGCTCCGGCTGCATGTCGCGCGCATGCGCCCATTGGAAGGTCGCTTCGAGCTTGCGCCCGACATGCCAATAGGCGTCGCCCAGGTGGTTGTTGATGGTCGCGTCATTCGGCTTGAGCTCGATCGCCTTTTCGAGCGTGCGCACCGCATCGTCATAGCGTCCCATGCGGTAGAAGGCCCAGCCCAGGCTGTCGATCACATAGCCGTCCTTGGGACGCAGATCGACGGCGCGGCGCAGCATCTTGAACGCCTCGTCGATATTGAGACCCTGATCGACCCATGAATAGCCGAGATAGTTGAGCACGAGAGGCTGGTCGGGAGAGAGCTCGAGCGCCTTTTTCAGATCGGCTTCGGCCTTCGGCCATTGCTTGGCGCGCTCGAGGCAGATGCCGCGATCGTAGTAGAGAAGCCAATTTGCCTGGGTCGGCGCGCCCGAGAGCTCGATCGCCTTGCCATAGGCGTTCGCCGCCTCGGCGAAGTTCTTGTTCGCCCTCAGCGTGTCGCCGAGCGCCGCATAGGCTTCGACATCATCGGGATGGTTCTCGATGACCTTGCGCATATGGGCGATGGCCTCGTCGTATTTCTCCTGTGCCACGAGATCGAGACCGATCTGCAAATCCGTCGATTGGCGCAAGGGAGAGTTCGACCGGCACCTCGGAATAGGCCGTGATCGCCTGGTCATAGCTCTTGCCGCGCTCGTAAATCTCGCCGAGCGTCACGGCCGCGACCGCGTTCGACGGATCGAGAAAGAGCGCGAGGCGCAAGTAGAGAACGGCGGCAAAGTCCTCGCCTTCGCGTCCGCTGCTGGCCGCAAGACCGAACAGTGCCTCGGCCGCGCCCTGCTGCGAATTGGCGATGAGGCGAGGTGTCGCCGGCGCCCTTCTCGATGTCGGCGAGCCCCTGCTTGATCAGCGGATTGCGCGGAGCATTACGCTCGAAGTCGCCGTAGAGCCGCTTCGCCTCCGTGGTATCGCCGGCTCGCGCCTCGAAGCGGGCGCGGGCGTCGACGAGACGCATGGTGGACGGCTCGAGATCCTGTGCCTCCTTATACGCCTTGCGCGCTTCCTCGACGTTGCCGGCGAGATCGTTGATCAAGGCAGTGTGATAGGCGCGATAGGCGCCGATCGATTCGGCGCCCTTGAGGCGCGCCAAGGTCGCGAGCGCCTTCTGCGTATGTCCGAGCCCTGCCTCCGACCAGGCGGTCAGCGCGAGCGCGGTGACGTCCGACGAATCGGCGCCGCCGAGCTTCGCGAGAAGGTCGCGCGCCTGCTTGAAATCGCCGGTCTTGATGGCCTTCACCGCAAGCGCGAGGCTCGCCAGCGTGTTGTGCTGCCCGCGTCCCTGCAGCTTCGACGCATAGGAGAAGGAGCCTTCGATCTCTCCGGCCGCGAGCATCGCCGCGAAGGCGCGCTCGATCAGCTCGGGGTTGCCTTTGTCGAGAGCGAGCGCGCGGCGATAGTATTTCGAGGCCGCCTGCGGATCGTGATCCGCGCCCGCGACCGCGGCGGAGAGATAGTCTCCCGAGAGCGTCTCGCTCGTCGCGCCCATGTGGTTCTTGGCGAAGGTAGCCGAGGAGCCGAGCAGCCGAAGGCGGTGAACCCCGCCACAAGGATGATGGCGGAGCGGGAAGTGCGGAGCCAATGAGCCATGGAAATGCGCTTCTTTCTCATCGCCGCTCGAGTGCAAGGCGCACATCGCGGCGCCCCTGCCTCGCACGGCCTCGCACGGCTTGACCTTGTGTTGCAAGCCCTCCTCGCCGCCCGTGAAGCACGCGGCGCGGCCTCGCCCCTGCGCTCCTTTTCGGGCGGGTTTATGGCGTCCCGGCAATTCGCTTGAAAACCCTCCCGGCCGCCTGCAAGAAGGATGCGCAAGCTCCTCCGCGATTTGCGCGTCATTTCGCCTCCTCGCGCGCCCGAGGCGAATTCACATTTCCGAATAGTTCGGTCCGCCCCCGCCTTCGGGCGGCACCCAGGTGATATTCTGGGCAGGGTCCTTGATGTCGCAGGTCTTGCAGTGAACGCAGTTCTGCGCGTTGATCACGAAGCGGGGGCCGGTCTTCGCGGCTTCATCCTCATAGACCACCTCATAGACCGCGGCGGGACAATAGAGCCTCGCGGGTTCCCCGTAGCGGGGCAGATTCTCGCGAATCGGAATCGACGGGTCGGCCAGCACGAGATGGGGCGGCTGGTCTTCCTCGTGATTCGTGCCCGAGAGGAAGACGGAGGACGGCTTGTCGAAGGTGATCTTGCCGTCCGGCCTGCGATAGGTGAGCTGCACGACCTCCGAAATCGGCGCGAGCGTCGCGTGATCGGGCTTGCCGTGGCTCAAGGTGCCGAAGAGGCTGAAGCCCGCGACGTCGTTCAACCACATGTCGACCCCGCCGAGCGTGCTGCCGAGCATCGTGCCGAAGCGCGACCAGAGCGGCTTCACGTTGCGCACCTTCCTGAGGTCGCGGCCGATGTCGGACGAGCGCCAGGCGCCCTCGTATGAGGAAAGCTCGTCATGGGCGCGGCCCTCGCCCAGCGCCGCGAACACATGCTCGGCGGCCAGCATGCCCGAGAGCACGGCGTTGTGCGAACCCTTGATGCGCGGCACATTGACGAAACCCGCCGCGCAACCGATCAGGGCGCCGCCCGGAAAGGCGAGCTTCGGCACGGATTGCCAGCCCCCTTCGGTGATGGCGCGGGCGCCGTAGCCGATGCGCTTTGCGCCGTCGAAAAGATCGCGCACCAGCGCATGCGTCTTGAAGCGCTGAAACTCGTCGAAAGGCGAGAGCGTCGGGTTGCGGTAGTTCAAATGGACCACGAAGCCGACCGACACGAGCCCGTCTTCCATATGATAGAGGAAGGAGCCGCCGCCGGTGCGGTTGTCGAGTGGCCAGCCGAGCGTGTGCTGGACGAGGCCGGGCTTGCGCTTCTCGGGCGGGACCAGCCAGAGTTCCTTGAGGCCGATGCCGTATTTCTGCGGGTCGCGCCCCTCGTCGAGCCCGAATCGCCGGACGAGCTCTTTCGTCAGAGAGCCGCGCGCGCCTTCCGCGAACAGCACATATTTTCCCCGCAGCTCCATGCCGCGGGTGAAGCCCGGCTTCGCCGTCACATCCTTGGCGATCCCCATGTCGCCGGTAGCAATGCCCAAAACCTCGCCCTTGTCGCCGAAGATGAGTTCCGCGGCCGCGAAGCCCGGATAGATCTCGACGCCCAGCGCCTCCGCCTTGCCGCCGAGCCAGCGGCAGACATTGCCGAGCGAGACGATGAAATTGCCGTGGTTGTTCATCAGCGGCGGCATCAGAAAATTGGGGAGCCGCAGCCGGCCGCCGGGACCGAGATAATAGAAGCGGTCGTCGGTGACCTTCGTCTTGATCGGCGTTTCCTCGGAACGCCATTCCGGCAGCAGGCGGTCGATGCCGATCGGATCGATCACCGCGCCCGAAAGAATATGCGCGCCCACCTCGGCGCCCTTCTCGACGACCACGACCGACACCTCCCGCGAGGCGGAGGCGGCGAGCTGCTTGAGCTTGATCGCGGCAGCAAGACCCGCGGGTCCCGCGCCCACGATCACCACGTCGTAATCCATGCCCTCTCGCGGAACCTTACGGGCCTCTTCGAGGTTCATGGCGCTTCCCCTTTCGATGCTGGGCCGGGCGGTCGTTCCGTCGTGCCCGATCGATGGACCAAATCGGCTCGCGGCTCAAGGTGCGGGGTTTTCGCCTTGCTTCCCTCCGTCATTGCCGCGAAAGCGGCAATCCAGACTTGCCGCGGGAAAAGCGAGGAGGCCTGGATGCCCGCCTCGCGGCAGAGCGAAGGGTTTGCGACCCTCACGGAGCGTTTGACGCCGCGCCATGGCGCGATTATCTCCCGGTCATGAGCCTTCGCCCCATCCTTACCCTTCCCGATCCGCGGCTGAAGCTCGTCTCCGCGCCGGTCGACAAGGTCACGGACGCGACGCGCGCGCTCGCCGCCGACATGTTCGAGACCATGTACGAGGCGCCGGGCATCGGTCTCGCGGCGATCCAGATCGGCGAGCCTCTCCGCCTCATGGTCGTCGATGTCGCGAGGAAGGACGAGGGGCGCCGCCCGCTGACCCTCATCAATCCCGAGATCGTCTGGTCGTCGCCCGAGCGCTCGGTCTACGAGGAGGGGTGCCTCTCGATCCCCGAATTTTACGAGGAGGTCGAGCGGCCCACCATGGTGACGGTGCGCTTCCTCGACGCGCAGGGCGCCGAATGCGAAATGACGGCCGAAGGCGTGCTCGCCACCTGCCTGCAGCACGAGATCGACCATCTCGACGGCATTCTGTTCATCGACCACATCTCGAAGCTCAAGCGCGACCGCATCACTCGCAAGTTCAAGAAGGACGCCAAGCGCAAGGCCGAAGAGGAGGATGAGGCGTCAGACGAAAGGACGGCGCTGGCGTAGGGCTCGTTTCCGGGCCTACCACGTGGGCGGGCGCCCTCGGGCGTGTCGGAAAATGGCTTTTTCGACGAGAAAACGATGCGCAAAAGTTGAGCACGGCCTGCCCGAAAACGGTCGATTGTGATAGGATGGCCAAATGGACACGCAGGAAATCCTGACCCGGTTGATGGAAAACGAAGCCGCCCTGAAGGCGCGCGGCGTGAGCCACGCCGCCTTGTTCGGCTCCCGCGCGCGTGGCGACAACCGGCCCGACAGCGATATCGACATCCTCATCGACCTCGCACCCGAAGCCCCTATCGGCGTGTGGGAATATGCGGGTCTCAAAGCCTATATCGCCGACTTGTTCGAGGGCCCCGTCGACGTGGTGAGCCACGAAACGCTGAAGCCCCATATCCGCCCCGCCGCGACGACCGATGCGGTGTATGCCTTCTAGAACACCGGAGACCGCGCTTCGCGATATTCTCCATAACATCGAGTAGGCGGCTCAGTTCGCAGCCGGTTTCGATTACGAGCGTTTCCAGGATGACGCGCGGACGCTCTACGCCGTCACGCGGTGCCTGGAGATCATCTCCGAGGCCTCGCGGCGCCTACCCGAGGAGATGAAGTCGCGTCACCCTTTAATTGCATGGCGTCAAATAGCGGGGGCCGCCATGAGCAAAGGTTCGCCATCGTGAAATCCGGTTGATGCGATGTCCCGTCGGCCATCGACTTTGACGTTACTGAATTCAACGAAGCGGCGCGATCAGCCCATCAATCGAGGAGCACCGCTTGCGCATCGTCTTCATGGGCACGCCGGATTTCGCCGTGCCGACGCTCACCACGATCGTGGGGGCCGGCCATGATGTCGTCGCCGCCTATACGCGCATGCCGCGTCCGGCCGGGCGCGGCATGGCCGAGCGGCCATCGCCCGTCGCGCGCGCCGCGGAGCGCTTCGCCATTCCGGTCCTGACGCCCTCGAGCTCTGCGCGACGAAGAGGCGGCCGAAGGGTTTCGCGAGCATGCGGCCGAGGTCGCGGTCGTCGTGGCCTACGGGCTCGATCCTGCCGAAGCCGATCCTCGATGCGCCCGCGCTCGGCTGCCTCAACCTGCACGCCTCGCTCCTGCCGCGCTGGCGCGGCGCGGCACCGATCCAGCGCGCCCTCATGGCCGGCGACGAGGAGACGCGGCATCTGCGTGATGCGCATGGAGGAGGGCCTCGACACCGGGCCGATCGGCCTCGTCGAACGCGTCGCGATCGACAAGGAGACGACGGCGGGCGAGCTCCACGACCGGCTCGCCCGGCTCGGCGCCGACGCCATGGTGCGCGCCCTCGCCGCGCTCTCGCGCCACGCGCTTCTCTTCACGCCGCAGGCGACCGATGGGGTGACCTATGCGAGCAAGATCACCAATGACGAGGCGCGCCTCGATTGGCGTCTCCCGGCGACCGCGCTGCACGATCGGGTGCGCGGGCTTTCGCCCTTTCCCGGCGCCTTTTTCGAGGCCGATCTCGGCAGGGGGAAAGAGCGCGTCAAGGTTTTGCGCACAAGCCCTGCCGAGGGGAGCGGGGAGGCGGGCCTTCTCATCGACGAGCTCGCGACCATCGCCTGCGGAACGGGGGCGCTGCGGCTCGTGACGGTGCAGCGGGCGGGTCGAAGCCCGACATCGGGCGAGGACTTCCTTCGCGGCCTTCGGCTGAAGCCGGGAGCACGGCTCGCCTGAAGGGAGCGACGGCAAGTCCCGCGGGGACGGAAAGCAGCGCCCGGTCGCAATCGGGAGGCGCCAAGCCGTAACGAACTGCCGTCTTGCTCCGCGCCCCCCGCTATCTTAAGTTCATGCACATCCTCGTCGGGGTGTCCTGTCCGCGCCATGCGGCCGGGGCTGAGAGGCTCAACGCCGACCCGTCGAACCTGATCCGGCTCATACCGGCGGAGGGAACGAGATGAGATCGCCTTCGAAGCACCCCCGTCCCGCCGGGACGGGCGGCTCCAAGCTTTCCTACGGCCCGGCGGCTCTTTGAAGGCGAAGCCGTGATCGGGCCTCCGGAAAAAGCGCTCGCGCGCGCCGGCGCGCCTCTTTCGCATCGAGATGGCGGGGAGGTCGAGCCACGGCGCCTCGCGCGTGAGATCGCGGAGATCTTCCAGGGCCTTCGAAATGCGAAGACCGCGCGTTCACTGCCTGACGAACAGCGTCGCGCAGAGCTTCACGGCCAATCTCCTGCTCGCCGCGGGCGCCATTCCCTCGATGACCGTCGCGCCCGAGGAGATCGCGCATTTCGTGCGCCGCTCGGCGCGCTCCTCGTCAATCTCGGCACGCTCGATGCCGAACGCCGCGCCGCGCTTCCGCTCGCGCTCGACGCGGCCGCGCAGCGCGGGCGTTCCGGTCGTCCTCGATCCGGTGTTCGTCGATGCCTCTCCGCCGCGCCTCGCGCTGGCGCGGGACGGGATCGCGAAAAGGCCCGCGATCCTGCGCCTGAACGGCAGGGAATTCGAGGCGATCGCCGGCCTTTCCCCAACGCCGTCGCATGTGCGTGAGGTCGCCCGCGCGCAGCGCTGCGTGGTCGCGCTCACGGCCGCGACCGACATCGTCTCCGACGGCGAGAGCATGATCGGCATCCGCAACGGACATCCCTTGATGGCGCAAGTGACCGGGATGGGGTGCGCCTCGGGCGCGCTTATCGCGGCGCTCCTCGCCTCTGGCGGGAATCCCTTGCGATCCGCCGTCGCGGGGCTCGCCGCAATGGGCGTCGCGGGCGAGATCGCGGCGGAAACGGCGCGCGGTCCCGGCAGTTTCGCGGTCGCCATTCTCGATGCGCTCTCGGCTCTCGACGGGCCGATGCTTGGCGCGCGCGCGCGTCTCGAAACCGGAAAGGCGTGATGACCCTCGACATAAGGCTTTACGGCATTCTCGATCCGGCCGCGACGCCGGGCGCCGATCTCGCCTCGCTCGCCGCTCTCGCCGCGAAAGGGGGCGCCACGATCCTGCAATATCGCGACAAGCACGCGGACGGACGCATCATGGTGGAGCGCGCCCGCGCCATCCTCGCGGCCCTCGACGGAACGGGAGTGCCCCTCCTGATCAATGATCGCGTCGACGTGGCGCTGGTCGCCGGCGCGCAAGGGGTGCATCTCGGCCAGACCGACATCTTGCCGCGCGACGCTCGCGCCTTGCTCGGGCCAGCTCCGCCATCATCGGGCGCACGCTCACGAGCGAGGCTCATATCGCGCGCGATGGCGAAGGAGCCGATCGATTACGGTTGCATCGGCGGCGTGTTCGCGACCGGCAACAAGGAGAACGCGCGGGCGCCGATCGGGATCGAGGGTCTCGCGCGCCTCTTGGGGCTCGCGCGTCTCTTGGGCCTCGCGCGCGACGCGAGGCCCGCCCTGCCGCTCGGCGCGATCGCCGGAATCACCGAGGCCAATGCGGCGCAGGTGATCGCCACGGGCGCCGACGGCATCGCGGTCATCGGCGCGATCTTCGCGCGGCCCGATCCGCTTGCCGCCGCGCAGATGCTGCGGCGCATCGTCGACGGCGCGCTTCTGATTGCGCAGCGCAAAAGGCAGCGTCGTGAACGGGCGCGCCCCTTTCTTGCGACGGCGCGGCGTGCTCGCCGGCATCGGCGCCGCGGCGCTCGCCGCCCCGGCGATCGCGCGTGCCGAGACGCCGCGCCGCTGGCGCATGGTGACCTCCTGGCCGCGCAATCTCGCGGGGCCCGGCGTATCGGCGCGCCGGCTCGCCGTGCGCATCACGAAGATGAGCGGCGGAAGGCTCGAGGTCGAGGTCTTCGCGGCGGGCGAGATCGTGCCGGCGCTCTCCGTCCTTCGATGCGGTCTCGACCGGCGTCGCCGAAATGGCGCACACGGCCTCCTTCTATTGGATCGGCAAGCTCCCGGCCTCGATCTTCTTCACCACCGCGCCCTTCGGCCTCGACCCGATCGAGCATCAAGCCTGGATCGTCGAAGGTGGCGGCCAAGAGCTTGTGGGACGAGCTTTACGCGCCTTTCGGCGTCAAGGCCTTCCTTGCCGGCAACACCGGTCCGTCGATGGGAGGATGGTTCCGCGGCGAGGTGAAAAGCCTTGCCGACGTGAAGGGGTTGCGCATCCGCGTGCAGGGCGTCGGCGCCGAGGTCTACGCCCGGCTCGGCGCGACCCCGGTGACGCTCGCGCCCGGCGATCTCGAGCCGGCGCTCGAACGTGGCGCGATCGACGCGGCCGAGCTTCTCGCGCCGGTGAACGACGTGTCGCTCGAGCTTCAGCGCCAGGCGAAATTCTACTATGCGCCGGGCTTCAACAAGCCGAACGGCGCCGCCGAAGCGCTGGTGTCGCGCTCACGCTTTCGACGAGTCTGCCCGAGGATCTGCGCGCCGTCATCGCCAATGCCTGCGAGGCGGAGCATTCGGCGGGCCTCGCCGAGGCCGAGAAGCGGCAACGCGGAGGCGATCGAGACGCTCGCGCGGCGAAGGCGTGCGCGTCTCCCTCTTTCCGGCCGATGTGATGGCGGCGGCGCGCGTCGCGGCGCGCGACGTCATCGGCGAAACCGGCGCGAAGAATGCCTTGTCCGGCCGGATCGTCGAAAGCTACCGCGCCGCGCTCGAGCGTGGCCGCTATTGGGCGAGCCTTCGAGGCGGCGATGACGCGCTCGCTCAAGAGCGCCTGAATTTTCGGCATGCGGTCCCGTGGCCCCTGAAACGCGATCCGCCGAGGAGCTGCCACCCATCGCGGTGACGATCGCCGGATCGGATTCGGGGGGCGGTGCCGGAATCCAGGCCGACATCAAGACGTTCTCGGCGCTCGGCGTCTATGGCGCGAGCATCGATCACGGCGCTTGACGGCGCAGAACACCCGCGAGATTTCCGGGATCTCGACGTGCCGGAAGATTTCGTCGCTCGGCAGATCGACGCCGTCTATTCCGATCTCGACGTCGCGGCGACCAAGATCGGCATGCTGTCGCGCGACGAGGTCGTCACCACCGTCGCCGAAGGCCTGCGCCGCTGGCGAGCACGCCACGTCGTGCTCGATCCCGTGCTGATCGCGAGCTCCGGCGCGCGGCTGTTGTCGGCGAACGCGGTCGAGACGCTCGTTTCCCTTCTCTTTCCTCTCGCCGATCTCGTCACGCCCAATCTGCACGAGGCGGCAGCCTTGCTCGGCGAGGCCGTCGCGCCGGACGAAAGCGCGATGACGCGCCAGGGAGAAAGGCTGATGCGGCTCGGCGCTCGCGCCGTCCTCATCAAGGGGGGCCACGGCGGGGGAACGGAAAGCACGGATGTGCTCGATCGGCCCTGAAGGCGTGGCGCGCTACGCGGCCCCGCGGATCGCGACCGCCAACACGCATGGAACGGGTTGCACGCTTTCTTCCGCGATCGCGGCCTCGCCTTGCGAAGGGGCAGAGCCTCGCGATGCGGTGCGTTCGGCAAAGCTCTACCTGACGGATGCCCTCGCGGCGGCCGATCGGTTGAAAATCGGCGGCGGACACGGTCCGCTGCATCACTTCCACGGCATCTGGCCCGGATGAGGACGCTCGTCCGCCTCGATCGAATGAGCTTGTCGCGGCAGGACCGATGTCGCGCGTGGAAGGCTCTAGCTCAGCTTCGCGGCTGTCGCTCCGGTGACGCGCGCGAGGACTTTCGGATCGACCGGGAAGACGGCGTTCGGATGGCCGGCGGCCGCCCAGACGACATCGAAGCCGAGGAGATCCTCGTCGAGCCACACGGGCGAAGGCGTCGCATGGCCGAGCGGCGGCACGCCGCCGATCGCGAAGCCGGTGGCTGCGCGCACGCGCTCGGCGTCGGGTCGCTCGAGAGCCTCGCCGAGAAGGCGCATCGCGGCGCGTTTCATCGACGCGATTGGCGCCGGAGACGAGAAGCAGATAGCTGCGCCCGCTCGTCGCCCCGGTGAACAACAAGCGATTTGACGATTTGCGCGACGGCGCAGCCGCAAGCGGCGGCGGCCTCTTGCGCGGTGCGGGTCGAGGCCGGCATCAGGCGCGGCGCGATCGAAAGGCCGAGCGCCTTTGCGGCCTCGACGACCTTGGTGACGCTCGGCGGCAGGCTCGGTTCGCGCGCGGCGACGTCTTGCGGCATGAGGCTATCCTCAGGCGGTTGTGGTGAGTGCCGAAATGAGCAGAAGCCGCAATCGGGCTTCTCTCGCAGCACCGTTAAGCTAACTCGCATGCGGCCTCTCTCTTCAATCGTTTCGGGGGCTGCGCGTGTCTCGCGAAATTCGCTATGGATCGGACGCTGCCGAAGAGGCGGCAACGGCTCGAGCCGATTTGCGGATTCCCGGCGTGGCCGGCAGGGCCGGCATGGTCTATGATGGCCACGGGACGCGGGCGCCGGCGTTCGAGGCCTCGCGCCAGGTTTGCGGATTCTCGAGAATGTCGGAACGGCCGGTGTTGCGGGCGGCGCCGATAAGGCTTCAAGGAAGGTCGAGAGCGATGAACGAGCAAAGTGTCGAATTGCCCCGCGCCGCAGCCCCCGATCTCAAGGCGCTGGTGCGGCGCGCCAAGCTCGAGGATGCGGAACGCTCCTCCGTGGTCGCGGAGCTGCGGGGCGCGGAGCAGGCGCGGCTCGAATTGCTGCGCGACGCGCTCGAGCCCGTGTTCGCGCAAGTGCCGGCCGCAGGCCGAATTCTTCGAGCATGGCCTCGTGCCCGGCGAGAAGCCGAGATTATTCGTCGATATCGTCGCCTTCATCGAGATGGCGCGCGACCGGCGCTGCTATCGCTTCATCCAGGACACGCGTGCCGGCACCATCGTGCTCGCCGAGAGCGATCGGATCGAGGCGATGTCGCGCCACGTCGCGAACTACCTGGCGCGCCGCCTGATCGAAAGGGAGAAGGCCTTGTCCGCTCCTCTTCCCAATTTTCAGCGCAGCGAGGCGGGCGCGTCGGAGGCGCTCGATGAGGCAGCGCAAGGGTCGCTCCATCCGGCGGACGCGACCGCGCAGGCGAAGCGTCGCGGCAAGGACCGCTGGCAGCTTCTCGTCACCTTGCTGCTCGGTGTCATGCTCGGGGTGGCGCTGACGCTCGCCTATGAGGCGGGTTCATTCGACAACTTCTTGCCGAACGGTTGGTAGGCCGCATGCGCCCTTCGAAACGCGCTCCCGACGAAATGCGCAAGGTGACGCTCGAGCGCGGCGTCGCGCGCTACGCGGAAGGCTCCTGCCTCATCGCCTTCGGGGAAACCAAGGTGATTTGCGCCGCGAGCCTCGAGGATCGGCCGCCTCCCTGGCTGCGCGGGCAGGGCCGTGGCTGGGTGACGGCCGAATACGCCATGCTGCCGCGCGCCACCCTCGAACGCACGCGCCGCGAGGTGTCGTCCGGAAGGCCGTCGGGCCGCACCCAGGAGATCCAGCGCCTGATCGGCCGCTCGCTGCGCGCCGTCACCGATCTCAATGCGCTCGGCGAGCGTCAGATCGTCATCGATTGCGACGTGATCCAGGCCGACGGCGGCACGCGCACCGCCGCGATCACCGGGGCCTGGGTGGCGCTGCACGATTGCCTCGCCTGGATGAAGGCCCGTTCGCTCCTCAGGGGCGAGGTGCTCGGCGAAGCGCTTGCCGACCATTGCGCCGCGGTGTCCTGCGGAATCGTGGACGGCACCCCCGTTCTCGACCTCGACTATGCCGAGGATTCCGCCGCCGATACCGACGCGAATTTCGTCATGACGGGAGCCGGCGCGATCGTGGAGGCGCAAGGCACGGCCGAGCGCAAGCCCTTCTCGGAGGGGGAATTCCTTTCCCTTTTCGGGCTTGCGAAGCAGGGCATCGCCTCGCTCGTGGAATTGCAGAAAATCTCCGTGATGTGAGGCTGCCTCGCGATGTGCGCCGTGAGCAGGGCGCAAAGATCGCAAGGCGATGGCAACGCGCAAGCGTGCCTTCGGCAGGCACACGCCGGCATCACGAACCTCCGGGAGGCACCCATCCGCCGCCGAAAAGGACATCACCGTTTCGAGATCGTGTCAGCGCCTCGACAACGCAAACCACGCGGCCAGCGCCGCGAGGAAGAACGCGATGAAGATCCCGAGCTGCGCTCGGCGGCGGCGCCATGGACCGAGCAGCGTGAGCCTGACGCCGTGAATCAGGAAATCTCGTCCTCTTCGCCACATGGCGCCACCTCGAAGGCTCGTTGAACGCGAGGGTGAGGCTCGGCACCAGGCTGATTTCGCGGCCACCCGCTCTCGCCACCGGTCGCGATCATGCTCGCCCGAAGAGCAGCCGGAGATCACCCCTATCGCACAAACGATAACAGGTATCCGCCGTAACGGCGCCATCTGCTCACCGGCTTTTCGCCGGCGGGTGGCGCCGCTGGTGCGAGCCTTGCCACATCGCGCTCGCGAAGCCGGCCGGTCTCCACCTTGCGGCGAGCTTCCTCCTCGACGACCTGCCGTTCGGTTTCGCGAAGGCGCTTCTCGCGCGCGGCGGCCTTGTCCTCGCTGCGTCTGCGAGCCGCACGCGAATGGGGCATGTCGTCGTTCATCCGTTGGCGTGAGCCTCGACCATCACGAAGGCGTCCGAACTTGGCGCGAGCGGCACGCTCGGGCCACGCCATCGCGCAGCACCCGCCCTGCCGGTTCGAGCATCGCGTTTGAGGGACGCCATCTTGCGGTGATCGGCATCAGAAGCTTTTGGCCGTCAACTCATAGGAACCCGCGCGACCATGCGTATAGACCTGGTTCGCGGCCTTGTAGATCGCGGCACGATTCGAATCGAAGGCCTGCAACATCTCGCTCTCCTCGCCTCGCGTATTCGGCGCGATACGTTTCAGCGCCTCTTCGGTGACGAAAAAGGAGATCTCGAGCGCGTCGTCATAGCCCCAGAACTGGACCGCGCGGCGCGAGGGCAGGAAGCTCCGGCTCGCATTCGGAAAATTCAAGGCCATGGCGATGCTTTCTCTCCAAATCGACAAACCCGTCCAGGTGAAGCGCTTCGAGGGATCGCCTGGGGGAGCTCGATTGCGAAACACACCATGGCCTCGAGCGGGTTATGCACCAAAACAAAACCGACGCAAAAAAAGCCGGTCTGCCGCCGCGCGCTCGGCGGCACAATCTTCGAACGCGCCAGAGATCGTGGTGTCGACCCGACATTCGGCCGACGGTCATGCGAGGACGAGCGAGGGGAGTTTCGGCGCAAGCGCGGAAAATAGCCAGCGATATTTGCGGCTCACTCGAATATTGCGAAAGCTGTCAGTGGACAAGCACATCCAAGACGAAAGCAAGAAAGAAGCGCGGCTTCCCGCCGATGCGATGATCGTCACCATGTCTTGATCGAGATTGTTCATCCGATCACGAAGCTTGACCTTTCGTCGAAAGCTTGACCTTTCGTCGCCAACCGCCCATATGCACAGGATCGAACGAGGCCGGACGACTTGGCCGCGCCCCATCGCGATGGTGCGCAAGCTGACAACCTTCCCACCAATTTCGACCAATCTGTCTCTCGTCGCGCACCGCTGCGAGAGGTTCACCGCGCATCAGGAAAGGATTCAGCGTGAGCACGGGCATCGTAAAATGGTTCAACACGCAAAAGGGCTTCGGCTTCATTCAGCCGGATGACGGCAGCAAGGACGTCTTCGTCCACATCAGCGCGCTCGAGCGCGCCGGCATTCGCGATCTCCAGGAGGGCCAGAAGATCGGCTTCGAGCTGGTCGAGGACCGCCGGTCAGGCAAGACCTCCGCGGACCGGCTGCAGGCCCTCTGAGAAGATCCGCTCTTCGGCTTCGGCGACCACGGATGTACTGGCGCCGGGCCGGGGCGGATCGGTTTCCCTGAGCTTCGCACGATCCGCAAGCGGACGGCGGCAGGAACCGTCGAGTTTTCAAAGGTCGACACCTCAGCCAGAGTATCGCCGGTTCGATATTCGCGGTAAGCTCGCCGCGATAAGAGAATTGAAGTCGGCTCCTCCGATTTGAGGAGCGAGGCCTTGCGATTTTTGATGGCTTTCGGCATCGATCTCGCCGGCGGACGGGGTCGACGACATCATCCTTCGCTTTTCTTTTTCAGCACCAAGCGACGAAAGGAATATCGTCTTGATGGTCATGGTTCGCGACAACAATGTCGACCAGGCGATGCGGGTTCTCAAGAAGAAGATGCAGCGCGAAGGCGTCTTTCGCGAGTTGAAGCAGCGCCGATCCTATGAAAAGCCTTCCCAGCGAAGAGTGCGCGAGAAGGCCGAAGCCGTTCGGCGCGCACGCAAGGTGGCGCGCAAGCAAGCGCAGCGCGACGGCTTGCTGCCTCCCTCGAAGCCGAAGCTCAAGACCGCCGGCACGCGCTTCTGACCTATGTCACGGCCTCGGTGAAAGCTGCGTAGAGCCGGGCGTTCAGGTCGCGTCGGCGACTTGCTGGCGACTTGCGAAAATCCCTTCCTTCGATATCTAACGGCGCTTTCAATTCCGCCTTGGCGTGCGAAGTTGTGGAATTGCAAGCGGCGTTCGCCGACATGATCCGGTTCGTCGTCGCCGGATTTCGGGCCCGCCATCGAGCCAGGATTTGACGCAGGCGCCTATCGGTCATCACGAGACGCAACGAAATCACGCGAAAAAGGAAACGAAGGGATGGCAAGAAGACTCGCCGAGCGCGTTGCCTCGCTCAAGCCGTCGGCGACCGTGGAAATGACCGAGCGCGTGCGGGCGGCGCGCGCCTCGGGCCGGCAGATCATCCCGCTGTCGAGCGGCGACCCGAACATCGAGACGGATGCCCGCATCATCGCGGCCGCCGAGCGCGCGATGCGCGCGGGCGACACGCATTACGGTCCGGCGCAGGGCCTGCCGGCGTTGCGCGAGGCGATCGTGGCGCGTGAGGCGCTGCGATCGGGCGTGCGCTATGATCCGGCCGACATCATCGTGACGCCGGGTGGCAAATTCGCCCTTTTGACCGCCTTGATGGGCGTCGTGGAATCAGGCGACGAGGTGCTGGTGCCGGAGCCGGGCTGGGTGAGCTACGGGCCGTGCGTGCGGCTCTGTGGCGGCATTCCCGTCGCCTTGTCGATGCTCGATACGATCGACGAAGAGCTGCTGGAGCGCCGTGTATCGCCGCGCACGAAAGCGCTGATCCTGAATTCGCCGGTCAACCCGACTGGTCGGGTCTTCTCGGCGGAAGAAATCGCCCGCGTCGTCGGTTTCGCCGAGCGGCACGATCTCTGGATCGTGTTCGACCAGGTCTATTCGGACCTTCTGCATGAGGGCAGGTTTCCGGCCGCGCAATCGGCGCCGAGTGCCAAGGAGCGTGTACTCGTCGTCGACAGCCTGTCGAAGACCTTCGGCATGACCGGCTGGCGCCTCGGCTACCTGGCGCTGCCGAAGGGCATCGCGAAACCGATCCTGAAATTCATCCAGCACTCGATCTATTGCGTGCCCGGTTTCATCCAGAGCGCCGCCATCGAGGCGCTGTCGCTCTACGACGAGCTCGTGCCCGGCTATCGGCGCATGTTTCGCCGCAGGCTCGATCTTGCGGCCGAGCGCTTGTCGGCGGTCGACGGGATCACCTGCCGCCGGCCGGACGCGACCTTCTACCTTTTCCCGTCCGTGGCGGCCGATGACGTCGAGGTGGCGCGTCGCTGGCTCGAAACGATCAATGTCGCGACGCTGCCGGGCTCGTCCTTCGGTCCGGCCGGCGCCGGACATCTGCGGTTGTCGCTCACCTGTTCCGAGACCGATCTCGATGAGGCGCTCGACCGCATCGCCCGGGTCGGTATTGCGGCTTGAATTTTGAATCTTCATCTCATCGTTGTCATCGAGGCCGCACCATGAGATATGCCGGAAGCTTTCTTGCCGCCATCGCGACGGCATTCCTCGCCTGGAGCGGGATCGCTGCCGCGCAGGCACCACAGAACACGCTCGCGGCCATCAAGGAGCGCGGCAAGATTTTGGCTGGCGTGAAGTTCGACACGCCGCCTTTCGGCTTTCTCGACGAGAAGAACGAACCGATCGGTTTCGATCTCGATCTGGTGCGCAAGATCGCCGAGAAGCTCGGCGTCGGTGTCGAGTTCGTCAAGGTCACCTCGCCGACCCGGATACCGCTTCTGGTCAGCGGCAATGTCGACCTCGTCGCCGCCTCGATGACGGATACGCCCGAGCGAGAGAAGACGATCGACTTCTCCATCACCTATTACACGGGCGGCCAGTCGCTGCTGGTGCCGGCCGAGAGCAAGATCACCGGCCTCGAGGATCTCGACGGCAAGGAGGTCGCCGTCCAGCAGGGGACGACGCTCGAGAAGAACATCGCGGCGGCCGCGCCGAACGCCAAGGTGACGGCCTTCAAGGACTACAACAGCGCCTGGCTCGCGCTGGCCCAGGGCCGCGTCGATGCGCTGACCGGCAGCCTCAACATCCTGCAAGGGTTCCAGAAGAACAATCCGAATTTCAAGATCGTCGGCGACATGTTCAGCGTCGAGCCTTTTGGGATCGGCGTTCGCAAGGGCGATTCCGATTTGCGCGATGCCGTCAATGCCACGCTGCGCGATCTCTGGGCCTCCGGCGAATACACGGCCCTCTACCGCAAATATTTCGGCACCGACCCGACCGTTCCGATCGAGGCTCGGCCGTGAGCGCCAGGGACGTAGGGTCGCCGGCGCCATGAGCTGTCGATGAGCTGATCGATGAGCTATCGATTCGATTGGGGTCCGATCTGGGAAGCCCGCGCGCTCATCCTCGATGGGCTCGTGACGACCGTTCTGCTCTCGGCCTCGGCGCTCGTCCTCGCATCGATCATCGGCCTCGTTGTCGGCACGGCGGCGAGCTCGCGTCATCTCGGTCTGCGGATCGGTGCCGGCGCGATCGTCGAGCTCACGCGCAACGTCCCGCTGCTCATCCATCATGTATATCTGGTACATCGGCCTCGCCTTTTTGAGGCTGCCGCCCTTCTGGTGCGGCGTGCTCGGGCTCGCGATCTACTCAGGCGCCTATGTGGCGGAGATCGTGCGCGGCGGCATCGCGAGCGTTCCCGGTCGGGCAAGGCAAGGCGGCGCTGGCCACGGGCCTGACGCCGATCCAGGCGTTGCTCTTCGTTGTCTATCCGCAAGCCTTGCGCATCGTTGCGCCATCGCTCGCCAATGTCTTCTCGCAATTGATCAAGGATTCCTCGCTCGCCTCCGTCATCGCGGTGATGGAGCTCACCTATGAGGCTGGCGCCATCGAAGGGCAGAGTTTCCGCACATTCGAAATCTACATCACCATCTGCGCGCTCTACCTCCTCCTCGTGACGACGGTGACGCTGGCGCTTCGCTTTCTTCCGGGTGGGCGGGAAAATATTTCCGGGATGGGGCTCGCCAGTGCCTGACGTCATCTTGCAGAACCTCTCCTTTCTGATGCGAGGCTTGGCCGCGACGCTTCAGATCGCTGCCATGACGGCCGTGGGCGGAACCTTGCTCGGCCTTGCGGTCGGCGTGGCCGTCTATCTCCGCCTGCCGCTCCTTGCCGCATCGCTGCGCATCTACATCGAATTCGTGCGCGGCACGCCGCTCCTCGTCATGCTTTTCATTTGCTATTTCGCCTTTCCGGCTTTGCTGGGTTACCGCACGACGGCCGAGCAAGCGACCGTTCTCGGCTTCATCCTCTTCATCGGGGCCTATATCGCGGAGGATGTCCGCAGCGGCCTGCGCTCGATCAAGCCGGGCCTCGCGCAGGCGGCGCTGGCGACGGGGCTCACGCGCTTCCAGGCGATGCGGCTGATCGTCATTCCGCTCGCCTTGCGCCGCATCGTCCCGACGCTCTTCAACCAGTATGTGCGCCTCCTGAAATTCACCTCCGTCGCCTCGGTGATCGGCGTGCAGGAATTCACCGGCAGCGCCATGCTGGTGAACGCTCGCGTCTTCGCGCCGGTGACCATGCTGGCTTTCGTCGCGCTGACCTATCTCGTTCTTTGCTTGCTGTTGTCGTCGGTCGGACGCGTGCTCCACGCCCATCTCGCCGTGTAGAATTCAAGGTCGCCATGCCGGACCCGATCATCGTCCTGAAGGATGTCTCGAAGTCGTATGGCGCAACGCCCGTGCTGCGAAGATGCAGCACCACGGTCGCGCGCGGCGAAGTGGTCGTGGTCTGCGGCCCGTCCGGATCGGGCAAGAGCACGCTCATCAAATGCATCAACGGCCTCGAACCCTATGGGTCCGGCAGCATCAGGGTGGAAGGCATCGAGGTCGGCGCGAAGGCCACGAACTTGCCGCGGCTGCGCACGCGGGTCGGCATGGTGTTCCAGCATTTCGAGCTCTACCCGCATATGACGGCGCTCGAGAACATCGTGCTGGCGCAGGTCCATGCCCTGAGGCGAACAAGGAAGGAGGCGCAGGCGCGCGCCCGCCTCCTTCTCGATCGGGTCGGCCTTGCGTCGAAGGCGGACGCGAGACCCGCAAATCTGTCTGGCGGCCAGCAGCAGCGCATCGCCATCGCACGCGCCCTGGCGCTCGATCCTCAAGCCATGCTGTTCGACGAACCGACGTCCGCGCTCGATCCGGAAATGATCACCGAGGTCCTCGATGTCCTCATCGGGCTCGCCCGCGAGGGCATGACCATGATGGTCGTGACCCATGAGATGGGTTTCGCCCGTCGTGTCGCCCACCGCGTCATCTTCATGGATCAGGGCGAGATCGTCGAGGATACGCCGACCGAGACGTTCTTCACCGCGCCGGCGAGCGAAAGGGCAAAGCATTTCCTTTCGAAAATCCTGTCCCATTGAGGCTTAAGGCTCGATCCGAGCTCTATCGTTTCGAGGATCCGCCCGCGACCGATTTAAAGAGAGTGGGCGAAGCGCCCTTTCGGCGCCTCGCCGTGCCTGCGCCCTCGATCAAGCCTCGGGGCTGACGAGCGCGAACATCGCGCCTTGCGGATCGCGGCAGTTGATGATCCAGCTTCCACCAGGCACTTGCATCGGGCCGTTCAGCACTTCGCCCTTCTTGTCCTTCACGCGCTTCGCGGCCGCGTTGATGCCTTTCACATTGAAGTAATAGAGCCAATAGGGGTGCGGCTCGGCGGCCTGCTTGTTGAACATGCCGCCCGCCGGCGCGTCGCCGACGACGAAGAGCTGGTAGGTGCCTCCGGGGCCCATGTCGATGGCCTCGCCCTTCGTCCAGCCGAAGAGCTTCGAATAGAACTTGAAGGTGCTCCTCCAGTCACCCGCGTGCAGCTCGCGCCAACCGGCTTGGCCCGGCGCGCTCGGCGCGGCTGAGGCGGCGGCTCGGCCCCGTTCATTCCCTTGAACAGCATGAACACGGCGCCTTGCGGATCGGCGACGACCGCGAAGCGACCGACATTGGGGATGTCGGCGGGTGCGCGGTGAACTTTGCCGCCTGCCTTCTTCACCTTGTCGGCGAATTGATCCACGTCGTCGGCCGCGATGTAGCCGCCCCAGCCGGGGCGCGCGCCCATGGCGGCGGCCTCTTGCGGAATCTTCATCAAGCCGCCGACCGGCGCGTTTTCGGCGGAGAGGATGGTGTACGACATGTCGGGCATGCCGGCGTCCTTCGTGTCCCAGCCGACGACGGCGCGGTAGAAATTCTCCGCTGCTTTCGGATCGGTGGTCATCAGTTCGTACCAGACGAATTTGCCATGGGAAGACGACATCGCTCTCTCCTTTTGCTGCGCTTTCCGCCTCTCGAAACGTCAGTCGTCGATCGCCTGATAGGCGAGCGTGAAGAAGTCCTGGACGAAACCGACTTGCCTCCGATACGCGTGACGACCCGCCGGAGCGCGCCTTGCTCTTCTCCCTCACGCTCATGGCCGCCTCTCAGGAAGACCTTGCCCGCGCCTTGCGCCGCGATCGCGGTTCCTGGCGTTCTTCGTATTCGTCGTGCCGGCGCACGAAATCCATGGTCGTCTTCTCGTTGCGGCCTTTCGGCGCGCGATCGAGGATCATCAGGGTGCCGATCAATTCCTCGTCGCCGCGCGCATAGCTCGAATAGGTGTGAAACACGGTGCCGTCCTCGTCCTTGTAGAAGGCGCTGAGGCCCGGCAGCTCGTCGTTGCCGCGGCCTTCGCGATCGATCTCGCTGAAATTGTAGAAGACCTTGCCGCTCGCGAGCTCGTCCTTGGTGAAGGACACGTGGTAGTCGAAATTGAAATCGCTGCCGAAGGAGGAGACCCAGGGAAAGCGCCAGCCCATGCGCGCTTCGATAGGCTTCGATCTCGGCGAGCGGCGCGCGCGACACCGCGATCATCGTCACGTCGTGATGCTCGAGATGCGGCAAGCGCGCCGTCGAGATGGTCGGCGAGGAACGAGCAGCCGGTGCAGCCGGCGGCCCAGCCGGGCCCGAGCATGAAATGATAGACGATGAGCTGGCTGCGGCCGGCGAACAAATCGGCGAGCGTCTTCTTCCCCGCCGGCGTGTCGAAGACGTAGTTCTTCTCGACCTTGACCCAGGGCAGGGCCAGGCGCTCGGCGTTGACCTTGTCGCGCAGATGCGTCGCTTCCTTTTCCTTCGCGAGAAGCGCCTTGCGCGCCGACGAGCCATTCCTCACGCGACACGACCGGATGGTGCTGCATTTTCGTCCTCCGCTGGCTTTGGAACCGAATGCGTTTCAGATGGGGCGGCGTTCTCCTGCAATCGGCCGATCCACGAACCCGCCAAACGGGCAGGATCAAGGATGCGATCGCTCCCGAGACATGAATGTCTCGCCCACGCATGGACGCGCCTTTTGAAGATAATGCGACGGCGACTCCTTGACAAAAAAGGTTGATATCAACATTATTCGCTCATGTCAAAGCCGGCCGAGCTTTCCTATGAAACGACGCTTCTGGTGCGCGACCATTGCCTGTGCCTTCATATGCAGCGCGCGGCGCGCGCCTTGGCGCGGCGTTTCGACGCGGCGTTTCGGCCGCTCAACCTCACCAACGGGCAGTTCTCGCTGATGATGTCGCTCAATCGTCCGGCGCCGCCGACCTCGGCTCGGTGGCCTCGCTCCTGGCGATGGACCGCACGACGCTTGACGGCCGCGCTGAAGCCGCTCGAGCGTCGCGGCCTCGTCGAGGTGAGGCCCGATCCGAAGGACAAGCGCAGCCGCCTGATGACGCTGACGCCCGAAGGCCGAGGCCTGCTGGCGCGCGCCGTCCCCATCTGGAACGAGACGCACGCCTCGGTCGAAGGGTCGTCTGCGCAAAGGCGCCGCGGCCCGCCTTCGCGAGGAGCTGCGGGCGCTGTCGTGAGGGGGTGGGCTGCTCGTCTCGTTCTGCGCGACGAAATCATCGAACGGCTCACGACCCTCCACCCAACGCGTGAACGCGTGTTCTTAACTCACTGACCGGGACCACGAATTCTATCTGGGGGACGCTCGACGGCGAAGACCTCGACCAATCCCTGAACGACACCACGGACGAGGAGGTCGCCGCCTGACGGTGCCCGTTCCGGCCCAAGGTGCTATGCTCGGCGGAACGGTAATTGTGAGTTCAGGGAATCCGCGATGAGCGAAATACACCGCATAACGGTCGATCCCGGCCAATGCGGCGGGCGTCCCTGCCTGCGCGGCCTGCGCATTCGCGTGAAGGACGTGCTCGATCTCTTGGCCGCGGGCGCCAGCCGCGAGGAAATCCTCGAGGATTATCCGTTGCTCGAAGCCGAAGATATCACTGCGGCGCTCGAATACGCGGTCCGCCAGAGCGACCACCCGGTGTTGCACATCGCCTAATGCGGTTTCTCGTCGACGCCCAGCTACGATCTGCTCTCGCCAGGTGGCTCGCTCCCAAGGGGGATGAGGCCGAGCATGTCGCCGACAGGCGAATGGAGGCCGCGTCCGACGCGGCGATCTGGGATGATGCCACTGATACCGCTGCC
Organism: uncultured Alphaproteobacteria bacterium; assembly: GCA_963713805.1. Lineage (GTDB taxonomy): Bacteria > Pseudomonadota > Alphaproteobacteria > Rhizobiales > Beijerinckiaceae > GAS188. Next base: position 18,137 of record CAVQNF010000008.1, on the reverse strand, counting down.
ACGATCGTCATGAAAGACGAGGACTTCGCGTGGCGCAGGTGCTGACCGACATGCGGCCGGTCGTGGTTTGGATCAGGCTGCCGAATACGCGGTGGCGGGATCCAACGCTTGCTGAGGCGCGCAGCCTAGGAAATCGAACCCCATGGAACACCTAACGATTGAGGCGAACGGCGCGAGCTTCCACGTCGCGCGGACCGGCGCGGGGCGACCGTTGCTGCTGCTGCACGGCTGGCCGGAGTTCTGGCTCTCCTGGGAGCCGGTCATGAAGCGGCTCGCCGATCGCTACACGCTGATTGCCCCGGACCTGCGCGGCTTCGGGGACAGCGCCAAGCCCGCGGGTCCGTTCGGCCCCGCGGACCATGCCGCCGACATGCTGGCGCTGCTCGACGCTCTCGGCGTTGCGCGGGTCGGCGTCATTGGCCACGACGTCGGCGGCGCGGCGATGCAGCCGCTGGCGCGGACGGCGCCGGAGCGGCTTGCCGGGCTGTTTTTCTTCGACTTCGTCTATCCCGGTATCGGTCCCCGGATGGCGGCGCCCGACCGGCTCAACGAGATCTGGTACCAGTCCTTCAACCAGATGGAGATGGCGCCGGGCCTAGTGGGCGCAACGCGCGACAGCTGCCGCATGTTCATCGCGCACTTCCTGCGCCATTGGTCGCACCGTAAGGAGGCGTTCGACGATGTGATCGAGGCCTTCACCGACAATTTCCTGAAGCCCGGCAATCTCGCCGGCGGCTTTGCCCATTATCGCGCCGCCCATGGCGCCCGGATCCGCATGATGAAGGGCGAGGCCCCTCTCCTCCCAGCGATCACGGTGCCGACTTGCTTGCGGTGGCCCGAGCACGATCCGCTGTTTCCGTACGACTGGACCGACCGGCTTGGCGCGAGTTTTAGCGATCTCGACCTCGCGCTCTTTCCGGGCGTCGGACACTTTCCCCATCGCGAAGATCCCGATCGCGCCGCAGCCGAGATCGCGGCCTTCTTCCAGCGCGTGGGTTGGCGCTGAAATCCTCGCTTAAAAAAGACAGTGCGCGCGATTGCCTAAAATACGCACTCGCCTAACCCCTGCAATTCGTCTTGCGCCCCCAAGCTTTCCAATATTTCGCTTTGCTTTCTCGTGTTCGCGCCGGCGCCGCTTCGCCGAGGCCGGTGACCTCCGGATATTCGAAGGCGTTGACCTTCACCCGGAAGACGAATGCCACTTCCTTGGCGATGTCCTCCTCCGTGAGCCGGCGCGCCCAATGCGCGTTCACCCGACAGCGTCTGCGGCTGTCGATCATGATGAAGCTCGTTCCCGCCTCCCGGATCTTGATGCGGTGTTCCCGTCCCGCGGGGTCCGTTCCGATCGCCACGCAATACAAGCCGTGGTGCTGCTCTTCGGCCTCGTCGGCAGGCGCGCTCCCGAGCTCCTCGACGCCGCGCGCCACGATCGACGGATCCGGGCGAGAGTCTTGAGTATTCGCAGTCATTCGACCTCCCCAGAACGAATCTTTTCTCCTTAATCCTGCTCGCACAAATCCATTTGGCTGGCGGTCCCAGATATATTTAGAGATCCGAACAATGCCGCACCAGATCGAAGCTTTAGTTCAAATACAATAGATCACATGAGCGGCTGCGATTGCTTGACAGAGCACGAGCTCGTCTTGACATGACTTGCCGACGTCGGTCGTGCTCGTGGGGGAAAGCGCGTCGTGCTCGCGCCGCGAAGGCGTCAGCCGGGGGAAGCGATGTTGCTTGGCAATCGATGCGCTCTGGCAGGGCGCTCGCTGCTCGGCGAGACGTTCATCCTGTCGGCCATGTCCGGTTCACGCACACGCCGACGCTCACAGATTGCGAGTCCATTGACGGCCGGCACCCCTTGCGCAGACTTCGAGGGCACCACCTCGATTTGCTGCGCCCGCTCTGATCGCGGCCACACCGTGGAGGGCCGACACCGCTGACGTCAGGAGCGTCACGCGCCGCAGGTGCCGGGGGTGCGCCTCTCAAGGGTGAAGCGATGCGCGTCCGGATGGAGCCCGCGCCGCCCTCATTTCATTGATTTGCCGCATGACCCCGGGCCGTAAGCAGGTCCGGGATGTGCGGATCATCCTCAGGTGGCCGGTATTTCGCTGCGCTGTCGATGCGCGCCTCTTCGGGTGAAGATCGAGCCAATTCACAACCAGCCCAATTCCCGCCGCACAGTGCCGCTCCGCGGCGCGAACCATTCGGATACCAGAAAGCGGCCGGTCGAAAGAAGAAAACGCCATTCGCGCGCCATATTTTGCGCAGCCAAAGCAATGGAACCAAAGCCGAGACTTCGGAATTATGGCAAATGCTTGGAAATCATTCCAATGATGCGACAATTTTGCCACGTGGCCTCGAAATCAGGGCGAATTGGCAAGGTTGTCGAAAAATGTCCAGGCGAATGCTTCAGATGTCAAGCGGCTTTTCCTCTCGCAACGTAGCAATGGACCAACAACGGAGAATGCACTGTGAGGAAGATCATGTATTCAACCTGCGTATCTCAACTCGGACGCAAGACATTCGGTGCCCGCTTGAAGAGCGCGGTCCTGGCGACGGCAGCGCTCGGCATTCTCGGGGGGTCGGCTCTGGCCGCGGATCTTCCCTCGCGAAAGGGTCCGCCCTTGGCCCCGGTCTATGTGCCGCCGGCCTTCACCTGGACCGGCTTTTACGTCGGCCTGAATGCCGGCTACGGCTGGGCAAACAACAACCGCAACAACAACGGGGGTTTCCCCTTCGTCGGCGCCGTGCCGTTCGGGGGCGGCGTGGTTCCCTTCGCCTCCAGCGGCAGCAGCAATAACGGTGGCTTCATCGGCGGCGTGCAGGCGGGCTATAATTACCAATTCGGCATCGGCTCGGGCTTCGTGGTGGGCGCCGAGACGGATATCGACTGGGCCAACATCAACCGCAATCGCAATAACGGGGTGGTCTTCGGCTCGTTCACCTTGCCGCAATTCCCCGGCACGGTGTTCACGCCATCGAATATCGCAACCAGTAACCACAACAACAACAACCAGTATATCGGCACCGTTCGCCTGCGGGCCGGCTATGCCTTCGACCGCATCCTGGTCTACGCGACAGGCGGTCTCGCCTATGGCGGCGTCAACAACAACAACAACAACGTCGGCTCGGCTCTTCTCGCGACCACCGCACCCTTGGGCACCATCCCCACCATCGGAACACCAACCAATCTAACGGGCGTGCCGGTGTCGACGGTCATCGGCACGGGCGTCACCAGCCGCAGCTCGAGCACCAAGACTGGCTGGACGGTCGGTGGCGGCGTCGAATATGCCTTCACCCCGAACTGGACCGTCAAGGGCGAATATCTCTATGAGAACTTCGGTCACGTCAACAGCGCGCCGGGCCTCTTCCTTCCGGGCGTCGCGGCAGCCTTCAACAATTCGAACCGGAGCATCAACGTGAACGTCGTGCGGGTCGGCCTGAACTACAAGTTCTGGTAAGCCCCGGGGATCATCTCGATCAATCGAAACCGGCGGGCCGCAAGCCCGCCGTTTTTTTATCCGTTCGTGACGATCGATCGCCATGGGAAGGCGACACGCGCCGTCGATACCTTCACCGGAAGAGAGACGAAGCCGTTCCGCACCGATCGCCGAGGGCATCCGGTCCTTATTGCCGGGAGGCGCGACCCTTCCCCGGAGCCCCGCTCATCGCCATGCGAATCTCGCCTGCGGCAGGTTTCCGCGCCGGCGTCGGTTCGCGAAGGCGGCGGTCCGCTCGCCAGGCGATCGGCGTCTTGCCCGACCAGCGGCGGAAGGCGCGCGAGAAGGCGCTGGCTTCCGAATAGTCGAGCATCGCGGCCACATGCGTCATCGCGAGCGAGGTGTCGGTTAAAAGATGGCGCGCTACCTCGTAGCGGGCCTCGTCGACGAGCGCGCGAAATTTGATGTCCTCGCGTTCCAATCGCCGGGCGAGGGTGCGCGGCTCGAGGTTGAAGAGCTGGCCCACGGTCTCGAGCGAACATCGCCGCGTCAGCACGAGCGTCCGCAACAGGCGGCGGAGCTGCGTCTCGAAGCTTTCGACGGCCTGCGCTTCGAGCTCGCCGATATGATCTTCCACGAGGCCGCGAATCAAAGGGTTCGCGTCCCGCACCGGTCGCGCCAGCCAGTCGACCGGGAACACGACGACACCGTGCTCGGCGGAAAATCGCAAGGGGGCGTTGAAGAAGCTGTCGAAGGGCCTGGTGTTGCGCGGCTTCGGGCGCGGCAAGCCGATTTCGATGGCTTGCCAGGAGGCGCCGCACAGCCGCCGCAGGATGTTGAACAGGCTCGCGACCGCGCTGTCGATGAGGTCGAGCGCGCCGGGCACGGAATTCTCGAAGATCGTATAGCCGAGCGAGGCCGTGCCTTGCGAAACCTCGAGAATCGGAACGCCCCGCCCATCGTGGATGTGGAAATAGCGGATGAGATTGTCGAGGGCGGTGCGCACTTGCGGCGAGTTCTCGACGAGGAGGCCGAGGTAACCGAAGGACGAGATCGTGGACCTTTGACCGAGCAGCAACCCGACATGATCGCATTGCGTGGCTGCGGTGCTTTGCTGCAGCAAATGCCCGAGCGATGAGAAGGGAATCACGTTTTCGGGGTCGGCGAGTATTTCCCGGCTCAACCCGGCGACGCCGACGACCGCACTCGCGTCGGCTCCCAGATCGCGAAGGATCGCCGGCAGCGCGGTCGCCCCGCCGACCCTCGTGAGCTCGAGACGATCCCGCCGTTGCATCGATTCACTGCCACAAACGACAGCCCACTCGCCCCTTCGGTCCACGGCCTCGCGATGAACATGGCCTCTGTTATTGATAACATTAGAGGCGATATCGCCGGGCGGCGCAATACATCAATGGCCGGATCGAAAAGCTTCGCAATTCTTTCGGGATCGGTCGTGCGACGGCGCTTACACGCTCGCAAGCGGATCCATTTGTGCAAAGCGGTCGGAAAAACCTATTCGTCCCTTTTTGGTTTTCGTGAAAGCCGGGCGAATGCCTTTCGTGTGGCAATTCCGAGATACCATGCTCCTGGCTCCGATCCCCCTTCGACGAGCCGCATGCGCTCGAGGACGGCCGCGTGGCAAAAGGCGCCGACGAACCGTGGGTGGACGACGGGTCTGATCCTGGGCTCACTGCCCGCGCGCGACGGATCGCGCGTCGCGCGAAAGATATTCTGCCGGTACCAGGGCTCGACGCGGTCGTCGTCCCAGATCTCCCAGCGTATCGCATCATCGCAGGCGAAGCCTCGAGCATTGAAATGATCTTGCCAGTATTCGGGCCATTGGCAGTTGACATGATGCTGTCCGGGCTGGCCCGGGATGGCCGCGCTGAACACGACCTCATCCGCATGCGCCACGATCGAAGAGATCAGTGATGCCGCCGAGGACGAAGCAAGATGCTCGGCAACTTCCAAGCACAAGACGGTTTCGAACCGGCGGCCGACGAAGAACGGGCGAGACAGATCGAATTGGCCGACCAGCGCCTTTGCGACATGGAGCTCATCCTGAGGCACCAAGATGCCATCGATTCCGTAAAGGTCCGGGATGCCAAGCTCGGCGGCCGCGCGCAGCCAGGTGCCGGTCCCGCACCCTACATCGAGCAAGCTCGCGGGGAGATGATGCCGAAATACGGTCGATAACGCCGCCGCGGCACCGCTCAGCGTGTGACGATTCTGCGAATGATCGTAGTCAATGAGCATGGATGATGGCCTCGACCTTGTCTTGTCCTGATCCGCACGCGGATGTGATCGAGCTCCCGACCCATCGAGGTCGGAGGCGGGCGGAAACCGCTCGATCATGATCCGCGGACATGAAAGCTTTTCTGCGATGAGATCATGCTTCGACACTCAAAATGACGCTACGTGATCCCTTCTCTGATCGATGATCCGGCTCTGCACATCCGGTCGCTCGGCCCCGAGGACGACGACCGACCAAGACGATCAGTCTTGTTGACCCTACGTCCTTTAAGCCGTCTTGCGCGCCTGGTCTCTCAGGCTTTCACGCATATGTCGCGGGGGCATTTGGCGAGGGTTTCGCATCCGGTTTCGGTGATGAGGATCGTCTCGCTGATCTCGATGCCCCAGCCTTCCATCCACATGCCCAGGATCGCGTGAAGAACGTGACCGGGTCGCAGGATTGTTCGGTCGCCTCGCCGAAGGCTGATGGTGTGCTCTCCCCAGTCGGGCGGATAAGCGACGCCGATCGAATAGCCGATGCGCGATTCCTTCTCGAGGCCGTATCTCGCGATCGTCATTCGCCATGCGGCCTCGACGTCCTCGGCGAGCTTCCCCGGAGCCGCCGTATCGAGCACGGCATGCATGCCTTCGAGCACCGCCTTCTCGACCTCCGCCACCTTCGGGGGCTTCTTGCCGAGCTGCATCGTTCTCGCGAGGCCGACCGTATAGCGGCGGCAGGCCCCGGCGAGCTCGAGGGCGACCGTCTCCCCCTCGGCGAACACGCGATGGCTCCACATGATGTGAGGGGCTGATGCGTTCTCTCCGGCGAGGATCGTCGGAGGCAGTGCCGTGATGTCGCCGGCATGATCCGGGAGAGCGCAATACTGCGCCGTCTGGATGGCGGCGACGGCGTCGCATTCGCGGACACCGGGAGCGATGACCTCGTAGCCCTTCCTCACCGCGGCTTCGGCGAGCTTGGCGGCGTGGCGGAGATAGGCGATCTCCGCGGGAGATTTCACCGCCCTGATCCAGTTCACGAGAAGGTCCGCATCGAGGAATTTCGCGTTCGGAAGCGATGCGGTGAGCCGGGCATGAGCCTTGGGTGAGTAGTAGTACGCTTCGAGCTCGATCCCGATCCGACCCTTGCCCCACCCCTTGTCGGCGATCCATTGGCCGATCCAATCCATGGGATGGCGGTCGGGCGACTGGACATGGTCCTCGGGGAAGCCGACGATGTTCTCGTGCTTCATCCAGGCGGTCAGCTTGCCGCCGGCCGCGTCCATGGATCGGCCGATCCAGACGGGCTCGCCGTGAGGCGGCACGAGGACCACCTGGGGGGTGTAGAAGGACCAGCCGTCATAGGCGGTGATATAGTGCTGGTTCGCAATATCGGTGACGATCAAAAGGTCGAGCCCGCGTTCGGACATCTCCTTGCGGATCTTCTCCAGCCGCGACGAATATTCGTCGCGGGTAAAGGGAAGAGGCACCATATTCCGCTCCTTGCGAGTTGGTGAATGGAATCACTGCGGAGGCGGCGAGCATTCGCTCGCACAAACAAGGATAGCGCAATGAATTTCGACGCGATCCCGGTCGGCCGGTCGCCGCCCGACGACGTGAACGTCGTCATCGAGGTGCCGCTCGGCGGCGAGCCGATCAAATATGAAATGGACAAGGCGGCCGGCACGCTCGTCGTCGACCGGTTCCTCTACACGCCGATGCGCTATCCCGGCAATTACGGCTTCGTGCCGCATACCTTGTCGGATGACGGCGACCCGATCGATGTGCTCGTCGCGAATACTCGCCCGATCTTTCCGGGCGCGGTGATCAATGTGAGGCCGATCGGCGTGCTGAAGATGGAGGACGACGGCGGAGGTGACGAGAAGATCATCGCCGTGCCGTCCCCCCGGCTGACCCAACGCTATGTGCATGTCGAGAATTACGTGGATTTGCCGCAGATCACTTGCCGTCAGATCGAGCACTTTTTCCTGCATTACAAGGACCTCGAGCCGGACAAATGGGTGAAGCTCAGCGGCTGGGGTGATGCCGGAGAGGCTCGTCGGCTGATCCTCGAAGCGATCGCCCGCTCGAAAGAGCCGAGCTGATCATCATGGTGCGGCAGCCGGAGCGCCGGAAGGTGCCGGAAGGCGCACCGGGCGGAGGAAGCGGAACCTCAGCTTTGCGGCCCCATGAGGCGATGGGAATGCTCGGCGCACAGCACGTGATGATGGAGATTGGCGATCCACTGGCGCCCGGACACCGTGAGGTTGAGATATTTGATGCCTTCGCCGAGGTGCATCGAGACGCTGTCCCAAAAGAACGCTGGATATTTATCGATGAGATCGGCCGGAGACGTGTAGCCGAGCTGCCGATTGAGGCCGATCTCCTCGAATTCGAAATACAGCGCATTCGCCTTTCTCGGATACAAAGGATCGCCGAGCTGTCCGATGAGATCGGCGGCTTGCACCAGCCTCGGCTCGAGCTCCGACCGGGCCGTCTTGCGATCGAGGCGAGGCGGAAAGCGGGTGAACTCGATCGCCTCCGCCACGCGCGCCGCATCGAGGGTCGGGGATTTTCCCAACCGCTCGAAGACGAACAGCTTGGAGCGGTCGACATGATAGGGCGCAAGCGAAGCATCGGACGCGCCGCGCGGCAGCGTGACCCGTTTCCCGCTCTTGTCGATGACGAACTCCTCCTCGGTGTCGGCGCTCAGCACGCCGCGCACATAGCCGATATCGTGCAGGAGACAGGCGACGATCAGGTGATCGTAATCGGCCGGCTCTATGCGCTCCGAAAGGGTGCGTCCGCGCAGAATGTCGCGCCCGACCATGGTGACGAGGAGCGTATGCTCGAAATTGTGGTAAAGCGCATCGCTCCTTCCGAGGCATTCGATCGTGCTGCGCGCCAGAGCGCCGAGGCGCTCTGCGACATCCTCGTAAGTTGGCCCGAAAATCTCGCGGAAATCCTTGGCCAGGAACCTGCCCAGCTTCTTGGCGGCCACTGCCGTGATGGTTTTCATGTCATCGGCTCCCAGCGCGAGGTTGGCCCCTCTATTTGAAGACCGAGAGCGGCGTCATGACAACAGCGTTTTCATGAGGGAGCTCGCGAATTCTATCCGGATGCCTCGACTCCACTGTTCAGCGAAAAAGGATTCTTGAAAAAATCTTTCGCGAAATCTTGCCCTGCGCCCGGTGCGGCATCCCGCCACCCTGACGGTGACCGCACGTCCTGTCCAACTGATCCGGACAACTCGTGTGCAACCTAAACCGGACAACTCATGTGCTACGTATAAGATCAAGGACACCGCATTGCTATCCGCCCAGGGAAAGCCTATATGCGTGGCCATTCCCTCGGTATCGACAGCGAAGGATGCTCCGGCCGCCGCGGCCGAGCCGGGGCCTGAGGATTTGCGCCGGTGCGCAGGCGACATTGTTCGACAGAAAGGAGGTTTGCTCCGTGACCCTCTTATTGATGCCCAAGGCGACTGCCGTATGGCTGGTCGACAACACCTCGCTCAGCTTCGAGCAGATCGCCGAATTCTGCCATTTGCACCCGCTGGAGGTGAAGAGCATTGCCGATGGCGAGGTCGCCGCCGGCATCAAAGGTCTCGACCCGGTGCTGACCGGCCAGCTCACGCGCGAGGAAATCGAGAAGGCCGAAAAGGATCCAGGCCACAGCCTCAAGATGGCGCAAAGCAAGGTTCATCTGCCTGAGGTGAAACGCAAGACCAAGGGCCCGCGCTACACGCCCCTGTCCCGCCGGCAGGATCGGCCGAACGCCATTCTCTGGCTCTTGCGCAACCATGCCGAGTTGAAGGACGCGCAGATTTCGCGCCTCGTGGGCACCACGAAATCGACGATCGAGGCGGTGCGCGAGCGCACCCATTGGAATTCGCCGAGCCTGCAGCCGCTCGACCCCGTGACGCTCGGCCTGTGCTCGCAGATCGATCTCGACATGGAGGTGGCACGCGCCGCGAAGGACAAGCCGGTCGTCGTCCAGGAACCTGGCGCGACCTTGCTGCCGGCCGAAGTCACCGCGGCTCGCTCGAAGCCCGCCGAGCCCACCGAGAAATTGCCGACCTTCGCCCCTTCGGCACCGAAGCCGGAAGAGGAGAAGATCGACGCGGACAGCGTCTTCGCCAAGCTCAAGGACTTCAAGCCGAAGGAATAGGTCCGCCGAGAGAAGGGGCTCGACGACAGAAAAGGTGCTTGCCGCGCCCGCGCTCTCCTGCCACCGAATGCGTGAGCCATTAATCAGCTCAACCCAGGGGCGACGTAGGCATATCTTCCGTGCGGCCGGTCCAGGATGATCGCCCTTTTAATCATGTCGTTGATGCAGGCAACCGTCTTGCCGCACCGCCTGTGTGCCACGATGCAGGACCATCACTTGGCCGTGCGTGATATGGTGAGAAGACCCGACGCGGCGCGTAGGCCAGGATTATTCGCTGCTCGGCTGCCATTCGACGATCAGCTTTGATATGAGGGGCGCTTCAGAATGGCCTGATACCTGAAGCGGCAGCAGCTTCGTGTAGATGTGCTGCCAAAAACTAGCCTTGTTGCTCGGATTCGCCCGCACCTCCCGATCACTTGGGGCGCCATTAAATGCCCTTGCTCACTCCCCAGAAGAAGGGCAGCGGACCCTTAACGATCCCGGAAACGTTCTGCCGCCAAGCCTGGTACTGCAGAAAAAGGCCGAGCGGCACTGACACCACATTTTCGAGCGCGGCCTTGTTGAGGCGACGTGCCGCGGCCTTCTCCTCATCGAGCGACTTCGCTTCAAACCAGGCCGTGACCTCGGTTTCGACCTGCGGAATGTTCGGCCATCCGAACCAGGCGCCGTCGCCATTGGCGCGAATCTGCGGGTAGGTCGCCGGGTTGGTGCAATCGGTGCCGGACAATGTGGTGTGGAACATCTGCCATCCGCCCTGGCCCGGAGGCGATTTCTGGGCCCGCCTGGCGAGCACGGTCCCCCAATCGGCCGCGACGAAATCGACGATTGACTCCGAGCCGCCCGAGCAGGTCCGCCGTAACGTCGCCGAACGCCTTGTGGGGAGCGAAGTCCTGCGCTGCCATGCAGGTGACAGGCTCCCCAGCATAGCCGCTCTCCGCCAGCAGCCTCCTGCGCAGCGTCGATGTCGCGCGGACCTTTCAGGATTTCGCCGCCCTCTTCGTTATAGAGCGGCGTGCCAGGCGTGAAGAAGCCGGGCAACGGCTTCCACATCCCGGCGTCGTCCCCGACATAGGCAAGCATATAGTCTTCCTGGTTCACGGCCATGAGGAAGGCGCGCCGCGCCCGCACATCGTTAAAGGGAGGGTAAAGGTGGTTGAGCGAGATCATGCCGATAACGCCGAGCTGATCGGCGATATCGACCATGACGCCACGGTTCTTCCGCAGAAGCGGTACCACGTCGCTGGTCGGCGATTCCCACCAATCCACTTCGCCGTTCTGCAGCGCGGCCGAGGCTGTGGCTGCGTCAGGCATCACGATCCATTCGGTGCGGTCTATCAGCATCCGCTTGCCGCCAGCGAGCCAGGAGGCGGGTTCCTGCCGCGGCACGTAATCAGCGAATGTCTCGAACACTGCTCGTGCCCCCGGCACCCATTCGCTTCTCACGAAGCGCATCGGCCCCGAGCCGACATAGTCGGTGATCTGACGGAATGGGTCGGTCGCGGCGATCCGCGCCGGCATGATAAAGCAGCACGGCGTTGCGTTCTTGCCCAGCGCCAGCCTCAGCTTCGAGAAGGGCTTGCGCAATACCCAGCGGAAGGTGCGGTCATCGACGGTGGCGAGTTCGTTCTCGACAGCCTTGATCATGTGGCCCGTCGGATCGCGCACCGACCAGCGTTTGATGCTGGCGACCGCGTCGCTCGCGAGCACAGGCTCGCCGTCATGGAATTTGAGACCCGGCCGCAGGCGGAAAGTCCAGGTGAGCCCGTCCGACGACACCTCTTCGGCTTCGACCATTTGACGCTGCAGCCGCAGCTGGTCGTCGATACCGTACAGCATATCGTAGACCAGCGCCCCGGCATTGCGCACCACATAGGCCGTAGTCCAGATGGGATCGAAATTGGACAGGTCCTGCCGGGGCACAAAGCGCAGCGTGCGCGCCGCGGCGCCTTGCGAGATGGCGGGAATTGCAAGGCTCGCGGTGGTCGTGGCGGCCGCCACCTTCAGGAATGTCCTGCGGTCCATCGTGCCACCCTTGCCTTGATGCGGTTCTCCAGGCTCTCTTATCTGTGGTCCTAGTCGGCAGTATAGCGCGGACTGAACCATGGCGCTCGTTCAGTCGGGTGCCCCTTCTCCCAGCAACTGCGTTGTTCGATTTGCGGCAAGCCGGCCGCCTTCCCTCAATCCGCCTCCTCGATTCGGTCGACGCGGCTGGGATAGAAGGCGAGATGATCCTTGATGGCGGCGACGCCCGGCAAAGGGGTTTCGTAGGACCAGACCGCATTCTCCGACACCTGGCCGTCGACCACGATCGAGAAATAGCTGGCGTCTCCCTTGTAGGGACAATGCGTGGTGTGGGCCGTGCGCCGCAAGAGACGCATGTCGGCGTCCCCGCGCGGAAAATATTTCACCTTCGGATGGGACGCCTCCTCGAGATCGAGCGCGCTTGCCGAATCGGCGATCACGGCGCCTTTCCAGCTCACCTTGGCGCGGCCCTTCGCCGCGTCGATCGTGATGGGATGGTCGGCGGTTCCGCCGATCGTTTGAGCTTTCATCGAAGTTCTCCCAAGCATGAGATTACAGCCTTGCCCACTCGAAATCGCAGCGCCAGGATGGATAGGGATGGTCAAAGCAAATCCACGCCGCAAGCAGTCCGTGGTGGCCGCGGTCGCCCTTTCGAACGAAGTGGATCAAGATGCAAATCGACGGCGCGGCTTGTTCTCTTGCAGTGTCCCCGTCGTTCCGCGGTTTCCCAAGAGGGTGCGAGAATTTCTGCCAGCTACGGCGTTGGTGGTGGATTGAGGTTCGCCATGCGAGGGCGGATCCTCATCGGTCATAGGTTCGAGGAGCACGGAATAGCCGGGCGCCAGCTTGAGTGAGCCCGCCCGCAATTTTCTGCGCTTGCTCATGCGTAAGTGGATAGGAGCCCAGCGCCTCCGGGTCGGCTGGATCAACCTGCGCAATGACCTTGGCGAGCTTCACGCGGTCGAGCGGAAGCGGCTCGCTGGAATAAAGCAGCAAATCGTCCGGGCCGTAGACATTCAAATAATGATGGAAGGTCACGGCTCGATCCTCCTTGTCGGATCACGACCCTTGATCATTTTGCCGGTGTTCGCATCGGCTTCACCCTCGTGCCAGCCGCGCTTGTCATAAACTTCGACCGTGCCGTGTCGATAGTCCCACTCGTATATAGCACCGCTGGCTCTGTTCTCCCAGCGCGTCCGCAAACCGCCCCCGTCCCTCGGCGTCTTTGCCTTGCTTCGCACGGCGTTGGGAAAGCCCTTGAGCGTTGGCGGCGGAGGGAAATGGCCATGATCACCGCCGCTCATGGGCCACACCGGAAAGACGCCGCATCTTGGCACTTGTTCCGGCATCTGCCGGTCTCTCAAGGAAGGCTGGGCGATCGGAGCCATCCTGGCTGCACCAGCCGCTTTCCAGGCCCTTCCTGGCACGTCCATGGCCGGATCGAGCCCGAGGGCTGCCCTCGACCAGGGCAGGGTGCCCCTCGATTGGCGCCGCCGTCGGCTGGAACCAAATACGTGGGACCTCGCCACCGGGTGCATTCAAGGCTGGCAGATCGTCCGGCTCGCCACGCTGACGCGAGATTGACACTCGCCCCGCCACGCTTCTATCTAGCCGCAGCGATGGTCCCCTCGAAGGAGGGGTGAAAGGGAATGCGGTGCGGACCGGCGTCCGCTGTGTTCGATACGAGGACGCCGAGCCAATGCCGCAGCTGCCCCCGCAACTGTAAGCGGTGAGCCTCGTGCGACAACGCCACTGGGAGCCGGCCGAAGCCGGCGACCGGGAAGGCAGCACAAGGCGGCGATCCGCGAGCCAGGAGACCTGCCATCGCCTGCAGCAAGCCGCCGGGCGGGGCGCCCCGGAGGCGGTTCGGCGCCGAAACTCGGCTCAACCGGACGCTGGGCGCCTGCGCAGGCCCGGCACGATGCACCCCAGGGACGCTGAGCGCCGGGAGCATCGGGCGAATGCCGAGTGAAGGAACATCCATCCATATCTGCATCACCTGCCGCAAGGCAGGCGAGCCCACTGAGGACGAGGGCGAACGGCCCGGCGCGCGGCTCTATCGGGCCCTGCGGCAGGCCGCCCTGCGCCGCGCCGCGCCGGTCGAGCTCATCGCGGTGGAGTGCCTCAGCGTCTGCAAGCGCCCTTGCACGATCGGCTTCGCGGCGCCTGGCAAATGGACCTATGTGTATGGCGACTTCGCGCCCGACGAGGCCTCGGCCGAAGCCATCCTCGATGCCGCCGCCCTCTACGCCGCCGCGCCTGACGGGCTGATCCCCTGGAGCGAGCGCCCCGACGCCCTGAAGAAGGGCGTCGTCGCGCGCATCCCGCCCCTCGCTCGCCGCAATTCCCCGCTCCCGGAGGCCGCCGAATGACGAAGCTCGCCAGTCCCGCAATCTGGAAGACCCCGGTCACCATCGTCACCGGCTTCCTCGGCGCCGGCAAGACGACGCTGATCCGCCACGTGCTCGAACATGCGAACGGCCGGCGCCTCGCGCTCATCGTCAACGAGTTCGGCGATGTCGGCGTCGACGGCGAGATCCTGAGAGCCTGCGGCATCGAGAGCTGCCCGGAGGACAACATCGTCGAGCTGGCCAACGGCTGCCTGTGCTGCACGGTCGCCGACGATTTCATGCCGGCGATCGAGGCGCTGCTGGGCCGCGACGACAGCGCCGGAGCACATCATCATCGAGACCTCCGGGCCTGGCGCTGCCGAAGCCGCTTGCTGAAGGCGTTCGACTGGCCGGCGATCCGCTCGCGGCTGACCGTCGACGGCGTGATCGCGGTGGTCGACGGCGCGGCGGTCGCCGCGGGGCGCTTCGCCGACGACCCCGCGAAGCTCGCGCGCCAGCGCGCCGCCGACCCGTCCGTCGATCACGACAATCCGCTGGAGGAGGTCTACGAGGACCAGCTCCTGTGCGCCGATCTCGTCGTGCTCAACAAGACCGACCTGCTGATCGAGGCGACGCTCGCGCGCGTGCGCCGCGAGATCGCCGGCGCGGTGCCGCGCGCCGTCAAGGTCGTCGAGACGCGCGAGGGCCGGATCGAGCCCGCCGTGCTGCTCGGGCTGTGGGCGGCGGCGGAGGACGACCTCGACGCTCGCCCGTCCCACCACGACGCCGAGGACGGGCACGACCACGACGATTTCGAGAGCTTCGTCGTCGAGATGCCGGCGATCGCCGGATCCCGCCGCCTTCGTCGCGAAGCTCGCGCGCTCGCGCGCGACGCACGACGTGCTGCGCATGAAGGGCTTCGTCGACGGTCACCGGCAAGCCGATGCGGCTGCTCGTGCAGGGTGTCGGCGACGGCGCTTCCGCCAGCAATTCGACCGGCCCTGGGCGGCGGGCGAGGCGAGGCGAGGCCGGCTCGTCGTGATCGGCGAGAAGGGCCTCGACCGGGACGCCTGACGGCAGCGATCATCGCTGCTCAACAGAACGGATCCTTGCGAAGAGACCAGCGTTAAAAAAGACGGATCACGGGCATGAGTGTCTCGATGAACGCCACCGAGCTAGGCCCGCGAAAGCCACGATATGCATCTCTTGCGCAGCGAGGCGCGATCGCTCGACGAGAGTCGTCGAGGCGGTCGATCTCGCCAGACCCCGGCGGATCATCGTGTTCCTCTCCTTCTCCGACAGCGATCTCGCGGCGGTGGCGGCTGCTTGGGAGACGGGCAAGGACAGGCTTCCGAGCTTGCGTCTCGCGAGCCTCGCGGCGCTGCGCCACCCGTTCTCGGTCGATCGTTATGTCGAGCCGTCGTCAGGCGCGCAGGCCGCTTTCGTGCTCGTGCGACTGCTCGGCGGTCTCGACTATGGCGCTATGGCGTCGAGGAGCTTGCGCGCGCCGCGCGAAGACACGGCTTCGCGCTTGCCTCTGCCGGGGCGACGCGAGGGAAGACGGCCCCGCGGCTCGACGCGGCCTCACCCATGCCCGCCGCAGCACGAGCTCCGCCGCTTTTCGGCTATCTGCACAATGGCGGGCCTGACAATCTGCGCGAGCTGCGTTGTGGCTCGCCGGCGCGATCGGGGGCGACGCCTTGCGCCTGGCGCGAGCCGCGTCCGGTGCCGGCCTTCGGCCTCTTCGAGGCCGGCTGCCGCGCGGTGCCGTACGGTCTGCGAGCGAAAACGGATCGCCGCCGCGCGCGCTCATCCTCCTCTACCGCTCGACGCTTCCTCGCCGCCGACGCCCTGCCGGTCACGGCGCTCGCCGACGAGCTCGCAGCCCGCGGCTTCTCGCGTCACCTGCGGCCTTCGTGACGAGCCTCAAGGACGAGGAGCCGCGAGCCGCCCGGCTCACGGCTCGCTGGCCGAGAGCAGCCCGACGTCATCCTCAACGCCACCGCCTTCTCGGCGCGCCTCGACGCCGGCAGCGTGCTCGACGCGGCCGATTGTCCGGTGATCCAGGCGTCCTGGCGGGAGCGAGCGCTCGAGCAGTGGCGCTCCGGCCAGCGCGGGCTGAGCGCCGCCGATCTCGCCATGAACGTCGTGCTGCCCGAGCTCGACGGGCGAATCATCGGCGGCGCCATCTCGTTCAAGGGCGAGGACGAACGACCCGAAGGCGCTGGAGTTCACGCGCCTTGCGCACGGGCCGGAGCCTTCGCGCGTCGCGCACGTCGCCGAACTCGCGCCGCCTGGGCGCGGCTCCGCCGACCTCGCGGCGAAGCGCAGCGGCGCATCGCCTGCGTCCTCTCGGACTATCCGGGCAAGGGCGGACGCGCCGGCTATGCGGTCGGGCTCGACACGCCGGCAGAGCGTCGTCGCGATCGCGCGAGGCCCTGCGCGAAGGCCGGCTATCGACTCGGCGGCTCCCGGACGCGGCGGGGCTCATGGCGCGGCTGCGTGACCGGGGTCAACCCCCTCGTCGTCAGGCCGCGGCTCGGCCCGGCCGTCCACGTCTTCGACACCCGCCGCAAGACGTGGATGGCCGGGCCAAGCCCGCCAGACGACGGCGGATGTCATCTCGCCTGCAGGAGACCTACGAGCGCCACTTCGAATAGCTCTCCGGCGACCTTCGCCGACGCCGTCGATCCGCCGCTTGGGGACGCCCGGAGGACGATCCGTGCGCGCGGAAGGCGCGTTCCGCTTCCCCGCCGTCCGGTGCGGATACGCTCGTCGTCGCCCTGCAGCCCGACCGGGGCGCGCCGCAAGCCGCAAAGGCGATACCACGACGTCGAACTCTGCCGCCCCGCCACGCCTATATCGCGTTCTATCTCTGGCTGCGCGAGGTCGAGCGCATCGACGCCATGATCCATTGCGGCACGCACGGCACGCTCGAATGGCTGCCCGGCAAGTCCGTGGCCCTGTCGCGAGGCTGCGCGCCCGAGGTGGTGCTCGGCGCGACGCCGGTCATCTATCCCTTCATCGTCAACAATCCGGGCGAGGCCGCGCAGGCGAAGCGGCGCATCGCGGCGGTCACCATCGGCCATATGACGCCGCCGCTGATCGACGCCGGGGCCATGGCGCGACGGCCGAGCTCGAAGCCCTGTTCGACGAATATGCGAGGCCGAAATCGCTCGACCCCGGCGCGCGCGCGCCTGCTCGCGGACGCGATCCTTGACCGCGCCGCCGAGACCGGCTTGCCGCAGGATTGCGGCCTTGAAGAAGACGCTGATCCGCTGACGGCGCTCGCGCGGCTCGACGCGTGGCTGTGCGACCTGAAGGATATGCGCATCGGCGACGGTCTGCATATTTTCGGGCGCGGGCCGCAGGGCGCGTTGCGCCGAGGCAAGTCTCGCCTGCCTTAATGGCGCCGGAGCGCAAGCTCGCAGTCGACGGCGCTGATCGATCGCTGCGGCGATTGCGAGCGCGACGCCTGCTCGCAGCGCTCGACGGCCGCTTCGTCGCGCCGGGGCCGGGCGGCGCGCCATCGCGCGGACGCCTCGACGTGCTGCCGACCGGGCGCAACCTCTATCGCGTCGATCCGCGCGCCGTCCCGACCCGCACCGCCTGGGAGATCGGCCGCCGCGCGGCAGCCGAGGTGGTGGCTCGCCATGCGCAGGACCACGGCGACTGGCCGCGGCGCATCGTGCTCGACCTCTGGGGTTCGGCGACCATGCGCACCGGCGGCGACGACATCGCGCAGGCGTTCGCGCTGATCGGCGCGCGGCCGTTTGGGACAGCGCCTCGACCCGCGTTAGCGGCTTCGAGATCCTGCCCCTGGCGAGGCTCGGCCGCCCGCGCGTCGACGTGACCTTGCGCATCTCGGGCTTGTTCCGCGACGTCTTCCCATCCCAGATCGCGCTTTTCGATCAAGCCGTGCGAGCGATCGCCGAGCTCGACGAAG
>CAVQNF010000007.1:0-382824 GCA_963713805.1 uncultured Alphaproteobacteria bacterium | reverse complement strand
CTGCGCACGGGTGACACGGTCGTTCTCGAGACCGGTAGCTCGAGCCTCGGCGTGACGCCAACGATACTTCCGGACGGCGTCAGGGTGGAAGCGCAAGTTCTGTGGGGATCGATCGGTTGGGCAACCCCGGCCGCCTTCGGTGTCGCGCTCGCCGACCCGAGCCGGCGCACAATTCTGATCACCGGCGAAGGCTCGCATCAACTGACCGCGAATGACGTGGGCGCCATGGGACGGTTCGGAGCAAACGTTATTGTCTTCGTGCTCAACAACAGCGGTTATCTCATTGAGCGCGCACTGGAGGAAAACCCGAACTGGACTTACAACGACCTGGCGCCTTGGAACTACGCCGAGTTGCCGAATGCGCTAGGATGCACAGATTGGTATACGGCGCGTGTGACCACGCTTGGCGAGCTCGACGAGGCAATGGAGGCCGCACGCGCCAGCAAAACCGGGGCGTATATCGAGATCATTGGCGGCAAGATGGATATGCCGCCGGCCCTCGCCTTCGCCCATGGCCGACTTAAGGCTATGTACGGCGACGCGCCATAATACTTGCAGATGTGAAACAGCAGATGGCGAGAGAACCTACATCGCCATCTGCTAAATCCGGAAGTCCGTTAAATTTTTGCGCCGCTGGACGCTTTGGCCGGGTGTGGCTGACGGCAAAGAATGTCGCTTATTTGGTCCAACTCGGACCTCCGGAGATGTCTCTCCTCGGGTCGCCATCAGGAGCATGGCGGATATCGAGCACTCCTCATCCGGGCTCTTTGATCTACTCATCTGTGATGAAGCCGCGCCGCTTGGCATACGCGAACGGCATCTTGATCCGCACCTGCGGGGGCGATCTTGTGCTCGACTACTCGCAGGATAAGGATAGACGATGAACATCTCTATGGCTCATCTTCGAGCCATTCCGAGCTGAAACAGACTGAGATGAGCGATTGGAGATCCTCCGCCATTGCCTTAGCGAGCGATCCGCTCGCCGGAGGCTTCCTCGTCATCGTCATCGGAGCTCTCGTCAGTCGACTGCTGTTCGGACAGCATCCGACTTGGCGCGCCGTCGCACGCATCGTGTTCCTCGCGCTGCTCACCGCGCTGCTGCTGCACGGAGGGATCGTTCCCTACCAGCCGCTGCAGACCACGGGTGTGCCGCTTCGCGATGCGATCAACGGCATCCTGAAGGTTGCCTGGTGGCTCTGGGCGGCCTGGTTTCTGGTTGCATTGATCGACCGGTTCGTCGTGGTCGAGCGCCGTCCTCGCGAAGGCAAGCTGGTTCGCGACCTTCTGACTGCGTTGATCTATCTCGCCGCCGTATTCGCGATCATCGCCTATGTGTTTAATCTGCCGGTCCAGGGCCTGCTCGCGACCTCGGGAGCCATTGCCATCATCCTCGGACTTGCGCTGCAGAGCACGCTGAACGACGTCTTCTCTGGCCTTGTCCTCAATTTCAGTCGTCCTTTTCGCCCGGGCGATCAGATCAACATCGACGGCAGCACCGAGGGCCAGATCGTCGAGATGAACTGGCGGGCGACGCATGTCCTCACGGAACGGCGCGATCTCGCGATCCTGCCGAACAGCACGATCGCCAAGTCGAAGATCGTCAACCTGGACTTTCCGTCCGGCATCCACGGCATCGTCGTGACGGTCCGGCTCGTCTGTTCGCCCGCGATGGGCAACGCGATGCTGGAGACGGCCCTCCTGAATGCGAGAGCCCATCCTCGCCATTCCGCAGCCGACCATTCGGGTCATATCGATCGACGAGGGGCGAACGGAGTTCGAGGTGACCGCCTTCGTCGACGGGCTCGGGCGCGACCACGAACGCCCAAAACGAGCTGTTCGATCTGATCTATCGGCACGCCGCAGCTTCAGGCATCCGCCTTGCACCGTCGAAGGACCAGCCGCTTCAGTTGCGCGGCGATGACGGTACGCAGAGCGTGCGCAGCAGCGCCGAGAGGGTGCTCGACATCGTGCCGATCTTCGCAGCGCTGATGCTCGAGGAGCGAGCGGCGATCGCAAAGAATCTCAAGCAACTCGCCTATGAGAGAGGCCAGGTGGTGGTCGAGAAAGGAACGGTGCTGAAGTCCCTGTTCATTGTCGGTCGCGGGGTGCTCTCGGTCGTCGGTGGCGATGAGCGCGTTGAGATGGAGGTCCTGCGCTTCGGACCGGGGGATCATTATGGCGAGATCGGAATGCTGACCGGTGCCGCCGCCGGCGTAAATATCACGGCGCTCGCGCCCTCGATCATCTACGAGATCGCGAAGGCGGATCTTGTCCCGATTTTCGAATCGAGGCCGCAGATCGCCCGGGAGCTGAGCCATGCGCTCGCGGAGCGGCAGGCCGCCGGTCGAGCCCTGGTGTCATCCGAGTTCGAGCGAAGCGAGCCGCATCTGGGTCTGAGCAATTGGTTTTTCGAGCGGATACACAAATTTCTCGAGCTCGATGCGTCGGGCTGAGGATAGGCCGACTTCCAGGCAATCGCGCGGGTGAGGTTGAGATGACCAGCACCGACCAGGACAAGTCGCGGACCGGCGAAGACGCCCCGCCGCCGACACCAGCAGCCGACGCGAAAAGGCCAGCCGAGCCGCTCCCGCCTGCTGATACCGCGCCGCCGCAGCCCAAGGCCGCTGCTCCCAAGGCTGCTGCCCCCAAGGCTGCGCGCGCCCCTGCGATCGGCGTCACGATCATCATAGCCGCGATCGTCGGCCTGTCCTTGTGGTACCTCGTCCAGCCGCAGCCGCTGATCATCCAGGGCGAAGCCGACGCCACACGCATCGACATCGCCGCACGTGTGGATGGTCGGGTGGGTAAGCGGCCCGTCGAGCGCGGTGACAATGTGGTCGCCGGGCAGTTGCTTTTCGAAATCGACAATCCGGAGCTCGTCACCAAACTTCATGAAGCCGAGGCCGGCTTAGCGGTCGCGAGTGCACAGCTCGCCAATATCGAGGCCGGCACCCGCGCCGAGGTCATCGCGCAGCGCAAAGCCGCGGTCGAGACCGCCGAGGCCAATGTGACGTTGGCCCAGCGAACCTATGATCGCACCAAGGAGCTTGCCGGAGGCGGCAACGCGCCGATGCAGCGTCTCGACGAGGTCACGGATTCGCTGCGGGTCGCGCAACGCGGCCTGGATCAGGCGAAGCTAGCCTTGCAGGCGGCGGTCAACGGCTACACGGCCGAAGAGCGAGGCATCGCTCGCGCCAATGTCGCCAAGGCGCAAGCGTCGATCGACACGATCAAGGCGCAGGTCGACGAGCTCGTCGTCAAGGCGCCGGTCGCCTCGCAGGTCTACCAGATCGGCGCGGAAGTCGGCGAATATGTATCGCCGGGCGTGCCGCTCCTGTCGCTCATCGATTTGAGCGATGTCTGGCTGCGCTTCGACCTTCGCGAGGATCTGGCGAAGGGCTTGAAGCCGGGTGATCGCTTCCAGATGCGCGTCCCCGCGCTCGGCGACCGGTTGATCACGGCTGCCATCAAGGTGATCGCCACCAAAGGCGAGTATGCCGGATGGCGCGCCACACGCGCCACCGGCGACTTCGATCTGCGCACCTTCGAGATTCGCGCCTACCCGGTCTCGCCGGTGCCGGAGCTCCGTCCCGGAATGAGCGTCTATGCCGATTGGCATGGTGGCCAGCGATGAGGGCCCCGGCCCGACCCGGGATCATTCTCGTCGCCACACGGGAATTGCGCTGGATGCGGCGCGACCGCCCGGCGCTCTTCCTGGCGATCGGAGTGCCGATCATCGCCTTCACGGTCCTTGCCCTGATCTTCAGCAACGCTGTTATTCGCAATCTGAGGGTGAGCATCGTCGATGCCGATCGCTCGGCGACTTCCCTCATCTATGTGCAGGCGGTCGCCTCGGCGCCTGGTGTCAGCGTGGCGCAGCGTTCAGGTGACATGACGAGCGCCATGCACGCCGTGCGCTCGGGCGACGCCATTGCGGCCATCTACATCCCCGAGAATTTCGAACGCGACTTGATCGCGGGCAAATATCCGAAGATCGTCGCTCTCTACAACCGCCAATATTTCACCCCCGGCAACAGCGCCGCAGCCGCGATCTCGAACGCGATCGCTGCGGCTACGCAGGCGCTCCCGCCGACGATGTCCGCCGGACCTGCATCCTACGCGCCGGGCTCGCTGGTTGTTGAGCAATACGTGCTCACCAATCCCGCGCTCAACTACGCGCAATTCCTGCTGCGCGCCATTCTGCCGACGGTGCTGCACGTCATCACTGCCATTGCCGCCGGATACGCGGTCGGCTCGGAATTCTCGCGGCGCAGCCTGAGGACCTGGCTCAGAGCCGCCGGCGGCAGCCCGCTCGCCGCGCTCGTCGGGAAGCTGGCGCCGCTTTTCGGGATCTTCATGCTCATGATGGTCGTCGATGCCGGGATCATCCACGGGGTCTTCCAGGTTCCATTCCGGGGTAGCTCCTTGCTGATGGGGGCCGCGGCGAGCCTGCTGGTGATCGCCTATCTGTCGCTGGGGAGCTTGCTGCAGCTCCTGGTTCGCAATCTTGCCACGGGCATGAGCCTCATTGCCATTTTCTGCAACCCGGCATTCGGCTTCGCCGGCGTTGGTTTTCCCGTGCTGGCGATGGGCGATTTTGCGCGCTTCTGGGGCGCGATGCTGCCTCTGCGATGGTATGTGCAGATCCTGTTCGATCAGGCCGTCCGCGGCTTGCCGCCGGCGATCTCAGCCGAACCGTTCATCATCCTCGGCGCGCTCGCCTCTTTGCTGTTCGGCTTCGCCTGGCTGCGCCTGCGAGGCATCGCCCGGACAAAGCTCGTGCGCATCGTCGAGCCCTCGCCGATCGAGGCCATGCCGATGGGGCGCGGCATCGGCGTCGCGATGGTCGCCGAATGGCGTCGCATCCTCAACGATCGGGGGGCCTTCGGCCTCATCGTGCTCGCGCCGATCCTCTATGGTCTCCTCTACCCGCAACCCTATCTTGGGCAGTTGCTGCGCCGCATACCCATTGCGGTTGTGGATCAGGACCATACCGAGCTCAGCCGCAATCTCGTTCAGACCTTGAATGCCGACGAGGCCATCGAGGTCGCGCTTCGAGCCGATACCTTGGCCCAGGGACAGGCGGCCCTCGCGCGTCGCCAGGTCTTCGCCATTCTGGGAATCCCTGAAGGCAGCGAGCGGGAGGTTCTGAAGGGCAACCCGGCGCGGCTGCCGGCCTATGTCGATTCCGCCTATTTTCTCATGTTCAATCGCATGCTGCAGGGCATCTCCGAGGCGAGCGGCACGGTGACGTTGGAGATTGCTGCGCGCGGAGCCCGCCTCGACGGCAGCCTTGCCCATGCGGCGCTGGTTCGAAGCTCGCCGGTCGAGCTGTTGTCGCAACCCCTCTTCAACCCGACGGGGGGCTATGCGAGCTATGTCGTCCCGGCGGCCTTCGTGCTGATCCTGCAGCAGACCCTGTTTCTCGGCTCCGCGACCTTGGGAGGCGTAGCCTTCGAACAGGCGGGTGCCGAGGGCCGGCGACGACGCGCGGGCGCGCGAGCCATCCTCGGCCAGGCGCTGGCGCATCTTGGACTCGCGCTGCCGGGCGTCGCCTTGTATTTGATCATCCTGCCGCGCCTCTACGGCTTCTCGACGCTTGGGCGGCTCATCGATCTCTTCCTGATGGTGTTGCCATTCGTCCTGTCGGTGAGCTTCCTCGCCCAGTTCATCAGCGCCTGGTTCACGCGACGCGAGACGGCGGTCGTGTTGTTCATTGCCGTGAGTCTCCCGCTGTTCTTCATGGTTGGCGTGTCGTGGCCGGTCGAGGCCATTCCCGATTTCATCCGCGCGGCCAGCCGCGCCTTTCCGAGCACCTCGGCCATCGATGGGCTCGTGCGCATCAACCAGATGGGCGCCACGCTTCACGACGTTTCGCGCGATTGGATGTCGCTCTGGGCGCTGACCGGCATCTATGGGCTGCTGGCGGTGCTGGCCGCGCATATGTCGAACCGAAGGGAGATCGCCGATGCGCGCTAGCTTGGCTCGCCGGATCTTGGGTTTCCTGGGCCTCGTGGTCGCGATCGGCTCGGCCGCGATATTCGCCTATCGCGTCAATGCGGAGCCCCCGTTTCCGCAACCGATCCTCGGGGTTGTTCACCAGACCGAGATTCGCATCGCGCCCGAGATCAGCGGCCGCCTGGCGTCAGTTTCGGGTGATTGCGGGGCAGCAGGTGCGTAGGGGCGACGTGTTGGCCGTGCTCAGCACCCCGGAGCTCACGGCCGCCGCCGAGGAGGCCAAAGCCAACGCCGCCACGGCGAGAGCCGATCGAACGAATGTCTACGCCGGCACGCGCAAGGAAGAAGTCGACATCGCGGCGCAGGATGTCAGCATCGCCGAGGCGAATCTGCTGCTCGCGCAACAGCAGCAGGAGCGGGCCGCGACCCTGGCGTCCAGGGAATTCGCCAGCAAGCAGCAGCTTGACGAAAGCGCGGCCGCGCTCGCCAAGGCCGAGGCTAATCTCACCCTCCTTAAAGCCGTCTACACCGAGACCCAGGCCGGGCCGACAAAAGAAGAGCGCGCCATTGCGGACGCCAAGGTCGAGCTTGCCGAGGCGGCGATCGCCGATCTCGAGGCAAAATTGGCGAAGACCACACTCGTCGCACCCGCCGACGGCGTCGTGGGCCTTTTGGTAGCTGAGCTGGGCGAAGCGATTTCGCCCGGACAGCCCGTCATGACCCTCGAAGTCGGGAACGAGCGTTGGTTCACCTTGACCATAAGGGAAGACCGGCTCGCAGGCATCGCAATCGGCTCCAGGCTGCAGTTCACGACCGCGAGGGGCGACCACATCGATGCGCGCGTCACGGAATTGCGTCCTCTCGGCGAATTCGCCGTGTGGCGCGCAGCCCGCGCTGTCGGTGACCACGACATCAACAGCTTCCTGGTGCGAGCAGATCCGGTCGGTCCGGCGGACGGGCTCGAGCCTGGAATGACCGTGTGGCTGGACCATCCCTGAAAGCGTTAGCGAAGCCCGGTTGAGCTCGACTTTCGGGGCGAAGCCGACACACCAAACCAAGCATCGTGTTCGTTGATGGGATCTGGGTCGATGACTCTTCGTTCGGCAAACTAGAGCGCCGATTGACAAGTCCTTGTGCAGAGGTCCATCATTGATAAACCTGAGCTGCGGTAAAAGATGCAACTCAATGCTGGCGAACGACTTCCTCAGTCGCAATCAACACATAAAAAGACTACCTGGCGCAGGCCCGCGAAGCGGTAGCGCTGATCAGAAGGCGGCTGCGGCAACGAAGTAGGCCACCGTAACGGCCCGAGGTTTGTGGCCATGAACTTAAACATCAACGGTGAAAACCGAGACCTTCGACGCACCCGGTGACATGCCGCTGCTTTGGGTGCTGCGCGATGTGCTCGGCATGACCGGCACCAAATTCGGCTGCGGCATCGCGCAATGCGGAGCCTGCACGGTGCATATCGACGGCAAACCGGTGCGCTCCTGTCTGCTGCCGGTCGGTGCGATCGGCAATCGCGCCGTCACCACGATCGAAGGCATCGGCGCCACGCCGACGGGCGCGAAGGTCCAGAAGGCGTGGCTCGATCTCGAAGTCATCCAGTGCGGCTATTGCCAGTCGGGTCAGATCATGGCGGCGGCGGCTTTGCTGGCCGCCACGCCGCATCCTGACGATTCCGACATCGACGCCGCCATGGCAGGCAACATCTGCCGCTGCGGCACCTATGTCCGCATCCGCGAGGCGATCAAGCGCGCCGCGGGTGACGGCCAGACCTAGGAGGCTGCCGATGGCTTGCTCGAGCAACGTCGTCTCGCCACTTCGTCGCGCCGCGCCGTGCTGCAAGGCGGCATTGGCCGGAATGCTTCGTGCTCGCCTTCCATCTTCCGGCGCGCGCACGTGAACGAGCCGGAGCAGCCGCCCGATAGCACGCAAGGCAAGTTCGCACCCAACGCATTCATCCGCATTGACCACACCGGGCAGACCACGCTGGTGATGCCGCAGGTCGAGATGGGGCAGGGCGTATACACGGCGATCCCGATGATTCTGGCCGAGGAGCTCGACGCCGATTTCACGAAAGTAGTGCTCGAGCACGCGCCGCCGAACGACAAGCTCTACGCCAATCCAACCTTTGGAATTCAGGTCACCGGCAATTCCAATTCCATTCGCGCGTTCTGGAAGCCGCTGCGCACAGCCGGCGCCGCGGCACGGCTCATGCTCATTGCGGCGGCGGCGCAACAATGGCAAGTCGATCCGGCGAGCTGCTCGACATCCAACGGCGTGGTCAGGCACGCACCGAGCGGCCGCACAGCTCGGCTACGGCGACTTAGTCGATGCCGCGAGCACACAGGCGGTCCCGCAAGATCCGCCGCTGAAGGATCCGAAGAACTTCGCGCTGATCGGCAAGCCACTCAAACGCTTCGACACTCCGAACAAAACCGACGGCAAGGTCGTCTACGGCATCGACGCGATGCTGCCGGGAATGAAATTTGCGACGCTCGCGCAATGTCCCGTGTTCGGCGGCAAGGTGGCGCATGTCGATGACAGCGCCGCCAAGAAGGTTCCCGGCGTGCAACAGATCGTCGTGCTTGACGATCTCGTCGCCGTCGTCGGCGATCACATGTGGGCCGCCAAAAAAGGCCTCGATGCGCTCGTCATCACGTGGGACGAAGGCCCAAACGCGAAAATAAATTCAAGCGATATCTGGGACGATCTGCGCGCGGCGAGCAAGAAGGACGGCGTGGTCGCAAAGTCGGTCGGCGACATCGCCAAGGGGCTTGCGCAGGGGAAAGAGTCGATGGCGAATACGAGCTGCCATTTCTGGCGCACGCGCACGATGGAGCCGCTCAACTGCACGGTCCATGTCACGCCGAGCAGTCTGCGAAGTGTGGACCGGAACCCAGGTGCTGACGCGGGTGCAGCAATACGCAGCCAAAGCCGCCGGGCTCTCGCTCGATAAGGTGACGGCGCACAATCACCTGCTCGGTGGCGGTTTCGGGCGCCGGCTTGAAGCCGACATGGTGGCGATCTCCGTCTCCATCGGCAAGCAGGTTGACGGGCCGGTCAAAGTCGTCTGGACCCGCGAGGAAGATATCCAGCACGACATTTATCGTCCGGTTTATCGAGACGTGATTTCCGCAACGTTGTCGGGCGGCAAAATTGTTGCCTGGAAATATCGCGTGGCCGGTTCGTCGATTATGGCGCGCTGGCTGCCGGCGGCCTTCCAGGGCGGCATCGATATCGATGCCGTCGATAGCGCCGTCGACAATCCCTACGACATTCCGAACTTCCAGGTCGAATATGTTCGCGCCGAGCCGCCGGCGGTGCCGACCGGGTTCTGGCGCGGCGTCGGACCCAATAACAATGTGTTTGCGACCGAATGTTTCATGGATGAGCTGGCGCGTAAGGCCGGCGCCGATCCGAGTCGCATTCCGCATCGGCATGCTCGGCAAGACGCCGCGACTCAAGGCAGCGCTCGAACTGGTTGCGGAAAAATCCGGTTGGGGTCAGCCTTTGCCGGCGCGGACCGGTCGCGGGGTTTGCGCGCAGCCCTCCTTCGGCAGTTTCATCGCCACGGTGGTCGAAGCCGAGGTTGATGAGCACGGCGAGGTGCATCTGCGACGGGTCACGTCCGCGGTCGATACCGGCATTGCCGTTAATCCCGACACCATCGTTGCGCAACTGCAAGGCGGGCTGATCTTCGGGCTGACAGCCGCACTGTTCGGCGAAATCACGATCGAGCGCGGCCGCGTCCGGCAATCGAACTTCAACGATTATCGGATGCTGCGCATCGACGAAGTGCCAAAGATCGACATTCACGTCATCAAGAGCGGCGAAGACCCAGGCGGCATCGGCGAAACCGGCACAACCGCCGGGCCGCCTGCATTGCGCAACGCGATCTACGCAGCAACCGGCGTCGCGCTTGCGCCGGCTGCCGATCGATCGCAAGGCGCTCGCCGGCGCCGGTTAAGGCGTACTCATCATGCGGACGCGCGGCACAACTTTCGCTATCGTCGCTCGTGGCCATCGCTGCTGCGGCTTTGGCCTGGAAAACATTCGGTCCAGGACCGATGGCGTTCGCCGGAGGATCGACTGTCGCGCTCGCCGACTATCGCGCCGCCGATCCAACCGGCGTTCCTGCCGATCTCGCCAATGCCGACATTGTCAGAGCGCGGCGAATATCTCGCGCGGGCCGCCGATTGCATGGTCTGTCACACCGCGGCCAGACGGCGCGGAATATGCCGGCGGACTCCCCTTTCTCACGCCGTTCGGGACGCTTTACTCGACTAACATCACGCCTGACAAGGAAACCGGCATTGGCAATTACACCGATCAGGATTTTCTTAACGCCGTGCAGCGCGGGGTGCGCTCGGACGGTGCGCGTCTTTATCCCGCGATGCCGTTCCCGTCCTATACCTATATGACCGACAATGACGCGCTTGCGATCAAGGCCTATTTGTTCAGCTTGCCGGCCGTGCACGCCGCCGCCTTGGAGAACACGCTTCCTTTTCCGTTCAACCAGCGTTGGCTGATGGGTTTCTGGTCTGCGTTCTTCAACGAAAATAGGCGATTTCAGCCCAACACGGCGCAGAGCGCGGAATGGAACAGGGGTGCGTATCTCGCCGAAGCGCTCGCGCATTGCGGCGAATGCCACACGCCGCGCAATATCGCATTTGCGCTCGACAACAGAAATAAATTCCGCGGTGCGGTCACCGCCGGCTGGTACGCCTTCAATATCAGTTCCGACAAAGGCTCCGGCGTCGGCGCATGGAGCGACGATGAGTTGCGTGATTATTTGTCGACAGGACACGCACAGGGCCGCGGCACCGCGGCCGGACCAATGGGCGAAGCCGTCGACCAAAGTTTGAGCGGACTTGGTTCGAGCGATATCCGCGCGCTGGTCACGTATCTGCGAACGCGTCCCTCCAATCGCGTCACCGGACTTGCCCGCCAAACTAGCGCCGCCGGCTCCGGCTTCGCCGAAGGAGGGAAACGCGACCGCGGATGCGGTCGGCAAACGCGTGTTCGAAGGCGCATGCGTGCATTGTCATGACTGGACGGGCGTCAGCCAGCTGTCGCCGTTCGCGACGATTGCGGGCACGCGCGGCGTGAACGATCGCACCGCGACCAATGTCGTGCAGATCGTGATTTCCGGCACGACGCGCCACACACCCGATGGGGTCATATCGATGCCGGCGTTCGGCAACGCCTATTCGGATACGGAAATCGCGGCCGTCGCCAACTATGTGACCGCACGCTTCGGAGTGCAGTCCAACATCACTGTTAAGAACGTCGCCGAGCTACGAAGCCAAACGTCTCGTTGATTTTTTCGCCGTTATCAGTGAGACGAGCACAGTAAAAATAAGGGCGAAGATTGCGCTGAACACACTGCTTGAATTGGCCATGTTGAGGCGTCCGATGAGGAAAACAGCCAGTTTACTGCACCCGCTGCGGCGTTCACGCTTGCTCCGCTGGCCGGTCGCCTGCGTCGCCATTCTTCTCGCCTCCTGCCGGCCGGAGGGCGTCTTGGATCCGCAAGGGCCGATCGCGTCGGCAGAGCGGCTTCTCCTGATCAATTCGACGGCGATCATGCTCGTCGTCGTGGTTCCCGTGATCGTGGCCACCTTGGCGTTCGCCTGGTGGTATCGGTCATCCAACAGCCGCGCCAACCGCGGCACGGACGAATCCTATGAAGAGCGTATCGAGTTCGTCGTCTGGTCGATCCCGGCGCTGACCGTGATCTTGCTGGGCGGGGTCATCTGGATCGGTTCCCATCAGCTCGATCCGCGCGCGCCGATTCCGGGAAAGCCGACCCGCTGCGCGTGGACGTCGTGGCGCTCGATTGGAAATGGCTGTTCATCTATCCCGACCAAGGCGTCGCCGCCGTCAATCAGCTGGTCATCCCGGCCGGAACGCCGGTCGAATTTCGGCTGACCTCGGCGACGGTGATGAATTCGTTCTTCGTGCCGCAGCTCGGCAGCCAGATCTACACGATGGGCGGCATGACCACGCACCTCAACCTGCTCGCGGACAAGCCGGGCGAGTATCCCGGCTTTTCGGCAAATTTCAGCGGCGACGGTTTTTCCGAGATGCGGTTCGTCGTCAAGTCGGTGCCGGCCGGCGATTTCAACGCCTGGCTCGAGCAGGCGCGCGGCGCCGGATCTGCGCTCGACGATGCCGGCTATGCCGCAGCTGGCAAAGCCGAGCAAAGCCGTGCCGCCCACGACCTACCGCTCGGTTGAACCGAACCTGTTCGAGCGCATCCTCGACCAGACGGTGGCGGGTCCCGGAAAGGCGGGCGTCGGGGCGCAATGGTCCTCGCCGGTGCGTCGGACGGGAGGTTGACATGCTGGGAAGGCTGAGCTGGGCGGCAATTCCGCTCAACGAGCCGCTGCCGCTGCTCAGCGGAGCGGTAGTCGGCATCGTCATTCTGGCGGTCCTCGTGACCGTCACCGTAAAGGGCTGGTGGCCCTATCTGTGGCGCGAGTGGCTGACCAGCGTCGACCACAAGCGCATCGGCGTCATGTACGTGGCGCTCGGCCTGGTCATGCTGCTGCGCGGCTTTTCCGATGCGATCATGATGCGCACGCAGCAGGCGATCGCGGTCGGCGACGCGCAGGGATACTTGCCTCCGGAGCACTACGACCAGATCTTCTCGGCGCACGGCACGATCATGATCTTTTTCGTGGCGATGCCGCTCGTCATCGGCCTGATGAACTTTGCCGTGCCGTTGCAGCTCGGCGTGCGCGACGTCGCCTTTCCGGTGCTCAATTCGGTCAGCTTCTGGCTCACCGCGACGGGCGCGCTGCTGATCAATATGTCGCTCGTCATCGGCAATTTCGCGCGCACCGGCTGGATGGGCTACCCGCCGCTCTCCGAACTCGCCTTTTCGCCCGATGTCGGCGTCGATTACTACCTCTGGTCGTTGCAGATCTCGGGCGTCGGCACGTTGCTGACCGGCATCAATTTCGTGACCACGATCCTCAAATTGCGCGCTCCGGGCATGACCTATTTCCGCATGCCGGTGTTCTGCTGGACCGCGCTCGCCGCAAATCTGCTGATCGTCGCCGCCTTTCCGATCCTGACCGCGACCTTCGTGATGCTGCTGCTCGACCGCTACCTCGGCATGCATTTCTTCACCAATGACGCCGGCGGCAACCAGATGATGTATGTCAATCTGTTCTGGGCGTGGGGCCATCCCGAAGTCTACATCCTGATCCTGCCGGCGTTCGGCATCTTTTCCGAAGTGGTCGCGACCTTTTCCGGCAAGGCGCTGTTCAGCTACCGCTCGATGGTTTGGGCGACGCTCGGGATTTGCGTCCTCTCCTTCATGGTCTGGCTGCATCACTTCTTCACCATGGGCGCGGGCGCCGACGTCAACGCGTTCTTCGGGATCATGTCGTCGATCATCGCGGTGCCGACGGGCGTCAAGGTCTTCAACTGGCTGTTCACGATGTTCCGTGGCCGGATCGTGTTCAAGACGCCGATGCTGTTTGCGGTCGGCTTCATCGTCACCTTCGTCATCGGCGGCCTGACCGGCGTGTTGCTGGCGGTGCCGCCGGTCGATTTCGTGCTCCACAACAGCGCGTTCCTGGTCGCGCATTTTCACAATGTCATCATCGGCGGCGTCGTGTTCGGCGTGCTGGCGGGTATCAACTACTGGTTCCCCAAGGCGTTCGGCTTCACCCTCGACGAACGCCTGGGCCAGGCCAGCTTCTGGTGCTGGCTCATCGGCTTCTATCTCGCCTTCATGCCGCTCTATGTGCTGGGCCTGATGGGCATGACCCGGCGCCTGGAGCACATCCCCGACCCGAGCTGGCAGCCGCTGCTGCTGGTCGCCGAGGTCGGCGCCATCGTCATTTTCTGCGGCATCCTCTGCCAGGTCGCGCAGCTCTATGTCAGCATCCGCACGCGCGAGCAGCGCCGCGACCTGACCGGCGACCCGTGGAACGGCCGAACCCTGGAATGGTCGACCTCGTCGCCGCCGCCGGCCTACAATTTTGCGGTGCTGCCCAGGGTCGAGACCATCGACGCGTTCTGGCACATGAAGCGCACGCGGGCGGCCCGCGGCCGAACCGGCCTATGAAGCGATCGAAATGCCGCGCAACAGCCCAGCCGGTTTCATCACCGCTTTCTTTGCGGTGGTCATGGGCTTTTCGCTGATCTGGCACATCTGGTGGTTGGCGATCCTCGGCTTCCTCGCCGCCGCCATCGTGGTCCTGATAGCCGGCTGGAGCATCGAGCGTGAGCACGAAATCTCGGCCGCCGAAGTTGCGCAAATGGAACGGGCCCGGTGAGGTGAGGCAGCCCGCATGACGATGGCAACAATCGACAGAGCTCCAACCGCGGTTCCAACCGAGCTCGCGCGCGGGCGCGGCGGCGGCGGGCCGGCCCCGAAGCGCGTCGTCGTCGCTTATGGGTTCTGGATCTTCATCCTCAGCGACATGGTCATGTTCTCGGCGCTGTTCGCGGCCTATGCGGTCTTGTCGGGGCAATACCGCCGGCGGACCGACCGGAGCCGAGCTGTTCAATCTCCGCAACGTTTTCATCGAGACGATGTGTCTGTTGTTGTCGAGCTATACATGCGGGCTCGGGGCGCTGTCCGCCGAACGGCGGCAGCCGGCGCGCTTCTTGATCTTCGCAGTCTTCACATTCGTGCTCGGTGCGGCCTTTCTGTTCATCGAGGTCACGGAATTTGCCGGCATGGTCGAGAAGGGCGCCGGACCCTCGCGCAGCGGCTTTCTGTCCGCCTTCTTCACTTTGGTCGGCACGCACGGCGTCCACGTCGCCAGCGGTTTGATCGCGCTCGTCTATCTGGTGGCCCAGGTGATCGCCAAGGGCCTGCGAGCCGCCGTGCTGCGGCGCCTGTTGTGCTGGAGCCTGTTCTGGCACGCGCTGGACATCGTCTGGGTCGGGGTATTCACGTTGGTCTATCTGATGGGAGTCTAGCATTGATGGACGGTCACGAGCACGTGTTCGACGACCGGACGCCGGGCGTCGAAGAGCATGAGCCCACGGCCAGCTACCTGTCGTACACGGTGGGGCTGGGGCTCGCGATCCTGGCGACGATCGCCTCTTTCGTCGTGTCGCAGACCAATTTGCTCTGGCCGCCGGGCATCCCGGTCGGGTTGATCGTGCTCGCCTTCGCGCAGATCGGCGTCCACCTCGTCTTCTTTCTGCATCTGGGCAGCGGCCCCGACAGCACGAACAATATTCTGGCCCTCGCCTTCGGCGTGCTGATCGTCTTTCTCGTCATCACCGGCTCTGTCTGGATCATCGCCAATCTCAACAGCAACATGATGCCGATGCCGACGCAGTAAGCGGGAAAGCATCAGGACCTCCCAGTCGGCGCAGGCGCGGCGGCCTCGACGCCAGTTTGCGCAAGATAGGCATGCAGCGCAGCGACCACCTGGGCGCCTTCACCCACGGCGGCCGCCACGCGTTTGACGGAACCGGAGCGCACGTCACCAATGGCGAACACGCCGGTGAGGCTCGTCTCCAGCGGATGGCGCCCTTCTCCGCAATCGCCTCCCGTGCGCACAAAGCCTTTCCCGTCTAATGCCACGTCGCACTGCGCCAGCCAGTCCGTGTTCGGATCGGCACCGATGAACAGAAACAGGTGGCGGATAGAGTGAGCCGTTTCTTCGCCGCTCCCGTCACGCCAGCGGACGCTTTCGAGATTGCCCTCATGTCCTTCCAGCGCGGTGATTTCAGTTTTGGTCAGCACCTCAATGTTCGGTTGTGCCTTGATCCGCTGTACGAGGTATCGCGACATGCTCGCCTCCAAGGTTTCGCCGCGCGCCAGCAGCCAAACCTTCTTTGTCTGGCTCGCCAGATACACCGCCGCCTGTCCCGCCGAATTGCCCGCTCCCACCAACACTACCTCCTGTCCACTGCAAAGCCGCGCCTCAATCGGCGAGGCCCAGTAGTGCACGGACGATCCTTCGAACGGAGTAAGATTCGTTACGTCGAGGCGGCGATAGCGCGCGCCGCTTGCCACGACCACCGCGCGCGCCTGCACCTTCTCGTCGTCACCGATATTCAACACATAGCGTCTGGCGTTCTGTTCGAAGCGATCGCGCAATAGATTTGCCTGGTCCGGTATCGCCATTTCCACGCCGAACTTCTGCGCCTGATTGTAGGCGCGGGCCATCAGCGCCATCCCCGAAATGCCCGTGGGAAACCCGAGGTAGTTCTCAATGCGCGAGGAGGCACCGGCCTGTCCGCCGAAAGCGCGGCAGTCGAGCACGATCACGGAAAACCCCTCCGATGCCGCATACACGGCAGCAGCCAATCCCGCCGGTCCAGCGCCGACGATTGCCACGTCATAGACCTTCGTCGCATCGATCCGCCGAACCAGGCCGATGCAGCGGGCAAGCTCGTTCTCACTGGGATTGCGCAGCAATTTGCCATTCGGACAAAGCACGATGGGTAGATGATGCACGTCGACATGAAAGCGCTCGATCAAGGTCTTCGCGCAAGAGTCGCTATCGGAATCGAGCACGCGATGCGGTTGGCCGTTACGCGCGAGAAAGCCCTGCAAGCGCAGTACGTCCGCATGATCGGCTTGTCCGATGATGATCGGCCCACTCGCCCCGCTTTCCAGCAAGCCCACGCGGCGCAGGATCAACGCTCGCATGATGCGCTCACCAAGCTCAGCCTCCTGCACCATCAGGTCTCGCAGCCTGTCTGAAGGAATGACGATACGCTTCGACCGGCTCAAGCGCTTCGGCATCCACGAGCGAAGGGCGGGCGGAGAGCTGCGCGAGTTCACCCACGAAGTGACCCGGCCCGTGCGTGACGATCGTTTCCTGGAGATCGAGCCCCCGGCCTTGCGTGACCTGCACCTTGCCTGAAAGGATCACGATCAGACCCGGCGCAACCTCTCCCGCCTTTACGACGTGTTCGCCCGAAGCATAGGATTTGGCTTCACCGAAACGACGCGAGCGATCAATTTCCGCCGGCTCCAGTCTGGGAAACATCTGTGCATGGCGGGCCGCAATGATCAGGTGCGGAGATTGGGACATCTTCACCTTCATTTGCTGATCTCCATTCAAGCACATAATGAGCGAGCGGGCGATCCGCGATACGAAGTGAGCGCTCGCGGAGCTAGGGCCTCTCGATGTGGCAGGACGTCGACAAGCATGCCGCTGGGGCCAGCGCCGACGAGGACCAATCAGAGAGCGCCGGAAAGATCTTCACGCTCGAGAGTGTGACCATGTCGGTGAGCCTTTGCACCGCCGCGAATGCAACGTCGGGATAGAGCACAGTTCCAATCTCGATCGATGGGTAATGGAATTCCATTTGTCAGTTGTGCCAAGAATAAACTCAGTTCCGCCGATGGCATTGTGCGACGATTATTTATAGCGTTTCTGGCGCCTACTTTTCCACACGCGAGCACAAGGGGTGGACCATGCCAGCACAGAAGAATCCAGCTATCGTATTCGCTCACGGGCTTTGGGCCGATGGCTCATGCTTCCAGAAGCTGATCCCCACGCTGCAGGCGGATGGGCACGAGGTGATCTGCTCCCAGCACGGCCTGGACTCCCTGAAAGGCGACGTGGACTGCGTCACCCGTTGCTTCGGGCGGGTCAGCGGCCCCGTGGTCCTTGTCGGTCACTCTTACGGCGGTACCCTGATCACGCACGCGGGGACGGACGAGCGGGTCGCCGCCCTGGTCTACATCGCGGCGCTCGCACCCGACGAGACCGAAACCTCGCAAAGCCAGCAGCAGAAGTTCCCCGTCACGGACGTCTTCTCCCACATCGAGGTCGCCGACGGGCGGATCTGGCTAAAGCCTGACGGCATCGGGTGTTTCGCAGGTGATCTGCCCGAGGCGGAGCAGAAGGTCGTCTGGGCGACCCAGGCCGTGCCCGTGCCCGACCTATTCACGCAAAAGCTCGATGGCGTCGCCTGGCGGTCGAAGCCGAGCTGGTACATTGTGGCCACCGAAGATCGCACCGTCCAACCCGAACTACAGCGTTTCGTTGCGAAGCGCATGGGCGCCACCACCGTCGAGTTGCGCGCCAGTCACGTCCCGATGCTCTCCCAACCGCATGCCGTGCTGGACGTGATCCGCAACGCCGCAAAGGCCGTTCAGAAATCCAAGACGGCGTAGGGCGCATCTCGGGCAGCTAGAACCGCGTGATCGGAGGCGTAACGCGATCTTTGAGAGACCGCCGCAAGGCGATCAAAGAAAAAGGAACCAAAGCGAACGCGTGCGAACAGGTTTTTTGGAGGCCTCGGAGGGAATCGAACCCCCGTACAAGGATTTGCAGTCCTCTGCGTAGCCACTCCGCCACGAGGCCTCAAGCTGCATCTCGCGCTCTCGTTAAAGCGTGGCAGCCGATTGGGCAATATCTCCCTGCCGATGCCCGGCAACGCATGCTCTGGGCTTCGCCCGGCGCGATGCGCCCTCACGAGCATGCGCCGTGCTTGCCTTTGGCCTGCACCGGGATAAAAGCCCCTGGTACTGGAGGAGCACCCCATGCTCGATTTCGCCGATCTCCGCCGCCGCATGGTCGACAACCAGATTCGCACGGCGGATGTCACCTATCGGCCGGTCTTGGCCGCCATCGAGGATTTGCCGCGCGAACGCTTTCTGCCGGAAGCCGCGAAGCCTTTCGCCTATAGCGACCAGCACCTCCTGGTCGGGCGCGTCGAGGCCACGGGCGAAAGCCGCTACTCGCTTGCTCCCGTGCTTCTCGCGCGGATGGTCCAAGCGGTCGAGCCCGTTCAAGGTGAAAGGGTTCTCCACATCGCCTGCGGAACCGGATATGGCAGCGCCGTCTTCGCCAAGCTCGGCGCGCATGTGGTGGCGCTCGACGAAGACGCAGCCCTGATCGCCGCCGCGGAGCGCGCGCTCGCCGAGGCCGGAATTTCCGGCGTCAAGACACGGGTCGGCATGCTTTTCGAAGGTGCTTCCTCGGAGGCCCCCTTCGATGTGATCTTCATCGAGGGCGCTTACGAGCGTGAGCCCGAGACGCTCGTCGCGCAATTGGCGGATGGCGGTCGTCTCCTCGGGGTCTCGGGCGTGGGCCGCGCCGCACAGGTGATGCTCCAGGTCAAGACCGGCGACGTCCTGACAGGTCGCGCCGTGTTCGATGCCTCGGCGCCTCTGCTTCGCTCCTTCACGAAGAAGCCCGAATTCGCATTCTGAGCTCCTGGCAAGGAGGCGGCTCAAACAGCCGCAAACGGGCTCCCGAAATGTTGCGGTTTTGCAACATCGGGAATTCTTTGTTCCGTAAGCATAAGTTAACCGCATCTCGCCTGAAAGCCGCCACAAACGAACCCGCCTTTAGCTCGCGGGTGTTGGGAAGCGCGGGCAATGTGCTCCGCGCTTTTGTTTCGCTCAGCGCCGATCGAGGCGTTGCGTTGGGGCCTGGAGTAGAGCGAGCGGGATGGACGCGCGAGTTATCGACAAGTTGAGGCTGCCCAGTCGGCATGTGACCGAAGGGCCGGCGCGTGCTCCGCACCGTTCGTATCTCTACGCGATGGGGCTCACGAGACAGCAGATCCATCAGCCGCTCATCGGCGTGGCGAGCTGCTGGAACGAAGCCGCCCCTTGCAACATCGCCTTGATGCGCCAGGCGCAGGCCGTGAAGAAGGGCGTGTCGGCCGCGAACGGCACGCCGCGCGAGTTCTGCACCATCACGGTCACGGACGGTATGGCGATGGGCCATCAGGGCATGAAGGCTTCGCTCGCTTCGCGCGAGGTGATTGCCGAATTCTGTCGAGCTCACCATGCGCGGCCATTGCTATGACGCGCTCGTCGGCCTTGCCGGTTGCGACAAGTCGCTGCCAGGGATGATGATGGCAATGTGCCGGCTCAACGTGCCTTCGATCTTCATCTACGGCGGCTCGATTCTCCCGGGGACCTTCAAGGGTCGCCCGGTCACCGTGCAAGACCTCTTCGAAGCGGTCGGCAAGCATTCGGTCGGCGATATGTCGGATGCCGATCTCGACGAGCTCGAGAATGTGGCCTGTCCTTCGGCCGGCGCCTGTGGCGCCCAGTTCACCGCCAACACCATGGCCACGGTTTCCGAAGCGATGGGGCTCGCCTTGCCCTATTCGGCGGGCGCGCCGGCGCCTTATGAGATGCGCGACCGCTTCTGCATGGCGGCGGGCGAGATGGTGATGGAGCTTCTCCAACGCAATATCCGTCCGCGTGACATCGTCACGAGGAAGGCTCTCGAAAACGCGGCGACCGTGGTTGCCGCTTCAGGCGGTTCCACCAATGCGGCGCTGCATCTTCCGGCGATCGCGCATGAGTGCGGCATTGAATTCGATCTCTTCGAAGTCGCCGAAATCTTCAAGCGCACCCCTTACATCGCCGATCTCAAGCCCGGCGGGCGCTATGTCGCCAAGGACCTCTTCGAAGCGGGTGGAATTCCGCTCCTCATGAAGACCCTTCTCGACCACGGCTTCCTTCACGGCGATTGCCTCACCGTCACCGGCCGCACGATCGCCGAGAATCTGGCCAAGGTCGCCTGGAACGACAATCAGGATGTGGTGCGCCCCGCCAATACGCCGATCACGCCGACGGGCGGGGTCGTCGGCCTCAAGGGGAATCTCGCGCCCGATGGAGCGATCGTGAAGGTCGCCGGGATGGCGCGCGAGCATCTCGTCTTCAGCGGGCCGGCGCGCTGCTTCGACACGGAGGAAGCCTGTTTCGAGGCGGTGCGCACGCGCAGCTACAAGGAAGGCGAGGTTCTCGTCATCCGTTACGAAGGGCCACGCGGCGGCCCGGGCATGCGCGAGATGCTGGCCACGACCGCCGCCCTTTACGGCCAGGGCATGGGAGACAAGGTCGCGCTCATCACGGACGGGCGCTTCTCGGGCGCGACGCGCGGTTTTTGCGTCGGCCATGTGGGGCCGGAAGCCGCCGTCGGCGGGCCGATCGCGCTGTTGCGGGATGGCGACATCATCGAGATCGACGCCATCAAGGGCGTGCTCGCGGTGAAGCTTTCGAAGAGCGAGCTCGAGCGCCGCAAAAAAGACTGGAAGCCGCGACAAAGTGAATTTGGTTCAGGCGCAATTTGGAAATACGCACAACAGGTGGGACCTGCGCGCCAGGGCGCGGTAACCCATCCCGGGGCTCAGGGCGAAGCTCGGTGCTATGCGGATATTTGACCCCCCGGCCCTGATCCTTTCGGCGATGGCGGCAAGCGGCGCCAGCTTCTGGCTCGCGCCTTTGGCGCTTGCCCAGAGCCAACCCGAACCGATCGCCGTCGTCGCCTCTCCGCTGCCGAGCCCTGTCGTCGCCTCGCCCTTGCCGCCGCTGCCCATCGGCCGGTCGGCTCCCGAAACGACGCTGACCAGCGCCAATTCCTCAGGCGTGGGTCATCCTCTTACCGTCGTTCCGGCGGCGCCGCAGTCCATGCTTCCGGCGAGCACGGGTGAAAGCGATGTCGTCGCCACCACGCCTGCCTATGCGCCCGCGCTCAATCCGCGCCTCGCCGAGCCCTTCAAATCGATGCGCGATGCCTTCACCAAGGCAATGAAGGGCTACAATGCCGGCGACAAAGCCGATGCGGTTCGCGCCTTCGCCTATGCGGCCGCGCAAGGCCATGTCATGTCGTGCTGGAAGCTCGCGCGCATGTATGCGGAAGGCGACGGCGTGCAGCGCGATGACCTCAAGGCCTTCGAATATTTTTCGCGGGCGGCGGATGCCGACACCGACGAGGGATCGGGCTCGCCGAACGCGCGCTTCATCGCCAATGCGTATGTGGCGCTCGGCACCTATTTTCTCGATGGCATCCCGAACACCTATGTCAAAGCAGATCCCGTGCGTGCGCGCGATTTGTTCAAATACGCGGCCTCGCTCTTCGGCGATCCGGACGCGCAATATAATCTCGCACGCATGCTGGCCGATGGCGCCGGCGGACCCAAGGATATCCGAGAGGCCGTGCGCTGGCTCAATCTCGCCGCCGAGAAGAACCATCGCCCCTCGCAGGCGCTCCTCGGCCATATCCTGTTCACCGGCAATGGCGTTCCGCGCCAGGCGGCGCAAGGCCTGATGTGGCTTTCGCTCGCGCGCGAAGGGGCTGATCCGGCAAAGGATGCCTGGATCACGCAGTTGCGCGATCAAGCCTTCGCGGCAGCAAACGAGAATGAGCGCCAGCTTTCGACGCTCTATCTCGATCAGCACAGCAAGCCGCATTGATGAGGCTGAAGCCTTGCGTCGTTCACGGCGCCCGCAAGAGCCTTTCGGCCAAGCCTGCCGGATAGAGCGTGTCGCGGCCCGTCAGGAAGCGGTCGATCTCGACCCATTCCGCGAAATGCGCGCTACCTTCGTTTTCCTTGATGACAAACCGATCCCGCGAATGGATCGTCCCATCCAAGAGTGAGATCTCATAGGCAAAGACGATTTCGTGCCCCTTTGCCTCATGATGCATGTAGAGGTTCTCGAAGACCTCCGGAGCGCCTTCGATCCTGACGTCGCAACCGAGCTCTTCACGGATTTCGCGCTTCAACGCGTCGGCCGCAAGCTCCATGAAATTGACGCCGCCGCCCGGCGGTCTCCAGCCCTTGAGCGCACCATCATCATCCAGCACCTCGACGGCAAGCAGGCGATCGTCTCGGCGTGCGATCCCGATGGCGACCGCCCGAACGGCTTCGACGGGGCGCCATCGCGAGCCGCCGGTTCGCTCCCCTGAATGGTCGGACATGCTCCTCCTCGCGAAGGATGCGTGTGTCGGGATTCGTTCGCGTGAAGCCCTCACGTCATATTCAGCTCCACGACCACCGGCACGTGGTCCGAAGGCTTGTCCCAACCGCGCGTCTGTTTATCGATGCGGCAGGAAACAAGCTTGTCGGCTGCCTGGGGCGACAGCAAGAGATGATCGATGCGGATGCCGTTGTTCTTCTGGAAGGCGCCGGCCTGATAATCCCAGAAGCTGTAGCGCTCGGGAGCCTGGTCGCAAGCGCGAAGGGCGTCCGTCAGGCCGAGCGCCAATAGGCGTCGGAAGGCCGCGCGCGTCTGCGGCAGGAAGAGCGCGTCGGAAACCCACGCCGCGGGGTCACGGGCATCGATCGGTTCGGGGATGACGTTGTAATCGCCGGCGAGCACGAGCGGCTCCTCGAGGCGCAGCAAGGCCACCGCGCGGCGACGCAGCCGCTCCATGAAGCCGAGCTTATAGGGGTATTTTTCCGTCTGCGGCGGATTGCCGTTCGGCAAATAGATCGAGGCCGTGCGCACGACACCATTTTCCGTGGAAAAAATGGCTTCCATATAACGCGCGTGGCTGTCCGCGTCGTCACCCTCGAGCCCGCGCATCACCTCATCAGGGCGCCTGCGCGAAAGGATGGCGACGCCGTTGAAGGTCTTCTGACCATGCGTCTCCACATGGTATCCCGCGGCGTCGACCTCGAGCCTCGGAAAGG
Source organism: uncultured Alphaproteobacteria bacterium (assembly GCA_963713805.1). Taxonomy (GTDB): domain Bacteria; phylum Pseudomonadota; class Alphaproteobacteria; order Rhizobiales; family Beijerinckiaceae; genus GAS188. The sequence goes on along the minus strand of CAVQNF010000007.1, from coordinate 359,478 downwards.
CCTCGTCGAGGCATTTCAATTCCTGCAGGCATACGATGTCGGGCCGAGCTTCATCGAGCCAACGCAGCAGATGAGCGAGCCTTTGGCGGATCGAATTGACGTTCCAAGTGGCGATCAACATCCTCTCATCCTATCCGAATCGCTTGAATAGATAAGTGCAGTTGTGACCTGGCGGGTAATCCCCGATGGTGCCGAAGGGCCGATAGCCGAGGCGCTGATAGAATTGCGGCGCCTGGAAGCTGAAGGACAAAAGCCAAACGCCGATGCAGCCGCGCTCGCGTGCCTTGGCCTCGGCCTCGTTCAGGAGAGCGGTGCCGAGCCCTTGGCCGCGATGGGCGGCCGGCACGAAGAGCAGGTCGACGAAGAGCCAACGCCAATAGCTCACGCCCCACAACCCGCCGATGATCGCCTCGCGCCCCGGCTCCTTCAGCAGAAGAGCGAGCGGCGCAACTGGATCGGGAAATCCTGTGCGCTCGTCGTTATAGGCGTCCAAGAGCCTGAAGATCGCTTGGCGATGCTCGGGGAGCGGTCGATCGAGCGTGACGATGTCGGGTGTCATGCGGCAAGCAACCAAGGCATCAGAACCCCGATTCTGTGGCAACTGACCTTCGCTCTCCCGATACGCATGTATCCGCTCCTTTGAGCTTGAGGACCTCGTCCGTCGCGGGCCATTCAGTCCTTCAGAAGCTTCTTGGCTTCGGCGAGCCATTGGGCATTTCGTTTGCGCACGAATGGGGGGCTCCGGTCACCCCGTTTCACGACCTCCGCGGCGATCGAAAGAGCCTCTGTCCTGCGGCCATCCTTGTTCAAGAGGTGAGCAAGCCTCAGGGTCGGTTCGAGGCCCGGATAGCTGCTCGCAAGCGCTCTGTATTCCTTTTCGGCCTCACCCGCCCGACCGGCCTCGTCCAATGAGCGAGCGTAGACGACATGCGCCTCGGCTTGGTTGTAATCCGGCCAGCGGCGCTTGAGCTCGTCAAGCGTCACGAGCGCCTCGTCGGGCCTGCCGAGCGCGAGCTCGGCGCGCGCCTTCCCGGCGAAGAACACGGGCTCGTCGCCATGGGGCTCATCGACAATCCCGCCGAAGAGAGCGACGGCTTCATCAGGCTTGCCGATCACGAGGCACTCTTCGGCGAGCGCCGCGATTGGCGATCGTTTCAGCGACCTCGAGAGCCTCCTTCAAGGCCCGGTATCGCTTCGTCGGGTCGAGCGCCTTCGCGATTTGGCGTTCGGTCTTCTGTCCGCTCACGCTGCCTCGCCATGCTGGAAGGAGCTCGACGAGAACATAGGCGGCAGCTCCGAAGCCCGGCAGCAACAGCACCACATAGGCCCACGGCCAGAACCGACCGGACTTCGCGGCGTGCACGATAAGAAGGATATCGAGCAGGAAAAGCAGCGAGCCGATGGCAGGCATGGAGAGCCCCTCTGTCCCAGCGAAGAGAATTTCAGGATGATCGCCCCTAACGCGATCCTGATGCGTCATTTTGCGACGCTCGACAAGCTGATCTCGGATCGCGTTAGAGCCGCCGGAAGGGCGGACTATGACGCTCTAACTGAGGCTCGGCGAATCTGGCCGCCGGCCGAAGATTCCATAGGGGCGGAAGATGAACAAGATCGCGAGCAGCGAATAGACCGCAAGATCGCGCGAGTCGACGCTGAAGAGCGCCGACCAGCCCGCTTCGCTGAAGGCGAGGATCACGCCGCCCGCGAAGGCCGCACCGATCGAGCCGATGCCGCCGAGCACGGCCCCGACGAGCGCCTTGAGGCCGAGCGTGAAGCCATAGGCATAGCCGGTCTGTCCGAAGTGAACCGTCAATACATAGCCCGAAAGCCCGGCAAGTGCCGCCGCGATGGCGAAGCTCTTGGTGAACACGCGGTCGCGGTCGACGCCGAGCATGGAGGCGGCGATCTCATCTTGCGAGACCGCTCGCCATTGACGCCCGAAAGCCGACCAGCGTTGATAGGCGAGGAGGCACAAGGCTCCGACGAGCCCGATCGCGGCTGAAAGCATTTGCATCGGCGTCACTGTGACGATGAAGTTCTGGGCTCTTGCGAGTGCGATGGGCGAGGCGAGAAATGGGGGCGCCCAGATGAGGGAGCGCGGCATCGTCAGCCGCGAATATTCGGCGAGCGCGATCATGAGGCCAACCGTCGCGATGACGACAGCCTGCCCCTTGGCCCGCAGCGCCGGAAGGACCGCGAAGCGGCCGGCGGCCACCCCATAAGAGGCGCTGACACCGAGCGCGAGAAGGAAGCCCGCCCCGAGCGCGAAGGGCGAGCCCGCGACCGCGCCGAGCGCAAGCCCGGTCAAGGTGGCATAGCCGCCGAGCGCCGCAAGATCGCCGAAGCCGAACACCACGCGCCCGACGAGCCCATGGATGAGGGCATAGGAAGAGGCGAGCAAGCCGTAGATCGCGGCCGAGGGGAGGGCGGCGACGAGCTGTTGCAACGCCAAGGCGAAAGTAGGGGGGAGGGTGACGAGCGATGCCGTTCCGGTCGCTCCCGGATCGGGCGGTGGCTCGCCGGGTGCTTCGAGATAGAAGCGCCGCAGGAAGAGAAGCTGCGCCTCGCCGAGTGGGCCTTGCGCGGTGTCGACGCCGATGAGGGTGTCGCGCCCGGCTTCCGCCTGCGCCCCGCCGAAGCGGCAGAGCACATGGCGCAATTTTGAATGTTCGTCGCCGTCGATCCGGTAATCGACGCGAACGGAATTTATCGCCTCGCCTGCGGCGCTGCGCAGGATGATGATCTTCGCATCCGGCGCCTCGAGCGCCGCGACCACGCTGCGGCATTCCCTCGCGTGCTCCTCGTCGACAAGGGTCGCGCAGGCACCCGCCGCGAGCATGCCCAGCGCACCGACGAGGGCGCAGGCCGCTCGCGAGCCGTGAGGGGAAATGACGTCGAACCGCGCGCGAAGCCGAGAAGAGGGAAATGCTGGCTTCACCCTCAAATCACATTGCGCGGGCAATCGGCGCTCATGAACCGTTTCGCAAGACCCTTGCGGCGCGCGGGGCGAAATAGCTCAGCACGCCATCGGCGCCGGCTCGCTTGAAGGCAACGAGGCTTTCCAGCATCACGCGTTCGCCGTCGAGCCAGCCATTCGCCGCCGCGGCGGTGAGCATCGCGTATTCGCCCGAGACTTGATAGGCGAAGGTCGGCACGCCGAATGCGTCCTTCACGCGCCGCACGATATCGAGATAGGGCATGCCGGGCTTGATCATGACGGCGTCGGCGCCTTCCTCGATGTCGAGGGCAACCTCGCGCAAGGCCTCATCGGCATTGGCGGGATCCATTTGGTAAGTCGCCTTGTCGCCGACGAGCGTCTTCGAGGAGCCGAGCGCGTCTCGAAACGGCCCGTAGAAAGCGGAGGCGTATTTCGCCGCATAGGCCATGATCTGGACATGCTCGAAGCCGTTGGCGTCGAGCGCGCGGCGAATGGCGCCGACACGGCCATCCATCATGTCGGAGGGCGCGACGATGTCACAGCCGGCTTGCGCCTGCAAAACGGCGTGACGTGCGAGCACGGTAACCGTCTCGTCATTGACGATTTCCGTGCCTCGCAGCAGGCCGTCATGTCCGTGACTTGTATAGGGGTCGAGCGCCGCGTCCGTGATCACGCCGATCTCGGGAATGTTTTTCTTGATGGCGGCGATGGCGCGGCAGACGAGGTTGTCGTCCTTCAACGCTTCGGAAGCCTCTTCGTCACGCAACGAACCCTCGACGTTCGGAAAAAGCGCGATCGCGGGAATGCCGAGCTTCGCCGCCTCCTCGACCTCGCGAAGAAGCTCGTCGATCGACAAGCGCTCGACACCGGGCATCGAAGCGACGGGCTCGCGCCGGCCCTCGCCGTCGACGATGAAGACGGGCCAGATCAGGTCGTTGACGGTGAGCACATGCTCTCGAACGAGGCGGCGCGACCAAGGCGTGCGGCGGCTGCGCCGCATGCGCGTCGCAAGCTCGAGCGATGTCGATGAAGCCTTATCGGATTTGCGCCCTTGGCGGTCAGCCGTGGCACCCAACCGCAACTGCATATTCATTGCACATCTTCCTCAAGGAAGCGTTTGCACGAAGCCTTGAGTAGTCGAGTTGACGAAGGGGCGCAAGAAACCGACGCACGCGAGAAGCGCGTGAAGAGGCCGCTCACTCCCACTCATCGAGGAAAATGGCGCGACAGGAATCGCCCGCCTTCGCGGCTGGCGCATGGGCTTCCCGCAGGAGCAAGGCGCCCGAGCGAGCGAACACCCCCATCATCGAGGAATCCTGGCGCACGAAGGGCGTGACCTTCGGCAGAGGGGCGCCGTCCTCGACGCTGGACCGCAGATAATCCTGTCTTTCGTCGTTTTCGGCCACGTCCGCGCCGAGGATGGCCGGGCGCGTGGGATCAGTTCCAGCGTCCGGATCGCCGAGGAGGCCGCGAATGAGAGGGCGGAGGAAGATCAGCGCACAAACCATTGAGGAGACCGGATTTCCCGGAAAACCAAGCACCCTCGTCCCGCCCAGGACTCCCTGCATGAGCGGCTTTCCCGGCCGCATCGCGATGCGCCAGAAGCCGAGCTTCATTCCGGAACTCGTCAAGGCCTCCTGGACGAGATCATGGTCTCCGACGGAGGCGCCGCCGAGCGTCACCAGAATGTCGGCATTGAGCTCTCGCGCCTTGTCGATCGCGGCACGCGTCTCGGCAAGATCATCGCGGGCGATGCCGAAGTCGATCGCCTCGCCTCCAGCCGAGCGCGCCATGGCCGCGACCGCATAGCTGTTCGAGGCGATGATCTGGCCCGCGCGAAGCTCTTCGCCCGGACGCGCCAATTCATCGCCGGTGGCGAGGATGGCGACCCGTGGGCGGCGCCTCACCGGCACATGGGAAAAGCCCGCCGCGGCCGCGAGCGCGAGATCGCGCGCCGAGATGAGGTGGGAAGCTTTCAAGAGCACTTCGCCGGCCGCGAAGTCGAGCCCGGCGGGGCGCACATAACGGCCAGCCGCCGTGCCGAGGTTCACCGTCACTTTCCCATCCCCGCTTGGCGCCGTGTTCTCCTGGATCACGATCGCATCGGCTCCCTTGGGGATCGGAGCGCCGGTGAAGATGCGCACCGCTTGGCCGGGGCCGAGCTCGCCTTCGAAAGCATGCCCTGCCGCGCTCATGCCGATGAGGGCGAGCGTCACGGGCGTTGTGGCGACGTCGGCTGCCCTTACCGCATACCCATCCATGGCGGATGCCGAAAAGGGCGGCTGGTCTCGCGAAGCCACGAGGTTCTCGGCGAGCGTGCGGCGATGGGCCTCGCCGAGCGGCACGCGCTCGGAAGGCAGCGGTTCCCTGGCGGCCGCGAGAATTCGCGCCAGCGCCTCGGAGACGGGCAGAAGCGGATCCTTGTTCATCGCGGGCTTCATATCATTGCAACCGCTGAGCTGTCGTCCTTCAGGCTTCGTTCCTCGGCACCCATGCGCGCAAGCATTCACATAATCGCGAGCTTCGTCCGCTCCGCTAGGCGCGAGGCCCCGCCTGCGGCAATCTCGCGATGTCAGCCACGACAGCGTGGCAAGCGGAGAAGAGAGAATGCGTTACCTTGTCTTGGCCAGCAGCCTGGCCGCCTTGATCGCGAGCAGCGGCGCCGCCAGCGCGCAGACCCAGCCCAATCCCCTCGACGTGATCCCCGACAAGATGCCCTTCGACATTCCTTACGGTGCGCCGATCGGGCTTGATCGCGCCAGGGCCGTGATCACGGCCGCGGCCGACGAAGCCAAGAAGCACGGCTGGAAGCTGAATATCTCGGTGGTCGATTCCGGGGGTAATCTCGTTGCGTTCGAGCGTATGGACGGCGCGCAGCTCGCCTCCATCGCCATTTCCGAGCACAAGGCCCGTACCGCCGTCAGTTACCGACGGGAGACGAAAGCCATCGAATCCGGCATCCAGAGCGGCCTCACCTACCTCACCACCCTCGACGGCGTGATCGGCTCGCGCGGCGGCATTCCCCTTGTGGAGAATGGGGCCATCGTCGGGGCGATCGGCTGCTCGGGAGGAACAGGCTCACAAGACGAGGTCGGCGCGAAGGCCGGCGCGGCGCTCATCAACAAGGGAAGTTAGTCGAGCGAATTAAAGCATGATCCGGAAAAATGGAAACCATTTTTCCGAAAAGATTATGCTTTACTAATAACTTAGAGCATGATGGCGATTCCACTTAAAGCCATCATGCTCTAAGGGACGCGCCGCCGCCGCCTTTTCGCCATCGGCGAGGGCGGTTCGGCGCGCCATTCGCCCGAAGCGCCGCCGCGTTTCTCGACGAGCCGCACGGCCTCGATCGTCATGCCGCGATCGACCGCCTTCACCATGTCGTAAATGGTGAGGCAAGCGATCGAGACCGCGGTCAAGGCCTCCATCTCGACGCCGGTCTTGCCGCTCGTCTTGACGCTCGCGGTCACGCGGACGCTCGGGCTCGCGTCATCGAGCGTAAGATCGAGCGTCACACCCGCGATCGCGAGCGGATGGCAAAGCGGGATGAGTTCATGGGTCCGTTTCGCCGCCATGATGCCGGCGATGCGCGCGACGCCCAGCACATCGCCTTTCTTGGCATCGCCCGCGCGGATCATGGCGAGCGTCTGCGGACGCATGCGAACGCGCCCCTCGGCGACCGCGACGCGCTCGGTCACGGATTTCCCCGAGACATCGACCATGCGCGCCGAGCCGTCCTTTGCGATATGGGTGAGCCCGGTCATGCGGCGCTCGTCCTCGGCTCGTCCGGCGCGAGAAGCGCGCGTGTCGCGCAAGCCACATCCTCTTGCCGCATCAGGCTTTCGCCGATCAGGAACGAGCGCACGCGATGGCGCTCGAGACGGGCGATATCGGCCGCGCTCGATATGCCGCTTTCGCTCACGAGCAGCCGATCGGCCGGCACACGCGCGGCCAGCCGCTCCGTCACCTCGAGCGAGGTCTCAAATGAGCGCAGATCCCGGTTGTTGATGCCGATGAGGGGCGAGGGGAGGACGAGCGCACGCTCGAGCTCCTTCTCGTCATGCACTTCGATCAACGCGGTCATATGGTATTCCGCCGCGCTCCCGCAAAGCTGGCGCGCCAGATCGTCATCGAGCGCGGCCATGATGATGAGGATGCAATCGGCTCCCCAGGCGCGCGCCTCGGCGACCTGATAGGGATCGAACATGAAGTCCTTGCGCAGCACGGGAAGCCGGCAGGCTTCGCGCGCCTGCGTCAGGAATTCCAGCGCTCCTTGAAAGGACGGCGCATCGGTGAGCACCGACAAACAGGCGGCCCCGCCCTCGGCGTAGGCGCGCGCGAGCGCCGCCGGCTCGAAATCGGCGCGGATCAGCCCTTTCGAGGGGCTCGCCTTCTTGATCTCGGCGATCAGCGCGGGGCTGCCGGCGGCGATCTTCTCGCGCAAGGCGCCAACGAAATCGCGCACGGGCGGTGCCGCGCGTGCCTGACGTTCGAGAGCCGCTCGCGGTAATCTCGCCTTCGCGGCGGCGATCTCCTCGCGCTTATAAGCTTCGATGCGGCGCAAAATATCGGTCACGGCGCGGCGTTCGATGCGGCGATCAGCTTGCGCAGCGTCTGCAGCACCGCGCCGTCGTCGAGGACCCGCGCCGCAAGCTTTGCGCCTTCGGCGAGGTTTTTCGCCTTGCCCGCGATGCAGAGCGCCGCGGCGGCGTTCAGCATGCCGATGTCGCGATAGGCCGTCTTTTCTCCCGCGAGCACACGCATCAAGGCGCCGGCGTTCACCATGGCCTCGGCGCCTTTGAGCGCCTCGGGCTCGGCGAGCGCAATCCCCGCCTCCTCGGGTGTGATCTCGAATTCACGGATCGAGCCGTTCTCGAGCGCTGTCACATGGGTCGGGCCCGTGGTCGTGATCTCGTCGATGCTATCCGAGCCGCACACCACCCAGACGCGCTCGGAACCCAGCGCCTTGAGCGTCTCGGCCACGGGGCGCGTCCAGCTCTTCGCGAACACGCCGACGAGCTGGCGCTTGACGCCGGCAGGATTGGACATGGGTCCTAGAAGATTGAAGAGCGTGCGTGTGCCGATCTCGGTGCGCACGGGCATGACATGGCGTATCGAGGCGTGATGCGTGGGTGCGAACATGAAGGCGATGCCGGCCTCGGCGAGGCAGCGCTCGAGGCCCTCCTTGTCGAGCCCGATCTTGACGCCGAGCGCGCCAAGCACATCGGCCGCGCCGGACTTCGATGAGGCGGCGCGATTGCCATGCTTGGCGACCGTCACGCCGCAGGCGGCCACGATCAAGGAAGCGAGGGTGGAGATGTTCCAGGTGCCGGCCTGGTCGCCGCCCGTGCCGACCACGTCGATCGCGCCCTCCGGCGCCTCGATGCGCAGCATGCGGGCCCGCATGGCTTCGACGGCTCCGGTGATCTCATCGACTGTCTCGCCGCGGACCCGAAGCCCCATAAGGAAGGCGCCGGCCTGGGCGTGGGTGACCTCACCGGAAAGCAGAAGGTCGAAGGCGCTCTGGGCCTCGAACGCCGAGAGCGGCTGTCCGGTCGCCACTTTGGCGAGGATTGGTTTGAACGCGTCCATGCAATCGGCCTCCGGCGCCCGTAAAGCGCGGTGCGTGATGCGGCCGATGTGAAACCCAAAAGCGCAAAGCTCGCGCGAACTGTCAGGGATCACGCTCGGCCGCGCCGGGCTCTTAGCGCATCATTCGCAAAAGTGGGAAGTATTTTCGCGGGGCAAATAGAGAGAGAGGAAATGGCGGCGCTGTTTCCATGGAGTATCGTGCCGCGCCTGGAGGTGGTCAAAAGTTGCAAAGCCACAGGCGGCGATGGCGAGCGAGAGCGCTCGCGCCGGTCGGACCGCCCGACGCCCGCCTTGACTTGGGCCGGCACCCCGCGAAAGTCGCCTCATGCAGCAGGACGCGCGAGCATCGGTTCCTTCCACCTTGCGGGCGAAGGGACGCATTAGGGCTCGCTTTGAACACTCGGAGGAGGCGGGCACGCGGGCTGCCCTCCTCGAAGAGGGGGGTGGCTATCGCCTCCGCCTCCTCGGTGGGCGCCGGGCACAAAACCGACCCCATGATGCCGTTTGCGAAGGCGGCATCATCAACACGGGCGGGGGCATGGCGGGCGGCGATTTCCTCTCGGTCGAAGTCGACGCCGCAGCGGGTGCCAACGTCATACTTTCGACGCCCGCGGCAGAGCGCATTTACCGTTCGACCGGCCCGGACACGAGGGTCGAGCTCGCGTTGCGGTTGCAAGCCCAAGCCCGGCTTGCCTGGCTGCCGCAAGAGACGATCCTGTTTCGCGGCGCCCGGCTTGCCCGGCGCCTCGATGTCGACATGGACGAAAGCGCGACCCTCGTGATCGCCGAGACGACGATCTTCGGGCGCCTCGCCATGGGTGAGACGCCGGGGCGCGGGCTCTTTTCCGACCGCTGGCGCATCCGGCGCGACGGGCGTCTCGTTCATGCCGAGGACATGCGCCTCGGCGGAAGCATCGGGAGTCTTCTGGCGCGGTTGGGTATCGGCAAAGGCGCGCGCGCGGTGGCGACGGTGCTCCTCGTCTCGCCACAGGCCGAGGACAGGCTCGACACGGCAAGGCACGCGCTTGCCGACGCCGATTGCGAAGCGGGTGCAAGTGCCTGGAACGGCATGCTGCTCGGGCGCTTCCTCGCCCCACATCCGGCCGATTTGCGCAGCGCCTTGGTTCGGTTCTTGCTTGTTGCGACGGACGGTGTCTTGCCGCGCCTTTGGACCTGTGGCGACGAGCTCGAACCGAGTAAGACGAGCTGTCGGGAAGCCGCGAGGGCGCGAGAGGACGCGAGAGGGAGAGAGAGATTTGAACCTGACCCCACGTGAAAAGGACAAGCTCTTGATCGCCATGGCGGCGCAGGTGGCGCGACGGCGCCTCGAACGCGGCGTGAAGCTCAACCACCCCGAAGCCATCGCGCTCATCACCGACTTCGTGGTCGAGGGCGCGCGCGATGGCAGAAGCGTTTCCGAATTGATGCGCGATGGCGCAAAGGTCGTGCGCGCGAGCCAGGTCATGGAAGGCGTCGCCTCGATGATCCATGACGTGCAGGTCGAAGCGACCTTCCCGGACGGCACCAAGCTCGTCACCGTCCACGACCCGATCCGATGAGCTCCTCGGCATGAAGGAAAAAAGCTCGTGACCAATCGACCTTTCATTCCCGGCGAGATCGTCGTTGGCGAGGGCGATCTCTTGCTCAACGAAGGTCGCGAGACGGTGACCATCACGGTCTCGAACACGGGGGACCGACCGATCCAGGTCGGCTCGCATTACCATTTCTTCGAGACCAATCCGGCGCTGAAATTCGAGCGCGCCAAGGCGCGCGGTTTCCGCCTTGATATTCCGGCCGGCACCGCGGTTCGTTTCGAGCCTGGCCAGACGCGAGACGTGCGCCTGGTCACGCTCGCCGGCGAGAGACGAGTGCACGGCTTTCGGGGCGAGATCGCCGGAAGCCTCATGAAGAAATCGCAATAGTTCAAAGAAATATCACCAATCTCTCACGCAACCTGAAAACGGATCCGACATGGCCATACGCTTTTCTCGCGCATCCTACGCCGAGATGTTCGGACCCACGCTCGGCGACAAACTTCGTCTCGCCGACACCGAACTGTTCATCGAGGTCGAGAAGGATTTCACCACCTATGGCGAGGAGGTGAAATTCGGCGGCGGCAAGGTCATCCGCGACGGCATGGGCCAATCGCAAATGACGCGCGCCGAGGGCGCGGTGGATACGGTGATCACCAATGCGGTCATCCTCGATCATTGGGGGATCGTGAAGGCCGACATTGGCCTCAAGGGAGGTCGCATCGCGGCGATCGGCAAGGCCGGTAATCCGGACATTCAACCCGCCGTCGACATCGTGGTCGGGCCCGGCACCGAAGTGATCGCGGGCGAGGGCAAGATCGTCACGGCGGGAGGCTTCGACACGCATATCCACTTCATCTGCCCGCAGCAGATCGAGGAGGCGCTGATGTCCGGCATCACCGCCATGCTGGGCGGCGGCACGGGGCCGGCGACCGGAACGAACGCCACGACCTGTACGCCGGGACCCTGGCACATCGAGATGATGCTGCGCGCGGCCGACGCCTTTCCCATGAACCTCGGCTTCGCCGGCAAGGGCAATGCCTCGCTCCCGAAAGCCCTCGTCGAGCAGGTCGAGGCCGGCGCCTGCGCACTGAAGCTGCATGAGGATTGGGGCACGACGCCCGCGGCGATCGATTGCTGCCTCTCGGTCGCCGACGATCACGACGTGCAGGTGATGATCCACACCGACACGCTGAACGAATCCGGCTTCGTCGAGGACACGATCCGTGCCTTCAAGGGCCGCACCATCCACGCCTTCCACACGGAAGGGGCAGGGGGCGGCCATGCCCCCGACATCATCAAGGTCGCGGGCTTGCCGAACGTGCTGCCCTCCTCGACGAACCCGACGCGGCCCTTCACCGTGAATACGCTCGACGAGCATCTCGACATGCTGATGGTGTGCCACCATCTCGACGGGTCGATCCCCGAGGACCTTGCCTTCGCCGAGAGCCGCATCCGCAAGGAAACGATCGCGGCGGAAGATATCCTCCACGATCTTGGCGCGCTCTCGATGATGTCATCGGACAGCCAGGCCATGGGCCGCGTCGGCGAGGTCATCCTGCGCACCTGGCAGACGGCGCATAAGATGAAGCTGCAACGCGGTGCGCTCCCGCAGGATAAGGGCTCTGACAACGACAACTTCCGCGCCAAGCGCTATGTCGCGAAATACACGATCAACCCCGCGATCGCGCATGGGGTCTCGCGCCACATCGGATCGGTGGAGGCGGGAAAGCTCGCCGATCTCGTGCTCTGGTCGCCCGCCTTCTTCGGCGTGAAGCCCGATCTCGTGATCAAGGGCGGGATGATCGTCGCGGCCGCGATGGGCGACCCCAATGCGTCGATCCCGACGCCACAGCCCGTGCATTACCGGGCGATGTTCGGCGCCTTTGCGAGCGCGCGCACCTCTACATCCTTGACCTTCGTTTCGAAGGCCGCGTTCGAGAGGGGGCTCGGCGCGAAATGGGGACTTCGCGAAGCCGCTCGTCGCCGTCGAGGACGTGCGGTCCGGGATCGGCAAGCGCTCCATGATTCACAATGAGGCGACACCGGAAATCAGTGTCGATCCGGAAAGCTATGAGGTGCGCGCCGATGGCGAGCTCTTGATCTGCGAGCCGGCAAGGGAGCTGCCGATGGCGCAAAGGTATTTCCTCTTCTGAGACGCCGTGAGGGCGCGCGCCAAACGTCTTACGCGGAAATCGGTGACGTTGAGCGAAGCGATCGGGCCGAGCGAGGCGATTGGTTTCATCTGGACCATCCGCCCGAGCTTGCGTGAACATCTTCACCCATCTCGCTGAGCAAGCCCAATCGCGCGCCCTTGAAGCCCGCGTTAACCTCGACATGAGATTTTGCCGGCTCCGGAGTGATTCGCGAACGCAATTTGACCGCATTTGAGTTAATATTGCGGGGATCGATTCAACGAAGATCGGGACTCGCGCGATCGGCCTCTCGCGAGGAAAACGCCGATCAGGCCGAATGAGGTGAAAAAAGTGCCGCTTTCGCGTCGACGAAGTGTCGAGAAAGGCTCTTCCCCCTCGGGCGCCTTTTGCGTATGAAGAAGGCTATGAGAAGGATGAGGCGCTCCGCGCCGAGAAATTCGCTCGGAAATGCGCCGCGAGAAACCGCCTGGCCGGCCTTGCCGTGGCGCCTCCTTGTCGGGATCGGCGTGTCGCTTCTCCTTGCCAATTGCGCCTCGAAATCGAGCGTCGGGCAGGGGGGAGGAATCGATCCGAAATTAGGCGTGAGGGCGAGCCCGCGACTTTACGCGGAGGGCGAAGAGATTCCGAAAGGCGGCGGCCAGAGGTTGGTGGGGGCGAGCTACTCCGTCGCCGGGCGGACCTATGTGCCCGAAGACGTCAAGCATTATTCGGTGGTCGGCCTCGCCTCTTGGTACGGCACCGCCTTTCACGGCCGGCTGACGGCGAATGGCGAGGTCTTCGACCGCTATTCGGTCAGCGCCGCGCATAAGACGCTGCCCTTGCCGAGCTATGCGCGGGTCACCAACATCAGGAATGGCCGCTCGATTGTCGTGCGCATCAATGATCGCGGGCCCTACCACGCCAATCGCGTCATGGATGTTTCGGAACGCGTGGCCGACGTGCTCGATTTCAAGAATATCGGAACGACACAGATCCGCCTCGATTATTTGCGGCCCGCGAGCCTTGCGGGCTCGGACGACCGCAAGCTGCTCGCGACCTTGAGGACCGATGGCTCGGGCGCGGTGCTCGACGGGCCGGGCTCCGTGCCGATCGCCGTCGCGAGCGCCGATCTTCCCGATACGGCGAGAGCGTCCGGCCCCGGCGCTCCGATCGCGGCGATCGCGTCGGCAGTCAGCGCTGCGGCATCTCCGATCACGCAAGGGACGACGACCGTCGCCTATAGCGAGCCTGCGCCACGCCCCAGCCTCTTTACCACGGCTAGCTACGCGACCACCGCAAGCCAGGCTCCGGCGCTCGAGCCGGCAGTGCTGCAGACGAGCGACGACAATGGTGAGCCCGAGGCGACGACGACCGTCGTGCGCAATGATGCGCTCGCCCGCACCACGATTGCCTACGCGCCGCTGCCGCCCGAGCGGCCGTATGATCTCGGCATCACGACGCTCGTCAAATCATCGCTCGTCAAGTCGTCCCCTGGCGTGATCTCGAGACCGGCGGCCGCGGATGACGATGAGGATGAGGTGATCGCTCCGCGCCCACCCGTGCGGCCAAAGCAGCTTGCGACCTTGTTCTTCGCCCCCGAGCGTTTGTCGGATACGCAGGGCTTCACCAAAGGCAATCCCTTCGCTGGCCTGAGGCCGCAAACATTCGTGCGCCTCCAGGCGCCCTAGACCGGATCGGTTGAGATGGAACCGGCGCGCCGCCTCCGTTTCTTCGTCCTCACCGAAAAGCCGACCCGAAACGTGCAGCCAATTTTCGGCGCCGCGCCTTAATGCATGGCCACCATCGTCTTTCGCTGCTCCCGAACGATCCAGCTTTTCTGGCAATCGCTCCTTCTTGCGGCGGCACTTTGCCTCGGCGGATCGGCGCGCGCCGCTGAGACGATCCAGACCACGGCCCTGCAAGCGGTGCTCATGGATGCCGAGAGCGGCACCATCCTTTACGAGAAGAATGGCCGCAGCCTGATGCTGCCCGCGAGCCTCGCCAAGCTGATGACCGCTGAAATTCTGTTCCATGAAATCAAGGAGGGGAGAATCTCGCTCGACCAGGAGTTCGTCATTTCGGAGAACGCCTGGCGCAAAGGCGGCGCGCCATCGGGCGGTTCCACAATGTTCGCGGCGATCCACAGCCACATCCCGATCGCCGATCTCATCTCCGGCCTCGTCGTGCTCTCCGGCAATGATGCGGCGATCGCAATCGCCGAAGGCATCGCGGGCACGGAGCAAGCCTTCGCGGAGCTCATGACGCGACGCGCCCGGGAGCTTGGCCTTACGGCCTCCGTGTTCAAGAATGCGAGTGGAGCGGATGATCCTGAGCAGCGCACGACCGCGCTCGAGCTCGCGCTCCTCGCACGCCACATCATCCATACCTATCCCGATCTCTACAAATTCTTCGGCCAGAAGGAGTTCACCTGGAACAAAATCCGCCAGCTCAACCGCAATCCGCTTCTCACGATGGACATCGGCGCCGACGGCCTCAAGACGGGCAATCTCGAGGAATCGGGTTACGGTCTCGTGGGCTCGGCCGTGCAAAATGGTCAGCGTCTGATTGTGGTGATCAACGGGGCGCCGACCGCGAAGGACCGCGCCAATGAAGGCCGCAAGCTTCTCGAATACGGCTTCCGCGCCTTCGAGGGGCAGGACCTCTTTCCCGAGGGCGCGATCGTCGCGAGCGCGAGCGTCTACGGGGGTGAGAAATCGACCGTCGACCTGCGCGCCGAAGGGCCGATCCGCGTCGTCACGCAGCGCGGCGCGCGTGAAAAGCTGAGCGCGAGGCTGATCTATGACGGCCCCTTGATGCCGCCGGTCACGGCCGGCACGCGCATCGGCATCTTGCGGGTTTCGGAAGGTCGAGTCTCCCATCCTCGACGTGCCGCTTTTCGCCGCCGAAATCCGTCGGCAAGGGCGGGCTCACCCGCCAGGCCGAGGATGCGCTCGTGGAGGCCGGCGGCAATACCGTGCGCCGCCTGCTGAAGCGGTGAGCGTCGAGATGGCGAGCCGCCGCGGCATGTTCATCACCTTCGAGGGCAGCGACGGCTCCGGAAAGTCGACACAGGCCGGGCGGCTCGCCGCCGCCTTGCGGCTTCTCGGCCATGAAGTGGTCGAGACGCGCGAACCTGGCGGCTCGCCGCGCGGCGAAGCCATTCGCGCCCTTTTGCTCTCCGGCAAGGCCGCGCCATACGGTGCCTTTGCCGAGACGATGCTCTTCAACGCGGCGCGCGCCGATCATTTGCGCGCCACCATTCGCCCGGCGCTCGCGCGCGGCGCCATCGTGATCTGCGATCGCTTCGCCGATTCGACGCGCGCCTATCAAGGCGTGCTCGGGAAGGTGAGCGATGACCTCCTCGGCGCGGCCGAGGAGGCGGTGGTGGGAGACACGGCCCCCGACCTCACGATCATCCTCGACCTTCCGGCCAAGCTCACGCTCGAGCGGCTCGGCACACGAAGAGCCGCGGGCGGCGAGGCGGATAAATTCGAGGACGAGGCGCTTGCGCATCACGCGGCCCTGCGTCAGGCCTTTCTCGACATCGCGGCGCGCTCGCCCGAGCGCTGCGTCGTCGTGAGCGCGCAACGCTCGGTCGATGAGGTGGCCGAGCGCATCTTGCGCCTCGTCAAGGCGCGCCTCGAACCCGACGCCGGGTCGTCCGCGCCCGGATTTCAGAAGAACGCCGATGCCCGAAACCAAAGACAGCGGTGAGAGCATAGCCCTCGCGCGGGAGACGCACCGGCTCGTCGGCCATGAACGCGCCGAGCGCGAGGTCCTCGAGGCGATGCGCACGCGCCGTCTCGCCCATGCCTGGCTCATCAGCGGCCCGCAAGGCGTCGGCAAGGCGAGCTTCGCCTATCGCATGGCGCGCTTCGTCCTCGCTGGGACCGATCCTTTCGCGCGCGCCGAGCTCGCATCCTCGCTCGAGATTCCCGCGGATCACCCGGCGGCGCGTCGCATCGCCGCCGGTGCCCATCCCGACCTCTTTCTCCTGGAACGGACGATCGGCTCGAGCGGCAAGCCGCGCACCGAGATCATCGTCGATGACGCGCGCCGCGCCACGGCCTTCCTTCAGTCGACGAGCGGAGAGGGCGGATGGAAGGTCCTCATCGTCGATGCCGCCGATGAACTGAACCGCAATGCCGCGAACGCCTTGCTGAAGATCATCGAGGAGCCTCCAGGCCGCGCGCTCGTTCTCCTCATCGCTCATGTGCCTGCGCGGCTTCCCGCGACGATCCTTTCGCGCTGCCGGCGTTTGCGGCTCGATCCTCTCGACCCCCGGGAGATCGTCGAGATCGTTAGCCGTTTGCCGGGAAATGAGGCATCCGAAGGCGCGATCGCGGAGGCGGCACTGCTTGCCGAAGGCTCGGTCCAGCGCACCTTGCTTTTCCTCGAAAGCCGCGCGGTCGAGTTCGCCCGCATGGCGCGGGAAGTCCTCGAAGCGCCGCCCAGGGCGAGGAGCGCGGCGGCGCTCAAGCTTGCGAGCCGTTTGGGGGCGCGCGGAGGCGAGGCGTCCTACGACATCGTCTTCGATACGATCTTCGACTGGCTGCGCGAACGCGCCAACCGCCAAGCAGCTGATCTCGATCCGCGCGCCGAAACCGCCGCGAGGCTCTGGGGTGAGATCGAGGCCAGAAAGCGAGAGGCTGACGCCTACAACCTTGACAAACGCGCTCTCCTCCTCACGTCTCTGAAGGATGTCGCGGAGCTTTCGCCATGAAGCGCGAGCGTGCGCCCTAAAACGCAAGATCAAGGCGGATGACCCAGGCGAAATTCTACATCACAACCGCGATCTCCTATCCGAATGGGGCGCCGCACATCGGCCACGCCTATGAGGCGGTCGCGACCGACGCCATCGCGCGTTTCAAGCGCATCGATGGTTTCGATGTTTTCTTCCTGACCGGCGTCGATGAGCACGGCATGAAGATGACGCAGACCGCAGCGAAGGAGGGTTTGACGCCGCGCGCGCTCTCGGATCGCAATACACCGATCTTCGTGGCCATGTGCGACCGCTTGTCGATCTCGCGCGACCGCTTCATCCGCACGACCGAGCCCGCCCATTACGAAGCCTCCCAGGCGCTTTGGCGTCGCATGCAGGCGGCCGGAGACATCTACCTCGGCACATACGCCGGCTGGTATTCGGTGCGCGACGAAGCCTTTTACGACGAGAGCGAGACCAAGCTCGGCGAAAGCGGCGAACGCTTCGGGCCGCAAGGGACGCCGGTTCAATGGACCGAGGAGCAGACCTATTTCTTCCGCCTCTCGGCCTACCAGGATCGGCTTCTGCGATTTTACGAGGCAAACCCCGGCTTCATCGGCCCGGAGACGCGCCGCAACGAGGTGGTGAGCTTCGTGAAGGGGGGATTGCAGGATTTGTCGATCTCGCGCTCCACGCTGAGCTGGGGCGTGCCGGTACCCGACGCGCCGGGCCACGTCATGTATGTCTGGGTGGACGCGCTCACGAATTACATCACGGCGCTCGGCTTCCCTGACGAGAACGCGCCTCTTTGGCGCTATTGGCCTGCCGATTACCACATCATCGGCAAGGACATCGTGCGCTTTCACGCGGTCTATTGGCCGGCCTTCCTCATGTCGGCGGGCGTCGCGGTTCCCAAGCGCGTCTTCGGGCACGGCTTCTTGTTCAACCGCGGCGAAAAGATGTCGAAGTCGATCGGCAATGTCATCGATCCCTTCGCGCTCGCGGATGCCTATGGCGTCGATCAGCTACGGTATTTCTTCTTACGCGAAGTCGCCTTCGGCCAGGACGGCAGCTACAGCCATGAAGCGATCGTCAATCGCATCAATGCCGATCTCGCCAACGACCTCGGCAATCTTGCCCAGCGGTCCTTGTCGATGATCGCGAGGAATTGCGAGGGCCTTGTCCCGACGCCTTCCCGGTTCTCGGAGGCCGATGCGGCGCTGCTGGCGCAAGCGGATGGGTTGCCGGCGCGCGCTCGCGCCGCGATGGATCAGCTCGCGCCCCATGTCGCGCTCGCGGAAATCTGGAGCATCATCGCCGCCGCCAATCGCTATTTCGCGAGCGAGGAACCCTGGGTGAAGCGCAAATCGGCGCCGGAACGTTTCGCCACGGTCCTTTATGTGACGCTCGAGACGTTGCGAGCGGTGGGCATCGTCACGCAGCCTTTCATCCCGGGCGCGGCGGCCAGGCTGCTCGACCTCCTCGGCGTCAGCAAGGACCAGCGCCAATTGAAGGATGTCGGAGCGACAGGCCGGCTGGAAGCGGCAAGCGCGCTTCCCGCCCCGGCCCCGATCTTTCCGCGCTTCGTCGAGCCCGAGCTCAACTCCGCGGAGCCGTAATGCTCGTCGACAGCCATTGCCATCTCGATTTTCCCGATCTTGCGGCCGACGAGGCCGGGGTTCTGGCGCGGGCGCGCGCGGCGGGTGTCGGCCGTTTTCTCACGATCTCGACGCGGGTTCGCCGCAACGCCGCGCTGCAGGCGATCGCGGCCCGGCATGACGACGTTTTCTTCACGGTCGGCACCCATCCCCATCACGCCGCCGAGGAAGCCGAGGTCGCGACATCCGAGATCGTCGCCCTTTCGGCCCATCCACGCTGTGTCGGCATCGGCGAAGCCGGCCTCGACTATCATTACGACCGCTCGCCGCGCGACGTGCAGGACCCTGTGTTTCGCAAGAACATAGCTGCGGCGCGCGAGACCGGCTTGCCGCTCGTGATCCATGCGCGTGATGCCGATGACGACATGATCCGCATCCTGACGCAGGAGATGGGGAAGGGGGGTTTCAAGGCGGTGCTCCATTGCTTCACCTCGACCGAGAAATTGGCGCGCGCAGGCCTCGATCTTGGATTCTTCATCTCGTTTTCCGGCGTTTTGACCTTCAAGAAATCCGGGGAACTGCGCCGTATCGCGAAAATCGTGCCGCCTGAACGATTGCTCGTCGAGACCGACGCGCCCTATCTTTCGCCGGAGCCTTACCGCGGAAAGCGCAACGAACCCGCATTCGTGGCCGAGACGGCGAAAATTCTCGCCGCAACCCTCGTCATGGGCTTCGAGGAGGTCGCCGATCTCACGACGATGAATTTCCACCGTCTCTTCGAGAAGGCAACTACGGCGTCACGCTCGGGCGAGACCGTTTCAACGCCGGCAGAATGACGGGGCGGCCTTAAAGTGTTGCGCGTCACCATTCTTGGCTGCGGCTCTTCGGGAGGCGTGCCGCGCGTCGGCGGGGATTGGGGCAAATGCGACCCGAAAAACCCGAAGAACCGGCGCCGGCGCTGCTCCTTGCTCCTTGAAACGGGTGAGGGCGAGGCCGCGATGACCGTCCTCGTCGACACCTCGCCTGACCTGCGTGAGCAGCTCCTCGACGCCAAGGTGCGCCGGCTCGACGCCATCGTCTTCACTCATCCGCATGCCGACCACACCCATGGCGTCGACGATCTTCGCCCGCTCGTGATCGCGGGGCGGGCGCGTCTCGACGCCTTTATGGATGAGGCGACGGCGATCGCGCTGAAACGGCGCTTCGGCTATATCTTCGAAACCCCGCCGGGCAGCCAATACCCGCCTCTGCTCAACGAAAGGCATTTTGCGAAGGATGGGCCCACGACGATCCTCGGCCGCGCCGGAAGCCGGCTTACGCTCATGCCTTACCGGCTTCCGCACGGCGACATCGAGGCCCTGGGCTTGCGCCTCGGTGATTTCGCCTATGCGCCCGATCTCAACGGCATCCCGCGCCCGGCCGAGCCGATGTTCGAGCGCCTCGACACGCTTCTCATCGATGCGCTTCGCTACCGCCCGCATCCTTCGCATTTCAGCCTGGACGAGACGCTCGCCGCGATCGAACGTTTCAAGCCGCGGCGCGCCGTGCTCACCAATATGCACACCGATCTCGATTACGAGACGCTCGTGAATACGCTCCCGCCGAATGTCGTGCCCGCCTACGACGGCATGCAGCTCAGCCTGTGATGCAATTCACGCGGATGGAATGGGGGCATCATCGGCTGGATTTCGAAACGCGTTCAACGAATTATGCGGCGTTCCTGATAGTTCCATAATATATCTTATGCGAATCATACTCTGTAGAGCCCCGTTAGAAAGGTCACCACAGTCTCCCCTTAGAGATGTCACTCGTGTCATGAGTGACGCGTCGTGACTGCCCTACAATCTTCTCAGGCGATGTGGACGTTGAGCAGCGCGGCTAGGATGATGCTGGACGTAACAACTCCCGCAGTGATTAGGGCCAGTGCGATGCGATTGGTCGTCGCCGGTGAAATATCACGTTGCAGCAAGACCATTCTCAGGCCACAGGCAACGTGGGCGACAATTGCGATCGGCCCCACCCAATAATGGGCAATCAGGCGAAGGTTGGAAGGAGAAAGACTAACCAGCATGCTATCGTTGGGGCGAGTCAACCAGATCCAATTCGTGTCCGTGCCTGCATGGCGGGTCGCAAACACCGCAGTCATATGGGCCAGAAAATAAACGCCGACAAATACTGCGCTCATGGTCTGCACAGTGCCCAGGAAATCGCTCGGCATTCTCATCCGCCGTCGCACCAGTGCGGTGCCGCTCAGAATCTGAAAACCGATCAACGCCAGCAACACCGGTTGGACAATGTCGTCGCGATAAACGCGGCGCACGACGTTCATTATTGCGATGTGTACTGAGCCCGTTCCAGAAGCCGGCCGCATGGTTCACGATGTGAGGCCCGATGAACAGCAGCAGTATCGCGCTGGCGGAAACACCGTGGGCAAGGGCTAACCGGCGATGTCCGATGGGCGTCATCGCAGGTGCTATCGGCGACGACCTAGGGCCCAGCAGGGCTATCATCGCAACCAACGCCCAAAAGACCAACCAGGCAATCGGCGCCGCTGAAGGCGCTTGAAGCACGTAATACGCGACATTTCCGAAGCCCACATAGAGCGTGGGAGTGGCAAACGCCAAATGGGCAATGCTTCGGGCACGACAGCCCTCGGGATCATCCCGGACATGCGGTGATCCGAGCGCCAATCCAAAGACAAAGCTGACCAGCATCACCGCTAGCGCCAGTGTTAGGGAAGCGACGACGCTGACCCAAACAATCACCCCGTTCGGCGAGGCCGACCCGTGCACCAGGACAAGGCCAGAGGACAGCAAGCTCAACAGTGACGGATAAGCCAATGCGCAGAGCGCCGGGACGAGTAGCCAAAGACGACGAAGCGATACCGCGCTCAACCCTAATAAGCTATCTGGGCCGGCGTCTTTGGACGCGATGATTGCTGAAAGACTGAGCCCGCTAGGTCGATTCATCGCTTCCCCCTGGAATTCCATACGCCCTTGCGTTTGCTGTTTAGGAGATCGGCCACGTTGCCTCCCACGCACTCTGAGTTACCGGGTCGCGTCGTGCACATCCGTCTGAGGCACAGGCGCCGCGAGAGATCGCCTCACTTGCGTAGGGTAGCCTTACTTGGTCTAGACTAAAGGTCCAAGATTGATGAATTTGGTTGAACCATGAACCGAATGCAGGCCGCCCGTTCATCGCGGCGCTCTATCCCCGTCTATCGCGAGGTTTACCAGCGGATTCGCTCCGAAATCCTGTCTGGGCGGCTCGCCGCCGGGGCCCGCCTGCCATCGTCGCGCACTTTGGCAGCCGAATTGGGCATCGCGCGCGGCACGGTTGTTACGGCGTTTCAGATGCTCGCCGGTGAGGGCTACACTTCGAGCGCCGGTGCGCGCGGAACCGTTGTTAATGTTGCGCTGCCCCGTGTCCGGAAGTTGAGGCCCACAGCAGAGCCGGTGGAAACTGGTGAGCATCACAGAACTGTTCGCACGCCGCCAACACCGCTCCTCTTTCAGGTTGGCTTGCCGGCCCTGGACGTGTTCCCGCGCAAGCTATGGACGCAAATCGTCGTGCGGGTAGCGCGTCAGCTCGATCACGAGCAGATGGTCAATCCCAACCGGCACTGTGGCATGGGTTACGAGCCGCTGCGGCTCGCAATTGCGAGCTATTTGCGGATTGCGCGGGATATCACATGTTCCGCTGATCAGATTTTGATCACGGCCGGCTTCCAAGGGGCCCTTGGCCTGATCATTCAGGCCCTGCTCAAGCCCGGCGACAAGGTTTGGGTCGAGGATCCCGGATATGTCTCCGCGCGCAATCTGCTGCAGCAGGCCCAACTTGGACTCGTGGGCGTCAGAATTGATGATGGCGGGCTCGACGTTACTGCGGCGGTTCGCAGCGCGCCCGACGCCCGGCTCGCGCTCGTTACACCCTCGCATCAGTATCCGCTGGGCATGACGCTCCCCGTCGAGCGCCGGCTTGCCTTGCTCGACTGGGCTGATCGCGAGCGGGCCTGGATTGTCGAGGATGACTACGACGGTGAGTTCCATCACCGTGGTCTTCCTCCACCTGCGCTCAAGAGCTTGGATCGCAGGGGCCGCGTTCTTTACGTCGGGTCCTTTAGCAAGGTCCTCTTTCCCGGATTGCGCCTTGGATATCTTGTCCTGCCCAGCGCGGTCGCCGAACGTTTTGCGCGTGTCGCGAGCGCAGCCCTTCCCGCTCCTCCAATCATGGTTCAGAAATCAGTGGAGTTCTTTATGTCGCAGGGTTATTTCGCGCGCCACCTGAGCCGGATGCGGACGCTCTACACCGAGCGTCGTAAGGCGCTCGCTGCGGCGATCGAGTCATCAATGAAGCGGTATGTAGAAATCCGCCTCCAGGACGGGGGAATGCATTTCGTCGCTTGGCTTCGCGGAGGCCTTGGAGATTCCGAGATAGTCGAGCATTTGCGCCGAAAAGGGATTGGTCCTGCATCCCTTTCCCGCTGCTCGCTAAAAACCTCCGGGCACAATGGGCTCATGATCGGATACACCAATGTAGCAAAGGAAAATGCTACGTCGGCCACACGCCGGATGCTGGGCGCAATGCAAGCGGTTCGGTGATCCGATATTTCGAAGTCGTATCAGCGGTGCAAAGGTCGGCTGCGGGTCAAACTCCGAAGTGGTATTACGTTCACTAAGAGTCCGTTTGACCCCACACGACAGACATCGACCGGATGCCTCTGGCTTTCCAAACGCTTGCAGCATGGAAAAGGTGTTTGCAAAAATGGCTCGAATTATTAGCCTTCCACATGGCCGGCTTTTGGCTATGACCGCGTTTCGACCGAGCGCGAATATCTGTGCGCGATCCGCGCCCGCTGGCCCAGCCCGGCTATGACGGGTAATGGAACCGGAACCGCCTACTCCATCGCCAGCGCCACGTAGCGCATGTCGCCTTGCGCATTCGCGACATAGAGAAGCGCGGATTTCTTCCCGTCCTTCTTCAGATTGTCGAGCAGCTTTGCGACATCCGAAGGCGACGAGACGGGCTGTTGGCCGATCTCGACGATGACGTCGCCCGGCTGCAAGCGCTTGTCCGCGGCGGTCGAGTTCGGATCGACCCCGGTGATCACCGCGCCCTTGATGCCGTCCTTGATGTTGTAGCGGCGGCGCAGATCATCCGTGAGCGGCGAAAGATCGAGGCCGAGCGCCTTCTTCAGCGCCGTAGTGTCGTTTTGCGGGGGGGTGAGCGCCGCGACCTTGTCGTCCTGCAGCCTGCCGAGGGTGACGTTGATCGGGGTCTCTTTGCCGTCTCGGATCACGACGACCTCGACCAATTTACCGACGGGCGTGGCGGCGACCATGCGTGGCAGGTCGCGCGATTCCTTCACCTCATCGCCGTTGAACTTGACGATCACATCGCCCTTCTTGATGCCGGCCGGCTTCGCGGGCCCGCGATCATCGACGCCGGCGACGAGCGCGCCGCGCGCCTTGCCGAGACCGAGCGTCTCGGCGATCAATTCATCGACGTTCTGAATCTGCACGCCGAGCCAGCCGCGGCGAACTTCGCCGAACTGCGTAAGCTGATCGAGGACGGGCCGCGCCAGATTGGACGGAATCGCAAAGCCGATGCCGATCGAGCCGCCGGTCGGCGAGAGGATAGCCGTGTTGATGCCGATCACTTCGCCATCGAGGTTGAACAGCGGCCCGCCCGAGTTGCCGCGGTTGATGGCAGCGTCCGTTTGCAGATAGTCGTCATAGCTTCCCGAATCGATGTTGCGGTGGCGCGCCGAGATGATGCCGGCGGTGACCGAGCCGCCAAGCCCGAACGGATTGCCGACGGCCATCACCCATTGGCCGATCCGCATCTTCTCGAAATCGCCGAACTTCACCGCCTTCAAAGGCTTGTCGGGCTTCACGCGCAACACGGCGAGATCGATCTTCGCGTCCTTGCCGACCACCTCGGCCTTGAGCTTCGACCCGTCGGTGAAGATTACCTCGATGTCGGTCGCTTCGCCGACGACGTGATTATTGGTGACGACCACGCCCGAGGGGTCGATGACGAAGCCCGAGCCCAAGGAATTCGATTTGCGCATGCGCGGTTGCGGCGACGCATCGCCCTGCCCTTGCCGCTTGCGATTGAAGAAATCGTCGAAGAGATCATCAAACGGGGTGTTTTGGGAATTGCCCGGCGCCTTCAGGCTGCGCACCTGTTCGGTCGTGGTCGCCGAGATGTTCACCACGGCGTCGACCACCTGATCGGCGACATCGGAAATTTCGCCAGGACCGCGCGCCGCACTGACCGGCGCCGGCGTGGCCATCACGAGCGCCAATGCCAGCGAGAGCCCGACAGGGGTCAATATGGCGGCGCTCGAGCGTCTTTGGCGCGGGAGATCAAGGTCCATCATCTCTTCATTCCTCAACGGCGAAACGCCATGATTTCAAATAAGCGCCACAAAGCCCCCTGCCAATGGCGTCCCTTACCAAAAGCCGGCGCGCCGGGCGAGCCATACGAGGGCGACACCGCAAATGGCCGCGATGATGCCGGCGCTGCGTAGCCGCCTCTCCCCATGCTCGGCGACCTCTCGCATGGCCTTGGCGACTCCACGCGGAAAGGCGGCGAACAGCAAGCCCTCGATCGCGAAAACGAGACCGAGCGCGGCAAGAAAATCTCTCATTTCGCCGGTTGCCCCGTTCCGGCGACGCATCAATTATTCGCGGGCGGCGCGGGCGCAGCAAGAGAAACCGAGGGCTGCGGCGCAGGTCCACGCCCGGAAGGATCATTGAAATACCGGAAGAAGCTCGAACCCGGAGACATCACCATGCGGGTCGTATCGGGCTTGAAGCCGTTCTCATAGGCCTGCATCGACCGGTAAAAGGCGAAGAAGCCCGCATCGCGGCCGAAGGCATCGGCGAAAATCTTGTTCTTTTCCGCATCCGCCGTGCCTCGGATCTCCTCCGATTTCTGGTTGGCGTCGCCGAGAATGCGCGCCACCGCGAGATCGGCATCGGCGCGGATGCCGAGGCTGAGCTGCGTGCCCAGCGAACGAATATCCTGGGCGTCGCGCTGGCGATCGCTGATCATGCGGTTGAACACGGCTTCGGTGTTCTTGGGCGGCAACATGACCTGGCGCAGCCTAAGGTCGATGACGTCGATGCCGCGCCCTGACACCTGCTGGTTCACCTGGGCGAGGATGCGGCCTTGAAGCTGGCCTCGCTGGTTCTTGACGACATCCTCCATGCGCGACTTGGCGATGACGCCGCGGACCGCGGCATTCACCACGGCCTGAAGCTGCTGGTTGGCGCCCGCCATGGTGCTGACCGCACGGTAGAAGGCTAGAGGGTCACGGATGCGATAGCGCGCGAAGGAATTGACCACGAGCTGCTTTTGCTCGGATTCGACGACCGTCTGCGGCGCGACATCGAGATCGAGAATGCGCTTGTCGAGAGGGACCACCGTATCGACCATCGGGATCTTGAAATACAGGCCGGGCTCCGAAAGTGCCCTCACGACTTCGCCGAAGCGCAAGACGAGCGCATACTGGGTTTGCTGCACCGTGAACAAGGTGTTCGCGGCGAGGACCAAAACGATGACGAGCGCGACGAGCGCGCCGATGCGCGAGGAGCTGCTCATTTCGGCGCTCCCTGGCCCGAGTGGCGCTGCAACTCACCAAGCGGCAGATAGGGCAATACGGAAGCTCCGCCCTGCCCCGCTCCCGGGTCGAGAATGACCTTGTCCATGCCGCCGAAGACGCGCTCCATCGTCTCGAGATACATGCGCTCGCGCGTCACATCGGGCGCGTTCTTGAATTCCGCATAAACCTGGTCGAAACGTGAGGCCGCGCCCCTGGCCTCGGCGACGGTTTTCGCCCGATAAGCTTCGGCGGCTTGCGTGATCTGGCTTGCCTGGCCTTTCGCCTCGGGCAACGACCTTGCTCGCATAGGTCGCCGCCTGGTTCTGCACCGTCTTCTGATCGATGCTCGCGGCCTGCACATCCTGGAAGGCGGCCATGACCTCGGGCGGCGGCAAATCCTTGAGCAGGTTGACGACCTGAATCTGGACGCCCGCCTTGTAGCTGTCCAGGATCTCCTGCATCGAGTTCTTCACCTCTTGCTGGATCGGCTCCCGGTCCGTGGTCAAAATGGCCTGGATGTTCCGCTTGCCGACCACTTGACGCATGACGCTTTCACCAACCGCGCGGATGGTGCCCGGCGGGTCCTCGATATTGAAGGCGTACTCCTGCGGGCGCGCCGGGTCGACCTGCCATTGCACGTTGAAGTCGATGTCGACGATGTTGTCATCGCCGGTGAGCATCAGCCCCTCGTCATTCGGCCGCGCGCGCGCCACGGTCGATGTCCCCGCGACGCCGATCTCCATGGTGTTGATGCTCAGGACCGGCACCTTGATCACCTGGCCGATCGGATAAGGCCAATTCACGTTGAGGCCGGGCCCGACCGTGCCGACATAGCGGCCGAAGACGAGGTTAAGGCCGACTTCCTTCGGCTGAACGGTGTAGAGCCCGGTGGCGAGCCAAGCGAGCACACCCAGAAGGACGAAGAACAAGATCGCCTTGCCGCTGAAGCCTTCTCCGCCGCCGAACCAGCCCCCGAACCTTGCCTGC
Source organism: uncultured Alphaproteobacteria bacterium (assembly GCA_963713805.1). Taxonomy (GTDB): domain Bacteria; phylum Pseudomonadota; class Alphaproteobacteria; order Rhizobiales; family Beijerinckiaceae; genus GAS188. The sequence goes on along the minus strand of CAVQNF010000007.1, from coordinate 332,382 downwards.
AAGCGACGCAGCATGTCCTCGAAATCGGGAGGTTGACGCCCGCCATTGCCGCCGGACGGACCTTGCCCCCAGGGCCCTTGCCCCTGGGGGCGCCACGGCCCGCCTCCCCCACTCTGATTGCTCCAAGGCATATTCAATCCTTACCACAGCCGCGCGAACGGCGCTCATCGGCGATGGCTTCACCCGCGCCACCTCGCGTGTCAAGCTCGGCTCGTCACCTGTGACGCCAATGCCATTCCGCTTAACCTTGGCTTATTAAGGGCTTCTTCAGGCCCGCGAGAGCGTGATCAGCGTGAAGTCATGATCGTCGCCGGGTTGAGCGCCATGCTCCTCGCGCCCGGTCTCGCGCCATTCCTTGCTGTCAAGCGAAGGGAATATTGCGTCGCCCTCGATCTGCGCGTGAACGCGCGTGAGATCGATGCGTGACGCGCACGCCAGCAGCGCCGCATAGATCGCGGCCCCGCCGGCGATGATGATCTCATCTGAGCCCATCTTGGCCGCGAGCTCTTGCGCCTTCACCACGGCTTCCCGCGGCGAATGCATGATGTGAACGCCCTCGGCCCTGAACGCCTCATCGCGCGTCACCACCACGATCTCGCGTCCCGGTAACGGCCGCCCGATCGATTGGAAGGTCTTGCGCCCCATGATCAAGGGCTTCCCCATGGTGATGCGGCGGAAGCGCTTCAAATCGCTCGGCATGCGCCAGGAAAGGCCATTGTCCTTGCCGATGACGCCGTTCTCGGCAATGGCGACGACGATCACAAGCGGAAGAGCCATGGTCTCGACCATTCGCCTTGTTCTTTCTAGGCCGCGGCCTCCAAGGCCTGACCGTTGCGCAAATCCGGCGGGCGCGCTTCGTCGACCAAGGCGGCGAGCGCCGCCTCGAGCGGCATGCTTCGCGTCTCGTTCGAGCCGAGGCGGCGGATCGAGACCGCGCGCTCGGCCGCCTCCTTCTTGCCGACCACGAGAAGCACCGGCAGTTTCAGGAGCGAATGCTCGCGCACCTTATAGGTGATCTTCTCGTTGCGCAGGTCGATATCCGCGCGAAGCCCCCTGGCGCGCGCGGCCTCGAGCACTTCATTGGCGTAATCATCCGCCTCCGACGTGATGGTCGCGACCATGATCTGGACCGGAGCGAGCCAGAGCGGGAAGTGACCCGCATGATGCTCGATCAGAATGCCCGAGAAACGTTCCATCGAGCCGCAAATGGCCCGATGCACCATGACGGGGGTTTTCTTCTGCCCGTCATGATCGATGTAGAACATGCCGAAGCGCTCCGGCAAAGCGAAGTCGACTTGCGTGGTGCCGCATTGCCAGTCACGCCCGATGGCGTCGCGCAGCACATATTCGAATTTCGGCCCGTAGAAGGCGCCCTCCCCCGGGTTGATGCTCGTCTTGATGCGCCCGCCTGAATTGGCCTCGATCTCGTCGAGCACGCGACGCATCACCTCTTCCGCATGGTCCCACATGGCATCGGTGCCGACGCGCTTTACGGGCCTTGTCGAGAGCTTCACGACGCATTCCTCGAAGTCGAAATCCTTGTAGACCGACACGATCAATTCGTTGATCTTCAGGCATTCGGCGGCGAGCTGCGCCTCGGTGCAGAAGACGTGAGCGTCGTCTTGCGTGAAGGCCCGCACGCGCAAAAGCCCGTGCAGCGCGCCCGAAGGCTCGTACCGCGACACCGCGCCGAACTCGGCGAGACGGAGCGGCAGGTCGCGATAGGACTTCAAGCCGTGCTTGAAGATCTGGATGTGCCCGGGACAGTTCATCGGCTTGATGGCGAAGACGCGATCATCCTCGGTCTTGGTCACGAACATGTGCTCGCGATACCAATCCCAATGGCCGGAGGTCTCCCATAAGGATTTGTCGAGGATCTGGGGAGCGTTGACCTCCTGATAGTCGCGCGCGAGGCGCCGGCGCATATAGGCGATCAACTGCTGGAACAACGTCCAGCCTTTCGCGTGCCAGAAGACGACGCCGGGTCCCTCCTCCTGGAAATGGAAGAGATCCATCTCGCGGCCGAGCCGTCTGTGGTCGCGCTTCTCGGCCTCTTCCATCTGCTTGAGATAGGCTTCGAGATCCTCGCGCTTGGCGAAGGCGGTGCCGTAGATGCGCGTCAGCATCGGGTTCTTCGGATCGCCCCGCCAATAGGCGCCAGCGACCTTCATCAGCCTGAAGGCATCCCCAACCTTCCCGGTCGAGGTCATATGGGGGCCACGGCAAAGATCGATCCAGCCGCCTTGATCGTAGAATTTGATCGGCTCGTCCGCCGGGATGGCGTCGACGAGCTCGACCTTGAAGTTCTCGCCCTTGTCCCGGAAGAACGCCTTCGCCTCCTCGCGCGAGACTTTACGCTTGGTGAAGGGTTTGTCGCGCGCGACGATCTCGCGCATCTTCTTCTCGATCGCCGGGAAATCCTCCGGCGTGAAGGGCTGGTTGCGCGCAAAATCGTAATAGAAGCCGTTCTCGATCACCGGCCCGATGGTCACTTGCGTGCCCGGGTAGAGCTCCTGCACGGCTTCGGCGAGCACATGGGCCGCATCGTGCCGGATGAGCTCCAGCGCGCGCGGATCATCGCGCGCCACGAACTCGATCTTGGCGTCGTGCGTGATCTTGTCGGAAAGATCGGCGAGATTGCCGTCGAGCGCCATGGCGACCGTGCGCTTCAAAAGCGAAGGCGAAATGCCTTTGGCGATCTCGGCGCCGCTCACGCCTCGTTCAAACTGGCGCTTGGCGCCATCCGGAAATGTAATGGTGATCATCGCTGTCTCCTGGCTCACTCCTGCACACCCTGCAGGTAAGCGGTGGTGCGGCATCCGCCGGCGAAGCCAGCGCCTCTAACGGGATGAGCGCGCGAAGGCAAGCCCGGGCATGAGCTCAAGAACGGGCTCGAGACTTGCGTCCCATTTTTAGGGTGAATGGAGTTTCGTCCGCGTCGGCCTCCCCGACGCGGATCGGAACGATGCGGACCGGGCGTCCTAGCCTTTGACGTAGGGGCAGCCGCCCTCGGACATCGGACGGAACGCCTGGTCGCCGGGGATGGTGGCGAGGATGTTGTAGAGGTCCCATTCGCCCTTGGATTCGGAGGGCTTCTTCGCCTGCACGAGATACATGTCGTGCACCATTCTTCCGTCCTCGCGGATATAGCCGTTCTTGGCGAAGAAATCGTTGATCGGGGTCGCCTTCATCTTCGCGATCACGGTTTTCGCGTCGTCCGTTCCGGTCGCGTCGATCGCCTTGAGGTAATGCGTCACAGCCGAGTAGATGCCGGCCTGGATCATCGACGGCATATTGCCCGCCCGCGCGAAGAAGCGCTTCGAGAAGGCCCGGCTCTCGTCGTCGCGATCCCAATAAAAGGCGTCGGCGGCGAGGAGGCCCTGCGCCGCCTTGAGGCCGAGGCTGTGGGTGTCGGTGATCTCGAGAAGAAGCGCCGCGATCTTCTGCCCGCCTTCCGAAAGGCCAAACTCGGCCGCCTGCTTGATGGCGGTCTGCGTATCGCCTCCCGCATTCGCGAGGCCGACGACCTTCGCCTTCGAGCCTTGCGCCTGAAGAAGGAAGGAGGAGAAATCCTGGCTGTTGAACGGCGCATTCACCGAGCCCATGACCGTGCCGCCATTCGACTTCACGGTGTTGGCAGCGTCGCGCTCGAGCGCGTGGCCGAAAGCGTAATCGGCGGTGATGAAGAACCAGCTATCGTCCTTGCGGGCGATCAGCGCTTTCGCCGTCACCTGGCTCAGCGCATAGGTGTCGTAAGTCCACATGATGCCGTTCGGCGAGCAGGCGACACCGGTGAGGTCCGAGGATCCAGGGCCCGACATGAGGAAGACCTTGTTCTTGTCTTGCGTGATCTTCTGCACCGCGAGCGCGATCGAGGAGGTCGGCACATCGACGATCGCATCGACATGCTGATTGTCGTACCAATCGCGCGCGATGGATGAGCCGACATCGGGCTTGTTCTGGTGATCGGCGCTGATGACCTCGATCGGCTTTCCCCTCACCTTGCCGCCGAAATCCTCGACCGCCATTTGCGCCGCGATCAGTGAGCCTTTTCCGGTCGCGTCGGAATAAAGGCTCGACATGTCGGTGAGCACGCCGAGCTTCACCACATCGCTCGAGAATTGGGCCTCGGCGCTCCCCGCGCAAAGGGTCGAGGCGAACGCGACAAGCGCGATGGCGGCTAATCTCATAGGCGTGCTCCCGATAGATGTTGCTTTCGCGGGCGAACCGCTTTTTTCCATTATGAAGTGGAAAGCCGCGGGATCACAATAGGTGCCGATGGTCCCCTCACACGGCTCCGCCGGCCCCTTGGCGATCAGCTCCTTGTAGAAGGCCTGCGTCTCCTCGAACCAGAGATGGCGCGCCTCCATATGGGGGAGCTCCGCGGTGCGCGTCGGCAGGCGCAAATTGCGAATGAGCGCCTCGACCTCGCCGCGCGCCGCGACCTGCGAGGCCGAAAGCGTGCCTTTGTCGGTGACCTCCTCGATCGAATCGAGGACGGTGAGGCCGACCGGGAACAGCTCGCGGAAGATGACGCGATCGCCGAAGCCTTCCGCCATGCGAAACTGCAGCTCCGGCGAAAGGCGACCGAGGCTTCCGGCGACCTGGCGCTGGTTGTGCGACTGCAGCGACGCCATGCGATTGCGCACCACCAACCAGTCGATGAGGCCGGCATCGGCGAGCCGGCGTTGGCGGCGCGCCTCGAGGACGAGGGCCGCATATTGTGCCGTCGCGCCACGCTCGCGCCTGTCGTTGTGCACGCGCGCCAGCACATCGACATCGATGAAGGAATCGTTCATCGGCGTCACCAGCGTGTCGGCGAGCGAATGGGCAAGCCGCATGAGATAGCTGTCGCTCGCGGGCGTATCGATCACCGCGAACTCGTAAGCGTGCTCGACGCGCGAAATCGCCTCCGCGAAGGAGGTGAACTCGACGATCTCGTTCTCGCCGGCGCTATCCCTGCCGCCGCGCTCGAGCGCGTGGTGGAAGGGCAGCTCGATCGCGCGCCCCGCAATCGCGCCCCAGCTTTGGCGGTTTTCGAGAAAGCGCGTGAGCGTCCGCTGGCGGGTGTCGAGATCGATCGAGGCGACACGGTGGCCGGCCTTGAGGAGCGCGATGATGATGTGGATGGAGAGCGTGGACTTGCCCGTCCCGCCCTTCTCGTTGCCGACCACGATCACATGGGCGCTGCGCAGCTCGGGAGGTTCGGTCGGTCGCGCCATTTTTGCTTATTGATGGGATTTTTCATTCATGACTTCGGCGAGGGCCGACGTCGCTTTCATCCCCCTCGCGCGGGCCGCGCCACACACCGTAGCGCCACGGAAGCCACCAGCGCGCCGTGTCCGGGATCATGCGTGGCACGGGGTCATAGCCGTGACCTCCATATGGCCCGCAGCGGCACAACCGCGCGAACGCCATGAACGATCCGGCCCACAAGCCGTGCAGGCGAAAGGCGTCGAGCGCATATTCCGAGCAGGTCGGAAGATATCGGCATTGGCCGCCCAGCAGCGCCGAGAGGCTGTGGCGGTAAAGCTGAACCAGCCCGATCGCGAGAAGAGCCAGGACTGAAGGCTGAGGCGAAGACGCTGGCGCTGCGGATGGCGCCCGCGACCGGGACATCACCCCTTCCTTCCGGTTTTTGTGATTTTGCGATGGCGGGCACATTCCCATATTGCCAAAGCTTCACCAAATCTCCATGCGGCCATGAGGTATGGTCGCCGATCAAGAATTAAAGAGGGCCGGATCGTTCCGCGGCATGCTCAATCAGCGACCCGCCGCGCCCGCGGCCGGGGTCGAGCCGAGGAATGAGAAGCCGAGGAATGAGAAGCTGAGGAATGAGACTTGGCCCTCCACAGCGGGCGCCGACTGTAGCATTTCTCGCCGCTGCTGCTATGTGTCTTTTGCCTCGCTTGGAGCCGAGCATGGTTAAGACGACGGTGATCGCGACGACTTTCCTCATCCTTTCGGCCTTGCCTGCCTCGGCGGCGACGATCGCGTTCCACACCGTGCGCGAGGGCCCGTGCAAGGCGGAGGTCGAGCGCTTTTGCGAGCATGAGAAGCCCGGAGGCGGGCGCATCCAGGCATGCCTGCGCGAGCATGTGAATGATCTCTCGAAGCTCTGCGTGAAGGGCTTGCACGAATATCGCAACTCGTTGAACCTGCACCTCAAATCGCGCCGTCACGCGCGTCGTGATCCGCTCTTCTCCAACGCGGCGCGCCACCCCGCGCCGGTCGCGACGCCGCCCGTATCGGTCCCGGTGCCGGCGCCTGCGAATTAGCTTTACCGCGCGATAAGGCTCACGCCGCCAGGCGCTGGCCGCTTTCCACGTCGAAGAGATGCACGCTGGCAAGGTCGGGCGCGATCTTGATCGTCTCGCCCGGGCGCGCCGCGATCCGATCGCGGAAGACGGCGACGATGTCGGAACCGCCGAGCTTGAGCATGACCTGCGTCTCCGAGCCCGTGGGCTCGACGACCACGACCTCCGCCGGCACGCCGTCTTGCGCGATGCGCAGATGTTCCGGGCGAAAGCCGTAAGCCGCGGGCCTGCCGTCCGAGGCGCCAGGCGCGCTCGCGAGCGGCATCACGACGCCATTCTCGGCCTTGAAGGCGGGCTTGCCGCCGCCTCCTGAGATGCGCCCTTTCAGGACATTCATCGCCGGCGAGCCGATGAAGCCCGCGACGAACAGATTGGCCGGCCGGTCGTAGAGCTCGAGCGGCGCGCCGATCTGCTCGACGATGCCCGTCATGCAGCACGACGATCTTGTCGGCCATGGTCATCGCCTCGATCTGATCATGCGTCACATAGATCGTCGTCGTGCCGAGGCGCTGATGCAGGTCCTTGATCTCGGCGCGCATCTGCGACGCGCAGCTTGGCGTCGAGATTGGAGAGCGGCTCGTCGAACAGGAACACCTGCGGGTCGCGCACGATGGCGCGTCCCATGGCGACGCGCTGGCGCTGGCCGCCCGAGAGCTGGCGCGGATAGCGATCGAGCAGCGAGCGAAGCCCGAGGATGCCGGCCGCCTTGTCGACGCGCGCCGTCGATCTCGGCCTTGGGCGCGCGCTTCAGCTTCAAGCGAAAAGGCCATGTTGTCGGCGACCGTCATATGCGGGTAGAGCGCGTAATTCTGGAACACCATGGCGATGTCGCGCTCTTTCGGCGGCACGTCGTTGACCACGCGCTCGCCGATGCGGATCTCGCCCGACGATGATTTCCTCGAGGCCCGGCGATCATGCGCAGCAAGGTCGACTTGCCGCAGCCCGAGGGGCCGACGAGCGTGACGAATTCCCCGTCGAGGATCTCGACATTGATGCCGTGAATGACCTCGGTCGAACCGTAGGCCTTGCGGATATCCTTGATGCCGACGCTCGCCATGCGGCTCTCTCTCCCAACACGATTGCGCTCCGGAAATTCTCCGTTGCGGTTCTCGCTTCTAGAGCATAATCCTTGTTCGCTTTCCACAAGGCAAGCCGATGCGCCCAGCTTCTCAAGAGGGGTGCGCGAGCCGACATCACGCTTTTCCCGCCACAGGTGCTCAATGACCGAGACTATCGATATCATATTGACCGGCCCTCTTCCGAACAAGACGGCGGATGGGCTCGATAAAGCCTTCACCGTCTATCGGCCCTTCACGGGCGCCGAGCAGAAGACGAAGCTCGAGAAAGTGGCGAAGAAAATCCGTGGCGTGGCGGCGGGTGAGAGCCATGAACGTCTCGACGACGCATTCTTCGACCGTTACCCGAATCTCGAGATCCTGGCGTCCTGCGGCGTCGGCTACGATCATGTCGACGCGAATGCCGCGGCAAAGCGGGGCATCGTCGTGACCAACACGCCCGACGTGCTGACCGACGAGGTCGCCGACACGGCGATGGGCCTTCTCCTCGCGACGGTGCGCCAGCTCCCGCAAGCGGACGCCTATTTGCGCGCCGGCAAATGGCTCACGAAGCCCTTCCCCTTCACCGACACCTTGCGCGGCAAGACCATGGGCATCGTGGGGCTTGGGCGCATCGGCATGGCGATCGCCAGGCGCGCCGAGGCATTCGGCCTTGGCCTTGCCTATCACAGCCGCTCATCGAAGCCCGGCGTGCCCTACCCCTATTACGCCTCGCTCACCGACATGGCCGAGGCGGTCGACATCCTCATGGTGATCACGCCGGGAGGCGCGGCGACGAAGCACCTGATCAACGCGAAGGTCTTGGAGGCGCTAGGCCCCAAGGGCGTGCTCATCAACATCGCGCGCGGCTCGGTCGTCGACGAGAAGGCGCTGATCGAGGCGCTCAAGGCGGGAAAGGTCGGCAGCGCCGGCCTCGATGTGTTCGCGCACGAGCCGAATGTGCCGAAGGAGCTGATCGACATGCCCCATGTCGTGCTCTTGCCGCATGTCGGCTCGGCCTCGGTGCACACGCGAAACGCCATGGGCAATCTCGTGGTCGACAACCTCAAGCAATGGTTCTCCGGCAAGGGGCCGATCACGCCCGTCGCCGAGACGCCGTGGCCGAAGCCGGTCAAGGGGTGATGGGAGGTGTCTCGCCTTTCGCCTGCTTATTCCGAGGGAGGCATGAGGCGGCACTGTAGGAACCGGCTGAAGGTCAGCGTTTGGCTCCGGGCGGGAATATGATGGCGACAGTCGCCGCCCGGCGGGTGGGCGCCGCGATCCGTGCCTATCCCGCCCGCCTCACCTTCCCCGCCTCCCCACGGCGCTCCTTGAGCACGAGGGCGACGTTGCGAAGATAGACGAAAACGCCGAACCCCTGCCCGAGGATGAAGACCAGATCGCGCCGCCACAAGGAATAAGCGAAGAGGAGGAGGCCGCCGCCGATCGAGAACAGCCAAAAGCTGAAGGGGATGACGCTGCGGCCCGCTTTCTCGCTCGCGAGCCATTGCACGAGGAATCGCATGGTGAACAACGCCTGCGCGACGAGCCCGATGAGCACCGCGAAATCAAATTTGTTGACGAAAACGTCCTGGAGATAGCCGCCGAGCGCGTTCGCGAGATCGACCAGCATCATGCATCCTTTCGCAAATTCGACACGATCGGCACGCGCCTGCGCCTGCGGATCAGCCACCACACACCGGCGAGATCGAGGATGCCGACCCAGAGCCGGTCGAAGAGACCGTAATTCGAGCGCCCCGCGCGGCGGGGACGGTCGACCACATCGACGAGCGCTCACCTCATAGCCCTCGCGCCGCATCAGCGCGGGCAGGAAACGGTGCAAGCCGTCGAAATAGGGAAGCGCCAGGAAGAGCTCGCGCCGGAACGCCTTGAGGCCGCAGCCCGTGTCGCGCGTGCCGTCGCGCAAGATGCGCCCACGCACCGCGTTCGCGACACGCGATTGCAGCTTCTTGAAGCCTGTGTCCTTGCGGCCGACCCTTTGCCCGGCGACGAGGCCGGTCGAGACCCCGCCGGCCTCGAGCGCCTCGAGAAGCTTCGGGATGAAGGCCGGATCGTTCTGGCCGTCACCGTCGAGCGTCGCGACGATCGGCGCGCGCGCCGCCCTCACGCCGGTGCGCACCGCGGCGCTCTGGCCGCAGCTCGCGGCATGGCGAAACGCCCGTAAATGCGGACGAGCGGCCGCGAGCTCCGCAAGGCGACATGCCCGTCCCGTCGGACGAGCCATCGTCGACGCAGATGATCTCGAAGGGAACAAGCTCAGCGCAGGCGCGCTCGATCTCCTCGATCAGCGGGCCGGCATTCTCCGCTTCGTTGCGCATCGGCACGACGATCGACAGGCGCGGCTTTCGGCATAAGCTCGCTCGACCTCTCGTCTTGCGGCCAGCTCATGGGCATCGAGCCTCCTTGCGACAGGACTCACCGCTGGCTCGGGCCTCACGCGCGACGGCGAGGAAAGTGCCTGATCTCAAGCCGATCCGCGCCTTGGCGAAAAGCGTCCGCATCGCGCGCGCGCCGGCGATCCCGATGAGGGCGCCGGCGAGCACATCGCTCACGTAATGCGCTTCGATCGCGAGACGCGAGAGGAACACGAGAAGAGCGAGCATCACGACAGGAGGTTTCCAGCGCGGCGCCACGACGCCCATCGCGATGATGAGCGCGGCGGCGGTCGTCGCATGCCCGGACGGGAAGCTTGCTTTCGAGGCGGCGAGCGAAAAAGGCTCGAAATGAAAGGCGCCGAGGCTTTCGAAATAACGTGGGCGCATGCGCCCGACGACATGCTTCAGGACCGTCGTCACGAGGGACGGCACGCCCACCGCCGAAAACATGAAGAGGGCACGCTCGGCGCGCAAGACAAGGCGCGCGCGCTTTCGCCTCGAGGTTCCAGCAAAGCTTGCCCAGGCGAAAGCCAATCCGAGAAGCGCGGTGGGAAGGAGCCAGATCCATCCTTCGCCGAGAATGGTGACGTACTCGAAGAAGCCTGTCACGGCACGCGGCAAATGCCGCATGGCGGAGGCGATCACCCCATCGCAGGCGAAACCCGTCACGAGCACGAGGAGGATCGCCGCCGTGAATGCGCCACCGCTGGGCATGAGATCGCGCGGTGCGGCCCTTGCCATCGCGATCAGGGTGACGAGGCGCCGCGCCAAGCCTCGCAGAACCAATAGGGCCCGGCCGTGCCCGTTTCCGCAGGAACGCCAAGCGGGGCTTCGGCGGCAAGGCGCGGATTTCTCGCGCGTCGCCTCAACCGCCATTGGCATAGACCCCGATGTCCATATGGCGGCCCCCGTTCAGATTGACGCCGAGCACACGGCCGAGGAGATTCGGCGTGCGGCCGATCGCGGCGAGGCCCTTGGTGAATTCGCCCTCCTGGCGGATGTCCACGAAGGCCGCGCGGCAGCCAGGAAGCGCGAGGAAGCGCGCGGCATCGGCCCCGTTCGTGAGATGGAGATCGGTGCGGGTCAGGAAGACGAGGCTCGGCTCGTTGAAACCGGCCGTCGCGAGAGCTTGCGGCACGCAGGGAGATTTCGACATCAAGGCCACGAGGCGCGGAGACAAGGTCAAGGCCTGAAGCCGCGGAATCGCGAATCCATAGATGCCGATAAACAGCAGCAGCGCGGCCATGAGAAGCGCCGAGCAAGCTTGCTCGATGCGTCTTCGCGTGAGGGCGATGGCGGCAACGACCGCGCATGAGGTCGCCAACGCCGCGAACAGCGCGCCTACGATGTCGGCACGGTCCCCATAAAGCAGCGTGACATAGGGGATGGCGAGCGCGACGAGCGCGGTCGGCAACGGCAAAAGGAATCAGCGCCAAACGCCTCCATCTTCCTTCGGCACGCAAGTCGCCGCGCTGAGCGATGAGCGCAACGAGAAGCGCGATCGCCGGATAGAGCGGCAGCACATAATGGGGCAGCTTCGTCGGCACCGCCTCGAAGACGAGCCAGGACGGAATGAGCCAGGCGAGGAGGAAGGCCACGGCATCCTCGCGCCGCGCCCGCCAGATCGCGGGCGCCGCGATGAGCGCCAAGGGCGCGATCGGCCACGAGGTGATGAAGGCCGCGACAAGATAGGTGCCGGGCGGCGCGCCATGCGCTTCGCGCGCGCCCGCGACCTTGCCGAGCATGTCCCCTCCGACCGCCTCGCTGAAGAAGGCCCCATGCGTGTCGAGCGCGATGGCGATGAACCAGGGAGCGATGATGATGAGCGCGAGCGCGATGGCCCTGTAATCGCATGCCGGTTTGAGCCAGCGCCCGGAACGCTCCTTGATCGAGAGCGCAAGCGATGCGAGGCCCGCGACCATGACAACGATCGGGCCTTTGATCAGGACGCCCACGGCGATCGCGAGCCAAAGCACGAAGGACGGGGCGGCGGAGCCCTTGACCTTGGCGTCGCGCATCGCGAAGAGGCGGGCGAGCGCACCCATGGCCGCGACGATCGAGGCCGTGAGCACGGCGTCGGTCTTGGCGAGCCTCGCCTCGACGCCGAGAAGAATGGAGGCGCACATCAAGGCCGCGGCCATGAAGGCATAGCGATTTTCAAGCCAGGCGAGACCTGCCCAATAGGTGAGCAGCACCGCGGCGATCGCGCCGATGAGCGAGGGGATGCGGTAAAGCCAGATGGTGGCCCGCGCGGAACCGAAGCCCGTTGATTCGGCAAGCGCGACGCTCGCGCTCTGCAGCCAATAAATGCCGACGGGCTTCTTGTTGCGCGCCTCGTCCTGAAAACGGATCGAGACGAAATTACCCGTCTCCAGCATCTGCTTCGAGGCCTGGGCGAAACGCGGCTCGTCGCGATCCATCGGCGGCAAGCCGGTAAAACCCGGCAGGAACATCAGCAGCGACAAGGCGACGAGCGCCGCACAGGCAAGCCCGTGCGAGCGCGAAAGCGCCGTCAGGAGGTCGTGCAGAATACCGCGTCGCGCCGTCGCCGTGGCGGTCGCCGTCGAGATCAGGCCTTTGTCCACGCGCTCCTTTTGGTGGCCTCGCAGGCGCGCGTCAACTCATCAAGGCAGGCGTCGGGAGGGGTCTCCTCCCGACGTCAGGGGCTTATACCAGGTATTTCTTGAACCAGGCTTGGAGGCGCGCCCAGCCGTCAGCCGCCTTGTCGGCGCGGTAGCTAGGCCGGTAATCGGCGTAAAAGCCATGCGGCGTGTCGGGATAGATCACCACGTCCACCGTCTTTCCGGCCTTATCGGCGGCCGCCTTGATGGCGTTCACGGCATCGACCGGGATGCCCTGATCGGCGGCCCCGTAAAGGCCGAGAACCGGGCATTTGAGGTCGGCAACCGCGTCGATCGCGCGCTGGGGCTGAAGCTCATTGGGAACATTGGTGAGAGGACCGTACCAGGCGACCGCCGCCTTCAGCTTCGGATTATGTTCGGCGAAGAGCCAGGTCTGCCGGCCTCCCCAGCAAAATCCAGTGACGCCGAGCTTCGAGGTGTCGCCGCCCTCGGAGGCCGCGAAGGCGACGGTCGCGTCGAGATCGGAAGCAACCTGGGCGTCGGGTGCTTTGGAGACGATGGTGGAGATAAGGGTCGGGATGTCGGAGATTTGCGTCGCATCGCCGATGCGCGAATAAAGATCGGTCGCGATCGCGTAATAGCCGAGCTTGGCGAGACGGCGGCACACATCCTTGATGTGCTCATGCACGCCGAAGATTTCCTGGATCACGACGATGACCGGCACCTTCCCGCCGCCGGCGGGGCGCGCGCGATAGGCCGGAACCATCCGGTCCTCGGTTTTCACCTGCACCATGCCGGCGTCCAGGCCGTTGGTGTCGGTGATGATGGTTTCCGCCGAAACGGGCTGAACGGCGAGCGCAAATCCGGCCGTGACCCCACCCACGAGGCTCGCCCTGATGAAGGAGCGTCGCTCGAGCTGCGTGGCCACGAGCATCGGATCTTTTTCCCAAGCCTTGTCCATGGCATTCCTCGATCATGATGTTGGCGATGTCTGCGCATAACGCAGCTCGATCGACCTGGTGGCATCACGTTTCCTTGAGGAGTGCCGTTAGCAGTTGGAGCATCACGGCATTGGGCAATTGGCCGTATGTTTTGGCTCGTTAGCTGAGAATGATCTTCTCGGAAAAAAGGCCTCTATTTATCCAAAGCACGGCCAAAACTGCGTCGTTTTCAGCGAGGCGCCGCCCGAGCGGATCGGGAGCCGGGCGCGTTGTCCGCACCGGGCTTGCCCCGAACCACGCCGTAGGCATCGACGACGCCGGCGCCGTAATCCTCAGGTGTCGCTTCGGGCGAGACCTTGCGGCTTCCGGCGTCGAGGGCGCCGAGAAGAGCGTCCGGCGCGAGGCTCCCGTAGCGCTCGAGCGCGAGCGCGGCGATGCCCGTCACATGCGCGGCCGCGATCGACGTGCCGGAGACGATCTGCACCGCATCTCCGGGAGCGGGCGCAAGAATGTCGACGCCCGGTGCCGCCATGGCGATATAGTTGCCGTGATTGGCAAGGCCGAAAAGCTGGCCTTCGGCATCGGTGGCCGTGACCGCGATGACGCCTGCATCCGCGCCGGGATAAAGGGGCGCCGATCGCGGACCCCCATTCCCGGCGGCGGCAACTTCGGTGACGCCTTTTGCGCGCAAAGCCGAGAGCGCGCGAGACAGCAAGGCGTCCTTGGGGCCCGCGAAGCTCATGTTCACGATGCGCGCGTTTTGTGCGGCCGCGAAATCGAGCCCTTGCAAGATGTGAAAGCTCGTGCCTTGCGCGCCGTCCGAACTGCCCTCTCCCGTGAAGGCGCGGATGGCAATCACCTGCGCGTCGGGCGCGACGCCGACGAGCTTGGCATGAGCGAGGATCGCTCCGGCGATGGCGGTGCCATGCGGATGCGCCGTGGAACTCGCCACCGATCGTGTCGAGCCTCGCAACGACGCGGTCTTTGATCTCGGCGCTCCCGTCGTCGATGCCGGAATTGATGACTGCGATCCGTATGCCCTTGCCGGTGGCAAGACGATGCGCTTCGTCAAGATGCAACGCCTTCACCGCGTATTGAAGCGGCTCGCTCGTCGAGGCGGCCTCGGTCGGTTTTTCCGCGCCAGGCGCGGAGCGCGCGATCGCGCCGGCAGAAGGGTCCTCGATTTTCGGGAGGGTGGGAACACCCTCGGTCGCGCGGCTCACGGGCGCAACAGCCGACGTCGCCGCGCTTTCGGATCCGCCGTCATCTTCTTGCAAGGCGAAAATATAATTCGGCTGGGCGCCGGCCACGCGACCATCGCGACGAAGCCCATCCACGGTCGCCGCGACGCTTCGCGGAGCGGCGATCCGGTAGCGAGCAATCTTGGCGCCGATGAGCGTGAAATCCTGCGATGCGATCAAGGCCAGGCCGTGCCGGCGCTCGAGGCTCCGCAAGGCCACGGGCGACAGACGCTGAGGAATTTCAACGAGGACTTCGTTTTGCACATAGCGCGTTTCGGTTAAGGCCGGCACGATGAAACGCGAATTCGGCCCCGTCACTGCGATGGGCGGTGGCGCCGAGGGATAATGCTTCGCTGATCTCGAGACGGTTGCGGATGGCGCGACCGGGCGTGGGACGGGTCTCACTGGGCGAACGGGATGGCGCGCAGGCCCTGGCGGCATCTCTGGCTCTCCTTCGACGACGCCCTCCCCGGCTGGCGGAAAATAAATGACGGGTGGGAAGAACACGCCTGGACGCCGGATCGGCGGGTACCAACGACCACCGCGCCCAAAGGCGCAATTTGCGACGTCACATCCGGCGACCGGCCGTCGCCCCGACGGGTAGCGAGCCCCGCCGATAACGCGGCGCTTGCGCGGGTTCTCGGGTCCAGAGAGAGCTCCGTCCGGAGCCCGCACGCCAGGTTGCGCGAGGCCGCCTCGCTCGCCGAAACCACGTTCGTTCGGTCCGAAGCCGCCACCCTCGCCTCCCCCGAAACCACCGCGAAAACCTTGCGCCGTCGCCAATCCGCCGCCGAGCAGAAGCGCGAGGATGCCCGCAAGGAGCATGGGGAGGGCCCGGTTCCGACCGGGCGCCGCGCCGGACCGCGCTTTCATCTTACCGGCTCGAGACCGCATTGGAGCCTCCCGTTTCAGAGGCGCGCTATTGCGACGGCGCAACGAAGCGCACAAGGCTCTTTTGCGCGCCGAGCCGTGCGATGACGGCGTCACGATCAGCCTTGGGCATCTGCTTGGGGCCAAGGCGCAGGACGTAAAGCCCGCCCGGCTTCGGGCCGTCGACGATCGTCACATGCTCTGCCTCGAGCAGGCTCGATATCTCGGCCGCTTTCGCGTCGGGGCTGAAGGCGATCGTTGCCAGGCTTCCTTCATTCGGGGCGCCGCGCACGGAGGCCTGAGTATAGGTTTCCTCGCCCGTGGCCTCGAGGAGCGCCCCGATGAGACCCGCTTGCGCGAGGACGAGGAGTGCCGCGGCGATGCCCGCATAGGCCATTTGGCGCGGCGTCAAGGATTCCAGGCGCTCACCGATCCAGGCGATGAAACCGCGCGCGAGCGCTCGCGGCGTTGCTCGCGCCGGCTCCGCCTCGAGCGCCGCAAGGAAGCGTGCGCCCGCGCGCGAGGAAGGCAGGCCGAGGCTCTCATTGGCCTCGATGGTCGCCGCCCTCTCCTCCTCGACAAGGGCGAGCTCGCTTCTCAGCGCCTCATCCGTCGCGAGCGCTTTCTCGAGGCGCTTCACATCGTCGAGCGGCAAGCGTCCCGTGACATAGAAGGGCAAAAGATCCGCGAGCTCGCGGTTGGCGGAGGTTTCATCGCTGTTCATGGCCAGCCTCTGTCCAAGCCTTTGCCCTTGGCAATCTCAGCCAATCTCTTGCGGGCATGAAATAATCGGGTCTTCACCGTATTTTCCGGTATATTGACGATCTCGGCGCATTCCTCGATCGATCTCTCTTGATAGTAGACAAGGTCGATGATCTCGCGATGCTGGCCGGAGAGGCCGGCAAGACAAGCGCGAAGGATCTCCCCCTTGTCCTTCTTCTGCGCAACCACCTCGGGATCATCTTCGAGATCGACGATCTCGGCGGCAGCCTCCTCGTCGAATTCGGCGTGACGCGGACGCCTGAGCGCCGACAAAGCCTTGAAGCGGGCGATCGCCAAAATCCAGGTCGAGACGCTCGAGCGGCCCTCGAATCTTCCAGCCTGCCGCCAGACATCGATGAAGACTTCATTGAGCAGATCCTCGGCGGCGGCCTGATCTCGCAGAATTGAGCATAGAAAGCGAAACACGCGGACCTGGTGGCGCGCGAAGAGCGTGCGCATCGCGAGCTTGTCGCCGGAGGCGATCTGCTCGATCAACGCATCGTCGCTCGTGCGTTCCATGGCCAACCCCTCACCGCCTTGTAGTCGCCCGGACAGCAAGAAAGGTTCATCGGCGCGATCGTTTTTTATTCTTTGCCGAGCGAACGGCGCGCCGGCAAACGAGCCTCGTCCTCGCCCCATGAACCTTCGTCAACTCTCCCGCGACCAAGGCGCAAGGCCCCGAGCGATCCGACCCCCGAGCTCGCAAGCCCCGTTTAGAGGAGAAGCTATCATGAAAACCCTGGCGCTCGTGAAGATTGGCCTTGCTTTCGCGCTTGGCATCGCGACCTTGCCCGGCCTCTGCGCGACGAGCACGATCGCTGCCGCGCGCGGCGACGGCGGCGGCAATGGTGGTGGTGGTGGCGCGGCGGGCGGTGGCGGTGGAAGCGAGGGCGGTGGGGGTGGCTCCGTTCTTGTTCCCACGGCCGACAACCCTCCCCCTCGCAATCCTCCAGGCCGCAACCCACCGGGAAGGGGTGCAATGGTATTGCGTGAAGTCGACCGCGCGTTGCCGAGCTGCATCGATTACAGGAGACGGATGTACAGCTTTTACGGCGCCGCCATCCCGGTCCGATGCCAGCCTTACCTCCGTTTTTATGATGAGGAGTGAGGGCGCGACGAAGGGCGCGGCGTAACGCTTTCCCTTTCCACTGCTGCGGTTTTTCAGGCCATCAGGGGCTCGTACGTCTCCCGAGCTAGGCCGCCTTCGCGAGCCCTCCGCGCCGTTCGATGAAGGTCGCGATCTCCTCGACCCCCTGGCCCTTGCGCAATTCGGTGAAGATGAAGGGCTTCTGCCCTCGCATGCGGCGGGAGTCCCGGTCCATGACCTTGAGGTCTGCGCCGACATGATGCGCAAGGTCGATCTTGTTGATCACGAGGAGGTCGGAGCGCGTGATGCCGGGACCCCCTTTCCTCGGGATCTTCTCGCCTTGCGCCACGTCGATCACATAGATCGTGAGATCGGCAAGCTCGGGGGAGAAAGTCGCCGCGAGATTATCGCCTCCCGACTCGATCAAGATCAGATCAAGCGCGGGAAACCGGCGCTTCATCTCCTCGATGGCGGCTAGGTTGATGGAGCAATCCTCACGGATCGCGGTGTGCGGGCAACCTCCAGTCTCCACCCCCATGATACGGTCGAGCGACAGCGCCTGGGCGCGCGCCAGGATCTCGGCATCCTCCTTGGTGTAGATGTCGTTCGTGATCGCCGCGATGTCGTAATGCTCGCGCAAGCGCTTGCACAAATGCTCCATCAGCGCGGTCTTGCCCGAACCGACCGGACCGCCGATGCCGACCCGCAAGGGTCCATGGGGAGACGATGACGCCATGGCGAAGCTCCAACATAATGCGCGATCGGGAAAAGCAAAGCTCATGCCGCGAGAGTTCGCACCTCGCCTCGAACATCATGAGCGAAACAGCCGTGAATAGAGGGTTTCGTGCCGCAGCGAGGCGAGGTCGGCGCGCAACGTCGCGCTGCCGAGATCATCGAGAGTCGCGCGGGCCGCCCTCGCCGCGGCTCCCTCCACCGGCTTCATGAGCGAGGCGATGATTTTTTGGCCATCGGTCTGGCCGATCGTTCCGAGCCGCACCACGGCGGACACGAGATTGGCGCAAGAATGCAAGGCGAAGGCGGCGAGCGACGAGCGAAGCTTCATGCGATGAGCGAAGAGCGCCACCCCGAAAGCGACCGGATAAGCGATCTCGCCCGAGCGGCCGAGAAGTTCATCGATCGTCGGTGACGGCCAGGCGGCGCCGAGCGCATCCATGAAGGATCGACCTTGCTGCGTCGTCTCGAGATGCCGCTCCTTAGAGGGCGAAAGGGCGATCGCGAGCTCGGCTACCTCTCGAAAGCCATCCTCGTCGCCGGCGCCGAGCGCCCTTGCGGCGCAAGCGGCAAGGATCAGATCCGTGCGGATCGAACCCAGTCGCAAGAGATCGAACAGCCAAGCCTGAAGCGTCGCGCCATCGCGAACATCGCCGTCCGAAACCGCCGTCTCGAGCCCGTGACTATACGCGAAGGCGCCGATCGGAAAGGACGGCGAAAGCCAGGCGAAGAGAGCAAGATGGCCGGGCACGCTCATCGTCGCCTGTTTCCGCTCACGAAACGGGTAATGCGGGGAGGATGCCCGCCAGCCTTTCGAGGTCGATATTGCCGCCGCAGAGCGCGAGGACGACATTGTCGCTTGGCGCGAAGCCCAAATTCTTCCGCCGGCGAAGCCCGGCGAGCGGGGCTGCTCCAGCGCCTTCGGTCAAGAGCTTGCAGCGCGACAGAAGGAAGCGGATCGCATCGGCGATCTCCTCCTCGGTGACGAGGATCACCTCCTCGACTTCCTCGCGGATGATCGGCAGGCATGCCTTGCCCACGATGGGCGGCGCGAGGCCATCGGCGAGCGTCCTGCCGTTGACGACCTGCACGGGCTCGCCAGCGCGCAAGGCCTGTGTGGCGCAAGACGCAAGCTCGGGCTCGACGCCGAAGATCCGCGCCTTGCTCTTGGAGGCGCGCAGCGCCATTGCGAGGCCGCCGATGAGCCCGCCGCCCCCGATTCCGCAGAAGATCGCGGCGACATCGGGCACGTCTTCCAGGACCTCGAGACCGAGCGAAGCATGCCCCTCCATCAAGGCGACATCGTCATAAGACGGCACATAGATGAGCCCTTGGGCCGCGACCTCCGCCATGCATCTCGCGTAGGTTTCGGCGGCGTTCTTGCCGTCGAGGATCACCTCTCCGCCGTAGCCCTTGGTCGCCGCGATCTTCGCCGGGCTTGCCGCTTCCGGCATCGCGATCACGGCACGCGTGCCAACGATGCGCGCCGCGAAGGCCAGGCCCTGCGCCGCGTTGCCGGCCGAGAAGGTGATGACGCCCTTGCGGAGCTCATTTGAATCCATCGTCAGCAGGCGGTTGAGCATGCCGCGTGCCTTGAAGGAGCCGACCTTCTGGAAGAGCTCCGCCTTGATGAAGACGTTGCAGCCCATTTCGTCAGAGAGCGTGGACGATCGAAAGAGCGGGGTGCGCGTCACATGCGCACGGATGCGTTCCCGGGCCGCCCGAAGGCGCGTCAAATCATGCATTTTTCGTTCTCGTCGGTGTCTTGACCGTGAAGCTCTTCGATTAGCGGCTCGTGCCCGGTTGACGATGCAGCGCGGGTTCTTTTCCGAACTCGGTGTCGGCGCCGGAAGTCCGGTGAGGATCACTCCCATCGGCATGGCCGTTGCGGCCGTGCTCATGGGTGGCATGGCCGTGACGATGCTCATAGGCTCCTCGCTCCGGACGGAACGCGCGCGTCACCGGACGGACGGCGAGCCCGAGCCCCCGCAACATCTCGACGAGCACATGGTCGCTTGCCAAATAGATCGCTTCGGCCGTGATCTCCGCCGTCGTATGACGATTGCCGAGGTGCCAGGCGGCCCGCAAGAGGCGCGCCGGGTTGTCCGAGGTGATCTCGACGAGTTCCTCGGCCGCGGCGACCACGCGCACGAGGCGGCCGTCTTCGAGCTTCAGCGCGTCCCCGTGCTCGAGGCGGGCAGGTTTGTCGAGATCGAGCAAGACCTCGAGCCCTCCGGCGCAGGAAAGCACGGCGCGGCGCCGATATCGGTCCTCATGGTCGAGCGTAACCTCGTCGACGACTTCGCCGGCCCGGACCGCTTGGGAACGCAGGATCGAGCTCGCGCGGATCGGCGGTTTCATCGTGTCGGCGCTCCCGAAAACTCGCGCGAAAGGGTTAAGTGCGCTCGCTTCGCGGGTCAAGGCAAGGCGGGGCGAATTCAAACCGCGCTCAAGCCGGTCTTGGCCGGTTCACGAGAATGATGCCGCCGAGCACGAGCGCGACCGCGAGGACGAGCCCCGATTCCATGGCGTCGCCGAGCAGGAAATGGCCGGCGAGCACGCCCATCAGAGGTGTCACGAAAGTGAAAGCCGACAGCTCGCCCGCATGGTATTGCCGCAAGAGCCAATACCAAATGAGATAAGTGACGCCGGCAACCCAGATCGTCTGGTAAAGCAAGCTCGCGGCCGGCACGAGAGAGAGCCTCATCGGCAAGCTCTCACCCGTCAAGAAAGCGGCGAGCGCGAGGAGCACGGCGGAAACCGCGAGCTGGTAGAGCAGCACCTTGGCGGCCGGGACCGAGCTCAACCTCGTCGCCTTCACGGTCAAGGTCACCATCCCCCAGAAGGCGCCGGCCGCGAGCGTGAGGAGGTCGCCGATCACCGGCGTCATCCCCTGATGCGTCGAGACGCCGAGCGCGATCGCCACGCCGATGAAGGAGAGCGTAAGGCCGAGCCATTGGCTTGCCCGCAAGCGCTCTTGCGGCAAGAGGAAGGCCGCGCCGAGCGCCACGAAAAACGGCGCCGTGTAGAGAAAGAGCGCCGCGTGGCTGGCGCTCGTCCATTGCAACCCGATGAAGAGCGCGACGAACTCGAGCGCGAAGAGCACGCCCGCGGCGATTCCCGGCCAGAGGGTGCCGTCACGGCGAAAGACGTTCGGGTCGCGCCACCAGCTCCACCCTCCGATGATGATCGTGCCGCCGACCGAGCGGATCGCCGCCTGGGTGATCGGCGGCACTTCGGCGAGCGCGAGCTTGGCCAGCACCTGTTGCAAGCCCCAGCTCATGCAGCACAAAAGCATCAAGGCGAGCGCGACGCGGTCAAGGGAGCGGGCTTGGCGCATGAGGTGAGGCTCGAGGTTCAGAGGGAATGGCGGGAGGCAGTGTCGAGCGCTCGCGCTTTGCTCAGCCGCGACGCATGGCGAACAAGATGGTCATGCCGATCAAGGTCAGCACGCCGGCGGTGAAAGAGAGCCACAAGGCGAAAGAAAGGCCGAGGCGGTCGAACATGGCGGCATAGGCGAGCGGCGCGAGCGCGAAGGCGACGTTTTGAAACCCGGCGAGGAGGCCCGTTGCGCGCCCATAGCTGCGCGAGCCGAAGAGCGCGAGGGGGATCATCACCCGCGCGAGGCTCATCGAGCCGCTCGCCACGCCATAGATGACCATGAAGACCGCGGGAGAGCCCCCCGCGAACCCCGTCAACGGAGCCGCGAAGGAAAGCGCCAACAGCGTCGCGGCGACGATGCCGGTGAGCAAGGGCGAATGCCGCGACCCCATGGCGAGGTCGATGAGACGCGAGCTCACCTGGAGCACGCCGAGGAGCGAGGCGAGCGAGATCGCCTCGGCCCGCTCCGCGCCGAGGTGGCGCAAGAGATCGACGATGTGGACGGAAAGTCCCCAGGAGATGAAGCCGCTGAGGCACATGCAAGGGATGAGGATGAGAAGCGCGATTTTCTGAAGGGATGGCGAGATCCCCTCTTGAACCGGGCGCGGCGGAAGGGCTCCGGGCGAAGGAGAAACTCTCGCCCGCAAGAGCCACCAATGAAAGGGCGCGCTGAGAAGAAGATGCAGGCCGGCCAGCACGAAACAAGTCGCGCGCCAGCCGACTGCACCGTCGAGAAAGCTCAAGGCAGGCCAGGCGACCGAAGAGGCAACTCCGGTGAACAGCATGAGGACCGTCATGGCGCGGCGCGCACCGGCGCCCGCGAGCTGCGCGACCGCGACGAAGGCGGAATTCGTGAGCAGCATCGAGCTCGCGACACCCATCACGACCCAGGCGAGAAGGTAGCTCTTCAAATCGAAGGAGATGCCGACCAAGATGAGCGCGAGCGCCATGGCGAGCGAGCCCAGCGTCATGATGACGCGCGCGCCACCCCGATCGAGCCTGCGGCCGAGCCAGGGAGCGAGCGAGGCGCTGACGAGGAGCATCACGGTCACGCCGCCGTACACGACCTCTTCCGAAAGGCCGGTGTCACGCGAGATGTCGCCCGCGAGAATTGTCGGCAAATAGAAGCTCGTCCCCCAACCGACGATCTGGCCCGCGCCCAGCCCCCCGATCAACCGCGCAAGCGGCAGGTGCGCGGTGATGGTTTGGGTTCTTGCAAGCGACATTGCCAGGTTCTGAAGTGGTAGCTCGGTCGGCGGCTTCTCGGGTGATGGCTTCTCGGTCGGGCTTCCCGTGACGAGGCTGTGGGCAAACCGCCGACGTCGCAAGTGAACGGCGCGACGCTTACGGGCTTGCCGGTCTCAACGCGGGAAACAGGGACGCGACCGTGAAAATGCAACACCGCGCAGATCCGTCGCGGTTTTCCGGTCTACAGGAGAAAAAAGCCCCGCGCCATGCGCCGAGCATGGCGCCTCCGCAGGGCAGAGCCCCGGTCCTTGCGCATCTCAAAGGGTGGGCTCGGATGTTCTCGGAGCGTCAAAGATGCGAGAAACCGCTTTGCTCCAAGTCGAGCTCACGCCGAGATTGCATCACCCCGACGAGCCCTGCCTCGCCTGAAAGGGTTTCGCCGATCAAGGTCGCGCCAACGCCCTTCGCCTCGCATTCGGCGCTGAAGCCGCGCCATGAATTTCGATCGAGCGTCACGAGAAGCTCATAATCGTCGCCGCCCGTAAGCAGGGTCCCGATCAGCGCTTGGTCAGCGCCGAGCGCCTTCTTCGCCGCCGGCGACAAAGGCACCCGATCCGCATCGATCCGCGCCGCGAGGCCCGAGGCGCGGCACAATCTTTCGAGGTCGATGACGAGACCATCGGAGATATCCATCGCGGCGCGCGCGTGCCGGGCGACGGTCGCGGCGAGCGCGTTGCGCGGTTGCGGCAAGAGATAGCGCGAGGCGAGATGTTCGCGCTCCTCGACCGAGAGGCCCCATCTGACGGCACGCTCCGGCTCGAGCCTCTGCACGAGGCCGAGCGCCGCGTCCCCGATCGTGCCGGTCACGGCGATGAGATCGCCCGGCCGCGCATCAAGGCGCGTCGGCATGCGGCCTGGCCGCGCCGCGCCGACGATCGTGATCGAGGCGCTGAACGGGCCGGGCGTGCGCGTGGTGTCGCCGCCGAGCAAGGGACAGGAGAAGCACGCGCAATCCTTTGCCAGCCCCTCGAAGAAACGGGTGAGCCACGCTTGATCGGGGTGCGGCGGCAAGGCGAGCGAAAGGAGAAAGCCGAGCGGCTTCGCGCCTTTCCCGGCGAGATCGGAGAGGTTCATGCGCAAGGCCTTGCGCGCGACCAGGTCGGGCGGATCCTCCGGAAAGGCGTGCACCCCCATCACGATCGCATCGGTCTTCAGGACGAGCTCATGGCCTCGCGGCGGCACGAGCCGCGCAGCATCGTCCTTGAGATCGAAAGCGCCCTCCCCCGCGAGCGGCCTGATGAGCCGCGCGACGAATTCATCCTCGGCCGAGGGCGGCCGCTTGCTCATCGAAGCGCCTCACCGCGCATGCGCCTTCGGCTTCATCTCATCGGCGCGCAAGCGTCGCGCCACGGCATCGAGCGCGCCATTGATGAATTTGATCTCGGCATCGTCATGAAAGCTCGTCGCCACGTCGAGATAAGCGGCGATCGTCGAGGCGACGGAGACGTCGCGCCGATGCGATAATTCATAAGCGCCGGCGCGAAGGATGGCACGCGACACCGCCTCGAGGCGCGCAAGACGCCAATTTTCCGCAAGGGTCTCGTCGAGCGTGCGGTCGATCACTTTTTGCTCGCGCAGCACGCCCGAGACGAGATCGCGGAAGAAGCCCCGATCGACCGCGCCTGCGTCGACGCCCATCGATCTCGCGCTCCATCCAATGGCTCTCGAACTCGCCCATGGTCTGTAGAATGCCCGTGCCGGCGACGTCCATCTGATAGAGCGCCTGCACGGCGGCAAGCCGCGCCGCGAGTCTCGTGGCCCCGCCCTTGCTCATCGACCGCGCCGCCGCGAACGCGCCGCGCTTGATCGCAAGGACGCGAGAGCGCGGCCTCGGCGGCGCCGCCACCCTTGTCGAGCCGTCCGGTGTCGGCGCGCTCCAAGGCCTGGGCTTCGGTGTCGACCGTGAGAATGCCGTTGCCGAGAGGAAAGCCGCGCGCGACCGAGATGTCCATGAGCGCACGCGCGCTCTCGCCCGCCACGATGTCGTAATGGCTCGTTTCGCCCCGAATGACGCAGCCGAGCGCGACGGCGGCCTCGTAAGGCTCGCCGCGCTTTTCCGCGGCCGTCGAGCGCGATCACGAGAGCCGCGGGGATTTCGAGCGCGCCGGGCACGGTGAGCACGTCGCATCGAGCCGCCCGCTTTCGCGAAAACGGCAAGCGCGCCTTTCAGCAGCCCATCGGCGATATGCGGATAGAAGCGCGCCTCGACGATCAGGCAACGCGCCCCGTCGAGGCGGGGACCCTCTTGTGTCCCACGGCGGGGCTCGCGCTTCATCCGATCACCGCCGGTCGTTCGACCCTGTTGGAGTGGCGGACCTACCTATCGCCCAGCCTTGGTCTCGGCAAGCTCTCGGCCGTCCGAGCCCCGGCAAGCCTTGCCGCGTAGCGGGCCATGAGGTCGACCTCGAGATTCAACCGATCGCCGGCTCTGCGTTCCCCGAACGTCGTCGCGTTGAGGCTGTGCGGGATGAGGAGCACGGAAAGCGTGCGTCCCCTCGATCGAATTCACCGTGAGCGAAACCCCGTCGAGCGCGACGGAGCCTTTGCGCGCGATGAAAGCGGCGGTGTCGGCGGGAACTTCGACGAGGAAGCGGGCCGTCGCGCCGAAAGGATCGTCCTTCGCCGTGATGTCCTCGCGCGCGACGATCCGCGCCGTCGCGTCGACATGGCCGGTGACGAGGTGCCCGCCGAGCTCGTCGCCGATCTTGAGCGAGCGCTCGAGGTTCACCCTCGTGCCCGCCGTCCATTCGCCGAGCGTCGTCAAGGCGAGCGTCTCCGCCGCCGCCTCGACCTCGAACCAGGAGCCGCCCGATCGCTCTCCCCTCGCGACGACGGTGAGGCAAGGCCCGGCGCAGGCGATCGAGGCGCCGAGCGCGATGCTTTCGGCCGCGTAGCGCGAATGAAGGCGAAGCCGCTTCAGCGTGCCCTCGTTTTCCGCTGATCTCGGCGACCTCGCCGATATCCGTCACAATGCCGGTGAACATGGCCGCGCTCTCAGATAGCGGATGAAGCGATCCTCGCCGAATATCAGCGGCTCGCCCGCAACAATGAAATTTTTGGAGACCGTCTCGCTGAGCGAGGCCCCGAGCGCGGCAAGCCCGGGCCGGCCGAGCTTGCGCGAAGACGAGATCGAAATGAATTCGTCGATCAGACCCGCTTTCGCGAGCTCCTCGGCGAGCGATGGCCCACCTTCGCACATCACGCTCGTCACCCCCCTGGCTCCGAGCTCCTGGAGGACCTCCTTGATGTCCACGCGCTCGGGCGCATTCATGTGCAGGCGAATGACGGTGACCCCTTGCGCCTCGAGGCGGGCTTGCGCTTCATGGGGCGCATCTTCACGGGTGATGACCCAGGTCGGGGTGATGCCCGCCGAAGTGACGACGCGGGCATTCCGTGGCGTGCGCAGATGGCTGTCGAGCACCACGCGGATCGGGCTTCGGTCCTCGAGCCCCGGCAGGCGGCAAGTGAGCATCGGATCATCGGCGAGCACGGTGCCGACACCGACCATGATCGCGTCCGAGCGCGCCCGCATGAGCTGCGTCTGCGCATTGGCGATGGCGCCGGTGATGCGAAGCGGGGCCTTGTTGACCGAGGCCGCGAAGCCATCCGCCGTCATGGCGAGCTTGAGCGTGACCTGCGGCCTTCCTTGCGTGACGCGCAGGATGTGGCCCGCATGCAGCTCGCGGCATTGAGCTGCGAGGACGCCGGTGACGACCTCGATGCCGGCGTGGCGCAGCTTGTCGAGGCCCTTGCCGCCGACGCGCGGGTCGGGATCTTCGACCCCGCAGACGACTCGTCCGATGCCCGCCGCGATCACGGCATCGACGCAAGGCGGCGTGCGCCCGTGATGCGCGCAAGGCTCGAGCGTCACGAAGAGGCTCGCGCCCCGCGCCAGCGGGCCCGCGGCTTCGAGCGCGAGCTTCTCGGCATGCGGGCGCCCGCCGGGCGCCGTCACGGCGCGCGCCAGGATGATCGGTCGAGGCCCCCTCTCGTCGACGAGAACGGCACCGACCGAAGGGTTCGGCGCCGTGAGGCCGAGGTGACGTTCCCCGAGCGCGAGAGCCTGGCGCATGAAGGCGCGATCCGTCGGGCGCTCTCGCCCTTCGGGGCAAGGCGCGAGAGGGCGAGCCGTTACGGTCACAATTCCCCCTCGCCTCCTGACGGAGGGCCAGCTTCCGCGGCGAGCTCGTCGATGAGCTCCTCGAAATCGCGCGTCTCGCGAAAATTGCGATAGACCGAGGCGAAGCGCACGTAAGCGACGCTGTCGAGCGCCTTCAGGCCGTTCATGACCAATTCGCCGATCGTCTCGCTCGTGACCTCGCTTTCGCCCGAGCTCTCGAGCTGGCGCACGATGCCGTTCACCATGCGCTCGATCGCCTCGCTCTCGACCGGCCGCTTGCGCAAGGCGATCTCGAGCGAGCGCATGAGCTTGTCGCGATCGAAAGGTTCGTGCGCACCATTGTGCTTGATGACCATGAGCTCGCGAAGCTGGACGCGCTCGAAGGTCGTGAACCGTCCGCCACAGGCCGGACAGACCCGCCGGCGCCTGATCGCGGCGCTGTCATCGGACGGCCGCGAATCCTTCACCTGCGTGTCGAGGCCACCGCAATATGGACAGCGCATGAAACTTCGCTGCTCCCGGTTCAGGCTCGGATGTCGAAAAGCTTGCGCGCTCTTCGGCCAAGATCAACGATCAAATCACCCATGACATCCGAGCGCCAACGCCATCCACCCGCTTCCTGCCTCACGTATAGATGGGAAAACGGCGCGTAAGCGCGAAGGCGCGTTCCTTGACGGCGGCCTCGACTGCGCCATTGCCCTCCTCCCCATGCTCGCGCAAGCCGTCGAGCACATCGGCGATCATCTTGCCGATCTCCTCGAATTCCGCTGCCCCGAAGCCACGCGAGGTGCCGGCAGGGGTTCCGAGCCTGATCCCGGAGGTGATCATCGGTTTTTGCGGGTCGAAGGGCACGCCATTCTTGTTGCAGGTGAGATGGGCGCGCGACAAAGCCGATTCCGCCGCCTTGCCGGTCAGGGAATGGGACCGCAAATCGACGAGCAAAAGGTGATTATCCGTGCCGTCGGTGACGAGCTGATAACCTCTCGATTTGAGAGTTTCTCCAAGTATTTTACAGTTTTCCACCACGGCTTTCGCGTAAAACTTGAACTCCGGCTGAAGCGCTTCGAAAAAGGCCGTCGCCTTGGCGGCGATCGCATGCATCAGCGGACCGCCCTGCAAGCCCGGAAAGATCGCCGAATTCACCTTCTTAGCGATTTCCGCGTCATTGGTGAGGATCATCCCGCCGCGCGGGCCGCGCAGCGTCTTATGCGTCGTCGTGGTCACGACATGGGCATGCGGGAAGGGATTCGGATGCGCGCCTCCCGCGACGAGGCCGGCAAAATGCGCCATGTCCACCATGAAGAAGGCCCCGACCGCGTCGGCAATGGCGCGAAACCGCGCAAAATCGAAATGGCGGGCATAGGCCGAACCGCCGGCGATGATCAGCTTCGGCTTGTTTTCTTGCGCCAGGCGCTCCACCGCGTCCATGTCGATGCGGTTGTCGTCGGCGCGCACGCCGTAGCTGACCACCTTGAACCACCGTCCCGACATATTGACGGGGGAGCCATGGGTGAGATGTCCGCCCGCGTTGAGATCGAGCCCCATGAAGGTGTCGCCGGGCTTCATCAGGGCGAGGAACACGCCTTGATTGGCTTGGCTGCCCGAGTTTGGCTGCACATTGGCGAAGCCGCAGCCGAATAATTCGCAAGCCCGCTCGATCGCGAGATTTTCCGCGATGTCGACGAATTGGCATCCGCCGTAGTAGCGCCGCCCCGGATAACCCTCCGCGTATTTATTGGTCATGACCGAGCCTTGCGCCTCGAGCACGGCGCGCGACACGATGTTCTCCGAGGCGATGAGCTCGATCTCGTCACGCTGGCGCTGAAGCTCGAGGTCGATCGCGCGGGCGATCTCGGGATCGACCGTCGCAAGCGGAGCGGAGAAGAAACTGTTCGAACGCTGGACGGCGAATTCCTTGCGCTGCGCGGTCATGTCCGGTCTCATCCGCCTGTCTTGAAATGGAGCGTCCCGATAACATGTGAGGGTCTCGCGGCCAAGCAATGCTTTCCCGAAGGACTTCGGGCGAGCGGGACCGGCGGGCCGAGCCGCGTAGCCTTTTATAGGAGGGCTTCACCCGAAGGCTTACGGCGGGATTCCGACAAGGAGGCTTCCGCCCGTTGCTCGCTTTCGGCCGCACCCCTATAGATGCGCGTCCAAGGCGCTTGGCCCCGCAAGACGAAGGCGAGGCGTTCAGCCGCAAGATACCAATCGATAATTCGAGGCCAGGAACAATTCAGCGATGCTCAGCGGAATGCGCAAAGCCCAGCAGGGCTGGCTCGGTAAGATCATCGTCACGGTGATGTTCGGCTTCCTGATCCTGAGCTTCGGGATCTGGGGGATCGGCGATATTTTTCGCATCACGCACCGGGAGGTGGTGGCGAGCACCGGCTCGCGCGACATCACGACGCTTGCCTACCGCGATGCCTTCCAGAGCGAGCTGCAGCGCTTGTCGAGCCAATCGCGGCGCAACGTCACGACGGCCGAGGCCTTGGCGGCGGGGCTTGATCGGCAGGTGCTTTCGGGCCTCGTGGAGGAGGCGGCGCTCGACCAGAAGGCGAGCCAGCTCGGCCTTGCGCTTTCGGACGCCACCATCACCCGCGCCGTGCTTTCCGACCCGATCTTCAAGGGTCCGGACGGAAATTTCGATCCGGCGCGCTTTAGCGAGGCGCTGCGCCAAAGCGGCTTTACGCAGGAGAGCTTCTTGCGCGAGCAGCGCGGCCTCTATCTGCGCCGCCAGCTTGCCGAGGCGATCGCCGGCAATCCGCCGATCCCGTCGATGATGCTGGATGCGCTGCATCGCTTCGGCGCCGAGACCCGCTCGGTCGACGACATCGTCCTTCCACCTGCCGCCGCCGGCGAGATCTCAGCCCCGGATGATGCCGCGCTCAGCGCCTTTTACGAGGGGCGGAAAGCTGAGTTCGCCTCCCCCGAATACCGCTCGCTGGTGCTGCTCGTCGTCGACCCGAAGACGCTTGCCCGGCCCGACACCGTGTCCGAGAGCGAGGCGCGCGCCGAATACGAGAAGGAGAAGGCCGCGCGTTTCACGACGGTCGAGAAGCGAAGCATCGAGCGCATCCCTTATAAGAGCGAGGCCGAGGCACAGGCGGATGTGGCGAAGCTCGCGGCCGGAGCGAGCTTCGACGAGATCGCCGCCGCGCGAGGCCTTTCGGGGGAGGATTTGTCTCTCGGGACCACGACAAAGGACGCGCTCGACGATCCGAAGCTCGCGGACGCGGCCTTCTCGCTCGCGCAAGGGGTGCCCTCGGGCGTGGTCGATACGAAATTCGGTCCGGTGATCTTGCGGGTCACGACGATCGAACCTGCAAGCGTCAAGCCTTTCGAGGATGTGTTGGCTTTGCTGCGCGTCGAAGTTGCCACGAATCAAGCGAAAACGAGCTTGCGGGATTTGCGGGACAAGATCGAGGATCAGCGCGCCTCGGCGAAACCGGTCGCCGAGATCGCCACCACGCTCGACTTTCCCGTGGTGAGGATCGACGCCGTCGACGCCTCGGGCAATGGCAAGGACGGCAAGCCCGTCGCCGGCATCTCGGACAAGGACATGGTCTTGAGGGCAGCTTTCCAAGCGGAGGTCGGCGGGGACAATGACGCGGTCTCGCTGCGTGACGGCGGATATTTGTGGTACGACGTGACGAATATCGAACGGGCTCACGATCGGCCACTCTCCGAGGTCAAGGACGAGGTGGTGAAGGCCTGGACCGACGATCAGCGTTCCATGGCGCTCGCGAAGAAGGCCGCCGATTTCGTCAAGCGAATGGAGAGTGGAACCCCGATCACCGACATCGCCGCCGAGAACAAGCTCGAGGTGAACAGCGTCGAGGGCATCACCCGGTCCTCGGCGCCGCCCGGCCTGTCGCCCGCCGCCGTGAACGCGATCTTCGGCGTAAAATCGGGCGGCGCGGGTTATGCGCTCGCCGCCGACGGGCTTGGCCGCATCGTCTTCAAGGTGAAATCGGCAACGCTACCGCCGGCCGACCCGAACCAGGCCGCCGCGCTCTCCCCGCGCCTCGAGACGGCACTCGAGGACGACATCACCCAGGCTTATGTGCAAAAGCTCGAAACCGATCTGGGCACATCGGTCGACGAGGCCGCCGCACGCGGTGCGGTGCGCGGCGGCGCCGAGGGACCTTAAGCAAGATATTTCTTCAGCGGCTCCCACATCTTACGCCGACCGCCCTCGGCGCATTCCGTCACCGCTCGATCTCGCGGTTCATCCGTCAATTCATCGGGCAGCAAGCCATCCCATTGGCTGGCGGCACGAATTCTTCGAGGCGACGGAAACCCAGCACTCGCCACACTTCCCGAAAATAATTTTAGCGGGACGCCCGCCTTCATGGGCCACGGCGCCACGCGGCCCTAGGCGATCTTACCGCCAAGCTCGTCCTCGACATGGGCGCGGACGATCTCGTCGAATGAACTCTCGGCCGCAAAGCCGAGCTTCGTGGCGCGGATGGGGTCGAAGCGCTCGGGCCAACCCGACACGATGCGGGTGATCACGGGGTCAGGCTCGCGGCGAATGAGCTTCACGGCCTTCGCCCCGGCGACGCGCTCGAGCGCGGCGATCTGCTCGCCGACCGTGACGCAGACGCCGGGCATGGAAAGCGAGCGGCGAGGCCCGATAACGTTCGTGTCCATGCTCGCGGCATGCACCAGGAAATTCACCGCGGCGCGCGGCGACGCATGCGTGTGCCGCACGGTCTCCGGCACCGGCAGAACCACCTCCTTGCCGGCGAGCGGCTCGCGAATGATGTTCGAGAAGAACCCCGAGGCGGCCTTGTTCGGCGTGCCGGGACGTACGCAAATCGTCGGAAACCGCAAGCCCACGCCATCGAGGAAGCCCCGACGCGTGTAATCGGCGAGCAGGAGCTCCCCGATCGCCTTCTGCGTGCCGTAGCTCGTGAGCGGAGTGAGATGGAATTCGTCCGGGATGATCTCCGGGAAAAGGCGCGCCGAACACCGCGATCGAGGAGGCGAAGACGAAGCGGGGCTTGTAGCCGCCGATCTTCCGCACCGCCTCGAGGAGCTGGCGCGTGCCGTCGAGATTGACGCGATAGCCCTTCTCGAAATCGCTCTCGGCCTCGCCCGAGACGATGGCGGCGAGGTGCAGGATCAGCGCCGGGCGCTCCTTCACCAGAGCTTCGGCGACACTCGAGGCCGCGATATCATCGGCGCGCGCTTCCATCTTGAAGGCCGCCTTTGGGGGCGTGGGCGCGACCACATCCGGTCAGGGTCATTCGCTCCACAGGCGTCTTGCCGATGCGGCCGTCGCGAGCCACCCGCTCCACGAATTTCCGACCGATCATTCCGGCCGCGCCGGTCACGAGAACATGCATTTCACTTCCTCCCATTCTGGGCTTCGCATCTGCGAAATCGGGGGCTTTCGGTCAAGCGCCCAGGCTCATGCGAACGGAGCATCACTGAACGACGCCCTGGGCCGAGCCATGCAATTTTCGCAAAATGCTCTCAGTTTGGTCACAGTGCAACGCAAGGTCGCCGCGTCCGGGCTGGGTAGCGGGCAAATTCCCCTCAAACCAGCAAGGATCCACTTGATGCAGAAGATGATGGCCGTTGTTCTCGCCGCCTGTCTCGTCCCCATGGCCGCCGAAGGAGGGAGCTGGATCGGAAAGGCCTCTTATTATTCCGGTTACGCCGGCAACAAGACGGCGAGCGGAACGAGCTTCCACTCGGCCGGCCTCACCGCGGCGCATCGGACATTGCCTTTCGGCACGCCCGTCAAGGTCACCAATCTGGAGAATGGCCGTTCGGCCGTCCTCGTCGTGAACGATCGCGGACCTTTCGTTCGCGGGCGCGTGATCGACGTCTCCACGCATGCGGCGCAAATTCTCGCCTTCCGCAACCAAGGGATCGCCCGCGTGCGGGTGGACACCATCAGGGATTGAAGCCGATCCCGAAGACGCTCCGCGGGGCGCTTGCCTGACCCCGCACCCTCCAAGGACGATCAGCGCGCTTTCGAAATTTCGGCGATCTTCGCCGAAGCTTCGGTTGCGCGCTGCGCGGGCGAGAGAAACGCCTCGATGGCGCCGATCTCGCCCTTTCCGCCGCGATGATCGGCGGCGAGCCGCTCGTAAAGGCGCGACAAGCCCCGAAACATCGTGGCGGCCGCCTCGTCCTCGCCGAGGAACTCAGCGATCTCTTCCATCTCGGCGACCCAGCGATAGGCCTTCGCATACATTTGCGGAAGCGCTTTCGCGAAGCGCGCAAGAAGCGCGGGCTGGCTTTCTTGAAGCTCGGCGCGCAGCGCCGCCGCGGCCCCTTCCCGGCTTGCCGCGATAAGCATGGCGGCACCGAGCCCGGACAGGCCCTTGGTGATGCCGGCATAGGACATTTTGAGCGCGGAAGCGGCGCCGATCGGGCCATCGAGCACCTTGATCGAGAGGCCGTATTGGCCAAGTACGCCGAAGCGCGCCGCCGCCTCGCCGCTCGCATAAAAGCTTGGGCCTTTCTCGCCCTGCCGTGGCGGAAGCCCGATGATGCCCGCGTCCACGAAGGCCACGCCCTTCAGCACCTCGCCGATCTTCCTCACCGTTCGCGGGCTGACCGCGTTGCAATCGACGTAGAGCATGCGTCCATCGCGCGCGGCAAGGCGCGGCGCCAAGGCCCCCGCGAGCGCGAGCGCCTCGCCGGGTGGCACGATCGAAAGCAGCATATCGGCGTTCGCGATCTCATCGAGACCGATCCCAACCATGCCCGCTTCCTCCGCCCGCTTGCGGCTTGCGGCACTGCGCCCCTCGAGCGGCGTTGTGACCTCGAGCCCATGCTCCACGAGGCGCCCCCCGACCGCCGCGCCCATGTCTCCTGGCGCGATGATCGCGACCTTCGGCTTCATCCCTTGCATGATCGAGCCTCTCTTCTCGCGCGCCCTGGCTTCGCCCCGCGCCCATTAACGCATGAGGCAACCCTTTCTCGGAATCACTTACCCGTCAGGATGAGGCGCCAGCGTCGACAAAGCTCGCCTTCCATGTTTTTCCGCAAGGGCGAATTAACCGCAGACGAGTAGGTCGGCATCATGTCGGTCTTCGATTTTCCCGCGCGAACGTCGTGGCTGCTTCTCGCGATCACGGGAGCGGCCGCTTATGCGGGCCTCCTGGGCCTCGGCGTCACGTTCGAGGGCGGGCGGATCGCGCTCACCTTCACGCTCGTCGCGTTCTTTCTTGCCGCCAGCTTTTTCTATCTGCGCATCAGGCCGGATCGGCGGCTTGCCGTGGTAACGGCCGCGACGGCTTTCATCCTGGCTTTCGCGGCGACGACGGGCGTGCTCACTTATCCCGCGGCGGCGACCGGCGCTGCACCGCGCGATGGAATGTTCATCGCTTTCGAGCACATGATCGGCATCGATTGGCGAGCGCTCGTCGACGCGATGACCTCGAACCGGGCCGTGAATACCTGTCTCACGCTTGCGTATCTGAGCTCGCTCCCCCAGATCCCGATCACGATATTGGTGCTCGGCTTCACGGACCGGCATGAGCGGCTTGCCACTTATCTGTCGCTCCTTCCGGTCACGCTCATCTGTACGATCCTGCTCTTCGTCTTGGCGCCGGCGTTCGGGCCCATTCCGAGCTACGGCATCGACGGCGAGCTCTTCGCGCGCCTCGGCATTGGCGGAAAATCCTTCCTTCCCGACTTCCTCGCCTTGCGCCAAGGCCGCTTCACCGATTTCGATCTCGCGAGAATGGAAGGCGTGGTGACCTTCCCCTCCTTCCATTGCGTGCTCGCCGTGCTGACCGCCTGGGCGCTCGCACCGGTGCGCTTCATCGGCGTTTCGGCGATCATCCTCAACGGTATCGTCGTGATGTCGACCGTGCCGGTCGGAGGCCATTACATCGCCGATGTCGCGGCAGGGCTCGCGATCGGTTTCGCCGGCCTTGCGCTCTGGGCAAGGATGTCTCCACGCGTCTGCGTCGCACCGCCTCTGGTGGCGCCGGCCTTGCGCTAGCCCTTGCTCCTTGCGCTCACGCCAAGGGACGCGTGACCTCGCCGAGCCAGCGCGCCGTCTCACGATCGAAAAAGGGTGAGAGCGCGGTGCGCACGCGCCCGTGATAGGCATTGAGCCAGGCGGTCTCGGCCGCGGTGAGCAAGCTTGGATCAATCAACGACAAATCGATCGGCGCGAGCGAGAGCGTTTCAAATCCGAAATACTCGCGATCCGCCCCCTCGAATTGGCGCCGCTCGACGAGGAGGAGATTTTCGATCCGAATGCCGTATTCGCCCGCTTTGTAATAGCCGGGCTCGTTCGACACGATCATTCCGGGCTCGAGCGGCACATTGCCGAGCACCGAGATCCGATGAGGGCCTTCATGGACGGAGAGGTAGGAGCCGATGCCGTGGCCGGTGCCGTGGTCGAAATCGAGCCCCGCCTCCCAAAGCGGCCGACGCGCGAAGCCATCGATGCGCGCGCCTGAGCTGCCTTTCGGGAAGACCGCCGTGGCGATGGCGATATGTCCCTTCAGCACTCGTGTGAAGCGATCCCGCATCTCTTCCGAAGGCGGGCCGATGGCGATCGTGCGGGTGATGTCGGTGGTGCCGTCCTGATATTGGCCGCCGGAATCGACGAGGAAGATGCCAGGCGTGATCTTGCGGTTCGTTCCAGTCGTCACCCGGTAATGCGGGATCGCCGCATGGGGCCCTGCCCCGGCGATGGTCGGGAAGGAAAGCTGCTTCAGCAAGCCCGTCTCGATGCGGCATTCCTCGAGCTTGCGCACCGCGTCGATCTCGGTGAGGCTGCCCCGCGGCGCCTCCTTGGCGAGCCAGGCGAGAAAGCGCGTCACCGCGACCCCGTCACGCAGATGAGCTTGGCGCGAGCCCTCGATCTCGGTCGCGTTCTTCACGGCCTTCATCAGCGCGATCGGATCGCGCCCGACATCTGGCACGCCGCCTGCCTCCTTGATCGAGAGCCGCAAGTGCTCGCCCGCGGTCGCGGCATCGAGCCGCACGCGCGCCTTCGCACCACCGAGCGCGCGCAAGCCTTCCTCGAAGCGCGCCGGCTCCTCGACCTCGGCGAGCTCGGCGAGCGACGCGCGCACCACATTGTCGAGCTTGCGGGCGTCGAGGAAGAGGTTCGGGCGACCCGTCCTCGGGAGGATGGCGTAGCCGATGACGAGAGGCGTATGGGCCGCGTCGCCGCCGCGGATGTTGAAAAGCCAGCACAGCGCATGCGGATCGCTGACCACGAGCGCGTCGAGCTTCTCCTTCTCCAGCGCCGCCTGGACACGCTTGATCTTGTCGGCAGCGCTTTCGCCGGCAAAGCTCATATCGTGCAGCACGACGGCTTCGCCTGGCGGCTCGGGCCGGTCGGCCCAGATCGCATCGATCGGGTTCGCGCGGACGGCGACGAGCCGCGCTCCCGCCCGCGTGACGGCCTTGCCCAGACGCTCGACCGCGTCGGGTGTATGAAGCGCGGAGTCAAAGCCGATCGCCGCGTCCTTGGGCGCGTGTTCCGCGAGCCAATCTTCGACCGAAATATCGACAGTCGAAACAGGCGTGAACGCCGCCTGATCGACCTCGCTCGCGCACTTGCAAGGTGTAGCGCCCGTCGACGAACACCGCCGCGATCTCGGGCAGCACCACGCAGAGCCCCGCCGAGCCGGTGAAGCCGGTGAGCCAGGCGAAACGCTCTTCGGATTTCGGCACGTATTCGCTCTGATGCTCGTCGGCTTTCGGCACGAGGAAACCGTCGAGCCCCTCTTCCTTCAGGACCTTGCGCAAAGCGGCAAGCCGCCCCGGTCCTTCGGCGCGCTCGGAAGCCTCGGCGAAGCTCTGGAAGCGGCTGCGCGACAATTGGTCCTGCATCATCCCATCTCACCTGGCGTTGTGTTGCGGCCGGTCAACCGGGAATGCTCCGCGGCCGCGTAGCGATCCGTCATTCCCGCTATATAATCGGCGATGCGCCGCGCACGACGGGCATCATCAGCGCCGTCGAGCCCCTCCCCCCATTCGGCCGGCATGAGATCCGGCGCCGCGAAAAAATGCGTGAAGAGGTCGCGCAGAATGCCGTCGGCCTCGGCGCGCATGCGCATCACTTTTTCGTCGCGATAAACACGCCTGAACAAGAGGCGCTTGATCTCGCGATCGGCCGCCTCGAATGAAGGCGAGAACCCGGCGATGGACGAAGAGCCGGCGCGGATGTCGGCGGCGGAGCGCGGCGCCATAGCGGCAAGACGCGATCGGCTCTCCACGATCACATCCTCGACGAAACGCGTGATCACCCGCCGCACGAGCTCGTTGACGAGGCGGGGCGGGGCGAGCTTCGGCGTCTCGGCCTCGATCTCGTCGAGGAGACTTGCGAGAAAATCAACTTCGCGGAGGTTGCCCGCATCGAGAAGCCCGGACCTCGTGCCGTCGTCGATGTCGTGAGCATCGTAAGCGATATCGTCCGCGATCGCCGCGACTTGGGCCTCACCGCTCGCGAACCGCATGAGCTCGAGCGGATGGCGCGCGTCATATTCGAGGATGGCGAGCGGCACGCCCCGCTCGCGATAGCGCCCGGTCGGCCTTCCCTTCTGGTCGAGCATAGGGCCATTGTGCTTGACGAGGCCTTCGAGCGTCTCCCAAGTGAGGTTGAGACCATCGAAATGCGCGTAGCGGCGCTCCAGCCGGGTCACGATGCGCAAGGCTTGAGCATTATGGTCGAAACCTCCATAATCTCGCATGCAATCGTCGAGTGCATCCTCCCCCGTATGGCCGAAGGGCGTATGGCCGAGGTCATGCGCCAGGGCGAGGGCTTCGGCGAGATCCTCATCGAGCCCTAGCGCTCTTGCGAGCGAACGGGCGATTTGCGCGACCTCGATCGTATGGGTGAGGCGCGAGCGAAAATGGTCCCCCTCATGGTAAAGAAAGACCTGCGTCTTATGCGCCAGGCGTCGAAATGCCGTGGAATGGATAATTCGGTCGCGATCGCGCTGGAATTCGGAGCGTGTCACGGAAGCGGGCTCGGCGATCAGGCGGCCGCGCGAGCTCGAGGGATCAACGGCATAATCCGCGCGCCAGCGCTCGCCGACGCGCCTCTCCTTCCTGCCACGCGTTGAATCATTCATCATGGCGAATTACGTTATAGTCGCGTCACGACGCAATCGCGGCACGGACGAAAGAAGGCTTTTCTCATGGTTGATGCTTCCCTGGCGCAGGACGTTCCCTTGACCTTGAGCGAGCGCGCGGCGCGGCGCATCTGCGAGATCATGAAGAAGGAAGCGGAAGGCTCGCTTCTGCGGATCTCCGTGAGCGGAGGAGGATGCTCCGGATTTCAATACGCATTCAACGTCGTGCAAGACGCAAGCCCCGACGACCTGGTGATCGAGCGCGACGGCGCGCGCGTCGCCATTGACGAAGTGTCGCTTCCCTTTCTGCAAGGCTCGCGGCTCGATTTCGTCGACGATCTCATCGGCCAATCCTTCCGGTTCGACAATCCGAACGCCACCTCCTCCTGCGGCTGCGGCACCTCATTTTCCGTTTGAGACGGCCTCCCATCAACCTCAATTACCTCGAGCATAATCTCGAAAGTGGAAGCCGCTGTTCCCAAAAACATTATGCTCCATTCAAAGTTTAGAGCATGATGGCGGTTCTTCTTAAAGCCAGCGTGCTCTAAGGCGCGTAAAGCCTCGCCTCGGCCTCAAGGCCGCAAATCCATGTAGCAGGTGCGAATATGAAGTCTTTTTCAGTGCTCGCCCTTGGGCTCGGACTTGTCACCGTGGCGCCGGTCGCGGGCTTCGGCACATTCGGCCTGATCGCCCCC
The DNA here is from genome assembly GCA_963713805.1 of uncultured Alphaproteobacteria bacterium. Taxonomy (GTDB): domain Bacteria; phylum Pseudomonadota; class Alphaproteobacteria; order Rhizobiales; family Beijerinckiaceae; genus GAS188. The sequence goes on along the minus strand of CAVQNF010000007.1, from coordinate 293,886 downwards.
GCGCTCGCCGCGCAGGACGTATCCTTCGACAACGTCTCAACCACATTCGAAGGTGGGTCACTGACCATTCCTCATATCGAGATCAGCGGCTCCTCGCTTTCGAAAGCCGATTTGCAGGCACTCGTGGAAAGCCCCTGGGGATTGTCCACCGCCGATATCTTGTCGAAATTCGACGCGGCCTCCGTCACCATTCCCGAAATCCGGCTCGAGTTCACCGCGCCCGTCGCCGGCAACGGCGCGCCCGTGACGGAGAGTCTCTGCCTATCGCGACACGCACTTCGAGGACATCAAGGGCGGCAAGGCGGTGCGCGTCAGCATCGCGGGCATGTCGAGCGACGTCAAAGGTCCGCACTCGCTCAATACCTCGATCGGGAAGCTTTTCGTCACCGATTATGACTTCGCGGGTGTGGTGCGGTTCGTCTACGCGACGGCTCAGCCGGGCGAAGCGCAAAAACAGATCTCGGGTCCGAGCACCTTGGAAAACTGGCATTCCACCGACGCCAACGGAGTGGACGTCAATATCGGTCATGCGAGTGCCGGCGCCGTGAAAGCGCGCCCGCTGGTCACGCCGCTCGCGGATTTGATCCCCGCTTTGAAGCAGGCGATGTTGCCGGATAAGACGCTCGCACCGGCAGCGGCTGCCAAGATGATGTCGGGGCTCGCTGATTTCTACGATGCGATTGCCTTCGATGGCATGGCCGTTTCGGACATCACCATCAAGATTCCGGACCCATCGTTCAAAAGCGCTTCGATCCAGACCGTCAAGCTCGGTGCCTTCGCCAATTCCCGCATCGCCGAATGGAGCATCGAGGGCTTGGAGGTCGATGCGGCGGGCGGGCATGTGAAGCTTGGCCGCGGTGCACTCCTCGGCCTGGACCTCAAGCCGTTTCTCTCCTCGATGTCGACCCTCGGCAAGGGCGGCGAGTTGAATGAAGACGCGATGAAGAAGCTTGATTGGCGCAGCGCGGTCCCGCATCTTGACGCCATCGAAGCGAGCGATCTCGACGTCGACATTCCTCAAGGTTCGTCGCCGCAGAGCTTCAAGCTCGCGGGGTATGAAATCAAGCTCAGCAACTACGTCGGAGCGATTCCGACGAGCCTTCAATCCCGGCTCGACCGTTTTGCCGCGGATACGAGCTCGCTGAAAAGCCAAGCCGCCGAGCTCCAACAACTCGGCTATAAGACCGTCGACCTCTCCACCGGCACCGATATCCTCTGGAACGAGGGCAGCAAATCGCTGAGCGTCAATGAGATCAGTGCCAAGGGTGTCGACATGGGCTCGGTCAACCTGAAGGCCACCCTCGGCAACGTGCCGCGTGAGCTCTTCGCCGGTTCGCCGGCGCAAATGCAGGTTGCCAGCCTCGGCATCACACTCGGTGAAGCGAGCTTGCGGGTCGAGAACACCGGGCTCCTCGACAAGATCGTCGCGCGTGTGGCGGCCGCTCAAAAGACGACGCCCGACAAATTGCGTGCGTCATGGGGCACGCAGGCCGCGCTCGGCATCCCGCAGTTGCTGGGCGGCTCCGACAGCGCCAAGGCCGTGGGCAATGCGGTGGCGAGCTTTATCGCAAAGCCGAAGAACCTCTCGGTTTCGGTGAAGGCCAAGGATGCGAACGGCCTTGGGATCACCGATCTGATGTCCGGCGGGGGACCCAACCCTGCCGCAATTCTCGACAAGCTCGATGTGAAGGCGACCGCCAATCAGTAACGGTGCGAAGACGGCCATTACCCCTTCCCGAGGGCCTTCTCCACGAGATCGCGAATGAAGCGCGGCAGAGCGAACGCCGCCTTGTGCACCTCGGGCGTGTAATAACGGGTTGAGAGCTTCGCCGCGGCGAAGCGCTCTTCCAGGATCGAGAGGGGAACGGCGCGCAACGCCTTGTCATCGGTCGCGAAGCCCATGGTCATGTGCCCCCCGACATAGGTCGGGATGGCGGCGACATAGGCATAAGGGTCGGCGAACAAGGTGCGCCAGATGCCGATCGTCGAGGTGAGCTCATCGGGCTGGAAAAACGGCACGCCGTTCTGCGTCACCATCACGCCGCCTCCCTTCAGGCAGCGCTTCGCACCCTCGTAGAATTCGCGTGAGAACAGCACCGCGCCCGGGCCTTGTGGATCGGTGGAATCGACGATGATGACGTCGAAGCGGCCGTGATTCTTGTCGTCCGCCACATAATGCATGCCGTCGGCGATGACGCTCTCCACGCGCTTGTCCTCGAAGAAGGGGCGGTTCCATTCGAGGAAATATTCCTTGGAGAAATCGAGCACGGCCCTGTCGATCTCGACCTGCACGCAATGTCTCACGCCGTTGTGCTTGAGCACCTCCTCGGCGATCAGGCAATCGCCTCCGCCGATGATCAGCACCTCCGCGCAATGGCTATGGGCGAGGATCGGAACATGGCTCATCATTTCCGAATAGATGAACTCATCGGCGGTCGTCGCCTGGGTCGCACCGTCGAGCATGAGCATGCGCCCGAAACGTTTGTTCTCGAACAGGATGAGGCTTTGCAAATCCCCCTGCCCCTGGAACACGATCTTCTCCGCCGCGAAGCTCATGCGAAAGCCAAGCTCGTCGAACAGGGTTTCGGGGATGTAACGCTTATCGCTCATGAAGATCAGCCTGTGAAAGGAGCACGCGGCGCTTCATTGGCAGGGCCGATGAGCCGTCGCGACCGGGATTGATTTACGGGAAAGGCAACCGCCACGGCCGAGCGGCTTTGCCGCCTGATAAGCCGAGCATCGCCGAGCCGAAATGAATGAGGCGCGGCTGAACCGCGCCTCATCATCTCGAGCCGAGGCCGACCGCCCAAGGCTTTGCGGCTCAAATGCCCTTGCCGCGCAAAAGCGTCTCGACCTCGACGCGCTTCGCCCCGAAAGCCTTCTTGAGGACCGGCACGCATTTTTCGGGCGACGTTTCGCCGCACATGAACACGTCGAGCGCCGCATAGCCGCATTCGGGCCAGCTATGGATGGAGATATGGCTCTCCGCCAGAACGGCGACACCCGACACGCCCCCGTTCGGTTCGAAGTGGTGCAGGTGAATGTGCAGAAGCGTCGCGCCGGCAGCCTTGACGCAGGCGCGCAGCGCCTTGTCGATACGGCCGATATCGTCGAGGTGTGTTGCCTCGTAGAGCTCGACAATGAGATGCGTCCCGGCGTAACGCACGCCGTTCTTCACCACGAGGTGGTCCTTACGGTCGTCGTCAGAGACGAACGAACCGATATAGGAAGTGTCTTCCTTTCGGGTGGTGCTTGGAAGCTCCAAGTCCATCCCCGATTGGAAGAGGGCGTCTCGATTCATGGGAACCCTCCCCAACCAGCAGATGCAGACCCGGCAAGCCGGAGCGAAGTCATCTACAAAGCGCCCCGTGAATCCAAGCTTGTGGCGACGCGCTTCGAAGCGCGCATATGGGTCCCGAATCGGTTAGGGTCAAGTAAAAAATTCTCGACAGCCCCAGGAAATTTCCTTGCTCCTTGGGAGCAAGCCCGCGCGATCCGATAGGCTGCTTTGCTTGGGGGTCAACATTGGGGGCTCCCTTTGGGTTGCCGCTGGTGAATGCCCGTCCTATAGGGGGCGCGACCTCGCCGGCCCCAACCCATGACCCACTGGAGCCCGGCACACTCCCGACATCACGTATGGCAATGGCAACGCTGCATCATCATCCCATTTGCCCGCATTCTCGCTTCATCCGTCTCGTCCTCGGCGAGATGGGGATCGAGGTCGAGATCAAGGAGGAACGCGTCTGGGAAAGGCGCCGCGAGTTCCTGGCGCTCAACCCGGCCGGCACGACGCCGGTGCTGGTGGAAAAGTCGATCGCCGCCGTCCCCGGCGCCTCGGTCATCGCCGAATATCTTGACGAGACGCGTGGCCTTGCCCTTGGAGAGCGGCGCCTGTTGCCGGAGCATCCGGCAGGCCGCGTCGAGGTGCGGCGCATCATGGGGTGGTTCCTCGACAAATTCGAAACCGAAGTGTCGTCCTTCCTCGTGACCGAAAAGGTCTTCAAGCGCTTCATATCGAGCGCGGAAGGCGGGGGCGCGCCCGACATGGTATCCATACGGGCGGCGCGAACCAATCTGCGCTATCATCTCAAATATATCGGCTGGCTGCTTGCCGAGCGGAATTGGCTCGCGGGCCCGCGCATGAGCTATGCGGATCTCGCCGCCGCCGCGCAGCTTTCGAGCATGGACTTTCTTGGAGACGTGCCATGGGACGAGGATGAAACGGCGCGCACATGGTATTCGCGCCTGAAATCCCGGCCGAGCTTTCGTCCGCTGCTCGCCGATCGAATTGCCGGCATCGCGCCGCCGGAACATTACGCCGATCTCGATTTCTGAGCGGCGCGTCCAGCTCGCTCGAGGGAGGAGCGCGGTGAGCAAGGCCGCAACGCTGCGCTCTGCGCTCGCGGCGCGCGCCAAGAAGCTCGGCTTCTCCGCTTTTGGCATAACCTCGCCGGCGGCCGTCCCGGAGCTCGGCCAGCGCCTTCGCGAATGGCTCGCGGCAGGTCGAGCACGGCGACATGATCTGGATGGCGCAAGAGCCGGAACGGCGTGCCTCCCCGCGCGCGCTCTGGGGAGAGGTGCGCAGCATCATCATGCTCGGCCTCGACGCGCCCCCGGCATCGAGCCCGTTGGAGGCGCTCGCCCAACGCGAGGCCGGCCTCATCGCGACCTACGCGCGCCGGCGCGACTATCACGACGTGATCAAAGGCCGGCTGAAGGAGCTCGCGCAAGCCCTTGTCTCGCTGGCCGGCGCCGAGGTGAAGGTCTTCGTCGACACCGCGCCGGTGATGGAGAAGCCCCTCGCCGCCGCCGCCGGGCTCGGCTGGCAGGGCAAGCACACCGTCCTCCTTTCGCGCGAGCTCGGCTCCTGGCTTCTCCTCGGCGCGATCTTCACGACGGCAAAGCTTCCTGTCGATGCCCCGGGCGCCGATCATTGCGGCTCGTGCCGGCGTTGCCTCGACATCTGCCCGACGAAAGCCTTTCCCGCCCCATATCGGCTCGATGCCCGCCGCTGCATCGCCTACCTGACGATCGAGCACAAGGGAACGATCCCGCGCGAATTCCGCGAAGCGATCGGCAATCGCATCTTCGGCTGCGACGATTGCCTCGCCGTATGCCCCTGGAACAAATATGCGAAGGCAAGCCACGACATGCGCATGGCCGAGCGCGAGGAGCTGTCGGATCGGCCGTTGCGCGAGCTCGCCCGCCTCGATGATGCAGCTTTCCGTAAGCTCTTCGCCGGCACGCCGGTGAAACGCACGGGACGCGATCGCTTCATCCGCAATGTGCTCATCGCCATCGGCAATTCGGGCGAGCCCGTGCTCGCGCACGAGGCCGAGAGCTTGCTCAGCGACCCCTCCCCGCTGGTGCGCGCCATGGCGGTCTGGGCCGCCTCTCGCCTGCTCCCGAAGGAGAGCTTCGCCGCGCTCGCGAAGCGCCACCGCCACGAGGAAAAAGACGCGGAGGTGCTCGCGGAACTCGGTGGCGTCGAAGCGCAAGCCCGAGCCCAAGCATCGAGCGAAGGCCAAGTCGGGGCATGAACCTCTTCATCCTGGGGCTCGGCTATTCGGCGACTGTCTTCGCGCGCCGAAAGCTCGCCGAGGGGTGGCGCGTTCTAGGGACGGTGCGCAGTCCCGAGAAGGCGAAGGCGCTCCGCGCCGAAGGCATCGAGGCCTGCACTTTCGACGCGCGAGCGGGCGATCTTGGAACGGCCGCCTCAGCGTTTCACGAAGCCGAAGCACTCCTCGTCTCGATCCCGCCGGCTGGCGAGAACGACCCGTTGCCCGAGACGCTTTCCAGACCGATCGCCGAGGGGGGGCGCCTTCGCTGGATCGGCTATCTTTCCACGATCGGCGTCTATGGCGACCATGGCGGCGCCTGGGTGGACGAGACGACACCCTGCCGGCCTTCATCGGTGCGGAGCCGGGCGCGCCTCGCGGCCGAAGCAAGCTGGAGCCGCCTTGGAACGCAGGCACGCATCCCGGTGATCAGCTTTCGCTTGCCGGGAATTTACGGTCCCGGCCGCAACGCGCTCGTGGCGCTTCGCGAGGGGACGGCGCGGCGCATCATCAAGCCCGGACAGATCTTCAACCGCGTGCATGTCGAGGACATCGCGACGGCGCTCGGGCTTTCACTGAACAACGACGTTGCGAGCGCCGTTTACAACGTGACGGATGACGCACCCTCCCCGCCTCAGGACGTCGTCGCCTTCGCGGCCGGGCTCCTTGGCGTCGAGCCTCCGCCCGAAGTCTCCTTCGAAGCCGCGAAGCTCTCGCCCATGGCAGCCAGCTTCTACGCCGAGAACAAACGCGTAAGGAACGACCTCATCAAGCGCAGATTGGGCTTCGCTCCGGCCTTCCCGAGCTATCGCGAGGGCTTGCGGGAGCTGTTGCGTCAAGGTGAAGGGGCGGGGTGAGGGCAAATCGGGCTCGAAGGCCAATCGCCGATATCCTCGGTTAATTAGCCGAATTTCTTTTTCAAATTCAGCATTTCGTGCTTTCTCTCTCATGTCCAATTTGATAACCGGCGATGGCACCAATTCTAACAAGAGCGCACGGCATGAAAGATTTCCTTGTTAGCCATTTTTCACTCAAAGGAAGAACTCGATCGATGGGCATTCTTGAGAAGGCTTTCAAGGCTAACCCTTCTCGGAGGATTTATCCTCGTCGCCGGCCTTTTTGCCGTCAACCTCGATTATCCTGTCGGAGGTTATGCCGCGGTCGCAGCGACCGTACTGGTGATGCTGTGTAATATTTCGATATTCGTCAGGAGGCTTCACGATAGAGGATATACTGGATAGTTGGCACTCATTTCGATAATCGTTTCATTGTTTACTTACTCAAACGTACCTGGCCTCATCCTACTACTTCTAGTATTTCAAGGTTGGCTATTTACTGAAACGTTTTTTCGGTGAGGGATCGTCGGCCCGAATCGTTATGGCCATGACCCGCTCGCACTGGATGCATAAATGGTCTTTGGCTCACCTTCGGTGAATGCGAACAGTTGCGCCTGTAATTGACTCGGATTGGCCGGCGCGTCTTCGCGCCTTTCTGCCTACCGGCACGACAGGCAATCTGCGCGAGATGCGTCCGCACCGATCACGCCGCCCTCTTCTCCACCATTGCCCCAAAATGATCCCTATAGCGCGCGGCGATCTCGCTCGTCTGCAACTGCACGAAAACGTCCGTCGTGCCGAATTGACGGTCGATGACAGCTCCGTCGCCGAAGCGCGCGCCGAGGCGAAGATAGCCTTTGACAAGCGGCGGCAAGCTGCGCAGCGCCGCTTTCACATCGAGCTTCTCCTTCGGCAAGATGTTCATCGACACGTGACGTTCCGGCCGAGCGCGCACTTCCCAACCTTCGGGGCAAGGCGCGTAATGATGCAGGAAGCTGAGCGGTTCGGCGAGCGCCGCCGGGTCGGTGCCTTCGAGGCTCGCGCAGCCGATCATCACATCGATGCGATGGTGCCGTACATAGGCGTGGATGCCGCGCCAGAGGAGCTCGAGCGTGCGCTTGTCGCGATGGCTCGCGAGGACGCACGAGCGGCCAAGCTCGAGGAAGCGCATGGCGCGATGGGCGCCGAGCAAAGGCGCGATGTCGAACTCGCCGCTCGTGTAGAAGCCGAAGCTTTCCTCGGCGATCTCCTGGCGAAGCAGGCGATAGGTGCCGACCACTTTCGGTCCGGCGCCTATCGCAAGATGCGACCGCTCCGCGCGATCGACCACGACGAGATGGTCGCAAACCCGATCGAAACGATCGGCATCGCGACGCAGAAGCGCGCTCATCGGATTGGCGAGCGCCGACATTTCCTCATAAAACACGCGAAAGCGAAGCCGTTGCGCCTCGCGCAAGTCGCGTGCATCGCGAGCGAGCCGAATTTCGAGCGAGCCCAAACGGCCGCTGATCTCGGCTGTATCGGCAAGGCGTTCGCCTGGGAGGCGTTTCTGCGCCTTGTCCGAGCCCATGAGGGGCGAGAGCGCAAAGCGCGCGAGGCTCGCCGGCGCGCCCAATCCACGCAAGGCGAGAGCGGGTCTGGCGAATGCCAAGACGGGAGCGCTCGCACCCGCGAACAAGGTCCAGAGAGGCTGAGCCCCCCGCGCACCGCGCTTCTTCCGCCCGCTGCTGATCACTCGGCATTGCCCCTGCGATTCTCTCGCGGAAACGGCAACATGACGAGATGACGCGAGCATGACGCAAGGTCAAGGACCGAGCGTTGCTTCAGGCGACCTTGCTTTGCACTCTCCCTTGCGAGAGGAGCCGCGCCAAATCTTCGCGCAGCACGGGCTTCACCAGGAAAATGTCAAAGCCTGCGGCAAGGGCCGTCACCCTGTCTTCCCGCAGCGCATTCGCGGTGAGCGCGACGAGCCTCAAGGGCGCGCGCTTGAGGCGCGCCTCCTCCTTGCGAAGCCGGCGGGCCACCTCATTGCCGTCAAGCCCTGGCATGCGAATGTCGAGAAGCGCGAAGTCGTAAGCTCGGCGCTTGCCCTCCATAGCGCAGAGCGCAGCCTCGAGTGCGCTCAAGCCGTCTCGATGACGCTCGACCTCGGCGCCCTCCCGCTCGAGCAAGCGCGTCGCAAGAAGCGCGTTGACCTCATCATCCTCGGCGAGGAGGATGCGAAAGGGAGCGTTGTCGACGGGGCGTGTCGCATCGAGCGGGCGCCGGTCTCCCGGGGTTGCGTGAGCGAAAGGCTCGATCAACCTTGCTCTCAGCGAGCGCTCGCGGATCGGCTTGACGAGATAGCCGTCGAAGCCGAAGGCCGCCGGCGCGCCGAGCTGGCGCCGCTCGAAAGGCGAGAGCAGCATGATGCGCGATTGCGTTCCCGCCTCGGTGGCTCGCGCCGCGAGCGTGCGTGCCGCCTCCTCGCCGATCGCCGCATCGACGACGAGAAGCCGGGGTGCCGGCGAAGCCGCAAGGACGGCGAGCGCCTGGGAAGGATCGACGGCCTGGTCGATATCGAAGCCAAGCTCGCGAAGCTTTTCGCATAAATAAGGAGCTTCGAAGGTTGATCGTGCCACGACAAGCGCACGGCTTCCGGCCGGAAGGCAGCGCTGCGGCCGCGCTTCGCCCTTGACCGCGACAAGGGGCAGCTCGGCGGTGAATGCCGCCCCCTGCCCCGGCGTGCTGTCGACTCTGAGCGTGCCGCCCATCATCTCGACGAGCCGGCGAGATATGGCAAGGCCGAGGCCCGCGCCCGCGCCCGGCCCTTCCCCATGCTCGAATTCCTCGAAGATACGTCCCTGCCGGTTGGCGCTGATGCCTTCGCCGGTGTCCATGACCTTGAAGACGGTGTGTCCTTGCGCGGACACGCAGACCGTGAGGCCCACTCCTCCTTGCGCCGTGAATTTCACGGCGTTGCCCGCGAGGTTGAGAAGGATTTGACGCAATCTTGCGGGATCACCCCGAAGCTGGCGCGGCGTGCGCGGCGCAATGAAGCTTGCGATCTCGATGCCTTTGCCTTGCGCGCGCGGCGCCAGAAGCTCGGCGACACCTTCGACAAGAGCGGTGAGGTCGAAATCTTCGTGCACGAGCTCGAGCTTGCCGGATTCGATCTTCGAGAAGTCGAGAATCTCGTCGATCAGAAAGAGCAGCGATTCTCCCGAGCTCTTCACCGCGCGCGCATAGGTCGCCTGTTCGGGCGTGAGGCCCGTATCCAGGAGAAGATCGGCCATGCCCATGATGCCGCAGAGCGGCGTGCGCAGCTCGTGGCTCACCGTCGCCAGGAAGCGCGATTTTGCCGCGCTCGCGGCCTCGGCCTTGCGCTGCGCGCCCGCAAGCGCCTCTTCCGAGCGCCGCCGTTCGGTGATGTCGCGCCCCACCGATTGGCGAAGCATGCGTCCATCGGGTTCGCGCACCATTGTCTCGAGCCATGAGATCCAGCGGTGCCCGCGTCGGGTCTCGATTTCCTGGTCGAAGCTGCGCGCCCCGTCAGCCGTGAGCAGGACCTCGCCGGTATGGATCGATTTGAGCGAGAAGCGCGCGCCGATGATCGCCTCGCCCGCGGCTTCGAGAAAAGCGGGATTCGCGTAGATGATCCGGTCGCCCTGATCGCGACGCAAGATGAGATCGTTCTGGCCCTCGATGAGGCCGCGGTAACGCTCCTCGCTTTCCCGGGCTTGCCAGATCTCGTCGCGCAGGCGCTCGATCTCGGCCTCGTGCAAGGTGGCTCGCGCTTCGGCACGGCGGAGGCGAAGCCGCAGCCACAGCATCGTCGCGACGCAGCCGAGCGTCACCGCGATGAAGAATAAAGCAATCATCCCGGCACTGCCGGATGAAAGGCTCACCATGACAGCCGTCCCTGTTCTAAAACTTCACGCCTTGGCGGCGCGTTTTCGGGACGATCCTTCCAGGAAAAGATTGATATTCGGTTCTAACCTATCGCCAATTGGTCGATACTTCTGATCGATACTTCTGATCGATACTTCGGCGAACGCGTATCGCGGCCCGGGGCTCAGACGCGCCTTCGCTCGCGCCGGCGGACGGGAGCGCCCTCTTCCTTCCGCGGTTGCGCCAGCGGGCCGAGCGTCGTAACGACCGTTTCGAGGGTCGGGGGCTCGCGGCGTTCATGCGCGTCGAGCGCCCGCCGCATGGCGGAAAGATGGGCGGACGAAGTGCCGCAGCACCCCCCGATGATGCGCGCGCCCGCGTCATAGGCGAGGCAGGCGTAATCGGCCATCACGGCGGGCGTGCCGGAATAATGGATATGGGCACCTCGCCATTGGGGAACGCCCGCATTCGCCTTGGCGATGATCACCGGAGCCGCACCGCTTGCGGCGATATCGAGAACCGACATGACGAGGTCTGAGGCGCCGACACCGCAATTCGCACCGAGCGCCATTGGCGGCGGCTCGAGGCTCGCGGCGAACGAGGCGAGGGCCGAAGGCGCAAGTCCCATCATCGTGCGCCCGGCCGTGTCGAAGCTCGCGGTCAAGGTGAAGGGCATGGCGAGCCTTGCGGCGGCCTTCGCGGCGGCACGCATCTCTTCGGCTGCCGACATGGTCTCGATCCAGGCGAGATGAGCGCCGCCCTCCATCAACCCCGCGATCTGCTCGGCGAAAACTTCCTCGGCCTCGTCCTCGGTGAGGCTGCCGAGCGGCGCAAGAAGATCGCCCGTCGGTCCGACCGAGCCCGCGACGACGATCGGTCGCGGTGCTTTCGCTGCGACTTCACGCGCAAGACGCGCCGCCTCGCGATTGAGCTCGCGCGCTCGGCTTTGCAAACCATGGAGCATCAACCGTCGCGCGTTGCAGCCGAAGCTGTTCGTCAAGATGATGTCGGCCCCCGCATCGACGAAGCTCTGATGCAGCGCCATGACGCGGTCGGGATGCGCCTTGAGCCACAGTTCAGGCGCCTCGCCGGAGACGAGCCCCATCTCGAAAAGATTGGTTCCCGTCGCGCCATCGGCGAGGAGAAAGGGCCGTTCCGCAAGCCGTTCTTCAAGCAAGCGCACACCTCAGTCGAATGGCGATGAATTCTTGGACAATGAGCAGCCAATCCTTACGGCGGTGTCAAGGGCGATCGGCACGCGCTGCCGGTTGCGAGGAAGAAACGCCGGCGCGAGCCTCCATAAGAGGCGCGCGCCTTGCGCCGCTCATCCAATGTCGAAGAATGTCGTCTTTGGCGTTCGGTAAACCCTGTCGAGCGTCACATCGATCACATCGGGGCGGAAGATTTCGACCGGATCGACAAAGCCCTTGGCGGGAAACTTCCCGAGCGGCCGCACCTTCTGGCCAAGCTCGCGCGCGAAGGCCGCAGACATGAGGAGCGGCTCGTCGAGCGTGCGATTCATGTCGGCGATCCGGCTCGCGAGGCTCACGTCGCGCCCGATCACGGTAAAATCAAGCCGCGTGCCCGAACCGATGTTGCCATAGGCGGCTTCTCCGTAGTGCAAGGCGATGCCGGCCCGCATCTGCGGCCTGTCCGGATGTTCGGTGTTGAACGCGTTCAGGCTCGCAAGACTGTCGCGTGCGGCAAAAAGTGCCCGCTCCGGCGCGTCACAATCGCCGTCCTTCGCCTCGCGAAAGATCGCCAAGAGCCCATCGCCCAGATATTTCAGCACTTCGCCGTGGCGCTGCTCGATCGCCGGCACGAGGCAATCGAAAAAATTATTGAAGAGCTCGACCGCGCCCACGGCGCCGAGCTCAACCGTCTGCTGGGTCGAATCGCGCATATCGGCGAAGAGGATCGCCGAGCGAATGGTCGAAACCTGGCCGCGCTTGACGTTGCCGCGCAGGATCGCCTGGCGCGGTTCATCACCGACGTAGATGCGCAGCACATTGCGCAAGGTTCCCCAGGCGACGCGAAGCTCGAGCAAAACGGAGAAGGGCGGCAAGATCGAAGCGATAATCGCAAGGGCGCGCGCGGAGAAGCCGTCGGGCGCGCGCGTCGCCAAGGTCACCCAGGCCGTCATCTCATTGGCAAAGGTGATGGGCGCGCAGATATAATGCGTGTAACCTTCCGCCTTGAGGTCAGGCACGATGCCGAAACGATCGTCGGGCGTCTCCGCAAGGCGCATTTCGACCCATTCCCGCGACGTCAACGCCGCGTAGTAGGGGCTTCGAAGGAAGGTCGGGTCGTCAGGGCCCGGGCTGACATAGACGCTTTCCTTGACGCCCCCATCCTTGAGCCAGATGCGCCCGACCGCGTCATGTTCCGCGTGCAGCGTCGAAATCGATAAGGCGACACGCTCGATCGGCACGCCGAGCGCGAGCAAACGGTTGCTCAGCTCGGTGAGACTCTTGGAAGGATCCTCGGCGCGGCGCGCCTCGACGAGGAGCCAATCGCGCAGGGCGCCGACCTCGATGGTGCCTTTCGGCCCGATGAGCTCGCGCAATTGCCAGGAATTCATCTTGGAAATGGTCTTGGCGTCGAGCGGCTTTGCGGGCCGCTCTGCCTCCTGGAGCAGAACGGCGGCGTCCGCGGGGGATGCGTCTAGGGCCAATTGCTCTTTGGGCATGCCGCTCTGATATGGCCATTCGCACCGGGGAGGCAAGGGTTGAGTGCACGGGGAATAGCGGGTAGCGAGGTTGCCCGCTTGCCGTTCGCCACTCGTGCTTTTTGGGCGCGCACCAATCCTTTCAACGCCAAACCCTCTGAAATCCGACCGGTTCCTTCGAGGCGAGCTCGGTCCCGTGGCACACCGGCGCAATTTCTTTCACCTAATTCGAGCTGGGGATTTGCGATAAAAACGAGCACGGACCAAGATAAATCAAGCATCTGAACCTACCGCCCTCCTGACTGGAACCCCACAGCATGTCCTCCTCCCAACTCGACCCCGAACCCAACCACGTGCATTGGGGCTTCTTCGACGCCAAGCTCCCGCCCGTGCTGACCATTCCCAACGGGGGACGCGTCACCATCTCGACGGTGTCGGGCGGCGAGGAGGTCATGCCCCCTGCACCCTTCGTCGTTCCCTCTCACCTTCGCGCCATACACGAGAAAGTAAAACCGAAGCTGCAAGGCCATATTTGCACGGGCCCGATCGCCGTCGAAGGCGCGAAAAAAGGCCAAGTCTTGCAAGTCGACATCGAGGCCATCGAGCCCTTCTACGATTGGGGGTACCAGGTCGTTCGGCCGCTTGCCGGCGCCTTGCCCGATGATTTCGCCGAAAGCCGCATCTACCATATCGCGCTCGACCGCGGCCGAAATCTCTGGCGCCTGCCCTGGGGGCAGGAGGTGCCTCTCAAGCCTTTTTTCGGCGTGATGGGAACGGCGCCCCCTGCCGCCTGGGGGTCGGTCTCGACGCTGCCGCCGCGCCGCAACGGCGGCAATCTCGACAATAAAGAGCTCGTCGCCGGCACCACGCTTTATCTGCCGATCTTCGTCGATGGAGCCTTGTTCTCGGTGGGTGACGGGCATGGCGTGCAAGGAGACGGTGAAGTGTGCATCACGGCTGTCGAAACCGGGCTCACGGGCAGCTTTCGGCTGAGCGTTCGCGACGACATGAAGCTCGAATGGCCGCTCGCCGAAACCTCGACGCATATGATCACCATGGCGTTCGATCCGGATCTTGACGACTGCGTGGTCATCGCGCTGCGCCAGATGCTCGATCTTTTGTGCGCGCGCGCCGGCATTGATCGCTACCAGGCCTATGCGCTCGCAAGCCTTGCCGCGGATCTTCGCGTCACGCAGGTCGTGAACGGCAACAAGGGCGTGCATGTGATGCTCGAAAAGCGTTACTTCGAACGCCGCTGACGGGCTCTCGCGTGCCTCAATTCTCCGCCCACCAGGACGCGGCGCTCAAGGCCGTCTCTGCCTGGCTCAAAGCGAAACGCAAGGAAGGGCAAGACGCACCGCCGATCTTCCGTCTTTTTGGCTACGCCGGCACGGGCAAGACGACTTTGGCGCGACACCTCGCCCAGAGTGTTTCCGGCAAGGTTCTGTTCGCGGCCTTCACCGGCAAGGCCGCGCTCGTGATGCGAAGCAAGGGCTGCCATGGCGCCTCCACCATTCACAGCCTGATCTACAGGGCGCGCGAAAGCGGCGAGGAGCGGCCGAATTTCGAGCTGTGGGACGATTCACCCGCCGCTCAAGCGAAGCTGATCGTCATCGACGAATGCTCGATGGTGGATGCCGAGCTCGGGCGTGACCTCTTGTCCTTCCGTGCGCCGCTCCTCGTGCTCGGCGATCCGGCGCAGCTTCCTCCGATCCAGGGCGGTGGCTTCTTCACCGATGCCGAGCCGGACGCGATGCTCACCGAGGTGCATCGCCAAGCGCAGGACGACCCGATCGTGCGCTTGTCGATGGAGGTGCGCGAAGGGCGGCGGCTCGCCCTCGGCGACTATGGATTGTCGCAAGTGGTGAAGCGCTCCGAGCTCGATCCAGCGCGCGTGCACGGCGCCGATCAGGTGCTCGTTGGCCGCAATGCGACGCGGCGCGCCTATAACGGGCGCATGCGCGAGCGGCGGGGTTTTGCGGATATCCTGCCGCTTGCCGGCGACAAGCTCGTCTGCCTGCGCAACAACCGCAAGAAGGGCTTGTTCAACGGCGGGCTCTGGGCGGTCAAGGAACGGCGCCAGCGGAAATCAGGGAACTCTCGCCCTGCGGCTCGCTCCCGAAGAGGATATGGGTGCGCGCGCCGTCAAAGTGTCGGCGCGGCCCGAATGCTTCACGGGCAATATCGAGGCTTTCACCTGGGAACAGCGCAAGACCTATGACGAGTTCGACTACGGCTATGTGCTTACGGTGCACAAGTCGCAAGGCTCCCAATGGGATGAAGTCGTGCTCTTCGATGAGAGCTTCGCCTTTCCCGAGAGCCGAGAGCGTTGGCTCTATACCGGCATCACCCGCGCGGCGAAACGTGTGACGATCGTGGTGTAAGCGCCCACGCCCATCGAGGCCGGCCGGGAGGCCCGAGAAGAGCGATGTGGCCAATGTTCCAAGCCCGATCAATTGCGCTGTCGCCGATCAATTGACGCGCGGCGACGAGGCGCTCTCCCCGCTCGACTTTACCCGAGGTACGCCCGGAACCTATCATTCCTTGCGCGCGTTCAAACCTAATCAATGAAATCAAGGAGAAACCTCATGCGAATCCCGCTCTCGATCATGGCCATGACCGCCGCAATCGCTTTCGCCGCGCCTGCCTCGGCGACCGAGCGAGGCGCCGTGGGTGGCGCGGTGGCGGGAGGCGCGGTCGGCGCTGCTGTCGGCGGCCCCGTGGGCGCGGTCGTCGGCGCGGGACGGGCGCCGTCGTTGGGGGAAGCATCACCAACCACCGGCGCTATCATCGCTACGGCTATTATCACCATCACCGCTACTACCGGGGCTGAGCCTCAGGGGAGCGCAGCCTCGGTTCGGATCCCTGATCATGGGCTTCGGGCCGCGGCCTCTGCGCAAAAAAAAGCCGCCGGGTCTCGGCGCCGCTCCTTGCCTGGAATCCTCGAACGGATGACACTCATCCTCGCCAAATCGGAGTGAGGAATGATGTCGCTAGCTCAGCTTGATCCGCTCGTCGCGGCGGGTGTCGTTGCCGCGACGGCGGCGACGGATGCCGTTTACGTGATGTTCACGGCCGCGGTCGCGGCGCGCCGGCGCGTCCCGGCGGCGAGCTGGAGCAGCATCTGGTATCTTTTGTCTTCCTTCGCCGTGATCAGCTACACGAACAATTGGATGTACGTGGCCTTCGCGGCGCTGGGCTCCTGGCTCGGCGCTTACGCGTCGATGACTTTCCTGCATCGCGCGCCGAGCCACCCTCCACCACCCTTGGCGCCCATGGCTGATTAGGTTGAAGATGCCGAGCTTGCCGCGCTTGCTTCGACGCGAACATCGCGTCGGGCTTCGTTCCATGCGCGAAGGCTTGTCGGCTTTTCAATTGATGTCCGCCCTATTGAGATGAGTTTTTCGATGCATGGCATTGATTTCAGGAGATTTCGGGGATGGCGATGAGAGATCGACGAGCTATATTAAGAGGATCGAAATCAAACCGAATCTTGCTACTTTGCGTTGCCGGATTAATCTCGCAGGTGATCCCAAACTGGATGTTAAACCTTGAATCCGAGGTTACGAATTCTCAGTATTTAACAGGATCCCTGTCCCACTGAGACGGCTACGCGTTCCTGAAAAGCGAAAAGAGCGGAACTGAAGCTGTTATGAGCAGAGCATTCGTCAAAGAACAAGAAGACGCGGAAACCTTCGACACCCTGCCCGACAGGGCGCTGTCGCCGCACCCGAATTTCGTCACGGCCGAGGGCTTGGCCGCGATCGAAGCGGAGCTTTCCCGCGCGCAGAGCGAATTTGACGCCGCGCAAGCCGCCGGCGATCGCGCGCTCGCGGCGAAGGCCGCGCGGGATGTGCGCTATTTCACGGCGCGACGCGCGAACGCGCAGGTCATCGCGCCTCCGAAGAAGTCGGATCGCGTGCAGTTCGGATCGACGGTCACGATCGACCGGGCCGATGGACGCCGCCAGACTTTCCGCATCGTGGGTGAGGATGAGGCCGATCCCGCGCATGGCACGCTTTCTCACGCCTCACCTTTGGCGCGGGCGCTCGCCGGCAAGAGCGTCGGCGACACGGTGCAGGCCGGGAACATGGAAGCGGAAATCACCGCGATCGAATGAGCCGAGGGGCTTAAAGGCGAACCGCCGCCCCTCGTCGGCCAACGAAGCCTCGCTTCTCAATTATCCAGGAAGCTTCTGAGCTTGCGGCTGCGGCTCGGGTGCTTGAGCTTGCGCAACGCCTTGGCCTCGATCTGGCGGATGCGCTCGCGCGTCACCGAGAATTGCTGGCCGACTTCCTCCAAGGTGTGGTCCGTGTTCATGCCGATGCCGAAGCGCATGCGCAGCACACGCTCCTCGCGCGGCGTGAGCGAAGCCAAGACCCGCGTCGTCGTCTCGCGCAAATTCGACTGGATCGCGGCCTCGACCGGCAGGACCGCGTTCTTGTCCTCGATGAAATCGCCGAGATGGGAATCTTCCTCGTCTCCGATCGGGGTCTCGAGCGAGATCGGCTCCTTGGCGATCTTGAGCACCTTGCGCACTTTCTCGAGCGGCATGCCGAGCTTTTCGGCAAGCTCCTCCGGCGTCGGCTCCCGCCCGATCTCATGCAGCATCTGGCGCGAGGTGCGCACGATCTTGTTGATCGTCTCGATCATATGCACCGGGATGCGGATGGTGCGGGCCTGATCGGCGATCGAACGTGTGATCGCCTGCCTGATCCACCAAGTCGCATAGGTCGAGAATTTGTAGCCGCGCCGATACTCGAATTTGTCGACGGCCTTCATCAAGCCGATGTTGCCTTCCTGGATCAGATCCAGGAATTGCAAGCCGCGATTGGTGTATTTCTTGGCGATCGAGATGACGAGCCGCAAATTCGCCTCGACCATCTCCTTCTTCGCCTGGCGGGCCTCACGCTCGCCCTTCTGGACCATGGCGACGATCTTGCGGAACTCGGATATCTCGAGCCCCGTCTCGGTCGCGAGATCGTGGATGTGCGAGCGTATCTCCTTGACCTTCTCCCGGTCGCTCTTGATCAGCTGCTTCCAACCCTTGGCGCCGAGCTTTGAGACGCGCAAAATCCATTTCGGATCGAGCTCCGCCCCCTGATAGTGCTTGAGGAAGTCCAAGCGCTGCACGCCGAAGCTCTCCGCAAGGCGCATCAGGCGGCCCTCGAACCCCACGAGCCTCTTGTTGATGTCGTAGAGCTGCTCGACCAGCATCTCGATGCGGTTGTTGTGCAGCGACAGTGATTTCACATCGGCGATCACCGTCTGCTTGAGCTTCTTGTATTTGCGCTCCTGAGCCGGCGTGAGCGTCGTGTTCTCGAGGCGGCCGGCGACGAGCTGATCCTGCAAGCGGCGCAGCTTCTTGTAGTCGTCAGCGATGCGGTCGAAAATTTCGAGCACGCGCGGTTTGAGCTCCGCCTCCATGGCGGAAAGCGAGATGTTCAATTCGAGATCGTCATCGAAATCCGCCTCGCTCGGCATGGCCCCGTCGGCCGTTTCGGCGCCCTCTTCCCCCGCCATATCGCGCTCGCCGGACGGCGCTTGGAAGGGAGCAGCACCCGGGCGCCCCTGGAAGGGCGCGGCACCGGGGCGCCCTTGGAAGGCGCGGCGCCTGATTGCGGCACTCCCGGCGGCGTAAAGGGACGCGCGCCGGTGAAGGGCGCACCCGCCGAAACTCCAAGCGCGGCGGGGTCGATCTCGACCTTCGGGGCCGCCTTGGCGTCGGGTCCCGCGTAGGTCGCTTCGAGATCGATGATGTCGCGCAGCAGCGCCTTGGCGTCGTTGAGCTCGTCGCGCCAGATGATGATCGCCTGGAAAGTGAGCGGGCTCTCGCAAAGCCCAGCGATCATCGCCTCGCGTCCGGCCTCGATGCGCTTGGCGATCGCGATCTCGCCCTCACGCGACAAGAGCTCCACCGCGCCCATCTCGCGCAAATACATCCGCACCGGGTCATCGGTGCGGTCGATGGGCTCAGAAGGCTTGTCGATCTTGACCGGGACGCTGCGGGAAGCCTCGATGAGGTCGCCCCCCTCGTCCTCGTCATCGGGCTCGGCTGTTTCCTCGCGCGCCTCGGGGTCCGTGTCATCGCTCTCGACGACGTTGATTCCCATATCGGAGAGCATGGCGAGGATGTCCTCGATCTGCTCGGAGGACACTTCCTGGGAGGGAAGAACGGAGTTGAGCTCCTGATGGGTGACGAAGCCTCTCTTTTTCGAGAGCTTAATCATCCGCTTGACGGCGGCATCCGACAGGTCGAGGAGCGGGCCGTCGGCCGTTTCGGCCGGCTTGTCCTTCAGGTCTTCGGTCGCCGCGGCGGTCTTCGTCACCATCAGTTGGGCTCCAGAATGTCGTTTCGGCACGGCGCTGGCGCCGGTTGGCTTGGACGAGCTCGCTCCGCGCTTGCCGCCGGATTTGAGCTTGGTGGACGGGCTCGGAACTCATGACACCCAACACGAAAACGCCGGCTCACGCACATGCGCCATGTGTTCGGCCGGTTCAGGACGATCCCAATGGGGAGGCAACGCGATTCGGCTTAAATCCTTCTTAAGTCCCATGTCGGGCCCATAAAAGCTCGGCCGCAAGGCGGGGTTCCCAATCGACGAGATGGCGAGCGCTCAACCTTCGAACTCAAATCTTGAACTCAAACTCTTCGTTTCGCTAACGAAAGCGCAACACCGCATCGCCGCGACCTCAGCCTCGCCTCAAGCCGAGGGCGCAAGGGAAGTCTTACAAGGGTGGTCGCATTTTAGCGTATGTAGCGCGCATGCGGATCGATGCAAGACGGCAGCTTGCCACAACCGGCTGAAAATTACTAAGAAACCGCGCCGGAGCCGAAAATTGGCGCTGGAGCTCACCGCAACACCTTGTAGACCGGCGCCTCGGCGATCACCTGCTCGAGACTACGTTGGTCCCCTGGCATATCCGAAGTCGCTGGCATTTGCTGCGAAGCAGCGAGCGCGCGCATGAATATCGGCTAGCCAGGCAACCTCGGCCTCAGTCCCTTCCTCTCCTGCAAGCGCGCGTTCTGCGTCGTGAAGCTCGCTGCGAACCGCCCGCGACAGATCGTGCAGGCCGATCGCTTGCCGGAGCACGGCTTCGAGCTCGGCGGAGGGGCCGGTCTCGACCAAGAACCGATCGTCTCGAGGACGAAGCTTGCGCCTGAGCCGCGCCCGAAGCACATCGATTCTCGTGGCCCGGCTCTCCATGCCGACCGTCTCGGGTTCATTCTCGAGGGCGTGATCGTGGAGAAGCAATTTAGCAAGCTCTCGTGCCTCCGGATCGGAAATTGCGAGGCTCGACAATTCCTCGGTAAGGCCGTCGAGGAGGTCGCGCCTCGCATCGAGCGCGAGCACGATGAGAGCCTCTTGCGCCACTCCCGGGCTCGTGCCGCTGAAAGTCGGCGCGCTCGCAAGGCCGGGGCTCGCCACGGCCGGCGCTTGCTGACGCACGTCGAGCCCACCCCATGCGCGCCGATCGGGCGAGCCGAAAGGCCGCTCGCGCGTAGGACGGCGATCGGTCCCCTGATAACCCCCCCTGTGGCGAGCGGGCGCCCGGTGCGATCTTCCGCAAACGTTCCGCGATATCGGCCTCGTAGTGACGCCGCGCCAAGGTGTCGCCCACCCGTGCCACCGCCTCGCGCAGGCGCAGCTCGAGCGCCGCACGCCGCTCGGGCGTATCGAACGGGGCGGCCGCGATCTCACGAGCCCACAACACATCCGAAAGCGGACGCGCCACCTCGAGCACACCCTCGACCGCGCCGGCGCCCGCGCCGCGCACGAGGTCATCGGGGTCCTGGCCTTCAGGCAGGAAGGCGAAGCGCACGCTTTTTCCCGGAGAAAGGTGCGAAAGAGCGAGATCGACGGCGCGAAAAGCCGCCCGCTGGCCCGCCTTATCGCCGTCGAAGCACAGGATCGGCTCGTCGGCCATGCGCCAAAGGAGCGTCATCTGCTCCTCGGTGAGCGCCGTGCCGAGCGGCGCCACGGTCTCGGCGAAGCCGGCCTCGCTCATGGCGATCACGTCCATATAGCCCTCGACGGCGATCACCCTTCCATTCTCGTGGGCCGCCTTTCGCGCCCGATGCTGGTTGAACAGCAAGGAGCCCTTGTGGAAGAGCTGCGTCTCCGGCGAGTTGAGGTATTTCGCCGAGACTTCCGGATCGAGCGTGCGGCCGCCGAAGGCGACGACGCGAGCACGCATATCCTGGATCGGGAACATCACGCGGTTGCGGAAACGATCATAAGCCACCGGAATATCGGGGCCGGAAACCAGAAGCCCGGCCTCGACCATGGTCGCGACATCGACGCCCTTCCCGGCTAGGTGGTCGCGAAGCGCGTGACGTTCCGAGGTCGCGTAGCCGACACGGAACTCGGCGCGCGCCGCCTCGGTGAGCCGACGCTGGGCGAGGTATTCGCGGGCGATGCGCCCTTGCGGTCCCTTGAGAACCGTCTCGAAATAGGCGCACGCCATCTCCGCGACTTCGACGAGACCTGCGCGCTTCTTCTCCTGGCGCTCGGCATCGGCTGAACGGGCGGGGAGCGGAACGCCCGCCTCCGCGGCGAGACGCTCAACCGCCTCGGGAAAGACACGCCCTCGCTCTCGATGACGAAATCGAAGATGTTGCCGTTCTTGCCCGAGGAGAAATCGAACCAGGCTTGTTTCTGATCATTGACGAAAAAGGACGGGGTCTTCTCGGCGTTGAAGGGGGAAAGCCCTTTCCACTCCTTCGCCGCCTTAACGAGCCGCACGCGCCGTCCGACCACCTGCGAAACCGGCAGGCGGGCCTTGATTTCATCAAGAAGAGACGGCGAAAAGCGCATGCTCCGGCCTATCCTTGGCCAAGTTCGATCTTGCGGGTCCGCATCTTCGTCACGGCCGCGCCGACACGGCAAGCGCCGCCATGACGGCCGCTCGCGTCAAGCCGGTTATAGCGTGATTGCGGCGCGGCGGTGAGGGACGCATCGGCTTGTTCACAGGCGCGTGGCTTGCACAAGCAAGGACAGGCGAGGCCGCCCTCGACAACGCCTCAAATGCAGCCGCCATCGCCCATCCCATTTCCCATTCCGCTCGATTGCGGCAGAAGCTTCGCGCGCGCCATTCGCGCCGCGAGGGAGGCAAGGCTTGAAAACCCGCATCACCGAAATGTTCGCCATCCGCTATCCGATCGTGCAAGGCGGGATGCAATGGGTCGGACGGGCCGAGCTCGCGGCGGCCGTCTCGAACGCCGGGGGGCTCGGCATCATCACGGCGCTTACGCAACCAACGCCCCGGGACCTCGAGAAGGAGATCGCGCGCTGCCGGGGCCTGACGGATGCCCCTTTCGGCGTGAACCTCACGATTCTCCCTTCGCTTCGCGCCATATCGCACGGGGAGTTCGCCCAGGCGATCATCGAGTCGGGGGTGAAGATCGTGGAGACCGCCGGCCGCAATCCCGAGCCTTACATGGCCGGCTTCAAGAAAGCCGGGATCAAGGTGATCCACAAATGCACCTCGGTTCGTCACAGCCTCAAGGCGCAGGCGATCGGCTGTGACGCCGTCAGCGTCGACGGTTTCGAATGCGCGGGCCATCCTGGCGAGGACGACATCCCCGGTCTTGTCCTCCTGCCCCGCGCCGCCGAGGCGCTGACGATCCCCTTCATCGCTTCGGGCGGCTTCGCGGATGCACGCGGCCTCGTCGCCGCGCTCGCGCTGGGCGCGGATGGCATCAACATGGGCACGCGCTTCATGGCCACGGTCGAGGCGCCGATCCATCGAAAGATCAAGGAAAGGATCGTGGCCGCGAGCGAGCTCGATACCGCGCTTTTGATGCGGCAATTGCGCAATACGGCCCGTTATTTTCGCAACGAGGTCACCAATCAGGCGCTCGCCGTCGAACGCCATAAGGGCGCGGAGCTCACGATCAAGGATCTCGCCCCCTTCGTGAGCGGGCAAAGGGGGAAGATCGTCTATGAAGACGGTGACGCGGATGCCGGCGTCTGGTCCGCCGGCATGGTGGTCGGGTTGATCCACGACATTCCGACTTGCGAGGAGTTGATCTCGCGCATCGTACGCGAAGCCCATGAGATCGTGGCGCGCCGTCTCGCTCCGGCGATGAGCTCTTCATAAGGCGCCGATGGGACCCGCCACGTCATCGACCCTGGACGCTCGCCGACAAGCTCTTCTGCATCTCCTCGCGCAAACTCGGCCCCAAATCGGATCGTTCGAGCGCATAGGCGATATTCGCCGTAAGGAAGCCGAGCTTCGTCCCGGTGTCGAATATCCGGCCAGCGAACCGATAGGCGTTGAAGGGACGCGATTTCGCGAGCGTGATCATGGCGTCCGTCAATTGGATTTCGCCGCCCGCACCGCGCGGCTGGGTCTCGAGGATCGAGAAAATGCCAGGCTCGAGGATATATCGCCCCGAGACCATGAGATTCGAAGGCGCCGTCCCCTGGGGCGGCTTCTCGACCATCGAGCTCACCGGCATGAGCCCGCCCTTTCCGGCAGGGCCTACGCCCAATATGCCGTATTGATGCGTCTCGCTCATCGGCACTTCCTTCACCGCGATGATGTTGGAAGGCTGCTTCGCGAAGGCTTCGATCATGCCCTTGAGGCAGGGCTCGCGGCCGTGGTGCAGCATGTCCGGCAGCAGTACCGCGAAGGGCTCCTCGCCCACGATCTCGCGCGCGCACCAGACCGCATGGCCGAGCCCGAGCGGGGCCTGCTGGCGCGTGAAGCTCGTCTCACCCGCTGCCGGCAGATCGCGGCGCAGGCCATCGAGCTCCTTGGTCTTGCCGCGCTCGGCGAGTGTGCGGTCGAGCTCATAAGCTTGGTCGAAATGGTCCTCGATCACGCCCTTGTTGCGCCCGGTGACGAAAATCAGGTGCTCGATTCCGGCGGCACGCGCCTCGTCGACCACATGCTGGATCACCGGCCGGTCGACGACGGTGAGCATCTCCTTGGGGATCGCTTTCGTGGCCGGCAGGAAGCGCGTGCCGAGCCCAGCGACCGGGAACACCGCCTTGCGAATGCGTTTCATGAGCACCTCGGGATGGCAAATGCCGGCTCAGCCGTGCGGCGCAAAGGCCCGTTTGTCAATTTCGGCGCAAGTGCATCTGTAGGGCAATGAAGCGCCATCCCTTTGAGGCTCAACAAAATTCGAGCACCTTGCGGAAACCGCCAAGGCGAAGCGACAGCAAAACTCGCCAATTCATGATAAGGTCCCTCTTGCGATACGATCCTTGAGGCGCAAGGGCCCCGATCGTGAGCGAGGAGAGGAGCGATGCCTATTCTGGTGACCGGCGGCGCCGGCTACATCGGCAGCCATATGGTGCTCGAGCTCCTCGATGCCGGTGAAAAAGTGGTCGTTCTCGACGATCTCTCGACGGGTTTTGCTTCCGCCGTGCCCGACGGCGCTACTTTCATTCGCGGGGATGCGGGAGATCCCGCGCTTGTGCTGCGGCTCATCGCCGAGCACGCCATCAACGCGATCGCGCACTTCGCCGCGAAGATCGTGGTATCCGAATCCGTGTCCGATCCGCTCGGCTATTATCTCGGCAACACGGTGAAATCGCGCAACCTCATCGAAGCCGCCGTTCGCGGCGGGGTTCGTCATATCATCTTCTCCTCGACGGCCGCGGTTTACGGCAATCCGCGCACCAACCCCGTGGGCGAGGACGCGCCGCTCGATCCTCTTTCGCCCTACGGGCGCTCCAAGCTCATGACCGAGTGGATGCTGGAAGACGCAGGCCGCGCCCATGGCTTGCGCCACATATCGCTACGCTATTTCAACGTCGCGGGCGCGGACCCGCAAGGGCGCGCCGGCCAATCGACGGCGCGCGCGAGCCATCTCATCAAGGCCGCGGTGCAAGCTGCGCTCGGCGCGCGCTCTCATCTCGAAGTCTTCGGCACGGATTATCCCACCAAGGACGGCTCCTGCCTTCGCGACTACATACAGGTGACGGATCTCGCCCGCGCCCATCTTGCCGCGCTCGCGCATTTGCGCGACGGGGGCGAGAGCCTCACCTTGAATTGCGGCTATGGGTCAGGCTTCTCCGTGCTCGAGGTGGTGGAGATGGTGAAGCGCGTCTCGGACAGAGATTTCGAGGTGCGGCTCGCGCCCCGCCGCCCCGGCGATCCCGCCGCCATCATCGCCAAGGCCGGCCGCATTCGCGCCGAGCTCGGCTGGATCCCGCGCCATGACGATCTTCGTGAGATCGTCTCCCAGG
The DNA here is from genome assembly GCA_963713805.1 of uncultured Alphaproteobacteria bacterium. Taxonomy (GTDB): domain Bacteria; phylum Pseudomonadota; class Alphaproteobacteria; order Rhizobiales; family Beijerinckiaceae; genus GAS188. The sequence continues at coordinate 268,748 of CAVQNF010000007.1, read as the reverse complement.
CCCTCGCCTGGGAGAGAAAGCTCATCGATCAGCGCGCCGCGTGAAGGAAGTCGCTGGCCTCCGGCGCTGTTTCCAAATCCTCGGATGACTTTGCCAAAGCACCTTTCTCATGCGCTCGCCGGCGAGGCCTTTGCCTTCGGCTTCGCCGCATTGGCCCTCGTAGCGACGATCGCCTGTCCAACGGCCATCGCCAAGCCGGTGAAGACCGCAAGCCCGGCCGCCGTCGCGAATGCGGCTTCAGCGCAAGAAACGAAGACCACCGCCTCCTTCACCGCCTTCATCGAAGCGCTTTGGCCCGATGCCAAGGCCGCCGGCGTTTCACGCGCGACGTTCGATGCCGCTTTCGCGGGCGTGCAACTCGACTTAAGCGTTCTCGAGCGCACGAAGAAACAAGCCGAGTTCGAGCGCTCGATCCGCGATTACCTCGCCTCGGCCGTATCGGAGCAGGAGGTCGACCAAGGCCGTGCTCTTGCCGCGAGATGGAAGGACACGCTCGAGGTGATCGAGCAGCGCTTCGGCGTGGATCGTTACATCCTCATCGCGCTCTGGGGGCTTGAATCAGCCTATGGGGCCGGTATCGGCGGCAAGGATGTCATCGCCTCGCTCGCAAGCCTCGCCTTCATCGATTTCCGCGACGGGCTTTTCCGCGCCGAGCTGATCGATGCGCTGGTCGTTCTCGAAGAGGGACATGTGGCGCGCTCGGCGATGAAGGGCTCCTGGGCCGGCGCGATGGGACAGGCTCAGTTCATGCCGTCGAGCTTCCTGAAATACGCGACCGCCTTCGACGGCGGCGCCCGCAAGGACATCTGGACGAGCCCGCAAGACGTGCTCGCCTCGATCGCCAATTTCCTGAAGATGAACGGCTGGCGAGCCGGCCTCCCTTCAGGCTTTGAAGTCACCTTGCCTCAGGACTTCGCCTATATGCCGGCTGAGGCAAGCTTCGCGGAATGGAAAAGCCGTGGCGCCGTGCGCGCCGATGGGGAAGCACTGCCTGCGTCCGGCGAGGCCTTGCTTTTCTTCCCCGTCGGCCGGAAAGGGCCGGTTTTCCTGATCACCGAGAATTTCTTCGTTCTCAAGAATTACAACACTTCCGATGCTTATGCGCTGGCCGCAAGCCTTCTCGCCGAGCGCATCCGCGGCTCGCGCGGCATCCATGGCCCCTGGCCTTCGGTCATCGAGGGGCTCGACCATGGCCAGAGGCTCGAGGCGCAAAAGCTTTTGCACAAGCTCGGCCTTTATGACGACAAGCTCGACGGCCGTCTCGGCCCCTCGCTGCGCGAGGCCACGCGCCGTTTCCAGGCGCAAAACGGCTTCGTTCCCGATGGGTATCCAACGCCGCTCATTCTCGAGAAATTGCGTGCCGCGCATTGAGACGGCCCACCGAAACAACATTCGCGCAGGCGGACAGGATTATTTCGCAAAGGATTGATATAACGAGACTATGAGAGGCGAGAACCGATGGCGCCTTGAACGCCTGCTCAGGCGAAAGTCAATATCCCGCCATGAACCGGCGGTAGGGAGAGCCATGCATCGGGCCTTGCGATATGCGGTTCTTCTTCTAGCGCTCGCCTCGGCGCCAACGCTTTTTGCGCCCGTTGCCGGCGCCCAGGAATCCTTCCTCGAAAGGTTCATCCGGGCCGGCAATCCCGCGCCCGTGAGACACCCCGTCGAGCCCGCGCCCCGGCACTCGTCGTCAGGTGCGGCCGCAACCCATGCGGCTCACCATCAGGGCGGGCAAGGCCAGCAGGAGGTGCAGATCAAGACGAAGACCAATCCTTCGACCGCGATCCTCGTCATCGGCGATGCGCTCGCCGACAAGCTCGCCCAGGGCATCGACCAGGAATTCGGCGACAATCCCGATGTGCAGGTCGTGCGCAAGACGAAGCCGGTGTCGAGCCTCACACGCGTCGATGTCTTCGATTGGGTCGAGGGCGCACGCGCCGCGCTCTCGGGCCCGCAGCATTACGACGTCGCGGTGATCTTGATCGGCATCAACGATTGGCAGCCGATGCCGAATGGCGGAACCATGCTCGAGCCGGGCTCGGACGCCTGGCGTGAGGCTTATGGCAAGCGCGTCGACGCCATGCTCGGCGTGTTCAAGGAGAAGAACCTCCCCGTGGTCTGGGTTGGGCTGCCGGTCATGGAGACGCCCAAATTCTCCGAGGAGCTCCAGAGCCTCAACGCCATCGTGCGGGAGGCGGTGCATGCGTCAGGGGGAGCTTTCGTCGATCTTCACGATGCCTTCATCGGAGAGGACGGCAAATACACAGATACGGGCCCGGCGCTGAACGGCGCGACCGTGAAGCTGCGCACCAGCGACGGCGTGAGCTTCACCCAGCAAGGCGCGCTCAAGGCTGCCTATTTCGCCGATGTCGAGGTGAAGCGCATCCTTGCGGAAAAGCCGGCCGCGGCACCCGAAACGATCCTCGCCTCTCCCGGCCAACCCGGCGCCAAGGGTGACATCGAACGCCTGATCGATCAAATGGCGGGGACGCCGCCTCCCGCCGACGCCGTGCCGCTGATCGCGAGAATCCCGGAACGCCCGGCGGTGGGGCCGGTGATTTCCCTCACGGCGCCAGAGCGCGCCGCGGACGGCCTCCTCACGCCGCCCTTGACTCGCGCGCCGCGGCCGCTCGGCTCCTCCTTCGCCATCGATCAATGGCGCGCGGCGAAAACCGGGCGCTCCGACGATTTCAGCTGGCATCCTTGAAGAAACGCCAATCCATTTCCCATCCGCGCCGGCTCCATTGAAGTTCTTGCTTCGTTCGAAACGAAATGGCATGGAGATGATCAGGCTTATTCGTCCGGGAGAACCGCTGTGAAGCTCTATTCCTTGCCCTTGTCGCCTTACGCCGCGCGCGTGCGCGGTGCGATCTATGCCAAGGGCCTGAGCATCGAAATCACCGCCCCGCCCGCCGACTGGCGGACATCCCCGGAATACCGCGCGATCAACCCGCTCGTGCGCATCCCCGTGCTCCTTCTCGACGATGGAACGGTGATCGCCGAATTCCGCCGTGATCGTCGAATATCTCGAGGACGCCTATCCCCAGGTCTCGCTTCGACCCGACACGGCCGAGGCGCTCGCGCGGGTGCGCCTCATCACGCAAGTCGCCGATCTCTACGTCCTGCAACCGATGATGCCGCTCTTCTACATGTTCGACGGGAAGGAGAGGGACGACGCCTTGATCGCAAACCAGCTCGCCAAGCTCCAGGAAGGGCTGAAGCATCTCGATGCCATGCTGCTCAAGGGCGAATACGCCTTCCCCGGCCAGCTCACCACCGCCGATCTCTGGCTAACGCCAGTTCGCTTCTCGCTCGACGGCCTCATGGGATTTGCGAAGCTGCCGGGCCTTCTCGATGACCACAAGGCCGTCGCCGCCTATGCCGACACGGCGAAGAATGACGCGGCCCTCGGCCGCGTTTGGGATGAGATGGCAGAAGGCCTCGAGGAGATGATGGCGGCGCGCGCCGCGCAAGCGGCTTGAGGGCGTGCGGATCTGACCGCAAAAATCTTAACGCGGCAGCGCGCTCTCTCCTTCGAGGAAGAGGTCGACGGCGCGCGCAGCCTGACGCCCTTCGCGAATGGCCCAGACCACGAGCGATTGGCCGCGGCGCATGTCGCCGCAAGCGAACACCTTGTCGATCGAGGAACGATAGTCGACCGTATTCGCCGCGACATTGCCGCGCCCATCGAGCGTGACGCCGAGGTCCGACACAAGGCCCTCATGCACCGGCGACACGAAGCCCATGGCGAGCAGGACGAGATCGGCCCTGAGCTCGAACTCCGTGCCGAGCGCGGGCTTCATCGCGGTGTCGAGCCGCACGCAATGGAGCTTCTTCACCGCGCCGTTCTCGCCCGATAGGCGCTGCGTCATCACAGCGAAGTCGCGCTCGGCGCCCTCCTCGTGGCTCGACGAGGTGCGCAGCTTCAAGGGCCACTCCGGCCAGGTCAAAAGCTTGTTCTCCTTCTCCGGCGGCCTCGGCATGATCTCGAGCTGCGTCACCGAAAGCGCACCTTGGCGAACCGAGGTGCCGATGCAGTCCGAACCCGTATCGCCGCCGCCGACGACGATCACATGCTTGCCGGAAGCAAGGATCGGCTGATCATTGGCGATGATCGGTTCGCGCGAGACGCGCCGGTTCTGCTGCGGCAGGAAGTCCATGGCGAAATGCACGCCGTTGAGCTCGCGGCCCGGGATGGGCAAGTCGCGCGACTTCTCGGCGCCGCCCGCGAGCACGACCGCGTCATGTTCCGCGAGGAGCTGTGACACGCCGAGCCCCGCACCGACGGTGATGCCGCAATGGAAAATGATGCCCTCCGCCTCCATCTGCGCGATGCGGCGCTCGACATGGTGCTTTTCCATCTTGAAGTCGGGGATGCCGTAACGCAGCAAGCCGCCGGGCTTCGCGTTCTTCTCATAGACATGCACCTCATGGCCCGCGCGTGCGAGCTGCTGGGCGCAGGCGAGCCCCGCGGGGCCTGAGCCCACCACGGCGACCGTCTTGCCCGTGCGGCGCGTCGGCGGCTCGGGGACGATCCATCCCTCCTCCCAGCCGCGATCGACGATGGCGCATTCGATCGTCTTGATGGTGACGGGCGCGTCCTGGATGTTAAGCGTGCAGGAGGCTTCGCACGGCGCGGGACAGACGCGCCCGGTGAATTCCGGGAAGTTGTTGGTGGAATGAAGGTTCTCCAGCGCCGCGCGCCATTCGCCGCTGTAGACGAGGTCGTTCCAATCGGGGATTTGATTGTTGACCGGGCAGCCGTTGTGACAATACGGGATGCCGCAATCCATGCAGCGGGCGGCCTGATCGCGCGTCGCCTCCTCCGAAAGGGGGAGCATGAACTCGCGATAATTGCGGATGCGATCGGAGGCGAGCGCGTAGCGACGCTCCCGCCGATCGATCTCGAGAAATCCGGTGACCTTGCCCATCTCAGCGGCCCGCGAGCGCGTAAACGGGCTGCGCACGTTCCGCATTGAGCTCGGCGAGCGCGCGACGGTATTCCACCGGCATCACCTTGCGGAATTTCGGGAGATACTCCTCCCAATTGTCGAGAATGAGCTTGGCACGCGCCGAGCCCGTATACGCTGCATGCTTGGCGATGAGCTGATGCAGGCGCTCGCCGTCGAAACGGTCGAGATCGGCCATTACATCGACGAGGCCGTGGCCTTCGAGATCGCCGCCGTGATGATGCAGGCGCTGCATCATCACCTCCTCCGCCTCGACCGGCTCGAGATCGACCATGGAGAGGTTGCAACGCTTGGCAAAAGAGCCGTCCTCGTCGATCACATACGCGATGCCGCCCGACATGCCGGCCGCGAAGTTGCGCCCCGTCTGGCCGATGACGACGACGACGCCGCCCGTCATATATTCGCAGCCATGGTCGCCCGTGCCTTCGACCACCGCGATCGCGCCCGAATTGCGGACCGCGAAGCGTTCGCCCGCGACGCCACGGAAATAGCATTCGCCGGAAATCGCCCCGTAAAGCACGGTGTTGCCGATGATGATGCTCTCCTCGGGCGTGATGTTCACCGCTTCGCGTGGCGGATAGATGATGATGCGCCCGCCCGACAGGCCCTTGCCGACATAATCATTGGCCTCCCCTTCGAGCTCGAGCGTCACCCCATGCGCGAGCCATGCGCCGAAGCTCTGTCCGGCCGTGCCGTCGAACTTCACATGCACCGTCTCGTCCGGAAGCCCGGCATGGCCGTAGCGCTTGGCGATCTCGCCGGAAAGCATCGCGCCCGTCGCGCGGTTCGTGTTGTTGATCGGCACTTCGATGAGCACCGGGGCGCCGCGTCTCGATGGCGCTCGCGGCGCGCGCGATCAGCTCCCGGTCGAGCACCGTCTCGAGCTTATGGTCTTGCCGCTCAAAATGGAAAATGCCGGTGCCGGGCAAGGGTTCTGGCTTGTGGAACAGGCGCGAGAAGTCGAGCCCCCTCGCCTTCCAATGCTCGATGACCTTCGCCTGGTCGAGCATCTGCATCTGCCCGATCATCTCGTCGAAGCGGCGGAAGCCGAGCGACGCCATGATCTCGCGCACCTCCTCGGCGAGGAAGAAGAAATAATTGATGACATGCTCGGGCAGGCCGGTGAAGCGCTTGCGCAGCACCGGATCTTGCGTCGCCACGCCGACCGGGCAGGTGTTGAGATGGCATTTGCGCATCATGATGCAACCGGCCGCGACGAGCGGCGCGGTCGCGCATCCGAACTCATCGGCGCCCAAAAGCGCGCCGATGACGACATCGCGCCCCGTGCGCACGCCGCCGTCGACCTGCACCGCGATGCGCGAGCGAAGGCGATTCATGACGAGCGTCTGGTGAGTTTCCGCAAGGCCGATCTCCCAAGGGGAGCCTGCGTGCTTGATCGAGGTGAGCGGCGAAGCCCCGGTGCCGCCCTCGAAGCCCGAGATGGTCACATGATCGGCGCGCGCCTTCGACACGCCCGCCGCGACCGTGCCGACGCCCACCTCGGAAACGAGCTTCACCGAAACGTCGGCCGCCGGGTTGACGTTCTTCAAGTCGTAGATGAGCTGGGCGAGATCCTCGATGCAGTAGATGTCGTGGTGCGGCGGCGGCGAGATCAGGCCGACGCCCTGCGTCGAGTGACGCACCTTGGCGATCACCGCGTCGACCTTGTGGCCCGGCAATTGGCCGCCCTCGCCGGGCTTTGCCCCTTGCGCCATCTTGATCTGCATCACGTCGGAATTGACGAGATATTCCGTCGTGACGCCGAAGCGCCCCGAAGCGACTTGCTTGATCGCCGAGCGCATGGAATCGCCATTGGCAAGCGGACGAAACCGGTCCACCTCCTCACCGCCCTCGCCCGTGTTGGACTTGCCGCCGATGCGGTTCATGGCGATCGCGAGCGTCGTGTGCGCCTCGCGCGAGATCGAGCCGAAGGACATCGCTCCTGTCGAGAAACGCTTCACGATCTGGCTTGCCGGCTCGACCTCCTCGAGCGGCACCGGAGAGCGCCCATCCTCTTCGGCCGATTTGATGCGGAAGAGCCCGCGGATCGTCAGGAGGTTTTCGGCCTGCTCGTTGAGGAGCTTGGCGAAGGCACGATATTGGTCTTGCTGATCGCCGCGTACCGCGTGCTGCAGAAGCGACACCGCTTGCGGCGTCCAGGCATGCGCTTCGCCGCGCAGGCGGAAAGCATATTCACCCCCGACATCGAGCGAGCTGCGGTAGACGGGCGCGTCGCCGAAGGCGTCGCGATGGCGACGCACACTCTCCTCCGCGATCTCGGCAAGACCGACGCCTTCGATGGTGGTCTTGGTGCCAAAGAAGAAGCGCTCGACAAAGGATGAAGAGAGGCCGACCGCATCGAAGATTTGCGCCCCGCAATAAGATTGGAAGGTCGAGATGCCCATCTTGGACATCACCTTCAACAGTCCCTTGTCGATCGACTTGATGAAGCGCTTGATGATCTCGCCCTCGTCGATCTCCTCGGGCAATTGCTGGCGCATCGAGGTGAGCGTTTCGAAAGCGAGATAGGGGTTGATGGCTTCCGCGCCATAGCCCGCGAGGCAGCAGAAATGATGGACTTCGCGCGGCTCGCCGGTCTCGACGACGAGGCCCACCGAAGTGCGCAAGCCCTTGCGGATCAGGTGATGATGCACGGCCGCGGTCGCGAGCAGCGCCGGGATTGGAATGCGGTCGGGCCCCACCATCCGGTCCGAGAGGATCACGATGTTGTAGCCGCCATGCACCGCCGCTTCCGCCCTTTCGCAAAGCCGGCCGAGCGCCCCTTCCATCCCTTTCGCGCCTTGCTCGGCGAGATAAGTGATGTCGAGCGTCTTGGTGTCGAAGGCGTCCTCGCGAAAGCCGATGCAGCGGATCTTCTCGAGATCCTCATTGGTGAGGATCGGCTGACGCACCTCGAGGCGCTTCTTGCGCGAAGTGCCCTCGAGGTCGAGCAAATTCGGTCGCGGCCCGATGAAGGACACGAGGCTCATCACGAGCTCCTCGCGGATCGGGTCGATCGGCGGGTTCGTGACCTGGGCGAAGTTCTGCTTGAAATATGTGGGCAAGAGTTTCGATCTCGCGGAAAGCGCCGAGATCGGCGTGTCCGTGCCCATCGAGCCGACGGCTTCCTGACCGGTGACCGCCATCGGCGCCATCAGCATCTTCAGATCTTCCTGGCTGTAGCCGAAGGCCTGTTGGCGATCGAGAAGGGATACATCGGTTCGCGATTCGCGCGATTGCACCGGCGGCAGATCCTCGAGCACGAGCTGGGAACGCTTCAGCCATTGCCGATAAGGGTGGCGCTGGGCGAGCTCCGCCTTGACCTCGTCGTCGGAGATGATCCGCCCCTTCTCGAGATCGATGAGCAGCATCTTGCCCGGTTGCAGGCGCCATTTGCGCACGATGTCGCTTTCCGGAATCGGCAACACGCCCGCTTCCGAGGCGAGCACGACGAGCCCATCCTTGGTGACGAGGTAACGTGCGGGCCGAAGTCCGTTGCGGTCGAGCGTGGCGCCGATCTGGCGGCCGTCGGAGAAGGCAATCGAGGCCGGCCCGTCCCAGGGCTCCATCAATGCCGCGTGATATTCGTAGAAAGCGCGCCTCTCCTCGTCCATGAGCGGATTGCCGGCCCAGGCTTCCGGGATCAGCATCATCATCGCATGGGCGAGCGAATAGCCGCCGCGCACCAGGAATTCGAGCGCATTGTCGAAACAGGCGGTGTCTGATTGGCCCTCGTAAGAGATCGGCCAAAGCTTCGAGATGTCGTTGCCGAAGAGCTCCGAATCGACGGAAGCCTGGCGCGCCGCCATCCAGTTGACGTTGCCGCGCAGCGTGTTGATCTCTCCGTTATGCGCCACCATCCGGAAAGGGTGGGCAAGCGGCCAGCTCGGGAAGGTGTTCGTCGAGAAGCGCTGATGCACGAGCGCGAAGGCGCTTTCGAAACGAGGGTCGCGCAGATCGGCGTAATAAGCGCCGAGCTGCGAGGCCAGCACCATGCCTTTGTAGACGGCCGTGCGGCAGGAGATCGAAACGGGGTAGAACCCCTGGGCGCGCAGATTATTCTCCTTCATGTTGTAGACGGTTCCGGAGATCTGCTTGCGCAGGATATAGAGGCGGCGCTCGAACTCCTCGTCGCTCGCGATGCCCTTGCCGCGCCCGATGAAGGCTTGCAGATGCAAGGGCTCTGTCGGCCTGACGCTCTCGCCGAGGTCGCTGTTGTCGACAGGCGGTTCGCGCAACCCGAGAAGCACCTGGCCCTCATCGGCGATCGTCTTCTCGATCACCTCGCGGCAGAGCCTCGCCGCCTCCTCGTCCTGCGGAAGGAAAAAATGCCCGACCGCATAGTGCCCGGGCTCGGGAAGCTTGAAGCCGAGCTTCGCGCATTCTTCCAAGAAGAAGCGATGTGGGATCTGCACCATGATCCCGCAGCCGTCTCCGAGCTTCGGATCGGCCCCCACCGCCCCCCGGTGGCGCAGGTTGAGAAGAATCTTCAGGCCCTTCTCGATGATGTCGTGGCCCTTCGCATTCGACATGTCGGCGATGATGCCGACACCGCAGGCATCATGCTCGCGCGCGGGATCGAACAAACCTTGCGCAGGAGGGCGTCCATTCAACCAGCCGGCGGGCGGCACGGCTTTGCGAGCGCGGGCCCGCGAAATCGCGCCCTTAAGCTCGCTTGCCGCAACCTTCACCGCGTCCATGTTGATGCCTTCCCTTAGCTGCTTGACGACATTCGCGCCAACCCTCACAGACGGAATCGAGGGCATGGTTACCTAAAAAAGGTCAGCCTTGCTGCCTTATCTTCGACCATGCCAAACTTGCCCGCGATGTTCAATAGAACAATTCAAGCCTCGAGGACCTCCATGAATTTCCGAAGTGACAACACTGCCGGCGCAAGTGAAAAAGTGCTCGCCGCGCTCGTCGCCGCGAATGGAGGTGCCCAGGCGGCTTATGGAGCCGATGAGCTGACGAAGGCGGTCGAGAAGAGGCTCTCTGAAATCTTCCAGCGTGATGTCGCGGCGTTCCTGGTCGTGAATGGCACGGCGGCGAATTCATTGGCGCTCGCTTGCGCGGCGCCGCCTTGGGGCGCGGTGCTCTGCCATATGGAGAGCCATATCGCGGAAGATGAGTGCGGCGCACCGGAATTCTTTTCCGGCGGAGCCAAGCTCGTGGGACTTCCGGGAATCGCCTGCAAGCTCGAGCCTGCGACCGTCGCCATGAAGCTCGAGCGCATGCCGGCGCGTTCGCTGCGCCACAGCGAGCTCACCGCTCTCTCGATCACCCAGGCGACGGAAGCGGGGACGATCTACACTCTTGACGAGATCGCGGCACTTGCCGAGGTCGCGCGTTCCCGCGGGCTTACGGCCCATATGGATGGGGCTCGCTTCGCCAACGCCCTCGTCGCGCTCGGCTGCACGCCCGCCGAGATGACGTGGAAAGCCGGCGTCGACATCCTGTCTTTCGGAGCCACCAAGAACGGTTGCCTTGCCGCGGAAGCGGTGATCTTCTTCGACAAGAGGAAGGCGACGGAGATGGAGATAAGGCGAAAGCGCGCGGGTCACACCCTTTCCAAGGGGCGCCTTCTTGCGGCACAGATGCAGGCCTATTTGTCGGAAGGGCATTGGCTCGATCTCGCGCGCCACGCCAATGCGGCAGCAGAGCGATTGGAAGAGGCCCTTCTTTCAATGCCGGGAGTAAGGCTCGGCTGGCCGCGCCAAGCGAATGCCGTGTTTGCCATTCTTCCCGAAGCGGTCGACCGGCGCTTGCGCCAAGCGAATGCCTCCTACCATCCCTGGTCGCCTGATTGGCTTCCGGTGAAATCCATGCCGAAAAAAGGCGAAACGCTTTTCCGTTTCGTCACCTCCTTCCGCACCACCACGACGGAGATCGAAGCGCTGCGCGCCGCGGGGCAGGCTGAACCGATCGCCGCCTCACGCGTTAAGGCCAAGGCAGGTTGAGGATCGGCCCCTTTTCGAAGCGGGGCCAATGGCCGGTCGGACAAATCGCGTCCATGCCATCGTCCAAAGCTCGCCGCAATCGCCGCCGACAGATGTTGCGGGCGATCTTATCGCAAGGGGCTCCACATGAGCATCATCAAAAGTTTGCCTTCGCTCAAGCCGAAAGCATCCCGGCGAGCGTCACTCGGATTGGCTCTCTTCGCCGGTGCGGCGATCTTCACTCTCGAGCCGAACGTCGCTCAGGCGCAATTCTGGGGAGGTTATGACTCCTGGTGGGGCGCGGCCCCACGCCCTTGGGGCGGGCCGCGCTATCAAGACGAGGAAGTGCTACGGCCTGGCCAAATCGCAGATCTCTTGCGCTCGCGTGGCTGGAGCATTCTGTCCCCGCCCTCGATGTCCGGACACCATTACGTGGCCAATGTCCGCAACGGCTTCGGGCAGCGCTTGTTCGTGGTGCTCGACGCTTACAACGGCCGGATCCTCGACGCGCGGCAGATCGAGGAACGGCCGAACACCAACGAGCTCGCCGCGATCCCGGGCGGCTATTCAGCGACAAGCCGCCCTGATGAAGTGATCCGCCCGGGCGCGCTGTCGCCCGTGCCGGCAACGCCCGCTCCGAAGCCGTCGCGAGCCAAGCGGGCCGTGTCTGCCCCGGTGAAGAGCTCGCCGCTCGAACCCGCGAAAGAGAAAGAGGGGACGCTCGCGGTCGCCAAGCCCACTGCCGCCCCGCCCGCGGTCAAGCATGTCGTTCCGGCGCCAGCCACGCCCGAGGCGAACGGGGCAAGCTCGCCACCGGCCTCGGCGACGACTTCGCCGACCCCCGACCCAGCCCCAAGCGTTCGACAAGTTTATCCGGGAGCCGGTGGGGGGCCTGCGGAGCCGACTCCCACCTCGCAAGCCGCCGAGGCCTCGGCTTCTGCAACCACCCAGGCCCCGCCGAAGCCAGCGCCGGCGGCTCCCGCGAAGCCGAAGCTCCCGGCGGATGCGGGTTTCGAATAAGCACCAGTTTCTGGTGGGTGTACGTCGATAAGGGCGCTCCTTTCGGGAGCGCCCTTCGACCTTCACTCGAGATCGTCGATTTCGGTCGATCGATTACGCGGCCTTTTTGGTCTCGACCGCATGATCGTTGGCCACCCGCGCGTTGATCGGAACGAGACGTGGCTTCTTCGCTTCGGGGATCTCCCGCATGAGGTCGATGTGCAAGAGCCCGTTCTCGAGGCTCGCGCCCGTTACCTGAACGAAATCCGCAAGCTGGAAGCGCCGATCGAAAGCACGTGCCGCGATGCCCTGATAGACCATTTCGGTCTTGGGCTCGCCGGCGGTCGCCTTTTTCTCGCCGCGCAAGGTGAGAGCGTTTTCTTTCACCTCGATCGAAAGCTCGTCGGCCGAGAAGCCGGCGGCGGCGACGGTGAGGCGATAGGCGTTCTCGCCGACGCGTTCGATATTATAGGGCGGGTAGTTCTGAGACTCGCCGGACACCTGATCGAGCATCGAGAAGAGGCGATCGAAGCCGATGGTCGAGCGATAGAGGGAGGGAAGATCATACTGGCGCATGGCATATTCTCCTATAGAAGCAACATGCATTTCGTCCGCCACGAGGGCCGGACAGGGTTCGCACCGCCTTTGGCCGGTGCGCCCCTAATGTTGGAACGGGTTTGCGCATTTCAAGGGCCTTGCACACGCCCAAAAACGCCGAAGAATCGCTGAAGGGAGAAGAGCATGGCGGGACGACTGAAGGGCAAGGTGGCGGTGGTGACCGCGGCCGGTCAGGGGATCGGGAGAGCCATCGCCGAGGCTTTCGTGCGCGAGGGCGCTCAGGTCTTCGCAACCGATGTCGACGTTGCAAAGCTCGAAGGCATCGCGCGGGCGAAGCGGCGCAAACTCGACGTGCTTTCGACGCGTGCCGTCGAGGCCTTCGCGGCCAAGACCGGGCCGATCGACGTGCTCGTCAACTGCGCGGGTTTTGTCCACCACGGCACCATTCTCGAATGCGACGACAAAGCCTGGGATTTTTCCTTCGACCTCAACGTCCGCTCGATGCACCGCATGATCAAGGCTTACCTACCCGGCATGCTGGCCAAGGGAAAAGGCGCGATCGTCAATATCGCGTCGGGCGCTTCTTCGGTTCGGGGCATCCCGAATCGCTATGTCTACGGCACGACGAAAGCCGCGGTCATCGGCCTCACCAAGGCGGTGGCGGCGGATTTCATCCAAAAAGGGATCCGTTGCAACGCCATCGCGCCCGGCACGGTGCAATCGCCCTCGCTCGACGAGCGAATATCGGGGCTCGCGGCCTCGACGGGCAAATCGGTCGAGGAGGCGCGCGCAGCCTTCGTGGCCCGCCAGCCCATGGGGCGGCTCGGCACCGCCGAAGAGATCGCGGCGGCGGCGCTTTATCTCGCCAGCGACGAAAGCGCCTTCAGCACCGGCACGATCGTGATCGTGGACGGAGGCTTCTCGCTCTGATCGAGGCCGGTCTTTGCCACCTCGATTACCCTTTTTCGAATCACCCCTTCGAATCGGACATGTTGCACGAAGGCCGCAGCGAGCGGAAGATTGTATTGACGACTAGGCGAAAGCCGCGACTCATGACAAAAGGGGGTCTCGGCTGGGAAGATTTCGAGGACGGTGCGGTTGTGGCCGCGCTGCCGCGGGGAGGCCCCTGCCGATACCTCTGATCAACCTGGCGGAAGCGGAGAAGACTCATGGCCAAGGCACCCGCGAAAGCGGCAAAGAAAGCGTCAAAGGGCGGCGCCGCAAAGAAACCAAACGCTCTTCAAGTCCCCGTGAAGCCCTCAGCCGAGCTGGCGGCGGTCGTCGGCGCAAATCCTCTGCCGCGCTCGCAAGTGGTCAGCAAGATGTGGGACTACATCAAGAAGCACAAACTGCAGAACCCGTCCAACAAGCGCGAGATCCTGGCGGACGACAAGCTTTCCAAGATCTTCGGAAAGAAGAAGGTGACGATGTTCGAGATGAACAAGCTCCTCTCGGGCCATCTGAAATAAGCCCGACCGTCAGCTCGTTCGGGCTCTCGCCCTTACCGTGAGAGCCGACGCTCGGCATCGCTAAGCCGAGCCTGCGCCACGCATTTCGCTGGCGCAATCCTGCAAGGCAACGTCCGTCGTCGCCGCTTCGGCACGCGACACGGCGTTGCTTGCCGTTTCCGACAAGACGAAAGACGGCGCGACGCGCACGTGCCCGCATCTGAGGAAGCGGCCGCTCGCTTTTCCCTTATGGCTCACGTAACCGGCGCGCAGGCTTCTCGGCGAGAATGCGCCCGTTGCCGATAAGGCCGAGGAGCACGGTCGCCGAGACGGCGACGACCGCGATCAAGGTGAGCGAGACGAGGTCGACAGTGGGATCGATTTTCATCGCAAACATCACGACCGCGGCCGCGATGGCGCAGCCAGCGATCAGCCCGAAGAGCGCTGCGATCGCACCGAGCAGCGCATATTCGATGAGGAACATTCGCAAGATCGCGCCACGCCTTGCTCCGAGCGTCTTGAGGACCATGGCATCGTAGAGCCGAAGCCGACGCCCGGCGGCGATCGCTCCCGCAAGGACGAGGATGGCCGAGACGAGCGACACCGCGCTCGCACCCCTTATGGCGAAGAGAAGCTTGCGCACCAGCCCATCCACCGTGTCGAGCGCATCCTTGACGCGGAGCGAGGTGACCGAGGGAAAACTCGACGCCACGGCCTTCACGACCGCGCTCTCCTCTTGCGGCGTGCCGCCATCCTCGAGCCGCAAGGTCGCAAGATCATTGAACGGCGCGCCGGCGAAGGCGTTCGGCGAAAACACCATCACGAAATTGATCGCGAGCGAGGACCATTCGACGCTGCGCAAATTGGCGATGCGCGCTTCGATATCCCGACCGAGCACATTGACGACGATGACGTCGCCGAGCTTGAGGTTAAGCCCCCGCGCGACATCGCGCTCAAAGGAGACGAGCGGGGGGCCCGAATAATCGGCGGGCCACCATTCTCCGCCGACGAGCTTCGCCCCTTCCGGAAGCTCGGCCGAAAAGGTGATGCCGCGATCCCCTTCAAGCACCCAGGCGACATCTTCGGGAGCTTTGACCTTATCCGCCGCGACGCCCGCGAGCGAGACGATGCGCCCTCGCATCATCGGCACGCTTTGCTCGCGCGCGCCGGGCGCTGCGGCTTCGAGGAGAGCGGAGAAATTTTCAGCGTCACGGCTCGGCACGTCGAGGAAATAGAAGTTCGGTGCTTTTTTGGGCAAGCTTCGCGTCAGCTCGCCGGAGACGGTTGCATCGATCATGGCAAGCGCGACGATCAGCGTGACGCCGAGCCCGAGCGAGATGATGACCGTCTGGGTCGCGGCGCCCGGGCGATGCAGATTGGCGAGCGCGAGACGGGCGAGCGGGTTTCTCGGCGGCTTGATCTTGCGCAAGAGCACCATCACCCCCGCGCTCACCACACGCAACAGCAGGAAGGCGCCGGCACAGGCGATCACCGCGATCGTCGCGATGAGCCGATCCCAGGCAAAGCCGAGCGCGGCAGCGATCAGCGCGAGCGCCAGGAAAGCGGCAGAGACGCCGTATCGGGCACGCGGCCGTCCGCGATGAGGCGCCACGAGCTCGCGGAACAATTGCGAGCCCGGCACATCGTGGGCGCGGCCGAGCGGCCAAAGCGAGAAGGCGCCGGCGACCAGGGCACCGAAGAGCGCCGCAAGCGCGAGCGGGCCGGGAAAGGGACCGGGCACGAGAGGCGCCGGCAGAAGCGCCCCGAAAAGCCACAGGATGAGGAAGGGCAGCAGCGCGCCCGCCATAAGCCCGATGAGGATGCCGAGGCTCGCCAGAATGGCGACCTCGCAAAGCATGATGGCGACGGCGCGCGTGGCGCTCGCGCCGAGGCTCTTGAGGATCGCGATGGTCGGCCGCTTTCGCTCCACGAAGGCCTCGACCGAATTCGCGACGCCCACGCCGCCGACGAGAAGCGCGACGATCCCGGCAAGCGCCAGGAATTGCGTGAACCGGCGGATGTTCTTCTCGAATTGAGGAGCGACATTGATGCGCGTGCGAACATCGAAGCCCGATTGCGGAAATTGCGCCTTCAGGCCGGCCGCCTTCGCCTCGAGCTCATCATCGCCATTATGTCCTTGCGGCAGCTCGACGCGATAGCTCCAACGCATGAGGCTCCCGGGACGCAAGAGCCCGCTCGCGCGCAGCGCTTCCTTTGAAAGGATCACCCTAGGTCCAAAGCCGATGCCGGTCGCGAGCGTATCGGGCTCGGAGACGAGCTTCGCCCTCAAGATGACGCGCGCCGAGCCGATGCTCACCTCGGCGTCGGGCTCGAGATTGAGCCTTGCAAAGAGCGCCGGGTCGACGATCGCGCCATAAGCGCCATCCTTTGGCGCGAGCAGCTCGGCGGTCGAGGCGTTCCCGTCCGTCTCCAGATTGCCAAGTGTCGGATAATCGGGCCCGACGGCCTTGATCTCGACGAGGGCAGCGTCTCCGCTCGGCGCGCGCGCCATGGCGCGCAAGGTCGCGATCGACGCGGTCTTGCCGAGCTTGTCGATGGCTGCGCGCTCTTGCGGATTGGCCTCGCGCTGCAACAAGGCGAACGACAAATCCCCCCCGATGATCACGCGTCCTTGCGCCGCGAGCCCCTCCTCGAGCCCGCGCGCGAGAGAGCCGACCCCGGCGATGGCAAAAGTGCCGATGGCGAGGCAGGCGAGGAAGACGCCGAAGCCACGTGTCCCCGCGCTCAGATCGCGCCAAGCCAGACGCAAGATGAGCATGATGCCGCGCGCGCCCCGCGCGCCCCGTGTTTGCGCGAGGTCCGTCCGCGATGCGACCGCGTCCATCATCGCAAGTCTCAAACGGCTTCCGAAGCGACGCCGACGCGCTTGGGAAGATCAGCGAGCGCGGCATCGACCTTCCCCGAGCGCAAACGCACGATGCGATCGCAACGCGCGGCAAGCGGCAGGTCGTGCGTCACGAGGAGGAGCGTCGTGCCGCGCTCGCTTCTCAGTCGGAAGATGAGGTCCGCGATCTGCGCGCCGGTCGCCTCATCGAGATTGCCGGTCGGCTCATCGGCGCAAATGATCGAAGGGTTCGGGGCGAGCGCGCGCGCCACGGCGACCCTCTGCTGCTCGCCCCCCGAAAGCTCGGCGGGGTAATGGGAGAGGCGATTGCCGAGGCCGACGGCGCGCAGTTCGGCCGCGGCGCGCTCGAAAGCATCCTCGCGGCCCGCGAGCTCGAGCGGAACCGCCACATTCTGCAACGCCGTCATCGTCGGGATGAGATGAAAGGATTGGAAGACGATGCCGATGTTTCGACCGCGGAACTCGGCAAGGTCATCCTCATCGAGGCCGGCAAGGTCTTGGCCCGCGATCTCGACCGTGCCTGAATCGACCCGTTCGAGCCCCGCGACCGCCATCAGCAAAGAGGATTTGCCCGAACCTGAGGGTCCCACCAGCCCCACGGCCTCGCCCTGCCCTACTTCGAGCGAAATGCCACGCAGGATGTGGACGCGCGCGGCGCCACGTCCCAAGCTGAGATCAACGCCGCCGAGCTTGATGATGGGTGAAGACATGAGGCGATCCGAGAGGGGGACAGGCGCGGGCTCGCTCGCGCAGGACGGGCGAGCGGGGAAGAGCGATGGCCGGGAACTCCGGCGGAACCAAGGCGCGCTCCTGTCGCGCCGCACCCTGCTTGTCGCCGCGGCCTCTTGCCCGGCGCTGAGCGCCCGCACCCTGGCACAGGGGCCTTTGCGCCTCGTTGCGCTCGGCGACAGCCTCACCGCGGGCTTTGGCCTTCCGGCCGAGGCAAGCTTTCCAGTTATGCTGCAGCGCGAGCTCGCGGCGCGCGGCAAGGCGGTTACGATCGCCAATGGGGGCGTTTCCGGCGATACGGCGGAGGACGGCCTCGCGCGCCTCGACTGGTCCGTGCCCAAAGACACCCAAGGCGTCATCCTCGAGCTCGGCGCGAATGATGCGTTGCGCGGGCTCGATCCCAAACATTGCGAGGCGACGCTCGATCAGATCATCGGCACGCTGAAGTCGCGCGCCATCGCGGTGCTTTTGTGCGGCATGCAGGCGCCGCAAAACCTCGGGGCCGAATATGTCGAGGCATTCGATGCCATTTATCCGAAGCTTTCCGCCAAATACGGTCTGATCCTTTACCCTTTCTTCCTCGACGGGGTTGCGGGCGACACGGCCTTGACCCTGCCCGACAGATTGCATCCGAATGCGGAGGGCGTGCGCGTCATCGTCAGCAAGATCCTCCCCGTGGTCGAGAGCTTCGTCGCGAAAATCGAAACGCATTGAGCTTTGGCGCTTCGGCTGGCTTCGGCACGCTTTGTCCTCTTGGCGCATGGCGCCACGGGCTGCAATTGCCCCGATCAAGCCTCGCGCTGCCGCGAAGTCGCTGGGGCCGGACGCGGCCGAGAAGCCTTCGCGCCTTGTCTCCACGGCGCCGCCAGGCGTTCGAGCACCTCGACGCTCTCCTCCCACCCGAGGCAGCCGTCGGTGATGCTCTGCCCATGGACCAACGCCTTTCCGGGCACGAGCTCCTGGCGGCCGCCGATGAGATGGCTCTCGACCATGACGCCGATGATGCGCCGATCCCCCACCTCGATCTGTCGGCAGATATCCGCGACGACAAGGGGCTGGTTTTCGGGCTTCTTGCGGCTGTTGCCATGGCTCGCATCGATCATCACCACCGGGCGAAGGCCGGAGCTTTCGATCTCGCGGCAGGCGGCGTCCACGTTTTCGGCATCGTAATTCGGGGCGCGCCCGCCGCGCAGGATGATGTGGCAATCCTCATTGCCCGTGGTGGCGGCGATCGCCGATCGGCCCTCCTTGGTGACGGCCATGAAATGATGGAGCTTGCGAGGCGGAGAGAACCGCATCGACGGCGACGCGCACATTGCCGTCCGTGCCGTTCTTGAAGCCGACCGGACAGGAGAGGCCGGAGGCCATTTCCCGGTGAATTTGGCTTTCGGTGGTGCGCGCGCCGATGGCGCCCCAGCCGACCAGGTCGGCGATATATTGCGGGGTCGTCATGTCGAGGAATTCGCAGCCCGCGGGCAACTCCGAGCTCGTTGATCCGGGTCAACAGATGGCGCGCGATCCGCAAGCCCTTGTCGATGTTGAAGCTGCCGTCGAGATCGGGATCGTTGATCAAGCCCTTCCAGCCGACGGTGGTGCGCGGCTTCTCGAAATAGACGCGCATGATGATCTCGAGCCTGTCGTGGAGGCGCTCGCGCGTGACGGCGAGCCTTTCCGCATATTCGATCGCCGCATCCGGATCATGGACCGAGCAGGGGCCGATCACCACGGCCAGGCGATCGTCCTCGCCTTGAAGGATGTCGTGCAAGGCCGCTCGCGCCTCGCTCACGGTGCGGGTCGCCCGCGCGCCGCGCGGAAATTCGCGCATGATCTCGGCGGGTGTGCTGAGTTCCTTGATTTCGCGGATGCGAAGGTCGTCTGTCGTGCGCAACACGGTCGTGGCTCCTCGAATTGGGCCACCGGCGGCACAAAAAAACCGCCAGTGGGGGCTGGCGGTTCCGGATGGTTCTTGCAGCTCTCTTCAGATCGCGCAAACCCCTTCGGCCGCCAGCCGGTGCGGATAGCTAAAGTAGCGAGCAAAGGAGCTGGCGGCGGGATGGCGCATGGTCCTTCTTTAAACCGGCGCGAGGGGCTTGTCACGCGGGCGAGAGCAGCGGCATGCTTTTGCGCTTGGGCAAATCCCGGAAACCGCCGTCATCGGCGAGATAGCGCCACGCTTTGCCTCGCTGTGCGCAAACCGCTATGACCCTTCGAGCTTTCCCCGACGAGGCGTTTCGCAAACTCCGTGATCGACCCCGGCGACCCTCCGTTACCCCGCGCTCCCTTACCCAGCCCTCCCGAACAGCAGGATTTCCGCCGTGCCGTCAGATATCGAGATCGCCCGCGCCGCCAAGCTCCAACCCATCAGCGCGATCGCCGAGCGCGCCGGAATCCCGGAAAGCGCGCTCGAGCCTCATGGACGCCATATCGGCAAGGTCGGGCTCGACTTCCTGGCCGAGAGACGCAAGGCGAAAACGAAAAACGGCAAGCTCATCCTCGTCACGGCCATCAATCCGACGCCCGCCGGCGAAGGCAAGACGACGACGACGGTCGGGCTCGGCGACGGCCTTCGGAAGATCGGCAAGCGCGCCATGATCGCGCTGCGCGAGCCTTCGCTTGGCCCATGCTTCGGCATGAAGGGGGGCGCCGCCGGCGGCGGCTATGCGCAAGTCGTGCCGATGGAGCAGATCAACCTGCATTTCACCGGGGATTTCCACGCCATCACCTCGGCGCACAACCTTCTCGCCGCGCTCATCGACAACCACGTCTATTGGGGCAATGAGCTCGACATCGATCCGCGCCGCGTCACCTGGCGGCGCGTTCTGGACATGAATGATCGCTCGCTGCGCCAGATCGTCTCGGGCCTCGGCGGGGCGGCAAACGGCGTGCCGCGCGAAGCCGGCTTCGACATCACCGTCGCTTCGGAAGTGATGGCGATCTTCTGCCTCTCGCGCAACCTCGAGGAATTGCAAGAGCGCTTGTCGCGCATGGTCGTCGCGCAAACCCATGGCAAGAAAACGATCACGGCGGCCGATCTGCAAGCGCCCGGCGCCATGACCGTGTTGTTGAAGGACGCGCTCGCGCCCAATCTGGTGCAAACGCTCGAAGGCACGCCGGCTTTCGTGCATGGCGGGCCCTTTGCGAATATCGCCCATGGCTGCAACTCGGTGATGGCGACGCAGGCGGCCTTGAGCTTGAGCGATTATCTCGTGACCGAGGCGGGGTTCGGCGCCGATCTCGGCGCGGAGAAATTCTTCGATATCAAATGCCGCAGCGCCGGGCTCTCGCCCGCCGCCGCCGTTATCGTGGCGACGGCGCGAGCGCTCAAGATGCATGGCGGCGCGAAGAAGACCGATCTTGGCCGCGAGGACCTCGCGGCCTTGCGCAAGGGTCTCGCCAATCTCGGACGCCATGTCGCCAATGTGCGCAAATTCGGCGTGCCGCCGATCGTCGCCATCAATCACTTCACCAGCGATACGCAAGCGGAGCACGACCTCATCGCCAAGCTGTGCAAGGAGGAATTCGACGTCGAGGCCGTGCAATGCCGCCATTGGGCCGAGGGCGGAAAAGGCACGGTGAAGCTCGCCGAGCGCGTGGTCGCGCTCGCCGACAGCGGCAAGGCTTCCTTCAAGCCGCTTTATCCCAACGCCATGCCGCTCGCTGAGAAAATGCGCGTCATCGCGCGCGAGATCTACGGCGCCTCCGACATCGCGCTCGACCCCAAGGCGGCCGCGCGCCTTGCCGAGATCGAGGCGATGGGTTTCTCGGAGCTCCCGATTTGCGTCGCCAAGACGCAATATTCCTTCGCGGCCGACGCCTCGCTGCTCGGGGCGCCAAGCGGCCATGTCGTGCCGGTGCGAGAAGTGCGCTTGTCGGCCGGCGCCGGCTTCGTCGTGATGATCTGCGGAGACATCATGACCATGCCGGGCCTGCCGCGTCATCCCGCATCCGAGAAGATCGGCCTCGACGCGCAAGGCGCGATCGAGGGTCTGTTCTGATCGAGGCTTTGCGGAGCTGGCGCACGACCTCGTGAGGGCCAGAAGCCAGGCCGGCCCTTTTGACGCCGCAGTTTGCTGGTGGTTATGTTGCGTCGCGGGTTGCGTTCGAGAATCGAGGAGGCCCGAATGGCCGTGAAGCCGTTTCTTGCGTTCGCCGTGCTGTGCGCCTTATGTCTTCCTGCCAAGGCGGATGACGCGACCCAGGCTCCGCCCAAGCTTCCGACGTTCGCCATGCAGCCGCAGTTGAGTTCGGCGGACCCGCAATCGGCATCCCCATGGACGGGATTTTATGCCGGGAGCGAGGTTTTTGCCTTTTCGGGCAAGGGCGTGAAGCACGGCGCCGGAGGCGCGGCTTTCCTTGGCTATAATCGGGAATTCGACAATAATCTCGTGATCGGCGTCGAAGCGAGCACGGGCTTTGCGCCGAGCGTGTTCAAGCACGGCCCCTACAGCGGCTATGAATTCGCCGCGACCAATGTGAAGCTCGGTTACGACATGGGCCGTCTCTTGCCCTATGTCACGGCGGGCTTCGCCTTCGCCAAGCCGGATGTTCGCTCCGGCTATCTGAGCGCGACCGACAGCGCCAATGATCTCTTCGGTTCCCCTTCCAATCTGAAGGTGCTGGGGAGCGTCGGCGCCGGCTTCGACTACCAGGTCACCAATAATCTCGCCGTTGGCCTCGCCGTCTCGGCCGGCACCAACCGTGGACCCATTCTGCCGGCTCCTTGAGCTAATCTCCTGACGCCTGCGCGTCCAAGATCAGCGGAGACAAAGCCGCGGAAGCGACGGCAAGCGAGCGTCGCCCGCGCCGGTTTCGCAAGCGATCGAGCGCGAGATAGACGACCGGCGTGGTGTAGAGCGTCAGGAATTGCGACACCAAAAGTCCGCCGATGATCGCGACGCCGAGAGGCTGGCGAATCTCCGAGCCGGTTCCATGTCCGAGGGCGAGCGGCACGCCGCCGAGAAGCGCCGCCATCGTGGTCATCATGATCGGCCGAAAGCGCAAGACGGCCGCCTGATAAATCGCCTTCTCGGGGCTCATCTTGTCCTTGCGCTCGGCCTCGATGGCGAAGTCGATCATCATGATCGCATTCTTCTTGACGATGCCGATGAGCAGAAGAATGGCGATGATGGCGATGACGCTGAGCTCATAGCCGAAGGCCATGAGGGCGACGAGCGCGCCGACGCCGGCCGACGGAATGGTCGAGAGGATGGTGAGCGGGTGGACCAGGCTCTCATAGAGGATGCCGAGAATGATGTAGATCGCAATGAGCGCCGCAAGGACAAGAAAGGGCATGGATTTGAGCGAGCCTTGAAAGGCTTGCGCATTTCCCTGGAACGAGGTGGTGAGCGTCGTCGGCACATCGAGATCCTGCTTGATCTTCGAGATGGCCTCGACGGCCTGGCCGAGCGCGACGCCGGGAGCGAGATTGAACGACAAGGTGATGGCCGGGAACTGGCCTTGATGGTTGACCGAGAGCGCCCGCACGGTTCGCGTAGGCCGAACCACGGCGCTGAGCGGCACCTGCCTGCCCGTGTTTGATGCGACATAGATGAGATCGAGCGCGTTCGGATCGAGCTGGAAGCGTGGATCGATCTCGAGCACGACCCAATAATTGTTGAGCTGCGTGAAATATTGAGCGACCTTGCGTTGGCCGAAAGCGTCGTAAAGTGTCTCGTCGATGGCCTGCGTCGAGACACCGAGCCGATAGGCGGCATCCCGATTGATCTCGAGGGCGAGCGTCGGACCAGCGATCTGCTGGTCCGTCGCCACATCACGCAGCAAAGGGCTCTGCTGCATCGCGTTCAGCAGGATCGGCGACCAGTGATAGAGCTCGTCGAGCTCGGCATCCTGAAGCGTGAATTGGAATTGAGTCCGGCTGAAGCGGCCACCGACATTGATGTCTTGTGAGACCTGCATGAAAAGCGCAATGCCCTCGACTTGCGCGAGCTTGGGCCGAAGCCTGGTGATGATCTCATCGGCGCTGGCGTCGCGCTGATCATGGGGCTTCAGATTGATGAGGATGCGGCCGTTGTTGACGGTTTGATTGACGCCGCCGGCGCCAACCACGGAAACGAGGCTGTCGACGCCGGGGTCCCTCAGCACGATATCGACGAGGCGCGATTGCCGCTCGAGCATCGCGGGATAGGAAATATCCTGCGAGGCTTCCGAGACGCCGACGATGAACCCCGTATCTTGTTGCGGGAAAAACCCCTTGGGGATGGTGACGTAGAGATAGGCGCTGAGCACCATCGTCGCGAGTGTCGCCGCCAAGGTCATGGCGCGATGGCGGAGCACGAAGCGCAAGCCGCTTTCATAACCCGCGAGCATGGCGTCGAAGAAGCGCTCCGCCGCCGCGTCGAGCCTTCCGTGCCGCTCCTGGCTTTCGTTGCGCAACATGCGGGCGCACATCATCGGTGTCAGCGTCAGCGAGACGAGCGTCGATACCAGGATCGACACGCTCACTGTCACCGCGAACTCGCGGAACATGCGCCCGATCAATCCGCCCATGAACAGAACCGGGATGAACACGGCGATGAGCGAGAAGCTGATCGAGATGATCGTGAAGCCGATCTCGCGCGCTCCCTTGAGAGCCGCTTGCAGCGGCGACAGGCCCTGTTCCAGAAAGCGCACGATGTTCTCGACCATCACGATGGCGTCGTCGACGACGAAGCCGGTCGCGATGGTGAGCGCCATGAGAGAGAGATTATCGAGGCTGTATCCGAACCCGTACATCACGGCAAAAGTGCCGATGAGCGACAAAGGCACCGCGATGCTCGGGATCGCGGTGACGCTGAGATTGCGCAAGAAGAGCAGGATCACCATCGCGACGAGGCCGATGGTCAAGAGCAGCGTGAACTGCACATCGTTGACCGAGGCGCGGATCGTCTGGGTGCGATCGGTGACGATGTGCAAGTCGATGGAGGGCGGGATCGACGCTTGAAGCCGAGGCAGCGCGGCCTTTATTCGCTCGACCGTGTCGATGACGTTCACGCCGGGTTGGCGCTGGATGACGAGAATGACCGATTGGCGCTCGTTATAGGCGCTCGAGAGGCGGATATCCTCCACGCCATCGATGACGCTTCCGACATCGGAGAGACGAATGGGCGCCCCGTTACGCCAGGCCACGATCAGCGGACGATAGCTTTCCGCCGCGAATAATTGATCGTTATCCTCGATCGTATAGCTCTGCCGTGGCCCGGTGAGTGTGCCTTTCGGGGCGTTCAATGTCGCCGCCGTCAAGGTGGAGCGCACATCCTCGAGGCTGACCCCACGCCCCGCGAGCGCGGCCGGATTGAGCTCGACCCGCACGGCGGGTTTTTGCGCGCCGGCAACTTGCACGAGAGCGACGCCTTCGACTTCGGAAAGCTGCTGCGCCAGGACATTCTCCGCATAGTCGTCGACAACGCGCAGGGGCAAGCTCTCGGAATTCAGCGCCAGGATCAGGATCGGGGCGTCCGTCGGATTGGTCTTTCGATAGATGGGCGGGTTCGGCAGATCCTTCGGCAATTGCCCGGCGGCGTCATTGATCGCCGCCTGAACGTCTTGAGCCGCGGCATCGATATTGCGCGACAGCTCGAATTGGATGGTGATCACCGAAGTGCCGATGCCGTTCACGGAGGTGAGCTGCGCGACGCCGGAAATCTGGCCGAATTGCCGCTCGAGCGGTGTCGCAACGGAGGACGCCATCGTCTCCGGGCTGGTGCCGGGAAGCGAGGTCGTGACTTGAATGGTCGGAAAATCGACCTGAGGCAGAGGCGCGACCGGCAGCAGGAAATAGGCAACGGCGCCGAGCAGCAGCAATCCGCTCATCAGCAGCGCAGTCGCGACCGGGCGATGAATGAACGCCGCCGAGAAATTCACGGCGCGGGCGTTCCCGCCGAGGCGCCCGACTTTTTCGCATCGTCCGAAGCTCGGCCGGATTTGGCGGCGTCCACGACATGGACGCCCGGACGCAGCTTATAATGGCCGTCGACGACCACCCGCTCGCCCAACGAGAGCCCCGTCTCGATCAGCGCCTCTCCTTGCTGGATGCCGGCGACACGCAAGGGGTGCATCTTGATCGATGCGTCCGGCTCGACCGAGAAGGCAAAGTCTCCGTTAGGCCCCGATTGCACGGCGGAAGCAGCGACCACCGGGCCATGGCGCGTCTCGACCTTGAGCCAGGCGTTCACGAACTCCCCTGGCCAGAGCCGCTCGTCATCATTGGGAAAGGTCGCCTTCAATCGCGCCGTTCCAGTCGTGGGGTCGATCTCATTGTCGATGAGCTCGAGCTTGCCTTCGCCGAGCTGAAGCTGATTGTCCTGGTCATAGGCCAAGACGGTGAGATCGCCGCGCCGCATCGCGCCGCTGATCTCGGGAAGCAGCTGTTGCGGCAAGGTGAAGACGACCGAGATGGGCTTGAGCTGGGCGATGACGACGAGGCCGGTCGAATTGGTCGCGTGGACGATGTTCCCCTGGTCGATCAGCCGGATGCCCGTGCGACCGCGAAGCGGCGATGTGATGGTCGTGTAACCGAGCTGGACGCGCGCATTGTCGATGACGGCCTGATCATGCTGGATCGCGGCCTTATACTGATCGATCAGCGTGCTTTGCGTGTCGACGGATTGCCGCGTCGTGAAATCCCGCGCGACGAGAGGAATCAGGCGATCGAGATCGAGCTTCGCGTTGGCCAAGAGCGCTTCGTCGCGGGCGAGATCCGCTTCGGCCCTTTTGAGGTCGGCCGCAAACGGGCGCGGGTCGATCTGCGCGAGGAGCTCGCCGGGCTCCACCTCCTTCCCTTCGCGAAAGGCGATCTTCTGCACTTCGCCATCGACGCGGACTTTCACCGTCACCGTGTTGTAGGCCTGCACCGTGCCGAGCCCGATGCGATAAATGGGAAAGTCCTTTGCCTCGACGGTTCCGATCGTGACCGCGACGGGCCGGCCGCCGGAGCCGGCACCAGGTCCAGGCCCGCTCGTCGCCTTGGCCAAAGCGTCGGCTTGCTGATGGTGCCTGAAAAAGACCGCCGCCAAGCATACAATGATAAGGAGAACGATGCCGCCGCTGCGCAGCCGCGATCCCCTTTTGGCGCCGCTCGCGGCTTCGCGGGCCGCGGGCATGGCATCGGCGCCTTCGCGTGCCCGATCATGCCGGTCCCGCCGTTCGAGGCGAGGTCCGAGGCCTCAGGGCGAATCAACTCCATTCTCTCTGTCCTTCTGGTGAACCGAGAGAAGTGGGGTTTCCACCCACTGTAAGGTCAAGCTGTTTTAGACATGTCGATCAGCGCCAATGAGCGTCTAATTTTCGTCCTTGACCTTCCACTCACTGGAAGTCGGAACTTGGGGAAGAATCGCGCCGACGCGGCCATCGGGACCGCCCGGCGTCGCGGCGACCTTGTTTCTCCAAAGGACGGAAGGATTTCGAAATTGCAACGCTATAGCCCGCTTCAGGCCGCCCTCCATTGGACCTCCGCCGCCCTGATCCTGTTCTCGCTCGTTTTCGGAACGCTCGTCCTCAAGTTTCTGCCGAACGACGCCAGTAAGCTTACGCCGCTTCGCGCGCATATGATTGTCGGTGGCGTCATCGGCCTCATCATCGTCGCGCGGCTCATCCTGCGCTTCGCGACGCGCCAACCGGATCGCTTCAAAAGCGGCAGCGCCTTTCTCGACGCCTCGGCCCCCATCGTTCACGGCGCCATGTACCTTGGCGTCATCGGCATGGTCACGAGCGGCATTGCGCTTGCTATTTTCGCGGGGCTTCCCGCCATCGTCTTTGGCGGTTCTGGAGCGGCGCTTCCGCAGGATTTCTGGCAATACCCACCGCGCTTCGTGCACGCGCTCTTCAGCAAAATCCTGATCGTGCTCGTCGGCCTCCATGTGGCGGCGGCCGTCTATCATCAGTTCGTACGCAAGGATCGCCTCTTCCAGCGAATGGGGTTCACGCGCAGTTGACATGTCGAGGCTGAGCGTCACGGGCGCCTCTGCGCAGGGTCATCCATGTGACCCTCGCTCGCGCGCGGATGAGGCTTCGGTCAGCGAAGCGGCACGAAATCCAGGATCTGGCTCTGGAAGAAGGTGAGAGGCGCCTCCCATTTCGAGAGCGGGCCGACTGAAAACGCCGAAGAGCCCATGCCCTCCTGCACCTTCTCGCAGGCATAGATGTCCTCGAGCATGACGTTGTTCGATTCAAGCGCATGCACGGGCCCGATTTGAAGTCGGCTCGCCCGAGAGATTGAAGCCCTTCGCGCTCGCGATATGCGCGGGCAATTCTCCCGGATCGACCACGTTCATTTTCGCTGAGCTTTCCGGCCTCGTCGCGCGCACCCGCGTGCGCACCAGGCTCATCCCCGCGCTCACCGGGATCACATGGAAGGTGCTCCAGGTGTAGGCCGTTTGGGAGAGGGCGATATTCGGGAACAGCCATTGATAGGAAAATCCGTAATCGGCGGGAATTCCTGCGATCACGGGCATCGACTCGTCGGGATCCGCATAGGATCTGTCCTTGTCGATGTCGGGCTTGAGCGGCCGGTAAAAGGCTTGGTGACGACCGGCAGGCCGCCATTTCTGACGCATGAAATCGCCATCGCCGAGCGACACCGAGTGCAGAAGCGGCAAATGGTAGCCGTCGATGAAATTCTCGGTGACGATCTTCCAATTGGCGCGCACGCGATAGACGATGTCTGAAACCTCGACGAGCTCCTCGGGATCATGGAGGCGCTCCTGAGCCGGCTTGAACGGCCCGAGCTTCTCCGGAATTTCCGCGAGCCAATCCTCGAGCGACATTGCGTCCGGATCGGGATGCACGAACAACAGGCCCTTCCAGGTCGCGACCTTCGCGTGATGCAGGCCGTAGAGCGACTTGTCCAAGCAGGGGAAGAGTTCCTGCTGATAAGGAACGCTCGCGAGCTGCAGCTCGCCTTTCAGATTATACGTCCATTTGTGATAAAAGCAGGAGATGAGGCCCCGCTGAATATTGCCGGAGCCTTCGAGGAGCCGCGCGCCTCGGTGCCGGCACACATTGTGAAACGCTCTCAGCCGCCCGTTCAGATCCCGCAGGACGACGAGCGCGGCGTTGCCGCACTCGAGCGTGATGTAATCGCCCGGAGCGCTCACATCCTCCACCATTCCGGCGAAGGTCCAGGTCTTCGCGAAGAGCTCCTCGCGCTCGCGCTGAAACCAGCTCTCCGAGGTATAGGCCAAGGCCGGCAACAATTGTCGGGGCGGTTGTGTCGGCTTCCACCACTCATCGGTGGTGTAGGCGCTCGACCTCACCATCTCATGGAGATGTGCGGCGGTCTTCGATCCGCGCATTGGAAACTCCCTTCCGCGCGACCTTCCTCGGGATAGGCGAATAACGGGGCAGCCTCGCGCTTCTCAAGGCCGACCGATCATCGCATAGCGGCGATTCAAGTCAAATGTTTTTCATTTGTATAGAAACGAATTTCCCAGCGACTGCCTCGAAGAGCGCGCCGTGCCATGGCGGATCAAAGGCGCGTCGTGCGCCCGCCGGATACGCGGCGCTCCTTGGATCGAGCACGGGACGATAACGAAGCGCGCTTGCCTGCCGCGGCCCGCCCCCTCGCGCCCTACCCCGCCCTACTCCGCCGCGATCGCCATGCCGTCGGCCGCGCGGCCGAGCCGGCGATGCTGGGCGACGGGCATGCGGGCGCGCACGGCCGCCGGCAGAGCAAGATCGAGCCTCGTCGAGACGATGCCGACGCCGTCCGAGGCGCGCGCGACCACGTGCCCCCAAGGATCGATCGCCATCGAGTGCCCGTAATTGTGGAGCGTCTTGCCCTTGGCCTCGTAGGCGCCCGTTTGCGCCGCGGCGAGCACATAGGTCTGCGTCTCGATCGCGCGCGCGCGCAAGAGCACTTCCCAATGATCCTTGCCGGTCTGCAAGGTGAAGGCGGCCGGCAGGGCGATGATCGTCGCGCCGCGCTCGACGAGCGCCGCGAAGAGCTCTGCGAAGCGTAAATCATAGCAGATGGTGCAGCCGATCGTGACGCCCTCGCAATCATAGGTGACGACTGCCTCGCCCGGCTTCATCGTCGCCGATTCCTGGTATTTCGTGCCATCGGGCGTGGTGATGTCGAACATATGGATTTTGCGGTAGCGCGCGGCCTCGCGCCCGTCGCGATCGAAAACGACGGTCGTGTTGTAGGCGCGGTTCTCGCCCGGCACGCGCTCGAAGAAACTGCCGCCATGCACCCAGATGCGGTTGTCGCGCGCGAGCGCGCGCAGCATCTCATAGGCGGGCCCTCCCGTCGCAGGCTCGGCGATGGCGAGCTTTTCCGCGCTCGAACCGCCCATCCAATCGAAGACTTCAGGCAGCAGCACCCAATCGGGGCGCTCCTCGCGCCACCGCGCGCTCGATCAATTGCTTCGCCTGCGCGAGGTTTGCCGCCTTGTCGCTGACGGAATTCATCTGGATGAGCGAGATTTTCATAAAGAGCCTCCGAGGTCATCGTTCTTGCAAATATATAGCAATATTCGCAGAGGGCGCGAGGCCCTGCCATTCGTCAGCTGCGTCGATGCTTTCGCTCACACATATCATGCGTTACCATTTCGCACGAATTCGCCGGGCAGTCGGCCAGAGAGGGAGGACTGACGCATGCTCAAGGAATTTCGCGAATTCGCGATGAAAGGCAATGTGGTCGATCTCGCGGTTGCGGTCATCATCGGTGCGGCTTTCGGCAAGATCGTCGATTCGCTGGTCGGCGACGTCATCATGCCGATCATCGGCGCGATCACCGGGGGCCTGGATTTCTCCAACTATTACATCCCGCTTTCGAGCAAGGTTCAATCGGGCCTTGCCTATGTCGACGCGAAGAAGATCGGTGCCGTTCTCGGCTGGGGTCAGTTCCTGACCTTTGTCGTGAATTTCCTCATCGTTGCCTTCGTGCTGTTTCTCGTCGTGCAGGCGATGAACCGGATGAAGGAGAAAATCGTGGCGACCACGCCCGCGCCGGCACCAAAGCCTCCTGCGGCCGAGATCGTGCTGCTCACCGAAATCCGCGATCTTCTCAAGAAGCAAGGCTGAGCGAAGCTCGCGAGCCTCGATTCCCGGCGCCAAACCCTCCACCCTCGTCAACGGGACCCCTTTCGGCTTGGCGAGCGAACCTGCATGCACGTTCGCTCGCGCCCGCCGATGCCCGTGATCGATCGCCGCGGCGAAGGATCATGCGCCGAGGGCATCGGCGCGATCTCCTCACAAAAACCGTTTCCCTTTTCGGGGATCATCCTCTACGTCGAGCAGCTGCGAACCGCCAGATCGGCCGAAAGGGCCGCGCGAGGTGTCCATGACCGTCGCTGCCAGGATCTCCGCAACGGGAATACCGCCGCTGCGCCGAGAGGCGCTCGAAGCTCCGGACAGCGGCATTGTCGAAGTTTTCCAGCACGGATTCGGGCGTCCGGGGCTCATCCCGCTTTGGGCCGGCGAAGGCGATTTGCCGACGCCGCAATTCATCAACGATGCCGCCGCGCGTTCACTCGCCGCGGGAGAAACCTTTTACACCCTGCAACGCGGCATTCCCGAGTTGCGGCAGGCCATCGCCGAATATATGAGCCGGCTTTACGGCAAGCCGTTATCCTCCGAGCGCTTCTTCGTGACAATCGGCGGCATGCAGGCGATCCAGATCGCCATGCGCATCGCGTCGGGGCCCGAAGACGAAGTCATCGTCCCGACCCCGGCCTGGCCGAACTTCCTCGGCGCACTGACCGTGAGCGGGGCGAGACCCGTGCTCTTGCCCATGCGGTTCGAAAAGGGGCGCTGGCTTCTCGATCTCGATCGCCTCGCGGGAGCCATCACTTCCCGAACACGGGTGATCGTCATCAACTCGCCGGCGAATCCAACCGGCTGGACCGCCACGGGACCGGAGCTCGAAGCCGTCCTCGACCTCGCGCGCCGGCATGATCTTTGGATCGTCGCCGATGAGATCTACGGGCGCTTCGTCTATGGCTCCGAAGCACGCGCGCCCTCTTTCCACGATTTCGCCGGGGCTGAGGAGCGCGTGCTCTACGCGCAGACCTTCTCGAAGAATTGGGCCATGACGGGATGGCGCGTCGGTTGGCTCGAGGCGCCCGAGGCTTTGGGCGGCACGATCGAAAATCTCATCCAGTATTCGACATCGGGCGTCGCCACTTTCGTGCAACGCGCGGCTGTCACGGCGATTGAAGACGGCGAGCCCTTTGTCGCGCGCCAGATCGAGATCGCCAGGCGCGGACGCGAGATCGTCATGGAGAGCGCGCGCCGGACCAACCGCATCGAGCTCGCGGCGCCGGAGGGGGCGTTCTACGCCTTCTTTCGGGTCGAGGGTGTTTCGGATGTCCGCCAGGCGGCGCTCGACCTCGTCGACGAGGCGAATGTGGGCATCGCGCCCGGCACCGCCTTCGGCCCTGGCGGGGAGGGCTATTTCCGCCTCTGCTATGCTCGCAAGAGCTCGGATGTGGAGGAGGCGATGCGCCGCATCGAGCGCTGGCTCGCGGCGCGCTCCAGCTGAGCAAGTCTCAGGCGGGCCTGTTCAGGGCAATTCGCGCGCCCGCTTGATCGCGTCGATGCGTTCCCGGTCCTCGGGTTGGAGATTTCGCCCACGTTCCAGGATTTCGAGCGTGTATTCCTCATAGGTGAGGCCGAGCCTCTCCGCTCGCTCGAGACGATAAAGCGCAATATCGCGCGAGACCTTCCATGCGGCGCGGTGCGCTTTTTTCCAGCAATAGCGGACGAACAGATCGCCGACTTGCCACTCCGGAAGCTCGTCATCGAGGGGCGGCCCTTGATTATGGCCGGTGGCAGCTTGCATGTCGGCGCATTCGAATGTGTTTCATATATTCGCCGATCGTATGATAAATTAACCGCGAATGTCGGACAAGCTTCTCGATCGGCAATTGGGCCTTCGCCTGCGTGCCTTGCGCGCACACCAGGGCCTGAGCCTCGGCGCGCTCGCCGATCGCTCGGGCGTCAGCAAGGCGATGATCGCGCGCGTGGAAAAGGCGCAGAGCAGCGCCACCGCCGCCCTTCTCGGCCGTCTTTGCTCCGGCCTCGGCGTGAGGCTGAGTTCCCTGATCGAGGCCGCGGACAGGAACTGCGAACAGCTTTCGCGCCTGCGCGAACAGCCCGTCTGGCGAGACCCGGAAACCGGCTATGTGCGCCGCCAAATCTCACCGCCCGCGGCATCGAGCGGTCTCGACATCGCGGAGATCACCTTGCCGCCGGGCAAGAGAGTTCCGTACCGAGCCTGGTCGGCGAACGCCTATCAGCAGCAACTGCTGATGCTCGAGGGCAAGCTCAATCTTCAGATCGGCGATGAGAACCTATGTGCTGGTCAAGGGCGATTGCATCGATTTCGACGTGTTGCGCCCGAATGTGTTCGAGAACAAGGGTAAATGCCCTGCGCGCTATCTGATCGTCATCCGCAAGAGCTGATCGCCTTCTTGCGGTTTCTTCTTGGCCGCATCCGGAATGATGATTCCGCCCTTGGTCTTTTCCTCGCTTTCGAGGCGGCGGACGACGACACGTTCGTGCAATGGACGAAACTTCATCGTGAACCTCCCGGCTTGGCAGTTTTCACACGACAGACGGGGCCGAGCGCTCCGGCACCGTGCAACGTCATCCCGTTCGCGAAGATTCAAAACACGCCGGGGATGAGCCGCGCCGTGCGTGACGCATAGGCTTCGTATTGCGCGCCGAAATGCGAACGCAAGAGCTGCTCCTCGGCACGGATGCGTGCGAGAATCGGCCAGATCATGAGTGCGGTAAGCAGCACGCCGACGCCCGAGCGAAACACGAGCACCCAGCCCAACGAGCTCATGAGCAATCCGAGATAGCTCGGGTGGCGGATGGTGCCGTAGATGCCATCCGTCACGAGCCTGTGCCCCGGCTGAATTGCCACCAGGCCGCTGAATCGGCGCCCGAGGATGAAGACGGGCCATAGGCGCAGCGCGCCGCCCGCGGCAAAGAGGACGACGCCGAGCCAGCGGACGAGATCGCCGTCGAGCGTCCAAATTTCCTTGTGATCCGTATAGGCCGGCACAAAGGCCGCAAGCACGCCGAGGACACCCAAGGCCGCGATGACCCAGCGGTTGTTGCGGTCTTCACGCTCGCCCGGGCTGACATTGCCCTCGCTGAAGAGCGCTGCGCCGCAGAGCATGAAGAGCACAATCGTCGCCATGGTGACGGGAGGATGCGCGAAGAAACGATGGATGCCGCCGGCGCCGAGAATGGCGAGCCCGAGGTAGGCGAAGGTCGACACCAGCGTGAGTGAAGCCCGCCTTGGTGTGGTCGTCATGGCCATCTCGCTTCGTGACAAGAACCTGGGGCAACCCTCTCAATCCGGCGACCGGGGCAATGCCGGTCGGGCGCCTCGCCTCGTTTGATCGCTGCTCGGGCGAGGATCGACCGGTGCGCCATCAAAAGCGCAATCCTATTTTGGGCTAGCGCCGGCCACTAGCGATCCGGTACTCCGCTTCCGCCTTGATCGGCCCGCCAGTGTCGGCGAGGTCGCGCCGCATTTCCTCGCGTACGGCG
The DNA here is from genome assembly GCA_963713805.1 of uncultured Alphaproteobacteria bacterium. Lineage (GTDB taxonomy): Bacteria > Pseudomonadota > Alphaproteobacteria > Rhizobiales > Beijerinckiaceae > GAS188. The sequence goes on along the minus strand of CAVQNF010000007.1, from coordinate 234,736 downwards.
CGGCGTATCTCCTCGGGCAGCGCGGCCAGCGCTTGGCCAAGCACCGGCCCTTCCGTCGTTGGTTGTTCCATGATCTCGCCCTCCCCGCAAGGGCGGGCTTTTTTCTTGTAGGGAATACCCGTCGCCTGCTCCGATGCCGAGCAATTTCCGTTGCTGCTTAACAGTCCTGCAAGCGGCGCTCGCGCATTGTGCGGACGGGGCGCGCAGAGGATTTTCTCAATGCCGGCAATCGCCACGTTTGAGAAAGAGCGCGGGAATCCGTTCGGCGGCCGCGCTCCGTCCATTGCTTCTGCTGGACCGCAAGTTGCGAGCTCCCCGATCCAAAAACGCGATGCAGTCCGCCAAAGGGCTTTCCTCAAGGCCCGCATCCGGATTCAAGGCCGGACGACGGTGGACTGCATGGTCCGGAACCTTTCCCTGAGCGGCGCCAGGCTCGAGGTCGGTCCGACCTTCACCCTCCCGACCGAATTTGAGCTGGAAATCCCGCAGCGCGGGGCCGTCCTCCAATGCGCCCTAAAGTGGAGGAAGGACGACGCGGTCGGCGTCAAGTTCTTGAATAGCGAAGGCCCTATCCGACGCGCGCCCACCGCCGAGGTGAAAAAAATTCGCCGTGAGAACGCTCAACTCCGCCGGGGAATCGCTCGTCTCGCCTCGCTGGTCCACGAGCTCACGAGCGAGGTTTAGCCGGCCGCGCCTCGCAGGAGCGGCAGGGGCGCATCGGGTGCGCCGCCCCTTGCTCTTCACCGGTTCTCAAGGCTTTTTCGCTGCTCTCGTGGCGTTTCTTGCCTCGTCGCGCGCGGGCTACCCCCGAATTCCCCACCGGCATGTGTCGGGCATCGGACAGACCGCCACGATAGGGGGAGGCTATCGTTTCGGATAGGGCCACTGACCTACTGGCCCGTGGGGCCTCTTGCCGCTTTCCAGGTTAGCCCCTCCACGGTAAGGGTCCTGTCTCACACGCTACTTGCCCCGCCTCGCAAGAGCGCGGGGCTTTTTCTGTGCTACGAAGCCGCCCCAGGCGCGCTTTTTGTTCCGCAAGTATTATATCGTCGGGATGTCCGACGACCGCCGCCCCGAGCCCAACTGGCGTCTTCTCGCCATCGTCCTGTGCGTGGCCGTCGTCGTCGCCGCGCTGGGACTGTTATTCGCGTGGTGGTGAGAGTTCAGGGGGATCTTTGACCCGCGGTTCGCCCCTCCGCGCCGCGGGCTACGTCTTGTCCGCGAAAAAAACGGAACTGAACGCCGCTGCCAGGACGGCGATTACGCCCCAGATGATAGTAGCCTTCCAGTGCAGATGATGCGTCAGGCCCGGAGCATGCGTGGCTGCGATCACGGCACAGATTACGCCCACGCCATAGCCGTAGATTTTCGGGGAACGCATCTTCTTCCTCCTCCTTGTGACGGCAACCATTGTGTCAGCGTCGCCGTGCAAAGAAAATGTAGCGGTGGCTATGCCGGGGCTGGCGCAGCCTGATCGCCGCGGCGGTGCGGCTCTCGATCGTGAATTCGTCGACGACCATGATGCGCCGCTCCCGGGGAATGTTGTTACCCAGCCGATACCCTGGCTCTATCGGTGCTCATCTAATAACTAAGATATTTTCCATAACCATTTGATTTCATTGGTGGGCGGTGACGGGCTCGAACCGCCGACCCTCTGGGTGTAAACCAGATGCTCTACCAACTGAGCTAACCGCCCTCGAGTGCTTCAGCGCCGGTGGTTTAATCCGCCAGGGCAGCGAGCGCAATCGAGGCCAAAACCGGATGCGACGCAAAAAGGGCCCGCGCCGCGGCGCAGGCCCTTCGTTTTTGCGTTGTCGCCTCAGTGAGCGACGAGACCGGGATGGTCGTCCTCCGGAACCGCGACTTTCGGCGCGATCTCGGGTTCCTTCCATTTGATCGGTGAAAGGGCGCTCGTGAGCGCATGCTTCACCACCTCGTCCATCCGCGAGACCGGCACGATCTCGAGACCGTTCTTCACATTGGCGGGGATTTCGGCGAGATCCTTGGTGTTCTCCTCCGGAATCAGCACCTTCTTCACGCCGCCGCGCAAGGCCGCGAGAAGCTTCTCCTTGAGGCCGCCGATCGGCAGCACCCTTCCGCGCAGCGTGATTTCGCCGGTCATCGCGATGTCGCGGCGCACCGGGATGCCCGCCATCACCGAGACGATCGCCGTCGCCATCGCGATGCCGGCCGAGGGTCCGTCCTTGGGCGTCGCGGCTTCGGGCACGTGGACGTGGATGTCGCGCCTGTCGAAGAGCGGCGGCTCTATGCCGAAATCGAGCGCGCGCGACCGGACATATGAAGCCGCGGCGGAGATCGATTCCTTCATCACGTCCTTGAGGTTGCCGGTTACCGTCATCTTGCCCTTGCCCGGCATCATGACGCCCTCGATCGTGAGGAGCTCGCCGCCAACCTCGGTCCAGGCGAGGCCGGTGACCACGCCGACCTGGTCCTCGGTGTCCGTTTCGCCGTAACGGTATTTCGGCGCGCCGAGATACTCCTCCACGACCTTCGGCGTCACCGTGATGGTCTTGGCCTTGCCGAGAAGGATGTCCTTCACGGCCTTGCGCACGAGGTTCGACAGCTCACGCTCGAGATTGCGCACGCCCGCCTCGCGCGTATAGCGCTGGATCAGGAACTTGAGCCCGTCGGCGTCGACCGTCCACTCCTTGTCCTGGAGGCCGTGCTTGCGCATGGCATTCGGAATGAGGTGGCGGCGCGCGATCTCGGCCTTTTCGTCCTCGGTGTATCCGGCAAGCCGGATGACCTCCATTCGATCGAGCAAGGCCGGAGGGATGTTGAGCGTGTTCGCCGTCGTGATGAACATCACGTTCGACAAATCATAGTCGACCTCGAGATAGTGGTCGTTGAAGGTCGAGTTCTGCTCGGGATCCAGCACTTCCAGCAAGGCGGAAGACGGATCGCCACGGAAGTCCATTCCCATCTTGTCGATCTCGTCGAGCAGGATGAGCGGGTTGACGGTCTTCGCCTTGCGCATCGATTGGATGATCTTGCCGGGCATCGAGCCGATATAGGTGCGCCGGTGCCCACGAATCTCGGCCTCGTCGCGCACGCCGCCGAGCGACATGCGCATGAATTCGCGCCCAGTCGCCTTGGCGATGGATTTACCGAGCGAAGTCTTGCCGACGCCGGGCGGTCCGACGAAGCACAGGATCGGGCCGGTCAGCTTGTTCATCCGCTGCTGCACGGCGAGATACTCGAGCATGCGGTCCTTGACCTTGTCGAGCCCGTAGTGATCGGCGTCCAGCGTCTCCTGGGCGAGCTTGAGATCGCGCTTGATCTTCGAACGGCGGCCCCACGGGATGGAGAGCAGCCAGTCGAGGTAGTTGCGCACGACCGTCGATTTCGGCCGACATCGGCGACATCTGCCTGAGCTTCTTGAGCTCGTGCAGCGCCTTGTTGCGCGCGTCCTTGCTGAATTTCGTCTTGCGGATCTTCTCCTCGAGCTCGCCGAGCTCGTCTTTTCCTTCCTCGTCGCCGAGCTCCTTCTGGATCGCCTTCATCTGCTCGTTGAGGTAGTATTCGCGCTGCGTCTTCTCCATCTGGCGCTTGACGCGCGTGCGGATGCGCTTCTCGACCTGCAGCACGGAGACCTCGCTCTCCATCAGGCTCAGGACCTTTTCAAGGCGCTTGGAGACCGAAAGGATTTCGAGCGCGGCCTGCTTGTCGCTGACCTTGACCGCGAGATTCGAGGCGACCGTGTCGGCGAGCTTCGAATAATCCTCGATCTGGCCGACGCTCTGCACGACCTCCGGCGAGACCTTCTTGTTGAGCTTGGCATAGCTCTCGAAGTCGCCCGCGACCGAACGCGCCAGGGCTTCGGCCTCGACCTTGTTGCCGATCTCCTCGGCCAGAATTTCGGCCCGCGCCTCGTAGAATTCGTCCGTGCGCGTGTATTGGGCGATCTTGGCGCGCGTCAGGCCTTCGACGAGCACCTTCACGGTGCCGTCCGGCAGCTTGAGCAATTGCAGCACGGTCGCCAGCACGCCCGTCGCATAGATGGCATCGGTCGCCGGGTCCTCGGCCGCGGCATCGATCTGGGTCGCGAGCAGGATGAAGCGGTCGTTCCTGACCACCTCCTCCAAGGCACGGATCGACTTCTCGCGGCCGACGAAGAGCGGCACGATCATATGCGGGAAGACGACGATGTCCCTGAGCGGCAGAACCGGGAATTCGTGGCTCTCGCCGGCTTTCGGGAGGGGACGGCTTTTTGGATCGCTCATCTATCGATATCCTCGTGTCTTAGCCTTCCCGGCACGATGCGACCTACCGACGCCCCCAATTTGGCGGACACCGGTTGCGATTCGCTCGCAACTGAGAAGCTAGAATGGCAGCGAATGGCGGTAAACATCGCATTTGGCCCATTCGCCCGAGAGGCAGATGGGAAGAGCGCAACCAAGTTTCAACGCAGGGGCGTTGCAAGGCGGTCATGCCCCTTTTCGAGGAGACCTACGCCGACATGCCGCCGGCTTCCTTGTCGCGATCGGCGTGGATGTAGAGCGGGCGCACCTTGCCCTCGACGACCTCCGAGCCGATGACCACCTGCTCGACGCTGTCGAAACCCGGCAGGTCGTACATGGTGTCGAGCAGAATGCTCTCCATGATCGACCTCAAACCGCGCGCACCGGTCTTTCGCTGAATGGCCTTCCTGGCGATGAGGTTCAGAGCCTCGTCCTGGAAGGTGAGCTCCACCGTCTCCATCTCGAACAGGCGCTGATACTGCTTGACGAGGGCGTTCTTGGGCTCGGTGAGGATCCGCTTCAAAGCCTCCTCGTCGAGGTCCTCGAGCGTCGCGATGACCGGAAGCCGGCCGACGAACTCCGGGATCAGCCCGAATTTCAGAAGGTCTTCCGGCTCGACGAGGCGCAAAACCTCGCCCGTCCGCCGATCCTCGGGCGATTGGACCTTGGCGCCGAAACCGATCGAGGTACCCCGGCCGCGCGCCGAGATGATCCTCTCGAGGCCCGCGAAAGCGCCTCCGCAGATGAACAGGATGTTGGTGGTGTCGACCTGCAGGAACTCCTGCTGAGGATGTTTGCGCCCGCCCTGGGGAGGCACGGATGCCACCGTGCCCTCCATGATCTTCAAGAGCGCCTGCTGCACCCCTTCCCCCGACACGTCGCGGGTGATCGACGGATTGTCGGATTTGCGCGAGATCTTGTCGATCTCGTCGATGTAGACGATGCCGCGCTGCGCCCGCTCGACATTGTAATCGGAGGCTTGCAGCAGCTTGAGGATGATGTTCTCGACGTCCTCGCCGACATATCCCGCCTCGGTGAGCGTCGTCGCATCGGCCATGGTGAAGGGCACGTCGAGGATGCGGGCCAGGGTCTGGGCGAGCAAGGTCTTGCCCGAGCCCGTGGGGCCGACGAGGAGAATGTTCGACTTCGCAAGCTCGACATCGGCGTGCTTGGTCGCGTGGTTGAGACGCTTGTAGTGGTTGTGGACCGCGACGGAGAGCACCTTCTTGGCGTAGTCCTGGCCGATGACGTAGTCGTCGAGAACCTTGCGGATTTCCTTCGGCGTGGGAACGCCGTCGCGCGTCTTGACCAGCGAGGATTTCGATTCCTCGCGGATGATGTCCATGCACAATTCGACGCATTCGTCGCAAATGAACACCGTCGGGCCGGCGATCAGCTTGCGCACTTCGTGCTGGCTCTTGCCGCAGAATGAGCAATAGAGCGTGCTCTTCGAATCCCCGCCACTGGATTTGTTCATCGCAGTTCTCCGTTCAGTCATCCCGCGCGGCGGAAACGCACCGGCACAAAGTCTCGCAGCATAGACGCCTTGACCCTAACGAAACCTAACCCGCCGGTTCCGCTTTCGAGTCTCTCCTCCTCCTTTCCGCCGAATGCAATCACGCATCCGCCGCGCAAGCAACTGCCGCCACGCCGCAGGTCACAGCCTTGTCACTTCTGGCCGCCTGCCGGCGAGCCGTCCTCAGGGCGTTTCTCCAGGACCTGATCGACGATACCGAACTCCCTCGCGGCATCGGCGGTCATGAAGTTGTCTCGTTCCAGGGCGTCTTCGATCGTCTTCAGGTCGCGTCCGGTGTGCTTCATATAGATTTCATTGAGGCGGCGGCGAACCGATTCGATCTCGCGCGCGTGAATGAGGATATCACTCGTCTGTCCCTGAAATCCGCCCGAAGGCTGATGCACCATGATGCGCGCGTTCGGCAGTGCAAATCGCATGCCGCTCTCGCCGGCGGTGAGCAGCAAGGAGCCCATGGAGGCCGCTTGTCCCACGCAGAGCGTCGAAACCGGGGAGCGGATGAACTGCATTGTGTCATAAACGGACAGGCCGGAGGTCACGACACCACCCGGCGAGTTGATATAGAACGAGATCTCCTTCTTGGGATTGTCGGCCTCGAGAAACAGGAGCTGGGCCACCACGAGGGAGGCCGTGTAATCCTCGACCGGACCCGTCAGGAAGATGATGCGCTCCCTGAGCAGGCGGGAATAGATGTCGAAGGCGCGTTCCCCGCGGTTCGACTGCTCGACCACCATCGGCACGAGCGCGTTGTTGTAGACTTCGAATGGATCTCTCATCTCACCCTCTAGCGCCCGACGTCGGCTCGCCGACAAAAAGCCAAATTAGACGCGAAGCTTCGCCCGGCCCGGGAGAGCGGTTCACCCTAGAGGCCGGCCCCGGGGGCGGTCGTCTCCGCCTCCTCCGCATCGGCAAACAATTCCTCACGCGACACCGTCCGATCCTCGATTTTCGCTTGGCCGAGCAGGTGGTCGACCGTCTTTTCCTCGAAGATCGGCGCCCTCAGCTCGGCAAGGGCGCGTTGATTCTTCTTGTAGAAATCCCACACTTCCCGCTCCTGGCCCGGAAACTGCCGGGCACGGGCGACGAGAGCTTGCGTCATCTCCTCATCGCTTACCGTGATATTGGCCTTCTGCCCTATATCCGCAAGCACGAGGCCAAGCCGCACCCGGCGCTCGGCGATCTTATGGTAATCGGCGCGCGCTGCCTCTTCGGTGGTGCCGTCATCGGCGAATGTCTTGCCGGACATCTTCATTTCGCTCTCGACCTGACCCCAGATATTAGCAAATTCCTGTTCCACCATGCTTGGGGGTAGCTCGAATGAATATCTCTCCGCCAGCGCGTCGAGCAGCCTGCGCTTCAGCCTCTGGCGGGCCGCGGCCGCGAAATCGCGCTCCAGCGACCCCTTCACCGATGTCCTGAGCGCTTCCAGGTTCTCCATGTTGAAGCCCTTGGCGAGCTCGTCGTCGATCGTGACGGGATCGGGGTGTGCGACTTCCTTCACCTTGACGTGGAAACTCGCCTTTTTGCCGGCGAGATCGGCGCGAAGATAAGCCCCGGGAAATTCGGCCTCCACTTGGCGCTCCTCACCGGTCATGACCCCTTCGAGCCCCTGCTCGAAGCCGGGAATGAAGGAACTCTGGCCGAGCACGACCTTGATGTCCTCGCCAACGCCGCCCTCGAAGGGCGCTCCATCGATGGTGCCGGTGAAATCCACGGTCACCTGATCTGCGATCTGCGCCTTATGGCTTGCGTCGGCCGGGGTGAAGGAGCGGTTCTGCTCGGCGAGACGCTGCACGGCCTGATCCACCATGGCGTCGTCGACCGGCGTCGTCTCGCGCACGATCGAGATCCCGGAAAGGCCGACCTGGGGAATTTCGGGGAGCACCTCGACATCGACCGAGAAGTCGAGATCCGCCTTGCCCTCGGCCATGGCGTCGACAAGCGCCTTGTCCTCGGGGAATTTCACCCGTGGTTCCTGGGCAAGCTTGACGTGATGCTCGTCAACGATCTTGCGGGAAGCTTCGTTGACGGTGTCCTGGATCACCTCCCCCATCACCGAGCGGCCGTAGAGCCGGCGCAGGTGCGCGATGGGCGCCTTGCCCCTCCGGAAGCCCTTCAGCTGCACCTTGGTGCGCAGATCGTCGAGCTGGGCATTGACCTTGTCGGCCACGCTCTGGAGCGGGAACACCACCCGGTAGGAGCGCTGCAAACCCTGCGAGGAAATTTCGGTGACCTGCATCATGGCTCTATTCTTCATCTGGGGCCGGCGCTTGCGCGCCGGCGAAAGCGGCTCGTCCAATGTCGATCCCACGGCTCTCGACCCAACCAAGCGAGCTTCGCCGTAGGGAAACTGGTGCGGGCGGAGGGACTCGAACCCCCACGACTTGCGCCACCGGAACCTAAATCCGACGCGTCTACCAATTCCGCCACGCCCGCCAGCAAGCGCGGCGGCTCGGGGGTCGCCGCAGGGTGGCGCTCTATAGCACGCATGTCGGAGGGCGCCAGCTTAAATTTCACGAAGCGGAAACGTCATCGATGAGCGCCTTTCTTCTGCTGCGTCCGTGAGCCGTTCGACGGCGCCACCCCGGCATCCCCAGAAAAGCAATGGAGGCGAGCGCCAGGGCATGGCCGGTCGGCGGCATGCGATAACTCGTGCAAGGCCCTAACTCGTGCAAGGCCTTAACTCGTGCAAGGCCCTTGCAACGCGCCTCGCAGCCGGGTTGAAGGTCGATATGGGTTCGAATCGGTGCTCCCGATCCGCATCGCCGTCGCGACGCGACATGGCGCTCGGTCTCTGCGTGGCGGCGACCCTTCTCGGCAAATCTTCTCGGGCGCAGGTGGGGCTCCCCATTCCGGCGCAAACCCTGCTTGCGGCCCCGACGGCTTGGCCGCTACGCCCTGCGCCGGCAAGACCGACAACCGTGCTGAGCTACGACGCCACGGTGCCAGGCCCGGTGCTCCAAGCGCAGCAGGGCGAAGAACTCGCGCTCGAGCTCGTGAACGGAATTTCCGAGCCGACCTCGCTCCATATCGCCGGTGCGCGGCTCCCCAACGCGCTCGATGGAGTGCCCGGCTTGACCGGCAAGGCGGTCGGACCGTCCGAACGCGCCCTTCTTCGCATTCCGGCCCGCGACGCGGGCTTCTTCACCTTCGGCCCCGCCGATCCCACGACTGCCGCCGAACAATGCGCGCGCGGCCTCGGCGGCATCCTGCTCGTGTCGGACCCGAAGGACCCCGAGGTGGAAGCCGATATCCTGCTCCTTCTCAAGGATTGGCAGGTCGAACCCTCCGGTGCCCTGAAGGAGAACTTCGCCGATCGCGCCTCGCGCGCCGGACAGGGCCGGCTCGGCAACGTCTTCACCATCGGCGGCCTCGGCGAGAAGCGCACCCTCTCCCTTGCCGCCGGCTCGCGCTTTCGCGTACGTCTCGCCAATGCCTGCAACGCCCGCATCGTGCCGTTGAAATTCGAAGGGATGCACCCGACGCTCATCGGCGTCTCCGGGCAGCAATCGGCTGCGTTCACGCCGTTGCACGGCGAGATGCTGCTCGTTCCCGGCGGACGCTTCGATCTTCTATGCGACATTCCGGTGGATGCGCGTCCGCCGGGCGAACCCCAGATCCGTGCCATGATCGGAGGCGGCTTCGCACTGCTTGGCGTCGCCGTCGCGGGAGAACCCGCAAGGCAAGGCGCGCTTCCCGAGGTCGCCTGGCTCTCCGACAATGGCCTTCCCGCCTTCGTCGACCTCCTCCACGCGACGCGTATCGATTGCCAGATCACGCGCAGCGTCGATCCCGGCGATGCGCGCGCGCTTGCCGCCGCCGATCCCGCGAAGCTCTGGGCGATCAACGGCCGCAGCGGGGACTTCGCCGCGCCGCCGCTCTTCTCCGTGAAGCGCGGCACGCCGGTCGTGATCGCCCTTGCGAACAGGAGCGACGTGCCCGTCGTGATGAAGCTCAACGGACATGTCGCAAGGCTGCTGCACCCACATGACGATGGCTGGGTGCCTTACTGGGTCGACGTCGTGCTTGTTTCGCCCGGCAATACGGAGCGCATCGCCTTTTTGGCCGACAATCCGGGGCGCTGGCTCTTGGGTGGCCGCATCCTCGAGCATTTGGCGGGAGGCCAGTTCGGGTGGTTCGAGGTGATCTAGAAAAGCTTCGCTTTCTCAAGCTCGGCCGGCGCCGTTGGGGGGCATCGCCACCGTCGCCGAAGGGCCGAGAAGGCGCCGCAGCACATTCGGCAAGAGCTCTGCCAAATCCTCCGCGATCAAGCCCGGCCCGAATGAGGCGCCGGCTTCCCCATGCAACCACACCGCCGCGCAAGCGGCTTGCCACGCCGGCATTCGCTGCGCCAAAAGGCCGCCGATGATCCCCGTGAGCGTGTCGCCCGATCCTGCGGTCGCAAGATAGGGCGTGCCGTTCTCGTTGATCGCGGCGCGGCCGTCGGGCGCGGCGATCACCGTATCTGCTCCCTTGAGCACGACGATCGCGCCCGAGGTGCGCGCGGCGAGCCTTGCGCGGCTGAGCTTGTCGAGACGTTCGACCTCCGAGCCCAAGGCGACGAACTCGGGGGCCGCGTGGCACAATCTTGCGAACTCCCCCTCATGCGGGGTGAGCACGGCCGGCCCATGCGCTTCCTTGATCGCCCCGAACAACAGCTCGGGCTTCTCCGCGAAGCTCGTGAGCCCGTCGGCATCGATGACGACGGCGCGCTCCGCGGCGAGCGCCGCGAGCACTTTCGTCGCCGTCTCCTCGCCGATCCCGGCCGCGGGGCCGAGCGCGGCGACGTTGCGACGCTGATCGGCGAGGAGCACCATCCATCCTTGCGCCCCGTCCGAGCGTCGCACCATCACCGCGGTGTTGGCGGCGGCCTGCGCGGCGAGTGCCTCCGATGGCACGGCGAGCGTCACGAGCCCGGCGCCGGCGCGCAAGCGCGGCCCTTGCCGCAAGGCGTGAAGCGCCGCATCCCTCGATCCCGCCGCAGAGAATGAGCGCATGCCCACGATCGTATTTGTGCCCGTCGGGGGCAGGACGCGGCAGCACGGCGGACCATAGCGCGGGCGCATTCGCGAAGGTTGCGATTCCCAGGTGATCGAGCGCCTCTGCGGGAATGCCGATATCCTCGACGTGAACCTGCCCGCAGCGGGCGCGGCCCGGGAGGAGGAGGTGGCCGGGCTTGCGCCGGAAGAACGTCACCGTCTCGTCGGCTTCGACGGCCTCGCCGAGGATCGCGCCGGTCGCGCCGGAGACGCCCGAAGGGAGATCGACCGCGACGACGCGCGCGCCTGCGTTGCGCGCGGCATTCACCCGCCGCAAGAGCTCGGCCGCCTCCCCCGCGACCGGCCGGGAAAGCCCTGCGCCGAAGAGGGCATCGACGATCGTCGCCGAGCCGTCGAGCGTCACCGTGGAGGCATCGAGGATCGGGCCGAGAAATTCGCTGCGCGCCGCCGCAGCGTCGCCGCGCAGCGCCTCTTCGGAGCCGAGCAGCGCGGCCGTGATCGTAAGCCCCCTTTTGGAAAGGAGCCTTGCCGCAACGAAGCCGTCGCCGCCATTGTTGCCGGGTCCGCACAGGACGACGATGGGCCGCTCCGCCTCCCGTTGGCTCGCCCCGCGCATAACCACGCGCGCCACCGCCTCCCCGGCCCGCTGCATGAGGCGCAACCCGCTCACCCCGGCCTCGATCGCATGGCGATCGGCCTGCGACATCTCGGAAGGGCTCAGCAGCTCCAATCCCTGGGACATCACCGAAGTGAAGCCCTTGCCTGAGATCGATGCAAGCGGCCCCTTGCGCAAAATCGCGCCCCGTTGTCGCGCCGTGCACAATTCGGAGCTTCGTCGCAGGCGTGCCGTTTTCTTGTGCGAAATGCCTAAAATATGAGCAGGAAAACGCCCCTGTTCAGCATGATTCCGGCTGGCCTCAGTGGTCCTTTGGGTCGAGCGGCACGGCCATTGCTTGTGCGGAAGCTCGCGATGGCGCGAGCCGCCTTGGCGACGGCGAAGAGAATCGATTGACCGACGCTGCCATTGCGCTCTAATCGCCTCTTTGCAGATATTCCGCACTTCCATCAGGTTCGGCATGAAAAAGATTGAAGCGATCATAAAGCCCTTCAAGCTCGACGAGGTGAAGGAGGCGCTTCAGGAGATCGGCCTGCAAGGGATCACGGTCACTGAGGCCAAGGGCTTCGGCCGGCAGAAAGGGCACACGGAACTTTATCGCGGTGCGGAATATGTCGTGGATTTCCTGCCCAAAGTGAAAATCGAGACCGTGATCGACGATGTTCACGTCGAACGCGCCGTCGAAGCGATCCGCAAAGCTGCGCTCACCGGGCGCATCGGAGATGGCAAGATATTTGTATACCCGATCGAGAGCGCCGTGACGCATCCGGACGGGGGAGACGGGTTCAGACGCGTTGTGACCGGCTCGAGCGGCCGGTCGTCCCTTCCGCCGACCTCGCGCTCCCCCATCGTAACCAGAGGAAAAAACTGATGCAGACCGCCAAGGATGTCCTGAAGACCATCAAGGACAAGGACATAAAATACGTCGATCTGAAGATTCACCGATCCCCGCGGCAAGTGGCAGCACGTCACCTTCGACGTCGCGCTCATCGAGGAGGACACCTTCACCGACGGTGTGATGTTCGACGGCTCCTCGATCGCGGGCTGGAAGGCGATCAACGAGAGCGACATGACGCTCTTGCCGGATGCGACGACGGCGACGCTCGATCCCTTTTTCGCGGCTCCGACGCTCTCGATCGTCTGCGACGTGCTCGAGCCTACGACCGGCGAACCTTACGGGCGCGATCCACGCAGCATGGCGAAGAAGGCCGAAGCCTTCGTCAAATCCTCGAAGATCGGCGACACGGTGTTCTTCGGACCGGAGGCCGAGTTCTTCATCTTCGACGACGTCCGTTTTGCATCCGATCCCTACAATACGGGCTTCAAGCTCGATTCGATCGAGTTGCCGACCAATATGGACACCGCCTACGACAGCGGCAATCTCGGGCACCGCATCCGCACCAAGGGTGGATATTTCCCGGTGCCGCCGCAGGATTCGGCGCAGGACATGCGTGGCGAGATGCTCTCGGCGATGAAGGCCATGGGCGCCCATGTCGAAAAGCACCACCACGAGGTGGCCTCCGCCCAGCACGAACTGGGGCTGAAATTCGGTCCGTTGACGCAAATGGCCGACCACCTTCAGATCTACAAATACTGCATCCACCAGGTCGCCCAGAGCTACGGCAAGACGGCGACCTTCATGCCCAAGCCCGTTTACGGCGACAATGGCTCGGGCATGCATTGCCACCAGTCGATCTGGAAGGGCGGCAAGCCGGTCTTCGCGGGCGACAAATATTCCGGCCTGTCGCAGGAATGCCTCTATTACATCGGCGGCATCATCAAGCATGCGAAGGCGCTGAACGCCTTCACCAATCCGGCGACCAACTCCTACAAGCGCCTCGTGCCGGGCTATGAAGCCCCGGTCCTGCTCGCCTATTCGGCGCGCAATCGTTCGGCGTCCTGCCGAATCCCGTGGACGGCATCGCCCAAGGCGAAACGCGTCGAGGTGCGCTTCCCCGACCCGATGGCCAATCCCTACCTCGCCTTCGCCGCCATGCTCATGGCCGGCGTCGACGGCATCCTGAACAAGATCGACCCGGGTGCGGCCATGGACAAGGATCTCTACGACCTTCCGCCGCGCGAGCTGAAAAAGATCCCGACGGTGTGCGGCTCGCTGCGCGAGGCGCTCGATTCCTTGCGCAAGGACAATGGGTTCCTGAAAGCTGGCGGCGTCTTCAACGACGACTTCATCGAATCCTACATCGAGCTGAAAATGACCGAGGTGGCCCGTTTCGAGATGACGCCCCACCCCGTCGAGTTCGACATGTATTATTCCCTCTGAAATCAACGGAAAACGGCAAGTCACGGCCGGGTCGAGCCCGGCCGTAATCTTTTGCGAGACGCCTTCGACGCATCGCTTTCCTTGTCGATCCGTCGAGCTTCGTTTCCGAAAGCTCCATTCTTGGGCTCGATCTCTCCGCGCGACCCCATGCTTAACCAGTCCTAAGGATGTTTGATGGCAATTGACATCCAAGCTTCATGAAACCCTGGTAGCGCCCGATATCGGCTCGCCGAGGACCGCTGATGAGCACGGCCCGCAAGTCCGAGGATATCGATGCGGTCGAGCAAATCGCGGTTTTCAATGCGCAATGGGAGAGCCGCCTCCTCTCGCGCAAATTCGACACGATGGCGCATGATGCTTCATCCTTTCTGCGCGCGACGAGCCACCTCTTCTACGACCGCCTGAAGAGAGTTCCGCTGCCGCCCTCTCCGCTCGTTTTCGGTTGCGGCGATCTGCATCTCGAAAATTTCGGCGCCTATGTCGCGGATAACGAGCTCGCCTATTTCGATATGCATGAGTTCGACGAGGCCGCGCTGATGCCCTTGGCGGTCGAGATGGTGCGCTTCCTCGCAAGCATCCTCGTCGCCATCCGATTGCACGAGCCGGACGATCTCGATCCGAAACCCGCGGCGAAGCGCGCGCTCGAGGCTTACGCCTCGGCGCTCGCCGGGGGCAAGCCTCAGTGGATCGAACGCGAGCTCGCGCGCGGGCCGATCGCGGACCTGTTGGCGGGGGTGTCGCGGCGAACCCAACGAGACAAGCTCGATCTCTTCAGCCGCGCGAGCCGCCATGGCCGCCGCAGGCTCCTTCGCGACGGCCGCCGCAGCGCCGCGCTCCCGAAGGAGACAGGCTCGCTCGAGGCCGCTGTCAAGAGCGTGCTCGGCACGATCGGGAAGGCGCGCGGCGAGCGCGGCTTTTGGAAGCTTCGCGACCTTGCGGAAAACCTCACGGACAAAGGCCGTCTCGGGAAGCCCCGTTACGTCGCCCTCATCAAAGGCCATGGCGACCCCGACGGCAATCTGCTCCTCGACATCAAATCGGCCTGGCCTTCGGCGGCACCGACCGTCCTCGGCACGCTACAACCGGCATTCGCGGATGCGGCCGAGCGCGTCGTCTTCGCGCAGAGCCTGATGCAGGCGCGTGCGCCCGCCTTCCTCCAGCCGGCGAGCATCGGCGGCGAGCCCTTCGTGTTGCGCGAATTGCAGCCGACGGAGGATTGCCTCGAGATCGACGCGCTCGTCGCTCGTCCGAGGCGCCTCGCGGCTGCGATCGAGACGCTCGCCCGCATCGCCGCTTGGGACCAGCTTCGCGCGGCGGGCCGCAAAGGCGCGGCCGACACCGAGAGCCTGATCGCCTTCGGGACACAGGACGAGTGGCAGCGCGAACTTCTCGAGGCGGCTGGGCAATGCGCGACCGAAGTCGAACGCGATTATGCGAGCTTCGAGGCGGCTTGGCGCAATGGCGATACATCGCTCACCGTCCTGGCCGGGCCGCGCTGATCGGTCGTCTGACCCGACTGGGCGGCACGCATTGCGCCAAGCGGCGATACCAAGTGGCGATACCAAGTCGCGATACCATGTCGCGATACCATTGCGCTCGCTCGCCATCGCCGGCATGCTCCCTCGAATGGAAGTCTGGATAGGCGATCTTTTCGAGCCTGCGCTCAGGCTCGTTGCCGCGGTGATCATCGGCGCGCTCGTCGGCATCAATCGCGATCTTTACGGCAAGCCGGCCGGGCTTCGCCTGTGCGCGCTCGTCTCGCTCGGCTCCGGGCTCGTGACTGTGCTCACCAGCGATTCGCGCCTCGGCCTCGCCGATCCATCTGGCGCAAGTCGCGCGATCCAAGGCATCGTGGGCGGCATCGGCTTTCTTGGCGCCGGCGTCATCTTGCACCAAGGAAGCGACAGCCGCGTGCGCAACCTCAGCACCGCCGCCACGATCTGGATCAGCGCGGCGCTCGGTATCGCCTGCGGTCTCGGAGCCTGGAGGACGGGTGGGGTCGCGGCGGTACTGACGCTTCTCGTGCTGATATTTGGCGCGAGGATCGATCACGCTCTTTTCGGCCGCTTCAACTCGGACGACCCTGCTGACGACAAGCGGAAATAGGGGGCGCGAGGCGTGCCCTTTCGGCCACGTTTCCCCCGCAACCATTGCGCGTGGCATATATTAGGGGCGCGAATCAGCGCGTTCCTGATCCATCGCGGCATTTGACCGGAGGCTCGGTCGGCAGGATTTTTCACGAGTTTGAAATCGGCGAACCATGGCGAACAACGATCTTTTTTCATCGGGTGGCAGCGCGATGCGCAAGGCGTCGCGCGAGCGAGAGGACCAGCGCAACGGCAAGGCGTCCGCGAGAACCGCGCGCCAAGCCGCTGCCCCGTCACATCAGAACGGGACGCCGGGCGAGCTCGGCTACACCGCTTCCGCGATCGAAGTCCTCGAGGGGCTCGAGCCGGTCCGCCGTCGCCCCGGCATGTATATCGGGGGCACGGATGAGAAGGCGATGCATCATCTCTTCGCCGAGGTCATCGACAATGCGATGGACGAGGCGGTCGCGGGCCATGCGAGCTTCATCGAGGTCGAGCTTCAGGACGATGGCTCGGTCCGTGTGACCGACAACGGGCGCGGCATTCCGGTCGACCCCCACCCGAAATTTCCGAAGAAATCCGCGCTCGAAGTGATCATGACGATGCTGCATTCGGGCGGCAAATTCGACTCCAAGATCTATGAGACCTCGGGCGGATTGCACGGCGTCGGCGTGAGCGTCGTCAACGCCTTGTCGGACGTGCTGGAGGTGGAAATCGCGCGCGGCAAGATGCTGTACCGCCAGAGTTTCTCGCGAGGCGTTCCGACGTCGAAGCTCGAAACGGTCGGTTCCGCGCCCAACCGCCGCGGCACCAGCGTGCGCTTCCATCCCGACGCGCAGATCTTCGGGAAGGAGGCGAATTTCGATCCGCGTCGCCTGTTCAAGATGGCGCGCTCGAAGGCTTATCTGTTCGGTGGAGTCGAAATCCGGTGGCGATGCGCCCCTTCCCGGCTTCCCGCTGACGGCAAAGTGCCGGCCGAGGCGAGTTTCCGGTTTCCGAACGGGCTCAAGGACCATCTGGCGCGCGAGATCGAGGGCAAGGAGCTCGTCGCGGACGCGATCTTCTCCGGCAAGCTCGAGAAGGAAGGTCGCCACGGATCCGTGGAATGGGCGATCGCCTGGTTCGCGCATGACGACGGCTTCACCTCATCCTATTGCAACACCATTCCGACCCCCGATGGCGGGACGCATGAGCAGGGGCTGCGCCTCGCCCTTCTGCGCGCCTTGCGCGATCATGCCGAGCGCATCGGCAACAAGCGTGGCGCCGTCATCACCGCCGACGACGTCGCCGTCTCTTGCGCCGCCATGCTGTCGGTGTTCATCCGCGAGCCAGAGTTCCAAGGCCAGACCAAGGACAAGCTCGCGAGCCCCGAGGCAGCGCGTATCGTCGAAGGCGCGGTCCGCGATCCCTTCGACCATTTCCTCGCCGATTTCCCCGCGCAAGCGACGAAGCTTCTCGAGTTTTTTGTCGAGCGCGCAGAGGAGCGCTTGCGCCGGCGCGCCGAGAAGGAGATCGCGCGCAAGACGGCGACGCGCAAGCTGCGCCTTCCCGGCAAGCTCGCCGATTGCAGCAATGCGGGTGCGGCGGGCTCCGAGCTCTTCATCGTGGAGGGTGATTCGGCCGGCGGCAGCGCCAAGCAGGCCCGCGACCGCGCCACGCAAGCGGTGCTTCCCTTGCGCGGCAAGATCCTCAATGTTGCCTCGGCCGGCCGCGACAAGCTCTCACAGAACCAGCAGCTTTCCGATCTTGTCCAGGCGCTCGGTTGCGGCACCGGTGCGCATTACAAGGACGAGGACCTTCGCTACGAGAAGGTCATCGTGATGACCGATGCCGACGTCGACGGCGCGCATATCGCCTCGCTGCTGATCACTTTCTTCTGGCGCCAGACCCCGAAGCTGATCGACAACGGCCATCTCTTCCTCGCCGTGCCCCCGCTCTATCGCCTCTCGCACGGCGGCAAGTCGGTCTATGCGCGCAATGACGAGGACAAGGATCGGCTGACGAAGTCCACCTTCAAGGCGAACGCCAAGGTCGAGGTGTCGCGCTTCAAGGGGCTCGGCGAGATGATGCCGGCGCAGCTCAAGGAAACCACCATGGACCCGCGCAAGCGTCAGCTTTTGCGCGTCTCGGTGATCGAGGAGGCGCGTGAAGGCACGGCCGACGCGGTCGAGCGCCTGATGGGGGTGAAGCCCGAGCCGCGCTTCATCTTCATCTCCGAGCGCGCCGCCTTCGCGACGGAACTCGACGTGTAGCCCAACGTGATTTGCACGACCGGGAGGTGCGATCGCGCAAAGATCCTTTGCGACGCCTTGCACCTGGAAACTTGACGAAACTACGTGAGTTGCATAGTATTACTAGGCAGACCGTCTGCGAGACGCATGCCTTTCGGCGTGCGGCTGATCACGCTGGCATGTCCGATGCGGAAATCGAATCGCTGGTGAATTTCGTGTCCGCCAATCCAGTGGCTGGAGACGAGATCAGCGGAACTGGGGGGTGCAGAAAAGTCCGCGTCGCAGGTCGCGGCAAGGGCAAAAGTGGAGGCTATCGAACAATCACATTCTTCTCCGGGAAAGATGTTCCAGTGTTTTTGATAACCGTGTTCTCGAAAGGGGAGAGGTCTAACTTGACCAAGGGTGAATGCAACCAGTTACGCGTCATTTCTCGTGCGTTGATTGACGAATATCGGTCCCGAGTCCGGCTCATTGGGAGACTGGCATGACCAGGAGAGCATTCAACAAGATCGCCGAAGGCCTGAACGAGGCGCTTTCCGTCGCGCGCGGTGAGAGCGTTGCCTTTCAGGCTCCATGTGCCACAGGAGATTGACGTTCCGCTCCATTCGGGCGGCTCAAAATCTTTCTCAGGAGGACTTTGCCTCTTTGTTCGGCTTTACGCTCAATCAAATCCGCGACTGGGAGCAAGGTCGCTCGCGCCCCCTGGGCGGCGTTCGCGCCTATTTGATGCTGATCGCGCGTGCTCCAAACGAGGTCATCGGGCTTCTGCGTCAGAGCCCTCGCAAGGTGGCGTGAAGGCGGCGCCAGCCTCGACGCTGGCTGGCTGTTCTAAAAATCCGCAATAGCGAGGGGCCACACGACCGCAAAGCGCTCGAATACCGTCTCGATCGCGTCATGCATCTTGAAGCCGTCGCGCTCCGCCTGGCGGCCAAAGTACTGGTGATGCGCCACTATCCACCACGCGAGAGTGCGGTCGCCCTCCCCCTCGTGCCAGGCGAAACACGCGTCGACCCAGGAAAGCGGCTTGATCTCGATCTGCGTCGTGCGCCAGATGCAGCGAGGCGCACCCACTCCGTCGACCACGACGACGAAGTCCCCAACCGCCGGGAGCGGCAGGCGTCCGTCTTCGTAGTCGCGCCTCAAGGACGCGGTCGCCCTCTTGAGCCCGGTTACCACGCGTGCGGCGAGCTCGCTCGCCATTTCCGGGCTGTCGCCGAAGGAGATCACTTGGTATTCCAGAGCGCCCAGACCGGCATATCGTAGAAATTCGCGCCAGAAGGCTTCGGTTTGGGGAGTCTTCATCGCCATAGGTCATCCTACAGGAACCAAGCTCATCCCCTGCGCCATGTCGAAGCGATCGCCTTTGCCTAGCAATGTGAAGCGCGGGATGCCCTCTCCCCCATCACATAGGTCGCCGCAACATTGCGTTCGGAGCCCATCGTCATCAGCACGAAGAGCTCCTCGTCGAGCGTGCGCGCTGTCTCCATTCGGTGCCGCATGGCCGGGACGGCTCCCGTATCGAGGACGACGGCGTCACAGGCGCGGCCTGGTTCGAACGAGCCGATATGCTCCTCGAGCCCGAGCGCTTCGGCATTGCCCCGCGTCATGGCGTGGAAGGCCTGGCGTGCCGGCAGGTTCTGCCCCTGGAGTTGCAATGCTTTATAGGCTTCGGCCGAGGTACGCAGCATGGAATAGCTGGTGCCCCCGCCGACATCCGTCGCAAGGCCGATGCGCACGCCCGCCTCGCGCGTCGCACGCCAATCGAAGAGGCCCGACCCGATGAACAGGTTCGAGGTCGGACAGAAGACGGCGACGCTCCGCGTTTGCGCCAGGACGCCCCGCTCGCGCGCGCTCAGATGGATGCAATGGCCGAGGAGGGTTTTGGCGCCGAGCAAGCCGCAGCGGGCGTAAACATCCGTGTAATCGCGCGACCAGGGAAACAATTCGCGCACGAGCGCGATCTCGGCCCTGTTCTCCGAGAGGTGGGTCTCGATGTGACAATCCCGATGCTCTCGCGCGAGCGTGCCGGCAGCCTCGAGCTGGGCTTGCGTCGAGGTGACCGCGAAGCGCGGAGCGATGGCGTAAAGCTGGCGCCCGCGCTTGTGCCATTTGCCGATCAGCGCCTTCGTCTCGTCGTAGCCGCGCTGGGGCGTGTCACGTAGGGCTTCGGGCGCGTTGCGATCCATCAGCACCTTGCCCGCGACCATGAGCGTGTTGCGCCGCTCCGATTCCGCGAAGAAGGCATCGGCCGATTGCGCATGCACCGAGCAGAACGCGACCGCGGTCGTGGTCCCGTTGCGCAACAGCTCGTCGAAGAAGAAATGCGCAACGCGTTCGCAATGCGCAGGGTCCGAAAACCTCTGTTCCTCGACGAAGGTGTATTTGTTCAGCCAATCGAGCAGCTGGGCGCCGTAGCTCGCGATCACCTGGGTTTGCGGAAAATGGATGTGCGGATCGATGAAACCCGGCAGGATCAAATGGGGGCGATGATCCTCGATCGGCGTGCCCGGCGGCAGCGAACCGAGGAGCGCGCCCGCTTCGCCCGCATTGCGCACCAGGCCTCTTTCGACGATGAGCGCACCATCCTCGACATAGCGGCAGGCCCTCTCGCCCGCCTCCTGGGGATCCGCGGTGAACCAAAGCAGGCGGCCGCGCAGGGCCTTGAGCGCGCTGGGAGCCGGCTGCGCCCTCACGCAGCTGCCAGAAGCCGCTTCAGCTTCGCGATGGCCGCCTCCTGCTTTTCGTCATAGGTGAGCGTGCCGGCGAGCTTGCCCTCCCGATCCATCAGATAGATCACCGCCGAATGGTCCATGCTGTAGTCGCCGTCCTTCGTCGGATGTTTGGCATAATAGACCCGATACTCCTTTGCGACCTCGGCGATCTCCTCGGGCGTACCTGTCAAGCCGATGATCCGATCGCTGAAGGAAGACAGATAATCCTTCATCGAAGCGACGCTGTCGCGCTCCGGGTCGATGCTGATGAAGAGGGCCCTCATCTTCTTCCCTTCAGGCCCGAGCGCGTCGAGCCAGGAAGAGATGTCGGAAGCCGTGGTGGGACAGACGTCCGGACAGTGGGTGTAGCCGAAGAAAACGAGAAAGGGCTCGCCCTTCAGATCCTCGCTCGAGAGCTCGCCTCCGCTCGACGAGGCGAGCTTGAACGGTCCGCCGATG
The DNA here is from genome assembly GCA_963713805.1 of uncultured Alphaproteobacteria bacterium. Lineage (GTDB taxonomy): Bacteria > Pseudomonadota > Alphaproteobacteria > Rhizobiales > Beijerinckiaceae > GAS188. The sequence continues at coordinate 213,555 of CAVQNF010000007.1, read as the reverse complement.
CCGCTCGCCTGGAACCCGCCGCCGTTCGCGCGATGCGTCAGCTCCAGGCCTGCGACGGCGAGCAGAGCGAGGAGCGGAAGGGCGCAGGCCGCCCAAAGCGCGATCCTGACGTTTTTCAACATGCTCCTCTCCTACATCTTTTGACCAGGCATCTTGTCGGCATTGCGCGGCCCGGTCGCGGCGATCCCCTCGGCCGAGAATTCGATCTCGATCTCTCCGGCCTTCTCGAAGACCATCCTCGCCCTCACCTTGTCGCCTTGGTTGATGCTCTGCCGCAACCGCGAGAACATGAGATGATCACCGCTCGGCTTGAGCTCGACGACCGATCCAGGCGCGATCTCGAGCGGTTTCTCGAGCGGTCGCATCCTCATCACCTCACCCGACATGCTCATTTCGTGCACTTCGACCGTCGTTGCAACATCGCTTTCGATCCTCAATAGCCGGTCCGGCTCCTTTCCGGTATTCGTGATCGTCAGATACCCCCCCGCCACGGTGGCGCCTTTCGGCGTCGCGCGCATCCAGGGCGCCGTAATTCGCAGCGCGCCGATGGTGTATTCGACGGCGGCCGGGGCCGCCGCATCGACGGGCGTGAGGCCGGCCCATCCGACCGGCGGGACGGCGAGTGCTGATCGAGCAGATAGAGGCATTGGGGCAACGAAAAGAGCCGAAAGGAGGCTCGCAATAGCGGCCCGTGCCCAGGGATTGGCGGGATGCATCATGTCCTCGTCGATGGTGATCGCGCGCCGTAGCGATCGCGAAGAAAGGCGGTTCAAGCTCGGATGAAGTCTCGATCGACCCGAGGAGGTGCCCTTGCGAGGCTTGCGCGTTCCGCGACGCGCGTTTGCGGCACGCAGACGTCGTCAGGAAAGAGGAGATGGGTGAAATCTTGTCGGGGATGCACCCACGCGATGGTGCTGGAGGAGCCCATCGCGTTGCCCACATGCTGCGGACAAAGACCTTGGCAGGCGCAGTTGTCGCTATGCCTTTGCCCGGACGCGCCGTCCTTTGCGGCGTCAGGACGCGAGGGATCCTCCCGGCAGATGACGTATCGGTAGGTGTCGCCCGGGGCGAAGGAGGCGCTCGTAACCGTTCCCGCAAGGATGGCCTGGAGAACAAGCCCGTAGATGGCGCCGGCGGCAAATCCTCCCCGCCATTTCCTCAGTTGCCGAAGCCAAGCCGTGCGCATCAGGCGAACAGACACCTCGGCCACATCCCCGTCAATATCGGCAACGCCGCGACATTTGGTCGGTCGCGCCTTTTTTTGATCGTAAGACGGCGCTCATGGGAACCTTGCCCCGAGGCATCCGTTTTGATGATGTCACCGTACCTTTCGCGGTGAGCGAGGCTGGGCACCGCGAAGGTGCACACGCGAAAGGAAGAAAAATGACACTCAATGACCTGGTTCCATGGAGAAACAACCGCTCGCTCTCCAACCGCATGCAGGACCCGTTCGGATCCTTGCAACAAGAGATGAACAAGCTCTTCGAAAGCTTCTGGGGTGGAGCGGAGCAACGCGGTTCCTATCCTACCGCGATGAATCTGCACTTTCCGACGCTCGACGTGCATGAGACCGACAAGGCCTTTCGGGTCACCGCCGAGCTCCCAGGCCTCAGTGAAGAAGAGGTGGAGATCAATCTGCGCGACAACACCCTCGTCATCAGCGGCGAAAAGAAGGTGGAGCGCGAGGAAAAGGACGAAAGCCGCCACTACAGCGAACGCAGCTTCGGCCGCTTTCAGCGGGTCATCCCCTTCGGGGCGGAGATCGACGCCGACAAGGTACAGGCGAACTTCCACAAAGGTCTCTTGACCATCGATCTGCCCAAGAATGCCAAGGCGCAGGAAAAGACCCGCAAGATCCCGATCAATGGGGACAAACGTCAGTCGCGCCATTGATGCCGCATCAAAGCCGATCGGCTTCGCCATCGACACTTCGTCCGCGCTTTCGCCGGGGGAGGCGGAAGGAAGGGACGGTAACGTTCCAAGTGAATGAGAAAACCGCCACGCCGGATGATCGGTGCTCCCGATCCGGTCGCGGCGAAGGGTAAGCAAATGCGAGCGCCAAGGGTCGATCGCCCGCTCGCCGGTCGCCTGCCCTTGGCGCTTACGTCAATTCGGGTCCGCGCTTCACCTTGATCAGCGCCGCGCCGAGGGCGTCCGCGAGATCGCGGCGTTGCCGCGGCGCCAGGAAGTCGCCGAGCGGCACCGTCTGACGCCCCGACACCACGTGCAAGCGTAGCGCCCCGAAATCCACATCCTCGTCGAGCGCAAGTCGCGACCAGAGCGGGTTGAAGCGCCACTCCGCAGTCTCGCCGCGATGCGTGATCTTGCGCAACATCAGCTCGACGTAAGTGAGCCGCACGCGCTCCTGCGCACGTGCGCGCCGATAGTTGATCTTGAAGGCGATGAACAGGGCGAGGATGTCGAGCCCATAGAAGCCGGCCACCGGCCAGGCACCCAGGAGAATGAAAGGCACGCTCGAAAACACCGCCGAGGCGCAGCAAAGGGTCATCATGAGGCGAAAGCCGTCACGCCCAAGCGATCGGTGGGGCGTGAGCGTCGCCTCGAAGACGGTATCATCCGCGCCGGTGGACATCCGCGACAGCGCCTTGCGTCTCGAGCACCCGACCCTGTTATATCGGCTTCATGCGCGCGCCAACAATGAAGACGGCCAAGCCCCGGCCTCAAAAACCTGCGATAGCTCGCAGCAGCCGAAAAGGCAGAAGGCGGCTTTCGCCCGAGGCCGTGGAGACGATCTTCGCGCGGCTTGCCGCGCGAAACCCGGAGCCGGCGACGGAACTCGTTCATTCGAACGTCTTCACGCTTCTCGTCGCGGTCGTGCTTTCGGCTCAGGCGACCGACGCCGGGGTCAACAAGGCGACGAAGACCTTGTTCCAGAAGGCCGACACGCCCGCCGCGATGGTGGCGCTCGGCGAAACCGCGTTGAGCGATGCAATCAAGACGATCGGCCTTTATCGCACCAAGGCAAAGAATGTGCTCGCGCTTTCGAAGGCGCTCATCGAGCGGCACGGGGGTGCGGTCCCTCATGATCGCGAAGCCTTGGAGGCTCTCCCGGGTGTCGGGCGCAAGACGGCGAATGTCGTGCTGAACGTTGCCTTCGGCGAGGAGACGATCGCGGTCGACACGCATATCTTTCGCGTCGCCAACCGGCTGCCGCTCGCGCCGGGGCGCACGCCCTTCGAGGTGGAGCAAGGTCTCGAACGCGCGGTGCCGGCCCCCTACAGGCGCCACGCTCATCATTGGCTCATCCTGCACGGGCGCTACATCTGCGTGGCTCGGACGCCCAAATGTCCGATCTGTCCGATCGCGGATCTCTGCCGCTTCGAGCCCAAGACGAAAGCGGGATAGCATCGCTTTTCATGTCCTTCTTGTCAGCGACGCTAATTAGGCTCAATCTGCGGGGAGGACGGCGCATGGATCGGACCGTCCCGGAAATATCCGTTTCAAGGGAGGAATACCGATGCGCTTTGCCTTGCCTGCTGCCGTGATGGCGACCCTCGTCGCTTCGACGATGCCCGTCTTCGCGCTCAATTCGAGCGTGAGCATGCCGTCTTCACTCTCGCCCGACGCGCTGTGGAAGAAGGTCGGCGATTTTTGCGCGATCGGGTCCTGGCACCCCGCGGCCGAGAAATGCGTTTTGAGCGCGGACGGCAAGCAGCGCACCATCTCGCTCAAAGGCGGCGGCACCATCGTCGAAGCCTTGGAGAAATGGGACGACGCCAGGCGCCGTTATAGCTACACGATCGTGTCGGGCCCGCTGCCCGTCGCCAATTATCACTCCACGATCAGCGTGATCCGTAATGCCAAAGGGTCGGCGTTGAAATGGACGGGCAGGTATAAGGCCAAGGGCGTGTCGAACGCCGATGCCAAGAAGGTCATCGACGGCATCTATGAAGCCGGCGCCAAGTCGCTCACCGGAGGTTGACCCCACCGCGCTTCGCGATCGCCCCAAGGCGTTGCGAGCCGTTTCGGCTCGCGATGCGGCCGAATGGAGCCGCCAGGCCGGTCCTTGACGGGAGGTCGACCATCTCGCGTCTTGGCCGGACCTTGGCCGGACCTTGGCGGACCTCGGGCCCGGCATCAGCGTCCATCTCGATGGAGCGCGGCGTACCCGCGACGGGATCACCGGGCGCGCCAGCTTGGCGATATTTCATGCCGCCCACGCGTCCACAGGCTGTCTTCGCGATATCGAAGGCGAGCGGACTGTCGTGATTGGTGCGGCCGAGAGGACTCGAACCTCCACTGGTTGCCCAACTAGCACCTCAAGCTAGCGCGTCTACCAATTCCGCCACGGCCGCAAGGCGCGGTCGAAGCCGCCGCGCGCAGGCGAAGGCGAGTAGCAGATGCGCCTATGCTCGACAAGGGCTTTGCCCAGCCGGTCGGCTTTGGCGGTGGGGCACCAGGTCGGCGCCGTCAGGCGCGGCATCGCGTCTCGGGACCGCGACTTGCGCGATCACGCCTTCCCGGCGACACCGAGATAGCGATCGAGCGTGCCGGCATCATTGCCGAGCGCCGCGCTTTCGGCCGCGTGCACGACGGCGCCGCGTTCGAGAATCACCGCCTCGATCGGTCACGCTCAGGATTTTCTTGGCGTGCTGCTCGATCACGACGCAGGAAAGCCCTTCCTCGCGGATGATCCGGCGCAAGGCGCGCAGGAGCTCCTCCACGATCACCGGCGCAAGCCCCTCCGTCGGCTCGTCGAGCAACAGCAATCTGGGATTGAGCACGAGCGCCCGCCCGATCGCCAGCATCTGCTGTTCGCCGCCCGAGAGCTGATTGCCGAAATTCTTGCGCCGCTCGGCAAGTCGAGGGAACATTTCGTAGATGCGCGAAGGCGTCCACGGCCCCTTGCGCTCGACCGCGGTCAGATTCTCCTCGACCGTGAGAGAGCGAAAGATGTTGCGCTCTTGCGGGGTCCAGCCGATGCCGCCGCGCGCCCGCTCGTCGGAGCGCAGCCGCGTGATGTCGCGGCCGGCGAGCATCACGCGCCCGCCCCGATGACGCGTGACGCCGATGATGGTGTTCACGAGAGTGGTCTTGCCGACACCGTTACGACCGAGCACGGCGAGCGAGCGGCCCTCGTCGAGGCGCAGGCAAATGTCAGAAATGACGATCGCCTCGCCATAGCCGGCGCACACGCCGTCGAGGACGAGAAGCTCAGCCATCGGCCATCTCGGTCATGACGATCTCAACCATGACGATCTCAGCCATGACGATCTCAACCATGTCTGCGGGCTCGCCGAGATAGACGGCGCGCACCCGCGCGTCCTTCGCGATCGCCTCGGCCGTCCCTTCGCGTCAGGAGAGCGCCGTCGACGAGCACCGAGATGCGATCGGCATAGGCGAAGACGAGGTCCATGTCGTGCTCGATCAGGAGCACCGCGACCTCGCGTGGAAGCGTGGCGACGGCTTCGATGAGCTCCGGTCGCTCGGCTTGGGGAACGCCGGCGGCCGGCTCGTCGAGGAGCAGCACGCGCGGGCGGCTCGCGAAAGCGAGCGCGATCTCGAGAAGGCGCTGCTTGCCGTAGGCGAGGCTCCCGGTGCGTCGATCGAGCACATCCGTCAAGCGAAAGCGTCCGGCGATCTCCGCGACCTCCTCGACAACGTCTCTGCGCGCCCATGCGGCTCCACCAATTCCTGCCGTCGCCGCGCCGCTCGCTGACCGCGAGCGCCAGCGCCTCGAGCGGGGTCATCTCGAGAAAGAGCTGATTGATCTGGAAGGTGCGCGCGAGCCCGCGCCGGACGCGCTGATCGGGGCGCAGCGAAGTCACGTCCTCCCCGGCGAGAAGTATCGCGGCCACCGCTCGGCGGGAGCACGCCGGTGATGAGATTGACGAAGGTCGTCTTGCCCGCGCCGTTCGGACCGATGAGCGCATGCCGCGCGCCCTTTTCGAGGCGAAAGGAAACATGATCCGTGGCCAGGATGCCGCCGAAACGCTTCACCAATCCGACCGTTTCGAGCGCCGCGCTCACGAGCCAGCTCCTCGGGAACGCATCGTCATCCTTGCTTTGTCGAGATCGATGCCGAGGCGCGCGGCAGCGAAGCGAAGGCAACGATGCGTCGACGCGCGCGAGCCGCTCGCGCCGCGCCAGCACGAGCGCGACGAGGACGAAGCCGATCCAGAATTGCCAATGCTGCGGAGTGATCGCGGCGAAAGCGTCTTGCATCACCTTGAAGGCGAAGGCGCCGAGCAAGCCGCCGTAAAGATAGCCCGTGCCGCCGATGATGAGCACGAGAAGGACGTCGGCCGAGCGCGCAAAATCGAACACGTCGAGCGAAACGAATTGCGTGGTTTGCGCGAGCAAGGCCCCGGCGACCCCTGCATAAGCCGCCCCGATCGCATAGATGGCGACGAGCCTCGCCGCGACCGGAATGCCGACCGCCGCGGCGCGCAACGGATTGTCGCGGATCGCGCTGCAGCGACAGGCCGAAGGGCGAATTCACGATGCGACGCGCCAGCAGGAACATGAGGAACAAGATCGCGAGACTGTAGATGCTCGCGGTGCGCCCGAAGATGTCGAAGGCGAAAAGGCCTAACACCGGCCCTGGCGCCACGCCTTGCAAACCGTCGGCGCCGCCGGTGATCGCGGCCCATTGATTGGCGATCTCGAAGAGCACGAGAGCTACCCCGAGCGTCACCATCAGCCGCGTGAGATCGGAACCGCGAAGGACGAGAAAGCTCGTCGCGAAACCCAGGGCCGCGGAGGCCGCGGCGGCGACGAGAAGGCCGAGCGTCGGATCGGCGATGCCATGTTTCGTCAGCAGACCGGCCACATAGGCGCCCGTCCCGAAGAAGGCGGCGTGGCCCAGCGACACGATGCCGGCGTAGCCGAGCACCAGATCGAGCGAGAGCGCGAAAAGCGCCAATATGGCGATCTCGTTGAGCAAGAGGCTCCGGCTCGGCAGCCCGAGGAGGACGAGCACCGACATTGCCCAGAACAGGACTTCGCGGCAGCCGCCATCCGGCGCGCCTTTCAAAGGCGCGGGCCAGCTGCGTCGCGAGAGGCACGGACACGGGTGCGACCTTCCCGGTCATCTCGGCCGCGCGAACAGACCGTGCGGCCGCAAGATCAGGACGACGATCATCACGCTGTAGATCACGAAAGCGCCGAAGGCGGGCACGTAATATTTTCCCGCCACATCGGCGATGCCGAGAATGAGGGAGGCGAGGAAGGGACCGGTGATGCTCGAAGTGCCACCCACCGTCACCACGATGAGAAAGTAGATCATGAATTTGAGCGGAAATATGGGGTCGAGTCCCGAGGATCTCGGCGCCCAACGCGCCTCCAAGGCCGGCAAGGCCCGAGCCGATCGCGAAGGTCACGGCAAAGACCGTGTTCACATCGATGCCGAGCCCACGCGCGACGCGCGGATCATCGACCGCCGCGCGCAAGCGTGCGCCGAAGCGCGTGCGCGAGAGCACCCATTGCAAGGCGAGGACCAGCACGCCGCAGATCACGATGATGAAGGAGCGGTAGATGCCGATCGAAACTCCGAGCACCTCGACGCGCGACTGCAGGAAGCCCGGGCAGCTTGATGATGCGCTGCTCGGAGCCCATCAGATAATCCGTCGCGGAAGAGGCCATGAAGACGAGGCCGATCGAGAACAGCACCTGGTCGAGATGGCTTCGTCCGTAAAGACGCCGATAGAGCAGCCGCTCGAGCACGAGGCCGACAAGCGCGGTGGCGATGAAGGCCAAGGGCAGGGTCGCGAGGAAAGGCATATCCAGCCGTTCCATGAGGACGACCGTGACATAGCCCCCCGCCATGGCGAAGGCGCCATGGGCGAGGTTCACGAAATTCATCAGCCCGAGTGTCACCGAGAGCCCGCAGGCGAGCACGAACAGCAGCATGCCGTAAGCGATGCCGTCGAAGAGGATCGTCAGCATATGGCTCCGATCGCATCAGCCGATCCCGGCGCGAGAGCAGGTCGGCAGAAGGCGCGCTTCACGAAAAAAGCCAAGCTTTGGCGGAAGGGACGAGATGCTTGCTGCGGCTATTTCGCCGCCTTCACCGGGTCCTTGACGTTGGCCACCGTCTCGAACTCGACATTGTAGAGCGCGCCGTTCACCTTCTCGACCTTGCGGATATAGATGTTCTGGATGATGTCGCGCGTCTGCGGGTCGATCGAGATCGGGCCGCGCGGGCTCGTCCAGGCCATGCCTTTCATCGCGGCGAGGAGCGCATCGCCGTCGGTCGAGCCGTCGGTCTTCTTGAGCGCGTCATAGATGAGGCGCATGCCGTCGTAACCGCCGACCGCCATGAAATTCGGGCGCATATTGTTGTTGGCCTTCTCGAAAGCCGAGACGAAGGCCTTGTTCTCGGGGCTGTCGTGGGCGGCCGAATAATGGTGGGAGGAGACGACGCCGAGCGCGACATCGCCCATGCCGTTGAGCTGATCGTCATCGGTGACGTCGCCGGTGCAGATCAGCCGAATACCCGATTTGTCGAGGCCGCGCTCGAGGAATTGCTTCATGAAAAGGGCGCCGGAGCCCGACGGCACGAAAACGAAGAGCGCGTCGGGCTTGAGATCCGCGACCTTCTGCAGGAAGGGCGAGAAATCGGGATTGGCGAGAGGCACCTTGAGATTGTCGAGCACCGTGCCTCCTCCCTTGGTGACGCGTTCGCTGAAGGCCTTCTCGGCGTCGAGGCCAGGCCCATAGTTGGAGACGAGCGTCACGACCTTCTTGATGCCGTTCTTCAGGGCCCAATCGGCCATCGGCACGGTCGCCTGCGGCAAGAGTGAAGCTCGTGCGCACGATATAGGGCGAGGCCTCGGTGATCGTCGCGGTGCCCGCCGCCATCACCACTTCCGGCACCTTCGCCTGCGTCGCGAGCGGGGCGACGGCGAGCGCGATCGGAGTGAGCCCGAACCCCGCGACGAAGGCGACCTTGTCGTTGACGATCAGCTCCTGGGCGATGCGCTTCGACACATCGGGCGTGCCGGTGTCGTCCTTCACGATCAACTCGACCGTCTTGCCCGCGACCTTGGCTCCGTTCTGCTGCATGAACAGGCGGGCCGCGGCCTCGATCTGCCGGCCGGTCGAGGCTTGCTGACCCGTCATCGGCAAGATCAGCCCGATCTTGACGCTGTCTTGCGCCGCCGCGGCGCCGGACCAAAGACGACCGCCAACAGCGCCAAGAGCGCATTCGAGACCTGTCTTGCCGAATCAGACCCTCCCTGAAGGCAATCACGCATCGCCTTTTCGCCGCAAACATTACCCAACTGGTCAAGCGATGCAAAGTTGACCTTCCCCTCCTCCGATGACCGGGCTTGACGGAGCCGGACAGAGGCTGGCGGATTTGTGAGAGCGAAGATTCTTGAGAGCGAAGATCTCGCCACGCGCAAGGTTTTCGGCGGGCATCACGAGGCCAAGGTCGATTGAGGAAGATGCCGTAAGGAATAGCTTCGCCCCCTCGTCCGACGGGCGGCCCCGCTTTCGGCGAGCCCTCCCCGCCCCGCCGAAAAAATACCCTGGAGCCGGCGCATGCCATCGCCTACCGACAAGACCTCCCTTCCGACGATCCTCGTCATCATGGGAGTCTCGGGCTCCGGCAAGACGACGATCGCCAGCTTGCTGGCGAAGAGGCTCGGTTGGATCTTTCGGGACGGCGATGAATTCCACCCGACGGCGAATGTCGAGAAAATGAAGAACGGAGTGCCGCTCACCGACGAGGATCGCTGGCCTTGGCTACGAGCGATTGCCGTCTTCATCGATGAGCGGCTCGAACGCGGGACGCAGACGATCGTCACCTGTTCCGCATTGAAGCGAAGCTATCGCGAAATCATCATCGATGGCCGAAAGGGCGTTCGCCTGATCTATCTCAAAGGCGAGAGAGCGCTTCTCGAAGAAAGGCTCGCCAAGCGACATGGTCATTTCATGCCGAGCTCGCTTCTTGAAAGCCAATTCGACGATCTCGAGGAACCGGGCCCGGACGAAGACCCGCTTACGGTCTCGGTTGATGAGACGCCCGAACGCATCGTCGCGCATATCCTCGACCGCTTGGGATTGGCAGCCGCGAGCTGACGCAGCGAGCAATCGGGAGAGTGGGGGAGCAAACTTCCGCGCGCACTCCCATGCCACTGAGATCACGGCTTGCCGGTGAGACCCGCCAGCAACCCGGTGACGGTGCTCGCGCCATGCAGCACGGGCCGCAGCGACCGCGTGAAGACGGCGGGCACCGCGAGGGCGGGAACCGTAAAGCCGAAGGCGGAGGTTTGCCGGTTTTCCTCGGGTGTGACGACCTGGGATGTCGCGGCTTGCGGATCGGGCAGCGGTTGGCGCGGCGGCTCGAGATTGGCAACTCTGCCGCTGGGCTCGCTTCCCGAATGGCCAAGGCAAGCGGGTGCGCATGAAGGCTGCGCATTGTGAGCGGCAGCCTTCGCCCCATGCGTCGGCCGGGCGCGCGGTAGCGCGGCGGGCGAGACCGGGACCGAGCTCGACGGTGCGCGTCGCCGCGAGAGCTTCCTTCTCGGACGCTGCCGGCTGGCCGCCTGGAGCGTCGAAGCTCGCGGCCTTGGCGTTTGCGCCGGCCTCGTTGCCGAGCGGCGCATCGGTTCCTGAGAATGATGCTGAAGGCGACGGGCTCGAGCTCGCGGAGTTTATCGTGGGCGTCGGGGCGTCCGAAGTTCCCGAATGAAGCCAACCCGAGGCGAACAAGGTCACGCAGAGTGTCGCGACAAAGGAAGCCGCGACCTGGCCGACGAAACGCCAGCTTGCCTTCCCCACCCCTCTCAGCAGCGATGCGGCGGCACGATCACCCATGAGAAAAGCCTCTTTCGAAAAAGCAGCCGCGGGATAGAAGCGGCCATCTGTGTCCGCACTTCGACGCAGACAAGGTATTCACGCGACAAAAAAGCGAAAACTGCCGCGAAAGCGGATCGCGCTTCGGCCCTGCCCCGAACGGGTCTTAAGCATTTGTAATCTGTCTGGAATACTAAGGCAGGGGTGCGTGGCGCCATAATCGGGCGAAGCGATGATGCGCCTCGCTTGCGCGAGGTCGTTCAATGCTCGAGCGCGGGATGGACAGCCGCGACTGCAGGCGGTCATATGCAAATGCATGGTGTCGGCAGCAAGGAAGAGGGGCAATGGGGTTCGCGTGGGAGGGCTTCCCATCTCGGATCGGAGCGGGCTCGAAGCGGAGGTGGGAGTGACGGCATCGCCCGCCCTCGGGGCGGAGGCCGTATCGAAGGGTGCGGGCGCGCCACGCGGGCAAATCGAGGCCTTTCCTCATTCTGCTTGGCTTGCCCTTGCTCGGCGGCTGCCTGCTCGACAATCCAATTGCGAAGCTCGCGATCGAGACGCCGGGCTCTTATCGTGCCGCGCGCGACGGTGCCGGCGCCGCCCCCGGCGATCGACTGGCCGCGCGAATTCCGTTCCGCCGAGCTGACGCGGCTCGCGGCCGATGCGCAAGCCGGGAATCTCGACATAGCGGCGGCGATCGCACGGATCGTCGAGGCCGATGCGCAAGCCGAGATCGCCGGCGCCGCGCTTTATCCGACGCTCGATGCCGACGCCAATGCCGCGCGCTCGGCCAGCCCCGGCACGCTTCACGGCAAGAGAGGGCCCTTCCGGACCACGGCCAGCAACCAGCTTCTCGCTCGGGCTCACGGCGAGCTACGAGCTCGATTTCTGGGGGCTCAACGCCGCCAATGCGAGAGCCGGACGGCTGCTCGCCGAGGCGAGCCGCTTCGATCGCGACGTGGTGGCGCTCACCACCGCGGCTTCGGTCGCGAACACCTACTTCGACGTCCTCGGCTCGCAGGATCGACTGCGGATCGCGCGCAACAACACGCAAACTGCCGACCGTGTGCTCAAGGCGATCCAAAGCCGGTTCTCGGTCGGCACCGGTATCGGCGATCGATGTCTCGCAACAGGAAAGCCTCGTCGACACCCAGCGTGCCTCGATCCCGCCGCTCGAGCAGACCGTCCTGCAGAGCAAGAACCTCATCGCCGTGCTGCTCGGCCGCACACCCGAATCCGTGTCCATCAAGGGCGGCTCGTCTCGACAGCCTCGTGGTGCCGCACGTTCCGGCGGGCATCCCATCGCAGCTCCTGCTACGTCGCCCCGATATCGCCGAGGCCGAGGCGCAGCTCGCCGCCGCAGAACGCCAGCGTCTACGCGGCACGCGCGGCGTTCTTTCCGGCGATCAAGCTCAGCGCGAGCGGGGGGCGTCGAAAGCCTTCTCCTCAAGACGCTGTTTCGCTCGGACGCCTTCTTCGGCCAAATGGCGGCGAGCGCCACCCAGCCGATATTCGACGGCGGCAATCTCGAAGGCCAATTCGCATTGCAACAAGGCAAGCAGGTGGAGCTCCTGCAGATCTATCGCAAGGCGATCATCCAGGCCTTCACGGATGTCGAGAACGCACTCATCGCAGTCGAACGAGACGACGCGGCATGAAAAGCTCGAGGCCGATGTCGTCACGGCGTCCAGCAAGGCCTACAGATTGACCGAGCAGCAGCTTCACGAAGGGACGATCGACATCACGACCGTGCTCAACACACAACAGACGCTTTTTCAGGCTGCAAGATACGCTGTCGCAGATCAGGCTGCAGCGGTTTCAGGCCGTGGTAAGCTTGTTATCAGGCCCTTGGGGGCGGTTGGACGCGCGATCGCTATCCCGTGACCGCGGACGATCGGCCCGCGACCGAACCCGGCACTATATTACCCTCCTGGAGTCGTCGCGGCACCCGGCTATCAACCATGAAACGCATCCTTCTTCTCCTTCTGATCATCGCCGCCGGCGCCTATTACGCCAATCAGGCAGGCCTCGTGCCCGGCTGGCGTGCGGTGCCGTTGCCCGAATGGGTTCCGGCCTGGGCGCGGGTGGACCACGAGGTTGCCGCGGCCGGTGCCGAAGGTCAGGGCCGGACGCCAAGGCTCGAGGCAGGCTCGCTCGCGGCCAGGGTCGGTTCGGCCAAGGCCGCGGACGAGGGGCCGGTGCCGGTCGTCGTCGTGCGGCCTCGCGCTACGAGGACGTCCCGGTGACGGCCGATGCGGTCGCGACCGTCCAGGCGCTCAACACGGTCACGGTGCGCACCCAGGTCGACGGCAAGCTCATCGAGCTCGACTTCACGGACGGCCAGGACGTCAAGAAGGGCGACGTGCTGGCGCGCATCGACCCCGCGACCTATCAGGCCCAATACGATCAGGCGGTGGCCAAGAAGGCGCAAGACGAGGCGACGCTCGCCAACGCCCGCAACGATCTCATGCGCTATCAGCGGCTCGCCCTGACCGAGGCCGGCTCGAAACAGCAGGCAGACACCCAAAAGGCCCTGGTGGCGCAGCTCGAGGCCCAGGTGAACGGCGACCAAGCCGCGATCGACAACACCAAGGCGACGCTCGACTACACCACGATCACCTCGCCGCTCGACGGCCGCACCGGGCATCCGGCTCGTCGACCAGGGCAATATCCTGCACGCCTCCGACGTCAACCGGCATCGTCGATCATCACCCAGCTCAAGCCGATCTCCGTGATCTTCAACCTGCCGCAGCAGCAATTGCGCGCGGTGAATGCCGCGATGGCAAAAGGACCTGTCGCGGTCAACGCGCTCGAAGCCGACAACACGACCGTCATCGACAAGGGCATCATCCAGGTGATCGACAACCAGGTCGATCAGACGACCGGCACGATCAAGTTCAAGGCGCTGTTTCCCAATGAGAAGCTGCAATTGTGGCCGGGCCAATTCGTCAATGTGCGCGCTTTACATCGATGTGCTGCTCGCATGCCGTCGTGGTGCCGACGGCGGCGGTTCAGCGCGGGCCGCAACGGTGCCTATGTCTATGTGCTCGGCAGCAATTCAAAGGTTTCGCTGCGCAACGTCGACCGATCGGCCGTCAGAATGAGACGCAGGCCGTCATCACCTCGGGGCTCACCCCGCCCGAGCAGGTCGTGACCACCGGCTTCTCGCGCTTGACGGACGGTACCGCAGGTGCGCATTGCGCCGGCGGAGAGCCGACAGCCGGCACGGGCAGCCAGCCGCCGGGCCGGCCCGAGCCGGCCCACGGATCAGGCGAGCGGCGAGGCGGCCGCAAGGGGCTGCCGGTCGACTCGCCGGCTGCGCCGCGGCGCGGACCCAGTCGCCCGCCGAGGCCGCCGGCCAGCGCGGCTGCCGGGCCTGCCAGCGGTCCGCAGGGCGACCGCATGGGCCGCCACCAGCGCGGGCAGCGCCCGCTCGGGCAATGGTCCAGGCCCGGCGCCGCCGCCAGGGGCCGCCCCGTCGCAATGAGCGTCTCGACGCCCTTCATCGAGCGGCCGATCGCGACATCGCTGCTCGGCTTCGCGGTGATGCTGTGCGGCGTCCTCGGCTTCGTGCGCCTGCCGGTCTCGGCGCTGCCGCAGGTCGATTTCCCGACCATCCAGATCACGACGCAGCTGCCCGGCGCCAGCCCCGACACCATCGCCTCGCTGGTGACCGCGCCGCTCGAGCGGCAGTTCGGGCAGATCCCGTCGCTCTCGACCATGACGTCGTCGAGCTCCTTCGGGCTCAGCCAGGTGACGCTGCAATTCGAGCTCGACCGCGACATCGACGCCGCCGCGCAGGACGTGCAATCGGCGATCAACGCGGCCGGCTCGACCCTGCCGCGCAACCTGCCCTATCCGCCGACCTACTCCAAGGTGAACCCGGCCGACACGCCGATCCTGACGCTCGCGCTCACCTCGCAAGACCGATTTCGCTGCGCGCCGCTCAGCGATCTCGCCGACACCCTGCTGGCGCAGCGGCTGAGCGAGGTCACGCGGCGTCGGTCACGTCTCGGTCGAGGGCGGCATCAAGCCGGCGATCCGCATCCAGGCCGATCTCGCGCGGCTTGCCTCCTACGGGATCGGCATGGAGGACCTGCGCGCCGCGATCGTCGGGCGCCAATGTCGCGGGCGCCAAGGGCTCGCTCGACGGCGCGCAGCAATCCTACACGATCGCGGCGAACGACCAGATCGCCGCCGCCGGCGCCTATCGCACGGTCGTGGTCGCCTATCGCAACGATGCGCCGGTGCTCCTCCAGGACGTCGCCGATGTCGTCGACGGGCTCGAGAACTCGCGCGTCGGCGGCTGGTACCAGGGCGAGCCGGCCGTCATCATCGACGTGCAGCGCCAGCCCGGCGCCAACGTGATCGACACGGTCGATCGCGTGAAGCAGGAGCTGCCGCGCCTCTCGCGCTCGATGGCGGCCGGCGTCAAGCTCACGGTCGTCCACGACCGCACCGACACCATCCGCGCCTCGATCGCGGACGTGCAGTTCACGCTCGTCCTCGCGCGTCGCGCTCGTCGTGCTGGTGGTGCTCCTCTTCCTGCGCACCTTGCGCGCCACCATCATCGCGGGCGTCGCGCTTCCGCTTGTCGCTCATCGCGACCTTCGCGGTGATGTGGTTTGCCGGATTCTGCCTCGACAATCTGTCGCTGATGGCGCTGACCATCGGCACCGGCTTCGTGGTCGACGATGCGATCGTCATGATCGAGAACATCGTGCGCCACATGGAGGAGGGCGAAGACGCCGCTTCGAGGCGGCGCTCGACGGCGCGGGCGAGATCGGCTTCACCATCATCTCGCTCACCGTCTCGCTGATCGCGGTGTTCATCCCGCTCCTGTTCATGACCGGCATCGTCGGACGCATGTTCCGCGAATTCGCCCTGACCCTGTCGATCGCGGTCGTGGTCTCGGCGATCGTGTCGCTGACGCTGACGCCGATGATGTGCGGGCAGATCCTGCGGTCGGCCGCACGAACGCGAGCCGCGGCTTCCTCGCGCGCGCCGCCGAATGGCCGATGACCGCCATGACCCGCTTCTACATGGCGACGCTCTCCTGCGCGCTCGCGACGGCGGCGCTTCATGCTCGCGCTCACCTTCGGCGACGCTCGCGCTCACGGTCTATCTCTACGTCATCATCCCGAAGGGCTTCCTGCCGCGCCAGGACACCGGCCTCCTGACCGTCGTGCTCCAGGGCGCGCCCGGACGTCTCCTTCATGGAGATGAGCCGCCTGCAGAGCGCGGTGTCGAGGCATCATCAGCAAGGACCCGGACGTGACCGGGCGTCGTCTCCGTGATCGGCGTCGGCACGCTCAATGCGACGCCGAACGTCGGGCCACCTCGCCATCACGCTGAAGCCGCGCGACAGCGCACCGACACCGCCGATGCGATCGGCGACGCGCTTGGCGAAGGAAGCCTCGGAGGTCCCCGGCGTGACGCTCTTCGTCGAGCCGGTGCAGGACATCCAGATCACGACACGCGCCAGCCGCGCGCAATACCAATACACCTTGACCGGCACCGATGCGGACGAGATCGGCGAATGGGCGGCTCGTCTCGCCGACCGTCTGCGCTCGGACGGCACCTTCCGCAACATCGCGCTCGAGACGCAGGACGGCGGGCTTGCGCACCTTCATCGACATCGACCGCGAGACGGCCGGGCGGCTCGGCCTTTCGATGCAGACCATCGACGACACGCTGAACGACGCCTTCGGCCAGCGGCAGATCTCGACGATCTATGCCCAAGCGAACCAGTACCGCGTGATCCTGGAGGCGACCCCGCAATACCAGAGCGATCCGACGGCGCTCGAGAAGCTCTACGTCGCCGGCTCCACCAACACCACCGCTGGCGACCGCGCTCGGCGCCTCCGCGACCCCGACGGTGCACGACCGCCGTCAATGGCGGACCGCAAGTGCCGCTCGCGCGCCTTCGCCTCGGTGCAGCGCACGACCGCGCCGCTGTCGATCGCCCATGAGGAGCAGTTCCCGGCGGTGACCATCAGCTTCAATCTTGCGCCCGACGCTTCGCTCGGCGACGCGGTCGACGGGATCAGCGGCGCCGAGCGCGAAATCGGCATGCCGCCTTCGGTCACCGGCTCCTTCAGCGCGGACGCCGCCGAGTTCAACCGCTCGCTCGCCGGCGAGCCGTGGCTGATCCTCGCCGCGGTGATCACCATCTACATCGTGCTCGGCATGCTCTACGAGAGCTTCATCCATCCGCTGACCATCCTCTCCACCCTGCCCTCCGCCGGCGTCGGCGCGCTGCTCGCCCTGATGCTGTTCGGCAGGATCTGTCGATCGTCGCGCTCATCGGCATCGTCCTGCTGATGGGCATCGTCAAGAAGAACGCGATCATGATGATCGACTTCGCGCTCGACGCCGAGCGCGGCGAGGGACTGTCGCCGCGGGACGCCATCCTGCGGGCCTGCCATCTGCGCTTTCGCCCGATCATGATGACGACGCTCGCGGCGCTGTTCGGCGCGCTGCCGCTCGCGCTCGAAAGCGGCACCGGCTCCGAGCTGCGCTTCCCGCTCGGCATCACCATCATCGGCGGCCTGCTGCTGAGCCAGCTTCTGACGCTCTACACGACGCCGGTCATCTATCTGAGTTTCGAGGGGCTGAGAGATCGGTTCTGGGGCAGGCGAGAGCCTCCGCACCGGCCGACCGCCGCGATCGTGCTCATGCCGACACCGGCGCCGCCGCTCAGTCAGGAGGCGGCGGAGTAATGAACATCTCCGCCCCCTTCATCAGGCGGCCCGTCGGCACCACGCTCATGGCGATCGGCCTGTTCCTGGTCGGCGCCGTCGCCTATGTCTTCCTGCCGGTCGCGAGCCTGCCCTCCGTCGAATTTCCGGTGATCCGCGTCATCGCGACCCGGCCGGGCGCCGATCCCGAGACCATGGCGGCGTCGGTCGCGGCCCCGCTCGAGCGCCGTCTCGGCGAGATCGCCGGCGTCAACGAGCTGACCTCGAATTCGACGCTGGGCTCGGCCACCATCGCGATCCAGTTCGATCTCAACCGCAACATCGACAACGCGGCGCGCGACGTGCAGGCCGCGCTCAATGCCGCCGCCACGGACCTGCCCGGCGACCTGCCGATGCTGCCGAGCTTCCGCAAGGCGAACCCGGCGGCCGCGCCCGTCATCATCCTCGCGCTGACCTCCGACACCTTGCCGGCAAGCGCGGTCTACGACGCGGCCGACACGGTGGTCGCCCAGCGCATCTCCCAGGTCGACGGCGTCGGCGAGGTGACGGTGAACGGCGCCGAGCAGCCGGCGATCCGGGTGCGCGTCGATCCGGCGCGGCTCGCGGCGATGGGCATCAGCCTCGAGGACGATCCGCACCGCGATCGTCAACGCCAATGCGCCGAACCAGCTCGGCAGCTTCGAAGGCCCATCCGCAGAACGAGACCATCGGCACCAACGACCGCATCACCGCGCTGCAGGATTACCGCGACATCGTGGTGACGGCCGCAAACGGCACCGTCGTCAAGCTGTCGCAGGTCGCCCAGATCGACCGCGGCGTGCGCAACAGCCGAGCCGCCGGCTGGTACAACCGCAAGCCCGCGGTGCTGCTCATCGTCACCAAGCAGGCCGATGCCAACGTCATCGAGACGGTCGATCGCGTGAAGGCGCTGATCCCGCAGTTGAAACGGCTCATCCCGGCGGGCGTGAACATCGAGGTGATGGCCGATCGCACGCTCACGATCCGCGCCTCGATCAACGACATCCAGCGCACCTTGATGATCGCCATCGCGCTCGTGATGATGGTGGTCTTCATCTTCCTGCGGCGCGCCACCCCAACCATCGCGGCCGGCATCACCGTGCCGTTGTCGCTCGCCGGCACCTGCGCGGCGATGTGGGTCGCGGGTTTCACTCTCGACAACCTTTCGCTGATGGCGATCACCGTATCGGTCGGCTTCGTCGTCGACGACGCGATCGTGATGATCGAGAACATCCACCGCAACATGGAAGCCGGGATGGGACGGCTCGAAGCCGCGCTCGTCGGAGCCCGTCAGATCGGCTTCACCGTCGTCTCGATCTCCGTGTCTTTGATCGCGGCCTTCATCCCGCTCCTGTTCATGCAAGGCATTCTGGGGAGGCTGTTTCGCGAGTTCTCGCTCACTCTCGTCTTCGCCATCGTGGTCTCGACCTTCGTCTCGCTCACCGTCACGCCGATGATCTGCGGGCGTTTCATGCGGCGGGAGCGCGAGGGCAAGCCGCGCTGGTACGACCGGTTGATCGAGGGCGCGCTCCTTGGCCTGACGCGGGCCTATACGCGCTCGCTGCGCATCGGGCTTCGCCATCCCTGGCTGATGCTGATCGTCACGCTGGCGACCGTGGCGCTGACCGTCCAGCTCTTCCGCACCACGCCGAAGGGCTATTTCCCGCAGGACGATACCGGCCTGCTGTTCGGTTTCAGCGAAGCCTCGCCCGACATCTCGTTTCCGGCGATGGCGGAGCTGCAACAGAAGGCCCGCGATATCGTGCTTTCCGATCCCGCGGTGTCGGGCGTGTCCTCCTTCGTCGGCGGCAGCTCGACCGTCAACCACGGCACCTTCTACGTGAGCCTCAAGCCGGAAGGTAAGCGCAAGCTTTCGGCGCTCCAGGTGATCGCGCGCATGCGCGAGAAGCTCGACACGCTCGCGGGTCTGCGCGTCTATTTCTTCCCGGTGCAGGATTTGCGCGCCGGCGCTCGTCAAGGCAAGGCGCAGTACCAATTCACGCTTTGGGACCCGAATTTCGCGGAGCTCGTCGAATGGTTCCCGAAAGTCCTGGAACGCATCCGCAAGGTGCCGGGCCTCGTCGATGTCGCCTCCGATCGCGAGAAGGGCGGGCTCCAGGCGAATGTGGTGATCGACCGCACGGCCGCGTCGCGACTGGGCGTCGCGATCCAGGATATCGACAACGCGCTCGGCGATGCCTACGCGCAACGGCAGATCTCGACCATATTCTCCCAGCGCAACCAATATCGCGTGGTGCTCGAGGTCATCGCCTCGCGAGCGCGCGACCCTTCCGATTTCGCTGATCTCTACGTTCCGGGCCGCGGCGGAGTTGCCGTGCCCTTGGCGGCGGTCGCGCGCGTCGAGCGCACCTCGGCACCTCTCGTCGTCAACCATCAAGGCCAGTTTCCCTCGATCACGATCACCTACAATCTCACGCCCGACACCCCGGTCGGGGTGGCGACGGCCGCCGTGCAGAAGGCGGTCGACGACATGCATCTGCCGGCCGCGCTCCATGCCGAGTTCGCCGGCGATGCCAAGGCCATCGCCGACAATTCGAGCGGCCAGGGCGTCTTGATCGTCGTGGCGCTGCTCGCGGTCTACATCGTGCTCGGCGTGCTCTACGAGAGCCTCGTGCATCCGGTGACGATCATCTCGACCCTGCCTTCGGCGGGACTCGGCGCGCTCATTGCGATCAACGTCGCGCGCATGGACCTCACCGTGATCGCCTTCATCGGCATCATCTTGCTCATCGGCATCGTCAAGAAGAACGGCATCATGCTCGTGGATTTCGCCATTCATGCCGAACGCGCGCGGGGCTTGAGACCGTCGGAATCGATCCTCGAAGCCTGCGTCGAGCGCTTTCGCCCGATCCTGATGACGACGCTCGCGGCGCTCTTCGGCGCGATCCCGCTCGCCATCGCCACGGGGGCCGGCGCGGAGCTGCGCCGGCCGCTCGGCATCACCATCGTCGGCGGGCTGATCCTGTCGCAGGCGCTCACGCTCTACACGACGCCGGTGATCTATCTCCAGATGGCGCGCCTCGCGCGCTTCTGGCAGCGCCGCCGGCGAGCGCCGGAGCCCCTGCCCGCGATACCGTGACAATGGCCTCGGGAACGCCGGAGACGAAGCTCCCCGAGAAAAGCGCGCGGCGAAGGAAGAGGCGGCGCGGCTTCGGCGTCAGGGCATCCGAGCTCGCGAAAGGTAGCGCTGCGGCAAAACCAGGCTCGACTTCAGCGGCTCCTCGCCCGCGCCGGCCCCGCCGTGCCCGCCCACTCCCGCCAAAAAGAGCGCCCGAGCCGATAGGAAAGCAGAACGGCGGCGAGCGCCGCATAGAACAGCGGCTCGATCGGCCAGGCTTTCACGGAGAGGAGGAAATGCAGGACCGCGAGGATCGCGGCGAGATAGACGTAGCGATGGAGCCGGTTCCAGGCCTTGGCGCCGAGGCGCCGGACCGCAAGATTGTTGGAGGTGATCGCGAGCGGCAACAGGATGAGGAAACAGGCCATGCCGATCGTGATGTAGAGGCGCTTCAGCACATCGGCGACGATGGCGCCGAGGTCGAGCCCCTGATCGAGCACGAGATAGGTGGTGAGGTGCAACACCGCATAGTAGAAGGCAAGCAAGCCGAGCGCTCGCCGATAACGGATGAGGTTGAGCCCGGCGAGCTGGCGCAAGGGCGTGACGGCAAGGCTCGCCAGGAGGAAGCGTAACGCCCAAAGTCCGAGCGCATGCTCGAGCGCCTTCATCGGGTCGGCGCCGAGCCGATCCATCAGGCCGAGCTCGAACCACCAGACGGCCGGAATGAAGCCGACGACATAGACGAAGATTTGCGGCACCTGCCACGAGCCGCCCCAAGGGTCGGTTCGCGGCAACCGAGGCGCCTGCGCCGTCATCAGAAGAACTTGCGCAGATCCATGCCGGAATAAAGGCTCGCGACCTCGTCGGCATAGCCGTTGAAGGGAAGCGTCTCGCGGCGCTTGGCCAGGAGGCCGCCCTCCCCGATCCGACGTTCGGTCTTCTGGCTCCAGCGCGGGTGATCGACCTCGGGATTCACATTCGAGTAGAAGCCGTATTCGTTCGAGTTCTGGATGTTCCAGGTGGTCGGCGGCAGTTCTTCCACGAGCTTGACGCGGATGATCGACTTGATGCCCTTGAAGCCGTATTTCCACGGCACCACGAGCCGCAGCGGAGCGCCGTTCTGGTTGGGGAGCGTCTCGTCGTAGAGGCCGACCGCCATCAGCGTCAGCGGATGCATGGCCTCGTCGAGACGCAAGCCCTCGACGTAGGGCCATTCGAGCGGCTGGAAGAGGCCGCGCTGGCCCGGCATCTCGGCGGGGCGCACCAGCGTCTCGAAGGCGACGAATTTGGCGCTGCCCAAGGGCTCGGCGCGCTTGAGCACATCGGCCAGCGGAAAGCCGATCCAGGGGATCACCATCGACCATCCCTCGACGCAGCGATGCCGATAAATCCGTTCCTCGAGCGCGAAGGGCTTGATGAAATCCTCGAGCGCGTAATCCGCGGGCTTGGCGACCAGCCCCTCGACTTTCACGTTCCAGGGCGACGTGGCGAGCGTGTGCGCGTTCTGGCCCGGATCCCCCTTGTCGGTGCCGAATTCGTAATAGTTGTTGTAGCTCGTCACATATTCACGAGCCGTCGGTGTCTCGGTCGTCGAGAACGGGCTCTTGCTCGCGGTGAGAGCGGCGGCTTGCGCTTCCCCGAATGGCAAGCCCGCCAGCGACAGGGCCGCGCCCGCGCCCAGACCGGCACCCAGGAGCTCGCGACGATTCACATAGATCTCCCGCGGAGTGATTTCCGACGGGCGAACGTCCTTGCCGTTGCGAATGATCATCTCGATCTCCTCGCCAATTCGCTATTCGCCAGTTACGGCAAGAATTGGGTTTCCCAGTCTCACAACTACGTGACGGGGAGCGCTCATGTTACACCTCCGCGACCGCTTTGGCTTCACGCGAGGTCCTCGTTCCAGGTGCGCCCGTCGCGCTCGACGAGCGCGATCGAGGCCGCCGGCCCCCAGGTGCCGGCGATATAGGGCCTAGGCGGCTCCGCCAAGCGGTTCCAGGCCTCGCGGATAGGATCGATCCAGCGCCAGGCGGCCTCGACCTCGTCGCGCCGCATGAAGAGCGACTGATTGCCACGGATCACATCCATGAGGAGGCGCTCATAAGCCTCGGGCACATGTCCGGTAAAGGTCTCGGCGAAGCTCATGTCGAGCGGCACATGTTGCAGCCGCATGCCGCCCGGCCCCGGCTCCTTGATCATCAGCCACAGCTTGATGCCCTCGTCCGGCTGCAGGCGGATGACGAGGCGATTGGCCGGAATCGTGTTCGCCGTCGCGCCGTCGAAGATCGCATGCGGCACGGGACGGAAGGCCACCTCGATATCGGAGACCCTTTGGGGGAGCCGCTTGCCAGAGCGCAGATAGAAGGGCACGCCGGCGAAGCGCCAATTGGCGACCCCGGCCTTGATGGCGACGAAGGTTTCGGTGTTTGAAGACTTCTTGCCGATCTCCTCGAGATAGCCCGGCACGGCCTCGCCATTCGCGGCGCCCGCCCGGTATTGGCCGCGCACCGTGAGCATCGGCGCGTTCTCGTCGTTGATGGGCACCAGGGCCTTGAGCACCTTCAGCTTCTCGTCACGCAAGGCGTCGGCGGCGAAAGCCGAAGGGGGCTCCATCGCAACGAGGCAGAGAAGCTGGAGCATGTGGTTCTGCACCATGTCGCGCAGCGCCCCGGAGGCATCGTAATACTCGCCACGCTTCTCGACGCCGATGGTCTCCGCAACGGTGATTTGCACATGGTCGATATGGGCGGAGTTCCAGACGGGCTCGAACAAGGCATTGGCGAAGCGCAAGGCCATCAGGTTCTGCACCGTCTCCTTGCCGAGATAGTGATCGATGCGGAAGATCTGCGGCTCCTTGAACACGGCGCCGATCGCATCGTTGATGGTCGCGGCAGAAGCGCCATCGTGGCCGATCGGCTTTTCGACGATGATGCGGGCCTTCGGGGTCACGAGATCGTGCTTGGCGAGCTGGTGCGCGATCGGCCCGAAGAGCTCGGGGCTGGTCGCCAGATAGAAGGCGCGCACGCGCTCGGCCGCACCCTCGAGCTTGCCAGCGAGCTCTCGCCAGCCTTTCTCGCCCGTCACGTCCACCGACACATGCTCGATGCGCTTGAGAAATCGCTCGGACACCGGCGAGGCCGCCGCCTCCTTGCCGACGAACTCGGCGAGCGATGCGGCGACGCTCGCGCGAAACCTGTCCTCCCTCATTTCGCGGCGGGCCACGCTGATGATGCGTGTCGGCTCGGTGAACTGGCCGTCGCTATCGCGCTGGAACAGCGCCGGGAAGAGCTTGCGGTGCGCAAGATCGCCCGTCCCGCCGAACACCACGAGGTCGAAGGGCTCGACGCTGATGATCCGTGAAACCATGCCTATTCCTTTTGCGGCTGGAGGGAGCGCTCCGGCGATGGCCTAACCCTTATCGGATCGGACCGGGTCGGGAAACGGCGGCCTTTGCAGCATTCAAGATATGTGCCCGTGACGATGCGCGGATCGGGCGTTCAGAGTATGACGGCAGCGATTTGCGGAGCCCCGAATGACCGATATCGCTCTCGACGCCCCCAGACGCGACGCCCGCGTCATCAGCCTCATCGGCGGCGCGCACTGCTCGAGCCATTTCTTTCAGCTCGTGCTGCCACCGCTGTTTCCCCTGATGAAAGCTGGCTTCGGGGTCGATTTCGAATCCCTCGGCATCATGATGGCCGTTTTCTTCTCCATTTCGGCCTTCGCGCAAGTGCTGGCGGGCTTCTTCGTCGATCGCTTCGGGGCTCATCGCATCTTGCCGGCCGGCATCGCCTGTCTCGGCCTCGCGATGCTCGGCATCGGCTTTGCGCAGAGCTATTGGATGCTGCTGCCGCTCGCCGCGCTCGGCGGCATCGGCAACGCGGTATTCCATCCGGCCGACTACTCGGTCCTGACGGCCCGCGTGTCGCCGTCGCGAATGGCGCGCGCCTATTCGGTGCACACGGTGAGCGGCACGATCGGCTGGACCGTCGCGCCGATCACCATGTTGTTCCTCTCCCAATGGCTCGGCTGGCGCGGCGCGCTGATGGCGGTCGGCGTTTTCGGCCTCCTGTTCGCCGCCTTCATCGCCACCGAGCATTCCGAGCTCACCACGAGCCGGCACGTTCATCCGTCGGCCAAACGCAGCAGGCCAAGGCGGGGTCGCGATGTTCCTGAGCTTGCCGATCCTGATGGCCTTCCTCTACTTCGCGCTGCTCGCGACTGCCGGCGGCGCGACGCAGAATTTCTTTCCCACCGTCCTGCCGCAGGTGCAGGACGTAACGCTCGCGCTCGCGACAACCATCACGACCGCCTATCTCGCCGCGAGCGCCTTCGGCTCGTTCGCCGGCGGTTATGTGGCGGACATGACGAAGGATCATGACCGGGTGATCGGCGGGGGTCTCATCGGCGCGGCGGTGCTCGCGCTTCTCATCGGTTTTGTGCCCATGCCGGTGATCCTGGTGTTCGCCGCCGCCATGGCCATGGGATTCATGTCCGGCCTCACCATGCCTTCGCGCGACATGCTGGTGCGTGCCGCGACGCCTCCCGGCTCCACGGGAAAGGTCTTCGGCTTCGTCTATTCCGGGCTCGATCTCGGCTCTCTCGTCTCACCCGTGGTGGTCGGCGCGCTGATCGACCACGGACATACGCCCTATGTCTTCATCTTCATCGCGGCGGCGCTTGCCGCGACGGTCGGCGCGGCGATCGCGGTGAAGCGCGTCCACTGAGCCTTGGGGCAATCACGCCTTCGAAGCGAACGCCTTGGCCAGTGCCACGAAGCCCTCGATCGGGACCTCCTCGGCGCGGCTCGTCGGGGAGAGGCCGGCTTTTTCGATCAGCGGCATCGGATCGACACCGAGCGTCCTCAAGCTCTGCCGGAGCATCTTGCGTCGTTGACCGAAGGCGGCCGCCGTGACGCGCTCGAGCGCGCCCGTCTCGCAGGCGAGCGGAAGGGGGCGCGGGACGAGGCGCACGAGCGAGGACGTCACCTTGGGTGGCGGCGTGAAGGCGGCCGCAGGCACGTCGAAGAGGAGGTGAGCCTCGCTGCGCCATCCGGCGAGCACGGCGAGCCGCCCGTAAGCGGCGCGCTCCTTTGGTGTCGCGACGATGCGCAAGGCCACCTCGCGTTGCACCATCACGGCAAGCATCTCCCACCAGGGAGGCCAGGGTTCGGATTTCAGCCAGCCGACGAGGAGCGGTGTGGCGACGTGATAGGGCAGATTGGCGATCACCCGCACCGGACCACCGGGCGCAATCGCGCCGAGATCGAGCGCCAGCGCGTCGGCCTCGACGACCGTCAATCGCCCCGCCGCACAGGCGGCGATCTCCTCGAGCGCGGGAATGAAGCGGCCATCCGCCTCGATGGCCACGACTTTCGTGGCCCCTTCCTCGAGCAAGGCTCGGGTGAGGCCGCCCGGCCCCGGCCCGACCTCGATGACGGTAACGCCCGCGAGCGAGCCGGTCGAACGCGCGATCTTTCGCGTCAAGATTGAGATCGAAGAGATAGTTCTGGCCGAGCGACTTGCGCGCGCCGAGCCCATGGGCGCGCACGACCTCGCGCAAAGGCGGCAGCGCCGCGAGGCCGCGCCGTCGACTCAGAGCGCATCCGGCACGAGCCGCCTTGGTCAGCCTGCCGGCGAGATCGAGCGCCGCGAGGAAGCTTTCCGGGCGCGCCACGCCCTTGCCGGCGATATCGAAAGCCGTTCCGTGATCGGGCGAGGTGCGCACGAACGGCAGGCCGAGCGTGACGTTCACCGCCTCGTCCAAAGCGATCGTCTTGATCGGCACGAGCGCCTGGTCATGGTACATGGCAAGCACGACGTCGTAGCCGGCACGGGCCTTCGGATGGAAGAGCGTATCGGCCGGAAACGGACCGCTCGCCGCGATGCCTTCCGCGCGCAGGCGCTCGACTGCCGGCGCGACGACGTGGCTGTCCTCGAGGCCGAGCGTGTCGTTCTCGCCCGCATGCGGGTTGAGGCCGGCGACGGCAAGCCGCGGCGAGGTGACGCCGAAGCGCTTCGCAAGATCGCGTGCGACGATGCGCCCGGTGCGAAGATGAGATCGGTCGTGAGGCGCAAGGGCACCTCCGCGAGCGGAATATGCACCGTCACCGGCACGACGGCGAGCTCGCGCGACCAGAGCAGCATGACCGGCATGGCCGGCTTCTCCCCAAATCTCGCTCGCGAGCGCGCCGAGGAATTCGGTGTGACCGGGATGGCTGAAGCCGTTCGCCTGCAGCACATGCTTGGCGATCGGAGCTGTCACCACGCCCGAGCACAACGCCTTGCTTCACCAGCTTCGACCGCCTGCGTGATCGAGGCGATCACGGCCGGCGCGTTCGCCCGGCTCGGCGCCCCGGGCTTGGCGGTCGACCGCAAGGCCAAGATCGATGACGGGCAGGGCACGCGGAAAAATCGCTCGCCGCCTCAGCGGCAGCGCAGCGCTCGACCGGCAACATCGAAATCGAGATCGCGCGCGGCCTGCGCGAGAAATTCCGGATCGCGCGACGACGGCGAAGCTCGGGCGCTCCGGCGCGTTCCTGGAGGCTCCTCCAGGCCCTCAAGATCAGCTCGGGCCCGATTCCGGAGGGATCCCCCAAGGTGACGGCGAGCGGCAGCCTCATGCGCCATCGGCCTTGAGCCTTTCGGCGGCTCGCGCGCTCACTTGGAAGTGTTGATGCCGTCGACCGAATTGTAGAGCGATTGGTCACGTCGGACGAATAGCTGATGGCGCCGAGCGTGCGCAGCTCGAGGGTGAACAGCACGGTCTCGTCCTTCACGCGCGAGCCGAAGGCTCGAGGTCGTATATCCCGTGAGATATTGCGCCTTGAAGGTGCAGCAATCATTCTTGTACTGCACGGTCAGGGCATTCTGAGCGGGCTCGCACAAGGCGTGCGAGAAGTGATCGGTGCTGACGCCGTTCAAGGTCACGAGCGTCGGCACGAGATGGTTCGAGAGGTCGAAGGCGATCGAGTAGTTGAAGGTCCAATCCTGGAAAGGACTGAAGCTCGTTCCGAGGTTGAGCGCCTCGCGCCGGAAGGGCTGGCCGAGCAGCGGCTGGGCCTGGATCCGCCCATAGGCGCCGGAGAAGGACAGGCTCTTCGCCACTTTGTTGTCCCCGAACCAGTCGACCGCCTGGAGTGGCGAGAAGCTGTTCTGGATCTCGAGCCGGTTCGCCGCGAAGTTCGCTTCGTCGAAGCGCCCGCGCACCGTCGTCGTGAACCAGGAGACCGGCTGCACTTGGATCCGGCCGACAAAATCCGAGCGCTTGGTGCTCAAGCCCGATTCGAGGCCCGGTGTTGGTCAAATCTCCCACGGCGAAGGAGTTGGCGCCGGCGAGCGCATAGGATTCGCCGAACAGAAAATTGGCGAAGGCGCCGCTCTTCGTGGTGAAGGTGTATTGCAGCCCGGCATTGGCGCGCGTGCCGCCTTCCATCCGGTCATAGCCTGAGAACTTGTCCCACTGGAACAGCGTCGTGTCGTCGAAGACGAGGCTCTGCGCGTCCTCATTGGGCAAATGCCCGATGCGCGATTCGTTCGGCCTCGCGATCACCTCCGCGATCGGCTCGATGACGCTCGTTCCCCAATCGCTCGTGGCGACGAAGGGGAAACGGTATTCGAGGCCGATGGCCGGCATGGCCCGCACGCCGAAGCTCTGGTCGGGGCTCAGGAAGTTCGCGATCTGGATATTGTTGAAGCCGCTGGTGTTGAGGTCCGTGAAGGACGCCTGGCCCTTGAAATAGGCGAAGGGCGTCCAGACCTCGCCGTAATCGTCGATGATGCGCCGCCGCCAGGACAAATCGACCGAGGCGCGCGCGTAATCTCCCGGAATGCCGCGCACCAGGCAATCCGGCTTCGAATAGATCGCGCAGGCGTCGTAGACATTGCCGTAGGGGCTGCCGGGCGTATTCAGCGTGTTGATCAGGAATGTGTTGAGATAATTCGTGCTCACCACTCCGGGCATTGCGGGGTTGATCGGCATGTTGCGGAACGCCGTATCCACGAAGTCGCCCGCCTGACGGTGGATGTTCTCCATATTGGCGTTGACGGTGATTTCGCCGCCGAGGAAGCTCGGCGCGTCGAAGCGCCGGTCATAGTCGAGCACCGGAGCAGCGACCGGAATCTGTTTTTGGAAATCGAGACCGTTCAGCGATTCGAAATAGAAGCCGTGCAGGTCGAACCAACTACGATCGGCCTTTCCGGTCAGGTAAACCGTGGAGTTGGCTTCCCTGAAATTGGCAAAATCCCAATAGGTGATGTTCGGACTACGAATTTTGTAGTCGTGAAAGAAGTATTTGTCAGTAGCTCCGGCAACATCCCAGCCGTATTTCCAGTTCTCGTTGAAGAAGAATTGCCCTTTGCTCTCGATTGAACCTCTGAACCTTCTTGTCACCCGCGCCATAGGGCGGCTGCGGCGAAAGTATTCGGGATCACGCCTGGTGTGATTCCACTGAGCCTGATCGAATAGGTGCCGGTGTCCAGGCGCTGACGCCACTCGACATCGCCGAGGAAACCCTGCTCGGAGAGAAAATTCGGCGTGATGCGTCACATCGTAATCGGGCGCGAGAGCCCAGAAATAGGGAATGCCGACGCCGTATCCGACATTGCTGCCGCCGTAGAAATGCGGCGCGAGAAAGCCGGAGGCACGCCGCACGCTCGGATCGGGCGCCGAGAAATATGGGGTGTAGGCGACGGGCCAGCCGTAGAGCTCGAGCCAGGCATCCTCGTAATAGATCTTGTGCTCGACATGGTTGTCGATGATGCGCTTGGCGCGCACTTGCCACAGCGGCGGCTTCGTACGGGTCGTCCTTGCAAGGCTCGCAAGCCGTATAGGTGCCGTTCTCGAAGGTCGTCGTCTCACCCTCGGCGCGCTCGGCGCGCGGGCCGGAGAAGCGCGTCTTGTCCTTGGTCTCCACGAAGCAGCGAGTTGATGAACCCGTTCTTGAAATCGTCAGTCAGCTCGAATGTGGTGCCGTAATAGACGTTGCCCTGCTCGTCCGTGAGCTTGGCATTGCCCTCGGCGAGCACCTGCTTCTTTTCGCGATAATAGGTGACCTTGTCGGCCTCCAGCACCTTGCCCTGATAATAGACCTTGGCGTTGCCGACGGCGGAGACGGTGTTCTTGTCCTTGTCGTAGACCATCTCGTTGGCTTCGACGAGCATGTCCGAGCGACCGTTCGCCTGCTTGACGGCGGCCTTCTGCGCATCGTGCTGGGACTGGGTCTGCGCCTGGAGAGGGGCCGACAGGACGCAGTCGCAGCGCAACCGCGACGAGGAGCCCCGCGAGCCGTGGCAACGGCAGGCGGCCCCGGCGGGCATATGCATTCTCTACCCTCGGTCCGATTCGGCTTGCGCCGATGCGGATCGACATCACCCGTCCTCCTGGTGCAGCAAGCTGAGGACGCCGAGAAGCGTCCCCACCGTTGCTGGCAGCCACGCGGCTACGCCGGGCCCCACAATTCCCGCGGCACCTAAATTTTCGACCAGTTCGCTCGCGACGTAAAGCACGAAGCCAGCCGTCACGCCAGCGAGTACCATGGGCGCGACACCACCAAATCGAAAAAACCTTAAGGAAACCGAAGCAGCGACGAGGACCATGGCCAGGAACATGACGGGTTGGGCGACGAGCTTCTGGTATCGCAGGCGGTAGCGAGTCGCATCAAGCCCCGCGAGCTCGGACTGGGCGACAATCGTTTGCAGTTGCCAAAATGGCACATTTTCAGGAGGCAGGAATGTCTGGCTGAGCTGGTCGCGCGTGAGGTTCGTGGCGACGATATAGCTGGCGTGCGTTTCCGGCTCGACACCTGGAATGATGAGGCGCGCATCGCGCAACAGCCAGTAGCCGTCGCGCAGGCTCGCCTCTTCGGCGTCGACCCGCTGTTCGAACATGCCGTCCTGATCGAATTCGAACACCGTCACGCCCTTGAGCGTGTCGCCCTCCATCGGCCGCGAAGTTCACCCGGATGACGGCCTGACCGTCGATCGAACGCTGGCGAAGCCACAAGATGCTTTTCGCCGCGCTCTTCGTCGCGCGGCCGACGAGCTTTGCTTCCATGGCATCGGCGCGCTGCTTGAGATGCGCCGACAGGGGATCGTAGAGCGTCGTGGCGAGGAGGCCGCCCGACGCGGCGACGAACAGCGCCGGAAAGGCGAACTGCCAGACCGACACGCCCGCCGCCCGCGTCACCACGAGCTCGAGCTTGCGCGACAAGGCAAGAAAGGCTCCCATCGAACCGAACATCACCGCGAACGGCATCACCTGCTCGGCGACGACCGGCGTTCGATATAAGGAGAGCAATCCCAAAAGACTGACCGTCGCGCCCGGCGTGTCGCCGGCGCGGCGCAGGAACTCGACGAAGTCGATGAGGTAGATCAGCGCAAACACCGTCACGAAGACGCCGAGGATCCAATGCGTGAAGCGCAAGGAGAAATAGCGCCCGAGAGTCCAGCCGATACCGATCATGACGCCGGAGCGATCTTCAGGGGCCGGTTGAGGCCGAACGCGTGTCGTCCGGCGAGGCCGGCGAGGCCAATGGATCGGAAGGCGATCAGCGCGGACGCCAGCGGTGACCGTGATCGGCACCGCATAAGCGAGCGAAACCGCCCATGGGCTGCGCACGATCAGGCTCGATATGCCGAAAATCGCGATCCTGAGCACCACGATCGCCACGATGGCCGCGCCCATCGCCTTGCCGCGCCCTTGACGCGTGGTGCGCGCGGTGCCGAGCGCCGCGAACGCGATCATCATGCAGGCCAAGGGGAAGAGCGGCGCGGAGAAGCGGTCATGCAGCTCGGCGCGAAAACGGCCGGCGGTGAGCTGGGCGTAGGCATCGTTCGTGCTGTCGGCGAGGAGATCGGCGGTCGTGCGCTCGCGCGGCTTGTAGATCGTCTGCTCGGCATCCTGGGCGAGTTGCGACAGATCGAGTGCGTAGCGGTCGAAGGTGACCATCGCCGGATCCTTGCCCACGCCCTGGCCGCGCTGCACATAACCGCTTTCGAGAACGAGGAAGCTCGTGTCGCCCATCGACACGGTGTGGCCGCGTTCGGCGAGATAGACGCTCGGCTTGTCCGGATCGCGCGCATCCTCCATGAACACGCCTTCGAGCGCATCGCCCTTCTTCTCGCGAAAATGAAAGGTGATGCCCGAATCGAGAACCGTGAAGCGTCCCTCCTGCGCCACCTTGGTGATCACGTCGGCGCGCACATGGCTGATCAGGTCGCGCAACACCTTGAAGCTCTCGGGGATCACGGAAATCGACAGCCAGGCCGAGAGCGCCGCCACGAGGAAGAGCCAGGAAGACGAACGGCAAAGCCAGCCGAAGCGGCGCGATCCCCGAGGCGCTCATGACGATGAGCTCGCTGTCCCCATTGAGCTTGTTGAGCGTGGAAAGCGTCGCGGCGAACAAGGCGATCGGGGCGACAATCGCGAGCAGCGTCGGCAGCGACAGGAGGTTGAAGATGAGAAAGACGAGGAAGGCTTTGGCCCTGGCCGGTGATCAGATCGAGCTCGCGCAGCGCCTGCGTCACCCAGATCACGGCGGTGAGCGCAAGGCAGATCGCCAGGAAGGCGGCACAAACCGTCCTGAAAATGTAGCGCTCGACGAGAATCATCGGCCGAGTTCATTCCTTGCGCGTCGCAACGTCGCCTTTAGAGCATGATCTCGAAAAATGGAAACCATTTTTCCGAAAAGATTATGCTCCACTAATAACTTAGAGCATGATGGCGATTTCCGCTCAAAGCCAGCATGCTCTAAGCGCAGCTTGCGGCGGGGGCAAGGCTCGGCTCTGGCCCCGATTGGGCTCCGGTGAGGTGAATATCGCGCCGAAATGGCCCCTTCATGGCCGCAATGATTTCCGCTAACTGTGTGGCCTCTCACAACCATCCCTCCCGCCTCGAGGATATCATGCCGAAGACAGTGACCATCAGCTTTTCGCCGCTCACCTTTCCCGAAAGCGGCACGGCCGTGATCTTCGTCGGGAGCAGATGGACGCCCGACGGCGCGCGGTCGCCGAGCTCATGGGCGAGGAGCTGGCCCGTGCGATCGCGCGCGCCGCCGCGACCGAGCGCTTCAAGGGCAAATCCGGCAGCGCGCTCACCTTGCTGTCGCCGAACGCCTCGCTCGACAAGCTCCTGGTGATCGGCACGGCAAGCGAAGGCGAGCCGATCGACGCCACACTCCTCGGTGGCCAAGTCGCGGGAAAGATCGGCAACGGGCCTGCAGCGGTGCTGTTCGACGTCCCGGGCCTCGAGATCGACATCCCAACAAGTTTCTGATTTCGCTTTGGGTGCAAGGCTTTCGGCGTATAAGTTCGAGCGTTACAAGACCAAGAAAGAGCCCGAGGAGGAAAATGCCGGGGAGATCGCGCTCGAGCATCGGCACGCCGTGTCGCGCCGAGCGCCGCGGAAAGCTCGAGGCCGTCGCGGCGACGGTCGACGGCGTCAATTTCGCGCGCGATCTCGTGAACGAGCCGCCGAATGTGCTCTATCCCGAGGAATTCGCCCGCCGCTGCGAGGCGCTGCGCCAGCTCGGCGTCGAGGTCGAGATTCTCGACAAGGCGCGCCTCGAGGCGATCGGCATGCGCACCCTGCTCGCGGTCAATCAAGGATCGGTGCGCGAGCCGCGCGTCGTGATCATGCGCTGGAACGGAGCAGCCGAAAAGGACGCCGCACCCTTGGCCTTCGTCGGCAAGGGGGTGTGCTTCGACACCGGCGGCATCTCGATCAAGCCCGGCGGCGGCATGGAGGACATGAAAGGGCGACATGGGCGGGGCGGCCGCGGTCACCGGGCTCATGCATGTGCTCGCGGCGCGCAAGGCCAAGGTCAATGTGGTCGGCGCGATCGGCCTCGTCGAGAACATGCCCGACGGCGCGGCCCAGCGTCCCGGCGATATCGTGACCTCCCTTGTCCGGACAGACCATCGAGATCATCAACACCGACGCGGAGGGTCGTCTCGTGCTCGCCGACGTGCATCTGGCATGTGCGCGAGACGTTCAAGCCGCGTTTCGTGATCGATCTTGCGACCTTGACCGGGAGCCATCATCGTGGCGCTCGGCCAGGAGCATGCCGGCCTCTATTGCAACAATGACGAACTCGCCTCCCGCCTCATCGCCGCGGGCGAAGCGACGGGCGAGACGGTCTGGCGCATGCCGATCGGCAAGGGCTACGACAAGATGATCGAGTTCGAAATTCGCCGACATGAAGAATGTCGGCGGCCGCCAAGGCGGTTCGTCGAGCGCGGCGATGTTCATCAAGCGCTTCGTCGGCGACACTCCCTGGGCCCATCTCGACATCGCCGGCACCGCCATGGGCTCGAAGGACACCGACATCAATCATTCCTGGGCTTCGGGTTGGGGCGTGCGCCTGCTCGACCGGCTGGTCTCGACGAACTACGAAGGCTGAACGCGCACCGCCGCGCCTTCGTGAGCGCGGGCGCAAGTCCCCCGAAAACACGAAAACCGAACCCTGTCTCGCGCGAGGCCGGTCCATCGGTCGGCTCGCGCGTGCACGTTCGAGCACGCTCTTCGGGAACAAACCTTCGTGAAGTCTCGTTTGCCGCGGGAGGGCCCTGTTTGAAATTCAGGGTGTCATCGAATTTCTTGGCGCGGGCGCGCCTGCCTCGATACCCGGCAGGCCGCCCCGAGCCGAAGTCGCGGGAGCACCGTCATGCCGATAGTTCGCGCCACCGGCTCGGATGAGCCGAGCAAGACCGACCGGATCGCCGCCAAGACCGCCGCGGGCAAGACACGAGAAAAGCTCATCGACGAAGCCGTCGAGGACAGCTTTCCGGCGAGCGACCCGCCCTCATTCATGGGAGGCGCGACAACGGGCGCGCCAAAAAAAAGAAGAAGCGCAAGCCCGAGGAGCCGAGCTGATCGGGCACTTTGAGCAGCTAGTCGGATTTCGCCGAGGATGTTCCTGTCCGGGCGTTGCTCCTACGAGACGAGCTGATGCCCGCCGTTGTCGCCGAAGGCCTCCTCGCGATATAGGCCGAGCGCCCGCATCACCGGCAGATCGTTGAAGGCGAAGAGACAGGCATCCTCACTCTGCGAAGCGTTGCCATGCTCATGCACCGCCCAGGACGGCACGCAGAAAATGTCTTTTGATTCCCAATCGAAGCGCTGGCCGGCGACGATCGAATATCCTTTTCCCTTCGCCGCCTGATAGACGAAGCTCCCCGTATGGCGATGGGCCCTGGTGCGTTCGCCCGGACGCAAGAGCTGCATGCTGGCGCCGATCGTCTGGCATCACCGGGCCGCCGGTGAGCGGGTTGACGTAGTCCATCATCACGCCGTCGAAAGGCGAGCCCGCCGTGGCTTTCGCGTAGCGCTGCAGCGCCTCGTAAGTCGGACCCCATTCGTATTTCAGGAGCGGCGAATAGGGCTTCGACCAGGTGCCGGTCGCGGGCGCAAGGCCGGGCGCGCCGTAGGTGAAGGTAGAATCATCGACCGGATAGGTCACCTCCTGGCGTCCGTTCGGATGCACGGCGAAGAAATTCGCCTCGAGCGCGTTCATCAGCGGGATGTCGAGACCATCCTGCCAGATGCAGGTCGACCCTTCCGGCGCGACGCCATGCTCATGCCAGGAGCCGTTGGGCGTCAGCACGAAATCATTTTCCGCGAGCGTCATCTTGTGGCCGTCGACGACCGTATAGGCCCCCTCGCCTTCCATGATGAAGCGCAGCGCCGAGGCCGAATGCTGATGCGATGAGGCGACTTCTCCCGGCCGCATCACCTGAAGGCCCGTGTAGAGCCAGCCGACGGCGGCCGAAACATCGCGACGCTGCGGATTGGCGAGATAGATCACCCGCCGGCCCGCCTTCTCGGCCGTGACGAGGTCGAGCGAACGCAGCACGTGCTCGCGCAAATCCCGGTAGGGCCAGAGAACTGGCACCGAGGTGGATTGCGGGAACCAAGGCTCGATCTTGTTTGCCACCGTCCACAAGGCGCCGGCCTCGAGCTTTTCGAGATCGGCGTAATAGGAGAGGAGCTCTTTGGTCTCCTCGACATTCGCCCTTCCGGCCACGGCCTCGCGCATAGCGCTCTCCCTTGCTCGACGGCCGAAGCTAGCACCGATCACCGGGATTGGGACAGGCGTTTCGGACCGAGTGCGCCGAGTCTAGACGACTGGCGGCCTCATCAGGCAAGCCGCAACGAGGACGCGGCCGGCATGGGCTCGAAGCTTCGGATGCCGCCCGTTCTTATTCGCATAAGTGAATTTGATCCAAGATGTTTCGTGTCGACTTGGGTGTTGCTGTCGAGGCACAGACCGGTTTGGCTTCTATCTTCGCTTTATCGATCTCGCCTTGCAAAGCGAGCGCGGTCGCCAAAAGCCCGCGCACTCGCATCTCAAACTCTGGACCGAGGGTGAGGCGAATCATCTCTTCTTCTGCGAGCGCCACCCTGAGCTCCTGTTCAGCCGCGACTTGGTCATGCGCCCTCACAAAGGTGATTGCCCGATAGAAATGGGACCTTGGATCTTTTGGGTAGCGCGACAAAAGATCGGTCGCCCGAGCGGCGATCTCGGCGTCCGTTTTAGGAAGCTGATCGATCGGGATGGTTTGCGCGAAGAGAGGATAGGCCCGCAGCACGGCGAAAAGCGAAAGCGCAATCGCTAAACATCCACATGAAGCAATGAACGCCGCGCCTTGTTGGAAGCGCGGCAAGATTTTGTCCCGCGGCCAAAGAGGGATGAGGATAACCCCAAGCAACACCCCAGCGACTACGCCGCCAAGATGCGCACCGTAATCGACACGGCCGCTGCCAAATGATGCGCCCAAGGGGATTAGCGAGGGAACGAGAACCCCAATGGCGCGCGATTGAAGCTGAATTCCTGACGAGGCCTTCGAAGCGAAAGCTCAGCGTGAAGATGGCGGCGAAGAGCGCCATGATCGCTCCCGAGGCGCCCACGCTCAGGAGATTTGGCGGGTTGATCAACAAGGAAGCGACCGAGCCGCCGAGCGCGCCGACGAGGAAAATAACCACGAGCCAGCTTCTGCCGACGAGCGTCTCCAATACACTCTCCAGCGAGGTAGAGGCAAAAGCCGTTCATCACCAAGTGCAAAAGATTGAGGTGAAGGAAGGCCGAGGAGAGAAGGCGAAACCATTGGCCTGCCGCGACGAGCGGATGGCTGAGGCCCCCGAGCGCGAGGAGCGTTTGCAGACTGCTGTCCAGGCCTTTCGTCGGACCGGTCGCAAAGACGAGCTCGCAAACGTAGACGCCGATCAAGATCGCGAGGATCGCATAGGTCAGGATCGGCTCTGACGGGAGCGCGCGCGAGGACAGAGGGTTTCGGCGGCGCTTCGTCCTCGGCGAGCGCAACAGCTCTTCGATGAAAGGGCGGCCAGCAAGTCGGCCGTTGAAAGGAATGTTCGTCCAGACAGACGAAGAGCGCGCATCCACTATCCAGCCGGAAAGTACGACCTTACCGAAACGGGAGGAACGACGCAGCTTTCGCAGCCGAATCTTTTGCTCGTCCGTGGGCGCCCGGTTTTCGACCTCGAACACTTGAATGATGACCGGCATCTGGGCGCGATTGACCTTGCCGCAATATTTCAAGCAGTCGCGTCCAATGGCCTCGAGAGCCTCCCGCCCGAGCGCAAACTCCTTCCCCGGATGCGCGTCGCGATCGATGATGGCGATGATTTTGAGGGAGACGCCTTCCATGCCGGAGAGGACAATGTCGCACGCCTGCGCGATCGCGCTCGCCTCGGGGGGCACTCCGGGCTGAAGGCCTTTTTGCGCGATGAAATGCTTCGCGAGATATTGCGCGCATGTCAGTTGGAGAAGGCCACCATCGGCGGGCGAGCCAGTCGGACCCGGCATTGATGCCGCCGCTTCTGACGGCGCCGCCGGCGCATTGGCCTGTGGCCTGTCGGAAAAAAGGTGGGGCTCGATCCGCTGGGATGCGTCTCGCCGACCCGCCGCGATCGCCTCGGCCGGTCGATCTTCGCTCGATGATTGCACTCTTCCTCCCCCCAGGATTTATGAAATGGTGGGAGATCACTCTATCATCATGAGCAATCGGAAGCTAATTAGCGCATGGCAAGTCACGAGGTAACGACGCGCATCCCGTCACCGCCTCTTTCCCGGATGCTTGCCTTCGCCGATGTCGAAATAAAGCCCGGCCATCAATTCCAGCGCTTCACGCACCAGCGCCTTCGGCACATGCTCATTCGGCGCGTGCTGCGAGCATCCGCCATAGGAATGCGGGATCCAGATGGTCGGCAAGCCGAGCGTCTCGGAGAAGATGTCGTTCGGCAAGGAGCCGCCGGCATTCGGAATGATGGTCGGCGCCTGACCGCCGGTGCGTTCGAGCGAGGCCGCGACGAACTTCACCCAAGGGTGGTCGGGATCGAGCCGCGAGGCCTTGAAGAAGGATTCCCGCGAGGGCTCGACCACGACCTTGCCGAAGCCATGCCGCTTCAGATGGCGGCGAAGCGCCGGGATGATGTCGTCAGGATCGATGCCCACCACGAAGCGGAGCTGGCAGCGCGCCCAGGCGCGTGGCGGGATGGCGTTCACGGGCGCCTCCGGCGTGCCGCAGGTGAAAGCGAGCACGGAAAATGAGCACCAGCCGAAGACGCGCTCCGCCGGCGTCAGCCCGGCCTCGCCCCAGTTGCGATCGATGCTCGGCGTGCCGGGATCGCCGCCGGGCTCGACACCGGCGAGCACGCGCCGGACATTCGCCGGAAGCTCCGGGCGGCACCCATTCGGAAATGCGGATCTGCCCGGTCGGCCCGGTGATCGAGGCGATCGCGTGCGCAAGCTCGATTCCAGGATCGGACAAGCAGCCCTCCCCAATTGCCCGAATGGTGCCCGCCCTCACGCGCCTCGATCACAAGATCGAAATTGAGCGCGCCGCGCGTGCCGAGCGAAAGGTCCGGCCGTTCGCGGTGAAGGCGTCGGCCCGTCGGAGCCGATCAGCACGTCGGCGGCGAGGAGATCGCCATGCTCGCGCGCGAGCCTCGCAAGGCCCGGAGAACCTGTCTCCTCGCCCATCTCGATGAGATAGCGCGCGTTGAAGCCGAGCTTGCCGCGCGCCTTGCAAGACGGCCTCGAGCGCCGCGAGATTGATCGAATGCTGGCCCTTATTGTCGACGACGCCGCGCCCATACCATTTGCCGTCGCGCTCGGTGAGCTCGAACGGATTGAGGTTGTCGATCCAGCGCCCCTCCATGCCGAGCACCGTGTCGCCATGGCCGTAGCCGAGCACGGTCACGAGCGAAGGATCCTCGATGCGCTCCGCGATCAGGAACGGCCCCTTGGCGCCCTCGACGGTGAGGATCTTGCAGGTGAAGCCGAGGCGCTCGAGCTCGGGCGCCATGAGCCTTCGCACATAATCGTCGAGCTCTTTGGCGCGCGCCGGATTCTGGCTCTCGGTCGGCAGCTGCGATGCGGCGCGCCAGGACCTTCTCGAACGCACCTGAATCGAAGGCTTCGCGGGCATTGGCGATGGCGGCGTCGCGGCTCATGGAAAGGGCTCCTGCGATGGCATGATCCCGAAAAATGGCCCCATTTTTCGGATAAGACTATGCGTCAAATCAAAAAGATAGAATGCGGTTTCCGGCTCGATTTAAACGCATCCGGCTCTCGGGCGGGCAAATCAGGGAGATCGACTCGAGCACTTGCTCCCCCTGTCCAATTCCATCGACCATTAAGGCTCGGGCCGGCGGTTCAGGCAACCGGCCTCGAGCTTATCGGTTTCTGCGATGCCGGCTTGATAGTCGGCGAACAGCATGTTGGTGCGCTGCCCACCTCTCGAGGTTGTGAAGATCGTGACGGTATCGTCAGGCGGCAATCGGCGGACTTTCACCGCGGCGTTCCTGTCCGTGATGAAGACAGGCACCAAACACGCAAAGGCCGGAAGATCAAACCTCACGTCTAAGGGCCATCATGAACGTGTTGTTGCCGCCCCGCTTGTCCAATTAGATGGCCAAGCACGGCCAGGTCCAAGATCCAACCGATGGGGATCGCCGCCTCGGCGGACCATAGCCTGCCACGGCGCTTTGCCAATACCCAGCGGCGAGAAAAAATACGGCAATCGCCATTGCCCGCTGGTTGTTCGAGCAATGTGCGATCGAGCTGCCGAGCCGCCGGCTTCTCCTCGACGATCACTCCGCCGCGATCCGCAGATCCTCGCGGCTCGCTTGGACGACATAGGCCGGCACCGACGGGACTGTTTCCGTCTCCTCGGGCTCATCGGTTTCGCCGACGAAGCGGCCGACCAAGCGCCAGCAAAGCCGGCCGATATCGTCGAGCAGCGTAAACACCGCCGG
This sequence comes from uncultured Alphaproteobacteria bacterium, assembly GCA_963713805.1. Taxonomy (GTDB): domain Bacteria; phylum Pseudomonadota; class Alphaproteobacteria; order Rhizobiales; family Beijerinckiaceae; genus GAS188. Next base: position 173,718 of record CAVQNF010000007.1, on the reverse strand, counting down.
CACGAAGAGGAGCGAGAGCACGGTCGAGACGATGAGCCCGCCGATCACCGCGATCGCCATCGGAGCGCGAAACTCACCGCCGTCCCCATAGGCGAGCGCGGAGGGAAACATGCCGGCGACCATGGCGATCGTGGTCATCACGATGGGGCGGGCGCGCTTGCGTCCGGCCTCGACCAGCGCCTCGAGACGTGCCGTGCCACGCGCCATCTCCTCGACCGCGAAGTCGACGAGCATGATGGCGTTCTTGGTGACGATGCCCATGAGCATGAGGATGCCGATCACCACCGGCATGCTGATCGATTTGTGGGTGACGAGGAGCGCGATGATCGCGCCGCCGATCGACAGGGGAAGCGAGAAGAGGATGGTGATCGGCTGCACGAAGCTCGCAAACAGCAGGATCAGCACGCCGTAGACCATCATGAGCCCCGCGCCCATCGCGGCGGCGAAGGAATCGAAGATTTGCCCCATCACCTCGACATCGCCCGATTGCCTGAGCTCGACGCCCGGCGGCAACGCCTTCGCGGTCGGTAGCGCATGGATGGCGTCGAGCGCCTGGCCGAGCGCGGTTTGGCCCGCGAGATCGCCTTCGATGGTGACGCGCCGCGCGCGATCGTAGCGGTTGATCGCGGTCGGGCCGCGGCTCATGTCGAAATCGGCGACGGCCGAAAGCGGCACGGCGCCGCCCGAGCCGGTCGACACGCGCAACGCCTGGAGCAGCCCGAGATCGGCGCGCGCGTGCTGGTCGAGCTCGACGCGGATCGGTACCAGGCGGTCGCCAGCATCGAATTTCGCGAGATTGGCGTCGATGTCGCCGAGCGTCGCCACGCGGATGGTTTCGGACAGCGCCTCGGTCGAGACGCCGAGATCGGCAGCGAGTTGCGGCTTCGGCGTGATGCGCAGCTCCGGCCGATCGAGCTCGGCCGTCGACATTGGATTCTCGATGAAGGGAATCCTGCGCATTTCGCTCGCGAGCTGGTTCGCCGTGTCCTCGATCGTCTTCAAATCGGCGCCGGCGACGATCAGCGAGATATCGCGCTGGCCATTGTCCTTGAGAAACCAGAAGCGGATGTCGGGAACCTCGCGCAGATCGCGCGCGATCCTGATCTGCAGATCCTGCTGGGTGAGGTCGCGCTTGCTCTTGTGCACGAAGTTGATGACGAGCGTGGCGCGGCGCACCTCCGAGGCCCCGCCGAGGACGACCCCGCCATAGATGAGGACCGACCTCACCTGAGGTATCGTCTTCAAGCGCTCGGCAATGTCGCGCGTCACCTTGTCGGTATCCTCGAGGCGCGAGCCCGGCGGCAGCTCGATCGCGAGCAGCGAGCGGGAAACATCGGCCGCCGGAATGAAGCCGGACGGCAGGAGCTTCGTCGACATCAGGGACGCCACGAAAAGCAGGAGGCCCGCGGCGAGCGTCACCCAGCGATGGCGCACCGAAGAGCGCACCAGGCGGGTGTAGAAGCGCATCACCGGCCCGTCCGGACGCGGCGCTTCGTCATGCGCGCGCAGGAAATAGGCCGCGACGACGCGGCGTGATCAGTCGCGCCACCATGAGCGAAAAGAACACCGCGATGGCGACGGTGAGACCGAACTGCCGGAAATACTGCCCGGCGATGCCGCTCATGAAGCTCACCGGAGAGAACACCGCGACGATGGTCATCGAGATGGCGATGACGGCAAGCCCGATCTCGTCGGCCGCCTCGAGCGCGGCGCGATAGGCGGACTTCCCCATGCGCATATGGCGCACGATGTTCTCGATCTCGACGATCGCGTCATCGACCAGAATGCCGGTGACGAGGGTGATCGCGAGCAAGGCTCACGAGGTTCAGCGAAAAGCCGAGCATGTCCATCGCCCAGAAGGTGGGGATGGCCGAGAGCGGCAGCGCGATCGCGGAGACGATGGTGGCGCGCAGATCGCGCAGGAACAGGAACACCACGATGACGGCGAGGACCGCTCCCTCGATCAGCGTCTCCATCGCCGAATGGTAATTGCCGAGCGTGTTGTCGACTTGCGTGTCGACCTTGGTGAGCTCGACCTCCGGATGCCGGTCGTGGATCTGGGAGATTTTCTTCGCGACCAGGGCGTCGACCGTGGCGTCGCTCGCGCCCTTGGCGCGCGAGACGCCGAAGGCGACGATCGGCTGCCCGTCGAGACGCGTGAAGGTGCGCGCCTCGGCCGCGCCGTCGGTGACGCTGCCGAGATCGTCGAGACGGACCTTGCGGCCGCCCGGAAGCCAGATCGGCAGCGCCGAAAGATCCCCGACGCTGCGCGCGCCCGCGAGCGTGCGGATCGCCTGTTCCTCGCCCGCGATCTCGCCGCGCCCACCCGCGAGATCGACATTGGTCGCGCGTAGCTGGGCGTTGACGTTCGCGGCCGTCACGCCGAGCGCGAGGAGCTTCTTCGGATCGAGCGAAACACGGATTTCGCGATCGACACCGCCCGAGCGCGTGACGCTGCCCACCCCGTTGATCCCCTGGAGCGTTCGCGCCACCGTGTCATCGACGAACCAGGACAGGTCCTCGACCGACATGCCGGGCGCGGATGCCGCATAGGTCACGATCGGCAGGCCCTCGATGTCGAGACGCGCGACGATCGGCTCGTCGATGGTGCGCGGCAGATCGGTCCTGATCTTGGCGATCTGGTCTTTGACGTCGTTCAGGACGCGATCGACATTCGTACCCACGTAGAACTGGATGGTGGTGACGGACGAGCCGTCGGTCACGGTCGAGATGATGTGCCACAGGCCATTCACCGACGCGACGGCGTCCTCGACCTTCTTGGTCACCTGCGATTCGAGCTCCGCGGGCGCCGCGCCCGACTGGGTCACCGTGACCTGAACGATCGGAATGTCGATGTTCGGGAATTTGGTGATCGGCAACGCGCGGAAGCTGAAGATGCCCAGAATCACGAGCACGACGAAAGTGACGCTCGCGGGCATCGGCCTGCGGATCGACCAGGCGGAGATGTTGAGCCTCATCGCGCGGCTTCCTCCACCTTTCTTCGGGCCGCATCGGCCGAAGCGATCGGACGCACGAGATCGCCTGAACGCAGGAAGGCGGCGGCGCGCGCCACGACGGTCTCGCCCATCGGCGAGCCCATCGCGCACTTCCGTGAGGCGCGCATCGGTGATGCCGGCTGTGATCTTGCGCAACTCGACGCGATCATCCTTCACCACCTGGACGAAGTCGCCGTCATCGCCACGCGTCACGGCGCTCGTCGGCACGCCGACGCCGGAGCGCCGCGCGACGATCGCGACACCCGAGGCGAACGAGCCGATACGCGCCGGCGCATCGAGCGGCAGCGCGATCCGCACCTTGCCGAGACGGGTCGTCTTGTCGACCTCCTCGGAGATCAGCCGCACGCGCCCTTCGACCTCGTTCTCGACGCCGGGCAAGGCGATCTTCGCCTGCATGCCGAGCTTGAGGCGCGCCAGAGATTGCTCGGGAACCTCGGCCTCGAGCTCGATCGCGCCATCGGCGACGATGCGGAAGAGCGCATCCGACGCGGACAGGGCGACGGCGCCGAGGCGGGCGGTGCGGCGGCTGACGAGGCCGGCGACCGGCGCCCTCACATCGGTGCGATCGATGCGCACCATCAGCTCGCGACGCTCCGCCGCGCGGCTCGCCTTGTCGGCCTCGGCGACCGCGAGCGCGCTCCTGCCGGCGCCGAGTTGCGACTGGGCGGTGCGGAAGGCGGCGATCTTCTGGTCGAGCGTCGCCTGCGTCACGATCTGCACATCGAGCTTTCTCGCGCGATCGAGCTCCGCCTGCGCCTGCGTCAAGGCGGCGTCGAACTGGCCGATCTGGCTCGTCGCCTGGGCAATCGCGGCATCCGCGCGCGCCAAGGCGGCGTCGTTCTCGGCGACCAGCGCATCGAGCTGGGTGCGGTCGAGCCGAGCCAGAACCTGGCCTTTCGTCACGTGATCGCCATCGTCAGCAAGAAGCTCGACGATGCGCAACCCGTCGATCTGCGCGCCGACCATCGCCTCGTCGCGCGCCACGAGCGTGCCCGAGACGAAGAAACGATCGACGAAATCATGCGCCGCCGATTTCACGACGGTGACGGCCGGAGGCGCCGGAACACGCGCATCAGCGCCCGCCGTCTCGCCGGAAGCTGAGGTCGGCGCGGCGCAACCTGTCGCAGCGACGGGCAGACCCAGGCGATCGAGGAAAGCCATGGGCGCCGCGCAAGGCATGAGGAAGCGCAGGCCCACGAGGCCGATGAAGGCGACGACGAGCGCGCTCGCCGTCCATGCCCAGCGGGGGCGCATCAACCCGCCCTTCCCTTTTCGGAACACACGTACGGCGAAATGTCGCCGCGGAAGAGGGCAACGAAGACGCCGAGCGCCAAAGCGAGCTCGCGCTCTCCGTCGAAATCGGCTTCATGCGCGCGCCGCTTGAAAAGCCCCATGACCACGGTGATCATCAAACGCGCGGCGAAATCCGCATCGAGATCGGCGGCCGCCTTGCCCTTGCCTTTTGCCGCTTCGACAAGGGAAACGAGCCCGGCGTGAACATCAGCGTCGATCGTGTCGCAGAGGGCGGCGATGGCGCGATTGCGGCCCGCCTCGGCCCAGATCTCGAGGATCATCTGCATCTTCTCGCGCGGCTTGCCGAGAAGGTTCCTGCGCAGGCCCTCCGCCATCGCGGCAATGACGCTGTCGGCTTCGGCAAAGGCCGCAAAGGAGCTGGCGCGATCGGCTTGCTCGCGCGCGCACAGCTCCTGGACGATCGCCTCCTTGGAACGGAAGTAGCGATAGAGATTGCCGGGGCTCATCGCCGCCTCGGCGGCGACATGCTGCATGGTCGTGGCGTGAAAGCCGTGTCGCACGAAGGCGCGCTCCGCGGCCTGGATGATGCGACCGCGTCGATCGGCGTCGCCCACCGGATCGGCAGAATGGATTTCGGAAAGCACCATGAGCGCACCTGAGAATGAACGTTCATTCTCAGTAAACGCGTCGATTATGGCGGCGAAAGGGCGGAGGGTTGCGCGGCCGCAAATTGCCGACGGTTTGGCCTTGAGAGGTTCAGGCGGCCTTCGGCGCCACGCGACCGACCTTGATCGATGCGGCGCGCGCGCGGACCTTGGCGAGATCATGGTTGGCCTGCATGCGCAGCCAGGTGTCCGCCGTGCCGCCGAGTGCCTTCTCGAGGCGGTAGGCCATCTCGGGCGAAATGGCGCAGCGGCCGGAAATGACATTGTGCAGCTGCTGCCGGGTCACGCCGAGAGCCTTGGCTGCATCCACGATCGACACACGCATTTCATAGAGGCTGTCGCCGATCATCTGCCCCGGATGAGGGGGATTCTTCATGACCATTTTCGTCCTCGCCTTTTTCTGACCCCTCAATGATAGTCGACGAGGTCAACCTCTGACGCTTTGCCGTCCTCGAACCGAAAGATGATCCGCCAATTGGCCCGCACGGTCATCGACCACATACCCCCGAGCTTGCCTTTCAACGGGTGCAGCCTGAACGGCGCAAAATTGAGACCGTCGATCGTCGCGGCGGCGTCCAGAAGCGCCAGCATCTGCTTCAGCTTGCGGACGTGCTCGGCGTTCACTCCCTTGGGGTCGTCGTCTTCGAATAACCGTCTTAACCCTCTATGCCGGAAGCTGATAATCATAGCCCGTAAATTAACTCCGCATCCTGTATATCGCCGTTTTACAGTATGACAAATCATATTTTACGTCGTTGATCACAGGCGCACCGCTGCGTCGCTCAGCCCATGGGCACTTGCACCTATTCCAGCGCCCTTCGCGCGGTCGCTTTGTCGGAGAGGCGAGAACCGCTGGGCTCCTCAATCAGAACCGCAGTTTCAGGCCGCCCGAGACCGAATGCTCCTGCAAGCGTGAGCCGAGCCTTCCGTCGTAATCGACGAACACCTTGCCCACAACGAACGCGTCGTTCGTGCCGCTATTGCTGCCGCTCACCTCGATGTCGCCGGCGTTGACGATGGCACCCGTGATCATGTTCGGCGTACGCACCCCCGTATTGGGGTCGACAATGGGGAGAACGACAATACCGTCGGCGAAGGTAGCATTGGCGTTGATCAAGCCCGAATTCGCGATGCCGCCTGAAACACTGCTACGTGCGACGATGCCGAGGCCCGAGAGCGTCCCGCTCACATCGATCGTGCCCGTGTTCATGACTCCGCCACTGACGCTGGACCCATTCTGAATATCAATGCCGGAGCCGAACGTCTCTTGCCCTTTTACGGTGATGGTAGCGGAGTTCGAGATGCCTCCCGCGATCGTTGCACCGAATACGCCGGTGCCCAAAGCAGCGGGTCCGTTGCCGGTGACGGTGATCGCGCCTGTGTTGGTTATGCCGCCCGCGACGGAGCTGTTCGTGACATTGATGGCGGCGGCACTTCCTGTTCCATTCACATTGATCGCGCCGGTATTCATGATCCCGGCTCCGATCGTGCTGCTGGCGACGCCGATCGCCGCCGTCTTGCCGCCGCCGATCATCTTCCCCGGGCTGATCGTGCCCGCATTGGTGACGGCGCCCGTGACGGTGGAGTTGATGATGATGATCGAGGTCGTGGTTTGCCCGGCGGGGTTCGTTACGCTCGGGACCGTCTGGTTCGTGATCGTCTGCCCCGCTCGCGCCGGCAGCGCGATAAGAAGCGCCGCGATCGAGGTCGAGGCGAGAAGCATCGGCGCGTAACAGAGGACGGGCACGAAATCGCGCCGCGAAAAGGCTGAGAAAATCGGCATCGAGAAGCTCTTGCTGGAGTCGCAATTAGACTCCAACACCCTGTTTAGTCCACGCTAATCCACTAAAGAGAATGCACGCGCGGCACAAGCGCGCTTGGCTCTGCGAGAGGAAAACGCATGGGTGTCATTCGGTCCGGTCTGCCTGCGCCGGAAGCAAGCGAAACGATTTTCCAGGCCCGGCCCTGTTCTCCCTCTCCTTCTACGCCGCCGGCACGGCCACGGATTCCCGCGCCCGGTAGCACGCGACCTCACGGCCCTCGATCGTCTCGGTCGGCGGGAAAGCCTCGCGGCAACGCTCGATCACGAGCGGGCAGCGCGGATGGAAGGAACAGCCCGAAGGCGGCGAGAAGGGCGAGGGCAGCTCGCCTTTCAGGATGATGCGCTCCTTCTTCGCCGTGGGGTCGGCGACCGGCGTCGCCGAGAGCAGCGCGCGCGTATAGGGATGGCGCGGCTCGCCGAAGATGGTGGCGCTCTTGCCCCATTCCACGGCCGAGCCGAGGTAGATCACCATCACCTCGTCGGCAATGTGCTTCACCACCGACAGATCATGGCTGATGAAGAGATAGGCGAGGTTGAATTCGGCCTGCAGCTCGTCGAGAAGGTTCAGCACCTGCGCGCGGATCGACACGTCGAGCGCCGATACGGGCTCGTCGAGGACCAGGATGCGCGGACGCGTCATGAGCGCGCGCGCGATGGCGATCCGCTGGCGCTGGCCGCCGGAGAACATATGCGGATAGCGATCGTAATGCTCGGGGCGCAGGCCGACGCGAGCCAGCATGGCGCGCGCCTCGCGCACACGGTCCTTGCCGCCAAGGTCGCTGTTGATGATCAAGGGCTCTTCGAGCGCGGCGCCGATCGTCTGGCGCGGATTGAGCGAACCATAAGGGTTCTGAAAGACGATCTGCACCTCGCGTCGCAGGCGCTTGCGCTCGGCCGGCGTCGCCTTTGCGAGGTCGATGCCGTCGATGAGGAGCGAGCCCCCGCTCGGTTCCTCGATCATGGTCACGATCCGGCCGAGCGTCGACTTGCCGCAACCTGATTCGCCGACGACGGCGAGCGTCTTTCCAGCGCTCAAGGTGAAGGACACGCCGGCGAGCGCCTTGACGATGCCGGTGCCGCCGAAAAACCCGCGCCTGACCTCGTAGCTGCGGCGCAAATCCTTCGCCTCGAGAATGACCTCGCTCATGCGACGCTCTCTGTTCGCGCCAAGGGTTTCCCGCGCACGAGCGGCGTGTGGCAACGCGCCTGCCCGAGCTCGGCGCTCGCGGGCCCCGGCCGCTCGACCTGGCAGCGGTCGAACACGAATTGGCAGCGCGGCGAGAACAGGCACCCCTCGGGGCGGTCGAACTGCCCCGGCACGACCCCGGGGATCGCCGGCAACCGCTCTCCGCCGGCGGCACGTTCGGGCAAGGCGGCAAGCAGCGCCGCCGTGTAGGGATGGCGAGGCTCGCGGAAGAGGTCGCGTGTCGACTGCTTCTCCACCTGCTCGCCCGCATATTGGACGATCACGCGATCGGCCGTCTCGGCGACGACGCCCATGTCATGGGTGATGATGATGAGCCCCATCCCGGTCTCATTCTTGAGGCGCCGCAACAGGTCGAGGATCTGAGCCTGGATGGTGACGTCGAGCGCCGTCGTCGGCTCGTCGGCGATCAGGAGCTTCGGCCGGCACGCGAGCGCCATGGCGATCATCACGCGCTGGCTCATGCCGCCCGAGAGCTGATGGGGAAAGGCCGAGAGGCGCCGCGCCGGATCGGTGATGCCGACCTCGTCGAGGAGCTCGATGCAGCGCGCGCGCCGCGCCGCCTTGTCGATGTCGAGATGCGCCTTCAGCGCTTCGGAAAGCTGGAAGCCGACGGTGAAGCAGGGATTGAGCGACGACATCGGCTCCTGGAAGATCATGGTCATGTCGCGTCCGATGACGGCGCGGCGCTCGCGCGGCCCGAGCGTCAGGAGGTCGAGATCGCCGAAGCGAAGCTCGTCCGCCGTCACCGTGGCGGTCCAGGGCAAGAGCCCCATGACGGCGAGCATGGCGACGGATTTGCCCGAGCCGGATTCGCCCACGATCGCCACCACCTCGTCGCGTTCGATCGAAAGATCGAAGGCTTCGACCGCCGTGAAGGCGCCCGAACGCGTGGCGAAGCTGACGGTCAGGTTGCGGATGGAGAGGAGGGACATGGAGGTTTCGCGCTGCCGCTTCATTCTCGCCGCTTCGGCGTTGGAGGATCGTAAGACGAGGCCGGCCGGACGGCGATGAACGCTCAGCTTCGCTTCAGCTTCGGATCGAGCGCATCGCGAAGTCCATCGCCGAACAGATTGATCGAGATGACGGTGACGAGGATCGCGAGGCCGGGGAGCGTCACGATCCACGGTTCGGAGCGGATGAATTCGCGCCCGTCGCCGACCATGGCTCCCCATTCGGGCGTCGGCGGCTGGGCACCGAGCCCGAGGAAACCGAGCGCGGCGGCTTCGAGAATCGCATCGGAGACGCCGAGCGCCGCCTGCACGATGACGGGAGCGAGGCAGTTCGGCAGCACCGTGCGCAACATCAGGCGCAGGCTGCCGACGCCCGCCACCTTGGCCGCCGTCACATAGTCCTTGCCCATTTCCGACAGGGCCGAGGCGCGCACCAGCCGCACATAGCGCGGCAGCGACACCACCGTCACCGCGACGATCGTCTTCTCGAGGCTCGGGTTTTGCAGGATGGCGATGATCAGGATGGCGAGCACGAGGCTCGGAATGGCGACGATCAGGTCCATGATGCGCGAGATCACGCTGTCGAGCCAGCCGCCGGCGAAGGCCGCGACGAGGCCGAGCCCGACGCCGCACACGATCGACACGGCCATGACGCTGAGGCCGATGAAGAGCGAATAGCGCGCCCCATGCATGATGCGCGAAAGCATGTCGCGGCCGAGCGCGTCCGTGCCGAGCGGAAAGGCCCAATTGCCGCCCTCGTACCAGGCCGGCGGCAACTTCACGTATTCGCGGAACTGCTCGAGCGGCGAATGGGGAGCGAGCACGTCCGCGAAGATCGCCATGAAGACGATCAGCGACAAGATGACGAGGCCGGCGACCGCTCCCTTGTTTTCCCGAAAGGACGACCAGAATTCGGCAAAGGCTCGAAGGAGGAGCCGCGACCTTGATGGGGGCCGCAATGGTGATGTCAGCGGCCATGACGGATCCGTGGATTGACGGTGCCATAGAGCACGTCGACGAAGAGATTGACGAGGATGACGATGGACGAGATCAGCATGATGCCGCCTTGCAACGCCGGATAGTCGCGCCGCGAAATCGCATCGATCAACCAATGGCCGACACCCGGCCAGGCGAAGATGTATTCGGTGAGCACCGCGCCGCCCATCAGCCCGCCGACCTGCAGGCCGATGATGGTGATCACCGGGATCAACGCGTTGCGCAGCGCGTGCAAGCCGATGACGCGCCATGGCGGCAGGCCCTTGGCGCGCGCCGTGCGCACATAATCCTCGTTGAGCACCTCGAGCATCGAGGAGCGCGTCATGCGCGCGATGATGGCGAGCGGAATGGTGCCGAGCACGATGGCGGGCAGGGCGAGATGGCTCAAGGCCGACCAGAAGGCGCCCGGCTGGTCCGACAGCAGCGCATCGATCAGCATGAAGCCGGTGACCGGCTCGAAGTAGTATTGGATGAGGTCGATTCTTCCCGATACCGGCGTCCAGCCGAGACGTTCCGAAAAGAACATCACGAGCAGGAGGCCCCACCAGAAGATCGGCATGGAATAGCCGGTGAGCGACATGCCCATGAGCATGTGATCATAGGCCGAGCCCCGCTTGACCGCGGCGATCGGCGCCGGCCGGAATGCCGATGCCGATCGCCAGGATCAGAGCGCAGAACGCGAGCTCGAGCGTCGCCGGGAAGAGCGTGAAGAATTCGGTCAGCACCTTCTGATTGGTGACGACCGAGGTCCCGAAATCCCCGTGAAACAGCTTCCACACATAGACGAGGAACTGTTTCCATACGGGCAGGTCGAGGCCGAGTTGATGACGGAACTCGGCGAGACGCTCGGGCGATATGCCGTGCTCGCCGACCCTGACCTCGACGGGATCGCCAGGCACCAGCCGGATCGCGACGAAGGTCACGAACATCAACGCCACGAAAGTGGGCAGCGTCAATGCGATCCGGCGGATGAGGAACCTGATCACCTTGGTTTTCCTCGGCGCACCGCGCCTATTTCAGGTCGGCGCCGGCGAATTCGTGCCGGCCGAGAGGCGAGATCGAGTAGCCGGTGAGATTCGCCTTGGCGATCTCGTAGACCACGGAATGCGCGATGGTGAACCAGACGGCCTCGTCGTGCGCGATGGTCTGCATCTCCTCATAAAGCTTCGCCCGCTCCTCCTTGTCGGTCGATTGGCGCGCTTTCTGGAGCTTGTCCTCATAGGTCTTGTCGCAGAAGCGCGCGATGTTCTGCCCACCGTCGCGAGCCGCGTTGCAACCGAGGAGGAAGAAGAAATTGTCCGGGTCGCCGTTGTCGCCCGTCCAGCCGAGCTGTCCCGTCATCTCCTCGCCCTGCTGCATGCGCTTGCGATACTCGCCCCATTCGTAGGTCACGAGCTTGGCGTTGATGCCGATTTTGCCGAGATCGGATTGCATCATCTCGCCGATGCGCTTCGGGTTGGGATTATACGGCCGCTGCACCGGCATGTACCAGAGGTCGATGTCGAGCGGTGTCGTGACGCCGGCCTCCTTGAGGAGCGCCTTCGCCTTCTCGGGATCGTAAGGGTAGTCCTTGATCTCGTCGTTGTAGGACCAGATGGTCGGCGGGATCGGGTTCTTGGCGGCCTGGCCGGTGCTTCCGTAGACGTCGCGGATGATCGCGGCCTTGTCGATCGCCATGAGCAGAGCGCGGCGCACGCGCACATCGTCGAAGGGCTTCTTCTGCTCGTTGAAGGTCCAATAAGCGACGTTGAGGCCTGCCTGATGCATGACCTGCAGGCTCTTGTCCTTCTCCATCTCGGGGAGGTCGGAGGGCCGCGGGAAACCCATCAGGGTGCACTCGCCGGCCTTGAGCTTGGCGAAGCGCACGGTCGGATCAGGCACGATCGAGATGATGTAGTCGTCGATCGCCGGCTTGCCTCGGAAGTAATCGGGACGCGCCTTGAAACGGATCACCGTATCCTTCTGATAGGAGACGAAGCTGTAAGGGCCGGTCCCGACCGGAACCTGGTCGATCACGTCGGGCGTCCCTTTCTTCGTCAGCGCGTCGGCATATTCGGCCGATCCGATCGAGGCGAAGTCCATGGCGAGATTGGCCATGAAAGGCGCGTTCGGCTCGGAGAGATGGAAGACGACCGTGTTATCGTCCTTCTTCTCGATCGACTGGATGATCTTGCCCATGTCCATGTCGTTGAAGGTGTCGAACTTGCCGCCCGTGACCATGTGGTACGGGTGGTCGGGCTTGAGCTGACGGTTGAAGGAGAACAGCACGTCGTCGGCGTTGAAATCGCGCGTCGGGGTGAAATCCTTCACCGCGCCGAACTTGACCCCCTTGCGCAGATGGAAGGTGACGGTCTTGCCGCCATCCGAGAATTGCCAGGATTCGGCGAGGCCCGGAATGAGATTGGTGGTGCCGCGGTCGAATTCGACGAGCTGATCATAGACATGGCGCGAGGCATCGAGGCTCGTGTTGGTGGTCGTGAGCGCCGGATTGAAATTCTCGGGCGAGCCTTCGAGGCAATAGACCAGAGCCTTGGCGTTCGCCGCTCCGGCGCCAAGGCACATCGCCATGGCGACGCCGAGCAGTGTTCATGAGTTGGCGGGCTTTCATTTCAGCTTCTCCGTTGTCCCCGTTTTTTCTATGGTGTTCGGCGGCCGCGCGCGGCGGTCGCCGACAGGATGCAAATTGCCGGCGGCATGTCGAAAGCCCCGCACGAACGCGGCCCGCTCGCGCAAGACCCCGCTCGCTCGGCCAGAGCTAGGCGCCGCCGCTCACTTCAAATCGACGCCGTAGAAGACGTGCGCCCCGAGCGGGCTGACCTTGTAGCCGACCACATTCGCCCGTTCCGCCTCGTACACGATCGAATGGGCGATCGGGAAATCAGGCGCATCTTCCTTCTCGATGACCTGCATCTCTTCATAGAGCTTGGTGCGCGTCTTCACATCGGTGGTCTGCTGCGCCTTGACGAATCTGTCGTCGAAATCCTTGTTGCACCACCTCGTGATGTTCTGGCCGCCGTCGCGAGCCGCCGCGCAACCGCGCAGGAAGAAGAAATTGTCGGGGTCGCCATTGTCGCCGGTCCAGCCGAGCTGCGCCGTCATGTGCTCCCCATTCTGGGCGCGCTTGCGATATTCGCCCCATTCATAGGTGACGAGCTTCGCATTGACGCCGAGCTTGGCGAGATCGGATTGCATCATCTCGGCGATGCGCTTGGCGTTCGGATTATAGGGCCGCTGCACCGGCATGTACCAGAGGTCGATGTCGAGCGGCGTCGTCACGCCCGCCGCCTTGAGCATGGCCTTCGCCTTCTCGGGATCGTAAGGATAGTCCTTCACCTTGTCGTTGTAGGACCAGATCGTCGGCGGGATGAAATTCTTCGCCGCCTGGCCCGCGCCGTTATAGACCTCCTTGATGATGGCCGCCTTGTCGATCGCCATGTTGAAGGCCTGCCGGACCTCCTTCTTGTCGAAGGGCGGCTTCTTGGTGTTGAAGGCCCAATAGGCGATGTTGAGGCCCGGTTGCGAGAGCAGCGTCAGGGATTTGTCCTTCTTGATCTCGTCGAGATCCTGCGGACGTGGCCCGAAGATGAAGCTGCACTCGCCGGTCTTGAGCTTGGCGAGGCGCGAGGTCGGGTCGGGCGTGATCGCATAGACGAGATCGTCGATCGCGGCCTTGCCCCGATAATAGGTCGGATTGGCCTTGAAGCGGATCACCGCATCCTTCTGATAGGTGACGAATTGGAAAGGCCCGGTGCCGACCGGGATCTGGTCGAACTGCTCGGGCGTGCCCTTCTTCATCAGGTAATCGGCATATTCGGCCGACTGAATGGTCGCAAAATCCATCGCGAGATTTGAGAGGATCGGCGCGTCCGGCTGGGTGAGCGTGAAGACGACCGTGTAATCATCCTTCTTCTCGATCGAAGCCAGGAGCTTCGGCATGTCCATATCGCTGAAATAGTCGTATTTGCCGCCCGAGATCTTGGCGTAGGGATGGTCGGGCTTCCATTGACGATTGAAGGAGAAGAGAACGTCGTCGGCATTGAAATCACGCGTCGGGGTGAAGCCGTTCACGCCCGAGTGCCATTTCACGCCCTTGCGAAGATGAAAGGTGATGACCTTGCCGTCCTCCGACACGTCCCATTTGTCGGCGAGATCGGAAGTGACCTCGGTGGTGCCTCGCACGAAGCTCACGAGCTGGCTATAGACGGGCCGCGCCGCATCGAAGCTCGTGCCGGTCGTGTTGAGGGCGGGCGTGAAGTTCTCAGGCGAACCCTCCGAACAATAAACGAAGGTCTTGGCGCTGAGAGAAGTCGCGCTCAAGAGCAGCGCCGCGAGGCCGGCCGCGGCCAGCCTGAGAGAGCGTGGCGAACGCATGTGTGTCTCCCTTGTGCATTTTATGTCGAGCGAATTCGATCGCTCCGGTGAAGCTTGTTTGCCGCGGCAAGGCTTCCTTGCCGCCGCGCGCATGCATCGAAGCCGTTTTTTGGAGAAAGCGCAATCGGCCAAGTCGGGAATGTGATTCTGGGGGAGCCGGCCGCTCTTGCCCGGCAAGAGGAGGTTGCGCCCTTTTTGGCGGCACCCCGCGTCCGCTACGAGCCGTTTTGCTCCTCGACCGATCCGGTTCAGCGTTGCGTGCAAAATGCCGGAGCCGCGCCTTCATGAATGTCAGAGGATCCGCTTTCGGCCACCGCGGCTCCTTCCGACGAACGGTTGCGGCAATATCAGGGTCTCAGCGTCGCCTCTCGTCGAGCACGCGATATTCGCCTTCGATCACGTTCGGATCGCTCGGCCGATTGCGCGTGAAGATCGGTTCACGAGAACCCGCCGCCGGTCTTGCGAGCCACCGAGCCGCGCCGGCCCCGATGAGGCAAGCCGGAATGATGAAGATCGCAAGGCTCGCCAGAAAGGCGAGGAGGAGAAAGCTGAGCAGCACGACGGCGCCGCCCGCCATGGCGAGCGCCCAGAACGGGATCCTCATCTGCCGCACATAGCGGCCACGGCCGACCACCAGACGGATCATCGACGCCTTCCTTCTCCGATCCCCTTACATAGGGGATCACCGCGGCGGATGCGAGGCGGGCGATCCTCGGGCCGGCTGCTCGCAAGAGGCCGGCATCTCGCGATCGGCGATTTGCCTCTCGACAATGCGCGGCGAAAAGGCCTCAGAACGGGTTCCAGGTCGCCTCTGGCGTGAACTTCAGATAGCCGATGTTGGCGCCGAGCCTGAAGCCGACGCCCGAGCGGATCGGCACCACCACGCTTTCATTCGCGGCGAGCGCGGTCATGCCGAAGCCGCCGACGAAATAGGCCGAGCCGTTGACCCCGACATAACGCGTGAACAGGGCCTCGACCGCGGGCAATCCATAGGCGAGCATCATGGTGCGCGCGCCGTCGCCGCCCCAATCGAAGCCGACCGACGGCCCTTCCCAATACACATGGGTATCCCCGGCATTGCGCGTGAACAGCGTGCCTTCCCCGTAGCGCAGGCCGCCGATGAAGGCCCCCGAGGCCTCCTGCCCGAGGACATAGCCGTTGGGCCGGCCCCACCGCCGCGTCGCCTCCTCCACCACGGAGGCGAGCCCTCGCGAAACTGTGCCGAAGAAGCGGTGCCCGCTGTTGATCACTTCGCCGGGCTCGAAAGTATCGGGAGCCTCGCCACGGGGCGGCTGGGCGCCCTGCGCGAGCGCTTGGACAGGGAACCCGGCGGCCAGCAATGCCCCTCCCCGCAGGAGGACGCGGCGATCCAAGCCGCTCTTTCGAGATGGGCTTGGCAGCCTTGCGCGTTCCGTCATGGTCATGTTCTCCATCGCGGCCTTGAGATCAGGCCTTGAGTTCGCGGCTTTGAGCGAATTGCCATATTCTCGCCTTCGACTATGGCGAGACACGGGCGCAAGGGGGAGCCCAAGGGGGAGCCCAGATCACAAGGTTAATGGAGAATTGCCCGGCGGCCGGCCCTATTTCGTCATGATCTTCGCCATTCCCGGCCATTCGAGCCGCCGTCGCTGGGCTTGATCGCCGAACGCGATGAAGGGGGGCGCCTTCAGGGCCGGATTTCCATAAAGCACCGGCCGGTTCTCGAGCGTCACGACGGCCCCGCCCGCCGCGGTGAGAACCGCGTCACCCGCGGCGATGTCCCACTCGTTGAGGCTCACGGCTCGAGCGTAAAGGTCGCCCTCGCCCGCGGCGAGGAGCGCGAATTTCAACGAAGATCCGACGGCGCGCCGGTCTTGGCCCTCCGAGCTTGGCGAGCAGGGCCTCGGTCGCCGGCTCCCGATGCGAACGGCTTTCCAGGGCAAGCGGAGCGGGCGCCGCGAGAGCGCGCACCGTGAGGGCGCGTCGTCGCGCCAAACCCGCGGAGAGATCGCCATCCACCGCGATTTCGAACGCGCCTGCGACGCTTGCGACGAAGAGGCGTCCGAGCGCCGGCGCATGGACGACGCCGACGACGGGCCGCCTCGCCTCGACGAGGGCGATGTTCACGGTGAATTCAGGGGAGCCGTCGAGGAAATCGCGCGTGCCGTCGAGAGGATCGACGAGGATGAAGGCGCCTTGCGGAGCGATGTCCATCGCCGGCTTCTCGCCTTCCTCGCCGATCACGGGAATGTCCGGGAGGGCTTCGCGGAGCCGCGCCCGGATGATCGCCTCGGCGCGCAGATCGGCATCGGTCACGGGCGAGCCATCGGCTTTTTGGGTCGCCGCCAATCGACCCTGGAAGCTCGACATGATCTCGCGGCCCGCCGAGATCGCCGCTTCCGCGAAGGTTTTTTCGATATTGTTCAAACGTTGCGGCGCGTCTTTCAAGCCTTGCTCCTTTTAGTGTATCAGCAACCACCCGAATCGGATCGGCGCGAAGGCTCATCCGCCTCCTCGCTCGCGGGAACGAACATGAGTCGCGAGGCTATCGACCGTCAGATGACCGACATCAAGCTCGAATCGCTCGATCTCGCCGCCCTCCTGTGCAGTCGCGTGTGCCATGACGTCATCAGCCCGGTGGGCGCCATCGTCAATGGCCTCGAGGTCATGGATATCGAGAAGGACGAGGCCATGCGCGCCGATGCGCTCAAGCTCGTGCGCGAGAGCGCGGCACGCGCCTCTTCACGCTTGCAATTTGCTCGCCTCGCCTTCGGAGCCGCCGGCTCGGCAGGGGCCAGCATCGATCTTGCCGCCGCGCAGGCGATCGCGCGCACCTATTTCGACGACGAGAAGGCCGAGCTCGTCTGGGACGCTCCCCGCCTGTTCCTGCCGAAGAACAAGGTCAAGCTCCTTCTCAACCTCCTGCTTCTCGCCGGACCCGCGATCCCGCGCGGCGGCACCATCAAGGTGGTGATCGACGGCGTCGAAGACGCGAACGCGATCACGGTCACCGCCACCGGGCCCAACGCCCGCATTCCTCCCCATGCGCAGGACCTTCTTGCCGGACGTTCGCCGAGCGGGGGGGTCGATGCCCATGCGATCCAGCCCTATTACACCGGCCTGATCGCCCAGGCCGCCGGCATGGAAATCTCCGTCGCCATCGACGCGGAGACGGTGCGTTTCGACGCAAAGAACGCCGCGCCGGCACTGGGGATCGCGAATTCTTCGGCATGATATCCGGCTCGCTCGCCTGAACCGCCGCGCGAGCGCAAGGTCATTCCCGCAAGTCGAAGCTCTGCACCGCTCGCGGACGTGAACTTTACGAACCCTGCCTCGGGGGTCGGTTCTTGCACCCTCTCGGGCAACCTCTTGCATCACCGGGCGTTGGTCGCGACGAGCAGCGATTGGGGGGTGTGAGGAGAGGATTCTTGCGATCATGAGAAGGATCTTCGTCCGGCGCGCGTCATGGCCGGGTTGGCGCGATGAGATCGCGCGCCTTGGGTGTCGCGGGAGGCGAGAGACCACGAACCAAGCCCGCGAGCGATGTGGCCAAGCCTCGCGCGGCGGGCTCTTAAGTCGCTGACTCGATCCGAACGCATCCGGGCTAGCCCCTCCTCGCGGGCGGCTTGTCGACCTTCGGATCGCCGATGACGTCGCCTTGGGGGTCGCCGACCACCTCGCCCGGCGGATCCGAGAGAGGGATTTCTCGGGGCTGACGCTCGGGAAACGGGTCCCGCGACCTTCCCGGCGACGGGTCCGGCGTCGCGCCCGGTGCTGGCCTCTCCCTTGAGGGCTCCTTGTTCTTTCGCTGATCCATGCCGGCGCTCTCCTTTGGCCCCCTCGGGCGAACGTGCCGGGGGCGGTGACGTTCCCCTCGAGAGAAGGGGCGATTCTTGCGCAAGCGCGATGGCCGATCTTGGCAGGGTCGGCCTCAACCACCAGACGCCGCGGTGGTATAGGTGCTGTCTCCACGACTCGAACTCGCTCGGGAACGACATGGCTCGAAGAACCGGAAGCGCCGATCTGCCCCTGCACGGAGGCCAGGTGCCGAAGTGGCTCGCCGACCGCATGACGCGCCTCGGCGCGGTGATCGCGCAGGCGATCGTCCATCATTACGGCCGCGACGAATTCCTGCGTCGTCTCGCCCACCCGTTCTGGTTCCAATCCTTCGGTGCGGTGATGGGGATGGATTGGCATTCCTCCGGCATCACGACCAGCGTGATCGGTGCCTTGAAGCGGGGGCTCACCCCGCTCGCCGGAGAGCTCGGAATTCATGTTTGCGGAGGTCGCGGCAAACATTCGCGACAAACGCCCCGGGAACTCGGCTCGATCGGCGAGCGGGTTGGCTTCGACGGTGACGCGCTCGCGCGCGCCAGCCGCCTCGTCGCGAAGGTCGACAGCGCCGCCGTCCAGGACGGGTTCGACCTCTACCTCCACGGCTTCATCGTCACGGACGATGCGCGGTGGGTCGTCGTTCAACAGGGAATGAACGGAAACAACCGGCAAGCGCGTCGATACCATTGGCAGTCCGAGGGCCTGAAGAGCTTCGTCGACGCGCCGCATGCGGCAATCGAGGGAGAGCGGCAGGGCGATATCGTCAACCTTACGGACCACCGCGCGTCGGCTTCACGCCGAGGCCAGGTCGATTTGCTCCGCTCGCTCGGACCCGATCGGGTCGCGCGAGAGGCGGCGGGCCTGATCGCCGCTTCGCTTCCTCGCAAGAAGCCCGCGCGACGGGACGAGGCGCTGCTTCCCCATCTCGTGATGCCCGCCCACCATGAGGTGCGCCCGAGCGACGTCATGGCGCGCCGTCTCCACGCTACGCTCGCGGCGGCCGCGGAGCGTGGACCGGACGATTTTTCGGAGCTGCTTCTCGTGCCTGGCGTCGGCGCCCGCACGGTCGAAGCCTTGGCCATGGTGGCGGAGGTCGTGCATGGGGCGCCTTATCGCTTCGCCGATCCCGCCCGGTTTTCTTTCGCGCATGGTGGCAAGGATCGCCATCCCTTTCCCGTTCCGCTGAAAGTCTACGACCGGACGATCGACGTGCTCAAATCGGCAGTCCGGACAGCCAAGCTCGGCAAGGGCGAAGAGCTCGCGGCGCTCGAACGTCTCGACAAGCAGGCGAGACGGCTCGAGCGCCATGTCGCCGGCGCTCCGGTCGAGGATTTGATCGCGCGGGAACGACGGCACTCCCCTCTTTATGGAGGCCGGAGCGTCTTCGGGTGGGAGGCGGCGCGACAAGGCCACGAGGCCGTGGACCAGGGCCAAGGAGAGGCGCCTCTACCTCGCGAGGGCGAGAAGCTGCCACCGCGCAAAGGGTGACGCCGTCCTCGAAGGCGCGATGACGCGATCGGCCCGACCCGGTTCGCTCAGGTCCGGGGCACGAGCCTGCGATCCCATCTCCAGAGATGAGAAGTGCCGACGCCTTCACGGTGCCGCCCGCCCGCACCTGCCGCCATCCACGCGACCGCTGCGCCGATGAGGGCGGCCGCGGCGGCCATGAAGGCGATCACGACGGCGGAGCGGCGCGCTCGCACCACATTGTCCTTCGAGCTCGCGACCACCTCATCGACGCGGCGCCCGGCATCCGCCGGGGCAAGGCCGGTTCGGCGCGCAACCAGCCGTACGAGATAATCGTGATCCGGCGCCGTCATGCCGGTATGGCTGTTCGCGGTGAGAAGGATGCGCGCGGCCTGCGCCCGGTCGTAGGCGATGTTCGCCTCCGCGGCCGCGTCGCTGCGGAAGAGCCGATCGAGATCGAAGGCGAGAAGATTTTCGCCGGCGCTCGCGTTCGGCGCCGTGGTGGAGGAGGGGCTGCTCGTCGCGCGAGCACCGAGCTGGGCGGCCGCGAGGGCAAGGAGCGCCGCGACCAGCAGCGCAAGCGCCCAGGCGACAAGCCCGTTCATGCCGTCGCGAAACTCGCCTTCATCATCCAGGTCCCTCCCCTCGACGGGGGCGGCGCGTGCCGCGATATAACCGGCGATCCCGCTGCTCACGATCGAGGTGAAGAGAAGAAAAAGTCCCGTCAGCAGGACGAGAGCCATCGAGGTGTCGCGCCATGTCGGCGAGGTCGAGCTCACGGCAAGACCGATCGCCACCCCGAAGCCGTTGAGGACGGCCCCCACGGCGGCTCCCGCGATCGCGCCTCCGATGATGGCGCCGAAATTCAAGTATCTGCCCGCGCCCTCCTCGGCGAGCACGGCATCCTCGACAATCGTCACGTCGGTCATGACAAACTCATTTCTGCCCGGTTTCAGCGAAGACCAAAGAAGGATAGAATTGCCATGATCACGACGATCAATCCGATGAGATAGATAAGTCCGTCCACAGCCGCCTCCCGTCGTCATTGCCAATCCGTCGGCTGAACGCGTTGCGATATCGAAAGTTCCGGGCGCAATACCTCTGCGTGCGGAAATCCGCGTAACTTCTTCGGCAACGGGCGTCTCGATGACGAAGCCGGCATCAAATCCCCTTGCCTCTTCGCTCTTTTACAAGAAGATCCGGCCACATCTGATTGATTTTATATAGTATTATTGTGAATTTATACTCGCGCTGAGCGTGGTCGATAAAGTTCCGTCGATGCTTTATGCTTGGCGGCGCTTTCGCCTCGACCCGAGAGGAAACATCGCCGAATTCTGGCTGGAGAGGCTCGATTTCCCCTTTGGCCACGAAACTCTTGCGGGGGTCAGGCGGTTTTCCGTTTCGTTGCGGTGCGAGGGAGAGACGAGATGTCCTTGGAAATGGCGTTGAGGCCGGACCTTCGCCGCTGCGCTTCCCGCTTCTAGCGGCCGCCCCCTTGCTCCGCCCTACCCTCGGCCGATCCGAAAGCGGCGCCGGCAATCTCGGGCCGCGGGGGACGGCTTCACGCGCCTCGACCCGGAAAGTCGATGAAGGCGTGCCCTTGCCGCTCGGCGCGAATTGGGACGGGCGCGGCACCAACTTCGCGCTGTTTTCGGCGCATGCGAGCGCGGTCGAGCTTTGCCTGTTCGATGCCGCGGGGCGGCGTGAGACCGAGCGCATCTTCCTGCCCTGTCGCACCAACCAGATCTGGCACGGCTATCTGCCGGGCTTACGTCCGGGGCAGCTCTACGGATATCGGGTTCACGGCGCTTATGACCCCAACCGCGGCCATCGCTTCAATCCGCAAAAGCTGCTGATCGACCCTTATGCGCATCTCCTGCATGGATCGATACGCTGGCACGACGCGATCTTCGGCTATCGGCTCGGCGCGCACCGCGCCGACCTCACGCCCGATCGTCGCGACAGCGCGCCGATGATGCCCAAATGCGTCGTCGAGGATCCGACGCATCATTGGGGGGAGGACCGTCCGCCACGACATCCCATGAGGGACGCGAGCATCTACGAGGCGCATGTCAAGGGCTTCACCCAACTCCACCCGGGGCTCCCCGCGGCGATGCGCGGCTCCTATGCGGCGCTGGGCCATCCCGCGATCGTCGAGCACCTGGTGAAGCTCGGCATCACCACGCTCGAGCTGATGCCGATCCAAAGCTTCGCGGACGACCGTTTCCTCGTGGCGAAGGGTCTGCGCAACTACTGGGGCTATTCGACGATGGGGTTCTTCGCGCCCGAGCCGCGCTATCTCGGCGAGGCCGGTGTCGTCGGCCTCAAGGCCGCCATCCGCTCGCTCCACGATGCCGGCATCGAGGTGATCCTCGATGTCGTCTACAATCATACCGCGGAAGGCAACCACCTCGGGCCGACCTTGTCTTTCCGCGGCATCGACAATGCCTCCTACTACAAGCTCTCGCCCGACAATGCGCGCTATTACTGGGATTCGACGGGGACGGGAAACTCGCTCGACCTGAGCCAGCCGCGCGTGTTGCAGATGGTGCTCGATTCGCTGCGGCACTGGCGAGCGGTCTATCACGTCGACGGCTTCCGTTTCGATCTCGCCTCGACGCTGGCGCGCGACAAGTTCGACGTGACCGCGCATGCGGGCTTTCTGCGCGCCATCGGGCAGGACCCGGAACTCAGCCGCGTCAAGCTGATCGCAGAACCTTGGGACGTGGGCAGCGGCGGCTATCGACTGGGCGGCTTCCCGCCCGGATGGAGCGAGTGGAACGACCGCTTCCGCGACACGGTACGCGCTTTCTGGCGCGGCGATCCCGGGAAGCTGCCGGAGCTCGCGCGCGTGATCACCGGCTCGCGCGAGGTCTTCGAGCCGGGCGGGCGCCATCCGTCGGCCTCCGTCAACTACGTCTGCTCCCACGACGGCTTCACGCTCGAGGACCTCGTCAGCTACAACGAACGCCACAACGAGGCGAATGCCGAGAACAACCAGGACGGCCACCGCAACAACCTCTCCTGGAACTGCGGCGCCGAAGGGCCGACGCAGGACGTGAAGGTGCTCGGCTTGCGCGCCCGCCAGAAGCGCAATCTCATCGCCACGCTCCTGCTCTCGCAGGGCGTCCCCATGATCCTGATGGGCGACGAGATCTCGCGCAGCCAGAAGGGCAACAACAACGCCTTCTGCCAGGACAATGAGACGAGCTGGCTCGACTGGAAATCGGCAGCGGCGGACCCCGATCTCTTCTCGTTCACGGCGGCGCTGCTGCATTTGCGCCGACGCCATGAGGCCTTTCGGCGGCGCAGTTTCCTGAGCGGCGAGCTCGTCGCCGGAAGCTCGCTCAAGGATGTGTATTGGCTCGCTCCGGAAGCGCGCGAGATGACCCCCGACGATTGGAACGACGCCAATCGCCGCACGCTCGGCATGCAGATCGGCAATGACGCTCCGGATGGCGAGCGCTTCCTGCTCCTCGTCAATGCGGCTCCCGACGCGCAGCCCTTTCGCCTGCACGAAGGCTTTCCCGGCACGGGGTGGGTTTGCGTATTCGACACGCGGGCGCCGACCGGCGTGGCGCCGGCCCCGCCGATCATGCTTTCGCCCGGCGGCAGCGTTTCGCTCGAGCCGCGCTCGCTCATGCTGTTTCAGCACGCGGCTCATCCGGGAACCTCGGGGTGAAGCGAGCCCATGCCATGCGCTTCGGCGCGGAGCTCGGCCCGGACGGAACACGCTTCTCGCTTTGGGCGCCGACGGCCCGCAAAGTCTCGCTCGTGCTCGACGCGAGGGAATACCCCCTCCCGGAGATCGGGGACGGCTGGCGCGAGCTCACCTTGCCGGAGGCGAAGGCTGGCTCGCGCTACGCCTACAGGATCGACGAAGGGTTGCTCGTGCCCGACCCCGCCTCGCGCTTCCAGCCGGAGGATGTGCCAGGGCGCAGCATGGTGGTCGATCCGAAGGCCCATTCATGGTCCGATGCGGCCTGGCGCGGGCGACCTTTCGAAGAAGCCGTCATCTACGAAGTCCATGTCGGTACTGCGACGCCGCAAGGCAGCTACGCGGCCCTGTCGCGGAAGCTCGACGAGCTTGCGGACGAGGGCTTGACCGCGATCGAGCTCATGCCGATCGCCGATTTTCCGGGACGGCGGAACTGGGGATATGACGGCGTGCTGCCCTTCGCGCCCGATGCGTCCTATGGCGCGCCGCACGAGCTGAAGCGCCTGATCGATCGCGCCCACGGGCTCAATCTCATGGTGTTCATCGACGTCGTCTACAATCACTTCGGACCTTCGGGAAATCACCTTCCGAAATATGCGGGCACGTTCTTCACGAACCGCCATCTCACACCTTGGGGGGACGCCATCAATTTCGACGGGGAGAACAGCCGGCACGTCCGCGAATTCTTCATTCACAACGCGCTTTACTGGCTCGAGGAGTTCCACGTCGATGGGCTGCGCTTCGACGCCGTCCACGCGATCAAGGACGAGAGCGGGACGCATGTGCTTGCCGAGATCGCGGCGAGGGTGCGCCGGCAATTTCCCGAGCGGCAGGTGCATCTCGTCCTGGAAAACGACGCGAATGAGGCGCGTTGGCTCGCACGCGACGCGCAGGGCCGGCCGCGTCGCTTCACGGCGCAGTGGAACGATGATTTCCACCATGCCTGGCACATTTTGGCGACCGGCGAAAAGGAAGGCTATTACGGCGACTATGCCGACGATCCCGTGAAACGTCTCGGCCGCACGCTCGCCGAAGGCTTCGCCTATCAGGGAGAGGCGTCCGCGCATCGCGAGGGAAGGGCGCGGGGCGAGGTTTCCGCGCATCTGCCCCCTTCGGCTTTCGTCGCCTTCCTGCAAAATCACGATCAGATCGGCAACCGCGCCTTCGGAGAACGGCTTTCGCATCTCGTTGAGCCGAAGAGGCTCGCGCTCGCGCAGGCCGTCCTGCTCCTCTCCCCCCAGGTTCCGCTGCTCTTCATGGGGGAGGATTGGGCGGCTTCCACCCCTTTCATGTTCTTCGTCGATTTCGGCGATGACGACCGGCTCGCGTCCGCGGTACATGACGGCCGGCGTCGCGAATTTTCCCGTTTCAGCGCCTTTGCCGACCCGTCGGCGGCCGCGAAGATTCCCGATCCGACGGCGGAAACTACCGCTCTCGAATCGGGGCTGCTTTGGGAGGAACGGCAAGCCCCGCCCCATGCCGAAGCTCTTGCCGAAACGAAGCGCCTGCTGCGGCTGCGCCGCGAGGAGATCCTGCCGCTCACGAGGAATGCCTATCGAGGCGCGCAATGGAAGATGCCGGCCGTTGCCGCTCTCGACGTCGCGTGGCGGTACCGAGGGCGGAAGCTTGCGCCTCCTCGCCCATTTCGGTGAGGGCGCGGTCGCGCTCGACCTTGGCGAGGATGAACGCGTGCTCTGGATCAGCGCGGAGGCGACGCTCGACGCTCGATCCGCCCATCTGCCGAGCTGGACCGGCGCCATGCTGAAGAGCACGCGATGAAACCGCGCCCGCCCTCGGGAAAGCGCCGCGTCGGGGAAAAGCCGTGGCGGCAAGCGAGCACGGCGCATCCCATAAAGCCGGCGCCTCAGCCATCGCCTCGGGCGCCACCGAGCACGGCGACTTGGCGGGCACGGAACCCTCCCCGAAAGGCGTCGCGAGTCCCGCAACCGGTGCGCGCGAGGGCGTAGAAGGACTTGCCGCCTCTCCGCCGCGCGCCACCTACCGGCTCCAATTCCAGAAAGAGTTCACCTTCGACGATGCCGCCGCCATCGCGCCTTACCTCGCGCGCCTCGGCATCAGCCATGTGTATGCATCGCCCATCCACAAGGCGAGGCCGGGCTCGATGCACGGCTACGACGTCGTCGATCATGCCGCGATCAATCCCGAGCTCGGCGGGGAAGAGGGGTTCTTGCGCTTCTCGGACGTTCTGCGAAAGCACGGGCTCGGCCTGGTGCTCGACATCGTGCCGAACCATGTCGGGATCGGCGCCGAGAACGAGTGGTGGCAATCGGTTCTCGAATGGGGGGAGCTCTCCGGCCACGCTCGGGCCTTCGACATCGACTGGGAAAGGCTCGGCGCCAATCATAAGCTCGTGGTTCCCTTCCTGGGCAACCGCTATGGCGTGGCGCTCGAGAAAGGCGAGCTCGTCCTCTCCTTCGATGAAAGCGAAGGCAGCTTCGGCGTCGCGCATTTCGATCAGCGCTTTCCGCTCTGCCCGTTGAGCTATCCGATCATTCTCGATCGGGCGCTCGCGGCCTTGGAAGAGACCGCGCCTCCAGCCGATATCCTCACCATCAGCGAACGCCTGCGGCTCATGGGAGAAGAGACGCTCCCGGAACGGCGCACCACCTTCCCCGACGACGCGCAGATGCTGAAGCAGGAGCTTGCGCGAGCCGTGGCGGCCTCGGCCCCCGTCGGCCAGGCCATCGAGCGCGCCGTCTCCCTGATCAACGGCACGATCGGCGTTCCCGAGAGCTTCGGCACGCTCCACCGCCTGCTCGAGGCCCAATCCTATCGCCTGGCGCATTGGCGCGTCGCGGCGAGCGACATCAACTACCGACGCTTCTTCGACATCAACGACCTCGCGGGGCTTCGCATCGAGGAGCCGGAGGTCTTCGAGCGCGTGCATGCCACCGTGTTCAGGCTCATCCGCGAAGGGCGCGTCGACGGCTTGAGGATTGATCATGTCGACGGCCTTGCGGACCCCGGAAATTATCTTCACGCGCTGCAAAGCGCCGTCGGGCCGGCCTTCTTCATCGTCGTCGAGAAGATCCTGGAGCCGCATGAAAATCTCAAGCGCTGGCCGATCGCCGGGACCACCGGTTACGATGTCTTGAACCTCCTCGACGGCGTCCTGATGGACAGGGAGGCCGCACCCGCCTTGGAGCGCATCTATCGAGGAATGACGGGGGTCGAAGGCAGCTACCCTTCCCTGCTGCGGCGCGCCAAGGCGGATGTTCTCGACGCGGGCTTTGCGAGCGAGCTCGAAGTGCTCGTTTCCGACCTCAAGCGCATCGCGGACAGCGACCGGCGTACCCGCGACTACACGACGATCGCCATCAGGGAGGCGTTGCGCGAAATCATCGCACGCCTCCCCGTCTACCGCAGCTATATCGGCGAGGACGGTCCCTCGCCGGAGGATCGTCGCCTCATCGAGACCACCATGGCGAGCGCGCAAAGGCACAGCGCCTTGCCGGACAGATCGGTGCATGAATTCATCGCCTCCGCCCTCTTGGGTGGCATGGAGCCCGAGAGCCCCGGCGGTCCCGACGTCAATCTGGTGCGCCGCTTTCGCCGACGGTTTCAGCAGCTCACGGGGCCCGTCATGGCGAAGGGCCTCGAAGACACGCTGTTCTACCGCTACGCTCCCTTGCTCGCGCGCAACGAGGTCGGCGGCGACCCCGGAAGCTTCGGGGTGACGGCCGAGGAATTCCACGCCGCGAATGCGAATCGCGCGCGCGAATGGCCGCACACGATGATCGCGACCGCGACCCATGACACGAAGCGCGGCGAAGATGCGCGGGCAAGGCTGCTCGCGCTTTCGCAGCTCACCGATCAGTGGGCCGAAGCGCTTCGCCTTTGGGAAGAGATCGCCACGCCCCATCTCGCGCTCGTCGAGGGCGTCGAAGCTCCGGACCCGAACGATCGAATGATCCTGCTGCAATCCCTCCTCGGCGCCTGGCCGGTGGATCTCATGGACGGCGCAACGGATGCGCCAGCGCTCGCCTCTTTCGGCGAACGCATGGAGGCTTTCCTCATCAAGGCGCTGCGCGAGGCCAAGACGAGGACGAGCTGGGTCAATCCGGACGAAGCCTATGAAGGCGCCGCCACGGGATTGTTGCGGCGCCTCCTGGAGCCCGAAGGTCGGTTCCTGCGCGAGTTCGCGCCTCTTGCGCGACGCCTCGCGGTTCTCGGCATGCTCACGGGTCTTTCGCGAACGATTCTGAAATGCACGCTCCCCGGTGTCCCCGACTTCTACCAGGGAGGCGAGTTCTGGGATCTCTCCCTCGTCGACCCCGACAATCGTCGCCCGGTCGATTACGCGGCGCGCGAGCGAGGCTTGGAGCGAGAAGAGCCGCCCGACCGGCTGCTGGCTGATTGGCGCGACGGCCGCGTCAAGCAGCATGTTCTCGCCGCCCTCCTCCGCGACCGGGCGAAGAGCCCGGCTCTTTATGCGGAGGGAGATTATCAGCCCCTCGAGCCTTCGGGCCCGCGGCGTCGCCATGTTCTCGCCTTTCGCCGATCGGACGGAAGGCACGGCCTCGTGAGCGTCGTCTCCCGCCTCCACGGTGAGGTGATGGGTGAAGACGAGCTTCCCTCGGCGCAAATCCTTGCGCAATTCTGGGACGGCACGAGCCTGCCGCTCCCCGCCGGCCGCTGGCGCGACGTGATCACGGGGCGGGAATTCCCGGCGGATGGCGGGAGCTTCCCGGTCGCCGAACTCTTCGCGGCTTTCCCGGCCGCCGTGCTGAGGTCGAGCGCGTGACGCCCTGCCCGGCCTTGTGCCGGGCATCCACGTCTTACTATCGCGAGTGGCACAAAAGGCGGGGCTGGCCGGGCGATCCTCGGAACGAGTCGACGACGACCATGACGGTTGCGGGTGACCATTGGCGTCCTGCTCGCGGAGGGCTCGGGATGGCAGGTCGCAGGTTCGCGGGAGGGCCGGAACCGGACGCGGCCGATGCCGTTGAGCCTGCGTCGGCCGAATGCGGATGGTTCGGCAAGGGAGTTCCAGGATGGCGCGGATGCGTGAACGGATTGAACCGAAATCGGATCGTCTCGCCAAGGTATTCGGCATCGCTGCTTGCGGGCCGCTCCCTCCCCGCTCGCCCACTTCCGCCGACCCCGGCCGGCGCAGCTCGACGACATCGCGCGGCGCTCGCCGGCGGCGGGCCCCGCTCGGCCTCCTCATGCTCGCTTCGACGATCGGGCTGATTCTCGGGAGAAGCCTTTGAGCGAGGGGCCGTGGCGGGCCTCGGGGCTTGAGGTTCTTGCGGAGGCTGAGCCTCACCCGTTGCGATTTCCACCCTCCGCACCGAGGTCGGACATGAGCGGCGGCGGCTCGATATCCGCTATGGAGCTCGTGGTCATGGCGAAGACGACGGCCCCGTGCGCGAATGCTCCAGGCCGAAAAGGCAAGCCCCGCTGCGATGAAGACGACGACCGCGGCGATGGAACCGATCATCTGCGCCTCTCCCATGAACATGCCCGCGAAAGGGCTTCAACTCTTTCGGATAACCTTATGTAGAAGCTTGTAGAAAGCGGCGGCGTCCTTCCCTTCTTCGCATCCGCCAGATCCGTCGAGTCTGTCGATCCTTCCTGTCGATGTCCTCATGCTCCGGGCTCCGCGTGGTCCGGATTCTCGAGGGGCGTAGTCCCTTGGGGTCATGCGAGCACAGTCCGGGAAGCCGGTCAATGCGCGGCGAGAGCACCGTTGGCAATGGCGAGGAAATCCTCGGCATTGAGGCTCGCGCCTCCGACCAGCGCGCCATCGACATGGTCGACGCCGAGGATGTCTCGTGCATTGGACGGTTTGACCGAGCCTCCGTAGAGGACGCGGCACTGGCCGCTCTCATGGGATCCGAGAATCACGCCGAGCTCGCGGTGAATGAAGCGATGCACCTCGGCGATGTCGGCGAGCGTCGGGGTGAGGCCGGTGCCGATCGCCCAGATCGGCTCATAGGCGACGACGATGGCGTCGGTGCCGGCGCTTCCCGGCACGGACCCAGCGAGCTGGCGCTTGATGACGGCGAGCGTCCGGCCGGCTTCCCGGTCGCTGTTCGTCTCGCCGA
Organism: uncultured Alphaproteobacteria bacterium; assembly: GCA_963713805.1. Classification (GTDB taxonomy): domain Bacteria; phylum Pseudomonadota; class Alphaproteobacteria; order Rhizobiales; family Beijerinckiaceae; genus GAS188. Next base: position 144,367 of record CAVQNF010000007.1, on the reverse strand, counting down.
CGCAGATGATCGGCATGAGCCCGGCGCGCAAGGCGGCGAACGCCTTCGACTTCACATCCCCGTCGGTTTCGGCGAAATAGCTCCGCCGCTCGGAATGCCCGACGATGACGGTGGTGGCGCCGCAATCGGCGAGCATCTCGGCGGAAATCTCGCCGGTGAAGGCGCCGCTCGCCTCGATATGGCAATCCTGCGCACCGATCCCGATACGGGTGCCCAACCCCGCCTTCGCCGCGAGATAGAGGAGGGTCGCGGGCGGGCAGATGATGAGCTCGCATCCCCGGCGCAGCCTCGCGTCATAGCCTTGCGCCACGAGCGCGATCTCGGTGAGCGATTGGCGCAGCCCGTTCATCTTCCAGTTGCCGACGATCAACGAGCGCTTTTTCGCTGGCATATGATGCTCCACGTCGTTCATCGGCCGATCGGGCCGCGGGTCGAGGCGGCACGCCCGGTGCACCCGTCCCTGCGCGCACCGGTGCCGCCGCCGGAAAAATCCCACCGCGAATGTGAGAAAGCCGCGCCCGAGCCTCTCCCGGGAACGGGAGCCTTCACCGGGGCCGGAGCACTAGAGCATGATCGGCAATAATGGAAATTATTTTTGCGGGATTGGAGTGCGTGTCATTTCGTGAGGTGACGGCACAAGGCAGGGCGTGACGCCGCGGAGCCCGCAACCGTCCTGGCCGGCCGGATTACGGCGCCCCGGCGAAACCCTTCACTCCGTATCGGCCGTCGCGATCGGCACGCCGGAAATGCCGTCCTTCTGGTAGATGTCGTCACGGAAGTTCACGATGCCGTCGGGCGTCGCCCAGGCGGTGAGGTAGACCCAATAGACCGGCACGGGCTGGGCGAGCTTCACGTCGATGCGCTGGCCCGAGGCGATCGCCTCGTCGATCTTGTCGCGCGTCCAGCCCGGCGTGTCCCTCAAGAGCCAGGTGATGTAATCGCGCACGTTCTGCACGCGCACGCAACCGGAGGAGACGAAGCGATAATCGTCACCGAAAATGCCCTTCTCGGGCGTGTCGTGCATATAGACGCCATAGGGGTTGGCGATGTTGATGCGCACCGTGCCGAGCGAGTTCACGTCCGCGCCCGGATCCTGGCGGAAGGTGAAATGGGTCGCGTCCTCGGAATTCCAGTTGACCTGCGTCGCCTGAACCTCCTGGCCCTGGCCGTTGTAGATGCGGATCTTCTCCTCGCTCAGGTAGTTCATGTCCTTGCGCATGCGCGGGATCAGGTCCTTCTTGATGATCGACACCGGCACCGTCCAGAACGGATTGAAATTGATGTCGATCGCCTTCGTCGTCATGATCGGCGACGGGCGGTCGATCTTGCCGACCCCGGCGGCGTGGCGCGTCACCACCTGGCCGTTCTCGACGGTCTCGACTTGCGCCGCGGGAATATTGGTGACGACGTAGCGCTGGCCGAGGAAGCCCGAGAAGCTGCGAAGCCGCACGAGATTGACCTCGAGCTGCTGGATGCGCGTCTCGACCGGCACGTTCATCGCGGCGATCGTCTGCTCGCCCACGACACCGGTCACGCCGAGGCCATGGCGCGTCTGGAAGCGGCGCACCGCCGCTTCGGTGAAGCTGTCATAGGTGTCGGCGACGCTGTCGGCCTGATCGAGGTCCCCGCTCGCGATCAACCTCTGGCGCAGCGCCACGACGCCCTTGCCGCGCGCACCGAGCTTCAGGCGCAGATTGGTCGGCAGGGTGCCCCAGCCGCCGTTCGCGGCGATCTCGCGGTATCTGGCGATCGCTGCTTCGGTCGCGGTGGCCGAGTCAGGCGACAGCATCGGAACGGTCGAACGGGCAATGGTGAGGTTCGTCGCCTCCTCGTAGCTTTGACGCCATTCGGCCTGACCGCTCGTGTCGACCTGCGCCGCGAAGGCCGGCGATCCGGCGACAAGCCCGATGAAAGCTCCCGCCAGAGCCAGATGTCCCGTCAAACGCATCGCCATCGCTCGCTTCCTGCTCAAAGAGCCGGCAGGCCTCTGCCGGCTCGAACCTCAGTTGATGATGCCAAAGCTGGCCCCCCACCATGGACCGGGGATCGTGTACAAATGCTGATCAATTGGGACCGATCTATGTCGCGGATTGGCCGGGCACCAAGCGCGGCCGCGATCACAATGACGCGACCGGCGCCTTTTTCCCTCTATTTTCCGCGCCGTTGCCGCCCTGCAACAAGCTTCGCGCCGTTGCGTCGGCAGGACCGATCGGTATGTTGATCTCGGACGAACAAGAGGGGCGGCTGGGGAGAAACGAGTGTTCAATCGCATGCGCATGGCCGTCGCGCGCGGCCCCATCCTGCCCTCGTTTGCGAACTGACCTTCGGGCGCATTGTGTCACCGAGGCTTGCGAACCCATTCTCGACGATTGGTAGCGCTCGCCGCGTCGCGGCTGGGGCAAGCCGGTGGACGGCGAAGGATCGCGCGCAAAATTTGCTTTCTCGCCGCCCGAAACATCGGCATTCTGCCGAGGCTCTGGGCAAGTTCTGCCGAACGATAGACGCGCCGGACGGCGCTGCTGGGGAGGAATGACTGGTGTTTACGCAAATTCTCGATCCTGCCGGAAATCTCTTCGTGACCTTGCTGGTCGCGCTCGTTCCGGTCGCCCTGCTCCTGTTCCTGCTCGCGGGCTTGCGCATGTCGGCATGGCTCGCCGTGCTGATCGGCTCCTTTGTCACCTTCCTTCTCGGCCTGTGGGTCTGGCAGATGCCCTTCGGCGACGGGCTTCTCGCCTATCTTTACGGTTCGGCGACTGGCGTCTGGAACGTCGACTGGATCACCTTCTGGGGAGTGATGCTGTTCAACACGCTGGTCACGACCGGCGCCTTCGACAAGCTGCGCCGCTGGCTCATCCAGCAAGGGACGCGCGACGTGCGGGTGCAGACCATCCTGTTCGCCTGGGCCTTCGGCGCCCTGCTCGAAGGGCTGGTCGGCTTCGGCTACCCCTGGGCCTTCGTCGCGCCGATCCTGATCACGCTCGGCATTCCGGCGCTCGATGCCATCCGGGTCGCGGCCATCGCCAACAACGCGCCGGTGTCCTATGGCGCGCTCGGAGCGCCGATCATCGCGCTCGCCGCAGTGACCGGCATGCCGCTCCTGGCGCTCGCCGCCTCGGTCGGCAAGATCGTCGCGATCCTCGCCCTCCTGCCCCCATGGATCCTGCTCTACCTCGTGAGCGGAAAAGAGGGCGTCAAGGGAGGCTGGCCGCTCGCCATCGTCGGTTCGCTCGGCTACATCGCGGGCCAGCTGCCGACCTCGATCTATCTCGGCCCCTATCTGCCGGACGTCATCGGCGCGATCGTGTGCTTCGCCTGTCTTCTCGTCCTCCTCAAGGTGTGGCGGCCGGCGCGCACGCTCGGCTACGGCGGCGTGCCGATGACCGAGGCGCAGGAATTACCGACCGAAAGCCATGGGCTCACTTCGGGCGAAATCTTTCAAGGATGGCTCCCGATCATCGTTCTCGTCGTCATCGTCGTCGCCTGGACGGGGCCCTGGTCGTCCCTGCCGGGGGTCAACTGGCTGCACCTCGCGGTTTCGGCCGCCTCCTCGATCACGCCGGGTGCGACGATCTCCGCGGCGTTCGACTTCAAGCCGTTCGTCGGCGGATCGGCGATTCTCGCTTCCTGGATCGTCGTGGCGCTCCTGATGCGCGTGAGCCTCGCGCAGGTCGGCGACATCTTCGCCAAGACATGGTCGCAAATGTGGGGCGCCTGCCTCGTCGGCGTCTTCATCTTCGGCCTCGCCTATGTCTTCAACTACGCAGGCATGGCCGGCTCGCTGGCGAGCGCCTTCTCCAAGATGGGCGCTGCCTTCATCGTCGTCGCGCCGCTCCTCGGCTTCATCGGCGTCGCCTTGTCCGGATCGAACACCTCGACCAACGCCATGTTCGGCAAGTTCCAGGCGCTGGTCGGTCAACTGCTCGGCTTTCCCGTGATGCTCTTGCCGACGCTCAACTCCGTCGGGGCCGAGATCGGCAAGCCGATCGCGCCGCAGACCGCAAGCGTCGGGGTGTCGACCAGCGAATTCGTGCGCAACGAGGGCGAGGTGATCCGGCACAATTTCGGCTGGACCATCGTGCTCCTCGTCTATCTCGTGCTGATCGGGGTGGCCTGCTACCTGTTCTTCCCCGGCATCGCGGCGCTGCCGAAATAGGAAGCCGGCTCGGGTCGCGTCACGGCTTTCAGGCCGGTGCGCGGCTCTCGTCGGCGAGCGACACGGGCGCGCAACGACCGTGGCTCGCAGCGTCCCGGACCTGCGAGGCGCCGGTTGTGCGCCGCGTTTCAGTGAGCGTGAGGCGGCGAAGGCCTTTTCGCGATCGCGGCGCAGCCGAGCCGAGGCCCTCAGGCGCCGAGCGCGGCGCGGACCCTGGCGCCGAGCCCTTGGAGCCTTTCGGCCGGCTCGTTCGAGAAGACGAAGCGGATGAACTCTCCCGCCTGCGGCCCGCCCCAGCCCGCCATGGGCGTCGCGGCGACTTTCCGCTCCACGAGCCGCCGCGACATCTCGGCGGCATCCATGCCGAAGTCCGAGACGCGCATCAGCAGGGACCAGCCGCCCGCCGGCACGCCGACCGGCAAGCCGCGCAGCTCTTCGAGAAGCACGTCCCTTCGCCTTTCGAGCTCGCCCACATAGGCGGGAAGCGTCTCACGCGAGCGCTCGAGCGCCACGACCACGGCTTCTTGCGCGAGCCCGACGGGCACCACGACGTTCGCGAGCGAGACGGCGACGAGATCGGGCATCAGGCTTTCGGGAGCCACGATCCAGCCGACCCGCCAGCCGATCATGCGCAGCTCCTTCGCGGACGAGCCGATGGTGATGCAGCGCTCCGCCATGCCCGGAAGGCCGGCCGGGTGGACGGTTTCGCGCCCATCGAAAAGGAGCCGCTCCATCGCCGCGTCGAGGATGAGGAGGAGGTCATGCGCCGTGCAGAGCTCGGCGACGAGCGACCAGTCCCCGCGATCGAGATAGCCCCCCGACGGCATGGAGGGCGACATCAGCAGCATGGCGCGCGTTCGCTTGCCGGTCGCGGCCCGCAACTTCTCCCGATCGAGCCTCCACTCGGCTCCGGGAGTGAAGACGAAGGGCGTGAATTTCGGCACGCCGCCCGCAAGGCGAATGCGGTTGATGAGACCCGCATAGGTCGGGTCGGTGACGATCACCTCGTCGCCGGTCTCGACGGTCGCGAGCAGCACGTTGAGGATGCCGGACAGTCCACCCGCGCTGATGACGCAATTGCGCTCGCCCGAATAGTCCACCCCGGAGAGTGCGGACACGTGCCTCGCCGCGGCGCGACGCAGCGAAAGCCGTCCGGTGAAGGGCAGATAGGAATTCGCATCGTCCTCGGCGAGGGCGCGGCGCGTGCGCTCGATCGCCTCGGCATCGGGAGGAATATCGACGTCGAGATTCTCGAGCCGCAGGAAGTCGGAACTCGCGGCGTCGGCGAGCTCACCCATGCGATCGACCCCGATGCCTGCCACATGCACCAGACGCCGCGGCCGTCGTGCCATGGCCGATCTCCCTTGCCCCATCGTGCATCGAGGCGTGTCGAAGACATGCCAGCTCGGGGTTCGCTCGTTGGCGAGCGTCATCCTTAGGGCCGGAGGCGTTCAGATGGAATGAGCGGCGTGTTCTCCCTTCCTCGCGTGACGCACGATCTCACCCGCAAGAATAATGCGGAGCATCTCGGGTTCGGCGAGATGGAGAAGCGGGCTCGCGGCCGCGGCTCGCCTTCCCGCAACGGGAGTGCGCGAGCCGCGATGCGGAGGGAGGACGGCGATCAGAGCCGATATTTGATCTGATCGGACCAGAAGCGCTCGAGACGCGCGAGCGCATGGTTCATGCGCTGGAAATCATCGATCGAGACGCCGCCGAGATGTTCGATGACGCCGACATGCTTCTCGTAGAGCTTCTTGACGATGTCGTGCACTTCCCTGCCCTTGTCGGTCAGGCTGATGCGCACGGCGCGACGGTCGATCCGCGAGCGATGATGATGCAGATAGCCGATGTCGACGAGCTTCTTGACGTTGTAGGAGACGTTCGATCCGAGATAGTAGCCGCGCGCCCGCAGCTCGCTCGCCGACAGCTCCTGATCGCCGATGTTGTAGATCAGCAAAGCCTGGATGGCGTTGACGTCGTCACGCTTGCGGCGCTCGAATTCGTCCTTCACCACGTCCAGCAGGCAGCGGTGCAGGCGTTCCACCAACTTCAGGGACTCGAGATAATGCGGCCTCACCGCCGCGCCAGCGCCGCGAGCGGATTCGCTCGCCGCGGGCATTTTCAATGCCGTGCTCATGCCTCACTCCGTTTGACTCTCCCGCGGCCAATTGTTTCGGCCGTCCAGTGAGCGGACCTTAGCCCGAGCGGATGAATACGAGTTTAAACTTGAAGGTGAATTGGAAGTTTATTCAATAGGATGAATCGAAATTGAATCTTCGCGATCTTGCTCGCGAAAGCCTCGGCTTGTTGCCGTCGAAATCGCACGACCGCTCGCCACCGCCTCTGACCGCATCAAAGGCGCTCGTAGGTCTGGCGCGCGCGCAGAAAGCCGAGAAGGAGATAGATCAAGATCGGCACGAGCACGGCGAACGCGGACACGGGCGCTGCTCCCCCGCTGAGGGCAAAGGCGGTCTCGACGAGAGCCGCGGCGATCCAGGTGACCGCCCCCCAGCTCACGGTGAGCCACAAACCGACGCCGGCGATGCAGTCCCCGATCGCCGAGAACACGGTGCTCGCCTGCTCGGTGGTTTCGAGCGTGCCGAATGGATGGCCGAAAACGCCGATGATCAAGGCGCATTCGTAGAGTCCCTTCATCAGCCAAAGGAGGCCGAGGACGCGCATATAGACCGCGCGGATGAGCGCCCAGTCGATGCCCTTCGTTTCGACTCCGCGCTCGCCGCTCGTGCGCAGCCGGATGGCATCGTCGTCGGAGGGATGTCTCACGGCGCCTCGCCGCCGAAAGCGAGCTCGCCGTGCTCGAGCTCGGTGAAATGCGCCGAGACGGCTTCCGCGGAGACGCCGGCCAAGGTGTCCGGTCGCCAGCGCGGCTTGCGATCCTTGTCGATCACCTGAGCGCGGATGCCTTCATAGAGATCGTGGCCCGAAATGATGCGCCGGCAAATGCGGTATTCGAGCTTCATCGCCTCCTCGAACTCGAGCTCGCGCGCGCGCCGCAGCGCCGCCAGCGTCACCTCGAGGCTCGTCGGCGATTTCGTGCGTATCGCGGCCGCCGCCTCGAGGGCGAAAGCCGCACCCTTGGCTCCGAAATCATCGAGCGCGGCGAGGATCGCTTCCACCGTCTCCCCGGCGAAGGCTCGGGCGATGGTTCCCACATGCGCGAGCTCGGGCGCCTCGCCGGCCGGCACCGCTTCGCGAACGAGGACGTGGTGAGGCGCCTCGCCGGCGCCGAGCGCCTCGATGACGGCGTCGAAGCGCGCGCCCGCGACGCTGTGCGTCGCGATGCCGAGCGCCGCTGCCGCGCCGCGATTGAGGCGCGCGCCGGTCAGGGCGAGCCAGTAGCCGCTTCGCCAAGGCAGGCGTGGCAAGACATAGGTCGCCCCGACATCGGGAAAGAAGCCGATGCCGACCTCCGGCATGGCGAATTGGAAACGCTCGCCCGCGACGCGATGCGAGCCGTGGATCGAGATGCCCACCCCTCCTCCCATGACGATCCCGTCGATCAAGGCGAGATAAGGCTTGGGGTAGCGCTTGATCACGCGGTTGAGCGCATATTCCTCGGCCCAGAAGATCAGGGAATCCTCCGCCCTGCCCTCCTGTTTTTGCCGGTAGATGGTGAGGATGTCCCCGCCGGCACAGAAGGCTCTCGTGCCGGCGGCGCGGACGGCGACGCTCGCGATGGCGGGGTCCGTCGCCCAGCGATCGAGCGCGACGCGCATGGCGCGCACCATGCCGAGGGTGAGCGCGTTCAAGGCGTCGGGCCGGTTGAGCGTGATCAAGCCGAGCCGGCCTCGGGTCTCGGTCAGGATTTCGGGATCGTCGGGCATCGGCTCGGGCACGCCCCCATGGAGGGCTCGTGCTTAAGCGCGCACGGCCGTCCGGGTCAACCGGCCGGCACGGGCGTGGATACGGGCGGGGACAGGCGCGCAGCGCGCAAGCGTGCCGCACAGGTTGTGCTAAGATTGCTCTTTCATCAGCGCGGCGCCCGTTGTTTTTCCAGAGACCACGGGAACGATCTCGAAGCTGATAAGGTCAGCCCATTCCGCGACCCATCTCTGCAGAAGCGTGACGTCATCGCATTCCATGACCTGGAAGCAGCGTGAAAGATCGGCCGTGACGAAGCTCTCCAGGAAGGCGAGCCCATCAGGGAGCATCCGGCCTTTTTTCTCGAACCGCCGGTAGACGGTTCTCGCATCCTGATTTCGGAAGGTTTCGATTACCATGAACTGCACGATCTTCTCCCGTTCGCGTCGCCCCTGTGGCCCGCGGCGAATTGCATTTTCGGGCGCGCGGCCATATTGGCGTTCATTCCGCTCCGCAACTTTTCGGTTGAACCGCCCGTGGCCGCATCCGCCCCGACCATCAGCTTCGTCTCGCTCGGCTGCCCGAAGGCGCTCGTCGATTCCGAGCGCATCATCACGCGATTGCGCGCCGAAGGCTATGCGCTCACCAACCGCCACCAGGGCGCCGATTGCGTCGTGGTCAATACATGCGGCTTCATCGACAGCGCCAAGGCGGAATCGCTCGAAGCCATCGGCACCGCGCTTGCCGAGAACGGCAAGGTCATCGTCACGGGTTGCATGGGGGCGCAGCCGCGATCGATCAGCGAGCGCTTCCCCGACGTGCTCTCGATCACCGGCCCGCAAGCCTATGAGAGCGTGGTCGCCGCGGTGCATCGCGCCGTGCCGCCCGCGCATGATCCCAAGATCGACCTCGTGCCCCCGCAAGGCATCAAGCTCACGCCTCGTCACTACGCCTATCTCAAGATTTCCGAGGGCTGCAACAACCGCTGCTCCTTCTGCATCATCCCGAGCCTTCGCGGCCGTCTCGTCTCGCGGCCTTTGCCGGAGGTCATGCGCGAAGCGGAGCGTCTGGTCGCGGCCGGCGTGAAGGAGCTCCTCGTCATCTCGCAGGACACCTCGGCCTATGGGCTCGATCGGCGCCACGAGGCCACGAGCTGGAAGGGAGAGGCCGTCGAAACGCGCATCCTCGATCTCGCGCGCGGCCTCGGCTCGCTCGGAGCGTGGGTGCGTCTGCACTACGTCTACCCCTACCCTCACGTCGACGCGCTCGTGCCCCTGATGGCGGAGGGGCTCATTCTCCCCTATCTCGACATTCCCTTCCAGCACGCCTCCCCGAAAGTGCTCAAGACGATGCGCCGCCCGGCGGCACAGGAAAAAACCCTGGCGCGGCTTTCGCGCTGGCGCGAAATCTGTCCCGACATTGCCATCCGCTCGACCTTCATCGTGGGTTTTCCCGGCGAGACGGAGGAAGACTTCGAGGAGCTTCTCGGCTGGATGAGCGAGGCGCGGCTCGATCGGGTCGGCTGCTTCGTCTACGAGCCCGTGAAAGGGGCGGCGGCGAATGACCTCGGCTTGCCGGAAGTGCCGGGCAAGGTGGCGAAAGCGCGCCATGATCGTTTCATGCGCCACCAACAAGCGATCAGCCTCGCAAAGCAGCGCGCGAAAATCGGCACCCGCGTGACCGTGATCGTCGATGAGGGCGGGGCCAAGGGGGCGATCGGCCGCAGCATGCATGACGCGCCCGAGATCGACGGGAACGTCATTCTCTCGTCGCGCAAGCCGCTCGAGGTGGGCGATGTCGTCACGGCCTCGGTCACGCGCGCCGACGCCTATGATCTCTTCGCCAGCGTCGTGTAGCGGCTCACCTATCTGAGCAGGGTTCAAGCGAGCCCTGCGAAGGGGCGCTCGACGCGTGAATCCGCTCCGCGCCCTCAGGGGTCGAGGATCAGCGATCCCGTGGTCTCGCGTCCTTCGAGCGCACGATGCGCGGCGGCCGCCTCCCTCAGCGGGAAGTGCTTCGAGACCTTGATCTTCACCGAGCCGTTCTCGACCACCCTGAAGAGCTGCCGTGCCATCGCCGCCGTGCCGCCCGGCTCGGCCATGAAGGTGCCGAGCGTCGGGCGCGTCGCGTAAAGCGAGCCTTTTTGCGACAGGATGCCGAGGTTGAAGGCCTCGATCGGCCCCGACGCACTGCCGAAGCTGACGAAGGTTCCAAGCGGGGCGAGGCAATCGAGCGAGCCCGGAAAGGTCGCCTTGCCGACGCCGTCATAGACGACCTGGCATTTCCTGCCCTTGGTGATCTCGGCGACCCGCTTCACGAAATCCTCCTCGCGGTAGAGGATGGTGTGGCGTGCTCCGTTCTTCTTGGCGAGCGCGGCCTTCTCCTGCGATCCCACGGTGCCGATCACCGTCGCGCCGAGCGCCTTCGCCCATTGGCACAAGATCAGCCCGACGCCGCCGGCCGCCGCATGCACCAGGATGGTGTCGCCCTTGCGCACCTTATAGATGCGGCGCAAAAGATATTCCGCCGTCATGCCCTTCAGCATCATCGCCGCGGCCGTCTCGAAGGAGATGGTCTTGGGCAATTTCACGGCGACCTCCGCCAGCACATTCGCCTCTTCGGCGTAGCTGCGCAGCCCAGCCACATAGGCGACCCGGTCGCCGACCTTGAAGCCGGTCACCCCCTTCCCGATTTCGCTCACGACGCCCGCCGCCTCGTTGCCGAGGGTGAAGGGCGTCGATGACGGATAAAGGCCGGTCCGGAAATAGGTGTCGATGTAATTGACGCCGATCGCCGCGTGCCGGACGCGAATCTCACCCCGCCCGGGCTTCGCGAGATCGACGTCCTCGAGTTTCAGAACCTCCGGACCGCCCGGCTGATGAACGCGAATGGCCTTGACCATGATCATACCTCGTTGACTTGTTCTCGAGCCGCGGCATCGCCGAAGACGGCACGTCCCTCTCGGAACAGGATCGAAGATGCCGGCACATGCTCATTGGCCCCGCGGTGAATGACCGGGCCCGAATTCGCAAAAGCCGACGATCGAGCCTGCTTTCCTCCCACCCACCGACAATTAGCCAACCCTCATCTTTCGTCAAATCGCGAGGCTGGATCGACGCATGGTCAAAGCATTTCCAACGGGGTCTTGCGGCGAGGCGGCGGGAACTCTCGGTCGATCGCCCGAAGATCCTCCGGCGAAAGCGCGATCGCGAGCGCCTGGTGATTTTGGCGCAGATGCTCGATCGAGGATGCCTTCGGTATGACGAGCAGGTCCTTGCGCCGCAACAACCAGGCGAGCGCGATTTGCGGTGCGCAGACGCCGTGCTCGCTCGCGAGTGTCGCGAGCACGCCCGAGGCCGGAAGCCGCCCTTGCTCGATCGGGCTATACGCCATCGCCGGCATGTGACGCTCCGCCATGGAGGGCAGAAGGTCGAATTCGACCCCGCGCCTCGCCAGATTATAGAGGATCTGATTCGTGGCGCAGCGTTCCCCGCCCGCGGCGAGAAGCTCTCGCATGTCCTCGGTGTCGAAGTTGCTCACTCCCCAATGGCGGATCTTGCCGGCGCGGCGCAAGGCTTCGAAGGCCTCGACGGTCTCGGAGAGCGGCACTTCGCCGCGCCAATGCAGGAGATAGAGGTCGATACGGTCCGTGCGGAGCCGCCGCAAGCTGCGCTCGCAAGCGGCGGGGAGCCTTTGTTTCCCGGCGTTTTGCGGATAGGCCTTGCTGACGATGAAGACCTCATCGCGCAAACCCGCGACGGCTTCGCCGACAAGTTCCTCGGTGCGCCCCTCGCCATACATCTCGGCCGTGTCGATGAGCGTCATGCCGAGCCCGATCCCGGCACGCAGCGCCGCGATCTCCTGCGTCCTGCGTCCGCGCTCCTCGCCCATCTTCCAGGTACCCTGGCCGAGCGCCGGCACGCTTTCCCCTTCGGGCAGCGACACGCGATGAATGAGCGGGCCGCTCACGTGTGGATCACGCGCCCATAGGCGTCGAGCACGCTCTCATGCATCGTCTCCGACAAGGTCGGGTGCGGGAAGACGGCGTTGATGAGCTCCTCTTCCGTGGTCTCGAGATTCATGGCGATGACGAAGCCCTGGATCAGCTCGGTCACCTCGGCCCCGACCATATGAGCGCCGAGAAGCTTGCCGGTCTTGGCATCGAAAATCGTCTTCACCAGACCGTCGGGTTCGCCGAGCGCGATCGCCTTGCCGTTGCCGATGAAGGGGAACCGCCCGATCTTGAGGGCATACCCGGCCTCCTTGGCTTTTGCTTCCGTCAGGCCGACGGAGGCGATCTGGGGCTGGCAATAGGTGCAGCCCGGAATCTTGAGCTTGTCCATGGGGTGGACGTCGAGCCCCTTGATGGCCTCGACGCACACGACGCCCTCGTGCTCCGCCTTATGGGCCAGCATCGGAGGCCCGGCGACGTCGCCGATCGCGTAGACGCCCTTCACATTGGTGCGGCCGACCTCGTCGATGACGATCGAGCCGCCCGCGGTCTTCACACCGAGCTTCTCGAGGCCGAGGTTCTCGATATTGCCGACGACGCCGACCGCCGAGATCAGGCGCTCGGCCGCGATGGTCACGCGCGCGCCCTTGGCATCCTCGACATGGGCGGTGACCGAGTCTCGGGCCTTCTCGATCTTCGTCACCTTGGCGCCCGTCAAAATCTTGATGCCCGCTTTCTCGAAGCGTTTGCGGGCGAGAGCCGCGATCTCACCGTCCTCGACCGGAAGGATTTGCGGCAGGAGCTCGACCACGGTCACCTCCGCCCCCATGTCGCGAAAGAAGGAAGCGAATTCGATGCCGATCGCGCCCGAGCCCATGACGAGCAGGGATTTCGGAATCGAGGGCGGCACCATCGCCTCGAAATAGGTCCAGATCAGCTTTCCGTCGGGCTCGATGCCCGGAAGGACGCGCGGGCGCGCGCCCGTCGCGATGATGATGTGCTTGGCTTCGTAGCTGCCCGAGCCGAGCGTCCCTTTCGGAGCGGGATGAGCGGGCTGCATCGGTGGCTTCTTCGAGGGGCCGACCGTGATCTTGCCGGGCGCGTCGATCACGGCCTCGCCCCAGATCACGTCGATCTTGTTCTTCTTCATCAAGAAGCCGACGCCGTCGTTGAGGCGCTTCGAGACGCCGCGCGAACGCTGCACGACGGCCGCGGGATCGGGGCTGATCTTGCCCTCGAGAAGGAGGCCGTAATCCTTGGCATGTTGCGCATAATGCAAAATTTCGGCGGAACGCAGCAGCGCCTTCGTGGGAATGCATCCCCAGTTGAGGCAGATGCCGCCGAGATGCTCGCGCTCCACGATCGCGGTCTTCAAGCCGAGCTGCGCCGCCCTGATCGCGGTCACGTAGCCACCGGGACCGGACCCGATCACGATGATGTCGTAGGAGGTTGCCATGATCGTCTCGCCTGGATTGGAGCCGCCGCTCGTCGGTCACACCCGTCGTCCTTCGGACTTTCACCGCAGACCGGGCTTCGCGGCAAGTCCCTTGCGCCCCGCTGGAGCAAATAACTAGTGGCCAAAATCAAATATTTGAGTTCGCCGAGGCCCTCTTCAAGTGTGTCGGCGCGGCGTCTAGTCCTGACCTTCAACGATGACAAGATTTCCGACCGTGCTGCTTAGTCGAAGTCCGATTATCTTCTGATACTCTGGCGATCTGTACCATCCTTCAGCAGCATCTCGCGACGGAAATTCGATTATGACGAGACGCGGGTGCGGCCATTCCCCTTCCAATAATTTCAGATTACCGCCACGCGCGATGAACTTGCCACCGAAAGCTTCGAGCGTGGCTGGAACTGCCTTTCGATATTCGGAAAACATGGATTCGTCTTTTGGGGTCTCGGTTGCAATGACGAACGCTTTCATCATCGTCTCCCTGGTCGGTCGGTTCCAACGCGGTCGAGCGTCTGCCTTCAGAGGTACCAAATGTCTCATTTGCACCCCTAGCGAAACGCCATTCACAATTGAAGCGCTGTCACTAAACTGTCATGCACGGTGACGAGGAATGGCTCGCCGCAACGGAGACGAAGACGATGAAGGCTGCATATGTGCTTCTGGCCACCGCGATGGCAATCTCAACGCCATTTTTGATAAGCGCTCCGGCCCTTGCGGCGGACGAACCTCATAACATCGTGCTCTTCGTGGCGGACGGCTTGCGTGCGCGGATCGTCAACAACCAGACGGCGCCGGTCATGGCTTCCGTGCGCGACAAGGGCGTGCGCTTCGCCAACAGCCACTCGATATTTCCGACCTTCACGACGGCGAACGCCTCCGCCATGGCAACCGGACATTTCCTCGGCGACACCGGCGACTTCTCGAACACGATCTATTCGGGATTTCCGGTGCCCGGCGCCGGAAACTCGCTCACCCCCTTTCTCGAGAGCGACCCCGTGCTCGGCGATGTCGACGAACATTATTCCGGCGACTATCTCGACGAGGTGACGATCCTGCGCGCCGCCCGCGAGGCCGGTTTCCAGACCGCCGCGATCGGCAAGCTCGGCCCGACGCTGATCTTCGACCACACCGAACGCAGCGGCCAGAAATCGGTGATCCTCGACGATTCGACCGGCACGAAGAACGGCATTCCGCTCGCCGGATGGGTCAGCGACGGTCTTGCCGCCGCCAAGCTGCCGCTCGCCGCGCCGACGCGCGGTGACAACGGCAAGGCCGGAAATGCGAAGACGGCCGGCACGCTCGCTCCCAATGCCGAGCAGCAGGGCTGGATGGTCGACGCTGCGACCAAGGTGGTGCTTCCCGAGTTCAAGAAGGACGGCAAGCCCTTCGTGCTCGTCTTCTGGTCGCGCGATCCGGACGGCACCCAGCATAATCAAGGCGACAGCCTGAATACCCTGGTGCCCGGCATCAACGGCCCGACCACCTTCGCCGGCATCAAGAATTCCGATGACGATCTCGGCAAGCTGCGCCAGGCCCTCGCCGATCTCGGTCTCGACAAGACGACCGACGTGATCGTGACCGCGGACCACGGCTTCTCGGTGATCACGAAGCAGAGCGCGACCAGCGCTTCCGCCAAGGCGAGCTATGCCGATGTGCCGGCGGGCTTCGTTCCGCCTGGCGTCGTCGCGATCGACATCGCTTCCGGCGTGGGGCTGCCGCTCTGGGATCCCGATGTCGGGGCGGCGCGCATCACCGAGGGCACTCATCCGAAACTCGGCAACGGGCTCATCGGGGATGATCCCAACAGGCCTTCGATCGTGGTCGCCGCGAACGGGGGCTCCGACCTCGTCTACTTCCCCGAGCCCACCGATCGCGAGCTCGTGCGCAAGGTCGTCGAAAGCCTCATGGCGCAAGACTATGTCAGCGGCCTCTTCGTCGATGACGCGCTCGGCTCCTATCCGGGCACCATGACCACGAGAGACATCAACCTCAAGGGCACGGCCGTGACGCCGATGCCGGCGATCGCGATCAACTTCGCGTCGACATGGACGGGTTGCGACGAGCCGACGAATTGCACCGCCGAATTCGCCGACACGATCCTCCAGCAAGGGCAAGGCATGCACGGCTCCTTCAGCCGCGCGGATACCTTCAACTTCATGGCGGCGATCGGCCCGGATTTCAAAGCGAGCTATGTCGACGAGGCGCCGACCAGCAACGCCGACGTCGGCAGGACCATCTTCTCGCTTCTCAAGCTGGAGCCCCCAGCGCATGGCAAGCTCGTCGGGCGCGTGCTCACCGAAGCCATGCCGGGCGGCACGACGCCCGATTTCACGAGCCGCACCCGGGCCTCGAAACCCGATGCGAACGGCCTGCGCACCCTTCTGCGCTATCAGAGCGTGGGCGAAACGAAATATTACGACGCCGCCGGTTTCCTCGGCCGGACGGTCGGGTTCGAGTAGAAGAGCGAGTAGCGAGTAGCGAGTAGCGAGTAGCGAATAAGTGAAAAGTGAAAAGTGAAGGGTGAACGGCAAATCTCACTCCTCACTCCTCACTCCTACTGCTCACGTGGCTGTTTCCTCACTCCTCACTCCTCACTCGCTACTCGCTACAGGTGGCTACTCGCTACTCGCTACTCGCTCCTTCATGACAGGATCGGAAACCACGCTTATCATCGCCTGCGTCGACGCTCGCTTTCCGCCACCTCTCACATCGCCGAGGCCTATTCATGTCGCTCACCCTCGTCATCGGCAACAAGAACTATTCTTCATGGTCGCTGCGCGCCTGGATCGCCATGACCGCGTCCGGCATCCCCTTCGAGGAAGTGCTCGTTCCGCTCGCGCGTCCGGACACCAAGGAGCGCATCAACGCCTATTCGCCGGCGGGGAAGGTTCCGGTGTTGATCGATGGCGATGCGGTGATCTGGGAATCGCTCGCGATCCTCGAGCATCTCGCCGAGCGCTTTCCACAGGCCCGGCTCTGGCCGCAGGACCTTGCCGCGCGCGCCCATGCGCGTTCGATCGCGGCGGAAATGCACGCGAGCTTCGGAGCCTTGCGCAACCATTGCCCGATGAATCTCTGGCGTCCCGTCGAACGCCTCGCGCTCACGCCCGAGGTCGAGGCCAATGTGGCGCGCATCACCGAGATCTGGCGCACGGCGCGCGAGCGTTTCGGCAAGGGAGGCCCCTTCCTCTTCGGCGGATTCGGCGCGGCCGACGCGATGTTCGCCCCGGTGGCGACGCGCCTTTACACCTATGACATCGAATGCGATCGGGTGAGCCGCGCCTATATCGAGGCGCTCCACGAGCTGCCCGCCTTCAAATCCTGGCGCGAGGCGGCCTTCAAGGAGAGCCTCACCATCTCTCAGGACGAAGTCGATTGGCCTCGCGTGAAGAAAGTGCCGGAGGCGGCCGCTTGAGCCACCGCGAGGATGCGTCGTCGCCGAGTCCGCCCTCGAATATCGACGAGTTGATGGAGAGGGCGAGGGAGGCGGCGCGCCAAAGCCCGAACCGCGTCCGCCAAGTGGGCGCCGTGCTGGTCACAGCCGATGCGACCCGCATCGCCAAGTGCAACGACTTTCCGAAAGGCGTTCGCGATATCGACGAGCGCCACGAAGGCGATGGGCGTTTCGTCTGGATGGAGCATGCCGAACGCAACGCCATTTTCGAGGCCGCGAAGCGCGGCGTCGCGACCGAAGCCGCGACGCTCGCGACGACCTTCTTTCCCTGCATCGACTGCGCGCGGGCGATCGTGCAGGCCGGCATCGCCCGCCTTTGCACGCCGGCGCCGGATTATTCGGATGCGGTCTGGGGCCAGGCGTTCCTGCGCTCGCGCGTCATTCTCGAGGAAGGCGGCGTGCGCATGCACTTCCTCGATGAGGGTGCTCCGGGCTGAGGGTTATCGTGGCTCGCGAGCCTTCAGGGCAACGAGCCGCCCCTGTGCCCGGTAGCGACGCGTCAATGGGCGGTCTTATTTGGCGGGGACCACCGGCGCGGAGGGATTGCCGTATTTCCGGATTTCCTCTTGCATCGACTTGAGCATTGCCGGGCTCACCGGATAGGTCGCCGCGGGTCCCGGTTGCGCCTCTTCGGAATCATCCGAACCAAGGGGCATCGCGTCCTTCGGCGCATCGCGATAGTGCAGCGCTCCGCCGGCGCTGCGGATCGCGGGAGAATGGGATCCCTGCCACGCGGCTTGCGCGCGAGCGCCGCGTCCGGGGTCCTGCTCGGTATCGAGGCGCGACACGGGCCGCGCCGTGAACTCGACCGTGGCGCTCTTCCCCGCGATCAAGGGCAGAACGAGCGTCTCCTCGCCTTTCTTCGCAGGCTCGAGCGTAAATCCCTTGTAGGAGGGAATGAAGCCGATTCCCGCCGCACTACCGATGCGCATCGAGCAACCGCGGCGCCCGAAAGCTTGCTCGCAGGCGGCGTTCGTGTCGAAGCGAGGCGCTTTTTCCTCATATTCGGCATGCGAGTTCAAGGCCGCGTTGCGGCATTGCGCTTCGTCCAGCGCCTTCTTGGCGGCGCAACTGCGCTCATCGGGGTAGACCGCGATTGCGGCGGGAGCCGGACGCGACGCGTGCCTTCGCGTTCTCGCCGACGCATCGCCGGGCTGGACGAAAGCCACCACCATCGTTGCCAGCACCACGATCGCAACCGAGCGGCCCATGCCCGAAATCAATTCGCGCCGCACGGCGCGCCGAACGCTTCGCAAGACTGCCTCACTCTCTTCGCCTCGGGCCGGAGCCCGGCAAATTTCTCAATTCGGCGTTGATCTTTTGACGATAATCATGCCCATTGAAAGGCGAAACGGAGCTGGGCATGGCCACGATTGCAAGGTTGGCGGATTTCGGCGAGTTCTTCGGGCTCGCGCTCGCACTCGTCGTGCTCTATCTCATCGTCTACGTCCTTGCCACAAGCCACAACGAGCTCGCGCTCATCCGCGCTAACATATTATCGGCTGCGATCGCGCTCGGCATGAGCCTTATCGGTTTCGCGCTCCCCTTGTCGAGCGCAATCGTCTACACCCACAACCTCGCGAATTTCTTCATGTGGGGCGTGGTCGCGCTCGTGGTTCAAATCCTCGTCTATTGGCTGGTGCGCCTTGTTTTGCCGGACCTCACGCGCCGCATCGCGGCAGGCGAAGTCACGGCGGCGCTGTTCCTCGGCTGCGCCTCGCTCGCGGCGGGGATCATCAACGCGGCGGCGATGAGCTTTTGAGGTGCACGCCTTTACGTGAACGCGGCAGATGCCATGACCGAGGATGCGGGGACTTGCTCTTGGACGCTGTCTCCTAAAGATCAATCGCTCGACGGCGCGCCGCGCGGGGCACCGATCCAAAGAGAAGGCGCGAGGCGCGTTCCCCGAAGCCCGGAGCAACTGAGGCGAGGCGAAACGTGAAGGAAAGGACCGCGTCGAGAGCCCCAAGGCGCAAGCCGAAAGCCGGACCGACGCTCGAGGATTTGAGACACCGCGCGCTCGCGGCATCGCTCATCCGCCCTGCAACGCTTTCGCGCGCCCTCGACTTGCTCGGCTTCGTGCAGGCCGACCCGATACGCTCCCCCGCGCGTGCCCAGGATCTCATCTTGCGCCACCGCGTCGCCGGCTATCGCGCTGGCGATCTCGAACGCGGCTTTCGCCGGCTTGGGCTCGAGGAGGATTTTCTCTACGCTTATGGGTTCATGCCGGGCGAGGTCGCCGCGCTCCTGCACCCGCGCCTCGATCCACAGGGCGGGATTCACCGGCCAACGGGGCTTGCGGCCGATGTGCTCGCCCATGTGCGCGAGCGCGGACCCACCCATCCGCTGGAACTCGCAGAAATTTTCGGCAAGGAGCGCGCCGTGAACGGGTGGGGCGGATTCTCGAAGGCGACCACGCGAGCGTTGCAGAGCCTGCATTTCTACGGGCTCTTGCGCGTTTCGCACCGTCGAGACGGTATCCGCCTTTACGAGCCCGCGCCGATGCGGGAAGAAAGCGTGAGCGCCGAAGAGCGGCGACGGCGCCTTCTCCTCCTGGTGCTGAGGCTTCTCGCACCCTTGCCGAAGAAGAGCCTCGCCTCGACGCTCGCCCTTCTCGCACGCGGCGTGCCGGAACTCCGCGGCACGCCCGCGGCCATCGATTCCCTTTTGCGCTCCGGCGCGATCGAGCGCGCCGAGATCGAGGGCGAGACCTATTTCTGGCCCGCCGACTTGCCGGCGCCCGAAACTTCGGCCGCCTCGCGCAAGGTGCGTTTCCTCGCGCCCTTCGATCCGATTGTCTGGGACAGGCGGCGATTCGAGCATCTCTGGGGATGGGAATATCGCTTCGAGGCCTATACGCCGGGAAAGAAGCGGCGATTGGGCTATTACGCCATGCCGCTTCTCTTCGGCCACGAGGTTATCGGCTGGGTCAATCTTGCAAATCCGAATGGGAGGCTCGAGGTCGAGGCGGGCTTCATCGGCAAGACCCCGAAAGGAAGCGACTTCCGCCGCGCCTTCGACGCCGAGGTCGCGCATTTCGAAAGCTTTATGACCCCGCGAAAATAGCAGCTTCCCCCTGGCCGTTCACTGCTTTTTGGCCCAGCCTTTCTCACGCTGAAGGAGGATGAGATCGAGGGGCGGCGCCGTCCCCGTGATCGCGGTCAGGAGGCAATGGGCCTGTCCTCGATGATGTGTCTGGTGATTGAAGAAATGATCCAGTGCTTCGCTCAGCCTCTGCTCGACCTTCGCCGGCTGGGTGATCGTGGAATAGCTGAAGCTTGCCGAAAGTGCCGCATCGTCGAGTCCTTCGACATAGGTCTCGATGCGCCGATCCTCGAGCTCGCGCGCCCGCCGAAGCTCGGCAAAATCGTGGAACAGAATGGCATCGAGCCGGGTCGGCGCCTCGCCCTCGCTCGTAAATCGGCGCATCCAGATGCGGTCGCCGACGAGGAGATGGTTCAACGTGCCGTGGAGCGATTTGAAGAACGCACCGCGGTCGGCTCGGTAGTCGTCATCCTTGACGAGCGCGGCGGCATCGTAGAGGCGCCGGTTGGCCCAGCTGTTATAGGCGGCGAGGCGCCGATAGCGGTCTTGCATGATGCTCTCCTCGATGGGGGATAAGAAACGCCGTCCGCGACGATGCGCATTGCAAGGGTAAAGCGACGCTCTCGAACAAGCTCAAGCTAGGAAATTCTCAGCCGGCAGGCAATTTACCGGCCTAATTTTACGATATAACATTCGCGTGAGCGTAACGGCGCACTCTTAACTGAGGGCGGATTGTCACGGGTTTCTTGCCCTCATCGCGGTGAAGGAGGGAATGGTCGTGAACAAATACGTTGCGGAACTGTTCGGCACCGCGATGCTGGTGCTCGTGGGCTGCGGCTCGGTGGTCCTCGGCGGGTATGGGCAGTCGTTTCCGCTGGGCATATTGCCGGTAGCCCTCGCCTTCGGCCTGACGGTGATGGCGATGGCTTACGGGATCGGCGCGATCTCCGGCTGCCATATCAACCCTGCCGTCACGCTCGGCCTCTGGGCCGCCGGGCGCATGCCTACTTCCGACGTGCCGGGCTACATCGTCGCGCAATTGGTCGGCGGCATCATCGGGGCCGGCATTCTCTACATCATCGCCATGGGCAAGCTCGCGGGCTACGACATCGCCACCGCCGGCCTTGGCCAGAATGGCTGGGGCGAAGGCTATCTCGGCGGCTACGGCACCAGCTCCGCCGTGCTGGCGGAATTCATCGGCACGCTGGTCTTCCTCGTCGCCATTCTCGGCGTGACCCAGAACAAGGGCGGCCACCCGGCGATGGCCGGCCTGGCGATCGGCCTGACGCTCGTGCTCGTCCACCTCCCCTTCGTCAACGTCACGGGCCTTGGGGTGAACCCCGCGCGCTCGCTCGGGCCGGCGGTTTTCGTCGGGGGCAAGGCTATTTCACAGCTGTGGTTGTTTCTGGTCGTGCCCTCGATCGCCGGTCTGTGCGCAGGATTTTTCTTCAGGATGGCGGTGAGGAGGGAAGAGTGAGGAGTGAAGAGTGAAGAGTGAGGAGTGAGGAGTGAGTGGGCACCCTCCACCCTTCACTGCTCACGTCCTCACTATTCACTAAACTCAGTGGTACTATTCACTATCACTACTGACGCAGTAGAACTATTCACCACTCGCCACCTCGCTCACCGCCGCCATCAAGTCCAATCGGATTGTCTTGCGTCCACGATCAGATATTCTTATGGCCATGGTGACGCTGAAACAGCTCAGATATTTCGAGGCGCTCTCGCGGCTGCGGCATTTCGGCCGCGCCGCGCAGGAATGCGCGATATCCCAGCCGGCCTTGTCCATGAAGGTTCAGGAACTCGAGGCGCGGCTCGGCACAGCCTTGGTCGAGCGGCGGCGAAACGGGGTGAAGCTGACCAATACGGGCGAGGAAATCGCACGACGGGCGCGCATGATCCTCACTGGCGTGCGGGACCTGTCTGATTATGCCCGCAATTGCGGCGGCACCCTCACGGGCAGGCTGGTGCTCGGCGCGATCCCGTCCATCGCGCCTTATCTCCTCCCCGCGACCTTGCCGCTCGTGCGCGCGCGCCACCCCGCGCTCGAGCTCATCTTGCGCGAGACGCAGACCTCGATCCTGCTCGCCGAGCTGCTCGCAGGTCAGCTCGACACGGTTCTCCTGTCCTTGCCGGTCGAGCATCCCGAGATCGCGACGCTTCCTCTTTTCATGGATCGATTCGTGCTCGCCTCCCGTCGCGACGTGTCCTTCGATGTTTCGAAGCCGCTCACGCCGGAGATCCTGAGGCAGGAAAATCTGCTTCTCCTCGAAGACGGCCACTGCTTGCGCGATCAGGCGCTCGCCTATTGCAGCACGGCTGGCGCAATGCGTGACCGCTTCGGCGCCAGCAGCCTCGCAACGCTTGTCCAGCTCGTCGCCAACGGCTACGGAATCACGCTCCTTCCGGAGATGGCCGTGCCGATCGAGGTGGGGAACGACGAACGCATCGCGCTCTATCGCTTCGCCGAGCCTCAACCGAGCCGCTGCATCGGGCTCGCCTGGCGCCGGACCTCGCCGCAGGCGAAAGATTTCGAGGCGTTGGGCGACATCGTCGCCGAAATCGGAGCGCCTCGCCCGAGAAAGCTCGCGCAAGCCCCGGACCTCCTCCCTCCCGATCTGCGAGGCGCGCACGGCTGAGACCCGCGCCGAGCCATGGCCGCGATGCTCGGCGCAATGCTATCTTGCAGCGAACCAGGGAAGGATCGCCTTTGAATATCGAGGTCAATCGGGTCGTCCGGCCGGCGGACGGGGTCGATAGTGGTTACGCTTGGCTGCGGCTTGCGACGGCCGTCGTCATCTCGACAATCGGCAATGTCGGGCTCTGGTCCTATGTCGTGGCGCTGCCCGCGGTGCAGGCCGAGTTCGGGGTGACGCGCGGGGCCGCCGCCCTCCCCTACACGCTGACCATGCTCGGCTTCGCATTCGGCAGCGTGATCATGGGGCGGTTGACGGATCGTTCCGGCGTGATGCTGCCGATCATGATCGGCGCGATCGCGCTCGGCCTCGGCTACGTCGCGGCTGCATTCGCGCCGACGCTCGGGCTCTTCGCGCTGGCACATGGCGTCCTGGGTTTGCTCGGCTGTTCGGCCCTTTTTGCACCCTTGATGGCGGATGTGTCGCACTGGTTCGCGCGCCGCCGAGGCACCGCGGTCGCGATCGCGGCCTCCGGCAACTATATTTCGGGGGCGATCTGGCCGCCGATCGAGCAACACCTCATCGCGAGCATCGGCTGGCGCGACACCTATCTCTGCCTCGGCCTCGTCTGCGTGGCGACCATGCTGCCCTTGGCGCTCATCCTGAAGCGCGCTGCGCCCATCCACGAGACGACGCAAACCGCCGCCGAGGTGAGGAGCATGCAACGCCCTCTCGGCATGTCGCCGAACGCGCTCCAGGCGCTTCTCGGAGTCGCGGGGCTTGCCTGTTGCGTCGCCATGTCGATGCCGCAAGTCCATCTCGTGGCCTATTGCACCGATCTCGGCTACGGCCCCGCCGTGGGCGCCCAGATGCTGGCGATGATGCTGGGGCTCGGCATCATCAGCCGCGTGGGCTCGGGATTGATTGCCGACCGCATCGGGCCCTTGTCGACACTGCTCATCGGCTCGGCCGCGCAGGGGGCATCGCTGATCCTCTATATCGGCTTCAACGGCTTGGCCTCGCTCTACGCCATCTCGGCGCTGTTCGGCCTGGTGCAAGGCGGCATCGTGCCATGCTACGCCATCATCGTGCGCGACTATTTTCCGCCGAAGGAAGCGGGCACGCGCGTCTCGATCGCCATCATGGCGACCGTTATCGGCATGGCGCTCGGCGGCTGGATGAACGGCCTCATCTTCGACCTCACCGGCTCTTATCAGGCGGCCTTCGCCAACGGCGTCGCCTGGAATGTGCTGAACGCCGCGATCGCGCTTTGGCTTCTGCTGCGCAGCGGCGGCCGGCGAGCCCGCGGCCCGATGCTCGAGCGCACCGCCTGAGCGCGATTTTTTGCGGGCACACCCTATGGAGCCTTCGCTTGCGGTTGCCGGGCGAGCGTCGAGGTGGTAGCGCCGCTCTTGCAATGACTGTGATGCCGCCTCTCCAACTGTCGTCTTGACCGGGCACGCTCGGTCCTCGACGCCTTTCGTCCATGCGGCAAGGACGCGGATGCCGTGACGGGCACGGCCGTGACGCGATCGAGGTTATGGGTTTCCCCATAAGATTGCATGCGCCCTCTGCTGATCGCCCCCTCGATTCTCTCCGCGGATTTCGCCAAGCTTGGAGAGGAGGTGCGCGCGGTCGAGGCCGCGGGAGCCGATTATGTTCATGTCGATGTGATGGACGGCCATTTCGTGCCGAACATCACGATCGGTCCCAACCTCGTCTCCGCCATAAGGCCGCATGCGCGAAGGCCGCTCGACACGCATCTGATGATCGCGCCGGCCGACCCCTATATCGAGGCCTTCGCAAAGGCCGGCGCGGACATGATCATGATTCATGTGGAAGCCGGCCCGCACGCGCATCGAAGCCTGCAGGCCATCCGCGCGGCTGGAAAGCGCGCCGGCATCGTGCTCAACCCCGGCACGCCTGAGAGCGCCGTCGGCTATCTCCTCGATCTCGTGGATCAGATTCTGGTCATGACGGTCAATCCCGGCTTCGGCGGACAGGCGTTCATCCACGAAATCATCGGCAAGGTCGCGCGCGTTCGCGCCATGACGGAAGGGCGCGATATCGACATCGAAGTGGATGGCGGCATAACGCCGGAGACCGCCGGCGCGGTCGCGGCGGCCGGAGCCAATGTGCTCGTCTCGGGTGCAGCCGTATTCAAGGGCGGGCCCCGATCCTACGGCGCCAATATCGCCGCCATCCGTCAGGCCGCCGCCGCGGCCCGCGGCGAGCTCGCATGAGACGAGGTTCGCGATGATCCCCCGCTATTCACGACCTGCCATGGCCTCGATCTGGGAGCCGCAGACCCGCTTTCGCATCCAATTCGAGATCGAGGCCCATGCGGCGAGCGCGATGGCGAAGCTCGGCGTGATCCCGCGCGAAGCGGCCGAGAAGGTGTGGGAAAAAGGCAAGGATGCCGTCTTCGACGTCGCGCGCATCGACGAGATCGAGCGCGAGGTGAAGCACGACACGGTCGCCTTCCTCACCCATCTCAATGAGATCGTCGGCCCTGAAGCCCGCTTCCTGCATCAGGGCATGACCTCCTCCGACGTGCTCGACACCTGTTTCGCGGTGCAGCTCAAGCGCGCCTGCGATATCCTCATCGGCGATCTCGACGCCCTGCTCGCCGCATTGAAACGCCGTGCCTTCGAGCACAAGCTCACCCCGACCATCGGGCGCTCGCACGGCATTCACGCCGAGCCTTTGACATTCGGCCTCAAGCTTGCCGCCGCCTATGCCGAATTTTCGCGCGGCCGTGCCCGCCTGGTCGCGGCGAAGGCCGAGATCGCCACCTGCGCCATCTCGGGTCCGGTCGGCACCTTCGCGAGCGTCGACCCGAGCGTCGAAGCCTATGTGGCTGAGAAGATGGGCCTCGCCGTCGAGCCTGTCTCGACCCAGATCATTCCGCGCGACCGCCACGCCATGTTCTTCGCGACGCTCGCCGTCGTCGCGTCCTCGATGGAGCGGCTCGCGACCGAGATACGCCATCTCCAACGCAGCGAGGTTTATGAGGCGGAGGAGTTCTTCTCGGAAGGCCAGAAGGGTTCCTCATCCATGCCGCACAAGAGGAACCCGGTGCTCTCGGAGAACATCACCGGGCTTGCGCGCCTCCTGCGCGGCTATGCGCTGCCGGCGTTGGAGAATGTCGCCCTGTGGCACGAACGCGACATCTCGCACTCCTCGGTCGAGCGCGTGATCGCGCCGGATGCGACAATCGCGCTCGATTTCGCCCTGACGCGCCTCACGGGGCTCGTCGATAAGCTGCTCGTCTACCCGGCCACGATGAAAAGAAATCTCGACCGGCTCGGCGGCCTCGTGAACTCGCAACGCGTGTTGCTCGCCTTGACGCAAAAAGGGGCTTCGCGAGAGGAGGCCTATCGGCTCGTCCAGCGCAACGCCATGCCGGTCTGGCGCGGCGAAGGCGATTTCCGCACCCTCCTCACCAAGGATGCCGATGTGCGCCGCTATCTCTCGGAACAGGAGATTTCGGCCGAGTTCGACCTCGACTATCATCTGCGGCACGTCGACACGATTTTCGCGCGCGTCTTCGGCACCACATCCGCGTCTACATCTTTGCACGACCCTGCTCGCCCCAAAGATGCCAAGGCATGATCTTGAAGGCCGCGCTCGCGCTCTCGATCTCCGCGGCCGCCTCATGCCCTGCGCTCGCACAGCAACCGCCCCTCTCGCCTGGCACGTCCCCATCGCTCACCGGCCACGCCGCCGTCGAAAGGCTGATCGGAAACACCATGACCGGAACCGCGGACGGCGTTCCCTACTTTGCCTTCTACGACAAGGACGGCACGGTGAGGATGCAGCGCGACGGCGCGGTCTCGACGGGCCAATGGTCGAGCGACGGCGAGGGTCTTTGCGAAGAATTTCCCGAGGACGAGGATGAAACCTGCTATACGCTCGCGCTCGACGGCGACGGCGCGACCGGCATCATGACAGACGCGGATGGGGTCGCCTATATGATCGGCATCCTGCCCGGCAATTCACGAAAGCTCTGAGCGAGGCCGTTTTGAATCACGATTCGTATCCCGATGCCTACATCCGGGACATTCTGAAGACGACGAAGACGCTCGCCCTCGTCGGCGCGAGCGCCAACCCGGCGCGGCCGAGCTTCATCGTTCTCAAATATCTTTCCGAGCGAGGCTACAAGGTCATACCGGTCAATCCCGGCCTGGCGGGGCAGAAGATCCTCGGCCGCGAGGTGGTGGCGAATTTGAGGGATATTCGTGAACCCCTCGACATGGTGGAGATCTTCCGGAACTCGCAAGCCGCGGGACCGATCGTCGACGAAGCCTTGACGCTCGTGCCCCAGCCCAAGGTCATCTGGATGCAGCTTTCGGTGAGGAATGATGAAGCGGCCGCGCGGGCCGAAGCCGCCGGCATCAGGGTCGTCATGAACCGCTGCCCGAAGATCGAGTTCGGCCGCCTCTCGGGCGAGATCGGGTGGCAAGGCATCAACTCGCGCATCCTCTCGTCGAAAAAGCCGCTGATGTCGGCAAAGGGTTTTCAGAAGCGCGTGCTCGGCGCCTGATCGACGGGAACGTCTTTCCCAAAGGAAAGCGCCGGGCGAAGCAGAACAAGGGACCAAGCCGCGTCGTCGTCCTGGCGCCGCTCTCCAGCAAAAACCGACCCCGAACAAGTGTCGAAAGGGCTATGCTCGCTTTTCCTCGATGTCCTCGATCGTATCGGCGAGCTTGTCATAGGTGTCGGCGACCTCGAGCAGGCTCGCCCTGACGTCGGCCCATTCGATCGATGCTGCGCGAAGCCGCGCATTTTCCGCCCGCGTCCTGTAGTCGGCGGCCCTCGTCTTGGCGTTATCGCGTGGCTCCATTTGCGCATCGAACGGAGCAGGCTCGGCCCTGACGCCGCCGGGACGATCGTCAAGGTGCTCTGGCGTCTCGGAGCGCTCTCCAGCGGCGGAAAGACTTGCGGCCGCCTCGATCCCGTCGGCGACACGGTCATAAGTCCGCGCGACATGAAGGAGCATGGACCTGATCTCGTCCGAGGTGGCCGATAGCGCGCCCTCGCGAATGCCGACCGCCTTACCCCTGAAATCGACTGCCCTCACTTTCGCCGCCTCCCTGGCTTTAGGGTCGGAGCCATGAACCATCCCTGGGACAAAGCGGAGGGCGCGCCATTTGGTTCCGGGAGCGCCCTCGGGTGCGACGGAGCATGCCGTCGGCTTGCAAGCGCAACGATCACGCCCTCTTTCAAAAATGCAATTCGATGACTTTTTGCGAATATTTCTTTTGACCCCGAAGGAATGAACTTACATTTTCTCTCTATTGCATAGCCGTCAGTGTTGAGAGAAAGGAAAGTAGATGTCTTCTGATGGGCATGTCGCTTCCTCCCTGAATACATTCGCGAAGGACATCCGGCGAAATTTTCGAACCGAGCCGGGCCGGGCAATGCTTCTCTCGCCCGAGCAATCGCAGGTGCGTCGGCAGCGCCTGGAACAGCTCGCGACGGAAACGGAGCAACTCGCCTCCAATCCGCGCAAGGCGACCTATCAGAGCTTCGAACGGATCTTGAAGCAGGTCGAGGAGCTAAATGCCGCCCCCGAACGCGAGGTCGTGATCGCCGTCGCAAGTGCCTTCATGCAGCGCCCCTATGTCTCGAGCTTCAACACGGGGTGATCGTCATCGTCGCGGGCCGCAAAGCGAGGGATCGCGGCATGGCGCGGGAATGTGGCACGCGGTCCGCCTCATCAGGCAATTTCCTCGAGGTACCAGGCGATCCAGGCGATGGCATTCTGCTCGACCGGCGCGTAGGGACCAGGCTCGTAGAAACGAGAATTGACACCCTTTTGCGCGTCTTCAGTGATGCGCTTGTCGGCTTGCGTCGTCACCCGCCATAGCCAGGTGAGCTTGTCGAGGTCGTAGTCGACGCCTTCGCGCGCGTCCCGGCTGACGAGCCACACGAGCTCCAAGGCCGAGGACGACGGCGTCAACGGCATGAAGCGGTAGAGGACGCCGTGGTCGGGATAGGCGATGAAGAAGCTCGACGGCAGGACATGCGTGGAGGTGACCCCGCCATCATAATCCGCGAATTTTCCCATCAGCGGCGCCACCGGCTCGCCGTTCATGGCTCCCGTCTTGACCCCCTCATAAAGCGCGTAGCGGAAGGTGAATATCGCGGCCTCGCCCGTTTCAGACGCGACCCTGTGGTCGATCGTGGCCACGTCGACGCCCAGCGCCAGGCTGCGTGCCTCCATCGCAGCGTTCAGACCCGCGATCCTGTCGAGCGGCTGTTCGAGCGCGTGAAGCTTCGAGTATTCGGGGTGCGCGGGCGTGCAGTGGTAACATTCGAGATAATTCTCGACGGCGAGCTTCCAGTTCGCTTCGACGACATAGGTCTCGCGATGCGCGACCTTGGCGCTTCCCCAGCCATAGGCGCCGTAGGTCCCGGAAATCGCGGCACGCGCGGTCTCGAACGACAGCGGCGTCTCGGCGAGCGAGATGAACACGAGCCCCTCGACGAGCTCGAGATGGACCGGTTTCAGGCCGTGCTTCGATTTGTCGAAATCGGCGGGCATGTACCGCGCGCCGCGCAGGCTTCCATCGAGGTCATAGCTCCAGGCGTGATAGGGGCAGACCAGAACCGTCGCATGGCCGGACGCCGCGTTGCAGATGCGCGATCCGCGATGGCGGCACACATTGACGAAGGCACGCAGCGTGCCATCCTTGCCACGCACGACGATGATGCTTTCCTGCGCCATTTCATGGACGAACCAATCGCCGGGTTTCGGCGCGCTCGATTCATGTCCGGCCAGAATCCAGTGCCGGAAGAAGATCCGCTCCATGTCGTGACGGAAGGCTTGCGAGCTGTTGTAGAGCGCCTGGTGGAGCGAATGTGCCTTGGGCTGGCGCCGCACGATCTCGGCAACACGCTCGGCGACCGTGGCGGGGATTGCGCTGGCATGGATGGTCATTGCGACGGCTCCTGGGCGCGACCTATGTCGGCGCGAACGAGAAGGCGTAGGAGACCTTTGAGCAACCCGGGCGGCGACTCGACATGCCCGGCGGAAAGACCCAGAGCGGCGCTCTTCGCGACGCGACTTCCAGCCCCGCCAAGGCTAAGTCCCTCAGGAGGCAACGTCAACGATCTCCGCCCCGCTGCGGTCGAACCCGCGGTTGGAACGCAGCAGCTGCCGCGTATAGGCGTGCGTCACCCTCCCCGAAGCGAGCGCGTCCGCGGACGTCTCCTCGATCAGCACCCCGTTGCTCATCACTGCGATCCGCTCGCATAGATGCGCGATCACGGCGAGGTCGTGGCTGACCATCAGGAGAGTGAGCCCGTGAACCCGCCGAAGCCGTGCGAGCAGGTTCAGGATCTCCGCCTGCACCGAGACGTCGAGCGCCGATGTGGGCTCGTCGAGCAGCAATATGCGCGGCTCCAGCACCAGCGCACGTGCGATCGCCACCCGTTGCCGCTGCCCGCCCGAGAGCTGGTGCGGATATCGATAGCGATGCTCGCGGCCCAATCCGACTTCGCGCAACACCGCGGAGATGCGCCGGTCGGAATCGCCGAGACGGTGAATGGCGACCGGCATGCTCAAAGTCTGGTCGACCGTCTGGTTGGGGTGCAGCGATCCATAGGGGTCCTGGAAAACCATCTGGACCATCTTTCGCGCCGCCTTGGAGCGGTGCATGTCCATCTCCTGCCCGGCGAGTGCGACGCGCCCTTGCGCATGAGGGATGAGCCCGGCGATCGCGCGCAGCACCGTCGATTTGCCGGAACCGGATTCGCCCACGAGGCCGAAGGCTGCCCCCTCCTCCACCGTGAACGAGACGTCGCTTGCCGCGAAGATACGCCCGGTGCCGCTACCGTAGCTCACGGTGACATGGTCCAGCACGATCATGCTCAGCCCTCCGCCCAGGCAGGATCGCGCTGCAGTTGCGGGAGTTCCGTGCGCCGCCGTCCCAATTCGGGCAGCGAAGCCAGCAGGCCGCGCGTGTAGGGATGACGCGCCTTGGAAAGCTCCGAGGCGGCGCAGGTCTCGACCACGCGTCCGGCATACATCACGAGCACCCGGTCGCAAAACGAGGAGACGAGGTGCAGGTTGTGGCTGATCAGGATCAGCCCCATGCCGCGGCTGCGCACCAGATCGTCCATGATCGCGAGCACCTGGTGCTGCACGGTCACGTCGAGCGCCGAGGTCGGCTCGTCCGCGATCAACAGATCGGGGCCGGCGATCAGCATCATGGCGATCATGACGCGCTGGCCCATACCGCCGGAGACTTGATGCGGGTAGAGCGCATAGACGCGCTCGGGGTCGCGGATATGGACGGCCGCCAGCATTTCCAATGCCGCCGCCCGCGCCTCCTTCGTGCTGCTGCGGAAATGGCAGCGATGCGTCTCGGCGATCTGATGGCCGACGCTCATGACCGGATCGAGCGAATACTTCGGATCTTGCAGGATCATCGCCACCCGCTTGCCGCGCAGCCGGCGAAAGCCTCGCTCGTCGAGCGACAACAGGTCGTTCCCGGCGAGCCGCATTTCATCGGCCTCGACGACGCCAGGTGCCGCGACGAGGCCCATGATCGCCCGTCCGGTGGTCGACTTGCCCGAACCGGATTCGCCGACGATGCCCAGCCGCTCACGTCCCAACGCGAACGAGACGTTGCGCACGGCCACGAACGTCCCCCTCGTCGCCCGGATAGATCACGCGCAGGTTGCGCACGGTCAAAAGCGGAGCCTTGCTCATGACGAGCGGGAATCCGCCACGTCGCGCAAGCCGTCGCCCAGCAGGTTGAAGCCGACGCTGGTCACGAAGATCGCGATGCCCGGAATCGTCGACGACCCACCACTGGTCGAGCAGCACCTGCCGGCCCGACGACACCATCGCGCCCCATTCGGGCGCGGGAGGCTGCGCGCGCGAGCCCCAGGAAGCCGAGCCCGGCGGCGGTCAAGATGATCCCGGCCATGTCGAACGTGAGCCGGATGATCACCGACGGCAGGCAAAGCGGCATGATCTGGGTGAGGATGATGCGCAAGTGCGAGGCGCCCTGCAGTTCGGCCGCCTCGATGAACTCGGCCCGCCGGCGCGTCAGCGTTTCGGCGCGCGCCAGCCGTGCATAGGGCGGCCAGGTGGTCAAGGCGATGGCGATGACCGCGTTCTCGATGCCCGGTCCGAGCGCGGCGGCGAAGGCCAGGGCCAGCACCAGGCGCGGGAAGGACAGAAAGATGTCGGTGATGCGCATCAGCACCGCGTCGATCCAGCCGCCGAAATAGCCGGCGGTGAGCCCGATCCCGAGACCGACGGGCACGACGATCGCCGACACCAGGGCGACGATGATCAAGGTGATGCGGGTGCCGAACACGATGCGCGCGAAGATGTCGCGGCCCAGCTCGTCGGTGCCGAACGAATGCGCCGACGAGGGCGGCTGCAGCCGCTCGGTGAGCACTTGCAGCGTCGCGGCGCGCGGATCGGCGATCAGCGGCGCGGCGATCGCGATCAGCACCAGTGCCGAGCACGATGACGAGCCCGGTCATCGCGAGCCCGTTGCGGCGAAAGGCCGAGCCAGGCGCGATACCAGCGCCCGAGGCGGGCCTGACGTCGGCTGGCCGGCGCAGGGTCGAGCAGCCAGCCTCGCCATGTGAGGGTGCCGTTCATCGCCGTTCCCGCGCCCGCGGGTCGACGAGCGGGTAGATCAGATCGGACAGCATGTTGAGGACGATATAGACCACGCCGATCAGCATCGTGCCGCCGAGCACCGCGTTGAGATCGGCGTTGAACAGCGAGTTCTTCATGTAGAGTCCGAGTCCGGGCCAGGCGAACACCGTCTCGGTCAGCACCGCGCCCTCGAGCAGGCTGCCGAAGGTCAACGCGATGACGGTCACGAGCTGCACCCAGACATTGCCGAGCGCGTGCACCCACACCACGCGGAACGGCGACAAGCCCTTGGCCAGCGTCGCCAGGATGTATTCCTGCTTGAGCTGACCGAGCATGAAGCTGCGGGTCATGCGCGCGACATAGGCGAGCGACAGATAGCCGAGGATCGAGGCGGGCAAGCACGAGGTGGCTGAGCGAGTTCCAGAACACCTCGTGCTCGCCGGCGATCAGGCTGTCGACGGTGATCAGCCCGGTGACCGTCGGGCACGATGTCGTCATAGCTCACGTCGAGCCGGCCTGGCCCCTCGACCCAGCCGAGCTTGGCGTAGAACACCAGCAGCCCGACCAGCCCGAGCCAGAACACCGGCATCGAATAGCCGAGCAGCGAGCCGAACCGGATCACCTGGTCCTGCCAGCGGCCGCGATGGGTGGCGGCGACGACGCCGAGCGGAATGCCGAGCACGACGCCGACGATGAGCGCCAGGAGCGACAGCTCGAGGTCGCGGGAAAGACGCGCAGCATGTCCTGCAGCACCGGGTGCGAGGTGATGACGGAGTCGCCGAAATCGCCGTGCAGCACCTTCATCAGATAGCGCCAGTACTGCACCGGAATCGGCAGATCGAGGCCGATCTCCGCTGCGCACCCGGTTGTAGGTCTCGACGCGAGGCCTTGTCGCCGACGATGGCGAGCACCGGATCGATCGGGATGACGCGGCCGATGAAGAAGGTGACGCAGGTCAGGCCGAGGAAGGTCAGCGCGACCGAGAACAGCACGTCTGACGACGCGACGAATGGGCCCGACGAGGCGCCGGACCCATTCGCCATCCGTGACGGCCGCCGCGGCGGCGACGCGTCACGGGCGCGAACTCATCACTTCGTGATCGTGCGGTAGAAGTTGAAGTCCTCGATGATGCCCGGTCTTGTAGCCTTTGCACGTTCGGCCGCGAGGCGACCTGGTTGGCGGTCTGGAACATGATGACGAACGGCCCCGTCGTCGGTCACCGTCTTCTGCAGCGCCGCGTACTCGGCCTTGCGCTTTTCGGTGTCGATCTCCTTGGCGGCCGCCAGCGTCTTGGCTTGGTGAGGTCGGGAATGATACCAGTGGGTGCGCCAGGCGAGCGGCTTGATCTTCGGCGTCGTCGCTGTCGTCGTCGTTATGCGCGAAGGTGTCGGCGTTGCTGTGCGGATCGAAATAGTCCGGTGTCCAGCTGTTCAGCACCATCTGGTGCTTGCGGGCGCGAAAGATGTCCAGCACCTGCTTCAGCTCGACCTGCACGATGCTTCAGCTTGATGCCGGCCTGCCCCATGGTCTGCTGCACCGACTGGGCGATATCGATCAACGGCGAGACTGATTCGGCGTCGTCGAGCTCGCAGCTCGAAGCCGTTCGGGATAGCCGGCCTCGGCCAGCAGAGCCTTCGCCTTGGCGACGTCGAGCTTGTACGGGATTGTAGGCGATGGCACCGAAGAAGCCGATCGGCAGGAAGGCCTGCTGCACGATGAAGCGGCCCTTGAGGAACGTGTTCACCATGCCCTCGTAGTCGACGAGCATACTTCATGCGCCTGCGCGGACCTTCGGGTTCTTGAGATGCTCGTCGGTCAGGTTCATGCCGAGATACCAGGTGTTCGCGAGTACGGGAAGGACTCGATCTTGATGTCCTTGTTGTTGGCCAGCGGCGTGAGCTGATCCGGCGCAGGCTCAGCGCGATGTCGATGTCGCCCTTCTCGAGCAGCAGGCGCTGCGTGCCGGGCTCGGGAACATGGCGGACGATCACGCGCTTCATATGCGGCGGCGCCGAGATGATAGTCGGGGTTGGCCTCGAGCGTGACGGACTCGTTGGCCTTCCAGGAGACCAGCCTGTAGGGCCCTGAGCCTGCGGAATGGGTCTTCAGCCAGGTGTTGCCGAGATCGCCGTTGGTCTCATTGGCCATCGCCACCTTCTTCTCGACGACCGAGGCGGCGACGGTGGCTCATCAGGTTCAGCACGAGCGAGGGCGCGAAGTCCTCGGTGATCTTGAACGTGAGCGTGCCGGGATCGGGCGCCGTGATGAGGTCCTTGACGTTGTCCTTGTTCCAGCCGAGCTGGGTGAACAGGAAGGCCGGCGTCTTGTCGAGCAGGACGACCCGCTGCAGCGACAAGGCCATGTCGTCGGCGGTGACCGGCGCGCCGCTCTCGAACTTCTGGTTCGGCCGCAGCTTGAACGTGAAGGTCTTGGCGTCGGGCGAGACCGTCCAGCTCTCGGCGACGCCGCCGACCAGCTTGGTCAGGTCCTCGGCCTCGTAGCGCACGCAGGCGGTCGTAGATGTTGGAGCCGAGATCTGCGTCGAGATCTCGTAGGCTTCGCCCGGATCGAAGGTGATGATGTCGTCGATCTGCCACGCGATCACCACGGTATCCTTCGGCGTCGCGGCCTGGGCGGCGGGCGCCGCGAAGGCCAGCGAAAGCGCTGTCACCCAAGCGGCGAAGCAAAGCCGGTTCGACATTGATTCCTCCCTTTATCTTTTCTCCTCGGGGATGTCCCTTCGCCTCCACCTCGACCGGGACGCATGTTGCGTGGAAAGGTTAGGCTGCCCTTCCTGGCGGTGCAACAGGGTTTTCGATCGCGGGCCTTTTCGGGCTTCAACCAGCCTCGGCCGACGAGACGCAAGGAGAGGCGCCTGCATTGACTCGCCTCACCGAGCGCCTACGCTCGGCCATCATTCAAAAGGACCACCACGATGCTTCAAACCGCCAAGGGCAATTACTCGAACGAAGCCGTGTTGCTGGGCTTCAGTGATTTGAAGCGGCTGAAGAGCGAGCGACCGCTCATTTTCGAGCGCGGCAAGGGCATCTTCATCATCGACGAAAGCGGCAAGGATTACATCGAGGCGGTTTCCTGCTTCTATTGCGCCTCGCTCGGGTTCAGCGATGGCGAGCTCGTCGAGGCGGCGACGCGGCAGCTTCGTTCCTTGCCGATGTATTCTTCGGCCATTCATCGCACGGTGCCGGCGGTGATGGAGCTGAGCGAACGGCTCGCCGCGCTCGCGCCTGTCAAGAATCCGCGGATCTACTTCGCCACCACCGGCTCTGAAGCCAATGATTACCTCATCAAGTTCATGTGGTACGGCAATGGTTTCGCCGGCGAGCCGCAACGGCGCAAGATGCTCTCGCGCAAGTCGAGCTATCACGGCAGCACCATCGCCACGGCCGCGCTCGGCGGCGGCAGCGAATTGCACGAAAGCTTCGGCATTCCGATGGGGATCTCGCTCCAGCTCAGCCATCCGAGCTTTCCGAACGGGGCGCTGCCCGGCGAGAATGAGGACGAGTTCACGACGCGCCTTGCCGCCGAGCTCGAAAAGGTGATCGTCGAGGCGGGGCCGGAGACGGTCGGCGCGCTGATCGCCGAGCCTGTCTCCGTTTCATCCGGGAATGTTCGTGCCGCCCGTCGAGCTATTTCCCGAAGATCACGGCGATCTTACGCAAATACGGCATTCAGCTCTTCATCGATGAGGTCGTGACCGGCTTCGGCCGCACCGGGGAAATGTGGGCGAGCGAGGTGATGGGCCTCGAGCCCGATTGCGTCACCTGCGCCAAGGGCATCTCCGGCGCCTATATGCCGATCGCCGGCATCATCATGGGCGAGGAATTCAACCGGCGTCTCGACCTCGGCAACGAGGCCAAAGGCTGGTTCGCGCATGGCGGCACACACCATGCCCATGCGGTGTCGGCGGCGGTCGCGGTCGAAGTTCTCAATATTTTCGAACGCCGCGACATTCTCGGTCACGTCCGGCGCGTCATCCCGCATTGGAACCGGATGCTCGACAGCCTCCTCGATCATCCGCTCGTCGTGGGCAACCGCAAATTCGGCCTCTTGGGCGCAATCGAGGTGGCCGCTGCCCGGAGAACGCGCCGTCGGCTCGGCCTCGAGCCTCAAGGTCGGCGGATTGAGCAAGACGATCTACGAAGCGGGGCTCGAGACCGGCGTGATCGTGCGCCCCCTCGCCGGCTGCCTCGTGCTGTCGCCGCCCCTCATCATCACGGAAGCGGAGATCGACGAGCTCGGACGCAGGTTGAGGAGCGCGTTCGATCGGGTTCTCGCCGGCATATCCTCGCAAGGACGCGCGGAGTTTGCCGAGGCCCGATAGCGCAAGGCCGAGGCTGCGCGGTGTCAAGGCGGCTTGAGAAGACAAATCGCCGAAGAAGACAAACGGCCCAAGCGATGGACGCTCCCGGGTTGCGAGACCCACGCGGAGCGTCTCGAGTTCTAGTACGCCACGCTGAAGCGCTCTTCAGAGGCCGTCATCCCTTTCCTCAAATTGACGCCCAAACTCCGGTATGTATAGTCATATCCAGTGCCTTCCTGCTTTGAGAAAACCGAACGACGCTGAGGCGGCGCGGCAAAGTTTTCGCGCTTGCGAAGCTGATTGCCTGGAGCGCTTGATGGCTGACGTGCCCGTCATCGATTTCCTGCCGTTCCGGGAAGGGGCCGCAGCAGGGAAAGATGAAGGTCGCCGGTGAGATCAGGGACGCGTGCGAAGGCAGCGGGTTCTTCTATCTGGCCCAGCACGGCGTAGCGAAGGCCGATGTCGAGGCGGTGTTTCGCGCATCGCGCCGCTTCTTCGATCTGCCGCTCGAAGAGCGCATGAAGGTCAAGCTCTCGCCGAAGCAGAACCGGGGCTATCAGCCCCTGGGTTCGCGCCTTTATGCCGAACAGGCGGATGCGCCCGATCTCAACGAGAGCTTCAAATATCAGCATGAGCTTTCGCCGGACGATCCGGATATCCGGGACGGGAACCGGGTGCACGCTCTCAACAAATGGCCGGCCGACCTGCCCGGCTGGCGCGACACGCTCATCGGTTATTACGATCGGATGGAGCAGCTGACGGAGCGCCTCCTGCGCGCCTTCGCGCTCGCGCTCGATATCCCCGAGAATTACTTCATCGGCTTCTATAAAAAGCCGCTGACCCAGATCAATCTTCTTCACTATCCGCCGCAATCGAACGAGGCGCGCGGCCGTCAGTTCGGCATCCGGCCGCACGCCGACACGACGGCCTTCACCGTGCTCGCGCAAGACGATGTCGGCGGCTTGCAGGTCCAGCGCGGCGATAGCTGGATCGAGGCACCCCCGATCCCCGATACTTTCGTGATCAACATCGGGGATATGATGGCGCGCTGGACCAATGATCGGTTCCAATCGACGCCGCACCGCGTCATCAACCGCTCGGGCGCCGAACGTTTTTCGATCCCCTACTTCGCCATCCCCGACTTCGACGCCGTGGTCGAATGCCTGCCGAGTTGCAAAGGCCCGGGTCGACCCGCGAAATATCCCGCTCTCAGCGTCGGCGAATTCATGCAAGGCAGCAACGCGCGCGACTGGAACAAGGATAAGCCGTTGAGTTGAATCTTCGCGCCTGCGGCTCTCAGCCCTTGGATCGCATCCTTTCCGAGATGTCGCCAAGGGGCCCGAGAAAATCCAAGAAGACAATGAACCAGAAGCAAACAAGGGAGGTGAAGATGTCGAGGCAATCTGCGACTGAAGGGCGTGGCGCGTACGAAACCGAAGCTGCCGGGTCCTGCTCACCCGGGTTCGCCGCGCGCTTGGGCGCAATCGCTTTGGCGGGCGCGCTTGCCGCAACACTCCTGAGTTCCGGGCTCCTGCGGCCCGCGGCTGCCGCCGACATGATCGGCAATTGCGAGCTCACCGGCCAGAAAGGTGCTTTCACGATCAAGCCCGCGGTTCCGGGTCAATTGACGGTCGAGGTGAGCCTTCCCGCACCCGGCTGGTGGAACGGCGACACGCCCGAGACCATCAAGGACGGCTATGAATATTGCATGGCGGCGGATATCGCCCACCGGGCCGGCCTCGACAAGCTCGTCGTCGTGAACACCTCATGGGCGAAGCTGATCGGCGGCCAGACCACGAATTACGACCTCGCCCTCTCGGAAGCCTCGATCACGGAGGAGCGCAAGAAAGTGGTCGACTTCTCGATCCCCTATTTCGATTCCGATATCGGCGTGCTGGTCAAGAAGGGCACCAAGGTCGATGCGGACAGCGCGAAGGCCATGCGCATCGGCGTCCACCAGGCGACGACCGGGGCCGATTTCGTCGAGAAGGTCCTGAAGCCGACACAACCCATGAAGGTCTACCCCAATGTGCCCGCGATGTTCGCGGCGCTGTCCGCGGGGCAGATCGACGCCGCCTTGACCGACACCGCCTATGTGCTCGGCGAGGCCGCCCAATCGAAGGGTGCGCTCGTGGTCGCGGGACAATACTCCACCGGCGAAAAATACGGCGCGGTCTACCCCAAGGGCTCGCAGAACGGCGCGACCTTCGACAAGATCATCCAGTCGATGAAGGACGACGGAACGCTCAACGCGCTCGCCAAGAAATATCTCGCGGAGGTCTGGGGGGCCGATCCGACCACGATCCCCTATCTGAAGCCGTGAGAGCGGCACGCTAGGGACGGGCCGGCGCTCGCGTGGTCAGCGGCACCCCGGGCGTCGGGTCGTCCGCGAATGGCGTGGCGATGCCGGTCGCGCAGCGACGTTTCCACGCCGGCGGCCCCCCGCGCGACCCGACGCGGCGCGCCGTTGCCGCGGCCATCATCGGCGTCCTCGCCGTCGCGGCCGCGGCGGCGACCCTTGTCGACTTGCGTGCCGCGCTTGCGTCGCTCGATGTCTCCGGCATCGCGACCGACCTATCCCTCTTCGCGCTTGGCATCATCGCAGCCGCCGTTCCCCTGGTCCCGGCTCTGCTCGGTCTCGTCCGGGCGCGCCAGTCCCGCCTGCGCCTGAACGAAGGAGACCTGATCGGAGCGCGCGTCGAGGCGGCCGCCTCGCGCAATGCGAGCTCCGCCTCGCTCGGCCTCGCCGCGACCCAGATCCTCGTCCTCCTCGCGATCCTCTTTCTCATCGCGAATGATCTCGCGGTCAGCCGGACATTCTTCTACCTCCCGCAAATCCGCGATTCCTTCGTGCTGATCCTGAAGGCCTTCTGGATCAACATCTACATCTTCATGGTCGCGGAAGTGTTGGTCCTGATCTGGGGCCTCGCGGTTGCCATCGCCCGCCTCGCGCCGGGCGCGGGCGGCCGGCCGATCCGTCTGATCGCGACCTTCTACGTCGACCTGTTTCGCGGCCTGCCCGCGATCGTCAACGTCTACCTCATCGGGTTCGGGATTCCGCTGACGGGGCTGCCGATCCTCAAGGATCTTTCCCAGGAGTCCTTCGCCATCCTGGCGTTGACGCTGACGTCGGGCGCCTATGTCGCCGAGGTCTACCGCGCCGGAATCGAGAGCATCCATTGGAGCCAGACCGCGGCGGCGCGCTCGCTCGGCCTCAGCTATATGCAGGCGCTGCGTTTCGTGATCGTCCCGCAGGGCGTGCGCCAGATCATTCCGCCGCTGCTCAACAGCTTCATCTCGCTGCAGAAGGACACCGCGCTTGTGAACGTGATCGGCACCATCGATGCCTTCAACCAGTCGATCATCATCGCGAGCAATCATTTCAACCTTTCCGCCGTGACGACAGTCGCGATCCTCTTTTTCGTGATCACCATTCCCCAGGCGCGCTTCGTCGATCGGATGATCGAGCGCGACCGGCAGCGCATGCGCGCCGGACTGAAATAGGGCTCTTACATGGCGCTCATCGAAATCCGCGGTATCCATAAGCGGTTCGGCGAACATCCGGTCTTCAGCGGCCTCGACCTGGAAGTCGAGGAGCACCAGGTCGTCTGCCTCATCGGGCCGTCGGGTTGCGGAAAATCGACCCTGCTTCGCTGCATCAACGGCCTCGAGGACATCGACGCGGGTGAAATCCGCATCCACGATGAACGGGTCACGGGCCCCGGCGTCGATGTGGATGGGTTGCGCCGCGACGTCGGGATCGTCTTCCAGAGCTTCAATCTCTTCCCCCATATGACGGTGCTGGAAAACGTGGTGCTCGCGCCGACGAAGGTCCTCGGGCAAAGCCGGACCGAGGCCGAGCGCAACGCGATGACGCTTTTGACGCGCATCGGCCTCGACCATAAGGCCCGCGCCTATCCGGACCATCTGTCGGGCGGGCAGCAACAACGCGTCGCGATCGTCAGGGCGCTCGCCATGGGTCCCATGGTGATGCTGCTCGACGAGATCACCTCCGCGCTCGATCCGGAGCTCGTTTCGGAGGTGCTGAACATCGTGCGCGACCTTGCCGAGGAAGGCATGACGATGCTGCTCGCGACCCATGAAATGGGGTTTGCGCGCGAGGTCGCGGCGAAGATTTGCTTTCTTTGTGAAGGCACGGTGCATGAGGAAGGAACGCCGGAGGAAATTTTCGGCGCGCCCAAGAAAGAACGCACGCGCGCCTTCCTCAAGCGGATCATCGAAGCGGGGAGGCTGTAGCGCGAGCGGCGAGCAGCGCACGAACGACATATGAGCCGGGAGAGAACGCATGACTTATAAGACGATCACTTGCGAGACCGACGACCGCGTCGCGGTCATCACCTTCAATCGTCCCGAACGCCTCAACGCCTTCAGCCTCGAGCTGCGCGACGAGGTGGCCGACGCGGTCGACACGGCGGATCGCGATCCCGAGGTGCGCGTCATCGTGATCACGGGCGCGGGCGAGCGCGCCTTCTCGGCCGGATACGACATCAAGCAATCGGCCGAGGCACCGAGGAAAACGGTCGCCGAGTGGCGTGACCGGCTCGCCGGCGACTACGATTTCACCTTCTCGGTGTGGAACTGCTCGAAGCCGGTGATCGCCATGATCAACGGCTACTGCCTCGCGGGAGCGCTCGAGTTCGCGCAGATGTGCGACATCCGCTATTGCTCCGACAATTCGACCTTCGGCGTCGTCGAGACACGTTTCTCGAGCGGCGTCGTCACCATGATCATGCCCTGGGTGGTGGGCGCGCGCGCTCGCGAGCTCGTCTATACGGGCGACAAGATCGATGCGAAGGAGGCCTTTCGCCTCGGCCTCGTGAACAAGGTCTTCGCCAAGAAGAACCTGCGCCAGGAGACCATGAAGATCGCAAAGCGCATGTCGCGGGTGGCGCTCGAATGCCTGCAGTGGAACAAGCGGTCCATCAACAACACCTATGATGCGCAAGGTTTCCAGGCTGCGATGCGCTACGGGCTCGAGGCCTGCACCATCCTCGACGCGACGGAGACGCCGGAATACCGCAAGTTCGACGAGCTGCGCCGCAGCAAAGGCCTGAACGAGGCCATGCGCTGGCGAGACGATCAGTTCAAGCAATTCGAATAGCGTGAGCTTCGAGATGCTTGGCAGCCATGAACTCCTTTGCCTTGCGTCGCGTGGGAGCGGGGCTGCCGATGAGAAGCGTCGAGGTTTTCGTGTTTGCGCGTCGCCTCGTCGCGAATTCTTGACAGCCATTCGCGAAAAGGCGGACAATCCAATGCAAATCCAGGATCGAGCGTCACCTGTGGATCACCGTCGCTTGTGCCCGTCGGATCCCTTCGGCGATCTCAGCAAATGGTGGGGCAAAGCGTGAGTGTCGCCGCGTTGAGCGCGAGAACCGGCGCTGCACGCGCAGGTAAGGTGCGTGCCACCGAAACCGGAGTTGAAGTTCGGCTCGAGCGCTTGAGCAAATCCTTCGGCCCCGTCAAGGCGGTCGACGACGTGAGCCTCACCGTCCCGGCGGGCACTTTCGTCACGCTTCTCGGACCGAGCGGTTCGGGAAAGACGACGACGCTCAACCTCATCGCGGGATTCCTTGCGCCCGACAGTGGCAACATCGCCTTCGACGGTCAGGCCGTCGCTTCAGTCCCGCCGCATCGCCGCAATATCGGCATGGTTTTCCAATCCTACGCTCTCTTCCCGCATATGACCGTCTTCGAGAACGTCGCCTATCCTTTGCGGATGCGCGAGCGCCTGTCTCGGGAGGACCTGGCGGCTCGTGTCGCCGACACGCTCGGCCTCGTCGGCCTTTCGAAACTCGAAGCGCGCTATCCTCGACAGCTCTCGGGCGGCCAGCAGCAGCGCGTCTCGATGGCGCGCGCGCTCGTCTCGCGGCCGCGCCTCCTGCTCATGGACGAGCCGCTCGGCGCGCTCGACAAGAAGCTGCGCGAACGCCTGCAAGGCGAGATCAAGGAGATTCACCGGCGGATCGGTTCGACCTTCGTCTACGTGACCCACGATCAGACCGAGGCGCTGACCATGTCCGACCTCGTCGTCGTCATGCACGAGAGCCGCATCGTCCAGGTCGGCTCGCCGCGCGAGGTCTACGAAGCACCGATCGATGCCTTCGTGGCCGATTTCATCGGCGGCGCCAATCTGCTGCCCGGTGAGGTGATCGCGAGCGAAGGCGACCTCTGCAAGGTGCGGATCGCTGACGGGCGTGTCATCCCGGT
Source organism: uncultured Alphaproteobacteria bacterium (assembly GCA_963713805.1). Taxonomy (GTDB): domain Bacteria; phylum Pseudomonadota; class Alphaproteobacteria; order Rhizobiales; family Beijerinckiaceae; genus GAS188. Next base: position 101,672 of record CAVQNF010000007.1, on the reverse strand, counting down.
GCCGCGTCCTGGCGGCTCGTCCGCGCCTGGAGGCGCCGTCGTCGTGTTCATCCGGCCGGAGGACATAAGGATGCACCCCGCAGGAGGGCTTGCCGGCGCGGGCGCCACCATACCCGCCGTCATTCGCGAGATCCTTTACGTGGGCGAAAGCTTCAAGGTGACGGCCATGGTCGGTGCGCATCCGGTCGTGGTGCGCGCTCCTCGGACCGACACGGAAGGCATCGAGATCGGCAGTCCGGTGGTGCTCGCCTGGCCGCCTCAACGCTCGCGCCTCTTGGCCGCGCCGGCGACGCGGAGCGCTTTCTCATGACGGTCGGCACCCTGCCCGCCTACGGTTCCCGTCCCGTGCGACGGGCAAGCTGGTTGCGGGCCGGGGAGCCATCGGCGCTCGGCCTCCTCTTGCTCGCGCCCATGCTCTCGTGGATCGCCCTGTTCTTTCTGCTGCCGACGGCCTTGATGATCTGGCAGAGCTTCGCGGAACGCGGTCTGCAACCTTACGCGACGATCCTCACCTCCCCCATCTATCTCAAGGTCCTGCTCACCACGCTCAAGATCTGCGCGATCACGACGCTCGGATGCCTCGTGCTGGGCTATCCGGTCGCTTACGTGCTCACGACGGCCCGGCCGGCCGTGCGCGCCTTGCTGCTGGTTCTCGTCATCCTTCCCTATTGGCTCGACTTCATCGTGCGCAGCTATTCGTGGATGATTCTTCTCGGGCGGCACGGCCTCATCAACCAATTCATCATCTGGCTCGGCCTCTCCGAGACGGCGCTGCCGCTGCTCTACAATCTGTTCAGCGTCTCGATCGGCATGATCCAGATCCTGCTGCCGCTGACGATCCTCACCTTGTTCAGCACCATGGTGCGCATCGACCGGCGCCTCGTCGACGCCGCCACCATCCATGGCGCCAGCCCCTGGCGCGCCTTCCTGACCGTTTTCCTGCCGCTCAGCCTGCCGGGCGTCTATGCGGCCTGCCTTCTCCTTTTCGTCTCGGCGCTCGGCTTCTACGTCACCCCGGCGCTCCTCGGCGGCCCTGAGCAGACCATGATCTCGCAAACCATCATGGTGATCGCGAGCGACCTTCTCGATTGGCCGCTCGCCAGCGCGGCGGGCGTTCTGCTGCTCGTCGTCACCACGGGCCTCTTGGTCCTCTACAGCCGCTTTTTCCGGCTCGACCGCATGCTCGGAGGGGTGGCGCGATGACGCGACGAGCCGGCGCGACCGCGGTCGACGGCATCACCGGCTTCGTGCTGGCCTTCCTGCTGTTTCCGGTGCTCGTGGTCGTCCTCATCTCCTTCAGCTCGGTCGATTTTCTTTCCTTCCCGCCGCCGAGCCTGTCGCTTCGCTGGTACCGGACGATCTTCTCGAACTGGGAGTGGATCGACGCCTTCCTGCTCACCTTGCAGGTCGGCGCGCTCACGGCTGTCCTCTCGACATTGCTCGGCGTGCCCGCCGCATTCGCATTGTCGCGTTATGTGGCGCGCGGCCAGGGCCTCGTGAATGCGCTCGTGCTCGCCGCGCTGGTCACGCCGCCGATCATCAAAGCGATCTCGATCTACCTCTATTACGTGCCCTTGGGCTTGCTGAACACGGTGCCCGGGCTCGCCTTCGCGCATACGGTTTCGGGGATTCCCTTCGTGGTGATCAATGTGGTCGCGGGCCTTCGCGGCTATGATCGCGACATCGAGCGGGCCGCAACGATCCACGGCGCTTCGCCGCTACGCGCCGTTCTCGGCATCACCATCCCGATCATCGCACCCAGCATCATCGTGGGCGCGGTGTTCGCCTTCATGCAATCGGCGCAAGAACTGCTGATCGCGATGTTCGTGCTCGGCACGTTGGAGAAGCCGCTCGCCGTGAAGCTCTGGGAAGGAGTGAGGGTCGCCATCGATCCATCTCTTGCCGCGGCGACGACCTCGGTCACCGCGCTCGCGATACTCGGCCTTGTGACGGTGATGCTGGCCAGCCGTCGCAATCGGCCCATGAGAGCTGCGGCCCAAGGCTAGCGGAGATCCGAGACGCCCATTTCCATTCAGGTGGTAGGAGAGACGATATGGCTGACAGGGAGACGCAATTCGCACTCGAAACGCTGCGGCAGGTGCTCGAAGAAACGAGGCATCTCGATCGCCGCGACTTTCTTCGACGCATGGCCCAAGCTGCCGCCGGATCGGCCCTCCTCGGCTCATCTTTCGAGATGCTGGCGGGCCATTCGGCTTCGGCGGCCGAAAAGCCCGTCACCACGCTCGGCTGGGGCGGAGCCTGGCAGGAGGCCATGGAGACGGCCTTCTTCAGGCCGTGGACGCAGAAATCCGGAACGCCGGTCCAATACATCGCGCCCTATGATTTCAACAAAATCCGCGCCATGGACCAGGCCAAGCAACAGCAGATCGACGTGCTCGAGGCCGGTTCGATCGACACGCCGCGGATGATCAAGTTCGGCTTGAACGCGCCGCTCGACTTCACCGTGATCGACAAATCCGCGCTCTCGCCCGGTCAGCTTCGCTACGGCAACGCCATCGGCGCGATCACGCTCTCGACGCTGATGGTCTACAACAAGAAGAAATGGCCCGGCGACGATCACCCCAAGTCCTGGGCGGATTTCTGGGACGTGAAGCGCTTTCCCGGCCCTCGCTCGCTGCAACGGCGTTGTCTCACGACGATGGAGGCGGCGCTCATGGCCGACGGCGTGCCCGCCGATCCGGAGAAGATGTATCCGCTCGATGTCGACCGCGCCTTCAAGAAGCTCGACGAGATCAAGCCGCATATCAAGACGTGGTGGTCGAGCGGCACCGAGCCGCAACAGTTCATGCAGGACGAGGAGGTCGATCTGTGCATGGTGTGGAACGGCCGGGCCAGCGATTCCATCAACAACCGACACGCGCCCTACGAGATCGTCTGGAACCAGGCGCTCTACAATGGCGATATCGAGGCTTGGTTCCTGCTTCGCAACTGCCCGAATCCACAAGGCGGCATGAAGCTTCTGGATTTCGTCGGGCGCGCCGAGCCGCAGGCGGCTTTCGCGCGCGCGCTCTTCTACGGACCGACGAATCTCAAGGCCTATGACTATATCGACGAGAAGCTCGCGAAGCAGTTGCCCTCCTATCCCGACAACGCCAAGGTCTCGCTTCTCGTCGATTACAATTGGTGGCTGGACCATTATGACGAGCTGACGCTCAAGTTCGAGAACTGGATCCAGTCCTGACTTTCCCACCTCTGCGGCCTTCGAGCGGGGCGGCGATCCGCCCCGCCAAACGACAGCGCGAATTGACATGCCCTTCGACATCGAGAAGCTTCTCTCCCCGAAATCGGTCGCGATCGTCGGCGCCTCACCGCGAAAAGGCGTCGCGGCGATGCGGGTCGTCAACAACCTCGGGAAGCTCGGCTTCGGCGGGGATGTCTACATGGTCAACCCGCGTTACGGCGAGATCGAGGGGCAGCGCTGCTATGCCTCGCTCGGCGAGTTGCCGACGACGCCCGACGCGGTCTTCATCGCCATCGCCGCCGAGCACACGATCTCGGCCATCGAGGAAGCGGGCCGTTGCGGCATTCGTGCGGCGATCGTGAATGCCAGCGGATTTGCGGACAGCGGCAGCGCGAGCGGCGAGGCCTTGCAGAGGCGTCTCCTCGAGGCGGCGCGGCTCAACGATATGGCCGTTTGCGGACCCAACAACATGGGCTTCATCAATGTCCATGATCGGGTTTGCATGTGGACGGCCGGAGCGCTGCCGCGCCTCGACGCAGGTCCGGCCGCCCTCATCTCGCACAGCGGCTCGGTCGCCATCGCGGTCAGCCAGGACGCGCGCGAGATCGGGCTTGCCTATGTCATCACCGCCGGCAACGAGGCCGTGTGCACGGCCGCCGACTATCTCCGCGCCGTCGTCGCGGACCATAGGGTCGGCGTGATCATGCTGTTCCTCGAGACGATCCGCGACCCTCGCGGCTTCGCCGAAGCGGCGGCCGAGGCGGCGCGGCGCGGCAAGCGGATCGTCGCGCTCAAGGTCGGACGGACCGAGGGTGGCCGGGCGGCCGTCGCCGCGCATACGGGCGCGCTTTCCGGCGAGGATGCGGTCTATGATGCATTCTTCCGTCGCCATGGCGTCGTTCGCGCCGGCGACATCGACGAGATGGTCGAGACGGCGATCCTGCTCTCGAAATACCCGACACCTCCCGAGCCGCGCCGTTCCATCGTGGTCACCGTCTCGGGCGGAGAGGCCGCTCTCGTCACGGACATCGGTGGAGACGTCGGGCTCGGCTTCGCGGAGCTTTCGCCCGCGACGCTCGCCGCGATGAAAACCGCCTTCCCGGAGTTCTCGCGGCCGCGCAACCCTGTCGATGCCTGGGGACTCGGCTGGGACGCGGGCCGCTTCAAGCAGATTTTCGAGGCGCTCGCGCGCGAGCCGTCGGCCGGCGTCATCGCGCTCGCACTCGACGCGCCGAGCGGAAACGGGGCGGACGCCCATATCGCGCTCGACATGGCGAAGGTCTGCATCGAGGCGGCGCCGGCACATAAAAAGAAGATCGTATTCCTCAACAATACCGCGCCCGGCGACGTGAATGGGGCCGTCCGCAAGGCGATCGACCCTCACGGCATCCCCTATCTCCTCGGCATGCGGCCCTCCCTCGCGGCGATGGCGCATTGGCTGAGGCTTTCCCCGCCGAGGCCCGCAGCGGCGACCCATGATCTTGCGCTGCCGCCGCTCCACAAGCTCGGCGAGCTCGATCGCATCTCGCTCGTCGCGAAGGCCGGCGTGCCCTTCGTCGAAACGTCGCACGCGGCGGATGCCGACGAGGCGGCGCGGATCGCGGAAGGTCTCGGCTTTCCCGTCGTGCTCAAGGGCATCGCCGCGAGCCTTCCGCACAAGACCGAGCACGGCCTCGTCAAGCTCGGCCTTTCCGATGCCGCGGCCGTGCGCTCGGCCTACGCACAATTGAGTGCCATTCTCGGACGCCACGCTAAAGGCGGCGATGCCGCGATCATCGTTCAGCCCATGCTGGAGGAAGGGGTGCAGCTCCTCGTCGGCGTCCGCAACGACCCTCAGTTCGGCTCGATCGTGGTCGTGGGCCTCGGTGGGACGCTCGTCGAGGTGATGCAGGAAACCAGCTTGAGGATCGGACCGGTCGATTCTGACACCGCCGCCGAGATGCTGGCGGAAACCAAGGCCGCCGCCCTGATCGCCGGAACGCGCGGAAAAGGACCCTTCGACAAGGAGGCAGCGATCCGCGCCATCGTTGCGCTTTCGCATTTCGCTCACGCGGCCGCGAGGAGCCTCGCCGCGATCGAGATCAACCCTCTCGTCGTGCGCAAGACGGGACAGGGTGCCCTCGCTGTCGATCTTTTGCTGGAACCCGTCGAGGGCGCCGACACCGAACGTGCCATCGACACCTCAATCCGCATAGGGAGCGAAGCATGACAGGCGAATTGGCCCTCTACGAGACCGACGGTCTCGTCGGCACGATCACGATGAACCGGCCGGAGAAGCTCAACGCGTTGAGCAAGGAGCTTCGCGAGGAGCTCGCGAGCGCCTTTCGCCGCGCCGACGAAGACGCGAAGACGAGCGTCGTGGTTCTGCGCGCGGAAGGGCGAAGCTTCTGCGCGGGCTACGACATCGGCAGCGTCGACCCGAGCCGCGATTCCTGGCGTCACGATGCCCTGCGTTGGCACGCCCATCTCACCCCGCAGCTCGAATTCGAGATGATGCCTTGGTACATGCGAAAGCCCGTGATCGCCTCCGTTCAAGGCCATGCGGTGGGAGGCGGCTGCGAGCTCGCCATGTATTGCGATCTCACGATCGCGGCCGACAACGCCAAGTTCGGCGAGCCGGAAGTGCGTTTCTCGAACACGGGTCCGGGTTTGGTGATGCCGTGGATCATCGGCTACAAGCGCGCCCGCGAGCTCCTCTATTTCGGCGACCTCATCGACGCCGAGACGGCACTGCGCTTCGGCATGATCAACGCCGTCGTTCCCCTCGATGAGCTTCGCGAGGCGACGCAAAATTATGCGAAACGCCTGGCGCTGATTTCGCCGGAAGCGCTCGTCGCCACCAAGCTGTCCATCAATCGCGGCGCCGACGTCGCCGGCTTCCGCAACGCGATGCAGGCCGGGCTCGACGTGGTCGCGCCGCTCTATGCCGCGAAGACCGAGGCGGGGGCGACCTTCAAGGAAATCACCAAGGAGAAGGGCCTCGGCGCAGCGCTGAAATGGCGCGGCGAACAGTTCAAGAAATAGAGGGCGTGAGACCGCTTCGGCGCGCGGCGCGCTCTTGACCTTTGAAAACACCTCGGCGCCAATGGTGCGCAGATCTGTCGATCAAGCCAAGAGGTCCTATTCGCAGGAATATTCGCCGCGCGCCTTGGCGAGAAGCCATCTGCCCTCTTCGCGCTTTCGCATGTTTCAAAGCGCGACGTGACGGGAGGTATTCGGACGGCGAACCCTTTGAGCCCGGTTTGAAGCAAAGGCTGAATGGATGAATTCGCATGCTCGCGTGGTGATCGTCGGCGGCGGCATCATGGGCGCCGGCCTCGCCTATCACCTGGCGCTCGAGGGCTGGACGGACATCGCCCTCCTCGAGAAGGGCGAGCTGACCTCGGGTTCCACCTGGCACGCCGCGGGACAATGTCCGCATTTCAACGGCTCCCTCAACCTCACGAAAGTGCATGTCTACGGCACGCAACTTTATCCGAAGCTCGAAGCGCTGACGGGACAAGCCGTCTCCTGGCATCCTTGCGGGGGCCTTCGCCTCGCCCTCACGGATGACGAGGTCGATTGGTTCAAGCATGTCCACGGGATTTCGCGCCTCGCCGACTACGATTGCGAGATCATCGGCCCTTCGCAGATCAGGCAATATCATCCGTTTCTCGAGACCTTCGGCGTTATGGCGGCCTTCCGGACCCTCCATGACGGCCATGTCGCGCCGGCCGATGTGACCAATGCGATGGCGGCAGGCGCCCGCAAGCTTGGCGCCGCGATCCATCGCCGCACGCGCGTTTGCGACATCAAGCGCCTCGCGAGCGGAGAGTGGCGTGTCGTCACCGACAAGGGCGACATCACTTGCGAGCATGTGGTCAACGCCGCCGGCTCTTATTGCGATGTCGTCGCCTCCTGGACCGGACACATCGCGCCGATCGCCAATATGCTGCACCACTACGTCATCACGGAGCCGTCTGAAGGAGCTCGTCGATCTCGCGCCCGAGCTTCCGGTGGTGCGCGATCCCTATTCGCACGCCTATTTGCGCGAGGAGACGGACGGCGTTCTCGTCGGCCCCTACGAGACCGCGACCGCGCATCTGTGCTGGGGCGGAGAGCCGCCCCGTTGGGATTTCGAAAGCGAGCTCGTCCCACCCGAGCTCGACCGTCTGACGCCTTGGCTCGAAAAGGCGGCCGAACGCCTGCCTCTCTTCGGAAGGGCGGGTCTGCGGGCCATTGTCTCGGGGGCCATCACGCATACGCCGGACGGCGTCTATCTTTCGGGACCTGCTCCAGGCCCCAAGAATTATTGGATGCATTGCGGCGCCTCGATCGGCATCTGCCAAGGGGCGGGCGCCGGCAAATATCTCGCGCAATTGATGGTGCATGGCCGGGCTGACATCAACATGCGCGAGTTCGATCCGCGCCGCTTCGGCAATTGGGCGACCAAGGACTACACCGAGCAGGTCTCGGTCGCCGACTACCATCACATGTACTATTGCTACAAGCCGGGCGAGCAGCATGAGGTGGGTCGCAATCTGCGAAAATCCTCCCTGCACACCGAGCTCGAGAAAAAGGGCGCGCAGTTTTCGCAGGTCTTCGGCTGGGAACGTCCTCGCTGGTATGCGCGCAGCGGGGAAAGGGAAGCCTATTCATTCCGCCGCTCGAACTGGTGGGAGGCGGTGCGCGAGGAAGCGCTTGCGGTACGCGAGCGCGTGGGTCTGATGGATCTGTCGAGCTTCGCCAAATACGAAGTCAGGGGCAAGGACGCGCACGGCTTTCCTCGACCGCATCTGCGCCAACAAACTCCCCGCACGCGACGGCGGCATTGTTCTTGGCCATCTGCTCGACGAGCACGGCTTGATCCAATCCGAGATGACGATCACGCGGTTTCACGCGGAGCATTTCTACCTCGTCTCGGCCGCCGTTGCCGAGCTTCACGATCTCGACCAGTTGCGTTGGCGCAAGCGCGAGAACGAGGAGGTGGCGATCGAGAACGTCACGGACGTCTTCGGCACGCTCGTGCTTGCGGGGCCCCTGGCAAGAGAGGTGCTTTCCCAATGCGCGAAGGCTGATGTTTCAAACAAGGCGTTCCGCTGGTTGACGGCGCAAGAGATCCCTGTCGCCGGCGTTCCCGCTCGCGCCCTGCGGATCAACTACGTGGGCGAGCTCGGGTGGGAACTGCACATTCCGATGGAAAAAATGCTGGGAGTTCTACGAGGCCCTCACGCAGGCCGGTGCTCGACACGACATTCGGCTCTTCGGCACCTACGCGATGAACAGCCTGCGCATGGAGAAGGCCTACCGCGCTTGGGGGGCCGAGCTGACGAGCGAGGTCGACCTCCTCGAAGCCTCGATGGACCGTTTCGTCGCGCTCGAAAAGCCGGAATTCATCGGCAAATCCTCGATGGTCGCGAGGAAGCGCGACGGCTGGCGCATCAAGCTCGTCTATCTCGAGGTCGATGCCGCCGATGCGGATTGCCTGGGCAACGAGCCCGTCTACCACGAAGGCAGGCTCGCGGGAGTCACGACCAGCGGCGCCTATGGGCATTCGGTAAAAAAGTCGCTGGCCTTCGCCTATGTCGATCCCGAGCTCGCCGCATCCGGCGCCCCCCTCGATATCCTCATGCTCGGCGAAAGGCGAAAGGCACGGATCCTTGATGAAGCGGCCTGGGATCCCCTGAACAAACGCCTGAGGCTTTGATCCCGCAGGAGCGCAGCGCAAGGAGGGTGGAGTGAACGATTTTCCGCGACAGGCGCGGGTGGTCATCATCGGCGGCGGCATCATCGGATGCAGCATCGCGTATCATCTGACGTTGCGAGGGACTTCCGACGTGGTGCTGCTCGAGCGCAAGCAGCTCACCTCCGGGACCACCTGGCATGCGGCGGGCCTCGTCGGGCAGCTCAGGGCGACCCATAACCTCACGCGCCTCGCCCAATACACGGCCGGGCTTTATGCGACGCTGGAGCAGGAATCGGGCCAGGCGACGGGGTTTCGGCAAATGGGCTCGCTGGCGCTCGCCGCGAGCGCCGAGCGTTTCGAGGAGCTCAAACGCGGCGCCTCGATGGCGCGCTGCTTCGGGCTCGAGGTGAATGTGCTCACGCCCCGTGAGGCTTGCGATCTGTGGCCGCTCATGAGCGGGGACGGCCTCGTCGGGGCCGTCCATCTGCCCAAGGACGGCCGCACGAACCCCGTCGACACGACTTGGGCGCTCGCCAAGGCGGCGAAGAACCGCGGCGCCCGCATCATCGAGAACGTCAAGGTAACCGGCATCACCGTCGAGCGCGGCACCGCCAAGGGCGTGCGCACGGCGAAGGGCGACATCGAGGCGGAATTCGTCGTCAATGCGGCCGGCATGTGGGCTCACGGGCTCGCCGCCGCGGCGGGCGCCGCCGTGCCGCTGCACGCAGCCGAGCATTTCTACATCGTCACGGAGCCGATTCCCGGCTTGCCGCCCCATATGCCGGTGCTGCGTGACGCGGATGCTTGCACCTATGCCACCGAAGATGCGGGCAAGCTGCTCGTCGGCTGGTTCGAGCCGGTCGCCAAGCCCTGGGGAATGGAAGGAATCCCCGACAGCTTCGCTTTCGACCAGCTTCCCGAGGACCTTGGACATATCGAGCCCCTGCTCGATGCCGCCATTCGCCGCATCCCGGCTCTCGGCAAGGCCGGCGTCCAGCTCTTCTTCAACGGACCGGAGAGCTTCACTCCCGATGACCGCTACCTCCTCGGCGAGACGCCCGAGATCCGCAACCTGTTCGTGGCGGCAGGATTCAATTCGATCGGGATCCAATCGGCGGGAGGTGCCGGCAAGGTGCTCGCCGACTGGATCGTCGACGGCTTCCCGCCGATGGATCTTTGGGACGTGGACATTCGTCGCGTCATGCCCTTCCAGCGCAACCGCCGCTACCTGAAGGACCGCACGGTCGAGGCACTCGGGCTCCTCTACGCGATGCACTGGCCGTTCCGGCAGCCGGAGACGGCACGCGGCGTGCGCCGTTCCGCCTTGCACGATCGCCTCAACGAGCGCGGCGCCTGCTTCGGGGAGACGGCGGGGTGGGAACGGCCGAACTGGTACGCTCCGGACGGCGTCAAACCCGAATACGAATACAGCTACGGTCGCCAGAACTGGTTCGAATATTCGCGCGAGGAGCATTGCGCCGTGCGCGACGCGGTCGGTCTCTTCGACCAATCGTCCTTCGGAAAATTCGTGCTCGAGGGCCCCGACGCTGAAGTCGTGCTCAACCTGATCTCGGCAAATGACGTCTCTGTCCCGGTCGGCCGGATCGTCTACACGCAATGGCTGAACGAGCGCGGCGGGATCGAGGCCGATCTCACCGTCACGCGAGAGGCCGAGGAACGTTTCCTGATCGTGACCTCGGCAGCGACCCAGACGCTCGATCTCGCCTGGCTTCGGCGCCACATCCCCGAGCACGCCCGCGCCGTCGCCTTCGATGCGACATCGGGTTACGCGGTGCTCGGCGTGATGGGGCCGAATTCGCGAAGGCTTTTGTCACGGCTTACCGATGCGGAGCTTTCGAATCGGGCCTTTCCCTTCGCCACCTCGCAGGTGATCGACCTCGGCTATGCGCGGGTGCGCGCGAGCCGCATCACCTATGTCGGCGAGCTCGGCTTCGAGCTCTACGTGCCGACGGAGTTCGTCCAGAGCGTGTTCGACATGATCGTGGAGGAAGGCAAGCCGGCGGGGCTTCGACTTTGCGGCTACCATGCCATGAATTCGCTGCGGATGGAGAAGGCCTACCGACATTGGGGGCACGACATCTCGGCGCAGGACACGCCGCTGGAAGCGGGCCTCGGCTTTGCCGTCGCCTGGTCGAAGCCCGGCGGGTTCCTCGGCCGCGACGCGCTTCTGCGGCAAAAGGAAAAGGGCGTGAACCGTCGCCTCGTGCATTTCGCCTTGAAGGACGAGACGAAGCTTCTCTATCACAACGAGCCGATCTGGCGCGATGGTGTCCTCGTCGGCCGAATCACCTCGGGGATGTTCGGACACACGATCGGAAAACCGCTGGGCCTGGGTTATGTGGAAAGCGCGCGAGGGCTTGCGAATTCGAGCTTCCTCGAGGCGGGGCGGTACGAAATCGAGATCGCCGGCGAACGCGTTCCCGCCGAAGCGAGCTTGAGGCCTTTCTACGATCCGTCGAGCCGGCGTGTGAAGGAGCCGCAAGAGGAAAGCCCAGCTCTCGCCGCCGCGTCTTGATTGGGGAAGCTCCATTCAACGAGGCCGTCGCGCTCACGGCCGGTAGCCCGTTGCTTGCGCAAGGCCCACCGATGGCCGATGGTCATTGCAATCGCCAAAGGACGCTCTTGGGGACTGGAAACATGCGCGAGTATCGGGGCGCGTACCGGGACTTCTCGGTGCAGCAGCTGGCGCGGGAGGTGCTGCACGGCAGCCTGGCGGACGGCGTGAATGCGGCCATCGAATGTTGCGACCGCTGGGCCGAGGATGGTCGTCCCGCCCTCGACTGGATCGGCAAGAATTTCAACGAGGAGGCCTTCACCTTCGCATCGTTGCGCGACAAATCCGCCCGGTTCGCGAACTTGCTTCGCGCCCGCGGCATCGGACAAGGCGATGTGGTCGGGGGCCTCCTTCCGCGCATTCCGGAGCTGCTGGCGGTGGCGCTGGGCACCTGGCGTGTCGGCGCGATCTACCAGCCTCTCTTCACCGCCTTCGGCCCTGCGGCCATCGCGAGCCGGGTCACCTCGGCCAACGGAAGTCATGCCAAGCTCATCGTGACCGACGACGCCAACCGTCCGAAGCTCGAGGGGCTCGAGGAGTGTCCGCCCGTGCTCGTGGTCGGAAGCGAGTTCTCCGCCGCGCTCGCCGCTCAATCCTCTGAAGCCACGACGGTGATGCTGCGCGGCGACGATCCGTTCGTGATCCTCTTCACGTCGGGGACCACGGGAAATCCCAAAGCCGTCCGCTGGCCGCTGCGCATGCTGCTCAACATTGCGATCTACATGCGCGAGGCGATCGGTCTTACGACCCGAAGACCGTTTCTGGAACGTGGCCGACCCCGGCTGGGCCTACGGCATGGCTTTCGCCACCATCGGCCCGCTGCTGTTGGGGCACGCCACCACCTTCTTCGAAGGCGGCTTCAGCGTCGAATTCGGCATTGCGTGTCATGACCTCGCAGCGCATCACCAGCCTCGCCGCGGCGCCCACCGTGTATCGGCTGATGATGGCCGCGGGCGAAAGGGCGATGGCGCCGATCGCAGGGCAGCTCCGGGTCGCCAGCAGCGCGGGCGAACCGCTCAACCCGGAGGTGGTGCGGTGGGCCGAGCGGGTCTTGCGCGTGCCGCTCCATGATCACTACGGGCAGACCGAAATCCTCATGGCGGTGAACAACCACCACGGCCTGCGCCACGTGATGAAGCCTGGCGCCGCAGGCCTGCCGATGCCCGGCTTCTCGGTGGCGGTCCTCGACGATGATTTGCGCCCGGTGCCCCCCGACACGCCGGGCGTGCTTGCCGTCCATCGCCCGACATCGCCGCTATTTGCGTTCGACGGCTACTGGGCGCGCCGAGACGCCGAGCTTCCGGGGCGAGTGGTACCTGTCCGGCGATACCGTGCAGCAGGATGCCGACGGCCATTTCTTTTTTGTCGGCCGCAACGACGACATCATCACATCTGCCGGTTACCGCATCGGTCCGTTCGATGTCGAAAGCAGCATCATCGAGCATCCATCCGTCGCCGAGGTCGCGGTCGTCGGCAAGCCCGATCCGGAGCGCACCGAGATCGTCAAGGCCTTCATCGTGCTGCGGTCCGGCATCGAACCTTCGGATGGGCTCAAGGCCGAGCTGCAGCAACATGTTCGCACGCGCCTTGCGCTCCATGCCTATCCGCGCGAGATCGAGTTCATCGACGAGCTGCCGAAGACGCCGAGCGGCAAGGTCCAGAGGTTCCTGCTCAGACGGGCATAGCCATCGGCTTGGAAGGCGCGAATGAGACTTTAGCAACCGTTGCAGACAGCGCCGCGAAGTTCCTGGGCGCAGCTCTTCGCGCGATGAGGAATTCAAGCTCCTGAAGGCGAGACGCTGCCAAAGGGCCTTGCAAGCGCAATATCTCGAAAATTTGGTGGAGCCAGGCGGAATCGAACCGCCGACCTCTTGAATGCCATTCAAGCGCTCTCCCAACTGAGCTATGACCCCACGAACCTGCGGCGTTTTGGGAAACGCCCGGACACTCCCTACTTAGCGGAGCGAAGCCGCAATCTCAAGCTTCCTCATCATCTTCGATATCGCCGTCGATGAGCGTCGACACGTCGTCGTCCCCCTCCTCTTCCTCCTCGAGGAAGGTCTCGTCGGCCCCAGCCGCCTCGGCCGTCTCGACTTCATCCTCGGCCTCGATGACCTTGTCGGTGCTCGCCACCTCCGCTTCCTCGAGCGAGACGATCTCGGGCCCGGCGGTGGCTTCGAGCTTGACGTCATCTTCGCTGGCGACCTCGACAGCCAAGGGCGCAGACGCCCTCACCTCATGCAGCTGGAACACGGCGCCGCACTTCGGGCACAGGATGGGATCGCGGTCCAAGTCATAGAACCGGTTGCTGCAGCTACGGCATTGGCGCTTCGTGCCAAGTTCGGGTTTGGCCACGTCAATATCCTTCGCGGTGGAAAGGCGGCCCGCTTAGGCGCGGCTAGCGTTCATGTCAACCACCGATTCACGATCGCTTTGCGAGGCCACCTCCAGCGACCGCGCAATCCGCAACCGAGCCCCCGAAGCGGCATCGAAATTGCCGAAATCGATGCGCGTCCCCGTGCTCCTTCCGGCTCGCCCCGACCCTCGGTCAGAGCGCCCGCGCGAGCGCCAGCACGCTCGAATGCAGGCGCGCCCGATAGCCGGACGCGAGCGCCGCGACGATCGCCGAAGGGGTCAGGAGACGAATTGGCCCTCGTCCTCCTTTTGGATCGGGGAGATAACCCGCCGGCGACCAGGCGAAGAGCTCGGAGGCGAGCACGAGGCAAGCCGTTTCGCCCTGCGCGATCATGGCGCCGTCCGGCAGGCTCCGCCAATCGCCGACGCCAGGTCGAGGCGAACGGCGTTCGGCGTGGAGGCGAAGGTCCATCTCGTCGGCGCGGGGTGAATGGTCCAGCCGATGGCCTCGGGCAAACGCCTCACGGAATCTGACCGCATCCGCATAGCGGCACTCGAAGCAAGGGCGGTGTCCTGCCGCGAGGGCCGTCGCCTCGTCGAGAAAAAACAGCTCGGTGTAGCCTTTGCCGAACACTCGGCGTCGACGATTCTTGAAGCAGAGCTCGCAGCAGATCCAGCGCCGCGAGGCAAAACGGCGCTTCAGAAGAGATTGCGTGCGCGGGTCGTGGAACCGCCCTCCCCTGTTCCCGAACATGGTGCCGCGTTCCGGCGTCGCCACGATCTCGCCGAAGGGCGTTACCCTGTTCTCGAGCGGCATGGCGCGATGATTCCGACAAGTGGGAGATGCCGACGAACTCCAGGCGAGCTGTGCTCGCTCGGCCTCACTTGGGGAGATCCGTCACCTTGAGGTCGATGAATTTCCACGTGTCGCGATGCGCCTGCTCGGATTCCGCGTGGAGCCCGATCTCACCACCGTTCTCGGGCACTTGCGCCTTCACGCTCGCGAATTTCACATCGTTGACATAGGTGGTCACATTGTTGCCGCTCGTCGTGACCCGCAAGACGTTCTTGTCGCCTGGATGCGTCTTGATGCCTTCGGCCTTGCGGTAGTCGAGGACGTAAATCCATCGGCCCCTGATCCGTCGCACGATCGCCGCCGAACCACCGGGCGTGATCGCGAATGTGTAGTAGTTGTTGTAGTCCTGGGCCCAGAACACGGGCCCGGCGGCGAGCTGATCGGCATTGCCCGTCTGGCTCGGCACCTGCACCGTCACGCATAGATCGGCATCCTCGAATATCGATCCTCCGTAAAGAATGGTGTAGCCGCCGCTCGGATCGGCCTTGACCTTCACCTTGCCGGCTTCCACGCTCACCGTGTCCGATTTCGGATCGATCCCCCAGCTGTCGTCGACCTCGCGGAAATCATCCGTGAACTTGACGTTCGGCCCCTTGCACGCAAGCGACGGCCCGGCCGCCAAGACCATGGCGGCGGCAAGCAGGATCACACCCTTCGACACGAAGCCTCTCCTGTTCATTCATGCGTCATCCGGTCGAACGAACGCATTCGGCGCAAGTCGCTTCGCGCACGGCCCCTATTGGGCGACGTCGGTCACCTTCAAGGCACTGAACTTCCATGTATCGCGCTTATCCCTTTCGGAATCGGCGCGAAGCCCGATCTGGCCACCGCCATCGGGTTGCTGGCCTTTCACCGTGGCGATCTTGTCGTCGTTCATGTAGAGCGTGATCGTGTTTCCTGTCGTCGTCACGCGAAGCACGTTCTTGGCGCCGGAGCCGGTCTTGGCATTCGGCACCTGCCGCCAGCCCAGCACCGTGACCCATTTACCCTTCACCTTGCGCTCGAGCGCGACCTTGCCGTTCGGATCGATCTCAAAATAGTAGTAGTTGCTGTGATCTTGCGCCCAGAAGAGGGGGCCGGCCTCGATCATGTCGCCTTGCTTGAAGTTGTTGGGCATCTGCACGGTGACGCAGAGATCGGCATCGTCAAACAACGCTCCGCCGTAAAGAACCGCATAGCCCGCATCGGGATCGGCCTTGAACTTGACCTTGCCGTCCTCGACGGTCACGGCATCGCCGTCCTGCTCCGTTCCCCAGGTTTGATCGACCTCGCGGAAATCATCGCTGAATTGCACATGCGGGCCTTTGCAGGCCTGTGCCGCACTGGCAGTCAGGAACATGCCCAACCCGGCGGCGACGGCAATCGCACTCGCTCTCATCGACATTTGTCTCTTCCCCTTTTTTCGACCGCGTTCTTCATGCATGATGGCGTCTTGGATCGGCAACGACGGATGACCCGGATCCGTCGAAATTCCATCCACAAATTCCATAAAGTTATGGTCGGGCCATTTCCGAAAAATTCGTGCCGTTTATCGTGATCCGACCACAACGCATGTGCCTGGAGCAAGCACATGGCAAGTAGAATACGTCGTTTATGCCCTTTTCGCTATCCCTCGACTATGATCACGTGAAGCTTGCGTGGCCCATGCGCGCCCAAGATCAGGGTCTGCTCGATATCGGCGGATCTGGACGGGCCGGTGATGAGGTTCAGCGTGCGCGGCATTCCATCCTTGCCGTAGCGGACACGGAGCTTGTCGATGGCCTCCTCGGTGCTTCCCGCCAGATCGCCTGCCGAGACCACGACGATGTGATTGTCCGGAAGGAAATTGAGTGTCGTGGGGTTCTCGGCGCCCGACACCAGGGCGAGCGTGCCGGTTTCCGCGATCGCGGCGAAGGCATGGCTGAGGGCATTGAGGTCGCCTCCTGCGGAAGGCCCCTTGGAGACCTCGACCGCCGTCGAATTCCCAAGGCATGGCGGCAAGCCGAGGGTCATCGCCGATACGCAAAGTCGCGGGCAGATTGGAATTGCGCAAGAAGCGAGCCGCTTCGGCCGGCACCGAAGCGGCATCAGCCACCAGCGCGACCGTGGCGAGCGCTTCTTCGGCCTGGCGCCCGAAGAGCGCCAGCCGCTCGGCGCCATCGACCTGCGAACGCCTCGGGATGATGCCGCGGGGCGTGCGCGAAAGACGGTCCTCGACCGCCGCGCGACGCGGGGCCTCCCCGCCGCTGACGCCAAGCGAGCGGCGTATCGTCGCCAAAACGTCATCGCGAGCGCCGGTCACGACCCCGCGCCCCGCTTGGCGCGCGCACGCCAACGCGCCTGGAAAGTGGGTCCCTGGGGGCTTGGGAAATCGCGATGCGTCGTCCAGCCGGAGCCGAAAGGCAGGGAGGACAAGAACCCCTTGCCTCGGCCGAAGAGGGCAAGCGCCCACATGGCGACGCGCGTCGCTGTCCGGTAAAGCCAAGGCCGCTTGGCAAAAAAAGCCCAGAAGGCCACGCCGTAGCGCTGTGCTGCCGGCGAGAGATGGCGCTCGAACTCCCGCTCACGCCAGTGCCGCATCATGCCGGGTAGTGGGATCTTCATCGGGCACACCGCCTCGCATCGCCCGCAGAAGGTCGAGGCATTCGGCAAATTGCCGCCTTCGCCGAGGCCGATGAGAGAGGGCGTGAGCACGGCGCCCATGGGCCCGGGTACACCCAGCCATAAGCGTGGCCGCCGATCGCGTGATACACCGGGCAGTGGTTCATGCAGGCTCCGCAGCGGATGCAGCGCAGCATGTCCTGAAACTGCGTGCCGAGCATCGCCGAGCGCCCGTTGTCGAGAATGACCACATGGTATTCGCCAGGTCCGTCCGGATCGCCTTCGCGCCGTGGACCGGTGGAGAAGGTGGTGTAGACGGACATGTCCTGCCCGGTCGCCGAGCGCGCCAGCACCCGCAGGATCTGGCAGACATCCTCGAGCGTCGGGGTGATCTTCTCGATCGAGGCGAGCACGATATGCGCCTTGGGAAGCGTCTGCGTGAGGTCGCCATTTCCCTCGTTCGTCACGATGACCGAGGTGCCCGTCTCGGCGATGAGAAAATTCGCGCCCGTGATGCCGACGTCGGCGGCGAGGAAACGCTCGCGCAGGACCTGCCGTGCCTCCGCGAGGAGCTGCGTGGGCTCCGACAAGTCCCGCTTCGGGTCGAGGCCCGCATGCGCACGCCGGAAGTCCGCCTCGACCTGATCGCGATTGAGGTGGACGGCGGGCGCGATGATGTGGGAGGGGATCTCGCCGCGTAGCTGGATGATGTATTCGCCGAGGTCCGTTTCGACCGGCGTCATGCCCGCCTTTTCGAGCGCCTCGTTGATGCCGATCTCCTCGCCGATCATCGACTTGCCCTTGGTGACCGTCTTCGCACCGAGCCGCCTGCAGATGTCGATGATCGTGCCGCGCGCCTCTTCGGCCGTGCGGGCAAAATGCACATGCCCGCCCGCCTCGGTGACTTTTTCCTCGTAGCGTTCGAGATAGAGGTCGAGATGGGCGAGGCTATGGTTCTTGATGGCGCTCGCCGCATCGCGCAGCGCCTCGAATTCCGGCAGCTTGTCCACCGCTGCCTGGCGCTTGGCGATGAAATTCGTGCGCACATGGGAGAGCGCCCGCTGCAGCTTCTCGTCCTGCATGGCGCGCACGGCATTGCGCTTGAAGGCCTTGGCGGTGGAGTGAACGGTCATGGGGCATCCGGTGAGGCATCGAGCATCCAGATCAGTCTAGCACGCCCGCCCCGCCCTCGCGTCAAGCCCCGTTTGGCATAGGGTGAGCCTCGCCCTGCTGCGCATCAGGCGCACGCATCTCGCGCGTGGTCTCGACGAGAGCCTCCGGGTCTTCATGCGCAGGCCGATCGCGAAATGGGCTTTCGCGATTGCGCCACGAAATTTATGCCCCACATCATGCGGCATGAACCGCTTCGCCGAGCTCCTCGACCGTTTGGCCTTCGAGCCCTCGCGCAACGCCAAGATCGCCTTGATCGTCGAGTACTTCCGCAGCGAGCCCGACCCGGAGCGCGGCTACGCGCTCGCCGCGATGACGGGGGCGCTGAGCTTCCAGCTCGCCAAGCCCGGCTTGATCCGGGCCTTGATCGGCGAGCGCACCGATCCGGTGCTTTTCGCTTATTCCTATGATTATGTCGGGGATCTTTCCGAGACCGTCGCCCTGATGTGGCCGCGTGACGACAAGACGGCCCCCGCGAGCGCCCCGCCCTCGCTCGCGCTCGTCATCGAGAATTTGAAGCTGGCGTCGAAATCCGAGCTGCCGGCCTTGCTCGCCTCCTGGCTCGATGCGCTCGACGAGACGGGACGCTGGGCGCTGTTGAAGCTGATCACGGGCGGCTTGCGCATCGGCGTCTCGGCGCGTCTCGCCAAGACCGCGCTCGCCGCGCTCGGCAACCGCGATCCGAACGAAGTCGAGGAGGTCTGGCACGGCGTATCGCCTCCCTATCTCGAGCTCTTCGCCTGGATCGAGGGAAAATCCCGCGCGCCGGAAAGCCGCGATCCGGCACCGTTCCGCCCGCCGATGCTCTCTCATCCGCTCGAAGAGGGCGATGTTTCGCTCGTCGATCCTTCGAGCTTCATCGCCGAATGGAAATGGGACGGCATTCGCGTCCAGGCCGCGGCCGGGCGCGACAGCGACGGACGCATGGTGGCGCGCATCTATTCGCGCACCGGCGAAGATATTTCCCGGGCTTTCCCCGATCTCGTCGCCGCCCTCGACTTCGAGGCGGCGATCGACGGCGAATTGCTGGTGATGCGCGA
The DNA here is from genome assembly GCA_963713805.1 of uncultured Alphaproteobacteria bacterium. Lineage (GTDB taxonomy): Bacteria > Pseudomonadota > Alphaproteobacteria > Rhizobiales > Beijerinckiaceae > GAS188. Next base: position 82,229 of record CAVQNF010000007.1, on the reverse strand, counting down.
GGGACGCGTGCAGAGCTTCAATGAGCTGCAGCAGCGCCTCAACCGCAAGAGCGTGACGGCCAAGCTGATCGCCGATTTTCCCGCGCATATCCGCGCCTACGATCTTTTGGTCGAAGGCGACGAGGATCTGCGCGCGCTTCCTTTCGTCGAACGACGTGCGCGGCTCGCGGCTTTTCTCGAGCGGATCGGCGATGGGCGCATCGACCTGTCGCCGGCTCTTCCTTTCGAGGGCTTCGAGGTTCTCGCGGCAGCTCGTGCCGACCCCGTTGCGGGAGGCGCCGGGGCGGATGCGGAAGCTGTCGAGGGGCTGATGTTGAAGCGACGCGATTCGCCCTATCTGCCCGGACGCCCGAAGGGGCTCTGGTTCAAGTGGAAGCGCGATCCGAGGCTCGTCGACGCCGTGCTCATGTATGCCCAACGCGGGCATGGCAAGCGCTCCTCCTTTTATTCGGACTACACCTTCGGCGTTTGGAGAAACGGGGATGCGGGCGAGGAGCTGGTGCCGGTCGGCAAGGCTTACTTCGGCTTCACCGACGAGGAGCTGAAGGAGCTCGACCGTTTCGTGCGCAACAACACGATCAATCGTTTCGGGCCCGTGCGCGAGATCAAGCATGAGCCGCATGCGGGGCTCGTGCTCGAGGTCGCCTTCGAAGGATTGCAGCGCTCGACGCGGCATCGCTCCGGGGTCGCGATGCGATTTCCCCGGATCAACCGCATCCGCTGGGACAAGCCACCTTCCGAGGCCGACCGTATCGGTGCCTTGATCGCCCAGCTCCCGAAGGAACCGGCAAAAGCCGATCCGCTCGGATTGACCACGGGCGAAACGGAGGCCGTCGACCGCGATCCTTCAACGCCTTGACCTTGCGCACAGCTCGACCGAGGCTGCGGGATTGTCCGACCGGCCGATCTGCCGCTAAGCTCCGCTTCGGGAACTTGGGAGCGCTGCCGCGATGGTCGAGAGCGGGTCTGTGCACATCGTCATTGCTGACGACCACCCGCTGTTTCGCGACGCATTGAAGCTCACCCTGCAAAACAGGCTTGCGGCCGCCTCGATCGAGGCGGCCGGTTCTCTCGAAGCGGCACTCGGGCTCATCTCCGCGCGCGAAATCGACCTTGTCCTTCTCGATCTCACCATGCCGGGCGTGCAGGGGTTGTCCGGCCTCCTCTACCTTCGGGCACAATTTCCGAGCGTGCCGGTGATCGTCATCTCGGCGACGGAGGACCGGGCGGTCGCGCGAAAATGCCTTGCCTTCGGCGCCGCGGGTTATGTGCCGAAGAGCGCCAATGCCGCCGAGATCAACGATGCGATCGACAAGGTGCTTGCCGGCGGCATCTTCCTGCCCGCGGGCATGGAAGCCGAGAACGATGCCGATCAGGATGCCGAGGCGCTCGCGACGAAGCTTTCGACGCTCACGCCGCAGCAGGTCAAGGTGCTGATGATGCTGTCGCAAGGGTTGCTCAACAAGCAGATCGCATTCGAGCTTTCGGTCTCCGAAGCGACTGTGAAAGCGCATGTCTCGGCCATACTCACGAAGCTCGGCGTCGAGAGCCGCACCCAAGCCGTGATCCTCGCCGCGCGCATCTCGGGGATCCTGCCGGCGCAAACACCCGCCGGCGGCTGAAGGGCTTGCGATCCGATGTGGCGACTGATAGCGGCTGAACCTGAGGCAGGTACCCCGAGACGTGCGGCCGGGCGCCACACAGAGCCCTGTTATGATGTCGCATCGCGGTCGCACGCGATCGCAACGGCACCGAGGCAGTGATGTCCGAAAGTGGATTGAACCGGTTCTTGGGAGGATCGCCAGTCGGCGTCATCGTGAGGCTCATCGTCGTCTCGCTGATCGTCGGCGCCGCGATGGTGTTCTTCAACCTGACGCCACGCGACCTCATCGAGGGCGCACGCCAGCTCATCGAGAGCATCTTGGGTAGCGGGCTCGAGAGCCTGCGCACCTTGGCCCTCTACATCGCCTATGGCGCGATCGTCGTCGTGCCGATCTTCATTGTCGCGCGGCTCTTGAAGATGAACCGGCGCTCCCAAGACCCGTGAGATCGCGGCGACCGCAGGATGTATCGACATCATTTGGCGACGCTCGCGACCAGATCGGCCAATGCGCCGCTTTTGTCGATCAGGATGCGGCACCCCTCCTCGACAATCCGAAGCGTACCGGGCTCGATCGGATCGAGTGAAGCCCAGCTCGGGCCGGCGAAGCTCAACTCGAGCGCCGCTCGCGGCACGAGCATGATATGGCGCGACCATAGGGCGCCGTAGGAGGCATCCTCCCAGCCTTCGACGGCAAAGCCGGCGCGATCCCAGGCGATTGCATCTGGCCAATCGCGATCGCGTCGAAACTCGCAGTGTCGGTCCGTGAGAAGAACGAGGTCGAGATCGCTATCGGGCCTTGCGCTTCCGCGCGCCCAGGAGCCGATCATGGCAAGCCCGGTGATGTCCGGTCTCTGCCTCGCCCAATCGGTGATCACGGCGTTGAGGCGCTCGACGTCGGCGGGTAACATTCGACCCTCATTTCAGCGCCTCGACCGCGTCCCCAAAATTCAAGTACTTCACTCGCGCGCGATTTGCGACGCTTGCGTGCCGACGACATCGGTGAGGCTCGGATTGCCGGCGCGCGCGAGCCGCGCCACGAGGCCGCGCTTGATCTTCCCGATCAGCGCCGGGCCCTTGAACACCAGCGCGCTGTAGAGCTCGACGAGCGTGGCGCCGGCCTTGATCTTCGTCCAGGCCGTTTCCGCACAGTCGATGCCGCCGACACCGACAAGAGGCAGGCGGTGCTCGACGCGCAGATAAGTCTCGGCGAGGAGGCGCGTCGACAAGTCAAAGAGCGGGCGTCCCGACAAGCCTCCCGCCTCACGCGCAAGCGCCTGTTCCTTCAACGAGGCGGGGCGCGCGACCGTCGTATTCGCGACGACGAGCCCGTCGATGCCGCGTGCCAGCGCCACGCCGACGATATCGTCGAGCTCGGGCAGCGACAGGTCCGGCGCGATCTTGACGAGAAGCGGCGTGCGCGCTTTTCCCGCGGCGAGGCGGCGATCGCGCGCCTCGATGGCGCGTGCCGCGAGATCGTCGAGCGCGGCCTTCGGCTTGCAACCCGCGCAGCCCCGGCGTGTTGGGCGAAGAGACGTTGATGGTGATGAAGGCGCAATCTCCCGCGAGCGCCGCGATGCAAGCGGCGTAATCACCGCCGCGATCGGTGGAGGTCTTGTTCGCACCGACGTTCACCCCGACGAGACCGGCCGCGCCCCGCCGCGAGGCTAGCCTTCGCGCCATCGCCTCGACGCCCGCGCTGTTGAGACCATAACGGTTGATCACGGCCTCGTCGGCCGGCAGCCGGAAAAGTCGCGGCCGAGGATTTCCCGGTTGCGGCAGCGGCGTCACGCCGCCGATTTCGACGAAGCCGAAGCCGAGCCGCAGACATCCGGCGATGGCCTCGCCATCCTTGTCGAAGCCTGCCGCAAGCCCCACGGGATTGGCGAAGGTGAGGCCGAAGGCCTGCGTGGCAAGCCGCGCGTCGTCGATCTCGCGCGCACCTTGCGGCGCAAGACGCAAGGCCGCGATCGCAAGGCGATGCGCATGCTCCGCGTCAAGCGCCGAGAGAAAGGGTTTAGCGAGACGAAAGGCGAGAGACATCATCACGGGAACGCAGTCGCTCGGGGGACGCCATGAGATGGACGCCATTCGCGCCGAGCGGCAAAGCTTCGACGAAACGCACCGCACCCAACGGGAGCGGCCCGTAGAGATGCGGGAAGAGCGCTCCGCCTCGCGACGGCTCGAACCGCAAGGCCTGCCCGAGCGCCTCGGCGCTGACCGCGATCAGGAGGAGATCGCCACGCCCCGCGAAATGCTTCGCCGCCGTCTCGGCAAGCTGTTCGGCGGTCGAGAAATGAATGAAGCCGTCGCGCAGATCCGCCGTCGAGCCGCGATAGACATTTTCCTTTTCGGCCAGTCGCCATTCCTCCTCGCCGCAGATTTTGAACACGAGCTCCATGGGGCCTCCCGACGCGTTCCTCTCGACAGGCGCGCTCGATTCACCGGCTCGCGGCATCGCGGTTTTCCTTCGCCACTTCACTCGAGAATGTAGCCCGTTCGAGACGCTTCCTCGAGCGACGACCCTTGTCGAAATTTCACGATCGCACCGAGGATGAAATGACACGGCCTTCGCCGATCAACAAGTCCGTGATGCGATCGATGCGCCGCCGGTCGTTTCGCCGACCGCCCCGCGTAACGCACGCAACGTGGCAGCATCGTTAATTTTTTTTGGAGGTGATGCAAAAAAAGCGCGCGCAACCCTTACTTTATAGACGCAGGGCAATTACGAATTATCAGAAGCGTTATATTTTAAATCACACGATATATCTTGGATTGATATTTAATAATACCGGAATAGATTTTTCTATGGTGAGACGATCCGGCCGCGCGGCGGAGCGGCCGACCGACCGAGTAATGTGTTGATGGAAAGCAATATCGTTTTTCTTGCTTGACAAGTCGTGTTAGGATTTAGCCGCGAATCAACGCAGGGGAGTTCCCATGGCAATGCCCACTAAGTCTGCAAAAGCTACCAAGGCCAAGAAGGCGCCCGCGAAGGCGAAGCCCAAGACAGCCGCGAAAGCGAAAGCTGCTCCGAAGGCCGCCAAGAAGAAGGCGCCTGCGCGGAAGGTTGCCAAGAGGCCGGCCGCAAAGACCAAGGCTGCTTCCGTCGCCAAGAAGACGAGGTAGTCCTGAGATGATGCTCGGGGCCGCTTCGGCCCCGACATCCTCACTCGCCGAGCATCCGATATCGGCCAGTCGAGGAGAGCGAAGCTCAAGAGCACGAGCCCTTCGAGTTCGCATTCCGTACCGCGAATGGCGATGATCGGGCCCATCGGAAATTCCCATATTCAATGCCTGACCGCATATCGCTGACTGCACATCGGCGACGGTGCATGGGTCGCGACGTGACGTGGACGGCGAACCTTCGGCGTCGTAGCCAGGTTCGATGGTAGCGCCGGTCGAGCGGACAAGAACATGATCTCGACCGCACGTGTCGTCTCCGCGAACGCGCTCGATTTTTTCGTCACCGAGCAAGGCGTCGGCCCTCTCGTCATCCTCTGTCACGGCTGGCCGGAGCTGTCCCACTCCTGGCGCCATCAGTTGCCGGCGCTCGCGGATGCCGGATTTCGCGTCGCGGCTCCGGATATGCGCGGCTTCGGCCGCACATCCGCGCCCGCTGACATCGACGCCTATTCGATCCTCGATCTGGTCGGCGACATGGTGGGACTTGTCGAAGCCTTGGGCGAAAAACATGCCGTGATCGTCGGCCACGACTGGGGCGCGCAGGTCGCCTGGCATTGCGCGCTCTTTCGCCCGGATGTCTTCACGGCTGTAGCGGGCCTCAGCGTTCCGCCGGGACGGCGCGGCGCCGCGGCGCCGCTCGATACCTTGAGGAAACAGGGGATCGGCAATTTCTACTGGCATTATTTTCAAGAGCCGGGCGTTGCGGAACGCGAGCTCGAGCGGGACGTCGAAGGCAGCTTCCGCGAGATCCTGTTCGGCGGCGGGATATCGCTCGTGCTGAAACCCGGCGAAGGCTTTCTCGGCAAAGGCCCGGCCCCCGAGCGACTTCCTTCCTGGTTGAACGAGAAGGATCTCGCCCATTTCGTTGAGAGCTTCACCCGGACCGGCTTTCGCGGCGGGCTCAATTGGTACCGCAACATCGATCGCAACTGGAGGCTCACGGCTCCTTGGCGCAACGCTCGCATTCTTCAACCGGCGCTCTTCATCGCCGGCTCACGCGACGCGGTGATCTCAGGTCCGATCGGCGAGAAGCGTCTGCGCGACATGGACGGCGTCGTGCCTCACCTGACCAGGAAGCTCATCATCGACGGCGCGGGTCATTGGATCCAGCAAGAGCGCCCGTCCGAAGTGAATTCGGCGCTCATCGCCTTTCTCGAGCAAGTGTCGCGCTGAACGACGGCGGCGAGTCATCCGCTGACGAGCGGCTCGAGCTCACCGGCCAAGGCGGAAGCGATCAGCGCGCGCGTCTCGGCTATCCCATAGATCTCGACAAAGGAGCCGAAGCGGGGGCCGCGCTCCTGACCGAGCAGGATTCGATAGAGGCTCTGGAAGAAGGCTTGCGAGACGCCCGGGCGGCCATCGGCCGTTTTCGCTTTCCCGGACAGGTCTGGAAAATGGAGGCGCCCGACCTCGTAGACGGCGGTCTGGATGGACGCGGCATCCGCGCCCGGCGGAAGCGCGGCGAGCGTCGCGTCGAGATCGGCGAGCGCTTTGCGCTCGGCTTCGCTCGGCGATTTGAACCGGCGCGTCGGTCGGACGAAATCCTCATAATAGCGGATGGCGTGTTCGACGAGCCGGTCGAGCTCGGGGCGTATGCGCGCATCCGCTCCCGGCGCGTAGCGCTTGATGAAGCCCCACAAGGTGTCGCGATCGCTCGAATTCGAAGCGGAGACGAGATTCAACAGCATGGCGTAATCGAGCCCGGAGGCCGCGCCCTTCAGGCCCGCTTCGACGGCAGGTGGCGGAGCGCCCGAGTGGATGTGCCAAACGGGATTCTTCAGCCTCTCCTCGGCGCCCTCCCTTTCGTATTTTGCACGGAAGGCGAGATAGTCGTCGACATGTCGTGGGATCACGTCGAAATAGAGCCGCTTTGCCGCGCGCGGGTTCTGATACATGAAAAGCGACAGACTTTCCGGCGTGCCGTAGCTCAGCCATTCGTCGATGGTGAGGCCGTTGCCGACCGATTTCGAAATCTTTCTGCCTTTCTCATCGAGGAAAAGCTCGTAGTTGAACCCTTCGGGCGGATTGCCGCCGAGCGCGCGACAAATCTCGGCCGAGAGCTTGACGCTGTCGATCAAATCCTTGCCGGCCATTTCGTAGTCGATGTCGAGCGCGACCCATCGCATCGCCCAATCGGGCTTCCATTGGAGCTTGGCCGCCCCGCCCGTCACCTTGGTTTCAAACCGTTCGCCGGTCGAGGGGTCGCGCCAAACGATCGTGCCTCGCGTCACGTCGCGCTCCTCGATGGGGACCTGCATGACGATTCGCGTGATCGGATGAATTGGAAGGAAGGGCGAATAGCTCTGCGCCCGCTCCGCCCTGAACGACGGCAGCATGATCGCCATCACCTCGTCGAAGCGTGCGAGCGCAAGCAACAGCGTGTCGTCGAACCGGCCCGACCGATAGGTCGCGGTCGAGGACATGAATTCATAATCGAAGCCGAAGCTGTCGAGAAAAGCCCGCAACCGCGCATTGTTATGCGCCGCGAAGCTCTCATGCGTCCCGAAAGGATCGGGAATTTCGGTGAGCGGCTTGCCGAGATGGGCCCTGACCATCTCCTTGTTCGGGATATTGTCCGGCACCTTTCGCAAGCCGTCCATATCGTCCGAATAGGCGATGAGGCGCGTCTTGACCCGGTCCTCGGTGAGGACGCGAAAGGCGTGGCGCACCATGCTGGTGCGTGCCACTTCCCCGAAAGTGCCGATATGCGGCAGGCCCGAGGGACCATAGCCGGTCTCGAACAGCACCTCGCGCCCTGACGCTTGCGCCTTCTCGACCCCGCCGATGCGGGCGACGATCTTGCGCGCCTCCTCGAAAGGCCAAGCCGGCGATGAGGCCGCGGCAGGCGCAAGGTCGTGCGTGGAATCGATCGTCTCGGGCATTTCTTTTCAATCGGACGTTTCAGCCGTGCAAGATGGACTTGAAAGCCTCAGGGAAGGTGATCGGCGTAGCTGGCGCGCACCGATCGCCGGCAACCCCTAAAGACAGTTTCCGTCGTCGGTCAATGGCGACGCTCGGCGCTCACGTCCCGCGAGCGTCCCCTCAATAAAATCCGACAGGGAAATATTTCAGGTAGAGGTCGCCGAGGCGGCCGTTTTGCGAGAGCCGCTGCAGCGACTGGTTGAGCACCCGGCGCATTGCGTCGTCGCCCTTGCGCACCGCGATGATCATTCCCTCCCCGAAGAAGCGGTTTTCGAAATAGGGCCCCCCCGCGAAGGCGCAGCAAGCGCCGGTCGCCCCGTTGAGCCAGGAGGCGGCGCTCGGCCCGTCCACGAAGGCGACGTCGGCCTCGCCGCGCGCGAGCGCGTCGAAGACGGCCGGGGTCGAATTGAAGCTGCGCGATGTCGCCGCCGGAAAGAAAGCCTTGATGTAGGCTTCGTGCGCCGTGCCCGCCGTCACCGCCACGGTGTGACCGGCGAGAGACCGCGGGCTCGGAATGAGGGTGCGGTCCCGCCGAGCGACAAAGCGGCCGGGTGTCTTGAGATAAGGGTAGGTGACGTCGGCGCGCGCCAGGATCTCCGGTGACGCCCTCATGCCGGCGATGACGGCATCGCCCGCACGGCTAGCCAGCGCATCGAGCAGCGTGTCCCAGCGGCGCGGCTGGATGGTGCATTGATGGGCGAGATCCGCGCACAAAGCTCGCGCGAGGTCGATATTGAACCCGGTCAAGCTTCCATCGGGACCGGTGATCTGGAACGGCGGGTAGTCATCCTCCGTGAGGAATCTGATGGGTGTCGCGGCGGCAATCTGCGCGACGGGCAGGCGCAGATGCGGATCGAATTGGTTGGGAAGCCCAGGAGGCGACATGCGCTGATCGGCCGGGCTCGTTCCGGCCGGGGTCGCGTTCTGCGCCGAGACTGCGCCGCAAAGGCCGGCGAGCGTTAGCAACGCGGCGGCCATTCGGATCGCGCCGCTTGGCCTGGACGAGGGGGCAAGGCATCGATTCATTCGCGCCCACCCAAGGATGCAAGGTGCCGCATGAGACCGACCGTCGATGCATCGCCTTGTTGCGGCTTCTCCCCCTTCACCATGGGAAGAAGCGTCGTCGCCAGTTCCTTTCCGAGCTCGCCTCCCCATTGGTCGAAAGCATTGGTGTTGAAGATCGCCGCTTCCACGAAAACGCGATGTTCATAAAGCGCGATCAAGCGCCCGAGCGCGAACGGATCGAGCGTGCGATACGCGGTGGTGATCGACGAACGCTCGCCGAGAAAGGTCTTATGCGGAGCAAGGCGGTGTGCCTCATCGGCAGACACGCCCTGGACGCGCAGCTGCGCCCCCGCTTCGACACCGGCCGCTGCCGCGAGCCGAAGCAGCAACGACAAGGTCGCGCGGCTCGTCTTGGTCTTGGAGAAATCGAGAAGAAGATCCTCATCCGTCAGGCTGAAGGCTGCGAAGCGGCCTTTGTCCTCCTCGAACAAGGCGTGAAGGCTCTTTTGCTTGAGCTCGCCCTGCATCGCGTGAAGCCTTTGCCGGAGAGGGGCCGTCGCCGCTTGGTCCATGCCTTCCTCTTCGATCTCACCCCACCCGCACGCGGATGAGATCATATTACATCAAGCTTTGGCGAAAGCATGGGGTGCGCCGAGTATTGCTCCCGAAGGGCGATGGAGGCGCAACACTGCCTTCATGGCGGGGAGGAGCGGAGAACTTTGAGCCACCTCTGCTCATTTTCGCGCATCTCACTCCGCCATTCCCGCGAAAAAGTGGGAATCCAGACCTTGAGCACGATCCCAAGATGATCTGCATCCCCGCCTTCGCGGGGATGAGCGGAGAGGCTAAACCAGCTCGACCGCCGTCACGCCCGACACCGCCTTGAGCGCACCCGCGATCTGCGGCGTCGTGCGATAGCGGCCCGGCAGCTTGATCTCGACCTCTCGACCATTGGGCTCGAGAGCCGCGATGAGGCTCACTTGCGAGTCTCCGGGCTCGGCCAGGCAATGTGCCACGGGTTCGATGGCGCGAGCATCGCGAAGATAGAGCCTGAGCGAGTGACCGACCCGTGCCGCGGCATCGTCGAGCAGCTCGACCGTCTCGATGCGCACCCGCAAATCCTCGCCTTCGAGGCCCGCGCGAACCTCGAGCAGGACGCGCGCACCCGATTCCAGGATTTGCCGGTAGAGCGCGAGGCCTTCCGAGAACAGGATGCCTTCGAACTGCGCCGTCGGGTCGGACAAAAGCACGATGCCCATCTTGGAGCCGCTCTTGGTGCGTCGCTCGGTTCGGTCGAGAACGGCACCCGCGAGCCGTCCGGAAGTCCTTCCCGCGCGCACCCCCTTGGCGAAGGCGGCGTAGCTCTGGACGCCGAGCCGCTTCAGCACATCCTTGTATTCGTCGAGCGGGTGGCCGGAGATGAAGAAACCGATCGCCGCAAATTCCTTTTGCAGTTTTTCCGCTGCCGTCCAGCTCGGCACCTTCGCTGCGCGAATGGGCATGCCCGACTCGGCGGAGGGTCCAGCGAACATGTTCTCCTGGCCCGACAAACGCTCATTCTCATTGGCTTGCGCCGTCGCGAGGATCGCTTCGACACTGGCAAAAGCGGCGGCGCGCTCGGGGCAGATGTCGTCGAGCGCACCGGCGCAGACCAAGGTTTCAAGGGCGCGTCGATTGACGAGCTTGGGATCCATGCGCTGGCCGAAATCGCCGAGATCGCGGAAAGCTTCCGTGCCGCGCGCCTTCACGATCGCCTCCGCGGCCTGGCCACCCATGCCCTTGATGGCCGACAGCGCGTAACGGATCGCGCCCTCAGCCGGCTCGAACAACACGCCCGAGCGGTTGATCGACGGCGGCTCGAGCTTGATCGCAAGCCTCGCGCACTCCTGCCGGTATTCTGCGAGCTTGTCGGTGTTCGACATTTCATGGGTCATCGACGCTGCGAGGAATTCCACCGGGTGGTTGGTCTTGAGATAAGCCGTCTGATAGGTGAGAAGCGCGTAAGGCGCGGAATGCGATTTGTTGAAGCCGTATTCGGCAAATTTGGCGCAGGCGTCGAACACGGCCTCGGCGGTCGCCGGAGGGATGGCTCGGGCCTGAGCGCCCTCGAGAAAGCGGCCACGTTGGGCATCCATCTCCGACTTGATCTTCTTGCCCATGGCGCGGCGCAACAGATCGGCCTCCGCAAGGCTGTAGCCGGCGAGCTCGCGCGCGATCTGCTGCACCTGTTCCTGATAGGTGATGACGCCGAAAGTCTCGCGCAAAAGCGGCTCGAGCTTGGGGTGAAGAACCTCGACGCGCTCGCGGCCGAGCTTTCGGGCGCAGTAGACGGGGATGTTCGCCATCGGACCCGGCCGATAGAGCGCCACGAGCGCGATGAGGTCCTCGAAACGATCGGCATGCATGTCGACAAGCGCCCGGCGCATGCCTGAGCCTTCCACCTGGAACACGCCGACCGTCTCGCCGCGCTGGAGCATCTCGAAGGTCGCGCGATCATCGAGCGGGATCGAGGCGAGATCGACCTTGATGCCGCGGCGCGCGATGAGCTCGACCGCGGTCTGCAAAATCGTGAGCGTGCGCAGGCCGAGAAAGTCGAATTTCACGAGACCCGCGGGCTCGACCCATTTCATGTTGAACTGCGTGACCAGCATCCCCGAACGCGGATCGCGCGTTAAAGGCGCCACTTCTTCGAGCGGCCTGTCGCCGATCACGATGCCAGCGGCGTGCGTCGATGCGTGGCGGTGCAGCCCTTCGAGCTTCTGGGCGATATCGAGCATGCGCGCGACGCGCGCGTCGGCCTTGGCCTCGCCCGACAGCCTCGGCTCGCTCTCGATCGCCGCCTTCAACGAAATGGGGTTCGCGGGATTCTGCGGCACGAGCTTCGTCAGCTTGTCCACCTGCCCATAGGGCATTTCGAGCACGCGCCCGACGTCGCGCATCACCCCACGTGCTTGCAAGGTGCCGAAGGTGATGATCTGCGCGACACGGTCGGCGCCATAGCGCTCACGCACGTAGTCGATGACTTCCTCGCGGCGGTTCATGCAGAAATCAACATCGAAATCGGGCATTGAAACGCGGTCGGGGTTGAGGAAGCGCTCGAAGAGAAGGCCGAAGCGCATCGGATCGAGATCGGTGATCATCAAGCTCCAGGCGACGAGCGAGCCCGCGCCCGACCCGCGCCCCGGTCCGACCGGAATGCCCTTGAGCTTGGCGTGCTTGATGAAATCGGAGACGATGAGGAAATAGCCGGAATAGGCCATTCGTTTGATCACGCCGAGCTCGAAGGCGAGACGTGCGCGGTAGTCGTCCGCGGAGAGACCGGGCGACATGCCATGCGCCGCAAGGCGCGCTGCAAGCCCCTCGCCTGCCTGACGATCGAGCTCGGCATCCTCATCCGCGCTCGTACCTTCGCCGCTGAAGCGCGGCAAGATCGGCTTTGTCGCCCGCGGACGAAAGCTGCAGCGCAACGCGATCTCGACCGAGTTGCTCAAGGCTTCCGGGAGGTCCGCGAAGATCGCCATCATCTCGGAGCGGCTCTTGAAGCCATGCTCGGGCGTGACCTGCCGGCGCTGATCGTCGGAGACGAGGCGGCCCTCGGCGATCGCGAGGAGGGCATCATGGGCCTCGTGATCCTCTCTCGCCGCGAAATACGGCTCGTTGGTCGCGACGATCGGAACGCCTCGTCGATAGGCCAAATCGAGGAGCGCCGGCTCGCTCGCGCGCTCCGCCGGCAATCCGTGTCGCTGGAGCTCGACGTAGACGCGATCGCCGAACGCCACCGAGAGGCGCTCGAGCCGCGCTTGAGCCAGATCGGGCCGGCGCTCCGAGAGGGCCTCGTCGATCGGCCCATCGGGCCCGCCCGTAAGGGCGATCAACCCGAACGCATGAGGCTCGATGTCCTCGATACGCAGATGCGGACGGCCGCTCGCAGCCGCATCGACGAGAGCCCGGCTCGAGAGACGCAGCAAATTCGCATAGCCTTGCGCGTTGGCGGCCAGGAGAACGATCGAAGCGATACGCTTGCGCGCCTGGCGCGCCCGCTCGGCGTCGCCGAATTCGACCGAGAGCTGCAGCCCGACGATCGGCTGAACGCCCTCGCTCGCGAGCTTTTCCGAAAACTCGAGCGCGCCATAAAGATTGTTGGTGTCGGTCAGAGCCAGGGCCGGCATCTTGTCGGCACGCGCGAGCTTGGCGAGCTTGGCGATCGGGAGTGCCCCCTCCAAGAGTGAATAGGAGGAATGGACGTGCAAATGCACGAAACCCACGTCGCCGACCGCCATCGCGCTCTCCCAGCGTCCGAGTAAGCGGCTCTTGTTCCGCGATCGAACCGCATCTTGAAGCTACGGATGCGCTTTGGCGGATACCCCCTCCGCCGGCGAACCGCAGGTGATCCGTGCGATCGCAAGGCCGGCTTGGTCAGAAACCCACCGCTGCGATCGACCACACCCCGATCATTGCCAGAAAGCCGCAGAGCGCGGCAACTTCCACCACGTTTTCCACAAGAATGCGAGCCATGACTAACCCCTCTATGATCTTATTATGTTCTAGTTATGTTCTAGCAAAATGTCAAGACCGTGCCGAGATCAGCGAGAATTCACCCTGGCGACCCCGTTGGGCGGAAGATGAATTTCCGATCTCGCGGCTCTTGCACGGCGTTTCAATTCGCTCCTCCTGTATTCATGTGAAGAGCCTATGGTCATATCGCCGCGGGCGAACTTGCCTCGTGGGCGCGAGCCCTGCATGAGAACGGCATGATCCTCCATCTCATCAAGTTGTGCGTCGGCGTCGAAACGATCACCGAGCTCGAAGAGTGGGTCGCCCGGCGGGTGCGCGAGCGGGGCGAACATTTCCACACGACCCGCATGGTGCCGAAGCGCGCCGACGAGCTCACTGGCGGCGGCTCGCTCTATTGGGTGATCAAGGGTCAGATCGCCTGCCGCCAAAAGCTCGTCGCCATCGCACCTTTCACCGATGGCGAGGGCATAGGACGCTGTCGCTTGATGCTGGAGCCGGTGGTAAGGCCCGTGTCGCCTCGACCTTGCCGCCCCTTCCAGGGCTGGCGCTACTTCGCCGCAAAGGATGCCCCGCCCGACCTCGGCAAGCGCGGTCGAGGCGTCAGTGCCATGCCGGAAAGCATGCGACGCGAGCTCGCGGAGCTCGGTTTGATTTGACCGGCTTCTTTGGCGTCGTCGCGGCGAGCTGCTGCGAATGAATTCCGGCGTTTGATCCGCTCGGTTTCGAGCGAACCCTCTCAGGCGAGCTCTCGAGGCGCCCCGGCGCGCCGAGCGTCCGCTGGGTCGAGATGAAGCCTGCGCCGGTTCCGTAATCGGTTGGTTTGACGCATCGCCCGCAAAAATAATTCCCATTCTCGCGGGTCACGCTCTAGAAGAATCAAATATAGAGAGGTAGCTGGAAACCAGCTAACCGGGCTTGATACGAAGCGAGGAATGATCAGCATGGCCGAAGTCTCCCCGGATCTCTTCCTCGACGCGATCCTCGGCTACCAAAAGACGGCAGCCTTGAAGGCCGCTCTGGCTCTCGACCTGTTCACGGCGATTTCGCAGAACGGTGGTGATTTTCACCGGATCGCCGAGCACACGGGTGCCTCGGCCCGCGGCATTCGCATCCTCTGCGACTATCTGACGGTCCAAGGATTTCTCGAGAAGGAACGGGATCGATACAGGCTGACCCCCTCGACAGAGGTGTTCTTGACGACGACGTCTCCGGCAGCGATGGGCAGCGTCGTCGATTTCCTGGCTTCCCCCGAAATGATCGCGCAGTGGCTCGATGATCCTGTCGCATACGTGCGACGTGGCGGCTCGGAGGGGCTTGCGAACCTCGCTCCCGATCATCCCATCTGGGTGAAATTCGCAAAAGCCATGGTTCCTCTCATACGTCCCGCCGCACAAGCCGTCGCGGCGGAAGTCGGCTCCTGGCCGACGCCGCCGCGCAGGGTGCTCGATATTGCGGCCGGGCACGGAATTTTCGGGATTTCCATCGCGCAGGCCCTTCCCGGAGCCGAGATCACTGCCATCGATTGGCAAGCAGTGCTTGCGGTCGCGGAGAAGAACGCGGCGCAAGCGGGCGTTGCAAAACGCTACCGCACCCTGCCGGGAAGCGCCTTCGATGTCGATTGGGGCGATGGTTTCGATCTCGTGCTGCTCACCAACTTCCTTCACCATTTCGATGAGGAAACATGCGTGCGCCTCCTGACGAACGCTCGAGGCAGCCTGAGGCCGGGCGGCAAGGTGCTCGCGGTTGAAATGGTCCCGAACGAGGACCGCATTTCGCCACCGTTTCCCGCGAGCTTCTCCTTCATGATGCTCGGCTCGACGCCTTGTGGAGACGCCTATACGGCTCGTCAATTCGAGGAGATGGCGCGCCGGGCCGGTTTTCCCGCAACGGCCGTCAAGGCGCTGCCTCCATCACCCATGAGCCTCGTCACCTTCGGACTCTAGCGTGGGAAGCTTCCCGCCATCGGACATTGCTGCGGCGCGTGCTCGCCTCGAGCGCGATCCGGAACGCAGGAGTGCTTGAACCCGCGGCAGATCCAAGCCATTCGTTTCCTGTTCACGCCCACCCTTCGGCACAACCTCGCTGTTGGCGCCACCCCTGAAATGGACGCCGCGCATGTCGAGCATTTTACCTGCTGCCGCCGGTTCCTTGCACGGCGAACGACGATCCGGCGAGCGGGCCGGCATTGCCTTGGTCATGGCCTCGGCGATCGTCTGGAGCTTCGGGGGAACGATCGCGCGCTTCCTGACGACCGGTGACAGTTGGACGATCGTCTTCCTGCGTTCCATCTGGGCCGCAGCCTTCCTTTTCCTGTTCCTCTTGTGGCGCGACGGACGCAAGAGCATCCTTCTCTTCAAAACCATGGGATACCCCGGAATCGCGGTCGCGGTCTGTTTCGCGACCGCGTCGGCCGCCTTCATCGTGGCGCTCCAGCACACCACGGTCGCGAATATCCTGCTCATTCAGGCGAGCACGCCTTTGGTCGCGGCGTTGATGGGGCGGGTCGTGTTCAAGGAAAGGGTCGCGCCCGCGACCTGGACGGCGATCGGCGCGGTGATACTCGGCGTGACCGTCATGGTTTCAGGCTCGCTCAGTGGGAAGGTCTCGCCGATCGGCGACATGCTGGCGGTGCTGATCGCGCTGATGTTCGCGACCGCGACGGTCGTGACCCGCCGCTACGCAGGAGTTCGCATGACGCCGGCCTGCTGTCTCGGCTGCGTCATCGACGCGGCCGTCGCGCTGCCGCTCGCCGGAAGCCTTGCGGTATCGACGACCGACATGGCCCTGCTGTTCACCTTCGGCGCTCTCAACCTTGGACTCGGCATGGCATTCTTCGTTACCGGCGTCAGGCTTTTGCCCGCGCCGATCGCGGCGCTGATCGGGACCTTGGAACCGGTGCTCGCGCCCATCTGGGTATGGCTGGTGCATGCGGAAGTGCCGTCGCAGCGCACGCTGAGCGGCGGCGCGATCGTCGTGCTGGCGCTCATATCCCACATTCTCTGGGAATCCTTCGGGCGCCGCGCGAATATTGCCTGACGAATTGCCATGGCCAGGGCCCGGCATTGATCGCACGGTGGCTCCTTCTTCGAATTTGCGACTATAAAAGGCAGATGAAGCCCATCGGGAGGACGAACCATGTGGACCTTGTCTCAAGTCGATCGAGCCTTGCGCCAGTCCGCGGAGGCGAAGGAGGTGCCAGGCGTCGTCGCCGTCGCGGCGAATGATGCCGGGATCGTCTACGAGGCGGCATTCGGAAAGCGTGACATCGGCAAGTCGGACCCGATGACCCTGGATACGGTCTTCTGGATCGCCTCGATGACGAAGGCGATCACCTGCACGGCCGCGATGCAGCTCGTCGAAACCGGCAAGCTCGCCCTCGACGAGCCCATCGGAAAGCTGTTGCCGGAGCTTGCCTCGCGCCAGGTGCTCGACGAAGACCGGTCACAGGGCGGGACGCGGCTTCGCCCTCGCCAAACGCTCGATTACGCTTCGCCAACTGATGACGCACACCGCGGGCTTTGCCTACAACATGTGGAATGCGAAGCTCGCGACCTACATGGAAAGCGCCGAAATTCCAGGCATCATCACCTGCTCGAACAAGGCCCTCAGCATCCCGCTTTCCTCGGACCCGGGCGAAAGATGGGAATACGGCATCAGCATCGATTTCGTCGGCAAGGCGGTCGAAGCCGCGAGCGGCAAGAGGCTCGACGCCTATTTCAAGGACCACATCTTCACTCCGCTCGGAATGCGGGACACGGCGTTCAAGCTCGGCGAAAGCCAGCGCTCGCGCCTCGTTGCCATGCATGCGCGCGCGGCGGACGGCTCGCTCGCGCCCATTCCCTTCGAAGCTTCCGCAGGATCCCGAATTCCACATGGGAGGAGGCGGACTTTACGGCACGGCCCGCGACTACATCGCCTTCATCCGCATGCTGCTGAATGGCGGCACGCTCGAGGGCAACCGCGTGCTGAGACCCGAGACCGTCGCCACCATGGCGCAAAACCACATCGGCGAGCTTGAACGTGACGCCGATGCCGACCGCAATGCCGCAGTTGTCGAATGATGTCGCGCTCTACCCCGACCAGGACAAGAAATGGGGCTTGAGCTTCCTCATCAACACGAAGAAGACAGCCGAAGGGCGCAGCGCCGGAAGCCTCGCCTGGGCCGGGCTCGCCAACACCTATTTCTGGATCGACCCGGCGCGCAAGATCGGCGGCGTGATCTTGACCCAGCTCCTGCCTTTCGCCGATCCCAAGGTGCTGGAGCTGTTCGGGAAGTTCGAAAGCGGCGTGTATCAGGAGCTCGATCGGGAGAAACACGCGGCGTGACGACCCCGACTGGTCCCGCATTGGCCGCTCATGGCTCAAACCAGCCGCGACTGCTCCTTGGCGGCGGCGATGAAGCCCTTGAACAACGGGTGCGGATCGAAGGGGCGCGATTTCAATTCGGGGTGGAACTGCACGCCGATGAACCAGGGGTGGTCCTCATATTCGATCGTCTCCGGCAGGACGGCGTCCGGCGACATGCCGGAGAAGACGAGGCCCTTATCCTCGAGCCGCTCGCGATAGGCGCGGTTCACCTCGTAGCGATGGCGGTGGCGCTCGAAGATGTGGGTCGAGCCGTACATCGTGGCGATCTTGGTGTCGGGCGCGAGCTTTGCCTCATAGGCGCCAAGCCGCATCGTGCCGCCGAGATTGCCGCCGGCGCGTCGTCGCTCGAGCTCGTTGCCGCGCAGCCATTCGGTCAGGAGACCGACGACCGGCTCTCGCGTCGTTCCGAACTCGGTCGAGTTCGCCTCCGCGATGCCGGCGAGCGAGCGCGCCGCCTCGATCACGGCCATCTGCATGCCGAAGCAGATGCCGAAATACGGCACCTTGCGCTCGCGCGCGAAGCCCGCCGCCTTGATCTTGCCCTCGGCGCCGCGCTGGCCGAAGCCGCCGGGCACCAGGATGCCGTGCACATGCTCGAGATAGGGCGCCGGATCCTTGCTCTCGAAGATCTCGCTCTCGATCCAATCGATGTTGACCTTGATCCGGTTGGCGATGCCGCCATGGACGAGCGCTTCGATGAGCGACTTATAGGCGTCCTTCATGCCGGTATATTTGCCGGCGACCGCGATGGTCACCTCGCCCTCCGGGATTTGCGAGGGTTTCGCCGATCTTCTTCCAGCGGCTGAGATCGGGCGGCTTCGGCTTCGCGATGCCGAAGGCCGCGAGCACCTCGTCGTCGAGGCCTTTGGCATGATAGGCGACCGGGACCTCGTAGATCGAGGGCGCGTCGCGCGCCTCGACGACGGCGCTCTCGCGCACATTGCAGAAAAGGGCGAGCTTCCTGCGCTCGGAAGCGGGGATCTCGCGATCCGTGCGGCACAACAGGATGTCGGGCTGGATGCCGATCGAGCGCAGCTCGGCGACCGAATGCTGCGTCGGCTTCGTCTTCAGCTCGCCGGCGCTCGGAATATAGGGGAGAAGCGTCAGGTGGATGTAGATCGCCTGGTCGCGCTCGAGATCATTGCCGAGCTGGCGAATGGCCTCGAAGAAGGGCAAGCCCTCGATGTCGCCGACCGTGCCGCCGATCTCGACCAGCACGAAATCGAAGCCCTCGTTGCCGGAGAGCACGAACTCCTTGATGGCGTTGGTCACATGGGGGATCACCTGGATGGTGGCGCCGAGATAATCGCCGCGCCGCTCCTTGGTGATGATGTCCTGATAGATGCGCCCGGTCGTGATGTTGTCGTCCTTGGTCGCGGCGCGTCCGGTGAAACGTTCGTAATGGCCGAGGTCGAGATCGGTCTCGGCGCCGTCATCGGTGACGAAAACCTCGCCATGCTGATAGGGCGACATCGTGCCCGGATCGACATTGAGGTAGGGGTCGAGCTTGCGGAGCCTGACCGAATAGCCGCGCGCCTGAAGCAGCGCGCCGAGCGCCGCCGAAGCGAGACCCTTGCCGAGGGAGGAGACCACGCCGCCGGTGATGAAGATGTACCGCGTCATGGGATTTGAGCTTTAGCAACTCTTGCGCGATTCGGGAAGCGTCGAATTAGACATTCTGCCATGCCTGACGGGGTTGTGCACCGATTTCGCGGCGCACCGACGGTGGCGTCATCGATTTGTGTTTCGCTCATGAGCGGCCCCGAAGCTGCCTCGCCGCGGCCATCGATTTCGGCGACCTCGATCTGCTAGTGTTACCTCGGCTCAAGCCTGCTCGGCGCCGTTTTCGGAGGATCGCCGGAGGAGGTATCGTCGATCTGACGAATTCGCACGGATGGCGGCCTTCGCCGGAGCTTTGGATGATACATAGGCATCCTTTCGTCGCCTGGGGCACCAGCATCCTCCTCGGCGCCGTGGCCGGCATCTTCTTCAGCACGGTCATCATGTCGAATGGGCGCCCCATGATCGGCATGGTCTTCGGCGTCTTCACCGCCGTGCCGATGCTGGCCTTCATGCGCGGGATGTTCCTTTCCGGCCTGCAGAGGCGCCTCGCGCGCCTGGCCTTCCCCCTCTATGTTCCCGCCTCCATCCTCATCTATGTCGGGCTCGTCGATCGCCAGCACTGTCGTCGCGGGCAGCCTCCTGTGGCTCACCGGCGTTCTGCCCGGCCGTTTCCTCATGGCGATCGAGGTGCCCGTCAGCGATATCGTCTACTCGCTCTCGGTGCTCGCGCTGGCGGCCTTCATCCTGCGGGTCAAGGACCTGATCGGCGCCGAAGTGTTGTCTCAGCTTGCTCCGGGGCCGCTACCACAAGCCCGTCGCCGAGGAGCGCGTCTTCCTTTTCATCGACGTCGTCGGTTCGACCCAGTTCGCCGAGCGCTTCGGCGATCTGCGCACACAGGAATATCTCGGACGGTTCTTCGCGGCGCTCGCCGAGCCGGTGCGGCGACATCAAGGTGCCATCGACGACTATGTCGGCGACCTCGCGATCGTGACCTGGCCCATGCGCCGGGGCGTCGAGGACGCGCGCTGCGTGCGCTGCGTCTTCGCGCTCCTGAGCAAGATCGCCGAGGAAGCGCCTTCCTGGGAAGCGAAATTCGGATTGGTGCCACGCTTCCGGGCGGCCTTGCACGGCGGCCGCGTGGTGGCGGGTGAAGTCGGCGTCGACCGCCGCAAGATCGCTTATTTCGGGGACACGGTAAACACGACCGCACGCCTCGAAAGCTTGTGCCGCGAGATGGACACGCCGATCCTGATCTCGGCGGAGCTCCTGGCGCGCATCCCGGCGCTGCCTCCCGATGTGCGCGCCACCAATCTCGGCGCGCACATCCTGCGCGGCCGCGATCATCCGCTCGCCGTTCTCGCGCTCACGTCCGGATCGTCCGGCGTGGCCAGGACCGCGAGGATCGCCGAAGTGGCCTGAGCCCCCGTCTCAGCTCGACATCACTGCGGCAGCGGCACTTGCGGCCCGTTGCGCCGGAGCCTGGCCGGGCGCCGGGGCGGAGAGCGTTGTTGTCCTGCAGCTGCTTCAACTGATCGAGCACCGTCTGGCCGTTGGCGGGCGCGCCGCCGGCCGCGGCGGGCTGGCCCGGCGCCGGCGTGTGTCACGCCCGCCGGCGCGCCGTATCGAGGATCGAGACGGGCTTCCTCCCATAAGTCTGGAGCATGGTGAGCAGGATGCTGGTGAGAAAGAAGGCCGCGGCGAGAATGGTCGTCGCCCGCGTCAGCGCATTCGCCTGGCCGCGACCGGTGAGAAAGCCGGAAACGCCGCTCGAGCCGCCGCCGAGGCCCAGTCCGCCCGCCCTCCGAGCGCTGCAGCAGCACGACGCCGACGAGCGCGAGCACGACGAGAAGATGGACGATGATAAGCACATTCTGCATGGGACGCCTTGTTGCGCCTTCGCGATGAATTTCGGGTTCGCGTGGTTTGGGTTCGCTTAGATTCGGGTTCACTTGGTTCGGGTTCACTTGGCATGTAGCAGTCTCGATTGGCCTTTTCCAGCCGTCAGGAGGCCGGCGACCCGCGACATGTCGCAGCGTGGGCGCCGACCAGCGGCCGAAGCTTCGGGCCGGCAGGGCCGGCGCTCGATGAAGCCCGCGCGCTCAGGCGCAATCCCACCCTCGTCTTACCACCCCCTATCCCTGGACAGGCCTGCCGCGCGCTGGTAGCGCCCCTTCGTCATGGCCGTCACGCAATCGCGCGGCCGAAAAACGCGTTGGGCGGAGCGCCATGAAGATCATCCTCACCGGGATCGCCGGCTTCATCGGATCGCATCTCGCGCGGCGGCTTCTTCGCGACGGGCACGAGGTCGTCGGCATCGACGACCTCAATGACTATTACGCGGTCAGCCTCAAGCGTGACCGGCTGGCGGAGATTGTCCGCGAGCGTTCGAGCCTTCGAATTCGTCGAGGCGGACATCGCCGACCTCGCGAAGATGCGCGCGCTGTTCGCGGCGCATGCGGACGCGACCCATGTCGTCCATCTCGCGGCGCAAGCGGGCGTGCGCTATTCGATCGAGCGGCCGGAACTCTACGTGCACGCCAATGTCATGGGACAGGTCGCGATTTTCGAGGCGGCGCGAAAGCTCGATCGCTGCGCGCATCTCGTCTACGCCTCGACCTCCTCGGTCTACGGCGCGAACCGCGAGCTGCCCTTCTCGGTCGGTCAGCGGGTCGAAACCCCGGTTTCGCTCTACAGCGCGACGAAGCTCGCGGGCGAGCACATCGCCTACACCTACGGCCATCTGCACGGTCTTGCCAGCGACCGGCTTTCGCTTCTTCACCGTCTACGGCCCTTGGGGCCGGCCCGACATGTCCTATTACAAATTCGCGAGCGCCATCACGGCCGATGAGCCGATCGCCGTCCATGGCTTCGGCGAGATGTCACGCGACTTCACCTATGTCGACGATGTGGTCTCCTGCCTCGTCGCCGCGATCGAGCGTCCGCCCGCGCCCGACGCGACCGGCGTGCGCCACAAGGTCTATAACATCGGCAACAACCAGCCGACCCCGCTTCTCGAATTCATCGCCCTCATCGAGCGAGGCGCTCGGGCGCAAGGCGAAGCGAAGCCTGGTTCCGGTCCAGCCGGGCGAGATGGTCAGCACCTATGCCGACATCGCCGAAACGCAGCGCGATTTCGGCTTTCGAGCCCTCGACCCCGGTCGAGCTCGGCATCGAGGAGTTCGCCCGCTGGTTCAAGACCTATCACCGGGTGAACTGACCGTCCCGAAGGCCGCATGATCCAGGAGCCGCTTGACGAGGCGCGGCGCCGCGCAAGATCAAGCGCGGCGAGCCGGAGCGTCCCTTCTCATGAGCGTCTATGATCAAGACAACATCTTCGCCAAGATTCTGCGCGGCGAGGTGCCGAGCCACAAGGTGCATGAGGACGAGCACACGCTCGCCTTCCTCGACATCATGCCGCGCACGCTCGGCCATACCCTGGTGATCCCGAAGGTGCCCGCCCGCAACCTTCTCGACGCGCCGGCCGACGCGCTCTCCCACACCATCCTGACGGCGCAGCGCGTCGCCAAGGCCGCCAGGACCGCCTTCGCGGCGGATGGCATCACCTTGTCGCAATTCTCCGAGCAGGCGGGCGGTCAAGTGGTCTTCCATCTGCATTTCCACGTCCTTCCTCGCTTCGATGGCGTCGCGCTCTTGCCCGCGCATACGAATATCGAAGCAAACGAGACGCTCGCCCCGAACGGCCGCGAAGCTGCGCGCCGCGCTCGCCGAGCTTCGCGCCTTGAGCGCGAGCCGGTCCGCCTTGCGTCAAGGCGCGCCCTCTTGCGTCGCCACGGCCGAAGCGCCCAGATTAGGTTCGGGGCCGGTGCGTGGCGTCCCTGCTGGCCGATCGAGCGCCCTTCCCGCCCATCGCGAGTGAATCATGATCTTCCTCATCCTCGTCCTCGCGATCTTGCATCGTCATTTGGAGCGTGGGGCGCGGGCTGATCCAAATTCAGCCGGGAGTCCTCGGCGCGTCTCGCGCGCAAGGGCGCGCGTCGCCGTTTGCATCGCGGTCGCAATTCTGTTCGCCTTGCGCGGCCATCTCGAGATTTCGGCTGCTCGCGCTCGGCGCCAGCCTGGCTGCTCGACGGCACGATCAGATTTCCGCGCCTGCGCTTCGGCGCCCGGCACCCTGCGCGGCTTCGCGGCGTTCGCGCGCGGGCGCGGTCTCGACATTTCGCACCGCGATGATCGAGATGCGGGTCGACCACGCGACGGGCGCGATGCGCGGCACCGTGCTCGCCGGCGCCTTCTCCGGCCGCGAGCTCGAGCTTCATCAGCGAGACGCAGCTCGCGAAGCTCGCGCTCGAATGCGCCAAACTCGACGCCGAAGGCGCGAGGCTCCTACAGGCTTATCTGGACCGCCGCTTCGCCGGACGGCGTGAAGACGCATATGCTCACGCGGACCCGGGCCCCGCCCGGCGTCGCCCGGGCGCGATGACGGCGGAGGAGGCCTATGAGGTTCTCGGCCTTGCGCCGGGCGCCCCCGACGATGCGGTCCGCCGAGCCTATCGAGACCTCATGAAGAAGCTCCACCCCGACCAGGGCGGGTCGACTTATCTCGCCGCCCGCGTCAATCAGGCCCGTGACGTTTTGCTGAACCGGCATCGCTGACAACTCCACACGCGATGGGCTTAAGGCGTGTTGCGAGTCCGCCGGAGGTCGTCATCGCGCCCCGGCTCCTCGGACAGGCGCGGGCGAAACCATCGCGGTCCTCACCGGATCAGCTCCGCGTCGCGAAACATGCAAAGCCGTTCCTCTTGAGCACCTTGCAGGCGGTCTGAGCGGCGTCTTCGTCGAAGCCGGCGAAGCGGGCGCGGAACAAGGTCGTGCCATCCTTCGTCACCTTCTCGGTGAAGGGCTCGGCTTTCGACAGCACATGGCTGCTGCTGCTTCTGGCTCGCTGGATGAGCTCGCTCGCCTTGTTCTCCTCGGGAACCGCGCCGAGCTGAATCATCCAGCCGATACGCGAAGAAGTCTTGGAGGATGTATTGGGGGGAGCGACGGCGGCCGAGGCGTTCGCGGCCTGCTCCGACAGTGCCGCGGCGAGCTTTCCCCTGCGTCTTGCCGGCATCGGCGTCATCGCGAGCGCGCGGCTCCTTGTTCGCCGGCTCGGGCTTTGCCGGATCGAGCCTGGCGAGAATGGCCTTGGAGGGCTCCGTCTTCGCCGCGGGCGTGGCCAGCGGGCGGCGCTCGCCCTCGCGGGAACACGATCCGTGAAGAGCTTCGCGCCCGGTACGGGGTCGGCGTCGTCGGCTCCGTGCGTTCCGCCTCCTCGTCCGCGCTCGGCCGCGGCTTGCACGAGCTTTCCCGCGACGCTCCAGCGTGGCGCCGAAGGCGTCGTCGTCGAGGTATAGGCCTGGATGGTCGAAGGCAGATGAGCATCCTCGCCGCCGATCGCGGCCGTGAGGGTGAGCGGCTTCATCGGAGGCCGCGCGGGGGCGGAAGCTTCCGCGACGACCGCGGGCTTGGCATGCGGGGAGGCATCCGCCAGCACGGGCGCCATGTGCTCGCCCGTCGAGGCCTCGCGCAAATGGTCCTCGATCAGATTCGCCATGATGTGATCGCGCCCGCCGGCCGAGGAGCCGCCCAGAACCACCGCGACGATCTGCCGCCCGTCGCGGCGCACATTCGTCATCAGGTTGAAACCGGAGGCGCGGGTGTATCCCGTCTTGATACCGTCCAAACCTTCGATCCGGCCGAGGAGATGGTTGTGATTATGCATCGCCATGCCGTCGTAATAGAAGCTGCGCGTGGCGAAGAACGGGTAATAGCGCGGGAAGCGTTCCTGGACGGCGCGCGCCAAGATCGAGAGGTCGTAGGCGGTGGTGATCTGGTCGTCGTCGGGAAGGCCCGAGGCGTTCACGAAATGCGTGTCGTTCATGCCGAGCGCATGGGCCTTGCGCGTCATCATCTCGGCGAAGGCGTCCTCGCTGCCGCCGATCTCTTCGGCGATGGCGACTGCCATGTCGTTTGCCGATTGCGTGACCACCGCCTTGATCGCGTCGGAGACCGCGATGGTGTCGCCCGGATCGAGGCCGAGCTTGGTCGGCGCCATCGAGGCGGCGTGTGCCGAGACGGGAATGCGCGTGTCCATGGTGATCGCGCCGCGCTCGAGCTGCTCGAAAAGGAGATAAAGCGTCATCACCTTGGTGAGCGAAGCCGGGTGGCGCCTTTCCCTCGCATCGACGGCATAGAGCACCTTGCCGGCCTTGGCATCGACCACGATCGCCGAGAAGGGCGGATGATAGTCCCCCGCCGACAAAACGATGGCAGGTGATGATGATGATGGTGATGACGGGCCTCGGCGGGCGACGCCGAAAAAACTCCCGTGAGGGCCGCCACGGCCAAGGACGTCAAGACGCCAAAAGCTGACCGGCGGCGTACGCCTACGCCAGACAACAACATACGCAAAAACCCCACTTTAGATTTCTACCCGCCACAGGCCGGCGCAACGTGTCCCACGCGTCACAGGTCAAGTTTTATGACGGACGAAGTTACGCGCGAGTTAAGAGGCGCAAAAGAATATTTGTGCGCCGCACAAATAACACTTGACTTTATTGTGCGCCGCACCTAAATACGGCTCATGGCGCGGGTCGGTGCGTCAGCGCCAGACCATCTTGATCAACCCCACTTCGGGTGGGCATGGAAAGGATCGAACGATGTTTGCGCAATACGAAGACTTCCAGAAATTCGGAAAGCAAGGCATGGACGTCGCCCTCAAGAACTTCGGCACGATGTCGAAGAGCTTCCAGGCGATCGCCGTCGAGGTCGCCGATTTCTCGAAGAAGCAGTTCGAGGCGAGCTCGGCCGCTTTCGAGAAGCTCGTCGGCGTGAAGACGCTCGACAAGGCTGTCGAGGTTCAGGCCGATTACGCCAAGCAGTCCTTCGAGGGCCTGGTCGCTCATTCGACCAAGGTCGGTCAGCTCGTCAGCACCTTCGCCAAGGAAGCCGTGAAGCCGGTCGAGAGCACGATCGCGCAGGCGACCTCGAAGGCCGGCCGATAAGCTGCCTTTCTTCTTCTGGAGCGACGTGACGAAGAGCCCGGCCCCGCGCCGGGCTTTTTCGTGCGAGGTGCGCCGGTGAGCGCGGCGCGTCACCAAAAGGGGTAGAAAGCGCTGCTCGCGCTCCACCCATTTTTAACGTGAATATCAATCAGCCGTAATCCCGTCTCTTTCCCATGGCTCACTCTTTGCAATGAGAGCGGCGATAGGACTGGCGAAACGATTCTCGCTGTCTTAAGTTCTCAGGGAGCGGCTCAGTCGGCACGGCCGTCATCGCGCGCTCTAAATATTCATCCGCAGGGAGCGGGGCACGGCGACGATGCATTCAACCTTCCACCCGGCGCTCGACGCGGTGAGGCCCGTCGCGGGCCGCGCATGGCGCGTCGAGAAGCAATGGGGAAGGCAGCGGCGGCGCCGGCACGGCCGTCGTCACCAAGACCAAGCCGCGGGTCAAGCGGCCGAACATGTACCGCGTGCTTCTGCTCAACGACGACTACACGCCGATGGAGTTCGTCGTGCACGTGCTCATTCGCTTCTTCAACAAGAACCAGGAAGACGCGACCCGCATCATGCTGCATGTGCATCAGAACGGTGTCGGCGAATGTGGCGTCTACACCTATGAGATCGCCGAAACCAAGGTGACGCAGGTGATGGATTTCGCGCGCAAGCACCAGCATCCGCTTCAATGCGTCATGGAAAAGAAATAGCCGATCAGGAGCCGCAATTGCCCTCTTTCTCGCGCAACCTCGAACAAGCCCTGCATCGCGCGCTCGCGCTCGCCAATGAGCGGCGCCACGAATATGCGACGCTCGAGCATCTCCTGCTGGCGCTCGTCGACGATCAGGACGCGGCCGCCGTCATGCGCGCCTGCAATGTCGATCTCGAGCAGCTCAAGGCCAATCTCACCGACTATGTCGACACCGAGCTGAAGAACCTCGCGGGCTCCGGCCGTGAGGAATCGAAGCCGACGGCCGGCTTCCAGCGCGTCATCCAGCGGGCCATGATCCATGTGCAGTCCTCCGGCCGCGAGGAGGTGACGGGCGCCAATGTGCTCGTCGCCATCTTCGCCGAGCGCGAAAGCCATGCCGCCTATTTCCTGCAAGAGCAGGACATGACGCGCTACGACGCCGTGAACTACATCAGCCATGGGATCGCCAAGCGTGCCGGCGCGAGCGATTCCCGTCCGCCCAAGGGCGCCGATCAGGAGCGCGAGGAACGCGGCGACACGGGCGGCGGCGAGGCCAAGGAGGGCCGCTCGAAGAAGAACGAGGCGCTCCAGGCCTATTGCGTCAACCTCAACAAGAAGGCGGTCGGACGGCAAGATCGATCCGCTGATCGGCCGCGAGCTCGAGGTGCAGCGCACCATCCAGGTCCTGTGCCGGCGGCAGAAGAACAACCCGCTCCTCGTCGGCGATCCCGGCGTCGGCAAGACCGCGATCGCCGAGGGGCTGGCGCGCAAGATCGTGCGCGGCGAGGTGCCCGGAAGTGCTGCGCGACGCCACCGTGTTCTCCCTCGACATGGGAACGCTGCTCGCCGGCACGCGCTATCGCGGCGATTTCGAGGAACGTCTCAAGCAGGTCATCAAGGAGATCGAGGCCCATCCCAAGGCCATCATGTTCATCGACGAGATCCACACCGTGATCGGCGCCGGCGCCACTTCCGGCGGCGCGATGGACGCCTCGAACCTGTTGAAGCCCGCGCTCGCCGCCGGGCACGCTGCGCTGCATCGGCTCGACCACCTACAAGGAGTATCGGCAGTATTTCGAGAAGGACCGCGCGCTCGTGCGCCGCTTCCAGAAGATCGACGTGAACGAGCCCTCGGTCCCGGACACGATCGAGATCCTGCGCGGCCTCAAGCCCTATTTCGAGGAGTTCCACAGGCTGCGCTACACCAACGACGCGGTGAAGGCGGCCGTCGAGCTCTCGGCGAAATACATCCACGACCGCAAGCTTCCCGACAAGGCGATCGACGTGATCGACGAGACGGGGGCCTCGCAAATGCTGGTCGCCGAGAACCGGCGCAAGAAGACGATCGGCGTCAAGGAGATCGAGCAGACGATCGCGACCATGGCGCGCATCCCGCCGAAGACCGTGTCGAAGGATGACGCCGAGGTGCTGCGCAATCTCAACGAGACGCTCGAGCGCGTCGTCTACGGCCAGGACCACGCCATCACGGCGCTTTCCTCATCGATCAAGCTCGCGCGCGCCGGCCTGCGCGACCCCGAGAAGCCGATCGGCGCCTATCTCTTCGCGGGCCCGACCGGCGTCGGCAAGACCGAGGTCGCGCGCCAGCTCGCGGCGAGCCTCGGCGTCGAGCTCATCCGCTTCGACATGTCCGAATATATGGAGCGCCACACCGTCTCGCGCCTGATCGGCGCGCCGCCGGCTATGTCGGCTTCGATCAGGGCGGGCTTCTCACCGACGGCGTCGACCAGCATCCCCATTGCGTGCTGCTGCTCGACGAAATCGAGAAGGCGCATCCCGATCTCTTCAACATCCTGTTGCAGATCATGGATCACGGCAAGCTCACCGATCACAACGGCAAGCAGATCGATTTCCGCAACGTGATCTTGATCATGACGACGAATGCGGGCGCGGCCGATCTCGCGAAGCAGGCCTTCGGCTTCACGCGCACCAAGCGCGAGGGGGACGATCACGAGGCGATCAACCGCCTCTTCGCGCCTGAATTCCGCAACCGGCTCGACGCCGTCATCTCCTTCGGCCACCTGCCGAAGGAGGTCGTGGCGAAGGTCGTCGATAAATTCGTGCTTCAGCTCGAGGCCCAGCTCGCCGACCGCAACGTCACGATCGAGCTTTCCGACGAGGCGCGCGCCTGGCTCGTCGAGCACGGCTATGACGAGACCATGGGGGCAAGGCCCATGGCCCGCCTCATCCAGTCGACCATCAAGACGCCGCTCGCCGACGAGGTGTTGTTCGGCAAGCTCAAGGGCGGCGGAGCGGTGCGCGTCGTCGTCCTCAAGGACGAGGAGGCGGCGAAGGAAGGCAAGGTCAAGGAGACGCTCGGCTTCGAGTTCCCGGAGGGCCCCGTCGCGCCCAAGCCCGAGAAGGAGATCGAGCAAGCGGCGAAGCGCGCCAAGCGCAAGCCCCGCTCAGGCGGCGGATCGGGTGGGCCTCGCACCTCCTCTTCCCGACGGCGCGGCAAGCTCAAAGGCTTCTTCGGGGGGCCGGATGGCGGCGATATCGACGAGCTGGTGAAGCCCGTCGTGCGCACCGTGCCGAAAGTGCCGCTCGTGAAAGAGTGAGGAGGCGAGTAGCGAGTAGAATAGAGCTCGATCGCCTCCCCGCTCGCTACTCGCTACTCCCGTCACAACGGAATATTGTCGTGCTTCTTGCGCGGCCGTTCCACCTGCTTGCTCCGCAGCATGGCAAGCGCGCGCACGATGCGGCGCCGGGTCGAATGCGGCATGATCACCTCGTCGATATAGCCGCGCTCGGCGGCGACGAAGGGCGACAGGAAGCGCTCCTCGTATTCCTTGGTTCGCTTGGCGATCTTCTCAGGATCGCCGATATCCGAGCGGAAGATGATCTCGACCGCGCCCTTTGGCGCCCATCACCGCGATCTGGGCCGTCGGCCAGGCGTAGTTGATATCGGCGCCTATGTGCTTTGAGGCCATGACGTCATAGGCGCCGCCGAAGGCCTTGCGCGTGATCACGGTCACGAGCGGCACCGTCGCTTGCGAATAGGCGAAGAGCAGCTTCGCGCCGTGCTTGATCAGGCCGCCATATTCCTGCGCCGTGCCGGGGAGGAAGCCCGGCACATCGACGAAGGTCACGATCGGAATCTCGAAGGCGTCGCAGAAGCGCACGAATCGCGCGGCCTTGCGCGAGGCATCCGCATCGAGAACGCCGGCGAGCACCATCGGCTGGTTGGCGACGAACCCGGTGCTGCGTCCTGCCATGCGGCCGAAGCCGGTGACGATGTTCCTGGCGAAGCTTTCCTGGATTTCGAAGAAATCGCCTTCGTCGACGACCTTCGAGATCAGCTCCTTGATGTCGTAAGGCTTGTTGGGGTTCTCAGGCACGAGCGTGTCGAGCGCCGGTTCCGTCCTTTCGAGCGGATCGTTCGCCGGCCATTCGGGCGGGCCCGCCGAGTTGTTGGCGGGGAGGAAATCGAGAAGCCGCCTCACCTGCAAGATCGCCTCGACGTCGTTGTCATAGGCGCCGTCCGCGATCGAGGATCGCGTCGTGTGCACCTTCGCGCCGCCGAGCTCCTCGGCGGTGACCACCTCGTTGGTCACGGTCTTCACCACGTCGGGTCCCGTGACGAACATGTAGCTCGTGTCGCGCACCATGAAGATGAAGTCCGTCATGGCCGGCGAATAGACGTCGCCGCCCGCGCAAGGCCCCATGATCACCGAGATCTGCGGAATGACGCCGGAGGCGATCACATTTCTCTTGAAGACCTCGGCGTAACCTCCGAGAGATGCGACACCTTCCTGGATCCGCGCACCCCCTGAATCGTAAAGCCCGATGATCGGCGCGCGCATCTTCAGCGCCATGTCCTGGACCTTCATGATCTTGCCGGCATGGGCTTCGGAAAGCGATCCGCCGAACACGGTGAAATCCTTGGCGAAGACGAAGACCTTGCGCCCGTTCACCGTGCCCCATCCGGTCACGACGCCGTCGCCCGGCACCTTGGTCTTCTCCATGCCGAAATCGGCGCAGCGATGCTCGACGAACATGTCGAACTCCTCGAAGCTGTCCGGATCGAGGAGGAGCTCGATGCGCTCGCGCGCCGTCAGCTTGCCGCGCTCATGCTGGGCGAGGATGCGCCTCTCGCCACCGCCGAGGCGCGCCTCGGCGCGGCGGTGCTTCGAGCTTGTCGAGAACGGGTTTCATCGATTTTCGGCTCCGACGCAGAGCTTTCTTCGCTTCGTCCCTTAGCATGCATGCCCGGCGCCAAAAGCAAAACGATCGAACGATTGCTCGAACTGCGCGACCAGACCTCGCCGAGACGAGGAAATGTTGGAATCGAGAGCCCGGCCTTGACGCGATCGTCCCGACGCCCTGATCGCAGTCTGGTCAAGCCAAACTCTTGACTTCGGGCTCCGATCCACCATCGAGGCAACGCACGGTCGTGTAATTGCGGCCGCTCGATCAATTGCGCGGGCCGGCCGCCGCTTGGGCTGTGACCGCGTTATCGACAGGTAGCACAATGGCAAAGTCCATCACGGCCAAGATCAAGCTCGTCTCGACCGCCGACACCGGCTATTTCTACGTGACGAAAAAGAACACGCGCACCATGACCGAAAAGATGTCGATCCGGAAATATGATCCGGTGGCGCGCAAGCACGTCGAGTTCAAGGAAAGCCAAGATCAAGTGAAGAAGCGGATCCGACTCCGGCCGAGATCCGAGGGGTTCGCGCCTTCAGGCCGCGTCGAGAACGACGCGATTTCGCCCTTCATTCTTGGCGCGATAGAGCGCCTCGTCGGCCCGCTTGAAGAGATCGGCGTGGCTGTCTCTGCACATCGCGCATCACCGCGACGCCTAGCGAGATCGTCACCGCCGCGTTGCAGGCTCCATTCGCGATGAGAACGGGCGCGCCAGTGCACCGACTCGCGGATGCGCTCGGCGACGGCCTGGGCGCCGGCATGGCCGGTGTCCGGCAGGACGGCGACGAGCTCCTCCCCGCCGAATCGCACCAGGAGATCGCGCGTGCGCAGGCAGTCGCGGGCGCGCTTCGCGAGCTCGCGCAGAACCTCGTCACCGCAATCATGGCCGTAGGTGTCGTTGATCGTCTTGAAGCGGTCGACGTCCATCACGATCAGCGAGAGCGGGCGCGATCTTCGCGACGGCATCCTTGACGAGGGTGTCCACATTCGCATCGAGAAAGCGGCGGTTGTGCAGGCCCGTCAAGGGATCGATGAGGGCAAGCTCCATCGACTGCTGAACCGAATTGCGCAAGCTCGCCGCATAACGCTGATTGCGCACTTGCGTGCGAACCCGCGCCAAGAGCTCGTTGCGGTCGACGGGACGAATCAAAAAGTCGTTCGCGCCGATGTCCAGCCCGCGCAGCAGGCGCGCCTTGTCCTCTCGTCTCCGCGACCATGAGCAGGCTCATGTCGCGAGTGCGTTCGAGCGAGCGCAGCTGGGCGCAGATGCGCAGCCCGTCATATTCGGCGAGATTGAGGCTGATGATGGCGAGATCGTAACTGTGCTCCGCCGCTCGGAAGACCGCATTTTCCGCTGCGCTCTCCACCTCGACCATGTGGAATGCGGACAAGGATTTGAACATGCGCTCCGACACGCTCGCACGATCCTCGATCACGAGGACCCGGCCGTTGAGTCCGCTTTCGGCCGCGGCGATCGCCAAGCGGATCGCCGATGCCCATGTCCTTCGAGCGCAAGGGCGCGAGCGCGCAACTCGTCGCGCACGCTTCTTCAGCCGAATGAGGCTGCGCACGCGCGCGATGAGCGCCACCTCATCGATCGGCTTCGTCAGGAAATCATCAGCGCCCGCCTCGAGCCCTGCGACCCGATCGGCGGGCTGGTCGAGCGCCGTCACCATGACGACGGGAATATGGGCGGTGAGCGGATCGCCCTTGATGCGTCTGCAGACCTCCAGCCCATCCATATGCGGCATCATCACGTCGAGGAGCACGATGTCGCATTCGTTCGCCTGCACCATCGCGAGGCCTGCCGGGCCGTTCAGTCGCCGTCTTGACGTCGAAATATTCGGCGGAGAGCTTGGCTTCGAGAAGCTTGACGTTCGCTGGCTTGTCATCGATGACGAGAACGCGTGCGGTCATGACGGTTGCTCAAGCTCTCCCGAACGAAGCGACGCCTCGGTCACCCGGCATAGGCCTTCACGGTCTCAAGGAATTTTGCGACGGAGATCGGCTTCGACAGATAGGCTTCGCACCCGCCTTCTCGAATCCGCTCCTCGTCGCCTTTCATGGCGAAGGCGGTGACGGCGATGATCGGAATCGAGGAGAGCTGGATGTCGTCCTTGAGCCAGCGCGTCACCTCGAGGCCCGATACTTCGGGGAGCTGAATGTCCATCAAGATCAAATCGGGGCGATGCGCCCGCGCAAGCTCGACGGCTTCGACGCCGTTCGCCGTCTTCAAGGTGATATAGCCATGCGCTTCGAGGAGGTCGTTGAAGAGCTTCATGTTGAGCTCATTGTCCTCGACGATCAAAACCGTTTTACTCATAGTGATATCCCGTCCCCTGAAGGGCCGCTCGCTCTGTTCGTTGCAGGCCTCTTCCCGTCGCCAAGCGTCATACCAAACCCGCATTGCCGAAGCTGAAAGTGAACAGCAAAAACTTTAGCAAATCGAGTCGATCGTCCTTCACACAGGCTCGCGAAAGAGCGAAGGCGTTCGCGATCGATGCCTTGCTTTATCTTACGAATGATCAAGAGCAGATGGCTCGCTTCCTCGCGGAAACCGGATTCGATCCTGCCGATTTGCGTCGCATGGCCCATGATCCCGGATTTACGACCGCAATGCTCGATTATCTATGTTCCAACGAATCCCTCCTCGTCGCTTTCGCTGCCGCGCATGCCATCGATCCGTCCGAGGTCGAGACGGCGCGCCAGGTTCTGGCTCAGCCGCGCTCGCGCGACCCCTGATCTCGACGAGACCGATCCGCGCGACGCTCGAAGCGCAGCACGCGGGAACGGTTGGTGACCAAGCCGATCTCATCGCCCTCGAATTTCAGGCACAGATGCTGATGCCAAGGTCCGTCTTGACGTTCGAGCAAGGCGAGATTGGCCGAGAGCGGCGCAAGATCAAAGGAGCCGCGAGACGGGCCCGTGCCGCAAAACAGGCGCGCCGTGCCGCCCGACACTTCAATCTCGAATTCCCCATGTTGCACCCGGCACCGCCAATGGCCCGCCCACCCCGCCCCCGCTCGCGTCCCGGGCGTGACGCGACGGAAGCGCCGGGAAACATGGCCGATCTCGGCGCTCAGCTCTTCGCCGTCTTCGTGCAAGCGGATCGGCAATTCGGCGGACCGGCTCTCGACGCCTCCCGAAGGCGCGGCGACCACGCTTTGGCGCGCACCAAGGAAGTTCACCTCGCCCGCACGAAGCTCGAGCCATAAGGTCTCGTCTTCGGAGATGAATATGCCGGCCGCAAAATCCGGCGCAGGCGCGCTCGCCGCGTCGGCGCCGAGCAGGCGCGCCATGACGGCGAGAGCGATGGCCTGCGCATCCGTGTCCTCGCGATTGCTCAAGACCACAAGGCCCGCGCCCGTGCGGGGCGACACGAGAAAATGATTCTTGTACCCGGCAGCGAGCCGCCATG
Organism: uncultured Alphaproteobacteria bacterium; assembly: GCA_963713805.1. Classification (GTDB taxonomy): domain Bacteria; phylum Pseudomonadota; class Alphaproteobacteria; order Rhizobiales; family Beijerinckiaceae; genus GAS188. The sequence goes on along the minus strand of CAVQNF010000007.1, from coordinate 47,792 downwards.
GCCGAAAAGCACCTCGCTGGCGACCCCGTATCGGGCAAGGCCGAGCCCGTATCGTGTCGAGCGGCCGTCGGCGAGCTGACGCGGCGCGCCGAGAACCGACAAGAGGCCGGACGCCGGTGCCCGATCGCAAAGCAGCGCCTGCGCCCAGCTCGCAAGATCGCGCGCCGAGCCCGCAAGTCCACCGGACGCCGAGAAATAGGGGCCGTACCGACCGCGCCTCCAGCCCTGCGGGCTTCGCCAATAACCGGTCGCGAGATGCGGCACAGGCTCGGTTTCATCGCTCGGTAAGACGATGCCGAGACCGAGAGGCTCGAAGAATCTTCGCCGCAGGAGTTCGGCGTAGTCACAGCCCTTGGCCTCGATGGCCGCCTGCAGCAGCCGATACCCGGTGTTCGAATAGGAGAGCTCGCTGCCCGAGGTGAAATTGAGTGCCTCGAGCGAAGACGCAAAGCGAAGAAGCTCGTCGCGGCAAAGCCTGGTCGAGGGTGCGACCCCCAATTGCCAATAGGTTTCCATGAGGTCGGGGATCCCGCCCGTCATGTCGAGGGCGCGTCCGACCGAGACATCGCCGAGCGCGGCCGCAAGCTGGAGATGCTGTCCGAGACGGTCCTGCAAGCGAATTCTCCCGTCGCGGACGATCAGGGAGGAGAGAAAATGCTTGCTGATCGAAGCGTAACGAAACACCGTGTCGGGCGTGCACGCAATTCGAAGCTCGAGATGCGCGAAGCCTCCACAAGATTCTGCGCGAAGGCTGTCCCGATCGAACAGCACGATCGAGCCGCCGGGCGCTTCCTGCCGCGCCCAGCCGAGGGCGATCTCGTCCATGAGCTCCGCCGCGCCGTCCCAATCGAGCGTCACAATTCCGTCCCTTCAGATTCGCGGATCGGCTCTAAATCTTTTTTGAAGAACGCGCTAAGCTCGCCGGCGAAGCGCATCGGCGGGAGGATAGCGCGACGACACAATGACGACCGCGGTTCCCCGGATCTGCCGTGATTGTCGCACGATTTTGAGCGAGACGAGAGCGCGTTGCTCGAAATGCGGCAGCCCGCGCCTCTTCACCCACGCGGAATGGGACAAGCTCGCCATAGCCCATGTCGATTGTGACGCCTTCTACGCCACCATCGAAAAGCGTGACGATCCTTCGATCGCCGCAAAGCCCGTCATTGTCGGCGGCGGGCGTCGCGGGGTGGTGTCGACCGCATGCTACATCGCGCGCATCCATGGCGTGCGCTCGGCGATGCCGATGTTCAAGGCGCTCGCCGCCTGTCCGAATGCCGTGGTGATCAAGCCCAACATGGAAAAATACGTGCGGGTGAGCCGCGAGGTGCGCCAACTGATGCTCGAGCTGACGCCTCTCGTCGAACCGGTCTCGATCGACGAGGCTTTCCTCGACCTCGCGGGCACGCTGGCACTTCATGGAACCTGCCCGGCGCTCACGCTCATGCGGTTCTCCGAGAGGGTCGAGCGCGAGATCGGGGTCACCGTGTCGATCGGCCTCTCCTTCAACAAGTTCCTGGCGAAGATCGCCTCCGACCTCGACAAGCCGCGCGGCTTCTCGGCCATCGGCAAGGAGGAAGCCCTGGATTTTCTCGGCCCCAAGCCGGTGACCATCCTCCCGGGTGTCGGCAAGGCCGCCGCGGCGCGCTTTGCCCGCGAGGGCGTGAACACGATCTTCGACCTTCGCGCGCTGGAGCCGCGGCGCCTGCTCTCGCTCCTCGGAAATGACGGCGCGCGGCTTCTCCGGCTTGCCAATGCACGCGACGAGCGTCGTGTGACGCCGGAACGCGAGACCAAGAGCGTCTCGGCCGAGACCACATTCGATGCCGATACCAGGGACGCCGAAGTGCTCTTGCCCATCCTCATGCGCTTGTCGGAAAGGGTCTCCTCAAGCATGAAGGCGAAGGGACTGGGTGGCTCGACCATCACGCTGAAGCTGAAGACCAGCGATTTCCGGCTCGTCACCCGGGCGCGCTCGACCTCCTCTGCGACCAATCTTGCCGGCCGCATCTACCAGACGGCGCGCGCCTTGATCGAGCCGGAGCTTGCGCGCGGCCCGTATCGCCTGATCGGGGTCGGCGTGTCCGAGCTGGTCCCGGCGCAAGAAGCCGACCTCGGCGACCTCGCCGATCAGTCGGTGAGACGCGAAGCCGGCATGGAACGCGCCGTCGACCAGCTCCGTGCCCGCTTCGGCCAAGACGCGATCACGCGCGGCCTCGTGTTCGGAGCGCGGGCGACGACCGACAAACGGCAACGCTGACAAGATGCCCGCGAGATCGGCGCCAAGGGATTGCCGAGGTGGATCGCGCTCAACCCCCGAGCTCGAATCCAGCGGCAAGGCCGCCGCCGTCACTTGTCGCAGCTTGGCGAATTCAGGAATTCGATGCTCTTCAACTCGCCCTTGAGCGAGAAATCCCCATAATTGAGCGTCAACGCCCGGCTGACCCCGTTGTCGTAAAGCACGAAGCTCATCACATATGCGGGCTCGCGCTCACCCGCGCCCGGCTCGAAATAGCTCAAGGTGACGGGCCAGGAGAGGTGCCCCTTCAACTGGTCGGCCTTCGCGGCAGGCTCGGCACGCTCGGCCGCGTCCGCCGATATCGGGGCGCCGATCACCGCGAGCGTATCGTAGATCTTGTTGCCCGAGTCCGATCCGTCGAAAATTTTCGCCGAGAACAGCTTGCTGCCGCCGAGAGCCTCCTCCAAAAGCCGCTTGATGTGGGCGTTCGGGAACAGAGTCTCGGCCGGAGCCGTCAATTTCGTGGGCTCGGGCTTCTGCACCGTTATCTCGACCCCGTCAGCCGTCGCCTGCGCCTTGCCTTCGGTGTGGTCCGTTTTATCGCCGCGCACCGCATCATTGGTGAACCGCAACTGCGATCCGTCTCCGGCCTCGAATGAGGTCGAGCGCACATCGAAACCGCGATCTCCGCTGCTTTCCGAGCCGCTCAACTGGGTGACCTGGCGGAAATTCGTCGCATAGCCTTCACAAGCCGTTCCGGTGATCTCGAAGACCAAGCGTCCCCTCGCCTCATCGACACCGTTCACGCCCTGGCTCGACAGAAGCGAAAGCTCATAGACGGCACGATGCGGCACGAGGACGATCCTCGGATTAGCCATCGCCTCGCCGCAAAAGCCGGCAGCGATGAGCGAAGCGAAAAGGGCATGACGGATGACATGATGTGATCTGGACACGGGCCGACTGCTCCTGCGATCGCTCGACACTGTTTGCGCGCCTAGGTGGCAAGACTTCTCCGAGAGCCATAGCACATAAGATGGCGAAGTTTGGGAGAAGCGCGACGCCCGCGCGGACCCCGACGGGCGATGGCCCCTCCGCCATGGGCCAGACCCTCGTTGCGCCGCAGGCAACCGGACAGTGTGCTACCTAACCCGGACAACTCGTGTGCTGCGTTGACGACCTTACCTGTCGGGATGCTTCGGCCCGCGCGGCCAGCCGTCCATAAATCCTCCTCCGCGGATAGCGTAACGCCACTCACACGATATTTTGTGGATGGCCTTACCGAGAATAGAAACCCTTCCCCGGAACCGATGTACCATTGGGCAGATCCAGGATATTCCTACTCATGCCACTCATTCGTCAAAGCGTCGATTCATCCAGATTCAATAAGGCGTCAAAGCTTCCTTTCCAGCTTCGGCTGGCCGATTTCGAAATCGCAATGCAAGATGTCTACGACTTTTTCTACGACGTGAACGGGTTGCTGCTTCAGCGCGGCCTCCATCGCATGGATGACATGCTACGGCCTGCGGCGATGTCCGGCATGATTTCGGACATGCTAACGGCATCGATGGCAAAGCACGCGCGCTCACTGGTCGAGAACAAGCATTTCAATGGTCACCCTGATCTGATCGTTCAAGGACGCTACGCAAAAAACTCGGTTAAGGCCGGAACCGATGGGGTTGAGATCAAGAGCACGCGCAAGGAAGGCGGAGCTGTCGATACACATGGCGCGCGTGAGCAATACATGTGCGTATTCGTCTACAAGACGGACCATACCACGGAGCCAGCAGTCGATCGGGCACCGATGTGCTTTACCGAGGTGTATCTCGCTTATGTGACCGAGGCAGATTTCCGCAAGAACTCGCGCGGAGACCTCGGAACCCGTACGGCGACGCTCGATCGTGCCGGCATAAAGAAATTACGCGCCAACTGGGTCTATCTGCTTCAGGACTAGCGACCCAAGCTTTGGGATGGCGCGGCGGGCTAAAGCAGCGTAGTGCGCATCTTTCTCGATGCCAATGCTGTCAAGGCCGACGGCGTTAGCCGCAGCGAGCGTTGAGCCTGAACCCGCGAATGGATCGAGAATTATACCCTTGGCGAGCGGCAGAACTGCCGTCACGAGGCCACGTAAGAACGCTTGCGGCTTTAGCGAGGGATGTGACGCGATCAGCCGCTCGCTTTTGGAAGTCGGGTGGGACTTGATCACGTCGCCGAAGGGTCTTTCACGCGAAGGGCGCCTGAATCCTCCTGTGTACCATTTACGTAGGTTGTCCTGAACGCGGCCATCGATGGGATGCCGGAGTAAAATCCAGGGCTCGAACATCGAGCGAGGCATGACGCTGATGTCGGGAAACACATCATGGGCATTCTTCGGCCGATCACCACCGCGCATCGTCATCACAAGCCGAACGAGATAACCGCGCATCTCAAGCCCAGCCGCACTCATCGCACCGGCGACGACGTGGGCGAGCAACGGGTTGCTGGCGACCACAACATTGGCTCCTGGCACGGTTACGCGCAGCGCAAGCTGGGCGAACTCAAAAAAGAAATCCTGCATCGCGGAGCGATCGCCGTCATTCAACACCGTAAAGCGCGGGAGGGGGGCGCGCTGATGGCCGTCAAACGAGGGTGGGATGCGCCAGACCCCACCGTGTCCATTGCGGAGCTTACCTTGTTCCTTTTCGGTATATTCAACCAAGCCATATGGGGGATCCGTGACTATGCCATGTATCGTATGTGGCTCGCAGGCGCGCATCCATTCAAAGCAGTTGGCCTCGATGAGCGTGGCGCGCTCGATCTTCTGGCCGGCCCCAATTGGCTTTGCTGGCTCGCCGTTCGCCACGCGGAGCTTGTAGTGGCCACGCGAGGTGCGCTCGAACACGTCGGGCGTGTTGATATTGAGATACGACCGCACCGAAGACGCTCGAACCTCGCCCAGCCGAGTCGCAACCGCTTCCTGGATTTCAGAAAGCGAGGCACTATCGGCGCCCGCAAGATAGTCAACGATAGAATCGCGAACGAGGCCAGGTGCGGTCCGGTGATTCATCTATTCACTCCGCAGCGAGCATAAAGCGCCTGACGTCTAGAACGTCAACTTTTCTTTTCGTGTAAATTGCAAGTTGTGTGTCGCCGAGTCTCCAAAGCGCAGGAGGGCCGCCTCAAAGTGACCAGAGAATTTATGTTCTCTATTTGTTCGATGTCAAGGTAGGTCGCTGCGAAAGCCTGCGAAAGCCGTGCGAAAGCGGGTCGCGCGGCCTGAACTGGTTGGCGGCGGCTCGTGCCTAATGTCGCTAGCGAGCCGCCTTACGCGCTACCGTCGCTCCGTTCGGCACATCCCAACCTCCAGAAGGTCAATCACGCGCCGGACAGATCACGTGTTACCCAACAAACCGGACAACCCGTGTGCTACCTAACCCGGACAACTCGTGTGCTTATGACACACTCGCGACACGCTGCTTGCCGCCCCTCGGCTGCGGAGCTATATACGCGCATTGTCGGAGCGTGGCGCAGCCCGGTTAGCGCACTAGTCTGGGGGACTAGGGGTCGGAGGTTCAAATCCTCTCGCTCCGACCATCACCACACCAAAGGCCTTGCAACCCGCCCAAATCGCCTTGCGCAAGGTCGCTGTCGCGAGCGGCCACAAGTGACCCGGATGATCGCAAGGTGAGATTTCGTTTCTGTTCCCGCCCTGAGCCGAGGTTTTCGCACGTCGGAGGGTTTGCCGAGGACCTTTGCGCAGCTTCAAATTCCATCTTCATCCCGTGAAATCGGCGCGCGTGAGACAGCGACCGGGCACACTCGCCACCGGGCCGGAACGGCCGATTTTCGAAAATCGCATCCGCTGCAAATCCGGCGGCGCGCGAGACACCGATGACAAGGCGCAATCAAGATGAAAGGCGCGCAATGATCGAGCGACACGTCGACGTCACATCCCGCAACGGGGTGATCCCGAGCTTTGCGGTCTGTCCCGAGGGGCCCGGCCCCTATCCTGGCATCATCCTCTACATGGATGCGCCGGGCATCCGCGAAGAGCTGCGCAACCTCGCGCGACGCATCGCCAAGCACGGCTATTTCTGCCTCCTCCCGGACATGTACTACCGTCTCGGAAGCTTGCGCTTCGATTTCGTGCGTCGGGCGGAAGGCATGCGGCCGACCATGTTCGCCGCTATGAATTCGCTCACGAACGCGCTCGTGACGGAGGACACGGCCGCCTGGCTCGGCTTCCTCGACGCGCAAGAGAAGGTGAAGCCCGGCCCGATCGGGTGCGTCGGCTATTGCATGAGTGGGCGCTATGTGACGACGGCGGCGGCGCGTTTCTCCAATCGGTTTGCCGCGGTCGCTTCGCTCTACGGGGTCGGCATCGTCACCGAAGCGCAGGATTCGCCCCACCTCCTGATCGACCGCATCAAGGGCGAAATCTATTTCGCCTTCGCGGAAACCGACGAACACGTGCCCGATAGCGTCATTCCAACTCTGCGCCAGGCACTGGACAAGGCCGGCACCCGCTACGGGCTCGATGTTTATCCGGGCAGCCGCCACGGCTTCCAGTTTCCGGAGCGGGATGTGTATGAAACGCATGCCGCCGAGGCGAGCTGGGCCAAGATCATCGCTCTTTGGGACCGCAACCTGAAGTGAGCGGCGAAAAGCGCTCGGCTCGGCTCTCGGCTTCGGCGCAACTTCAGCGCAACTTCGGCTCGACTTCGGCTCGACTTAGGCGCTCCTGGGCATTGACGCCGCGCGGGCAAGCGGCAATGTTTTGTCTCGTCCGCCACATGACCTTGTGTTGCGTCTCATGAAACCCGTCGAGCCAGGCCTCGTCTATTCCTTTTCGATCACGACGGATGCCTCGCACTCGGCGGAGGCGTTCGGAAACGCTGACGTCACCGTGCTCGGCACGGCTGCCCTGGTCGGCTTCATCGAGACGGCGGCGGAGCGCTGCATCGCCCCCTACTACGACAGCGGCGAGGCCTCGGTCGGGATCGGTGTCAACATCCGCCATATCGGGCCGGCTCCCGCCGGCGCCGTCGTCGAGGCGCAGGCACGGCTCGTTCAGGTCAACAGGCGCAAGCTCGGCTTCGAGGTCGAGGTCGTGTGGCGGGACTCTGTGCTGATGATCGGCACGCATGACCGCGCCGTGATCGACCTTCGCGCCTTTCTCGAGCACGCGGGGCTCGCCGCCCTCGCGCGCTGAAGCTCACCCTATATCGCGAGGAGAACGAGGCTCAGCGCACCGAACCCGACGCAGTAATAAGCGAAGGGATCGAGCGCCTTGAATTCATGCGACTTCATCCAGCGCATCAGCATCGCGACCGCCGCGAACGCCGTCACGCCCGCGACCACGCCGCCGATCAGGGCGACACCTGTCACATGGCCGCCCGAGTGCATCAGCTTGGGCACTTCGAGCACGGCCGCTCCCAGAATGATCGGGGTCGCGAGAAGAAAGGAAAACCGCGCCGAAGCTTCGTGGTTCAGTCCGAGGAGCAGCCCGCCCGCGATCGTCGCGCCGGAGCGCGAGATCCCGGGAATCAAGGCGAGGCACTGCCATAGGCCGATGATCGCCGCATCCTTCAACGTGAGCGCACCGATGGGGTTTCGCCCGTCTTGCTTGAGCCGCTCGACGGCGAAGAGCAGCACCCCGTTCACCACCAGGAAGAAGGCCGCGAGATAGGCCGAGCCGAACATCTCGCGCACGTGACGCTCGAGCAGAAAGCCGGCGATGACGGCCGGTATGGTGCCGACGATCACCAGGAGGAGCAGGCGGAACTGTTCGCGACGCCTTTGCGGATCGCGATCGAAGAAGGCGCTCGCGATGCCGAGCCAGTCGCGCCAGAAATAGAGCATGAGCGCAATCGCCGTGCCGACGTGAAGCACGACGAGCAAGGGCAGAAAGGCTTCCGAGCGGATGTCCATGTCCGGCAGCCGCATCAGAGGCGGAAGCACCACCGCATGCCCGAGCGATGAAATCGGAAAGAGCTCGGTGATCCCCTGGAGTATGGCGACGATGATGGTGGAGATAAGTCCCATGGAGCCCCGCGAAAACCGCGTCCGAATCAAAGAACCGCGACGCAATGTGCTCGATTCGCACTGCCGGCGCCAATGAAATCAACGCCGACGAGCGCTCGGATTCAGCTCGCGCGTCGAGGGGACGCATCGGATCGATCGCCGAAAAAGTGACGGGATAGGCCGGCTTGGCCTCGGGCGCTCTCTCAAGGCTCGTCGCCCACCGCGCGCTGCCCCTGTTCCCCTTCGCGCAGGAGAGCGAGGAGCCGCGCGCATTCGCCGAGGTCCTCGAGCGCCTCCTCCAGCAAACGTCGCTGATCCGCGGACAGGGCCGAGACCTTGCGTCGAGGCTGGGGAGCGACCACCTCGTGATCGGAAAATAGATCGCGGGCGCCGCCGCGGCGCCTTCGTCGAGGGGTGTTTCCTCACTCATCGTCCGCGGCGCATCCTGCGCTTCGGAAGGCTCCTCCAAGGCTGGACCAGAGCTCCCGGCGGCCTCGTCAAGATCGTCGAGTGGCGCAACGTCGGCGATGCCGGCGAGTTCCTCTCCCGACGCGCCACCCGCTCGCTGCACGACGCCCGCGCCTTGGGTCGCAAGGATGCGCTGCACGCCCTTGATCGTGTAACCTTCGCCATAAAGAAGCCGGCGAATGCCCTTCAGCAAAAGCACGTCCGCCGGGCGGTAGTAACGCCGTCCACCCGAGCGCTTCATCGGCCGGATTTGAGGAAAGCGCGTCTCCCAGAAGCGCAGGACATGCTGAGGGATGTCGAGCTCATCGCCGACTTCGCTGATGGTGCGATAGGCGCCGCTTGCCTTGTCCATCCCGATCTCCAGCCGCCGTCCCCGCCAAGATGGAATCAGTGGTGTCGCCCGGCCATTTGCCTGTCGTTATTGCATGGCGGTGACGTGACCGCGAGGCAGCATCAACCGTCCTTGCCGTCGACCCTGTGATTGATGCGCGCCCTGAGGATGTTCGACGGCTTGAACACGAGGACGCGGCGCGGCTCGATCGGAACCTCGACGCCGGTCTTCGGATTGCGCCCGATGCGCCGCCCCTTCGAGCGCACCAGGAACGAGCCGAACGACGACAGCTTCACCTTCTCGCCCTTGGCAATGCGAGCGGACATCTCTTGCAGAACGAACTCGACAATCGAAGCGCATTCGGTCCGCGACAGGCCAAGCTTCCGGTAGACGGCCTCAGTGAGGTCCGCCCTGGTGCAGGTCTCGCCCATAGCCACTCCTTATTCGTCACGCCAAGTCGCGCAACCAGACTGCTGATGGCCTGCCCCACGCCCGACCCGCCTGCGCGCCGACCGAGATTTTCGGCCTCCCGTGAATGATAATATTAGATATCTTGCCCGAGTCCACGCAACCGAATTCGAAGTCGGAACGAAAGGTTATGCGAGGACCTCGGAGCGCGGAGGGGATCACCACCGGATGAGCGCCGATCCCCAGGTGAAGCCGCCCCCCATCGCCTCGAGGAGCACGAGCTGCCCAGGCCTGATCCTGCCGTCGCGAACCGCCGTCTCGAGCGCGAGCGGAATGGAGGCGGCCGATGTATTGCCATGCTTCTCCACCGTCACGACGACCTTGTCGCGAGAGATGCCCAGCTTGTCGGCGCTCGCGTCGATGATGCGGCGATTGGCCTGATGAGGCACGAACCAATCGATGTCGGAGGCCTCGATCTCGGCCGCCGCGAACGCGTCCTTGATGACGTCGGTGATCATGCCGACCGCGTGCCGGAACACCTCCTTGCCCTCCATGCGCAGATGTCCCACGGTCTTCGTCGAAGACGGCCCGCCGTCGACATAAAGCTTCCCCTTGTGACGCCCGTCCGAGCGCAGGTGCGTGGTGATCACGCCGCGCTCCGCCATGACGCCGAGGTTTTCGCGCGCCTCGAGGACGACGGCACCGGCACCGTCGCCGAAGAGGACGCAGGTGCTCCGATCCGTCCAGTCGAGAATGCGCGAGAAGGTCTCCGAGCCGATCACCAGGGCGCGCTTGTGAGAGCCGGATGTGAGGAATTTGTCGGCCGTGGCGAGCGCGAAAACGAATCCTGAGCACACGGCTTGAAGATCGAAAGCCGCACCATGCGTGATGCCGAGCGCGGCCTGGATTTCGGTCGCCGTCGCGGGAAAGGTGTGGTCCGGAGTCGAGGTCGCGAGCAGGATCAGGTCGATGTCCCGCGCCTCGAGCTTGGCATCCGCCAGCGCCGCCTTCGCCGCGGCAAGACCGAGCGTTGCCGTCGTCTCGTCATCGGACGCGATATGGCGTTCCCTGATGCCCGTACGCTGGACGATCCAGTCGTCCGAGGTGTCGACGATCTTCGACAGCTCGGCATTGGTGACGACGCGGCGAGGCAGGGAGGCCCCGGTGCCCACGATCACCGATCTCGTTGTCTTCACGCGGTCTTGTCCTCGGCGGGAGTTTTGACGGAACGGGGGGTGACGACCTCGGAAGCCGCGCGCGCGGCGAGGAGCTCGGGCGAGCTCAAGCTCGCCTGAATGACGTCGACGAGATTGTAGCGGGCGATATCGTAGGCGAGCTCGATGGCGCTCGCGAAACCGAGCTCATTGGTGCGTCCGTGGCTCTTGATGACGACGCCGTTGAGGCCGAGGAAGACGCTGCCGTTGACCTTTCTCGGATCCATCTTGTCGCGCAGCGCGCCAATGGCGTGGCGCGCGAAAACATAGCCGATGCGGGCCATCAAGGTGCGGCTCATGGCGTTGCGCATATAGGACGCGACCTGCCGCGCCGTTCCTTCGGCCGTCTTCAGCGCGACGTTTCCGGTGAAGCCTTCCGTGACCACCACATCGACGGAGCCGAGGCCGACATCATCCCCTTCGACGAAGCCGACGTAATCGAGATCGGCGAGATTGGCCTCGCGCAACATGCGCCCTGCCTTGCGGATCGGCTCCAAACCCTTGATTTCCTCGACGCCCACGTTGAGGAGACCGACAAGGGGCTTGTCGACGTCGAACACCACGCGCGCCATGGCGGCGCCCATCACGGCAAGGTCGGTCAGATGCTTGGCGTCGGCACCGATATTCGCGCCGACATCGAGCACGATGCTCTCGCCACGCGCATTGGGCCAGATGACCGCGAGCGCCGGGCGATCGACACCGGCCATGGGGCGAAGGCAAAAGGTCGCCATGGCCATGAGCGCGCCGGTGTTCCCGGCCGAGACGGCGACATCGGCCTCTTTTTCTTCACCGCCTCGATGGCGAGCCACATCGAAGATTTCCACCGGCCGGCCCGCAAGGCCTGACTCGGCTTGTCGTCCATCTTCACGGCGACATCGGTGTGGTGGAAGGTGGAGAAATCCCTGACGCTCGGATAGCGGTCGAGAAGCGGCATCACCTCGCTCTCGCGCCCGTAGAGCATATAGCGGATGTCGGGGCGCCGCTCGCGCGCGATCGAGGCGCCGGGCACCAGCGGTTCCGGACCATGGTCGCCCCCCATCAGGTCGAGCGCGATGCGAACGGTCTGGGGCATGGCTTTCGTGATTGGCCCTCGCTTCGAGCTTGGCACCGCCTTCGCGGCGCGGCGCGACAATAGCGCTTTGCGTCCGGCGCGCAATGGCGGGTACGGGATCGCTCGGAACGAGACGATCGAAAACCGAACAAGGAGGCCCTGACGGCACGGCAATCGGCTTTACCCGGTTGCGGGTCGTCGAGAACCCTGTGAAGCGCCGCAGCTTCTGCGATTTGATCGTTCGCGAAACAACGCAAGCTGCCGAACGGCCGCCCCGCGATCAGGGCCGGGATATCGATCCAACGCGAATGCGCCAGCCTTTGTCACCGAGGAGACAACGTAATGCCGGGGGCTTCCCGGCCTCACTTCTTCGGGGGAGACCTTTCGGGATATCGGGCAAGTGCCGCGAAAGGCGAGGCCGGCCGTTCTGCCTCGCTGTTCTCATGCTCGAACTTCGCTCCAGGCTTGCGCGGATAAGGATCGAGCCCGAGCGCGAGATATTCGAGGGTCACGGCGCCGAGGTCGATTTTCCCGTCGAGGAGCGGCTCGGGCGGATCTTCCTCCTCGGGGGAAATCTCGACCTGGCCCGCGCCGATCCGGCCTGCGTCGGCGTCGGTCCCAAAAGTGAGAAGGACCGGCTCGCGCAACGGCCGATTCGAAGGCATCGAGGCTCACCACGCAGGTTTGGCGAATGCGAGCCACCACCTCCCCCGTCACCCGCACGCCCCGTGCGATCGGGTCCACATGATAGATGCCCGCAAGAGCCTCCACGCCGAGAAGATCGAACCGGCGGGCGATGTCGGCCCGCTCCCGGGCGTTCGCCTCGATCTCGATTTCGATCCCCCCGCGAGGAAGCTCGGACACCGCTATTTCGCGCCTCAGGGGCAAGCATCTCGCGTTTCATCCAAGCTCACCCATCTTCCCCGGCCCTGGACGGAGATAGGTTTTTCTGCAGGCTTCGAAAAGCGGCATCCGACAGCACGCACCGTCCCTTGAGGCTTCACGCATCACCGTCAACGGGCTGCGCTCCGTCCGGACATGAGCTTGTCGAGAGCCCGCCGAGAACATGGCGTCCAGATCGACGCGCGCGAGGCGTCGCTCGATCTCTTCAGCCCGGGTCGCAAGGCCGTCGGCATCCCCGGACCCTCCAGCGAAAACATTTCGCCGCAAGGCGTCCGTCAGAAGCGCGTGATCCGCGCTGGCAAAGGCCGCATGATAGACATTCGCGCGCCCGTAAAAGGCCCTCGCCAATCCTTTCATTCGCTTGGGAACCCGACATCGCCCACCCCGATCTCGCGCAGGCCCTGATCGAGCCGTCGAAAGGCGAAATCGGTGAGATCCTGAGCCACGTCGCCGGCTGGTTCCGGGAAGCGCCGCAAGGCGCCGCAACACCAGGGCGAGATGGAGCGCGAGCAGCTCGAAGCGCCCTTCGAAGGTGTCCGAGACGCCGTATCGGGTGAAGAGGTCGGGACGACGCGCCAGCGCCGCGATCGAATCGTGGAGGCGTTCGACGGCGCCAGACGATCGCGTCTCACAAATGGCCACATTCTGATACAAGCCTCGCAGGCCGCTCGGCGCCTATCCGCCAATCGGTCCATTGCGCATGAAGCCTTGCGTTCGCATGAAGGTCGAGCTACCGCAACCGACGACTGACGGCCCGAAAGGGAGATGGGAGATGCACAGGTGAAAGCACGCTTGTATCGATCGCAGGTTCCGCCTGCGGGAAGAGCTGCGATGGGCCCTCGCCTGCTCCTTGCCGCTTTTGCCGTGACGCCACTCGTCGCCTGCAACTCCCTTCCAGCCCTCCCCTCGCTCAACTCCTTCACGCCTGGCCCGATCTTCTCGGGCGGTCAAACACTCACGCATGGTTACGTCTTCGACGAAAAGGTGCGTCGACGAGATCAAGCCGGGCTTGGACGTCCAGGCCGTGCTGCAGAAGCTCGGACAACCCACGAACGTGTCGACGGTGGGCAATCAGACATTCTACTACGCGTCGCAGACCACCTATCAGCGCTTTCAATTCCAGAAGCCTTCAATCGTCGATCAACGTGTCTTCGCCGTCTATTTCGACAAGAAATTCAAGGTCGAGCGGCTGGCGAATTGGGGCTTGCAGGACGGCAAGGTCTTCGACTTCATCAGCCGAACGACGCCTTCGAGCGGCACTCGAGCAGAGCCTCCTGCGACAGATCTTCAACGGCTCGACGAGGTTCAGCCCGTTCGCCGAGTGAAGCTGGAGGCGGCGCACCGAAGGCCTGAACGCGGCCGACCCCGTCGCAGAGCTGCCGCAAGGGCCAGGCTGTCGAAACCAAAGACCCCGCGATCGCTCGCGGGGTCTTCGTTTCGCCGGCGTCGATCGAAAAAACTCAGCCCGCGTGCGCCAGAATGGCGAGCAGGAGGAGCGCGACGATATTGGTGATCTTGATCGCGGGATTGACCGCGGGTCCCGCCGTATCCTTGTAGGGATCGCCGACCGTGTCGCCGGTCACCGAGGCCTTATGCGCCTCCGAACCCTTCACATGGGTCACGCCGGCCTTGTCGACGAAGCCGTCCTCGAAGGATTTCTTGGCATTGTCCCAGGCACCCGCCTCCCGAGGTCATCGACACGGCGACGAACAAGCCGTTGACGATCACGCCGAGCAAGCGAAGCGCCGAGCGCCGCGAAGGCGGATGCCTTCGAACCCGAGATGAGCGTAGACGCCGAAATAGGCGACGAAGGGCGCAAGCACCGGCAAAAGCGACGGAATGATCATCTCACGGATCGCCGCCTTGGTCAGCATGTCGACGGCACGACCGTAGTCCGGCCGCTCCTTGCCTTCCATGATGCCCGGCTTCTCGCGAAACTGCCGGCGCACCTCGACCACCACCGAGCCGGCGGCGCGGCCGACCGCGGTCATGGCGATGCCTCCGAAAAGATAGGGGATGAGGCCGCCGAAGATGAGCCCTGCCACAACATAAGGGTTCGACAGGTCGAAGGAGACGGCGCCCATGCCCTTGAAGTACGGGAACTTGTCGGGATTGGCCGCGAAATAGCTCAGATCATTCGAGTACGCGGCGAACAGCACGAGCGCGCCCAAGCCTGCCGAGCCGATGGCATAGCCCTTGGTAACGGCCTTCGTGGTGTTGCCCACCGCATCGAGCGCGTCGGTCGCGTGGCGCACCTCCTTGGGCAGGCCGGCCATCTCCGCGATGCCGCCCGCATTGTCGGTGACCGGACCGAAGGCGTCGAGCGCGACGATGATGCCGGCAAGCCCGAGCATGGTCGTGACCGCGATGGCGGTGCCATAGAGGCCGGCGAGCTGGAAAGTCGAGATGATGCCGAAGACGATCACGAGCGCCGGCAGGGCCGTCGCCTCGAGCGATACCGCGAGGCCCTGGATCACATTCGTGCCATGGCCGGTCACCGAGGCCTGGGCGATCGAGACGACGGGCCGCTTGCCGGTTCCCGTGTAGTATTCGGTGATCCAGACGATGAGGCCGGTGACGATGAGCCCGACGATGCCGCAAAGGAAGAGATTCGTGCCGGTGACGACACGGCCGCCGGCTTCGCCCATCTCCCCCCAGCCGATGAGGAAGATGGGTCGCGATCGCGAGCCCGACGATCGACAGCACCCCGCCGCGATCAGCCCCTTGTAGAGCGCGCCCATGATCGAGCCGTTCGGCCCGAGCTTGACGAAATAGGTGCCGATCACGGAGGTCACGATGCAGGTGGCGCAGATGGCGAGAGGATAGACCATCGCCCGCCCGAGAAGCGCGCCGTTCGCGCCGAAGAAGATGGCGCCGAGCACCATGGTGGCGACGACGGTCACCGCATAGGTCTCGAAGAGATCGGCCGCCATGCCGGCGCAATCGCCGACATTGTCGCCCACATTGTCGGCGATGGTCGCGGGATTGCGCGGATCATCCTCCGGAATGCCGGCCTCGACCTTGCCGACGAGATCGGCGCCGACATCGGCTCCCTTGGTGAAGATGCCGCCGCCGAGCCGCGCGAAGATCGAGATGAGCGAAGCGCCGAATCCGAGCGCGACGAGCGAATCGACCACCACACGGTCGCTCGGAGCATAGCCGCCGATATTCGTCAGCACCGAATAGTAGCCGGCGACGCCGAGCAGCGCGAGGCCGGCGACGAGCATGCCGGTCACCGCGCCGGACTTGAAGGAGATATCGAGCCCTTCGGCGAGCGACTTCGTGGCGGCTTGGGCGGTGCGCACATTGGCGCGCACGGAGACGTTCATGCCGATGAAGCCCGCGGCACCCGACAGGACGGCGCCGATCAGGAAGCCGAGCGCCACTTTCCAGCCGAGCAGCAGGCCGATCACGATGAAGATCACGACGCCGACGGCGCTGATCGTGGTGTATTGCCGCTTGAGATAGGCTTGCGCGCCCTCCGCGATCGCGCCTGCGATCTCTTGCATGCGCGCACTTCCCGCATCCAGGGCCATGACCGATTTCACCGTGACGACGCCGTAAGCGACGGCGATGAAGCCAGCCAGGATGATCAACGCCAAAGTCATAAGGTCTTCTCCAGAAGGTGATCGAGAGGCTGCGTCCCGGCCCCGGTGAGGACGCGCGAACAGGCGAGCGCGGAGTGATTTGCCCCGGAAGCGCCGCCCTTCTGCCAAACTTGGCGCTGAGGCGCAACCAGCAATGCGCAAGGGCGGGCGAGCTTTGGCGCGAGCCTTCGGGCCGAGCCTGGCCCCGAGGCTCAAGCCATCGCGAGGCGATGGGCGCGACGGGAGGCCAGGATCAGCATCGCGCCGAGGAGCGCGGCCGGAAACGCGGCAGCGGCGATTCCCGTCCAACCGAAGACGTCGAGCAGCACGCCGGAGAAATAAGCGGCGAAGGCGGTGCCGCCGAACACGACGAAATCATTGGTCGCCTGGACCTTGGCGCGCTCCTCGGGCCGCGTGACGCTCGTCACGGCCGCCGTCGCCGAAAGGAAGGCGAAGTTCCAGCCGAGCCCCAGGAGCAGCAGCGCGACGTTCGAAGTGAAGCACGCTGATCCCCGCCTCCGCCACCGCTCCGCAGAGGAGAAAGATGGCGCAGCCGACGAGGCCGACCCTCAAGATCCCGAAGCGCGATATCAGACGTCCCGTGACGAAGCTCGGCGCGTACATGCCGACGATGTGCCACTGGATGGCGAAAGTCGCGCTCGTGACCGGCAGGCCACAGCCGACCATGGCGAGTGGCGTCGAGGTCATGATCAGGTTCATCACGCCTTGCGACACCATGCCGAGAAGCATGGCGGCGACGAGCCTCGCCATCGGCGAGAATCTCGCCGATCGGCCTGCCCTTCCCGATCGGCCGCTCATGTGGCGGCGGCACGCGCAACAGCGAGAAGCACGAAGAAGGCGATACCCGCGAAGGCCGCCTGCGCCACATAGGTCGCGGCAAACAGATAGGGCACCCACATATCCTGCGTCACGCTCACGAGTTCGCGGACCGACGAAGGCCGCCGCGACCCCGCCTCCGAGCGTGAGCGCGATGGCGCGTGGACGATAGGCGGGCGTTGCGGTGTCCGCCGCGGCGAAGCGATACTGCGCGACGAAGGCCTGGTAGGCGCCGCAGCAGAAGGTCGCGAGACAGAAGAGCGCGAAGCTCGCATGAAAGATGGCCGTCGCGCCGAGCACACCGGCGAGCACGCCGAAGCAGCGCTCCGCCGGCAAAGCCGTTGCGGCGACCGAAGCGCCGCATGGAAAAGGCGGCGGGAAACGCCGAAGCGGTCGTGCCGAGCACGAAGGTGAGCACCGGGATGGTCGCGAGCTTCATCTCGCCTGTCAGCGCGCGCCCGACGAGCCCGCTCGTCGCGATCACGACGCTGGCATTGGCGCCGGCGAGCGCGGCCGCCGCCGCCAGCACCCAAGCGTTGAACCTTGCGAGGCGGTCCCCCGCCTCCGTCACCGCAGCCATGTCGTTTCGATCCTCGAGCGAGCTTATCGGACGGCATGGAAGCTTGTGTCGGACGAGAAACGCGCAACCGCCGTTCCCGCTCCTGTTCTCAACGCCGACGGCACACGATGTCAAAAACCGCACAGCGTCAATGACCGGCGTTCATGGCTGCCATCCGGGGTCCGGAAGCGCTCGGGGATTTCGAGCGATGAGCCTTGGACAGAAGATCGGCTCAGTTCGCTATGCTCGCGCCCGCTCACCGCGACTGGAGAACCCGATGCCGAAGAACCTCGTCTCGACGGACTGGCTGCACGACAGCCTTGAAGGCGCCCGATCTCGCCGTGCTCGACGCCTCCTGGTATCTGCCGGCGCAAAACCGTGACGGAAAGGCCGAATACCTCGTCCGCGCACATTCCGGGCGCGGTGCATTTCGACATCGAGGAGATCAGCGACCACTCCTCCTCCTTGCCGCATATGATGCCGCCGCCCGAGCAATTCGCGCGCCAGATGGGCGAGCTCGGCATCGGCGATCGCATGACGATCGTCGTCTATGACGGCGCGGGACTGTTCTCGGCGCCGCGCGTCTGGTGGATGCTGCGCGTCTTCGGCGCGCGTGATGTGCGCATTCTCGACGGCGGCTTGCCGAAATGGCTGAGCGAGGGCCGCCCCATCGAATGCGGGGCCCGTCAAGCGACCGCCGGCGAACTTCGCGGTGCGCTTCGACGCGAAGGCCGTGGCCGACACGCGCCGCGTGCGAGAGGCGCTGGAGACGGGAGCCGCGCAAGTCGTCGACGCGCGCTCGGCGGAACGCTTCACGGGCGCCGCGCCCGAGATTCGCCCCGGCATTCAGAGCGGACACATGCCGGGCGCCTTGAACGCGCCCTCCTCCGCTTTCCTCGATCAAGGGCCGCCTCAAATCGCCGACGGAGCTCGCCGAAGTGCTCGAGCACGCGGGCGTCGAGCGCGACCGGCCGGTGATCACGAGCTGCGGCTCGGGCGTGTCGGCCGCCATCATCTCGCTCGCCCTCGACGAGCTCGGCCGTCCGGCCGCAGGCGCTTTATGACGGGTCCTGGACCGAATGGGCTTCGACGAAGGGCATGCCGATCGCGACCGGCCCCGCGCAGCGCAGAGCGCGAAGGGATAGCTCCGCTACTCGGCCGGCGGCAAATGAGGAGCCGTGGCGCCGGCGAGCGGCTTCCTCGCCTCTGGATGCGCCGCCAGGCTTTCACGAAGGGCAGAAGATACATGGCACGAACCGAATGGTATTCGGCCTCCTCGATGTCCGTTCATCCCGATCTGGACCGTCTCCCGCCGGTCGACGGCGTAGAGCGTGCCGAAGCACCAATCCCAGATGGCGAAGACGAAGCCCAGATTCTTGTCCCAATGGCGCTCGGCCACCGAGTGATGCAAGCTGGTGGTGGGCGGGCGAGACGAAGAGCTTGCCCCAAATCCCCTTGTAGGGAAGCCAGATATGCGAATGGCGCAGATGGAAGCCGAAGAAATAGAAGATCGCCACCAGCACATTGAGCTGCATCACGCCGAATATCTGCGCCTGCGGTCCGAACAGGAACCGGCAGAGCGCGAAAACGATGCCGCCGCACATGCGCCGAGCAGGAGAATGTTGAACGCATCGTCGAGAGGATGCACGCGTCCGGCCGTCAGCGGCGTGAGCACCTCGGCCGAATGATGCACCTTGTGGAACTCCCACAGGATCGGGACCTTGTGGAACAAGTCAATGCGCGAACCACAGGCCGAAATCCATGGCCAGCGCCCAGGCGAGCGTGGTGATGAAAATCGCGACGTAAGAAGGGACGCCGAGCTCGGGCGAAGGCGCGACGGCGCGCAAGACCAGGCTCACCACCTCGACCGATGACGAGCTCACCGCCACGAGCGCGCCGAAAGCCAGCGCGAACAAAAGCTTGTTGACGATGAAAAACCAGTAATCGGCGACGGCCGAGCGATGGGTGTAGATCTCCCGCGGAAAGAGGTAGCGCAGCAGGCCCTGCTCCTGGAGCTGCGGATCATGGCGCGCCTCGAAATAGAACACGACGCAGCCGATCGCCAGGGAGATGGCGAGATAAAGCATGAACCAGCGATTCGTCGGGTCCTGGAACATGCCGACGAAGGCGGAGGCTGGATTGGCGCCGCTTACGAACTCGGGCATGAAGGGTTGCTCATCTCGCTCGCGTCATCGCCATGCACATGCATCGGCAAGGATGTGACCGGGTGCTCGATCGTGAAGCTCTCGGCCCGAAGCAGATGATGGCAGAAGATGTTTTCCCAAGACTGAGCACAGCGCCTCAAATGCCGCGCTTTCTGTCTCCCTTGCCGAGCCCCGTCATCGGCTCCTTGCGGTCTCCGCGATGAGGGCGGCGATCGCATCGTTTGAGGGTGTCGCCGCATGCGAGGCCTTGTCGATTGCTTGCGGCTTGGCGGCGGTCGACTTGATCGGCGCAGGCGGGACGGGAGCCGTTCCGTCGAGCAGGTCCGCGAGCGGATCCCTCTCCGAATGCCTCCCCGGGAGCGGCTTCGCAGGCGCCGGCGGGGCAGGTTCGAGTAGGTGCCCTATCCGGGCAGGACGTGAAGGCGGCAACACGGGCGGCGCGTCCTCCGCGCTCGGCATGAAGACCGATGGCGCCGCGGCGGCCGAAGGCTGGGACGCGGGCGCGACCGCGAGCGGCTCAGATGTCTTTTTCGGTGCCGCCTGAATGCTATGCTGCGGCTGCAGCGCCGCCTGGCGGAAAAGGGGCGCCGGATGACGGTCCGACTGCAGCCAAAGCGCATTCACGGAAACCGCGGTGCCGAGCCCCCCGAAAAGGAGCATCAAGGCGACCGATCCCGGATGAGCGAGGACAAAGGCGCCCACTCGTCTGAGAGCGATCCGTGAGGAGCGAATCTCGTCGGGCGCCGGACCGCGTCCCCGGGTTTCGCCTCGTCGGTCTGGATGCGGCAAGCATGCGTCAATTCCTCAGATGATGGTCGCTTCGACAGGTCTGGTCGGCAAGCATCAGGCGACGGCCTGAGCCACGGATGGACGAGGCCGTGCGTCGATGCGCGGGATGGACAAGGCGGATGGCGCCTCCTCCGGCCTCTCGGCAGGAAGCCTCACGCTCGACGCAGGTGCCGGCACCCGGCGTGCTCTCGATCTGCAAGGAGCCGCCATGCAGCCCGACGAGACCGCGCACCACCGAGAGCCCGAGCCCCGTGCCCTCATAGGGACGATCGTAGGAGGATTTCGCCTGGAAGAACGGGTCTCCGAGCCGCGCAAGATCGCTCGCCGCGATGCCGATCCCCGTGTCGTCGACCGAAAGCTCGATGAGCGAGCCCACGCGACGCAGTTGCACTTTCACGCGCCCCCCCTTCGGCGTGAATTTCACCGCATTCGAGACGAGATTGATGACGATCTGCCGGCAGGCGCGCTTGTCTCCCTCGAAGGCGAGCCCCTCCATCGGCGCGACGGTGCTGAGGCGCACGCCGCGGTCGGCGACCTTCACGTCGACGATCGCGCAAGCCGACCTCACGAGCTCGGCGAGATCGAAGCTCTCGACCTTGAGATCGAAACGGCCGCTCTCGATGCGCGACGCATCGAAGAAGGAGTTGACGACGTCGAGAAGATGGGCCCCCGACGTATTGATGATGCGAGCGTAATCGCGGACCCGAGCCGGATCCTTCGGGCTGAGGTCCGGATTGGCGAGCATCTCCGAAAAGCCGATGACCGCGTTGAGAGGGGTGCGCAGCTCATGGCTCACGGTCGCCAGAAAGCGGCTCTTCGAGCGATCGGCCTCTTCGGCGCCGATGCGCGCGCATTCGAGCTCCTCTTCGCGCGCCTTCTGTTCGCTCACATCCCGAATCACCGCGACGACCTCGACGCGGTTTTCCTCCGGGTTTTCGCGGGCTCGCCGGATAGGCGCGCAGATCGGCCCAGATAAAACGGGCTTCGGCGAAATCGCGACGTGATGCGGGAGCGCGACCCGAAGCGTGCCTCTCGTCGCGCAGGCGCACGCGTGACGTTCGCGGGCTGGCGCCGCGCGCCCGCGTCCGTGATCGCCCTGAGGAAGGCCGGCCGATCCGCCACATGCACATGCTGGAACAAGCCTTGCCCGATGAGCTCTTTCGCATCGACGCCGAGGATCCCCTTGGCGGCGCTCGAGGCAAAGGTGCAGGCGCCGCTCGCGTCGTGTCGCGTGAAGAGATCGCCCAAAGTTTCGAGCATGACGCGGTTGCTTTCGCGCAATCGCGTGAGCGCGCGTTCTGCCGCAGCGGCCTGGTCGCTCGCCTTCAGCGCCCTCAGCGCCGCGAAGACTCAGCGCGGTCAACGCCAGGACGGGAGCCGCGATGAAGGAGGAGGGAGAAGGCGCCGGCGATCCATTCGAAAAGGGCGCAGATCGCGAGCGCAACAGGCGCGCACCGACCGCGGCGATGCCGGCGATGGCCGATTCACGTCGCGAAGGATGTTCGACCGATTCCACAGGCGCGAGCACGAGCCAGGCGATGGCCGGCGAGAACACACCGCCGGAAAGAAGAGCCGCGACCGCGACGGCGATGACGAGCGAAAGCGCCGAGACGAGGCGCGCGAGATCGAGCCGGCCCGTGCGCGAGGCAAGAAGCGCCGCGCCCATCGGCGCGATCAAGCCCCGCAAACAGCGTCAGTTCCAAGCCGTCGAGCCCGCCCTCGAGCGCGATGAAGACAGGAAGAAAGCACGACGGCGATCACGCCCGTGAGCACGCGGGTGCCGATGAAATCGGCATGAGCGGCCGCAAGCCTTCGGTCGGCCGCGACCGATGGATGCGCCATGCTGGCGGCGACGGCGCCAAGCAGGCGCTGCAGGGAAGCTCGACACAACACGGCAGAACGCGACGCCCATTTTTCTTTCACTTCTCGCAAGCTCGCAAACAGGGCTTAAGCGATGCCTAAGCGCCGCAAGCGATTCAGCAAAAGAACGTCGGGAATCCGCTTCACCGACGCGAAAAGCCGCAAAAATGGTGAAGAGATGCTTTCGTGTTTGCGGCAGCCGCGAGGCGAATGATTGATGAATTGTGAAGCCGATCGTTCAACTTCATTTCAAATGCGAGCGATCCGTTTTCGCCCGTCTTGAAAACTTTACGCATATGTGGCGATTGCGATCCGAGGCAAAAGCGGGTCGCATCTGGGGAGAGCGCACATGTGGTTCATCATCCGGACGGTCTTCTGCATCGGCATCGTGTTTTCCCTCACGCCCGGCGGAGAGACGATCGACGAGGCTAACGTGCCGGCAGTGCTTGCCACGGCGCGGGCCGGCCACGCGGCAGGTGGTCGACGGCGCCTTGCTTGCGTGCACGAACGACCCCAAGCATTGCCTCGACGCGGCACGTCGATTGGCGACCTTGAGGACAGCCGCTTTCGTCCCCTCGGCCAAAGGCCCCGGGCCGGAAGACTTGCGCCTCGTCGCCGACACCTTGACGGCCGCGGATCGCACGCCCCGCTGGCGCGGCGGCGCCAAAGAGCCGCGCGGCTCGACGCATGCGCGTGCCGCGGCGCGACCTTCGACCTGAACCGCGACCCTTCTCGCGCGAAACAGCCCTTCGGCGGCGTCGACCGCACGCACGGTCAGGCGTTCTTTCCGGGTCAACTGGGCTCTTGATCCGGCCGCCTGCCGCCGGGCTTGCCCGTCGATGACGATCCCGTTCGAACGACGTTCCGAAGAGGCGCAAGCCTTCGCGGGACGGCGGTCCTAGTCAAATCCTTTCGCGAGCGGGCGGCGGGCTCCCAAAATACACCGGTCACGGGGGTGTCATGGGCGTCGCGAATTCGTATATGAGGTTCATTCGAAAATAGACCCGCCCGAATTGCCAAGGCTCATGACGCAAACGATCGACGATATTCTTTCGGATTTCGAGCTCTTCGACGACTGGGAAGATCGCTATCGCTATCTCATCGATCTCGGCCGTCGCCTCGAGCCGTTGCCCGAGAGCTCGAAGGGAGAGGCGAACAAGGTGCGCGGCTGCGCGAGCCAGGTCTGGCTCGAGACGCGCCGGATCGTCGGCAGCGACGGCAAGACGCGGCTTTTCTTCAAGGGGGACAGCGACGCCCATATCGTCAAGGGCCTGGTGGCGCTGATTCTCGCACTTTTCGATCGCAAGACGCCGCACGAGATCATTGGGACAAATGCCGAGGACGTGTTCGGGAAGCTGCAACTCGCTCAGCATCTGTCGGCGCAACGGGCGAACGGCGTGCGAGCCATGGTGCAGCGTATCCAGGCCGAAGCGCGGGCGGCCGCCTGAAGGCCAAGGGTCCACCAAACGTCCCCATGCCCCTCGCCATCACTTTGCGTGCCGACCGGGACGATGCTTTGCCGCTGCGCGAGCTGCATGACGCCGCGATCGGCTTCTCCTCGGAGCCCATCCCACGCCGCCTTGAACATGCGCCCCACATCACGCTCGCGATTTATGAGGGGCTCCCGGCGCGCGATGTCGAAGCCGCCGCCTCGCGCCTCTTCAAAAGAGGCAAGGCGCTCGCGCTCCGTTTCAAGGCTGTCCGATGGTTCGATGGAGCCGATCTTACCCTCTACGCGGCGCCGGAACCCTCGCTCGAGCTCGACGAGCTCCACGCCTTGCTGCATCGCCTGATCGCGCCCGAGAACTGCCATCCTCATTACCGGCCCGGAAGCTTCGTCCCCCATTGCACCTTGTCGGCGAGCATTCCGTTCGATCGGCAACCCGATGCCATCGCCTTCGCCCGGCGCATGCAAATGTCGTTTCTGACCAAGTTCACGAAAGGAGACATGGTGTCCTTCCCTCCGCCGCGCGTGCTGAGGGAATGGCGCCTCGCGGCGATGCCCCAGAACGCGAGACGCTAAGGCGAGATGGATTGAAAGGGGCTTGCGCCCCCTCTTGCCCGCCGAGACGCACGCTCTCTCCTGCGGCAGAGACGCGAGGTCCGAATTCACTTCGCCATCGCGGCCTTCAGGTTTTCGTCGATCTTGTCGAGGAACCCCGTCGTCGAGAGCCACGTCTGATCCGCGCCGACGAGCAAGGCGAGATCCTTGGTCATGAAGCCCGCCTCGACGGTCTCGACGCAGACTTTTTCGAGCGTCGTCGAGAAGTGGAGGAGTTCGGCATTGTCGTCGAGCTTGGCGCGATGCGCGAGGCCGCGTGTCCAGGCGAAGATCGAGGCGATGGAGTTGGTGGAGGTCTCCTTGCCCTTCTGATACTCGCGATAGTGACGCGTCACCGTGCCATGCGCGGCCTCCGCCTCGACCGTCTTGCCGTCGGGCGTCATCAGCACCGAGGTCATCAGGCCGAGCGAGCCATAGCCTTGCGCCACCGTATCCGACTGAACGTCTCCGTCGTAGTTCTTGCAGGCCCAGACATAGCCGCCCGACCATTTGAGTGCTGCCGCCACCATGTCGTCGATGAGGCGATGCTCATAGGTGATGCCCGCCGCCTTGAACTTCTCCTGGAACTCGTTGTCGAAGATTTCCTGGAAAATGTCCTTGAAGCGCCCGTCATAGACCTTGAGAATAGTGTTCTTCGTCGAAAGATAGACGGGGTATTTCCGCATCAACCCGTAATTGAGCGAGGCGCGCGCGAAATCGCGGATGGAATCTTCGAGGTTGTACATCGACAAAGCGACGCCGGCGCTCGGGAACTTGAACACCTCGCGCTCGATCACGGTGCCGTCCTCGCCCTCGAATTTCAAGGTGAGGCGTCCCTTGCCCGGCACTTTCATGTCGGTCGCCCGGTACTGGTCGCCATAGGCGTGGCGGCCGACCACGATCGGCTTGGTCCAACCGGGAACCAGGCGGGGCACGTTCCTGCAGATGATCGGCTCGCGGAAGATGACGCCGCCCAGGATGTTGCGGATGGTGCCGTTCGGCGACTTCCACATCTCCTTGAGCTTGAACTCCTTCACGCGCGCCTCGTCGGGCGTGATGGTGGCGCATTTCACGCCCGCGCCATGGCGCCTGATGGCATTCGCCGCATCGATCGTGACCTGATCGCTGGTGGCGTCGCGGTTCTCGACGGACAGGTCGTAATATTCGAGGTCGATGTCGAGATAGGGATGGATCAGCTTCTCGCGGATGTAATGCCAGATGATTCGCGTCATCTCGTCCCCGTCGAGCTCGACGACGGGATGGGCGACCTTGACCTTGTTCATCTGGAAAACCTCTTGAGCGTGCATTTGGAGAGCGCGCCCCTCCCGGCCGGGCGAGCGCTGGCGGATCGGATCCGCCGCTCTTTCCATGAGACGCCAGGATCGATCCGCATTCTCAACCCCCGAGGACCAAGCCTTCTCGACAGAGGGGCTCACGCCGGAGCCGAGACCTCAAGGGAGCGAATGGGGCGCTATAGCACCGCCTCGGGCAGGGGCAAAGCACCTCCGCGGCCTCTGTCGGCCTCTCTGCAGCCTCTTGGAAAGATTGAAATCGTCAGGCGAAAGGTCGATGTTCCCCTGATGAAACCCGACAAGCTCAATATCGCATCATCGCGCGCACGGCATCGCGCGCCGCGCGACGAGGGCGGCTCGAACCATGTCGTCGAGGTCGAGAGTGCACCTCGCGCGAGTGAGCAAAACTCGGGGGTACGGGCCGGCGCCGCTTTTATGGCGCGCGACGGCGGCAAGGTCGAATGGGCCATCTCGGAGGGCCTCACGCCCTATGAGGAGGCGGTCACCGAAATGGAGGCCCGCGTTGCCGCGATCGCGGACGGGAGAGCCGCGGAGCGCGTCTGGCTCGTCGAGCATCCCCCGCTCTACACCGCCGGCACCTCGGCGCGCGTGCAGGACCTCGTCGAACCCGGCCTTCTCCCGGTATTCAAGACCGGGCGCGGCGGTCAGTTCACCTATCATGGGCCCGGCCAGCGCGTGGCCTATGTGATGCTCGATCTCGGCCGGCGCAGGCCCGATCTGCGCGCCTTCGTGCATGCGCTTGAAGCCTGGATCATTGCGACGCTCGCGGCCTTCAACATCCGCGGCGAGCGGCGCGAGGGCCGCGTCGGCGTCTGGGTGCGCCGACCCGGGAAGGGTGAGGACATCGAGGACAAGATCGCGGCGATCGGCATTCGCGTGCGTCACTGGGTGAGCTTTCACGGCATCTCGATCAATGTGGACCCGGAGCTGTCCCATTATCGTGGGATCGTCCCCTGCGGCATCACGGGGTATGGCGTGACGAGCCTTGCCGATCTCGGCTGGCCGGTCGCGATGCCGGAGCTCGACGCGGCTTTGCGCGCGGCCTTTGTCGAGGTGTTCGGGCAGACGCGTTGCGCCTGAGCGGCGTTCGCTCATCGCATCGGGCTTGAAACTTCAATCGATCGGAGCAGCCGCACCCCAGACCTGCCGCAAGCGCGCGTCGCGGCCGCAATCGTTGCGATAGAACACGTATTGTTCGGAGCTCTTGCCGTAGAGTTCCCGGTGATAGTCTTCGGCCGGGTAGAATATGTCCGCTTTGACGATTTGCGTGACGATCGGGCTCTTGAAGTCCAGCGCTCGTCTCGATCCTCGATTTGGCGGCCTCGGCGAGCTTCCTCTGCGCGTCGTCATGATAGAAGATTGCCGTGCGGTATTGGGTCCCGTGATCGCAGAATTGCGCGTTCCTGGTGAGGGGATCGATATTGTGCCAGAAGACGTCGAGCAGCTTCTCGTAGCTCACCTTGCCCGGATCGTAGACGACCTCGATCGCCTCGGCATGCCCCGTCATGCCGCTCAGGACCTCCTCATCCGTCGGATTTGTTTTCGTTCCGCCCGTGTAGCCGGGCGTCGTCCTGAGCACGCCTGCCAGCTCGTCAAAGGGCGGCTGCATGCACCAGAGACAGCCTCCCGCAAAGGTGGCGATCGACATGCTCGCCTTGGCGCTCGCGGCCGGCATGGTGGGCTCGCTTCCCTGCATCCACCAGGAGAGAAAGGACATGGCCGCAAGCACCGCAACCACAAGCCGGAAGCTGGAAAGGGGAATACCTAAAGCCGACGTCTTCATGGCAGAACCTTTCACTTCACGGCACCAGAGCATTGACCCGGGCATGCTCGGCGCCGCCGCGCCCATGCAACTCCCCTCACCTTCCGTGGCTCGCGCAGAAGGAAAGGCGCGCTGAGCCGCGCGGTTTGGGTCCACCCGCTCCGCCGATGCTCCTCGATCGCTTGCGAGCAGCATCCGTGCCCACAAGACTCGCCAGCGACCCGGAATATGCGGTCACGCAGCGCAGCTATCGAAAAAACGAGGGGCTCTGCCGGGAGGCCGAATGTTTGTGCGTTCCGGCCGCTCTACTCGACGCGCACCGAAACGCTGTCCGTAGCGCCGGTCGAATCCATCACGGTCAGATGGAGAAATCCGGCACCCTCCGGAACCCAGGCGGTGTTGCGCCGCGGCTCGTCGCGCAGCACCGGCGCCCCATCGACGAGCCAGGTGAGAGGCGGCGATCCGCCGAGCGCTTTCAAGGCGAGCGGCGCCCCATTCGCACCCGCGGCGAGCCCGAGGTCGATGGCGCTTCCATCCAGCGGAAAGACGATTTTCAGCGTCTCCGGGGCCGAGACCCCGTTTCCAGGGGGCGGCAATTCGCCCTGCGCCGCCAAGCGGCGAAGCGGCGGCGGTAGCGCGGCCGTGCTGCGCGCGAGAATCGCTCCCGGCGGAGCCGGAATGGATTCGAGATCGCGCCCGAGCCTCGCGAAGGCATCGAAAAGGATGGGCGCCGCCGAGACGCGCCCGACGAGCCCTGGCACCGCCCCATTGTCAGGGCGGCCGACCCAGACCGCGATGGTCGTTCTGCGGTCGAAGCCCGCCGCCCAGGCATCGCGGTAGCCATAGGAGGTGCCCGTCTTGAAGGCGATGCGATCGGCTGCCCCGTTGAGCGGCGGCGCGGCGCCCTTGAGAATGTCGGCGACATACCAGGAGGGCGCCGCCTCGGTGAAGCGCATCGGCGATCGCCGACGCCTCGTCGAGGCGCCGCACGAGAACAGGGACATCCCCTCCCCGCGCCAGCCCGGCATAAAGCCGCGCGATATCCTCGAGCGTCGATCCCGACCCCACCGAGGCCGACCGCCAGACCCGGCGTTGTCTCCTTGCGGCAGAACGATCCTCGCGCCCGCCGATCGCAATCTCGCGATGAAACGCTCAGGTCCCACCTGCGAGAGCAGCGACACCGCAGGCAGGTTGAGCGACATCTGCAAGGCCCGTCGCGCCGTGACGGCGCCCTGATAGGCAAAATCGAAATTCTCGGGCGCATAGGTGCCGTAGCGCGCCGGGCGATCGTCGATGAGCGTCTCGGGATGTGCGATCGCCATCCTCGAAAGCGAGCGCATAGATGAAGGGCTTGAGCGCCGAGCCCGGCGAGCGCAAGGCATGCGCCATGTCGATCGAGCCCGAGCGCGTCTCCGAGAGGAAATCGGGTGAGCCGACATGGGCGCGCAACTCGCCCGTCGCGTTGTCGACCACGAGAATGGCGGTCGAGAGTCGCGGATCGAGCCCCGCGAGGCGCTGGCGGGCCAATGTCTCGAGCGCGGCTTGCAGCGCGCATCGATCGCAAGCCGGATCACACGCTCGCCCGGCGTCGCCTCGAGCGCCTCCTGCGCCGCATGGGCCGCCACCGCCGGGAAGGGCCGCCGCTCGGTCGGAATGGGCTCGGCCTTGGCGTTTTCGGCTTCCGCGACACTGATGAGGCCGCGTTCGCGCGCCCGGTCGAGCACGCGTGCGCGGGCACGTTCCGCCGCTTGCGGGAAACGGTCGGGCCGGCGCGTTTCCGGCGACTGCGGCGAGAGCTACGAGGAATGCGGCCTCGCCGACCGAGAGCCGCTTCGGTTCCTTGCCGAAATAGGCGAAGCTCGCGGCGCGCAGGCCTTCGATATTGCCTCCGTAAGGTGCAAGCCTGAGGTAGAGATCGAGAATCTCGATCTTCGTACGCGCCTCTTCGATTTCGATCGCGCGGATCATCTGGCGCAGCTTGGTCGAGACCGAACGATCCGACCTCGGCTCGAGAAGGCGCGCCACCTGCATGGTGAGCGTCGAAGCGCCCGATACGACCCGGCCGTGCAGGATCATCTGCAGCGTCGCTCGCATGACCGCGAGAGGGTCGACCCCGCGATGCTTCGGGAAGCGGCGGTCCTCGTAGGCGACCAGCATGCCGAGATAGCGCTGGTCGACATTGCGCGCTTCGATCGGCAGTCGCCAACGCCCGTTCGGCGTGGTGAAGGCGCGCAGCAGCACGCCCGTGCGATCGAGCACGACGGCCGATGCCTCCTCATCCGAAGGCCAGGGAACAGGCCCGAGCGCGGCGATCGCGCGCCAGGCGCCATAAGCGCCGGCACCCGCGAGCAAGAGCGAAAGCACAAGGCTGGCGCCGAGAAGGCGAAGCCGTTTGCGCCTCTTTTCGCGAATGGCCGCAAGCGCCGGAGCCGGCGAGCCGGCAGGAGCTTCGGGGGCGAGCCTCGTCAAGGACCCGTCCTTCCCACCACTCCCCCCTATTTCGCCGGGGCGACGACGAGCGATCCGGAGGCGGCGCGACCATAACGCTCCGGGCGATACATGTCCTCGACCGTCGTGGGCGGATGCACGTAATGCCCCGGAGACACCGCGCGCACCATATAGGCGAAAGCGAAGGAGGCGGGCTGGCCCGGCGATCGATCGACGGCGACGACGAAACGGTCGTCGCGATACTCCGCCGTCGAGGGCGACACGTCCTGCTTCAGCCAATCGAGCGCCGAGAGCTGATCTGCGTCCATCAACTTCGGATTGTCGATCTCGAGGCCGGCCGGCAACGGATCGACGATCAACAGGCGCGCGTATTTCGCTTCCGGCTCCGTGATCTTGAGCACCACGACCAATCGGTCGTTCTGCTTCACCTTGGAAAGGTCGGCCTTGGAGCCGTCGAGCTTGTAATATTCGCGTGCCACCGCATAGCCTTGGTTGGCAGCCGGCTCCTCCGTGAGCACGTTGCCGGAGACCGTGAGGATCGATTGCGCCGGCAGGTCGCTCGTATTCTGCACGGTGAGCGGCTTCGCCGTCGAGGCTTTCGTCCGAATAGCGCGCGTTGAAAGTGCCCTTGCGATCCGTGCCGTCGACCTTGACCGTGAGCTCTTTCGAGGTCGCGGCGAGGGCCTGGGCGGCGAGCACCATCCAGGCATTCTCCTGCGTGCTGGTGAAGAGGCGCGAAGAGCGGGCATCGTCCATCACCGCGCTCACCTTGACGAGCTCGTCCTGGGGAATGCCCGATTCCGCCGCGAGCGCGAGGGTGCCGGCTCCATCGCGCAGACGCGATCCATAGTCGGGGCGCGACAAGCCCGTGTCCTTCTCGTTGCGGAACAGATCGATGGCCGAGGCGAAGGTCGCTTGCGAGCGCCCCTTGTCGCCCAAAAGCGCCAGGGCCGCCGCGATCTGGGCCCGGGCGAAGGGGCTTTCGAACACGTCGAGCTTGGTGTCGGCCGCATAGCGCAGATCGCCCACGATCGGGCGATGGTTGCGCGCCAGCACATAGGCCGCATAGGCGAAGCCGTCCGCCTCCTCCGCATTCGGCTCGGAATGCTTGACGAAGTTGCGCAACCTGTCGAGCGCCGATTGCAGGGCGAGCTGCGGCACCTCGAAATTGCGCTCGCGCGCCCGCGTCAGGAAGTCCGCCGTGAATGCGTCGAGCCAGATGTCGTCGGAGGATTCCTGCGACCACAAGCCGAAGGAGCCGTTCGAGGATTGGCGCGACAAGACGCGCTCGATCGCCGTCTTGATCCGGCCGTCGATGTCGGGATCGAGGCCCAGCCGCTCCGTCGAAGCGAGCTGATTGACGTAGAGGAGCGGCATCGCTCGCGACACCGTCTGCTCCGTGCATCCATAAGGATAGCGGTCGAGCGCCTGCAAAAGCGCGGCGACGTCGATCGCGACGAGAGGCGCGACCGAAACGCCGACGGAGCCCGTGCCAGGCAGGAACTCGGTGAGCAGATCCTTCGAGACGTAAGGCTCGCCTGAGGCGGCATCGGTCGCACGATGCGACGATAGACCTCCGGCCTGCCCGCCTCGATCCTCACCGCCAAGCTCTGCGTGAAGCTTCCCGCCGCGCCGGCGAGCGTCACGTCGAGCGTGCCCGTGCCGATGCCGGCGGCCTTCACCGGGATCTCGATGCTCTTTCGCTCGTGTGCGGCGAGGCTGAGCGTCGCGTGGGTCGCGGTCGCCGGCAGCACGAGCGGGCCATGCACATCGACATCGATGGAAAATTCGCCGGCCGGAGCCTCGACATTATCGATGGCGATGTTGAAGCGAGATCTCGTCACCGAGATTGAGGAAGCGCGGCAAGGTCGCCTCGGCCACCACCGGATCGCGAACGACGACGTCCTTCGAGGCCTGCGCCACCCTCGTCTTCGACCAAGCGGCGGCCATCACGCGCACCGTCCCGTTGAAGGCCGGCAGATCGAAGGACACCTGCGCCGTGCCGTCCGGGCCAACCTTCACGATGCCCGAATAGCGCGCGAGCGGAGGCTGCGTCGGCGTATCCGCCTTGAGGCCGCCGCCGGCGTCGCCTCCCGACCGGATGGCACCCTTCTCGCCCTGCATGCCGTCGATCAGGAAGCCGTAAAGGTCGCGAACCTCCGCGCCCATCTGGCGCTGGCCGAAGAAATACTCTCCAGGCTTCGGCACTTCGTAGCTCGTGAGATCCAGGATCCCGACGTCGACGGCCGCGACAGTGACATAGGCCTCCTCGCCGGGATCGAGCCCCGTAAGCTTCACCGGGATGTCGAGCCGGCCGCGCGGGCGCACCTTCTCAGGCGGCGAAAGCTCGACGCCGAGCGCGTGCGACGCTTGATCGATGCCGAACCAGGCGAGCCCCAGCGCGCGGCCGGGCAAGCGCTTGGCCAGCGTGTCGAGCGGACGATGAACCAGGGCGAGCATATAGGCGCCGGCACCCCAGTTCGGCTCGATCGGCACCTCGACATCGTTGTCGCCGGCGCGAATTTCGAAAGTCCTGAGGGCGTGCACGCCTTCGTTGACGACCGCGACTGTCGCGGTTCCAGCGAATTTCGCCGTGAAATGAAGCTTGGCGCTCTCGCCCGAATTATAGGCGTGCTTGTCGAGCGTGACCTCGAGCGTGTCGGGCGTGTCCGCCGTCGCGCCTCCACCCCAGCCGGCATAGAAGCCGACGGCGGTTTGCGCCGCGCCGTCGGCGGAACGCACGTCCAGCCGATAGCTGCCGTATTTCACCGGGACCTCGATATTGCCCGGCGCATTCGCCGCGATGTCCACGCGACCGTCGGCGATTTTGCGCGTCGTGGTCACGGGTTCGAAATTCCAGTTCCCGTCGCGTCGGAACCATTGATAGGTTTTGTGCACCTCGCTCAGCGTCCAGGCGGCATCCTTCTCCGCCGCCCGCGCGCCTTGCGGGTCGGCCGCGACGAGCTCGAATTTGGCGACGCTGTTCTCGACGAGCTGCTCGTCGCTGAACAGCTTCTTCACGCCGATGACCGCATGCGAGGGCCTGATCGGCAAGGTCACCGTGCGGTCGAGAGTGCGTCCGCCGGCCTCCCCGACCGTGAGGGTGATCTTGGCTTCGAGCGGCCGGGGCGCCGCGACATCGTCGAGCGCCACCTCGACATCGGCGTGGCCTTTGGCATCGGTGGTGGCCCCTTCCTCGACTGCGTTCGACTGGTTTTGGAAAGCCTCGTCCTGCAACCCGACCGTATAGCCTTCGAGCCCCGGCAAGCTGCCGCCCTCGATCGGCTCGATCGTGACGTTGCCCGTCACATCGAGGCCCGCGCCCGGCGCGCCGTAGAGGAAGCGCGCATCGACGCCGATGCGCGCCGGCTGCCCTGCCTGGAGCACCTTCTCGCCGGGCGCGAGGGTCACTTCGAGCCTTTGGGGAACGTAGTCTTCCAAAAGGAAGCTCGTCTCCCCGATGGGATCCGATTTCGGGTCGGCATAGGCCTGGATGCGCCAGGTGCCGTGCTGTGCGTCCGAAAGCAGCGGCAGCGCGAAGGAACGTCCGCCGAGGCCCTGGTCATCGAGCTTGACACGCTTGTATTCGACACCGTCCGGGCGCTGAATCACGATGGTCATCGGGAAGCCTTGCACCACGGCTCCCTTGGCATCGCGCAAAAGCGCGGTGAGAAACACGGTCTCGCCCGAGCGGTAGACGCCCCGCTCGGTGAAGAGGAAGGCGTCGAGCGCCGTCTGGACCAGCCTTCCCTTGACCCCGCGGTCGGTGAGATCGAAAGCGGTGAGCTGCAGATCGAGAAAGCCGTAATCGCCCTTGCCGTCCGAGGCCACCACCATCGAAGGCGCCATGCCGCCGCTTCCGCGCGAAAGCCCGGCGCCGAAAGCTGCATAGCCGTTCGCGTCCGTCACCTTGGTGTCGAGCACCTCGTTGTTCTTGGCGATGAGCCGCAGCTCGACGCCCGAAAGCGGCCCGGCGCTCGCGAGCGACTTCACCAGCACGTGCACGCCGTCGGTTCCGGAGAAGGCGGTGAGGCCGAAATCCGAGACCACGAACCATTGCGTCGCTCGCGAGGCATCATCGTCGGCGGCCACCCCGTCGGGCCAGGCCGTCATGACATAGACGCCGGCTTCGAGCTTGCCCACGGCTTCGAGCACCGGAAAGGCGGTCGTCACCTCGGCATTGGCAATCGGCTTTGCGTCGATCGAGCCGCTCCAGACCTTGACGCCGTCCTGATCCGAGATCTGGCCGGCGCGATAGGCCGAGATCTGGTTGAGGAAATCGTCGGAGCGCAAGGTCGGCAGGAGACTGCGGTCTCCGATGCGGTTGATCGTGACGTTGATCTTGGTCGCGTTGATCGAGAGGAGCGGGATGCCTTCCTGTCCGATGCGCGCCAGCACATAGTTCTTGCCGCTGAAGCGCACTTGCGCAGAGCGGTCGCGCACGTAGATTTCGTAGTCGGCCGATTTGAGAAGGGGTTCGTTGACCGAGGAGGGCAATCCTTCGCGCAGCACGATGGCGTAGCGCTCGCCATGCTTTACGCCCTCGACGCAAAGCTGCGATTCCTCGACCGTGATGGCCGGATTGGCGATGCCGGAGACGGTGACGATAAGGCGCGAAATCGACCTTGCCCCGCTCCAAGGGATCGGAAAATTGGAAGCAGATGCGGGGCTCCTGCGCATCCGAATCGACCGTGTAGTCGACGACGCGGAAGCCGTGCTCCTTGCGCAAATTCTCGTAAGTCGTGCGGATGTCGGCATCATCGCGCCGATCGAGGCTGGCGCGGTAGGCGTTCAGCGCGGGGCGCCATCGCTGGAGATCGGCCAAGACCTTGCCGAGCAGCGCCAGCGCCTTTCCCTCTTCCGCCGGACTCGAAGCCCGCTGATAGGAACCATAGGCGGCGGCAACCGCGCGCCCGCGCAGCGTGTATTTCTCGTAGGAGTCCCTGGGCACGACCGCGAAAGCGGCATTGCCATAGCCGAGCCAGGCGGCCGCATTCTTCTCGTCGTTCGCGACCGCGGCGCCGAACAGATCGAGCGCGCGCCGGGCATCTCCCTGCGAAAGAGCCGCTATGCCGTCCGGCACGAGCTTTGCCGACGGGCGCTGGGTGAGACCGCCTGCCTCTTTCCGCAGCGCCGCCGGCAAGCGCGCGACATCGGTCGTGAGTTCCTCTTGGACGAAGGATTTGTCGGCGAAGGCCGGTGGGGCGAGCAGCAAGGTGACGACAAAAGCCGCCAGGCAGGCCAACCGTTGCATTCGAGACCCCTCCGCTGCGCCCGCCATTTGGAAAATTCCAACGTGGCCGCACAATGGCGCGACCATGACGGTGATTTGTCAGCTTAGCAGCCGGTGTGCCGGATGGGAAAGCCGTGCGCGGGTTCACTCATGTGTGATCATTCAAGAGCGGCAGGGCCCATCCCAAAGGCATATTGGACCGCTCGCTCGCGCGATCGTACGGACACGGAGGGCAATTTTCCGGTCGCGCCGAGGTGATGCCAAGCGGGCTCTCGAGGGCGAGGCGGGGCATGAGTCCCTACGGGTCGCCGGCCGCTACCCGAGGTGGAATTTCTCGAATTCGCGATGCTCGGCCCTGATGCGGCGCACGGTACCTGTGGCCGAGCGGTAGACGACCGTCTCGGTCTCGATGAGGTCCTTGCCGAAGCGCACGCCCGACAAGAGCGCACCGTCCGTGACGCCGGTCGCCGCCACGATCACGTCGCCGGAAGCAAGATCGAGCAGGCTATATTTGCGCTTGGGGTTCTTGACGCCCATGGCGGCCGCTCGCGACCGTTTTTCAGGCGTGTCGAGGACCAAGCGCCCCTGCATTTGCCCGCCGACGCAACGCAGCGCGCCCGCGGCCAGCACCCCCTCTGGCGCGGCGCCAATTCCCATATAGATGTCGATGCCCGTCTCCTCGGGCTTGCTGGTGAAGATCACGCCCGCCACGTCCCCGTCGGTGATCAGGCGGATGCCGACGCCGAGCGCGCGCACGCGCGAGATCAATTCGGCGTGGCGCGGCCGGTCGAGAATGAGCGCGGTGATCTCGCTCGGCGACACGCCCTTCGCCTTGGCGAGCGCACGGATATTCTCCTCCGGCGTCGCGTCGAGATCGACGGTGCCTTCGGGGTAACCGGGGCCGATCGCGATCTTCTCCATATAGACGTCGGGGGCGTTGAGCAGCGTGCCGTGCTCGGCCATCGCCATCACGGCGATCGAGCCCGGCATGTCCTTGGCGCAAAGCGTCGTTCCCTCCAACGGGTCGACGGCGATGTCCACCTTCGGGCCCTTGCCGTTGCCGACCTTCTCGCCGATGAAGAGCATCGGCGCCTCGTCGCGTTCGCCTTCCCCGATCACCACCGTTCCGTCGATCTGGAGCTTGTTCAGCTCGCGCCGCATGGCATCGACCGCCGCTTGATCCGCCGCCTTCTCGTCGCCGCGCCCTCGCAAGCGCGCGGATGCGACCGCGGCGCGCTCGGTGACGCGCACCAGCTCCAAGGTGAGGATGCGTTCGATGATCTTGTCGGATCGGACCGTGATGGCCTCGCGCATGGCGTCTCTTCCCTTGTGTCGGAACGGCATTGAACGCGGCGAGCGGCAAGCACTAATCGCGCTCGATGCGGATCACCTGAGGCGGCTCGGCGATGTGCCCGTCCGCCGTCACCGCGTCAAGGGCGATCCGAATGGCGCTTTCCGTCGTCGCATAGGTGATCAGAACCACCGGGACCGCGTTTTCGGCAACCGTTGCGTGAGAGCGACGTGGCTTGCTATGCGCGCCCGCCCCTTCTGGAGGATGCTCTCGAGCGAGATCTTCTGCTCGGCGAAGCGCGTCGCGATGGCAGCGGCGGCGCCCGGATGATCATAGACCGAAAGTCGCACGTAATAGCCGCCCTTCATGGCGCTGCATCGGGCGCACGCCTCGGCTCGGCGAGCTGATCGACGGGAAGACCGAAGGGCGGTGCGAGGCGTCCGCGCGCGATGTCGGTGATGTCGGCGACCACCGCCGAAGCCGTCGCCTCGCCGCCGGCCCCGGGGCCGACGAGCGTGATCTCGCGCACCGCATCCGCATCGATGGTGACGGCATTCGTCACACCCATCACCTCGGCGATCGCCGCGCCCTTGGCCACCATGGTCGGATGCACGCGCTGCTCGACACCATTCGCGGTACGCACGGCGACGCCGAGGAGCTTGATGCGAAAGCCGAGCTCGTCGGCCATCGCGAGATCGAGCGGGGTGATCGAGGCGATGCCCTCCACATGGATGGCGTCCGCGTCGATCCTGGTGCCGAAGGCGAGGCTCGTGAGGATGGCAAGCTTATGGGCCGTATCGAAGCCGCCGACATCGAAGGTCGGATCGGCTTCCGCATAGCCGAGGCGCTGCGCGTCGGCGAGAACATCGGCGAAGCCGAGCTTCTCGGTCTCCATGCGGCTGAGGATATAGTTGCAGGTGCCGTTGAGGATGCCCTGGATGCGGGTGATCTCATTGCCGGAAAGCGCTTCGCGCAACGTCTTGATGATCGGGATGCCACCGGCGACCGCCGCCTCGAAAGCGAGAGGAACACGCGCCTTTTCGGCCGCCCTCGCGAGCTCGGTGCCATGCTTGGCGAGCAAGGCCTTGTTCGCCGTCACGACGCCCTTGCCGGCTCGGATCGCCGTCTCGAGCGTCGCTCTCGCCGGCTCCCTCCTCGCCCCCGATGAGCTCGACGACGACGTCGAGCTGCGGAGCGGCGGCAAGCGCGACCGGATCATCGAACCAGGCAACACCTCCAAGATCCGTGCCGCGATCGCGCGGTACGATCGCGCGCCGACACCCCCGCGAGCACGATCTCGCGACCGGCGATGCGCGAAAGTGCCATGCGTCGCGTCGCCAGAATGCGGGCGACGGCTGAGCCGACGGTCCCGAGGCCGGCAAGGCCGACGCGAAGAGGAGTTTTGTCTTGGGGCATGAATATCTTGGGGCATGAAACGGATGATTTGAAGGTCGCGGGCGCGCTTGTGCCCGATGCGGGCTTCTGAGGCAAGGCGAGGCGCCTGTTCAGGCCAAGGCCTGCCTCACGCGTCCCGCGCATTCGCTGAGGGA
Organism: uncultured Alphaproteobacteria bacterium; assembly: GCA_963713805.1. GTDB lineage: Bacteria > Pseudomonadota > Alphaproteobacteria > Rhizobiales > Beijerinckiaceae > GAS188. The sequence goes on along the minus strand of CAVQNF010000007.1, from coordinate 9,746 downwards.
GGTCGCGCCCAGAAGCCCCAGGGTCCGATCGATCTCGTCGCGCAGGATCGCTAGTGCGTGCTTCGCACCCTCCTCGCCACCCGCGGCCAAGCCGTAGAGCGTGGCTCGGCCGAGCAGCACGAGCTTCGCACCGAGCGCGATCGCCTTCACGACGTCCGTGCCACGCCGAAAGCCGCCGTCGACCATCACGCAGAGCCGCCCGCCGACCGCTTCCGCGATCTTGGGGAGCACCTCCATCGGAGAAACGGAGCCGTCGAGCTGGCGCGCGCCGTGATTGGAGACGACGATCCCGTCGACGCCTGCATCAGCGAGGCGGCGCGCGTCCTCGACGTCGAGCACCCCCTTCACGACGAGCTTTCGTGGCCAGATGCTTTTCAGCCAGGCGATCTCCTTGAAGGAGATGGTGGGATCCATCTGCTGCACGAGGAAGGCGCGCGTGCGCACCGGGTTGGCGTTCTTGCCGGGCAAGAACTCGAGAATATTCTCGAACACAGGCACGCCGCTCGGCACCAGCACGTCCCATATCCAGCGTGGATGAGACAAAAGCTCGAGCTTGCTCGACCATTGCAATTGCCCCGGACGGACGTAGTGGCGCCGATCCCACTCGCGATTGCCGAACACGACCGTGTCGCTGGTCACGCACCAGCGCTTCGCAGCCGGCGGCCGCGGCGCGCGCCACGATCGCCTCGGTCACGGCGCGATCCTTGAGCATGTAGAGCTGCATCCAATGGCGGCCGCGGGCACCTTCCGCGACGGTCTCGAGCTTCAACGTCGAGACGGTGCTCTGGATGAAGGGAATGCCGAAGGCGGCGGCGGCGCGCCCGAGCGCAAGATCGCCCCGATGCGCGAAGAGACCGTTCGACCCGGTCGGCGCGAGGGCGATCGGCAGCGGTAGTTTCTCGCCGAGCACCTCCACCGAAAGATCGCGACGCGACACGTCGACGAGGGTTCGCGGGACGAAGGCGATACGCTCGAAAGCCTTGCGGTTGCGCCGCAGCGTCACCTCGTCCTCGGCGCCGCCCTCGAGATATTCGAGCGCGAAGGCCGGCAACCGGCGCCTCGCGAGCGCGCGCAGTTCCTCGATGGTGAGCGCCTTGCGAAAATCGCGGCCTGAGTGAAATCGACGCCGCATGCTGCCTCTCTTGTCATCCCTTTGGGCTTTCGGACCGTTCGCGAATTCGCCGCCGGCGCACGAGGCACGACCTTGAACTCGAAGCATCGGCTTTTCCTAATCGGATGCGATGCTATTCTAGAAGCGTCAATAGCATCCTGGCTTGGGAAACGAGACCGACAGCCCCTCGAGGAACATGCAATTGCCAGACGATCCGCGCACTGGCCCTGGGCGGCTGGGTGTCTTTCCCGTGAGCAGCGCCCCGCGACCAGGACCAAGGGCTGGTCGGCGCGCTCGTCACCGTGCTCGATCGACGATCGATGTCTTCGCGGGCCCGCCTCTACCGGCGAGCCGAGGCGGCGCTCATCGTGATCGGGCTTCTGGCCATGGTCGTCCTGACGACGCAGAGCCTTCGGAGGTGGCGCGGGCACTCGCGTCGGCCGTGCTGCTCGGCATCATGGGGCTTTTCGCTCTCGATGCCGTCGTGCGAATGGCGCTTCGCCGAGCGATCACGGCGCGCGAGCGAATGGAGAGCGACGATGGGGGCACTTCGCGCTGGGTCGGCACGGCCTGGGGAACGCTCGATGTGCTCACCGTGCTGCCCATGGCGCTTGCCGCGCCGTTCTACTGGACGCCTTCCGGCGCCCCCCTCCTCGCCTCGCTCTGGCTCTTGCGCTTCGCGCGCTATTCGCGCGGCGGGCGGATATTGACGACGGTGATCATGCGCGAACGCGAGCCGATCCTCGGCGTGCTCTTGCTGTTCGCGATGGTGCTCACGGGCGGCGCGGTGCTCGGCTATCTCGCGGAGCGGCACGCGCAGCCGGCGGTCTTCACCAGCGTCGGCACTTCGCTTTGGTGGGCGATCACCACGCTCACCACGACGGGCTACGGCGACATGGTGCCGGTCACGCTGCTCGGGCGCATGGTCGGAGGCGCCGTGATGATCGGCGGCCTCGGCACGATCAGTCTTCTCGCCGGTATTCTCGCGACCGGCTTCGCGGCCGAGCTGAAGCGGACCGAGTTCCTGCGCAGCTGGGACATGATCTCGAAGGTGTCCTTTTTCGAGAACGCGGGCGCGGCGACCATCGCCGATGTCGCCTCTCTTCTTGCGTCCGCGCGACTTTCCAGGACGCGTCCGGTCGTCACGAGGCGCGGACAACCCGGCGACTGCATGTATTTCATCGTCGAAGGCGAAGTCGAGATCCTGATCGAGCCGAAGCCGGTGCGGCTCGGACCAGGCGCTTTTTTCGGTGAAATCGCCATCCTGACCGGAGCTCCGCGCAACGCCACCATCGTAACCACCAAGGCGACGCAGCTCCTCACCCTCGACATCGCCGATTTCCGGGCGCTTGCCGCGAGCCGTCCCGAGCTCACCGACCTCATCCGCAAGGAGGCGGAGCTGCGTTTGGGAAAGACCACCGAAGAGGACGGCGCGAGGCCCTCGTCTTCCGGATAGCCGCGCCGACGCTTCGGCGGGGCATGAGCGCCGCCGGAGAATTTCAGGGAACCTCATTGCCTCGCCAAGCGTAATCCTGCGCCGGCTGAAGCTACGGCAGAGACCAGCTCGCCGGATTTTAACTGCGTTGCCGTTGCGTGACGTGGACGGGAGAATTTGCGCTCATGCATCGGGACGGCCTCAGTGGAGGCTCGGATGCGTGCCCTCATCGCCACGGCGCTCGTCGCGATCTCACTTTCTGCCGGCGCCCATGATCTCTGGTCGAACGGCATGGTGGTGCCGGAATGGGTCAAAGCATCCTGCTGCGGGCCGGACGACGTGCACCACCTCACGGCCCGGCAGGTTCATGCGATGGCCGACGGCTGGCACGTCGAAGGATACCGCCAGGTGCTCGCCTACGGACGCGAGCTGCCCTCGCAGGACGGCAACTATTGGGTTTTCTACAAGAGCGACCCCGACGGCTCGCAGACGCCGGTCTACTGCTTCTTCGCACCCGAGCGATCGTTCTGATCCGGCACCGGTGCGTCCCGGTCACTCCGCGGCGGCGAGCGCGGGCCTTGCGCGTCAGCAAGCGCGCGCAAGGCTGCCGGCTTCAGCGGTTTGTGCAGAGAGATCGACATCCACCGCCGCTGCCTTGTGCTTCAGGCCGCGATCGCGGTCGGCGGTGATCAGGATGGCCGGAATCGATTGACCGAAACGGCGCCGCAGCATCGCGATCGCCGCGAGCCCGTCGGATTCGTCGAGATGGTAGTCGGCGATGATGAAATGGGGAGCTCCTGCCTCTCTCGAGTCGCCGTATCAAGGCATCCCGCGCCTGCGTCGCCGACGACGCAGACGCAGCCCCAGCCCTCGAGCAGCGTGCGCATGCCGGAGAGAATTGACGGCTCGTTGTCGATCACGACGATGCGCAGCCCGGCATGGCTCGCCGCTCTCGTCGCACGGCGATGCGCCTTGGATCCTGAGCGCCTCGGCAGCTCCGAAGTCACCGGAAGCGAAAGCCGAGAATGCGCGACCCATGGCCCGGCGCGGATCGCAGCTCGAGCGGCGTCGTCGAGAAGATCGGCGATTCGGCGCACGATCGACAGGCCAAGGCCGAGTCCTTGGGCCTGCGCTGCCCCTTCCGGCAGGCGCTTGAACTCCTCGAAGATCGCCGCCTGATGGGCCTCGGCGATGCCGACCCCGGTATCCCATACCTCGCACGACGACGCGGGCGCCGCGTCGACGCGCACCGACGAGCACGCCGCCCGCACTCGTATATTTGATCGCGTTCGACAACAGATTCTGCAACAAGCGACGCAGCAGAAGCCGATCGGTTCTCGCGATCGCGCTCGACCTCACGAAGCGCAGCTTCAGGCCTTTTGCCGCGGCAAGCGGACCGAATTCGCGTTCGAGCTCGCGCAACAGCTCGTCGAGCTGCAGCGGCACGATTTCGGAGCGCATGGCTCCCGCGTCGAATCGGGCGATGTCGAGAAGCTCGGAAATGATGCCCTTCGACGACCTCGAGCGACCCGTCCACATGGCTCGCAAGCTTCGCGGCGCCGGCCACGCGCGGACGTTCGGCGAAAGCGGAAGCGTAGAGACGCGCGGCGTTCAGGGGCTGGAGGATGTCGTGGCTCGCGGCGGCGAGAAAGCGCGTCTTCGAGGCATTCGCGTCTTCGGCCAGCGCCTTGGCGCGGATGAGCTCGGCGTTGAGACGCTCGAGCTCGCGGGTGCGCTCCTTGACGCGCCCTTCGAGTGTCTCATTGGCGACCGCAAGCTCCTCCTGCGCGACGACGCTCGCGGTCACATCGGTATAGGTCGTCACCACGCCGCCATCCGGAAGCGGATTGGACCGAACCTCGATCACGGCGCGTGACGGGTAGAGCCGCAGCCGCACCGGATCGGTGCTGTCGAAGAAGCTCCGCACCCGTCATCTCGACCAAGGCTCTCCGCGTCGCCTTCGCCGTAGAGGCCTCGACGCGCGTTGAAGCGAACGATCTCGTCGAGCTTCACTCCGGGCTTCACGAGGCTGAGCGGCAAATCGTAGAGCTCGAGCCAGGCCCGGTTCCAGGCGAGCAGGTTCCGATCCTTGTCGATGACGGTGATCCCTTGCCGCGCATGATCGAGCGCGTGCTGCAGCAAATCGCGCTTGTGCTGCAGCGCCGCCGAGGTATCGCCGAGAAGCTTGCAGCGCATCGCGGCTCGACACGGTGCTGGCGGCGGGTGAGCAGGGCGAGCACGAGGCGGGCGGAGGCAGCCCCGATCGCCGAGGACAGAAGATGCTCGACCCGCGGACGAGCTCGACATCGGCCGGTGCGCCGAGCGCCGTGGCGGAGCCGGAACCGTCCGAGGAAGCCCTCGAAAGCGCGCTTCGCGCGATCGGGCCCGAGATATCGGCGACGGTGTCGCGCAGATCGGCGATGCTGACCCTTCCTCGGCGCGCGAAGAGCGGCGGGCTGTGGCGACCTCTGCGATCGAGGAAAACCCCCGCCTGGGCGCGTTCCATCTCGGTCAACCCTCGGCTGAGCGAGCCGAGGACGAGGGCCGCGACAGTTCGCCGCCATGCTCCAGAAGACGCCATGCGCCAAGGGAGGCAGCTCGAGGCCCGAAGAGATGCTCGGGGCGAAGCCAGGCGATGCCCATCGGGCCCTGGGCGATGAGGAGATCGAGGCCGTGTCGCGATCCGGCGAAAGTGGGCAGCAGCAAGGTGTACGACCCAGATCGCGCTGCCGATGAGGAGCGGCGCAGAGCGCGCCTCGCGCATTGGCTCGGCGCCAGAACAGCGCCGCGAGGAAGCTCGGGAAGATCTGCGCGATCGCGGCGAAGGACAGAAGGCCGATGGCCGCGAGCGCCTCGCCGCGCGCGCTGCGGAAGTAGAGGTAGCCGAGCATCACCACCGCGAAGATCGCGACGCGCCGGACCGCAAGGATGAACGCCGTCATGTCGCCGGTTGAGGGGCGCCCGCCGGTCGCGCGGCCGGGCTTCTCGCGCAAGCGCTGGCGTGCCGAGTTCAGCCGCAGCACGAGAGGCACCGCGAGATGGTTCGAGACCATGATCGCGACCGCGATCGAATCGACGATCACCATCGCGGTCGCAGCCGAAAGGCCGCCGATGAAAGCGATCAACGCCGTTAGCGGTTTCGCCGCGGCTGAGCGGCACGGCGAGCAGCAGCAGGGCATTGTCGGAGCCGCCCGCGACGCCAAGGCGAGACCCTGCCGAGGCGATCGGGAGCACGAGGAGATTGATCAGCAGGAGGTAGAGCGGAAACATCCAGGAGGAGCGTCTTATGTCGTCGATATCGCGGTTCTCGACGAAGGTGACGTGAAACTGGCGAGGCAGGAGGAGGATGGCCGCGACCGACAGGCCGGCCATCGTGAGGAAGCTCACCGGGTCGGCGAGGCGCCAGGGATCGAAGCCCGCTCGGGCCTGCGCGGCCACGGCCGGGAGCCGGTCGAGATAGGCGGGCGCGACGATGACGAGGCCGACGATCAGGAAGGTCGCGAGCTTGACGATCGCCTCCATGGCGATGGCCAGCATCAGGCCGTCTTGATGCTCCGTTGCGTCGATATGGCGGGTGCCGAAGGCGACCGCGAATCCCGACAGCACGAGCGCCACGATGAGCGAAAGGTCGCCGAAGAGCAGGAGCGAGCCCGCATCGGCGCCGCCTTCGAGGCTCGCGAGCAGCGCCGTGAGCGAGGCCGACACCGCCTTCAGCTGCAAAGCGATGTAGGGAATGACGGCGACGAGCGCGATGAGCGCGACGGCTGCCGCCACGAGCTCGTTCTTGCCGTAGCGCGCGGCGATCAGATCGGCGATCGAGGTCGAGTTTTGCGACTTCGCGATGCGCGCGATGCGGGTGAGCAGGGGCGTGCCGAACAGGAAGACGAGGGCAGGCCCCACATAGATGCCGAGAAACGCGATCCCGTTGATCGAGGCGAAGTCCACCGAGCCGTAGATCGTCCAGGAGGTGCAATAGACGCTCAGGCCGAGCGCGTAGATGGTGGCGCGCGGGCGTCCCGAAAGCCAGGACTTGCCGCCTCGGTCGCCATATTGCGCGACCACGAAAAGGAAGCACAGATAGACGAGTGCCGAGAGGATGACCGTCCAGCTGGCGATCATGGCGCATCATCCCGTCAAGTTCCGCGCGCTCCTCACGCCATCGCACCTTGTGACGCCGGTGTCCATCGCCTCGAGCTCGCCGGCAAATGCCCTCGAGCAAACGATCTTGCCTGCGGCGAGCGCCGGTCGCCGCGAGGCCGGGCGCGCTTCGCCTTGATCACGCTTTTCGTTCGTCACGTCCGAAGAGGTCTCGCATGCACACGGGTCTTCGATCTTCGCCATTAACCGCGCTCCGCCGCAATGCATTGACCTTCGCCCTGTGGCCCTCCTAACTTCCCGCTCCGGACGGGTGGCTTGCGCTTCGCGGCAATCCGAGTGGTCCGGAGGGCCGCATGTTCGTTCCGAAGCGCTCGGGTTTGCGCTACCGCATCGATCGGGGCGACTACCTTGGCGTGATCTGGCTCTCGCTCGGCTCGGTCGCCGTCGCCGAGATCGCAGGGCGCGCGCGTCCGGACGCCATCGTGCTCGATCTGCAGCACGGATTGTGGGAACGCCAGGGGGTCGAAGCGGCGATCGGCGCCGTGCCGCCCGAAATTCCGGTGCTGGCGCGCGTCGCCGAGAACAGCCCCTTCGCCATCGGCCAGGCGCTCGACGCGGGCGCCGAAGGCGTCATCGTGCCGCTGGTCGAAACCCGCAAGCAGGCGGCGCGGGCCGTGAAGGCCGCGCGCTACCCTCCCCATGGCGAGCGCTCCGGAGGCGGTGCACGCCCGCTCGCCGATTACGTCGATTATCACGCCGCGGCCGAGCGCGGCATCATCGTGGCCGTGATGATCGAGACCGCGAAGAGGCCTCGAGAATGCAAGCAAGATCGCAGCGACCGAGGGCGTCGACCTCGTCTTCATCGGCACGGGCGACCTCGCCCTTTCGCTCGGCGTCTTTCCCCAGATGGAGGCGCGCCACGAGGACGCCTGTCGCGACATCCTCGCCGCGTGCCGCCGCCATTGGACGCCTTGCGGCATCTTCACGGCCTCGGCGGAAGCCGCTGCGAAGCGGCGCGCGCAAGGCTATCGGCTCACCGTGATCGCCGACGACATCAGCCTGATCGGACAAGAGGATTTGCCGCCGCGACGAGCGCTTTCGCGGCGAAGCGACGTCGCAGCCATCGACGCGCGCAGCCGCGCTTCCGGCGCCGCTCTTCCCGAGCGCGCCCGTTGACGGTTCTGGTCGCCGCCGAAAATCGAGCGCCGCAGTTGAGATGCGGCGTCGCCCCCACGCTAGGATGAACATCGGAGGATCACATCATGACCACGGAAGTTCTCGAAAAGCTCGCGAAGCAGATCGCGAAGCGCAAGATCCGTGTCGTGGACCTGACGCAGACGCTCAGGCCATCGACGCCGGTGATCCAGCTTCCGCCGGCTTTCGCCCCGTCGAATCCTTTCTCGATCTCGCAGATCTCCCACTACGACGACAAGGGCCCGGCCTGGTATTGGAACAACATCTCCTGCGGCGAGCATACGGGAACGCATTTCGACGCGCCGATCCATTGGGTGACGGGCAAGGACTATCGGGACGGTGCGACCGACACGATCGACGTGCAGCGCTTCGTGGCGCCCGCCTGCGGCCGCAACGCGCTGCTGGCCCAGCGCCGAGACAATCAGGTCGGCGAGGCCGATGGCGGCGGAGCCGGCGCCGAGAAAGAGGACCCGCTGCTCTTTGAGTTGGCCGCCGGTGATCTTGAGCGCATTGATCAGGCCCGCCAGCGTGACGCCGCCCGTGCCCTGAATGTCGTCATTGTAGCAGCAGACCTTTTCACGGTAGCGGGCGAGAGAAGGGCAATTGCATCCGTTCCGGTCCAGTCCTCGAAGTGGATACAGCAATTCGGGAACACCTCCTGAACCGCGTCAACGAACTCGTCCACAAAGCCGTACAGCTCCTCGGTCGGCGGGCGATGCTGCCGCAGCCCGAGATAGAGCGGGTCGTGCAGATAGGTTCGTTGTTCGTCCCGGCATCCACGTACATCGGCAACAGGCCTTGCGGCGGCACCCCTGCTGCCGCAGTGGTAAAGCTGCAGCTTACCGATTGGAATGGCCATGCCGTTGGCGCCCAAATCGCCGAGGCCAAGGATGCGGCCGCCATTGGTCGCGCAGATGAAACGCACGTCTTTGACCGGCCAATTGCGCAACACCTCCCTGACGTGTCCCTTCCGGCTGATCGACAGATACATCCCGTGCGGGCGGCGCAGAATTTGGTCGAACTTCGGCGAGGGCTTCGCCGATCTCCGGATCATACACGATCTCAAGGAAGCGAGCCGGGTCCGACATTAGGGTGCGGTAGAACAGCGTCTCGTTCGTTTCGAGCAAATTCATCAGGGTGTATGCAACGTTCGAGGTCGTTGGGTTTGCCTCTGAGCTGCTGCCGAAGTGGCTCCAGTTGGGTCTCGATCAAGTCCGTCACATCGGGCACCAGCCCGACGAGCCCCAACGCTTGGCGTTCGGCCTCGGCAAGCCGGTGGATTTGTTGAGCCTGGGGTCGTGTAAAACATCGATGCCACGTTTGCCCGTGCCCGTGTTGGAAGCAGACATTGCTTTCTCCGCTGTTTCAGATGTGGATACTGGCGCTTCGCCTACCCGTTCCCGGCTACGTAAGGCCTGACCATTTTCGCTGGATCCACCACGCGGTCGAACAGTTCTTCGGTCACGAAGCCGAGCTTCAGCGCGGCTTCTTTCAACGTAAGGTCATTGTCGATCGCGTAGTGGGCAATTTTCGATGCCTTGTCGTAGCCAATGACCGGCGACAGCGCCGTCACCAGCATCAGCGAGCGATCCACATATTCCTTGATCTTTTTCAGGTGGGGCTTGGTCCTCGACCAGGAACCTGCGGAAGTTGATGCACCCGTCGCTCAGGATCATAATCGGGTGCCGGCAATGTTGAAGATCATCAGCGGCTTGTAGACGTTCATCTCCAGATAGCCGCCGGCGCCGCCGAAGCCGACCGCCACGTCATTTGCCATCACCTGCACGGCGATCATTGTCAGCGCTTCGGCCTGGGTGGGGTTCACCTTGCCCGGCATGATCGAGGAGCCGGGCTCGTTCTCCGGGATCTCCAATTCGCTGAAGCCGGCACGTGGCCCGCACGACATCA
>CAVQNF010000006.1:0-188953 GCA_963713805.1 uncultured Alphaproteobacteria bacterium | reverse complement strand
CGCATCGCTCGAAACCGCGCACCCCGTGGGTGACGGCCGCCGCCATGGCGTCGGGGTCGCGGACGTCGGCCCGGCGGTGACCACCCGGGCCCCGGTCGCCGCCACCAGCCGGGCCGTCTCCTCGAGGTCGGCCGGAGTGGCCAGCGGGTAGGGGATGTCGTCGAGGTCGGCGCAGAGGTCGAGGCCGATGATGTCGGCCCCCTCGGCGGCCAGCCGCACGGCGTGGCTCCGGCCCTGGCCGCGGGCGGCGCCGGTGATCAGGGCCACCTCGCCCGGCCACCCGGCCCGGCCGGCCCGTCCCGGAGGGCGTCAGCGGGCGGTCACGAGGCCACTCCCGGCGGCCGGCGAGGTGCCGGGCCGGCCACGCCGGCGATGTCCAGGGCCCGGCGACGGCCTTCGAGCACGGCCTCGAGCACACTCCGCGGGCGCCACGCAGTCACCGGCCCGCAGTGTGCCCGGTCGGGCCAGGTAGAGCGACTCGTCGGGCAGCCGGTGGCCGCAGTCGACGAGCACGGCGCACGGCACGGTCCGCCGCTCGCCGGTCCAGACGTCCTCCAGGACGGCCTGTCCGCCGCCGACCCGCGGAGCAGGGCCCGCAGCTCGCGGCGCACGCCGGCCCGCTGCAGCCGGGTGTTGGCGTCGGCCAGGTCCCCGGTGCAGCGAGAGCAGGGTGCCGGCGATCTGGTCCGGGGTGACCAGGGACACCTCGCGCCCGGCGCCGGCCAGCCACTCGGCCACCCCGACGCCGATCGGGCCGCCCGACCGGGTCGTGGACGACGACCGGTCCGTCGGCGAGGCGCGTCGGTCCCCGGTCGAGCAGGCGTCAGCGGCGTCGACCACCGGGCACGATCCGTCCACCGGGACAGTCGAGGCGGTGCGGCCGCGGCCCCGGTGGCCAGCACCACCTCGCCCCGCCGTCCGCGGGCGGCGTCGAGGTCGGCGGCGGTCGCCTCCCGCCCGGTCTCGATGGTCACCCCCGAGCCGCGGCACTCGGCGAGTCAGCCAGTCGGCCAGGCCGGCCAGCCGCTGGCGGCCCGGGCCCACCGCCGCCGCCCGCAGCGCCCCGCCGGGCCGGTCGGACGCGCTCGACCACCCGCACCCGGTGGCCCCGGCCGGCCAGGACCCGGGCGCACTCGAGGCCGGCCACGCCCGGCCCCGACCACCAGGACGTCGCCGGACGTCGACCTCGGTCCGCTCGCCGTCCGGGTCGGCTCGACCGTCTCGTGGCCGCTGCGGGGCTCGCCCACGCAGCTCACGATCGGGTTGCGGTTGTCGCGGACGCGGCAGGCCTGGTTGCAGAGGATGCAGGGCCGCACCCGAGCCGGCACGCGCCGGCGCGGACCAGGCCACCAGGCGGGGTCGGCGATCTGGGCCCGGGTCATCTCGACCAGGTCGGCGTCCCCGTCGTCGAGCGCGCGCCTGGGCCATGCCGGGGTCGACCACGCTGCCCTGCAGGACCACGGCGGCCCGGCCGGCCGCCGCCTGGCGCATCTGCCGGCACAGGCTCGAGATTGAAGCCCGGCCGGGGTGTGGGCGTCGGGACGGTAGGCGGAGGCCGAGAACGGGCCGCCGCGGACCACCACCACGAGGTCGACCAGCTCGGCCAGCACGTCCACCTGGTCGGCGGCCTGCTCGGGGGTCACCCCGGCCCACGGGGCCAGCTCGTCGCAGCACAGCCGCAGGGACAGCGACCGGTCCGGCCCGACGGCGGCCCGGACGGCGTCGAGCACCTCGCGGGTCAGGCCGGAGACGGTCCGTGCCGTAGCGCGTCGGTGCGCAGGTTGGTGAGCCCGGAGTGGAACTGGCGCAGGAGCGAGAGTGGAGCCGGCGTCGATCTCCACCCCGTCGAGGCCCGACGTCGACGGCCAGCCGGGCGGCCGCGGCGAAGCCCGTCGACCACGCGCGTCGATCTCGTCCGGCTCCATCTCCACCGGCATCTCGCGGCTGACCACGTCGGCCACCGGCGACGGGGCCCACAGCACCGACTGCGAGTAGGCGCTCGACCCCTGGCCGCCGCCGTGGCCCGAGCCCGGCCAGCACCAGCGTGCCGTGGGGGTGGCAGGCGTCGGCCACCGCCGGCCCATCCCGGCCCGCACGGCTCGGCCAGCGGGGCCCGCTCGTAGGGCCAGTCCGACGGGTGCACCGAGGCCGTCTCGGTGACGACCACGCCCGCACCGCCGGCGGCCCGGGCCCGGTAGTAGGCGACGTGGCGGTCGCTCAGCGGCCGGCCGCGGCCCAGGTTGGTCTCGTGGGGGCCGAAGACCACCCGGGACGGCGCGCGTGCGGCCGGCCACCGCTCACCGGCTCGACGAGGCCGGCCATGGGTCAGCGTGCGGGCGGGCCGGGCTCGAAGCCGGCCAGCGGGTTCTCGTCGCAGGCCCGGTCGGGTCGGCGCGGGGAGCATGGCCACGGGCACCCGGGCCGCGGCCGCCGCGAGTGGTCGAGGCGACGGGTCCGGGGCGGTGCGGCCCCGTCCCGGCCGGCCAGCGACATGCTCGCCGTGGCCGAGGACGCACTCGGGGTCGGGACCGTCGAGCGGCAGCCCGGTGAAGAACTTGGCCGCCATGCACCCGCCCCGGCAGGCGTCGTAGTGGCCGCACGAACCGCAGGCCCCGGCGCTCTGCGGGCTGGCGGAGCTCGAGCGAAGAGGTCCGAGTGGCGCCACACCCCGGCGAACCCGCCGGTGCGCCGCACGTTGCCGGCCAGGAACTCGTCGTGGATGGCGAAGGGGCAGGCGTAGACGTCGCCCACCGGGTCGACCAGGCAGACCACCCGGCCGGCGCCGCACAGGTTGAGTCCGGGCAGGGCCTCGCCGTAGCCGGCCAGGTGGAAGAAGGAGTCGCCGGTGAGCACCTCCTCGCCGTGGGCCACCAGCCAGTCGTAGAGCTGCCCGCTGCTGGTCGGCGGTGGGATGGAGCTCGTCCCAGACGTCGGCGCCGCGGCCGGACGGCCGCAGCCGGGTCAGCCGGAGCTGGGCCCCGTAGCGGTCGGCGATGCGCCTTGAAGGCGTCGAGCTGGCCGACGTTGTGCCGGGTGACCACCACCGAGAGCTTGAAGCCGGCGAACCCGGCGTCGGCCAGGCGCTCCATGGCCGTGACGGCCGTGGCGTAGGAGCCCGCGCCCCGGACGGCGTCGTTGACCGTCGGCGGTGGCCCCGTCGAGCGAGATCTGCACGTCGACGTAGTCGCTGGCCGGCCAGGCGCTCGGCCACCGCCGGCGGTGATGCGCGACCCGTTGGTCGAGAACTTGACGCCGACGTGGTGGTCGGTGGCGTAGTCGACCAGCTCCCAGAAGTCGGGCCGGACGGTGGGCTCGCCGCCGCCGATGTTGACGTAGAAGATCTGCATCCGCTCGAACTCGTCGATGACCGCCTTGCACTCGTCGGTGCGTGAGCTCGTCGGGATCCCGCCGGCCCGAGCTCGACAGGCAGTGCACGCAGGCCAGGTTGCAGGCGTAGGTCAGCTCCCAGGTCAGGCAGATCGGCGCGTCCAGGCCGACGCTCGAACCGGTCGACCAGCCGCCCGGCCGCCGTGGCGCGTCGCCGTGGCGGCCGGAGCCGGTCGCTCGACCAGGGTCACGAGCGCCGTCCCGCTCGCAGATCATGCCCGGACTCGGCCAGCGTGGCCAGGGCCTGCTCGTAGCGCCGGCAGCTCGGCCTCGGCCGACCCCGGCGGCCCGGCAGGCGTCGGCGCCGGTGGGCTGGTCGGCCAGGGACTCGACCACGGCCAGCAGGGTCGGGCTCTTGAGGAACGAGAGCCGCCGGGTGCCGAAGTGGTAGGCCAGGGCGCCGAACGACTCGGGCCGGAGCGTCGACCTGCGGGTGCAGTGCCCACGGCCGCGACGCCGTCGAACGGGAGCGGACGCGGCTCGAGGCTGGCGGCTCAGGGTGGGGGGCATGGGTCGAGGCGAAGGCGGTCGGGAGCACGTGGTCGGGCAGCCTCAGTAGACGCCGCACATGCCGTCGATGGAGACGTCCTCGACCAGCAGCTCCTCGTCGACCAGGGTGGCGACGTCCGCGCCTGGGTCTCCGTCGAGCCGGCCGGTCGCCGCGCCTCGTGGCGGTCGGCTGGTCGGTGGTGGCGGTGGGATCGGTCATGGGACCTCCGGGTGTTGGCCGGTCGAGCGCCGGGCGTCGGGTTCGACGGTCGTCGGTCCAATTTATAGCACTCGATGCCAAAATGGAAGCCTGATGAGCGAAGCCGCGACGCCGGCGAGCCGGCGGCCACCGCCCGAGGGCCCGGGGCCGGCGCCCGAGCACCACCCGCGCCGAAGTGGCCCGGGTCGCCCTCGACCTCTTCGCAGCGGCAGGGGTACGACGAGACCACGGTCGACGAGATCGCCGCCGCGGTGGGGATCAGCCGTCGGACGCTTCTTCCGCTACTACGAGTCCAAGCGGGACGTGGTGTGGGGCGAGTTCGACGCCGAGCTGGTCCGCCTGCGCAGCCAGCTGCGCCGAGGCCCCGGCCGACGAGCCGATGATGGACGTGCTCCGCCGGGCGGTGATGGCCACCAACCGGTTCGGTGCCGGCGAGCTCGACGAGCTGCGTATCCGGATCGGCCTGATCAGCTCGGTCCCGACCCTGGTCGCCCACTCGGCCGTCCGCTACGCCGAGTGGTGCCAGGTGGTGGCCGAGTTCGTGGCCGGGCGCCTCGGCGGCGCGCCCGACGACCTCGGTCCCCAGACCGTGGCCCGGGCCGCCCTCGGCGCGGCCATGGCCGCCTTCGCCTGGTGGGCCCGTCACGACGCCGACGACCTCATCGGCCGAGGTGGACCGGGCCTTCCGGCTCCTGGCCACCGGGTTCGACGAGGACCGCTTGGCCCTGGTCGAGCCGGCGGCGTCAGCTTCGGTCAGCGGCTCGACGGGCGTGCGGCTGGCGGCGCGATGCTGGTGCCAGAGTCAACCGGTCCCGTGGGGTGCCGCACGCAGGGAGGAGCGCCCCGATGAAGATCCGCGCCGCAGTGTGTACCGGGCTCCACGAGCCGTGGAAGGTCGAGGAGATCGACGTCGATCCTCCGGGTCCCCACGAGGTGATGGTCCAGATGGCCTACGCCGGCATGTGCCACTCCGACGAGCACCTCCGCTCGGGTGACATGAGCGTCGCTCCCGAGGTCCTCCAGGTGTTCGGCGTCGAGTCGATGTTCCCGATGATCGGCGGTCACGAGGGAGCGGGCATCGTGACCGAGGTCGGGCCGCGCGTCGGACACGCTGGCCGTGGGCGACCACGTGGCCGCGTCGTTCATCCCGGCCTGCGGGCGCTGCTTCTGGTGCGCCTCCGGCCGCCAGCACCTCTGCGACCTGGGCATGAGCCATCCTGGCCGGGCCGATGATGAGCGACGGGCAGTGGCGCTACCACCTCGACGGGCAGCACGTGAACCGGATGACCCAGCTGGGCACGTTCTCGGACTCCATGGTGGTCAACGAGGCGTCGCTGGTCGAAGATCGACCCGAGCGTCTCGCTCAGGGCCGCCGCCCTGATCAGCTGCGGCATCTCCACCGGGTTCGGCTCGGCCGTCGACCGGGCCAAGGTGAGGCCGGGCGAGACGGTCGTGGTGGTGGGCTGCGGCGGCGTCGGCGTCGGGCGCCATCCAGGGGGCCCGGATCGCCGGTGCCCGCGACATCATCGCCGTCGACCCCCTGCCCTTCAAGATCGGAGAAGGCGAAGGAGATCGGCGCCACCCACGGTGCGCCCTCCATCGCTGGAGGCCAACCTCCTGCTTCCCGGAGCTCACCGAGGGACGGATGGCCGACGTGGTGATCCTGACCCCCGGCGTGCTGACCGGGGACCTGATCGCCCCGGCCATGCAGCTGGCGTCCAAGGACGGCCGGGTGGTGGCCACCGCCATCGCCCCCGTTCGACCAGGATCGACGTCAACCTCAACCTGTTCAACTTCGCCATGTTCAACCAGGCGCTGCTCGGGACGGTGTTCGGCTCGTGCAGCCCGCGGGTGCAGATCCCCAACCTGCTCCGCCTCTACCAGGCAGGCATCCTCGAGGTGGACGAGCTGGTCACCCACGAGTACAGCCTCGACGAGGTCCAGAACGGCTACGACGATCTGGCCGCGGGCACGAACGTCCGCGGCGTGGTGAAGTTCGACAGCTGACGGCCGCGCCCCGGTCGCCGACGATGAGGACGAAACGGGTTGTCGACACGGCCGGGTGGCCACTGCATCTCTGCTCCGGCGACGGAACCAACACCGTGATCGAGCCGCGGGCTGAGCGCCGTCCGGAGCCAGGCGGCCGCGCCAGGGCGGTGAGAGCGAGATGAACCGATGCGGCTGGTAATGGGATCCGACCACGCTGGATACGTCCTGAAGGGCCACGTCGCGGAGCACGTGTCTGCGCTGGGACACGAGGTCGAAGACATCGGCACCTTCTCGGAGCAGCCGGTGGACTACCCCCCCATCTGTGCCGACGTGGCCCGCCGAGTCGTACGCGGCGGCGGCATGGGCATCGTGATCGGAGGGAGCGGGCAGGGTGAGGCCATCGCCGCCAACAAGGTGCATGGGACCCGGGCCGCGCTCTGCCATGACGAGTACACCGCTCGTCTGGCCCGCCGCCACAACGACGCCAACGTGCTGTCCCTCGGGGCCCGGATCGTCGCCCTCGAGCTCGCGCTCGACATCGTCGACATCTTTCTGTCCACCGGCTTCGACGGCGGCCGCCACGTGGCTCGCATCGAGGAGCTGGCCGCCATCGAGGTGGAGGAATCGGGTCACTCCTGACCGCGCACCCCCATCGCGGCGCTACTCCGGACCCTCCTGTTCGGCATGACCCTGTTCGGCATGGCGGGCCGCGCCGGTGGCGAAGGCGTTGAGCAACCGGTTGAGAACGAGCACCAAGATGTGCCCGGTGCCGGGGATCATCGGGTCGAAGTTCGCCGACCAGGAGACGCGCGTGCCGGTGCCATCGGGGGTGCAGGTGACGTCGGCCCGGTAGTTGCGCACCGGGAAGCCCTTCTCGATGGTGTAGCCCAGGTGCCGAGGCGGCTCCCAGGCCACCACCCGCTCGCGCGAGCCGACCCCGAGCCTGGTGAACCGACGGAGGGCGCCGACCCCGTCGGGAGCCGGGACACCCTCCTCGACCACGTCCGTGCGGTCGAGGAAGCTCCACTCCTGCCACCGCTTCGCCTCTCCGATGAGAGGCCACACCGACTCGACCGGGGCCCGGGACCGGGCGGCCCTCTCGACCGACCACCGGCCCGGGGCTCGGGCTGGCTCCGGCTCGACCGTCACTCGACGTGGTTCTTGAGCGCCTCGAGCGCCTGCTGGTAGATGGTGGCCATGAGGTCGGCCATCTCGTCCGGCTCCGCCTCGACCACCCAGGTGACATGGCAGCCGGCGCCGCTCGGTGCCACGGTGATCACCGCTTCGTGCGACTCGACGGGAGCGCCCGCGGCGATCGAGTAGGTCAGCCGGCGCTCGGCCTCGTCCATCGACACCAAGCGCTCGGTGATGGACATACCCATGCGTCTCGAGGATGCGCTCGTCCCCCTCGACCCGGCACGAGTCGATCCCCGGCATCCAGCCGCCGATACCGCCGAAGTCGCCCACCAGGGCCCAGACCTTGTCGGGTGACTGGTTGACGTCGATCTCAGCTTTTCCTGTTCCCATGTTTCTCCCGTGCTTCGGTCGTGGCGGGGCGCAATGTCCGGGGCTCCGGCAGCCCGCACGATGGTAGGCGGCTCCGGGCGGCCCGCGCCTTGCCGTACCCGAACGCGGGGTGGAGCGCGCCCTGCCCTGCTCCCGCCGATCGTCAGGGTTGCCCCCGGTAGGGTTGTTCAGATGCCCGCTCCCCCGGCCGAGTTTGCCGACACCGGGGTCGGTGCCCTATTCGTCCCCGACGCCGGCCGCATGGTGCCGACGGACCTGGCCCGTGGCCCGTGGTCGCCCGACGCTCTCCACGGCGGTCCGGTCGCCGCCCTGGTGGCCCTCGCCGCCTCCAGGATCAGGTGGAGCGCGGCCGTGCAGGAATTCACGGCGACCGCGTCGCTCGCGTTGTGCTGCTCGGCGAAGGCGCATTCGAAGGCGCGAACCCGATCCCCCATGGTGATCCAGCCGCTGTCGATGACCTCGGCGAGGGCCGCCTTCTCTTGCTCCCCAAGTATGGGCTCCGCGACCATCAACATCGGCATTCTCCTGCAAGACGCACGCAACGCTGAGCGAATCGATTCGTCGGCCCGGATCGCACGGCGCTCCGCGCCGGGCTCTTGTCGTTCTAGGCCGCGGCCACGATCTGAAACGCGGGCGGCTGATCGTCCCAGTTGAGTTCTTGCGCCTGCTGGAAGTCCTGAACGCGTCCGACGTCCAACCAAAGCCCGTTGTGCTCGAAGGTGTGAACCGGAATCCCCCGTTCCATCACGCAGAGCATGAGATCGTCGAACCCGAAGGGCACGCCCGAGGGGATATAGTCGAGCACCTGGGGGTCCATGCAGTACACCCCCATGCTGACCATCTGGGAAAGGATCGGCTTTTCCCTGAATTGGGTGACGCGCCCGTCACGCCCTTCGATCACGCCGTAGTCCATTTTGACGGTTCTCGTCGCGGTGGCGATGGTCAAGGCGCTGCCACGCTGCCGATGATAGGTCGTGAAGGCGTTGAAGTTGAGATCGGTCAGCACGTCGCCGTTGATGACGAGAAAGGTGCTGTCCAGCCGATCCCGCAACAGGCTCAAAGGCCCGATGGTGCCGAGCGGCTCCGGCTCATCCGTGTATTTGATGTGGAGATCCCACTGACGGCCGTCGCCGCAGACGGCTTTGATCAAGCCGCCGAGATAACCGGTGGTGATGTAGACATCTTGCGTCCCGTTCCTGCGCAGCCACTTCAACAAGAGCTCGAGAACCGGCTTGGAGCCGACCGGCATCAGTGGCTTTGGCAAGACCATCGTGTAGGGCCGAAGGCGCGTACCTTTGCCGCCACACTGAATAACCACCTTCATGTCGTTCTCCTGACCGCTTTACTTACAGAATCGAGTATTCTAATTTCGGTGTTCAAGTCAGTTCGCAGCATGCGTTCCGAGCGGCCCGAATTCGTAGGCATCAAGCGCCGAAGGAAAAAGAAGAGTGTCGGTCGCTTTGTGGTTTCCCTCGAGTCGGATGACCGAGGCAACACCGACAACGCTATATCGCGGCGGGGCGTTTGCGACGTGCTAAAATGCATTACCACCAGCTGCTAGAAGTGTTACGCGCGATACTCACTAATGGGTAGGTTTTCGGCGGCGGCGCGAAGGTTTGCGACGGCCTTTCTCCAGCTATCGAAACGCTCTGCCTGGCATGCCGGCCGGGCCGGTTCTCGCCATCCGCCGGATCGCAAGAGCGGCGTCGCTATTGATGCGCCGCGCCGCGGCAGCGGACGCCCAAGAGGGCGCAACGACTGATGAATACAAGCGGAAAGGAGATTGCCGATGCCGGAGAGCGGCGCCAAGGCGCGAAACGAATGCCTCGAGCGAATCAAATCTCGGATTTCGGCGTCGGTGAAGGTAGAGACGAAAACGCCGGAAAGATGGCGATTGTTACTATTTGAGATTTACTTTTAGCTTCACGACTCCATCCTTGCACGCACGAAACGCAATTCGCCCCGGCGTCATCCACAGAAAATGACAACTCACGTCTCCGCGCCCGCGGAGTCGACCGCCGCTCTTTGAACTTGCCCGGAAGCGGAGCAATGCGCTCGCGATCTGGTGCGGCGTGCCGCTGCTCTGGCCGGTGGGATCGGCCGCGAGAAACCCTCGTCCGCCATGCGTCTCGGCGACATCCGCCATCATCGGAACCAGCCCGAGCGGATGGATGAATTCTTCGCGGAAACAAGGAAAGCGCCGCGCGTCGAACAATCTGCGCAACCAATCGACGACGACCATGTGCCGCTCGGAGTTGCGGATATAGGGATGATACGTCATCCAAATCTCGAGGGAATGCATCACTCCGATATCGACCGGGACGAAGCGACCCCCGAACACCAGGGCATAAGAGGGAAGCCAGCCTATCCCGGCGTCACGCTCGATGGCGTAGAGCACGGCCGAGCTCGTATTGGTGCGAAGCGCGACCATGCCGTCGAGGCTCTCGACGCCCAGGGAGCGCTCGTACGCCCCTTCCGGGAGAAGCGGCGAAACCTGCTGCACGAAACGATGCTGACGAGCCTCCTCCAGTGATCGGGGCACGCCGAATCGCCGCGCATATTCCTGCGAGGCGAAGGGATAGGTGTGCAGATAACCGAGGCGTGCCGCGTAGAGATCGGGGTTTGTCGGCTTGTGGAACTGAATGGAGATGTCGGCCTCCAGCCGCGCGACATCGGTCGAAATCCATCGTGCAGCGCAGTTCCATGGTCAGGAGCCGATGCGCCTGCGTGAAGGGCAAGAGCTTCGGCAACACCCAATAAGTGCCGAGACCTTCCGTGATCGCGACCCTGACGATCCCTCTCAGGGGATCCTGTCCCACGCTGCTGCGCCTCGCAATGCTGAAGGTGGCACGCTCCATCGCCTGCACCTCGTCGAGCATGAAGCGTCCGTCGTCGGTCAGCCGCAGACCTTCCTTGTCGCGGGCGAACAGGCGATATCCGACCGTCTTCTCGAGCCGGTCCAACGCCCGGGCGATCGTGCTCGCCGACACGCCGAGCGCTTCCGAGGCTCGTCTCAGGCTGCCCTGCGCCGAGCAGGCGAGGAAAATCCGCAAATCGTCCCATAAGAGCTCGGGCATGACGACCTATCCCTCCCGCTCCAAATCTGAAGCACCCCGTCCCAGTTTTTGTTGCATTCGATGATCTGCGTTTCGCTTATGCTAACGGATTACTACGAAAGTAATCAAATCATATCTTTTGAGAGGTTGTGAGGGCTCAATGGATGGTCCGATTTTGAAGCATCGTCCGTTGGACCTCATCCCGCCCAGCCGTCGCTTCACGATTCGGCCTGCAAGCCCCGCCGAGGTCGGGTCGCTGATCGACGCCGCGGCGCCGGAAATTCCCGCCATGAAGGTCATCGAGCCCGCGATCCGACGGGTGTTTTCCTTCAATCGCGAGACCATCCTGGCCGTGCTGAACGCGACAGGATTGGCCGGAGGCTTCGCCTTCCTCTACCTCAACGAGACCGGCCTCGGGCGGCTCCTCGACGGAGGCTTTTCGGTCGCCGACCCCGACCTCGCCCATCTCGCCGCGCCGGGCGAGGCCCCACGCGGGCTTTACGCCTGGGCGATGTATCTGCCCGGATCGCGTGTCGCCGCCATGGGCAATGTGATGCAATTCATTCGGCAGCCTGGCCTTGCCGGCGTCGACATGTATGCGCGGCCCGGAACCATGAAAGGCTGGAAATTCATGGAGCGGACCGGATTTGAGCCGATTCCGGGGGGACCGGCCGATCTCTTCGTCTATCATCGCCGCGATCCCGCCTCCTTTCCTTCGCCGGTGCACCGCCAGTTGGCGGGGCTCTCGGAGGCGATCGCCAGCGAGCGCAAAATCGCGCGCGCTCCGGGTGGCGGCCGCGCCGGGTCAGTTCACCGCATGCAGGTCAGGATCGCTCGCGGGGCCGATGACCTGCTGATGGTCTACGCCATTCGAGCCGCGGTGTTCCTGGCCGAGCAGGCCTGCCCTTACGCGGAGGAATTCGACGGCAACGATCAGTGCGCGACGCATTTCATCGGCTTCGTCGGCAACGAGCCGGCGTGCTGCCTGCGCGCCCGCTATTTCGGAGACTTCGTCAAGCTGGAGCGGCTGGCGGTCCGCAAGGAATTCCGCAAGACCCGCGTGTCGTTCGACGTGGTGCGGAGCGCCGTCGAGCATGTGCGGCGAAAGGGGTTCCGCCGCATCTACGGCCATGCGCGAGAGGGCCTCGAAAAATTCTGGGCCCATTTCGGAGCGAAGCCGCTCGCGCCGGGCCGCGAGTTCGTCTTCTCCGATTACCGGTATTGCGAGATGATGGCCGAATACGAGCCATTGCCCGGCGCGATCGGCCTGGAGAGCGGGCCTTATGTCATCGTGCGTCCCGAGGGCGATTGGGACCGACCCGGCATTCTCGAGAACTCCGCCGAAAGGGTGGTCCGTGAACCGGGAGACAATGTCGTGCGCAAGCTCAGGCCCGCGGTGGTCGCATGAGCCTCAGTCCTTCCTTGCGGCAACTCTTTCCCCGTAGCGCGCTGTTGATCTCGATGGATGACGACATGTCGTGCTTCGTCATGTGCAAATGCGCGATGCTGATCGGATGCTGGCATCGCATGGAATGGCCGATCGCCTTCCTGCGCCGCATGCCCCCCAGGGGCGGAAGGACCCCGCGGCGCGGGAAGCAGGCCTTCTCCGAGGCCGGAGACCTGATCTTCGATCTCGCCGATCCCTGTCCCTGGAACGACCCGCAATTTCGCGCGGTTCTGAGCGATTTCGGGACGGCGTCCGTCACTCTTGCGGGCTCGGGCCTGCATGACGTGTTGCTCGGGACCGCCGTCGGCGCGAGCGCGATCGGCATTCCCGCCACGCTCGTGACGGATGCGGTGCAAGGGCGGGAGGTGGCGGACCTCACTCGCGGCCAATCGAACGAGGCGCTGTTTTCGCTGCTCGAGCCCTTCGCCTTGCTGATGCCGACGACGGCCTTCGTGTCGACCATGGAGTCCGGGGTCTAGCGAGCCCGGATCGCCGGACCGGAGCACTTTTGCGTTCGGCCATCCCTCGCGTGGATATAGCTTGAGGGTGGGTGAAGCGCCTCGTCTGTTCAAGGCTGAAGGGCGCGATCCTGCTTCGCGGCCGTTCGGCTCACCGCGGCTTCTTCAATTCCCCGTGTTCTGCGCCGGAACCTGTTCGGACCGGCGACGCTTCTCGACCCTGAAATCGAGTTCCGTCCCGAGCGCGAAGAAGCAAATCGGAAACCTGATCGATGCCGCGTCGGCCCGATCCGCGCAGGCTCATCATTTTTCTGACCTTGCGGGTCGTCGTATCCAGTCGCGAGGCGACCACATCGAGCGTCACTCCCAATTCCTGCTCGATGAAGGCGTCCGCGATGCATTGCACGACGGCGGCTCTCGTCCTGAGCCGGTGCGCGAACAGGATGTCGGCATGGATCGCGTTCTCTCCGATGGTCGGCGTCTTCGTGTCGGCGACGCGATAGGTGTCGAGCGCGAGGACGGCCTCTTCCATCGCCGCGACGTGGCTGCCGTGGCGTTCCAACGCGTTCTGATAGGCTTCCAGAACGACGGCCGTCTCCATTTCCTTCACCTTGGTCATTTCGCATCTCCGGCAGGCGATGCATCGCAAAGCCGATATCAATCCCTATCGAAACGCAAAGCCTTCAAAATACTCATCCGAGTTGTTTTAACTGATACGACGAGTTACCCCGTTGTGATATCGGGTTGACGCCGTCCCGACGCGGATTTTGGGCGTCGCCACATTGGCGCCCCAGTCGTGATTTCGAGGTTCGCCATGGAACCGCAACTGAGGGCGACACGCCAATGCGGCTCCTGCACCTTGTGTTGCAAGGTGCTCGGCGTGGCCGCGCTCGACAAGTCGGCGGGCGTCTGGTGCCGGCATTGTCGTCCGAGCCAGGGCTGCGCGATCTACGAGACGAGGCCGCAGGAATGCCGCACCTTCGGTTGCCTCTGGCTCGCCAATCCGAGCTTTCCCGATGAGCTCAAGCCCGAGCGGTCGAAGCTCGTCTTCGTCCTCGAGGCCGAAGGCAAGCGGATCATCGCCTATTGCGATCCGGGCTCGCCGCTCGCCTGGAAGGAAGCGGCGAATTACCGCATGCTCAAGAATATGGCGATGAAATCGGCCGAGACCGGTCGGCAGGTGGTCGTCGCGCTACGCGAGCACTACACGGCCATCCTTCCCGACCGCGACGTGCCGCTTGGCATCGTGAAGCCAGGCCAGCGCATCGTCTATCGGGAGGCCGGCGTGGGCGCGGCGAAACGCCTCGAACCCGCGGTCGAATAAGAGACTTGGCGAAAGCAGGTTCGGCGAAAGAGAGATAAGGGGAGCGGCGCATGGGGCTTTCAACGCTCATCATCGGTCTCGTCGCTGTTTCTCGGCGGCCACGCCTTCACCATGCATCGGCGCGGCCCGCGCCCGGCTCGTCGCGAAGATCGGGGAGGGTCCCTACAAGGGTCTCTACTCGCTCGTCTCACGTCGCTGGGCTCGTGCTGATCGTCCGGGGCTATGGCGTCTACCGTTCCGCCGGGCATGATCCCGCTCTGGTATCCGCCGGCGTTCATGCGCCACGTCACCTTCCTCCTGGTGCTGATTGCCTTCGTCCTCATCGCCGCGACCTATCCGCCCTCGCATATTAAGCGCTGGGTGCGCCATCCGATGATCACCGCCGTGATCCTATGGTCCCTCGGCCACCTTCTGGTGCGCGGGGATCTCGGCTCCATCCTGATGTTCGGCGGCTTCCTCGCTTGGGGGATCTTGGCCCGCATCTCGATGGATCGGCGCGCGCCGGGGACGTCGCAGGGCCCGGCGGCGTTTCCGCCGAACCGCGCTGGCGCACCGATCTCGCGATGGTGGCGATCGGCGTCTTGGCCTATCTCGCTTTCGTGATCTGGGGGCACCCCTGGCTCATCGGCGTCAGCCTCGTGTGACGTTCCGCATGCGGCGCGGCGCTCGACAGGCGCGGCCACTCGGCTCGAGCCGCGCATCGGCTCGACCCGAAAGAACTGGCCATTTTCAGCATGTTCGGCTATCAATCGCAGCGGATTTCGAAAGAGAGAATCGATCGTCATGAAGAAAGTGCATGCCGATCCCAAGTCGGCGCTCGCCGGCATCTTGAAGGACGGCATGGTGATTCTCTCCGGCGGCTTCGGCCTTGCCGGCATTCCCGAGGCGTTGACGCTCGCCTTGCGCGATTCGGGCGTCAAGGGATTGACCGTGGTCTCGAACAATGCCGGCGTCGACGGCATCGGGCTTGGGCTTCTGCTCGAGACGCGCCAGATCAAGAAGATGATCTCCTCCTATGTGGGCGAGAACAAGCTCTTCGCGCAGCAATATCTCGCCGGCGATCTCGAGCTCGAGTTCAATCCGCAAGGCACGCTCGCCGAGCGCATTCGCGCCGGCGGCGCCGGCATCCCGGCCTTCTTCACCAAGACCGGTGTCGGCACCTTGATCGCCGAAGGCAAGGAGACGCGCGAATTCGATGGCGAGACCTATGTCATGGAGCGCGGCATCGTCGCCGATCTCGCCCTGGTCCATGCCTGGAAGGGCGACACCGAAGGCAATCTCGTCTATCGAAAGACGGCGCGGAACTTCAATCCGATGATGGCGACGGCCGCGAGGATCACGGTCGCCGAGGTCGAGCATCTCGTCGAGCCGGGCGAGATCGATCCGGACCAGATCCACACGCCGGGAATTTACGTGAAGCGCATCGTGCATGTTCCGGTGGTCGGTGCGAAGCGCATCGAGCATCGCACCACGCGGCCGCGCTCGGCGGCTGCTTGACGGCTGATCGAGGAGACGAGAAATGGCCTGGACCAGGGAACAGATGGCGGCGCGCGCCGCGCGGGAGCTGCGGGACGGCTTCTACGTCAATCTCGGCATCGGCATTCCGACGCTCGTGTCGAACTACATTCCGCAAGGGCATGAGCGTCGTCCTGCAGAGCGAGAACGGCATGCTCGGCATGGGCCCTTTCCCGTATGAGGGCGAAGAGGACGCCGATCTGATCAACGCCGGCAAGCAAACCATCACCGAACTGCCGATCACGAGCTATTTCTCGAGCGCGGATTCCTTCGCGATGATCCGCGGCGGCCATATCGACCTGTCGATCCTCGGCGCCATGCAGGTCGCCGAGAACGGCGACCTCGCGAATTGGATGATCCCCGGCAAGATGGTCAAGGGCATGGGCGGCGCCATGGACCTCGTGGCCGGCGTCAAGAAGGTCGTCGTCGTCATGGAGCATGTCGTCGAAGGACGGGCCGAAATTGCTGCGGCGCTGCACGCTGCCGCTCACCGGCCAGCGCGTGGTCGATCTCGTGATCACCGATCTCGGCGTGTTCATCGATCGACAAGCACGGCAGCGCGCGGCATGAGCCTGATCGAACGCGCCGACGGCGTGTCGCTCGACGAGATCCGGTCGAAGACGGAGGCCTCCTTCACCGTCGCGGAACAGGCCAGGGCCGCGTGACGGCGGGCCGGTCGTGGCTTCGACCGATCAAGCCCGAGCAGGCCCCGCGAGAAGGCTTGAGCGGGCAAGGCGATGCGCCGCGAGGCGCGGGCCGGATGACGACGCTCAGCGACAGCACGCAGGGACCGCGAAGCGATCTGCGAGCGCTCGAGGCCGTGCCTTGGCGACCGCTCCTGGGCGGTGCCATCGTGCTCTTGGTCGCCGCCCTCGGCATCGCTCGGGCCGCGCCTGATCTCGCGGGCCTCCTTGCCTCCTTCGTCGAGAACGCGTCTCTGCGCCGAGCTTGGCGCGCGACTGCCGTGTGAGCGGCCCCATTCGCGCGCAGCTCTTTCCCTATCCCGCGATCGAGGCGAAGGAGGTCACGCTTGCTCTTCCGACGGCCGCAGGCCGCGGTTCGTGCCGCCCATGCGCTGGCGGAGCTGCGCGCCCTGCCGCTCATCGTCGGGCACATCAGCGTCAACCATCTCGATCTCGAATGGCGCGGAGATCGACATCGGGCTCCGGCCAGGCGGAATGCGGCTCCTCGCCTCGGCGAATGGCGCTGGCGCGGCTCTCATGGAGGCGATCGCCGCCGCGGATCGGTCGGGCAATCGGCTGACCCGGCATCGGGCTCGATCGCTCGCGGCTCGTCATCCGCTCGAATGGCCGCAAATCGTTGCCTTCGCGGTGGAAGGTCTCTCGGGCTTGGTGGCGTTGCCGCAAGGCGGGGGCGATCTCTTCGCGCATCTCGAGGGCTTGATCGCCGGCGAGGTCGCGCAATTGCACGTCGGTGGGCCCGAGCCTCGCCGGACGTGACGCGCAGTGAAGGCTCGCTCGATCACGGTCGACGCGGTGCTGGGCGAAAATTGGCTCAACTATCGCGGGCGTCTCGTCAAAGCGCCGGACCTTGTCGCGGCCGGCACTCTGGAGGCGAGCCTGCCATCGCTGAGACATGTTCTCGGCCCTCTGCGAAGCGTGGGCTGGCCTTCCTGGCTGCCCGACACGGATTTCCATCTCGCCGGCCAAGCTTTCATCACCGGCCGAGGGGTGGATTTCGAAAACGCCGAATTCGCCATCGGCCGATCGCATTTCGCGGGCGGCATGTCGCTGCGCATGACCGCCGACGGGCGGCCCTCGCTTTCGGGGACGATCGCCGCGCCGCTCGATCGAGCTCCCCGATCTCTCCTCGCTGCGGCCGGACAGATCGCGCTTCCGAGCTTCGGCCGTCTGCCGGACATCGATCTGCGCATGTCGGTGCGTCGCGTCCACATCGGCGGAACCAGGCTCGACGGGATCGCGGCGGGCTTGATCCTCGCCGATCGGCGCCTCGATGTGACGCTGTCCAAGGGCCTGGAGGGCGAGTCCGGCGCCAAGCTGCGCATCGTCGCGACGCCCGACGCGGGAGGGCGTGGCCGTCAAGGCGCAAGCCTCCTCGGAGAGCGTCGATGTCGGCTCCGTCCTGTCGAGCCTCTCGCCTCATCCCGCCTTGACGGGTATCGGCAGCTTCAATCTCTCGCTCGAGGGACGCGGCGGCAATCTCGACGCGCTCGAGCGCGTCGCTGAGCGGCAAGGCGAGCTTGCAAATGAAGAAGGGCGTGGTGTCGCTTCCCGAGCGTCGGCGCCGAACCTCTCGCATCGATCGCGACGGGAGTCCCTTCGATCGGCGCTGCGCCCGCGCCCGGCCCGCGCCGGTTTTCCGAGGCGAGTTTCGCCGGCACCGTCGAGCATGGCGTGTTGACCGTGACGGAAGGCTGGATCGGGGAGGGCACATCGCAGATCGTCGTCGACGGCAAGATCGATGTCGCGGACCGCAGACATCGATCTGTCGCTCAGCGGCTGCGGGCGAGGCGCACGCGGATGCGCCTTGGCGCTTGCGCGCGACCGGACCTTGGTCCGGGCCGAGCCTGTGGCGGCCAGCGTCCGCCGCGAAATAGCAACTGGGCGATAGCTGCGCACGATGAAGGCGTCGGCTTCAACGCGGCGACCTCGACCTCGAGGCTTCGATCATGCGAGGAACATTCGTGTGGAGGATCGCCGCGTCCGCGATGGAATTGATGCCGAGCCTATTCGCTAATCCTGATGGAGCACGGAGCGGTCGATGCTCCATGATCCGCCTCCCGCGAAGACGATGTAGAAAAAGATGAAGCAGTAGAGGACCGCCGCATCCCCGCCGTTGACCGCGGGAAAGAAGGATCGCGGAAAATGCGCGATGAAGTAGGCGACGGCCATATCGCCCGCGAGGACGAAGGCGACCAGCCGCGTGTAGACACCGACAAGCAGGAGGAGGCCGCCGACGGCTTCCAAAAATCCCTCGACGTAGAGCACCGGGGTCATCGGCGGACCGGCCGAGGGAAAGCCAAAGAGCTTCTGCATCCCATGCTCGAGGAAACAGAGCGCAGCGACAATCCGCATGACGCTGAGGACTTCCGGGGACCATATCCCAAGGCGCGCAAAAACCGACTTCATGTTTCGCCTCCTATGCGGCGGCGCGTGGCAGGTTTGAACAGGCGGGCGCCATCGAGACCTCCGCCCGGCGCGACCGGAAGAATGTCCGCGCCAGCGGCTTGCCGCTCTCTTGCCGATCAGCTTTCTGGCGATCACATCAAACGCTCGCATGCATGCCCGGTTCCGAAGGCTCCTTTGCTTGGTTGAGACATCCCGTCGCAACCCGGGGGCCGCGCATGCGGCTATTGCGCCACGTCGTCGATAGCGACAGCGACAGTATCTGTGCGAATCAAGAGAGCGCGCCGCGCGGTCAGCCGCCATCTGCCGACCTGACGATGGTCCCTTGCTTGGATCCACCCAGATCCACGATGGCCACGCGCGCCGTGCTCGCCGCGCGGCCGATGATCCAGGGGTCGATCACGGCATGTCCTGTTTGCAAAAACCCCGAGGATGACTTTTCGAAGGTGTGGATCGATCCCGCCGAAGGTGCCATCATCTCAGCAGCGAGCCTTCGAGCTCGGGGAGGCTTATCGGCGAGAGCACCATGACAGAGAGCTCTCACGCCGCGCCGTCGTCTTCGATCGTTTCGAACGTGTCGTCGATCCGACGCTCTATCAGCCGCTGCCGGCCGACGACCTCATCGGCATGACCGACGTCGTCAATTCGACACAGGCGATCAAGGAAGGGCGTTACAAGGCGGTGAACATGGCCGGTGCCGCCGCGATCACCGCCGTGATGAACGCCGTTCCCGGAGGAAAGCTTTCCCTTCGTCTTCGGAGGTGACGGGGCGACGCTCGCCGTGTCCTCGCGGCATGCGGCCGAGGTCCGTGACGCGCTGGCGCGCACCTCGGCCTTCGCGCGCGACGAGCTGGGCCTCGATTTGCGCGCGGCTCTTATCCCGCTCTCGGCCATTCGGGAGGCGGGGGCCGACGTGCGCATGGCCTGGTTCCAGCCCTCGCCGGAAGTGCGCTACGCCATGTTTTCGGGTGGCGGGCTCGAATTCGCCGAGGCGCAGATGAAGGCGGGGCGCTTCGCGATCGAGTCCGCGCCGGCCGGTCAAAGGCCCGACCTTGCCGGCCTCTCCTGCCGCTACATGCCCATCACGAGCAAGAACGGCGTGATCTTGTCGCTCATCGTCAAGCGCGCCGAAGGAGCGAGCGAGGCCGAGTTCGCCGACGCCGTCATGGATATCCTCTCCATGCTGCATCAGCTCGACCGGGACGGCCATCCGGTGCCTGCCGAAGGGCCGCCCGTGCGCTGGCGCACCGCAAGGATTCGAGCTCGAGGCGCGCGCCTCGCGACGCGCGCAATCGCTCGCTTGGCGCAAGCTCAAGCTGGGGTTCGATCGTTGCGGCCTCCTGGCTCATCCTGAAGACCGGGCATGAAGGTCGGCGGCTTCGACCCGTCCCACTATTTGCGCCAAACGACCCAGAATACCGATTTTCGCAAGTTCGACGACGGCCTGCGCATGACACTCGATTGCAGCGAGGAAACGGCGGACCGGGTCGAGAGGCGCCTCGCCGAGCTTGCGCGACCGCGGCGTGCTCGGCTTTGGCGCGTTCCGGCAGAAGCAGGCGCTCGTGACCTGCATCGTGCCGGATCCGATGCACAATGATCACATGCATTTCGTCGACGGGGCCGAGGGTGGATATGCGCTCGCGGCGCGCATGCTCAAGGGCAATGTCGCGGCGACGTGACCAAATATCCGCTTTACGTGCCGATATCGTATCCGTTGCCGAAACAAGAGCTTACGATGCATCGCATGCGGCCCGTCGCCGATCTGATGACAGCCCCTATGTGTTTGGACGACATCGTGGAAGAAGCACCCCCTTGCACGGCGGGAACATTTGTGGAACATAGTCGGTTCAGCGATGGGAGGACAATAACCGGTGGAAGACTTCGCGAGAGCTGCGCGGCCGGCTTGCCGTCCCGTGAGGCTCGTGCCAAGGCTCGATGGAACCGGCCCTTCGCAAGGACGTGGTGCGTTCGGGGAATGAGGTGAGCGTCATGGCGGGAAGCGTCAACAAGGTCATGCTGATCGGCAATCTCGGCAAGGATCCGGAGGTGCGGCGCCTGAATTCGGGCGATCCCGTCGTGTCCTTGCGCATCGCCACCTCCGAGAGCTGGCGCGACAAGACCACGGGCGAACGCAAGGAGCGCACCGAATGGCATGACGTGGTGATCTTCAACGAGAATCTCGGGAAGGTCGCCGAGCAGTATTTGAAGAAGGGCTCGAAGGTCTATGTCGAGGGCCAGCTACAGAACCGCGAATGGCAGGACCAGCAGGGCAACAAACGCCGCTCCACCGAGGTCGTGCTGCAGCGATTCCGCGGCGAGCTGACGCTGCTCGATTCGCGTGGTGGTGGTCCCAGGCGCGAGCGGCGAGGAGGCGAGCGAGGCGGGCGCAGCCCAGTTCGGTCGCTCGTCGCCGATGGAACGGCGGCCGGCGCCTGCGCGGCGGGCGGTGGCGGCAAATATGCGGGCGAGCTCGACGACGACATTCCGTTCTGACCGGCCAAGGTCGAGCAAAGCGGAAATGCGCGCCAGGTTTCATGACGGAGCGTGATCCGCGATCGGAAATGCGCCCCCGCGACCGCAGAGATGGCTCTTCGGCTAAGCCGCCGGATCATCGCTCTTCACCCGCGATCGACTGCGGGCCTGATCGCTCTGGCCTGTGCTCGCCGTCGCCAGTGCTCGCGCTCGCCCTGATCGGCTTCGCGCGATAGTGTGAGGGCCGCGATGGCACCGTCGATGACGAATTGCACCGCAAGCGCGGCGAGAATGACGCCGAGCAATCGCGTCAGCACGACATTTCCGGTGATGCCGAGGAGGCGCGAGACCCGTTCCGCCACCAAGAAGACCAAGGCGCAGCAAAAGAGCACGGCGCCGATCAGGGCGACGAGGATGGCAAGCAGGCGCGGATCCGAGTCTGCGCGGCCCGCGAGCAGGATCGCCGCCGTGATCGCGCCGGGGCCGGCGAGCAAAGGGATGGCGAGCGGGAAAGCCGCGAGGTCGCGAATGCGATCCATGGTCACCGCATTCTGCGCGGTCTCCGCCTTGCGCTCGCCGCGGCCTGGAACACCATCTCGAACGCAATCCAGAACAGCAGCAAGCCGCCCGCGATGCGAAAGGCGGGCAAACCGATCCCGAGAAGATTCAACATTGCCCCGCCGCCGAGCGCGAAGAAGGTCATGATCGCGAAGGCGATGAGGCAGGCCCGCAAGCGCCACCTGGCGGCGTTCGGATTCCACCATCCCTAGCGTGAGCGAGACGAAGATCGGAGCGAGCCCCGGCGGGTCGAGCGTGACGAGCAGGGTCGCGAGCGTCGAGGAGGTGAAATCATGGATCATGGCGCGTCGTCGTTTTCGACAGTTTCATAGCGGAATTCTGGCGGCAAAGCCATTGAATCGCCCCCCGATCGGGTTACATCCAAGCTAGGCCGCAGCGGTCGATTCGCGCCCTTTTCGCGGTATCTGGCGCTCATCTTTTGCCCTCAACGAGGCTCGATCTTGGCCGAAGACGACGACAACCCTGCCTCAAGACGGCGGGCAAAGCGACATCCGCCCGGTCTCCATCACCGACGAGATGAAGCGAAGCTACCTCGATTACGCCATGAGCGTGATCGTGAGCCGCGCCTTGCCGGATGTCGCGCGACGGGCTGAAGCCCGTCCATCGGCGCATCCTCTTCGCCATGCGGGAAATGAACTTCACGCCGGAGCGCTCCTATAACAAATCCGCCCGCGTCACCGGCGAGACGATGGGCAAATACCATCCGCACGGCAATCTCGCGATCTACGACGCGCTGGTGCGCATGGCGCAGGAATTCTCCATGCGCCTGCCGCTCATCGACGGCCAGGGCAACTTCGGCTCGATGGACGGCGATCCGCCGGCGGCCGAGCGCTACACCGAGGTGCGGCTCGAGCGCGCGGCGATGTCGCTGCTCGACGACCTCGACAAGGACACGGTCGATTTCCGCGCGAATTACGACGGCAAGGAGCGCGAGCCGGTCGTCCTGCCGGCGCGTTTCCCGAACCTCCTCGTCAACGGGGCCGGCGGCATCGCGGTCGGCATGGCGACCAACATCCCGCCGCATAATCTCGGCGAGGTGATCGACGCTTGCGTCGCCTATATCGACGATCCCGCGATCTCGATCGACGATCTGATGGCGATCGTGCCGGGGCCCGATTTCCCGACCGGCGGCGCGATCCTCGGCAGGGCCGGCATCCGCGCGGCCTATCATCTCGGCCGCGGCTCGATCGTGATGCGCGCCATGACCGAGATCGAGGAGCTGCGCAAGGAGCGCGAGGCGATCATCGTCTCGGAAATCCCCTATCAGGTGAACAAGACGACGCTGATCGAGCGCATCGCGGAGCTGGTGCGCGACAAGAAGATCGAGGGCATCTCGGCCCTGCGCGACGAGAGCGACCGTCGCGGCATGCGCATCGTCATCGAGCTGAAGCGCGACGCGATGGCCGATGTCGTGCTGAACCAGCTCTACCGCTTCACGCCGCTGCAGACGAGCTTCGGCGCCAATATGGTGGCCTTGAACGGCGGGCGGCCCGAGACGCTTGAACCTCAAGGATTTCCTGCGCGCCTTCGTCGAGTTCCGCGAAGAGGTGGTGAGCCGGCGCACCAAGCATCTGCTCAACAAGGCGCGCGAGCGCGCCCATGTGCTGGTCGGCCTCGCCATCGCGGTCGCCAACATCGACGAGGTGATCCGCCTCATCCGCACCGCTCCCGACCCCAACTCGGCACGCGAATCTCTCGATGGGGCGCGATTGGCCGGCGAGAGACATGGCGCCGCTCATGGCGCTGATCGACGACCCGCGCCACCGCCTGCGGGAGGACGGGAGCTATCGCCTGTCGGAAGCGCAAGCTCGCGCCATCCTCGACCTGCGCCTGCAGAGGCTCACCGCGCTCGGGCGCGACGAGATCGGCGACGACCTCAAGAAGCTTTCCGACGAGATCGCCGATCACCTCGACGTGTTGCGTTCGCGCGAACGCATCATGTCGATCGTCAAGGCCGAGCTTGCCGAGGTGAAGGAAGCCTTCGCCACGCCGCGACGCACGCGCATCCTCGACGTCGAGGGCGAGGTCGAGGACGAGGACCTCATCCAGCGCGAGGACATGGTGGTGACGTTCAGCCATGCGGGCTACGTCAAGCGCGTGCCGCTCGTCACCTATCGCGCCCAGCGCCGCGGCGGCAAGGGCCGTTCGGGCATGTCGACGCGCGAGGAGGATTTCGTCTCCCGCCTCTTCGTCGCCTCGACCCACACGCCGATCCTGCTCTTCTCCTCGCGCGGCCAGGCTTACAAGTTCAAGGTCTGGCGGCTGCCGCTCGCGGCGCCCAATGCGCGCGGCAAGGCGCTGGTCAACATGCTGCCGCTCGAAGCGGGCGAGCGGATCACCACGATCATGCCGCTGCCGGAGGACGAGGCGAGCTGGGAGAAGCTCGACGTGATCTTCGCCACCTCGTCGGGCAGGGTGCGGCGCAACAAGCTCTCCGACTTCGCCCAGGTGAATCGCGCCGGCAAGATCGCCATGAAGCTCGACGAGGGCGATTCGATTCTCGGCGTCGCGATCTGCAGCGAGGCCGACGATGTGCTGCTGACGACGGCGCAAGGCCAGTGCATTCGCTTTTCCGTGGCCGAGGTGCGCGTCTTCAAGGGCCGCGATTCGACGGGCGTGCGCGGCATCACGCTCGGCAAGGGGGATCACCTGATCTCCATGGCGATCCTGCGCCATGTGGAGGCGACGCCCGAGGAGCGCGCGGCCTATCTGCGCATGCGGCGTGCCGTCGCCGGCGAGGCGGCGGAAGATCAAGGCCCCGGTGGACGCGGAGGAGGCCGACGCCGACGGCTCGCTCGCGCCCGAGCGCTACGCGGAAATGTCGGCCGCCGAGGAGGTCATCCTCACCGTTTCCGAAAACGGCTACGGCAAGCGGTCCTCGGCCTATGAATACCGTGTCACCGGGCGCGGCGGCAAAGGCATCACCGCCATGGTGGTGAATGAGCGCAACGGTCCGCTCGTCGCCTCGTTCCCGGTCGATCAGGCCGACGAGATCATGCTCGTCACCGATGGCGGCCAGTTGATCCGCTGTCCGGTCGAGGGCATCCGCGTCGCTCGGCGCGTCACGCAAGGCGTCATCGTGCTCAACACGGCGGAAGGCGAGCGCGTGGTCTCGGTCGAGCGGGTCGGCGAGGAGGGCGATGAGGGCGAGGAAGAAGACCAGACGCCCGAACCGGAAAGCGAGCCCGGCGAATAGGCGGTGCGCAAGGCGACCTCCTCATGCTTCGAAGCCTTGAGTGCTTCGCGCCGCGTCCTCGAGACCGCATCGCCGGTCCAACGATGGTCCCATGCTCGCGATCCCGCCTGATCCGGGACCGATCCTTGCGCGAAACCGCGGTCCGCTCTACGCCTCTCGCCGAGCGGACGTGGCGAAACTGGTAGACGCAAGAGACTTAAAATCTCTCGGGGCGAAAGCCTTGTGCGGGTTCGACTCCCGCCGTCCGCACCAGCGGGCTTGATGCCGCCTATTGTTTTGGGTGGGAAGCGGTCGCTCGCTGAACGGACCTCGGGGGCTATGCCTGCCAACGCTTGGTGCCCAGGAGGATTCCATGTCGCCCGGTAGGCCCGGCGATATCGTAGATATTGAGTTCCGACCATTCGAACCTGCTGCGCAGTGCCGCGAGTGGTTCCGGCAGGAGGCGCTCGTGCACTTCGGTGACGTAGAGGATCGGGTTGTCCGGGTAGACGCGCTCGAAATCATCGATGACCTCCCCGACCGGAGGCTTTGTGTGGCTGAGGTCGAGGCCGGCCTCAGCGCTGAGAGCGTCCGCCCAGGGCGGCGCCAAGAACGCGACTATCCGGTGGGCCGCCGGGAGGCGGTGTTCACCAAGCAGAATGTGGTAGTCGCCGTGCAGCAGCCGGATCGGGGCTTCGAGCGACGCGATGTTGCGCTTGGTCATGTCGAAGATGGCTTGCTCAAACTCAAAGCCGAGCCCCTCGGCTCCGGGCAGATATCGGAGGATCGAGAACAGGGCGTTGCAGGAGCCGGCGAACGGATCGATCACGCCAAAAACGGAACCCGGCGGCGCCGTGGTGGCGACGCGACCGACATCCTGGCCGATGCGCTTTCCTAGCGGATCGCGCACCGCCTCCAGGGCGGTGCGGGCCAGGATGCGGACGCCGCGCGCATGCCACTGCGACGGCGTCATGCCATAGAGGGAGACAGCGTCGGGGTCGCCGAAGCTGTCGCGGCCGAACTTCTCGACCTCCCATAGCTCGACAATCTGGTTGCGCTTGGCCGAACTCAGCAGGAAATCGCGGTCGTAACGTGGAATGTCATTACCGGTCGTTGTCGCCTCCGACTCAGTATCTCTGGACGAACCCTTATCCTATATCGCGATCGCTTGGGGAGCTACACAGAGTTGGCTCATGGCCTGCCGTCCCCATATCGTCATCAGAAAAGGCAATTGCCGGTTTCTGGTGGGAGGGAATTGCAGTCGGGATGCCTATCATCGCATGGAATGGTGCCAGCGAATTCCGTTCGCGTTCAAGCTCTGCTCCGGGTCGACGGCCGAAGTTCAAATGAGCTTCAACCATAGACCGTGCGCCCGACAGGCCGGCGCTGGTACTGATGTCGAGGTGACGTCCGAATTGATCGGGGCGGGTGGCTTCGCCGCCAAGCTGAAACTGGAGTCGCTGAGCACGTGGTCGGACCTCGTCGAGGGACTGATCCAGCCTCGATGGCGCGGCTTCCGGGTTGCCCGTTCGGCGAGGTCTCGGAGCTCACAAAAATGGCTAACTCGCCGCTCCCGCCCGGACACCCGTTTTTCGAATGCGAAAGGGAGGAGCACCTGCGCCGAGTGACTCTGTTGCGGCTCACTTCGTTCCTTGGGTCACCCTTCGCTCGCTGCTCTACCAAGATTACGGCGCAATCCGAGATATTGAATTTTGACATGACAGCCTCCGCCTGTGCGGGACATCTCGAAATCGCGGTGTCATGGGTCGATCTCGTCCAACGCATAGCGGAATAGTGTCGTTCCCGATCTGCCTGTGATGTCGCTCCGCGCTGCGGTAGGGCGCAAGGGTTCTCACAACCAATTAGGTGCCGTTATAGGGGACGCCCGGCGACCGTTCGCCGCATAGGCATACCCTGGATATGGCAAGGCACAACTCTAGATGCCTGCTTTTGAGGGTGATGCAATGACCGACGCTCCCTGCAAACCGCTCGATATTCTGAGCGCAAGGGCTGCCAACTGCCGGGCAAAAGCGGCCTCGTGGCGCCAGCGTGCCGTATCGGCTCCTCAGTGAGGATGATCTTCGGACGAACTTCTTTCAGGTCGCGGAGCGCTACGATGCCTTAGCGGACGGCGTCGAGCTGAAGCACGCGAGAGAGATCCATCATATGAACATGTGAACGGCGAACGCCTGCCATCCGCGCATCACGGGTGACGTAGCTCGCCGACACGAGCCACTCGATTGAACAAATTGGCAAGCCCGGCATTGCGAGAAGGGTTTCCGCCGATCAGTTGCAGGAGGGACAGATGCAGGGCGTATCATTGAAGCGCGCAGTAAAGGGCGCGCTGCGAAGCGTAGGGCTTGATATCGTTCGATATCCACCGGTGAAGCCTCCTCCCTCCTTTCCGCTCGACTTCACCGAGGAGGAAATTGCCCTCTGCACCAAGGTGAAGCCATTTACCCTCGGGGGAGACATCGCGGTCCAAATGACTGCGGCCGCCGTCGAATACATCGTGAAAAGTGGCATTCCAGGAGCCATTGTCGAATGTGGCGTTTGGAGAGGCGGTATGATGATGGCGGCGGCGGATACGCTGCTCAGGCTCGGCGACACCAGTCGGGACATTTTCCTATACGACACATTCGACGGCATGCCGGACCCCACCGACGCCGATGAGAACTTTTGGGGCGGACGGCCCTTTGAGGCTACAGATGCGGGTCGGAAAATCGGCGCGAAGTCGCTGGTCGCATCTCTCGAAGACGTTAAGAGCGCGCTCTTTAGTGTGGGATATCCCAAGGATAGAATTTACTTCGTCAAAGGTCGCGTAGAAGACACAATTCCCAGAAGAGCCCCTGAACGAATTTCCTTCCTTCGACTTGATACGTGCTTCTATCAGTCGACGCGCCACGAACTCCTTCATTTTTATCCTCGTTTGTCGCCCCGAGGCGTCCTTCACATCGATGACTACGGCCTGTGGAAAGGATCGCGCCGGGCAGCGGACGAATACACGCACGACCATAATCTCAATCTCTTCTTCGTCAGAATTGGCCGTCATGGCGCGCGCATGACGATGAAGCCGGAGGGAGCGCGGCGAAGCGTGTCGGCAAATGAACGCCTTGGGCATTGGGCGGCATAGGTTGGTTACGAGGCCTGGCTTCGGCCGGAGAACTTCGACGATGATGGCCAGCGAGGAGCAAGCTGATTTTTGCGAGCGAGTGAAAAACCTGTGCCCTCGTCGCCACGCCCAAGCCCCGACAATGGACGAGGCATGGCCTATGGCAAAGCACCGTCGCTGCGCTCCACCCACACGGTCATTCCCGGCTCCACACCCGTAGCCTCGCCGACGGGATCCGAGCGGACAAGGAAGCTGTTGATGTCATGGTCGCCGACCGCGCGCGCCGCGCGCCAGACCGCGAATTCGCCCAGAGGCCGCAGCTCGGTGACGCGGGCGGCGATACGGTCCCCATTCGCCGTTCTCAGAACGAGTGTTGCGCCCATGGTGATGCCTTGGAGGCGGTCTTCCCGGATGGTGAAGGTGAACCAGCGCTCTTGCCCTGCATCTAGGGTCATGACGGCCTGTCCAGGGTTGATCGCCTCGCCGAGCTCGGCAACGATCAGTCCGACCACGCCATCAGTCGGCGCCACGAGCGTCGTCTTGGCGAGCTTGGCCTCGAGATCGGCGACGGTCGCATCGGCCAGTACGACTTGGGCAGCGGCGATGGTGCGCTCGTCCTTGGTGGGTCCCGCCTGATCTTGCGCATAGGTGGCCCGGGCGAGATCGAGGCTGGCTTGGGCCTTGTTGAGCGCTGTCGTGCTCTCATCGAGCTGTTGCTTGCTGGCGAAGTCCCTGGCGGCAAGGGTGACCGCGCGCGTTTGCTGCTGCTGAGCGAAGAGGAGGTTGGATTCCGCGATCCGAACATTTTGCCCCGCGCTATCAACTTCCTCCTTGCGCACGCCGGCGTTGACATTGGCCTGATCGGCCCTGGCGCTGGCAGCGCTGGCCCTGGCCTCCTCGAGCGAGGCGGTCAGCTCAGGGCTGCTCAATACGGCCAGGACGTCGCCTTTGTGGACCTGATCCCCTGCCTTGACCTTGATCGCAACCAATCGGCCGCTTGCTTGCGGAGCGATACGGATCTCGGTCTTGTGCACGACGCCGAGGATAGATGCGCTCGACGGGTCTGCGGCGCGTGAGCGGTAGGCGATGACCGCAGCCGCGCCGGCTGCAACGATGGCGACGAGCAGTCCCACGCGCCGGATAGCCGAGTTAGCGGCCATGGCTGACCGCCCGTCCGCGGAACACCAAGGCAGCGCTCATGGCGAGGACACCGTAGATGGCAGTCAAAAGCCAAAGGAACGACCAGTCGCGTGAGACGTCGTGGAGACTCGCTCCCATCTGGTTGATGCGCACCAAGCCGTCGATCGCTGAGGTGCTCGGAAACGCGCGGCTGGCTTCGCGGATGACATCGGGGATGGCCTCGACAGGCCAGGACACGCCGACCGTGAAGAAGAGGGGGAGGCTGGCAGCGATGAACAGGAGAACCGCTGTCTCACGCCGATTGAACCACAGGCTGACGAATTGGGCGAGGAAGCTGACTGACAAGACGAAGGGGATGGCCATCGCGAACAAGTCGAGCAGGCTGCCCAGCGTCGAGAAGCCGTAGACCCGCGGCAAGATGATCAGGTAGAGCGCGAGCCCCGGCAACGCGAGACACAGATGCGCGAGCGCTTGCCCGAGCATGGCGCGCACGCCCTCGCGATCCCGCTGCCGCCCCTGTTCGGACGACACCGCGCCCATGGTCGCCACTCCCAAGAGCAGCGTCTGCTGCAGGATCAACACAAAGGCAGCCGGCACCACGTAGCTCGCATAGCCTCCTGTCGGATTGAAAAGAGGCTCCGTAAGGACCTCCACGGGCGAACTCCTGGTGAGGGCCGCATGGGCGAGACTGCCATCGGCGCGCGCTCCACGAGAGGCGATGTCGAGATTGACCGCGCCGCTTGCCTCGGAGATCCCCTGCAGCATGCGATTGTAGAGAAGGAAATAGGCTGAATCGACATAAGCTGGCAGGCGTGCCGGATTGCCCTTGAGGACTTCCTTCTCCGTGTCCTGAGGGATCGCCAGGATGGCAAAGACCTGCCGTCGATCGAGCGCGGCCTGCGCCTCCGCGAGCGTGTCCGTGCGTACAGCAACTTCGGTCGCTTCATCGGCGTTGACCGCCTGCACCAGATTGCGGCTGAGCTCGGTGTGATCCTGATCGACGACGGCGACGGGGATGCTGCGCAGGACCTGGCCAAGATAAGGCTGCGGGTAGAGGGCGCCGTAGATTATAGGTGCGAGCACGATCAGCCCGAAGACGCCTTTGTCGTTGAGCACGCCCCGCATTTCGGCGAGCATCGCCGTGCCGATGCCGGGCCAGGGTGCCAGGGGAACGGCTAGGGCCTCCTCGGCGTGAGGGGGCGAGGCCGTCCTGGCGAGGGCGCGCAGTCGCAGCCAGCCGAGCCCAAAGAACAGAAGGGCAAGGCCGCCGAGGGCCATGAACGGCTCGACGGACGACGATGGCGGCAATCCGCGCACCGCCTGGTCGAACAGGATCTGCATATACCACCGTAGCGGCAGCATGGCGCCCCAGATGCGCGGGAAGTCGCCCATTGCGATCAGCGGGAAACCCACCCCTGCGAAGCCGAAGGCCGGATTGCAGATGATGGCGGTGAGGCTCATGCCGGTCGCGAGGTTGCGGACCAGGAGCTGGAAAAAGCTCCCAAGCGAGAGATAGGCGATGACGAGGAGGCAGGCCGCTGCCCCCATGATCACGGAATTGCCGCGGAACGTCACCCCGAAGAGGCCATGGATGATGCCGGCATCGACGACCATCATCAGAATGAAGATGCCGAAGAGCGGAGCCAGCTTGCCGACAAGCGCGGCCAGCGGGCTGCCGCCGGCCGCGCGGAGCCAGGCGCGCCGGCTTCGCCGCGAGAACTCGGAGCCGACCGCGTAGCCGGCTGCGATCGCGACGATGACGTGGAGAACGTGCGGCAGGATCGCGCGTAGCAGGAACTGCGCATAGTTCAGCGCTGGATTGGTGAGCACATATTCCTCGACCACGAGCGAACCGGGAGAGAAGGATTGCCCGGCCGCGGGCGAGGTGTCTGGCAGCGTCGCCGTGGCCGCTGCGAGCGCGCTGGAGATAGCCGCGGACGCGGCGTTGCCCGGCGAGAAATACTGCCTGTTGTAGAGGACGACAATCTGTGGGCGCTTGCGGTCGATGAGGTCGCGCTCGAAATGCTCGGGGATGTAGATTGCGGCGATGGCGTCGCCGGAGCGTATGGCGTGCATCGCGCTCGTCATGTCGCCTGAGCGCTCGGCGACGCTCACCCCGGGAGCCGAGGCCACTGCCTGCACGTAGATGAGCGATGTCGGCGAGCGGTCGGCATCGACGATGCCGACCCTCAAATTGCGTACCACGGCATTGCTGAAGGTCGCCGCCAGGATGGCGAAGGCAATGACCGGCACGCCGATCGCCAAGAATAGCGCCAAGCGGTCGCGCCGCATCCAGCGCAGCTCGCGCGTGGCGACAAGAAGGATTCCCGGTTGCGCTGGCCTCTTCATCGGCGGTCGCCCGGCCAGCTGGCATAGACGCTCATGCCGGGCCGCAGCTCCGGCACGGGTGTGATCGGATAGGCTCTGATCTCGAAGGTGCGAAGGTCGAAATCGCCGGTCGCGCGCGTAGCGCGCCATCCGGCATATTCGCCCTTCGCGGCGATCACCTTGATCTCCGCCGTGATGATCCGGTCCCCGAGCGCGGGCACCCGCATCTGGAAGCGGTCTCCGACCTTCAAGCCCTTGGCGAGATCCTCGCGCAGATCGAAGCGCAGCCACACATCGTTGAGATCGACGAGCGACAGCAGCGGCACGCCGGGCGAGACATACTCGCCAAGCTCGGCGCCGATCTGATAAACTTGCGAGGCGACTGGCGCCTCGACCAAGAGCTCGTCGACTTGCGCTTTGATGGTGTCAACCGACGCCTTGGCCTTCGCGACATTGGCGCGCGCGATGCCGCGTTCTTCGGCCGTATAGCCGTTCACGGCCTCCCCATAGGCGGATTTCGCCTGGTCCAGGCTGCGTTGCGCGACTTGTAGCGAGTTGGTCGTCTCGTCGAGACGCTGGACGGGCGCATTGCCGCCGCCAGCCAGCTCCTTGACCCGATCATAGGTCCGTTGCGCCAGCGTCAGATTGGCGGCGGCGCTGTCGACGGCAGCCTTGCGCTGCGCGACGACCTCGGCCCTCGTGCCCGCCTCGATGTTGGCGAGCTGAGCGGAGGCCACGCCGAATCCGGCTTCGGCCTCCTGCAGCTTCGTCACAAGCTCGGGATTGTCGATCTGAAACAGCAGCTGGCCGGCGGCGACATTGTCGCCGCGCTCGACCGGGCGCCGACCGACCCTGCCATCGACGCGCGCTGCGATGTCGATGCGCGTCGCGTCGGCCTCGCCTTGAATGATGAGCGGCTGCGGCTGCACGAGATACCACAGCGACAGGCCGACGATCGCGGCGATGATGACGCTGACGATGATCGCGGGCGCGAGCGCAACCTTGGGCGGAGCCGGCTTCGGCGCCGGCGCGCCGTCCGAGGGTGGAGGCGCGCCGACGGCTTCGCTCTCGGCCGGCCGAGCCGGCTGTGCCTCGTCCGTCACGGGCGTGCTCGTGCTGTCCTCGTCGATGCCGATCATCTGAACCCCTCATCTGCTCGCTTGCCAGGGCGCGCGCGCATGCTCAGCTCGAAGCCTCGATCTCGAGAAATCTGTGTATGCGATCGAAGAACCAGTTCCCCAGCCCGCCATGCGGATCGCCGCGGTTGACCCCGGCCGAAGCGAGGGCTCGTCCGGCGGCTTGCCGCTCCGCAAGAGCATGGCTGAGCTCGCCTCGAGAATTGGCGCGAGAGCGCCAAGTCGGATGCTGTGCGAACAGCAGTCGACTGACGAGAGCTCCGATGGCGATGACGAGGAAGTTTCCGGCGAGCGGATCGCTCGCTACGGTTATGGCGGAGGATCTCCAATCGCTCATTTCAGTCTGTTTCAGCTCGGAAAGGCTCGAAGGTGAGCCATAGAGCTGTCGCCGTCTATACTTATCTTGCGAGAGTGGCGTCGCTGAATTCTGGCGGTCCTGCGTGAGCTAGGCTGTGGTGGCCACCCAAGAGGAAGGTCATCTGGCGCGCTCGTTCGAGCTAGCTCGGGCGTGCCGCTTTTCCAACAGGCGCGCTATCGTGACATACGCATCTCAATCAAATGGTCCTGCTGCAGTATGGTCGCCAGATGATTCCTGTGAGAGGGAGGGAAACAATGTCAGACCTCGTGCATGACGAGCGGGTCAAAGTGGCAGCGACGTTTTGCAACAACCTCGCAGTCGTGTGCTTCGCGACGTTAGCGATCACTCCGTTTGGCGTGCAAGTTTTCCATCTCGCCTAACCACCGACGATGATGCCGATGTGGGAGTACCGGTCGTGCTGATTCTCGCCGGAGTGGGGAGCATTGCCTTTTTGGTAACTGCGCTGGTCCTGCCAGCGCAATTGCGAGGCTGAAGCCCTCAGAGTGGCGCGGCTCGCCTGAGGGCGTGCGGACACATGATCCACTCCACATTCAGCGTCCGGCGCCGCCTGAATGCCGATAGCGGTTCCAACCCTGCCCGCGTTGCCAATAACCTCCATCATAATAGGGATACGGATAGGAAGAGTAGGAGCCGTCATAATAAGGATAGGGATTGTCATAAGAAGCATAAGAGTCGTCATAGGGATAGGAGTCGTCATAATAGGGATAATAACCGCCATAATAGGGGTAGGCATAGGCGAGAGACCCTATCGCCAAGCCTGCGCCGAGCGCCCCATAACCCCACCCTGGTCCCCACCCGCGATGGCGGAAGCCACCCCCGAAGCCTGGACGGAAGCCGCCGGCGAATCCGGGTCGGAAACCACCGCCAAATCCCGGATGGAAGCCGCCGAAACCTCGATGAAAACCGCCGCCGAATCCGCCGCCGCGAAATCCCCCAAACCCACCGTGAAAGCCTCCACCGCCGAACCCGCCTCGGGCCCCGGCCGGCATGAGCGCGGCAGCCGAAAGCGCAATCACCATGGAAGTCGTCGTGATCAATTTGCGAAGCATGGCACAACCTTTTCGGTTATTGGCGCACGCCGACCTCATACGCAGAATAAGGTCAATTCGTTCCGGTCGCTGCCTATTTTTCCATCAGCCCCCATGCCATCTTCTAATAACTGGGTGTCGTAGCTCGCCGGCAGGGGTGAAGCCTCGATACTCGACCGTCACGATGACGGCATATCTCGCGTCAAGCGCAGCGCGGAGGGGGCGCATCTCCGCGTCGCTCAACCCCGAGCCTGCGGACCGCCCGGGACGAGGCTACCTTCGATGATGCGGCGTAGCGCAGCTTGGGCCTCTTCCGCTGGCTTTGTCACAGGAGCATATTTCGGCCGTTACAAACCGGCACGGACCGTCTTTTGCTCACGGCCTGAACTCACTCGATCGAGCTCCATCGCGGAACGGGGCCTTGTTTCCGGCATGAACGCCCAACAGATCGCGACCGCGGCCAAAGCCACACCCATGATGCCATAGAACGCTACCGCATTGCCGAAGTTTTGGGCAGCATAGCCCGACAGCGTCGTGCTGAGCGCGGCGCCAATGCCGCTGAACGT
This sequence comes from uncultured Alphaproteobacteria bacterium, assembly GCA_963713805.1. Lineage (GTDB taxonomy): Bacteria > Pseudomonadota > Alphaproteobacteria > Rhizobiales > Beijerinckiaceae > GAS188. Next base: position 154,519 of record CAVQNF010000006.1, on the reverse strand, counting down.
TCCGACAATGCCCTGTCCGAGGTTGAAGCGTCCCGTGCCCTTCGTCACGTCGGCGATGACCAATGGCGTCAGCACGCCGATCACAGCCCCGCTGACACCGTCGAGCACCTGCAAGGCGATCAACAACAGCGGATCGTCGACGAGCGCGAGACAAGCGGCACGGATCGGCAACGCGCCGAGCCCAATAAGCAACAGCGGGCGACGCCCCCAGCTTGCCGCTTCCTGCCCAACTCTGGGAGCCAAAAGGGCGACGATAATCTGCGGCACGAATGTGAGCGCCGATATCACGAGCGATGATCCGCGCTCTCGACCCAACTCCTCGCCGACCAGCGGCAGCACGGAAGCGTTGGCCAATTGGAACAACACGATGCAACTGGCGAAAATCAGAAGGTGATGACTTGTGCCGACAATCTTTCGCGCGCTTCTTGGGGGGCGTGCCGGATGGTAGTCCCCGGCGGGGGCACCACAGGCCCGAGCAAAATGGATATCGTCAGCCCGGACCCAGCCGAGAGCGGCCAATGTGGGAACAGCGAGCGCCGCGCTCGCAAAAAAGATGAGTTGGTTCGAGAATAAGTAGCCGAGCAAACCCATGAGGCCTGCCGTGGCAAAGCCGCCTATCGCCGCAAATCGCTGATTTCGCCCCAGGCGCTCCGGCATCCCGTTGATTCCCACAAGACCAAGGCTGATCGCCGAAACTGCCGGCCCCAGGAAGCCGCCGGTCACACCCAGGAGCAGCTCCGCGACGAGCGCCGGCGTGTAGCTCGGCCAAACCGCGAGGATCAGGGCCGAACAAGCAATCGTCATGACCCCGAGCGCGACCAGTGGCCGTTTCGACCGGACCATGTCGAGCAATTCGCCGCCCGGCACTTGGACCAACAATCCGGCAAGGCCGCCGACGGTCAGCACGGACCCTATTTCGACTTGCGTCAAACCTCGGCCCGCCAAGTACAGCGTCATGAACGGCCCGAATCCGGTCAAAACTCCCGCGAGAAAAAAATTGAGCCAGTCCAAGCCGCGCAAACTTTGCTGCGAGGTTTGATTCTCGGCTGAGCCGAACAGCATAGGGTCGGCTGTCGTCATTGAAACATCCGCGCGAGAGCGGCCCGGCGATCGTGGAAACCACCAGAGCTCTTCCGGGCTCTGCACGCCCTCACGTCGATGATCGGGTGGCTATGCATCGGCTCGACCCGGCGTCCCAATGAGGCGCTCCGCCGCCTGCATCTCGGCCGTGGCACTCCCCGTCGCGCTCTCTCGGCTCGGCGGCCTTCACGGCCAAAATCTCCGCGGCACTTTTCGATGACGACCCGCCGCCATTGGCCATGTCGTTCGATCACCGGCGCGACGGCCCTAAGCCCGTCGACCACCACGCCGACGAGCCGGATTTCCTTGGGCAGCCGCTTGGCGTTGACAAGGTTGTCGAGCGCCGACACGACCAGCCGCTGGGTCATGTCGCTTGCGGCGTCCAATATCGCCATGCGCACGGTGCCACCACCGCGGCACCGTGATTCTCCGCGTCCCTGCCGGGCGTGGTCATTTGATCTTGCCCGCCAGCCATCGCTGCTTCGCTCCTGTCTTTTCTCGCCCGACGGCCGGCCCGCGACAGTCGATCCCGGCCTTCACGCCGACCCCATCGTCACTTGCGTCCGATGAGCTCCTTGGCTGCGGCGACGATCCGCTCCGGCTCGAAGCCGAATTTTTGCTGGAGCTCCTTGAGGGGCGCGGAGGCGCCGAAGGTCTTCATGCCGATCACCTGACCGGCTGACCCGATATAGCGCTCCCATCCGAGCACGGATCCCTGCTCGACTGCGAGGCGCGCCGTCACCTTGGGCGGCAGCACGCTCTCCCGATAGGATTGCGGCTGATGCTCGAAGATGTCCCAGGAGGGCATAGAGACGACACGGGAGCGAATTCCCTGGGCCGTCAGCGTCTCATGCGCCTCGACGACCAGAGACACTTCGCTGCCCGAAGCGATCAGGATGAGCTCGGGCGACTCGTCCGGGGCATCCGCCATCACATAGGCCCCATGCGCAACGCCGGAAGCCGAGGCATATTTGCTGCGATCGAAAGTCGGCAATGGCTGGCGCGAGAGCGCAATGACCGCCGGCTGATGGCGCAGCCGCAAGACATAGCGATAGGCCTCGACGACTTCGTTCGCATCGCCGGGCCGGAGCACGACCAGGCCGGGAATGGCGCGGAGCGAGATCAGTTGCTCCACCGGCTGATGCGTCGGTCCATCCTCTCCGTCGCCCATGGCGTCATGGGTGAAGACCATAATCGTGGGGAGCTCCATGAGCGCGGAGAGCCGGATAGCCGGCCGGGCATAGTCGCTGAAGATGAAGAAGGTCGCCCCGAAGGCCCGCAACTTCGATAGCGATAGACCGTTGACGATCGCCGCCATGGCATGCTCGCGGATTCCGAAATGCAGATTCCGGCCGCTCGGCGTCGCGGCTTCGAAATCGCCGGCGCCATCGAATTTGAGCGTCGTCTTGTTCGAGGGGCCAAGATCTGCGGAGCCGCCCAGGAACCACGGGATGTTCTGGGCGAGGAGGTTCAGCACCTCGCTCGAAGCGTCGCGGCCGGCGATCCCCTTGGGGTCGGCGGCGAAGCTCGGCAGGTTGTGGTCCCAGCCGGCGGGCAGCTCGCGGCGCTGCATCAGGTCGATCTCGGTCGCGAGCTCCGGAAACTGCGCCCGGTAGGAGGCAAAGAGCGCCTCCCAACGGCTGCGAGCCTCCGCGCCGCGCCGGCCGACACCGGCATCGAAATGCGCGCGCACGGCCTCGGGGACGAGAAACTTGGCGTCCTCGGGCCAGCCATAGGCGCGCTTCGTCAGCTTCACCTCTTCCTCGCCCAAGGGTTCGCCGTGAGCTGCCGCCGTATCGACCTTGTGGGGCGAGCCGTAGCCGATGTGGCTGTCCAGGATGATCAGTGTCGGCCGGCCCTTGGTCGTCCGGAATACCTTGAGCGCATCCTCCATCCGCTCGAGGTCGTTGGCGTCGCCCACCCGCAGCACGTTCCAGCGATAGCCGAGGAAGCGGGCCGCCACATCCTCGGTGAAGGCGATGCGCGTATTGCCCTCGATGGTGATGTGGTTGTTGTCGTAGATCCAGCATAGGTCGTCGAGGCCGAGATGCCCGGCGAGCGACGCCGCCTCCGAGCTGACACCTTCCATCAGGCAGCCATCGCCGCAAACCGCGTAGACGTTGTAGTCGAAGATCTCGAAGCCGGGCCGGTTGTAGCGCGTACCGAGCCATTTGCGCGCGATGGCCATGCCGACGCTGGTGGCGATGCCTTGGCCCAGCGGACCGGTTGTCGCCTCGACCCCCGACACCCAATGATATTCCGGATGTCCGGGCGCCTTGCTGTCGAGCTGGCGAAAGTGCCGGATGTCATCGAGCGTCACCGATGGTAGTCCCAGGCGCTCGTACTCGGCATTGACCGCCTTGGTGCCGGTCAGATGCAGGACCGACCAGAGCAGCATCGAGGCATGTCCGTTGGACAGGACGAAGCGATCGCGGTCGGGCCAGATCGGATCCTTGGGGTCGAAGCGCATGACCCGGTTCCAGAGCGTGTAGACGAGCGGCGCGAGCGCCATCGGCGTGCCTGGATGGCCGGACTTCGCCTGCTGCACCGCGTCGATCGAAAGCGTGCGGATCGTGTTGATCGCCAGTTGGTCGAGGTCGTCGTTGCTCATCCCGGTGAACTCCCAATCCTGCCCCGCGACACGGCCGGCCAAGGTCGGTCAGCCAAGGTCGGTCAGGCAAATCGGTCAGGGCTTGGCCGGCTTCTCGAGATGGCCGCCGAATTCGTAGCGCATGGCGGAGAGCAACTTGTCGGCGAAATCCGCGTCGCCGCGCGAGCTGAACCGCTCATAGAGCGCCGACGACAGCACATGGGCCGGCACCCCCTCGTCGATCGCGGCCTTGATAGTCCAGCGGCCTTCGCCGGAATCGGACACCCGTCCCGCGAAAGTCGAGAGCCCGGGGTCCTGCATCAGGGCCGTCGCCGAGAGATCGAGCAGCCAGGACGCGATCACGCTGCCGCGGCGCCACAGCTCAGCGATGTCCGGCAGGTTGAGGTCGTACTGATAGTGCTCGGGGTCGCGCAGCGGCGTGGTCTCGGCGTCGACCACGCCCGTCGTCTTGCCGACGTTGGCGCCCTTGAGGACGGCCAGACCCTCGGCATAGGCCGCCATCACGCCGTACTCGATGCCGTTATGCACCATCTTGACGAAATGGCCCGCCCCGTTCGGCCCGCAATGCAGGTAGCCCTCTTCGGCATGTCCCGTCCACCTTCTCGCGTCCGGCGGTGCGCGGGATGTCGCCGCGTCCCGGCGCGAGGGTCGCGAAGATCGGATCGAGATGCCTGACCACATCCGGCTCGCCGCCGATCATCATGCAATAGCCGCGCTCGAGCCCCCAGACGCCGCCGCTGGTGCCGACATCGACATAGTGGATGCCCATCGGCACCAGCTCCTTGGCGCGGCGAATATCGTCGATGTAGTAGGAATTGCCGCCGTCGATCAGGATGTCGCCGCGCTCGAGATGCGGCACGAGATCGGCGATGGTCTTGTCGACCACGCCGGCGGGCACCATCAACCAGACGGCGCGCGGCTTCGCCAGGCTCTTGGCGAACTCGGCCAGCGAGCCGGTGCCGACCGCCTTCTCTTTCACCAGCTCCGCGACCGCCTTCGCGGACATGTCGTAGACCACGCACTGGTGCCCGCCCTTCAAGAGGCGGCGCACCATGTTCGCTCCCATCCGGCCAAGGCCGATCATTCCCAGTTGCATGCGCTCAGTCCTCCTCTATCCTTGGCGGGGTCGGACCCTATCAGCCCGAGATCGGGGCGACGGTCGAAGGCCCGGCCTTCTCGAAGATGTCGACGAACTCGCGGTAGCGCCGGGCGATCTCGGCGACGGCCGCGTCGCGCGTCGCTTTCCTGGCCCGCCAGGCGACCAGCGGATCCCAGAAGTCGGTGCGGCCGACGGCGAAGCCGATGAAGCCCGGCACGCGGGCCGCTATCGTCGAGCCACTCCCGCACCTTCCGGTCGTCCTCGCCGCGGCCCAGGATGATGCAGCCGACCTGGTCGCGCCCGCCGGCCCGTGCGGTGGCCACGATCTTCTGGCAATCCTCGCGCCGATCGAGGCCTTCGATCTTCCACACGATCCGGCTCGACGCCGGCGTCCTGGAGCTCCTGGATGGCCTGCACCATCAGACTGGCCGGAGCTCGAGATCATAGGCCTTCTTGTCGCCGCGAAGCTTGTCGAGTTGTGCCTTTTCCGGCGGCACCAGCAGCTCGAACATGAAACGGCTTTCGCCCTCGGCATCGAGATAGTCGGAGAGCCGCTTCAGCCGCGCCGCCTGCTGTCGATTCAGGGCGCGGTCGCCCTCGGGATTGTAGCGCACCAGGACCTTGCAGAAGGTCGGCCTGAAGGCTTCGATGTGGCGGACGAAGTCCTCGCCGTACTCGAAGTCGAACTCGTCCTGCCCGCTCTTCTCCGCCGGGCGGCCGTGACAAAGCCGGCGGCTGAGGCATCGCGCAGGATGGCGGCGCCGAACTGCTCGTCCACCAGGATGCCGGCCTTCTCCTTCGGCACGCCGCCGGCGACCGCGGCCTTGAAGCCGTCGTAGATCACTTGCTTGGCGGCGGCGATCTCGGCCGTTTGCGCAGCAGTCAGCGGAGCCTTCCAGCCGAACATCTTGGTCTGGAAGGAGCCGCGGTGGTCGAAGGGCAGGATGTAGAGCGGCTGGTCATATCCTCGTGACATCAGGCGGTTCCCTTGAGCTTGCGATAGCGCCGGATCAGCCGGTTGGTCGAGCTATCGTGGTCGAGCTCGGGGGCTGCCGCGCTTTCGAGCTGCGGGATGATGCGCTGGGCCAGCACCTTGCCGAGCTCGACGCCCCACTGGTCGAACGAGTCGATGTGCCAGATCGTCCCCTGCGTGAAGACGCTGTGCTCGTAGAGCGCGACCAGCTTGCCGAGCGCAGCCGGCGTCAAGCGCTCCAGCAGCAGCGTGTTGGACGGCCGATTGCCCTCGAACAGGCGGTGCGGCACGAGCCAGTCGGGCGTGCCTTCCGCCTTGACGGCATCCGCGGTCTTGCCGAAGGCCAGCGCCTCGGTCTGGGCGAAGACGTTGGCGATCAGCATGTCGTGATGTCGGCCGAGAGGGTTCAGCGGCTGGGCAAAGGCGATGAAATCGCAAGGGATCAGCCGCGTGCCCTGGTGGATCAGCTGATAGAAGGAGTGCTGGCCGTTGGTGCCCGGCTCGCCCCAGTAGATCGGTCCGGTATCGTAATCGACCGCGGAGCCGTCGAGCGTGACGTGCTTGCCGTTGCTCTCCATCGTCAGTTGCTGGAGATAGGCCGGGAAGCGCTTCAGATATTGCTCGTAGGGCAGCACGGCGACGGTCTGTGCGCCGAAGAAGTCGGTGTACCAGACGCCGAGCAGGCCCATCAGCACCGGCAGATTCCGATCGAAGGGTGCGGTGCGGAAATGCTCGTCCATCTGGTGGAAGCCGTCGAGCATCTCGCGAAAGTGATCGGGTCCGATGGCGAGCATGGTCGAGAGGCCGATGGCCGAATCCATCGAGTAGCGCCCGCCGACCCAGTCCCAGAAGCCGAACATGTTGGTCGTGTCGATGCCGAATTTCGCCACTTCCGCCGCATTGGTCGAGACGGCGACGAAATGCTTGGCGATGGCGCTCTCGTCGCCCTTCAGGCCGGCCAGCAGCCAGTCACGAGCGCGTATGCGCGTTGGTCATGGTCTCCAGCGTGGTGAAGGTCTTTGAGGAGACGATGAACAACGTCTCCGCGGGATCGAGATCATGCACCGCCTCGGCGAAGTCGGTGCCGTCGACATTGGAGACGAAGCGGAACGTCATCGTCCGCTCGCTGTAGTGTCTCAGCGCCTCGTAGGCCATGACCGGCCCGAGGTCCGACCCGCCGATGCCGATGTTGATCACGTTGCGGATGCGCTTGCCGGTATGTCCTTTCCAGGCGCCGCCGCGCACGCCGTTCGGCGAAGTCGGCCATCTTGTCCAGAACGGCATGAACGTCGGGCACCACGTTCCGGCCATCATGCAGCGATGGTCGCCCCCCGTGGCGCGCGCAGAGCCACGTGCAGCACGGCGCGGTTCTCCGAGACATTGATCTTGTCGCCCCGGAACATGGCGTCGATGCGCTCGCGCAGCCCCGACTCTCGGGCCAGCTGGAGGAGCAGCTCCAACGTTTCGTCGGTGACGCGGTTCTTCGAATAGTCGAGATAGATGCCCTTCGCCTCGACCGCCATCCTCTCCCCGCGCTTTGGGTCCTCGGCGAAGAGCTGCCGCAGATGCAGTCCCTTCATCTTTTGCCAATGATCGCCAAGGGAGGTCCAGGCGGGGAGGCTGCGCAAACCTTGGACACTCATCTGCTGCTTCCTCATGTGATCGCACGCGTGTCGGCTTCCGGTAAGAGGACACAACTCTCCACGTCAGCCAGCCTTGCGGATCGCGGTGCTCTTAGCGTGGATGCAGGCCATCAAGTCGTTCCAGGACTTGACGAAGGAGGCGGCACCTTCGTCCTGCAGCCGGGCGGCCAGCACGTCGACGTCGACGCCAGCCTTCGCGAAGCTCTTCAGAACCGCCTCGCACGTCACTCCCGTCCGTCGAGAGGATCTCACCAACCTCGCCGTGCTCGCCGAAAGCCTTGAGCGTAGGCTCCGGCATGGTGTTGATCGTAAAAGGCGCGGCGAGAGCTTTCACATAGAGAATGTCCGAGGCCTTCGGGTCCTTGGTGCCGGTGCTGGCCCATAGCAGGCGCTGTGCGCGGGCGCCGGCATTGGCGGCTCGCAGGAAGCGCGCTGAGGCGAGCAGCTCCCGATAAGCCTTATAGATGCGCTGGGCGATGGCGATCCCAAGCCGATTGGTCAGCTCGCCGGGGACCTTGCCGCTCACCGCGACGTCCCACCGGCTGACGAAGACCGAGGCGACCGAAGCCACTGCCGGGTTCAGCCCCGTCTCGATGCGCCGCTCGACGCCGCGCAGATAGGCTTCGGCCGCCGCCACATATTGCTCACGGGAGAAGAGCAAAGTGACGTTGACCGGAATGCCGGCGGAGATCGCCTCCTCGATGGCGGGCAGCCCTTCCGGGGTGCCGGGGATCTTGATGAAGAGATTGGGCTTGCCGCCGCGCCGGTGCAGCTCGCGCGCGGCCTCAAGGGTGCTGATGGTATCGTGCGCCAAAAGGGGCGAGACCTCGAGCGACACCCAGCCGTCGACACCGTCGGTCTGTGCGAAGACAGGCTGGAACAGCTCGGCTGCTCGAGTGAGATCCGCGAGCGCCAATTCGAAGAATAGGTCCTCTGACGATTTCGCGGAGGGCGCTTTTCGAGAAATGTCATCATCATAGGTCGTGCTGTTCTTGATGGCGTGATCGAAGATCGTCGGATTCGATGTGAGCCCCGTGACTGAGAGCTCGTCAATGTATCGCTTCAGCGTCCCGCTGTTCACGCAGCTCGCGTGTGATGTTGTCGAGCCAAAGACTCTGGCCGAGATCGTGAAGCTTCCCGGTTGGTCTCATCGTGTCACCCTCCCAGGCGCGGTCGAGGCAGGAACGTCAACAGGTTTGGTCGAGTTCGACTTCATTTGAGTAACCTTCCAGTCATGGTGGGATACTCCTCAGCGTCGATGCTCGGCGGCAGTACTTCGATGCGTCCGATCGTCGTGCTCATGTCATCGCTTCAGTCCGATGAGCCGAGAATGAAGCGCTCCATGGCCTTGGCGAAACCTTCGTCGTCGAGGCGAGCCTACAACATCATTTCTGCATCCGCAGGTCCAGCATGTCTCCCGGAACCATCATGTTGGTGTTGAGGTGGTACATGATCCACAAAGAGCCGGCGATGACGAGCCCGACGATGAGCACGCCGAAGGCGAGCGCCAACGCATTGTTGGTGTTGTCGGGGCCCGTCGTGATGTGAAGGAAAAAGGCGAGGTGGACACCCATTTGCGCGATCGCCAGCGCCGCGAGTGCCATCGGCTCACCGGGCGCATAGATAAGGCTGGTTCCGCTTGCGACCCAGAACGAGCCCAGCCGTGAGCCCGGCGGCGAGCACAAGCCCGATGAGATAGTTGCGGACACCTACCGCGATCGCACGGGGCCCCGTCTCCTGATCGCCCGGTGCGGCGTCGATATTCCACTCGCGGGCCGCGTCATGGTCGCTCATGGGCTTGTCCCCAGAAGGTAGACGTTGGTGAATATGCCGACCCAGATGATGTCGAGCGCGTGCCAGAACAAGGCAAAGCACATCCCGCGGCGCAGGATATTGGGCCTGAAGCCCTTTGCCAGGAACTGCGCCATCATCGTGCCGAGCCACAGCAAGCCGACCGTCACGTGTAGGCCGTGGCAGCCGACGAGCGTGAAGAACGCCGAGAGAAAGGCGCTGCGCTCGGGGCCAGCTCCCATCGACAGCATCCTCGCGAACTCACTCACCTCCAGCGCGAGGAAGCCGAGACCGAGCAGTCCCGTGACGAAATAGGCAGCTTGGGTCCAAAACATGTTGCGGGCATCGGTGGCGATCGTCGCCATGCCGCAGGCGAAGCTCGAGAACAGAAGGAATGCCGTCTCGAGCGCGACGATCCTCAGGTCGAAGAGTTGCCCCGGCGCCGGGCCGCCCGCCGTCGCATGCGACAGCACCGCATAGGCGGCGTAGAGGCCGGAGAACATGACGAAGTCGGAGAGGAGGAAGATCCAGAAGCCGTAACCGGTGATGATGCGCTTCGACGCCGGACCCTTGTGGCCGGCGATCGGGCTCGGCGCGTGCGCCGAGCTTGTGCGGATCCTGCGACGGCGGCCGCGAATATCTGACCGGCGTGATGCCGGGCTCGCGGCCCTCGACGAGCGCGATGCGCGCCTCACGGCGCTTCGCGTCGATGGCGGCGAGCTCGGCCGCCGGCAATTCGTATTCCGCAACGTCGCGCCAGGCGAAGACCACGAAAGTCGCGAAGGCGCCGACCAGGCCGACGATGACCATCCACCAGATGTGCCAGATCAGCGCGAAGCCGGTGACGACGGCGAAGAAGGCAGTCACGAAACCGGTCGGGCTGTTGCGCGGCATCTCGATCGGCTTGTAGTCGGGCAGCTCGGTGAGCCGGCCTTGCTCGATCGCCTTCTGCTTCATGCCCCAATAGGCCTCCTCGCCGGTGACGTTCGGCATCACGGCGAAGTTGAAGGCGGGCGGCGGCGAGGCGGTGATCCATTCGAGCGTGCGGCCGTCCCACGGATCGCCGGTGAGGTCGCGCAGCGCGACGCGGTTGCGGATCGAGACGACGAGCTGCGCGACCTGGCAGCCGATGCCGGCGAGGATGAGCGCGGCGCCGCCGGCGGCGACGATGAGCCAGGGATGCCATTCGGCGACGTCGTAATGCTGCATGCGCCGCGTCATGCCCTCGAGCCCGAGCACGTAGAGCGGCATGAAGGCGACGTAGAAGCCGATCAGCCAGAACCAGAAGGCCGCCTTGCCGAGGCGCTCGTCGAGCGTGAAGCCGAACGCCTTCGGGAACCAGTAGGTGTAGCCGGCGAAGGCGCCGAACAGCACGCCGCCGATGATCACGTTGTGGAAATGCGCGACCAGGAACAGCGAATTGTGCAGCACGAAATCGGCCGGCGGCACCGCCAGCAGCACGCCGGTCATGCCGCCGATCACGAAGGTGACCATGAAGGCAAGCGACCACAGCATCGGCACCTCGAAGCGGACGCGTCCGCCCCACATGGTGAACAGCCAGTTGAAGATCTTCACGCCGGTCGGCACGGCGATGATCATCGTCATGATGCCGAAGAAGCCGTTGACGTCGGCGCCGGCGCCCATCGTGAAGAAATGGTGCAGCCACACCATGAAGGAGAGGACGCAGATCGCCATGGTGGCGATGACCATCGAACGGTAGCCGAACAGCGGCTTGCCGGAGAAGGTCGAGATCACCTCGGAGAAGACGCCGAAGGCCGGCAGGATCAGGATGTAGACCTCCGGATGTCCCCAGGCCCAGATGAGATTCACGTACATCATCGGGTTGCCGCCGAGATCCGTCGTGAAGAAATGGAAGCCGAGATAGCGGTCGAGCAGCAGCATCGCGAAGGTCGCGGTCAGGATCGGGAAGGCGGCGACGATGAGCAGGTTCGCGGCGAGCGCCGTCCAGCAGAAGATCGGCATGCGCATGTAGATCATGCCCGGCGCGCGCATCTTGAGGATCGTCGTCACGAAGTTGATGCCGGTCAGCAAGCGTGCCGACGCCCGATATCTGCAGGGCCCACAGATAGTAGTCGACGCCGACGCCGGGCGAGAATTTCAGCTCCGAGAGCGGCGGATAGACAAGCCAGCCGGTCTGCGCGAACTCGCCGATGACCAGCGACATGTTGACGAGCAGCACGCCCGCCGCCGTCAGCCAGAGGCTCACCGAGTTGAGGGTCGGAAAGGCGACGTCGCGCACCCCGAGCTGCAGCGGCACGACGAAATTCATGAGGCCGATCACGAACGGCATCGCCACGAAGAAGATCATGATCGTGCCGTGCGCCGAAAAGATCTGGTCGTAATGCTCCGGCGGCAGGTAGCCTGGCGAATGGTAGGCGAGCGCCTGCTGCGAGCGCATCATGATGGCGTCGATGAAGCCGCGGATCAGCATCACCAGCGCCAGCACGCAGTACATGACGCCGATCCGCTTGTGGTCGACCGAGGTGATCCACTCGCGCCAGAGATAGGGCCAATAGCCCTTTGACCGTCACCCAGGCGAGCGTGCCCACGATGACGAGCATCACGACGAGCGAGGCGCCCAAGGGGATCGGCTGGTCGAAGGGAATAGCCGACCAGCTCAGCTTGCCGAGCATCAGGTGCCCTTCCTTGGCGGCGGCGTGTCCTGGCCGCCCGGTCCGCCTTGGGGTCCGGGCACGTCCGGCACCATCTGGTTGACGATGGCTTCGAAAAGCTGGGGCGCGACCGTCCCATAGGTTGCGGGCCTCAGGTTCTTGCTGGGCTTGGCGAGCTCGGCGTAAGCTGCCATATCGAGCGTCGCGCCGCCGGCGGCCTTGGTGTCGGCGAGCCATTTGGCATAGGCATCCGGCACCACAGCGCGGACATCGAAGCGCATGTCCGGAAAGCCTTCGCCGCTGAACTGGGCGGACAGACCCGAATAGGTGCCTTCCTGATCGGCCTGCAGGTTCACCTGCGAGGTCATGCCGGCCATTGTATAGATCTGGCTGCCGAGTTGCGGCACGAAGAAGCTGTTCATGACCCCTGACGAGGTCAGCCTGAAATGCACCGGAGTGCCGACCGGGATGACGAGCTGATTGACGGCGGCGACCCCGTCATTCGGGTAAATGAAGAGCCATTTCCAATCGAGCGAGACGACCTCGACCTCGATCGGTTTCGTGTTCGAGGGCAGCGCCTGGTAAGGATCGAGCGCGTGCGAGCCGAACCAGGCGATGCCACCGAGGAACGTGACGACAAGCGCGGGGATCCCCCACACGATAAGCTCGAGGTGGCCCGAGAATGCCCAATCCGGCAGATATGTCGCACGGGCGTTCGAGGCGCGGAACCACCAGGCGAAGCCGAGCGTCGCGAGGATCACGGGCACGACGATCGCCAGCATGATCGTGAGCGAGTCGAACAGGATCAGCCGCTCCGCCCCACCGACCGGTCCACGTGGGTCGAGGACGCCGTGGCAACCCGCGAGAGGCAGGGCGAGGATCAATGCCGCAAGGGAGGCTCTGTTCGAGGACACGATTGGGTGCCGATCTCTTGCATCGCCGAGCTTACGCCGATTTGAACGCTCATGCTCCCGCCCGCTGGAATGGTCAAGTCGAGATCAGCCAAGCCGCCGTCCTGCCACATCGCGCTCATGCCGCCAGTCCACCTCATTCCCTATCCTTCCCCTTCGGGTCGACAGCGGCGCTTGGCGGGGCGGGTCAGGCGTCCGATTTTTCAACTAGGCTGAATCGACATTCATCGCGACCATATTATAGCGCCGGCGAAAAGGATGAAGGCGAGGAAATAGGTGGCTCGCCGGTCAAAACGGGCTGCGACACGGCGAAGATGTTTGAGCTTATTGAAGCAGCGTTCAATTCCCTCGGAGCGACGTATAAGCCAGTAAAGCTCGCCAACGTGACAAACCCTCCACGAAGACGAGGTATTCGATACCTGGAGAACGGCTACCGCGGCATGAGCGAGAAAGCCGTCCTGGCGGTTCACTGCGAGCGGGTTACGGTTGCCGTCAGAGAGCCCAGGTCGGATCGTCAGGTGGCGCGAACAACATGAAAAGTGCGAGCGCCTCGATGTGAAGCGCTCGCTGTCGTGGTGCCGATCCAGGACAGCACACCCACTACGAGGTGATTCCTCACCCGCCTGGCCCTGACGATCCAAGCCGGTGCTCTTCCCGGAGGCGTGCGTCACGCATGGCTGGTCGGCGGCAACGTCAGTACAGATTGCGCTTCGGAACTTCGCCACCAGATACCGGGCGAGGGCGTCAAGGTGGAGGAGGTTCCTATGGTGAACTCTCAAACTCGGGTGCGCGCGGCTAGCTTCCTATCAACCCTAATATTGTGTGCGAGCGTGTTGGTCTCAGAACCCGCGTTGGCAAGTCGCCACGGCGGCGGTCGCGGCGGCAGTGATATCGAACACGATTACAACGCCGACCACAACGACATCTACCAGGTACAACGTGGCGATTTCGTCTGCAATTCGCGGGAGGCTTGCGGGGGTCCGGCCGCTATACCGATGAACAGACCGGGATGGTTCTATCTGCCTGGCGGCGGCCCAGTCAGGCGCTGACGCAATTGAGCGTTTAGAAAAGACCGACTACGGCGCCGAGACCGCACAGCGGACACGATGTCGCGGACATCGTAGATAGCCTGTCACGTCATCATCTAACGATTGGGCCGTCATCCCCTCGCAGCTATGACGCGGACCTTTCGGCCTACGTCAGCCGAGAGAGCCTCCTCCTGGCTGGAGAAGACTTTCCTACTATATCAGCAGGCGGACGTTGGGAGCAGAGCTTCCAGGCTACAATGAAATCCAACTGCCATGATCGCCCAGCAGTTCATGTCGCGGATCAAGCTTCTGCCCGCGGCATGAGCGCTTCCTTGCCCAGCGACTGATGTGTGCGTGCGCCGTTGTAATAATGCATGCACGAACGAAGCAGTGGGGCAGATGTCGCTCGTCGAACACCACAACATTATCAAGACATTCGCGCCGGATCGAACCGATCAGCCGTTCAGCATGTCCATTCTGCCATGGCGATCGCGGCGCCGTCGGCCGGTCACGTGTGCAGCGCTCCGACCGTTGCCGGGTCGACGATTACGAGCATGCCGAATGGCGCCTCACCCGGGTCAACCCGTTCCATCGACTCGCGGCGGAGGGTAGCGAAGTTCAAAGGTCGGATTATACTCCCTATTTGTCGCACCCGCGGTCAATTCAATCCGGCGGATCGCCGTACCGCTCGGAAAGGCAAGCAATGGATGTAGCGTATATCTCCGCGCTTTCGGCCCTTGCCGGGTCGGTCATCGGAGGCCTGACAACGGGTGTCACGACCTGGATGAGCCAACGCTCTCAGGCCAGAGCGGGGCTGATTGCGCACAATATTACGCAACGCGAGGCCTTGTACAAAGAGTTCATCGCTTCTGCGTCTAAAATATACGGTGACGCCATCGTCAGCAACGATCCTGAGATACAAGATCTTGTCAGTCTTTATGCCATGATCAGCATGATGCGCGTTTTTTCCTCGCCTCAAATCGTCGAGTGCGCAGATCGCATCATGAATAGAACGATTGACACGTTCTTTGAGCCGAACAGGACCATTCGTGAGCTGCATGCGATGATAAAGAAGGGAGGCGACGGCATCGATCCTCTTAAGGAATTTAGTAGCGCGGCGCGCGAAGAACTGCGCGCGTTTAGCTCGCCATAGGAGGCGAACGCTCGCGCGGGCGGCTCAACTTCAACTCGCCGCATCGAATTCAAGTTTCTTGACGTTGCGTGGGAGGCGAGGGGTGACACCGGACGCCGATCGCGCGCTGCTGTTTTGGCACCTCGACTGGCACCACTCAACTGTCAGGCACCGACTTGGAGCACGATCTTGCCGCGCAGAAGGGTGCAATCCGCCAAGAATTGGTGCCGGCAGCGTCCGACGACCTGAACGGCCCGCGGCATGAGCGCATCCTTGCCCAGAGACTGATGTGTGTCGCGCGCCGTTGTCATTGGAGCCCAGGGGGGCTTAGGCGGCAGTGGCACAACACTGGGTGTGGCGGGACCGCGGCGCGCGGTCGCCGCCCGCCGCCGCTAGACTTAAGCGCGTGCTTGATGAGGCGGTGCACGCGCAAGTGAGCGCCGCTTAATCTTCAACAAATGCCTTCAGCCTCGCCAAAGCCTCGTCCCATTGCTTCGAAACGTGATCGAGATAGTGCTTCACCTCATCGATCGGGCGCGGCACGAGCTCGAAGAGGCTCTCGCGTCCCTCGCGCGTGCTGTGAACGACGCCTGCATTCTCCAGCACCCGCAGATGCTTGGTGATCGCCTGCCGCGTAACCTTCGAACCTCGCGCGAGTTGCGAGATCGACCGGCGCCGCCCGTCACAAAGCTTGCCGATGAGCGAAAGCCGCGTCTCATCCCCGAGCGCGGCAAATACGGGCGCGTGCGCCTTGCGTGCGCGGTGGCTACGCGCCGACATGGCGGTCGATGTTCTTCAACTGCTGGGCCCAGCCGTTCTCGTTCATGCGGAAGGCTTCCTGGCGCCTCGAGGCCGGCAGCTTGTCGAAACCCGATTCCGTCAGCGTGAGCCGCGTGCCCGTGGCGATTGGCTCGAGCCTGAATTCGACGAGGGTTGGCGCTTCCCTCTCGTAATCCACCTTTGGATCGATGGCGTAAGGGTGCCAGGTGAAGCCGAACAAGCGCTCGGGCTCCATCCTTTGCATGGTCGCCTGCCACGTCAGATGCTCATAGCCCGGGTGGAGGATTTGTCCACGGGCGATCCCACCCACCACGAACGGCCGTTCCATCTTGACGCGAAACCACTCGCCGAACTCGCGATGATCGGTGAGGGCGCGCCAAACCCGGGACACCGGCGCCTTGAGCTCGATGGTCTTCTCGATCCGATCACTCATATGCAACCTCCAGGTTGCCGACTCGCATACGCCACATCGGCGAAATGAGCAACCTTTTCGTTGCGCGTTCTTTCATGCGCACGGCGCGACCGGAACGCCGTCGAGCGCATGTTCGGCGGCCTCGAGCACTCCGCAGAATCGCGACCCGGCACGACGCTTGACCGAAACATCCACGCGGCGGTCTGCATCGTTGCCCATCATCTGCGACTGGTTATGAGTTGCGACGCTTAATATGCTAGGCTAATTCAAAGCACGACGGCTGGAGGCGAGAAGGATGCAGGGGCCGGCAGGGTCACTGAACGCGTCGCGTGACCGGGCCCTTGAAATTCTTCAATCCGTGTTCGGCTATGGCGCGTTCCGTCGCGAGCAGGCGGCGATCATCGACCGCGTCGTGGCGGGAGGTGACGCGCTCGTCTTGATGCCGACGGGCGGCGGCAAGTCGCTGTGCTATCAAATTCCCGCACTGCTGCGCGACGGCGTCGGCATTGTCGTCTCGCCCTTGATCGCCTTGATGAAGGATCAGGTTGATGCGTTGCGCCAAGCAGGCGTGCGCGCGGCGTATCTCAATTCGACGCTGACGCCGCCGGAAGCCGCCGAGGTGGAGCGCGACATGCGCCAAGGCGCGCTCGATCTTGTTTATGTCGCGCCTGAACGCTTGGTGACGCCGCGCAGTCTCGAGCTGTTGTCGCGCTGCAAGATCGCGCTTTTCGCCATCGATGAAGCCCATTGCGTCTCGCAATGGGGACATGATTTCCGCCCCGAATACCTGAAATTGCGCGTCTTGCACGAGCACTTCCCAAAGGTGCCGCGGATCGCGTTGACCGCGACCGCCGACGGGCCGACGCAACGCGACATCATCGAACGTCTTGCGCTCGCCGACGCCAAGATTTTCGTCGCCAGTTTCGATCGCCCCAATATTCGCTATCGCGTCTTCCCGAAGGCAGACGCCAAGTCGCAACTCCTGGCGTTCATCGAAGCGGAGCATCCCTCGGACGCCGGAATCGTGTATTGCCTCTCGCGTCGCAAGGTCGAAGAGGTCGCGAACTGGCTCTCCACCAAGGGTCGCATCGCGCTCCCCTATCACGCCGGGCTCGACCCGGCGATGCGCGAGCGCAATCAGGACCGCTTTCTCAAGGAAGAAGGGATTATCATCGTCGCGACCGTCGCCTTTGGGATGGGCATCGACAAACCCAATGTGCGGTTTGTCGCCCATCTTGACCTGCCCAAAAACCTCGAAGCCTATTATCAGGAAACCGGCCGCGCGGGGCGAGACGGGCTCCCCGCCAACGCCTGGATGGCTTATGGCATGGGTGATGTGACCGCCCTTGTGGCGTTCATCGACGGGGCCAACCTCGAGGAGCGCCAGCGCCGTATCGAACGAAATAAGCTCAATGCGCTTTTGGGGTATTGCGAAACCGCCACCTGCCGGCGCCAGGTGTTGCTCGGGTATTTCGGCGAAAGCGAGCATCAGCCCTGCGGCAATTGCGACAATTGCCTGCACCCGCCGGAGATTTGGGACGGGGTGGAGACGGCGCAAAAGGCGCTATCGGCCGTGCGTCGCACCGGAGAGCGTTTCGGCGTCGGGCACCTTGTCGATATCTTGCGCGGCGATTTGACGGAACGCGTCCGCCAGTTGGGACATCATCAATTGAAGACCTTCGGCGTCGGCAGCGAGCTCGACAGGAAACGATGGCAATCCGTGTTCCGTCAGCTTGTGGCGCAAGGGCATTTGCAAGTCGATGTGGAAGGGCATGGCGGCCTGAAGTTCGGCGAGACCGGGCAGGCCGTGCTGCACGCCAAACTGCCGGTGGCTTTCCGCAGCGAACCCAAAAGGGCGCGCCGCGGGGGCAGTCTCCGCCGCGATGCTGGGCCGAGCCGGTCATCCGCGCCCGCTGACGAGCCGCTCTTCCAGGCATTGCGCACACGGCGCTCGGAACTTGCACGCGAACAAAACGTGCCGCCTTACGTCATTTTTCACGATGCGACCTTGCTGGAAATGGTGCGCCGCAAGCCCACCGATTTGGCCGCCATGGGCGAGATCCCCGGCGTTGGCCGCAACAAGCTCAATCGCTACGGTGCCACATTCCTCGCTGCGATCGCCGGCTACACCGCCTAAAGCACCGATCAAGCAGACGCCTCAGGTAGGTAGTGTGGCGTGCATTATCACCGTTACCACAATTCCGTTATTCAATATCGTCTTAAGACGTAGCGCGAATGCGATTGCTGCTTCAGGGCGAAGCGCCCCCAATGTGACGTTTGCGCGCCCGTGATCCGGGCGTATGATCCTGCGGCCTCCATTAACCGAGCAGACACATGCCGACCTATCGCTCACACCGAGCACGAGCCGCAGGTCGGGAAGGCGGAACCGGATCGAGATCGACATTCCCCGGCGCTCGATCCGCCTGGCGGTGGACGCGGCCGAACTCGGCCGCCGCCGCGCAGCAATGGTGGCCAAGGGAAGCGCCGCCTGGAAGCCCGCCAAACGCAGCCGCAAGGTCTTGGCGGCGCTAAAGGCCTATGCCGCGATGACCACCAGCGCCGCGCACGGCGCGGTGCGTGTGGTCAGGGATTGAGGCGCTGGGGAATTACGGCGACAGTGCACTTAATTTCCAACCTTCCTATTTCGGAACCGACGGCTTTGGCCCGCGTTTGCGCGGCTTGAGGCTGAGGCCCGTTAGCCGTTCGATGCGAGCCAAGAAGCGATCGTCTCCCAATGGCCGCCCGATGCTCTCGGCGGCGCGCAGGCGGGCGTACAGGATCGCGGAAGCTGACGAATGACAAGGTCTCGGTGGTGATCGACGTCAACGACCGGTGAGATCACAATGTCTATTTGAGAGCTCAGAACTTCGTCGCCTCCGGCCAACCGGAGCCGCCCGGTTCAGATCTGCGGATTTGGGCCAGAACCTGGGAGATAAGCACTCTCACCGCGCATCGCAGAAAGGGCCGCAGCCATGAAAGTCGGCTTTATCGGACTTAGGTCACATGGGGGCCGGAATGGCCGCATCCCTCCTCAAAGCGGGGCATCAGGTAACCGTCTACAATCGCACGCGTTCGAAGGCGGATGAACTCGTGCGAAGAGGTGCGACCGCGGCGTCGACCATCTCTGACGCTTGCCGCGGCGATGGCGTGATCACGATGCTCGCCGATGACGCAGCGGTCGAGAATGTCGTCTATGGCAGCGCAGGGGTGCTTGCGAGCCTACGCAAGGGCGCGATCCACATCTCGTCGAGCACCATCAGCACCACTTTGTCCCAGAGGCTGAGTGCCGACCACGCCGCGGCCGGCCAGCGTTTCGTCGCCGCTCCCGTATTCGGCCGCCCCGACGTAGCGGCCGCTGGCGAGCTTTTCGTCGTCGCCGCGGGCGCTCGCGATGCGATCGATGCCGCCAATCCCCTGCTCGATGCCGTCGGCAAGAGAACATTCTTTGTCGGAGAAACCCCTCAGGCTGCCAACCTCGTCAAGCTGAGCGGCAATTTTCTCATCGCCTGCGTGATCGAATCCTTGGGAGAAGCCATGGCGCTCGTCGCCAAGGGCGGCGTCGACCGTCATCAGTATCTCGACATCCTGACCTCGACCCTCTTCGGCGCGCCTGCCTACAAGACCTACGGCAAGTTGAT
This sequence comes from uncultured Alphaproteobacteria bacterium, assembly GCA_963713805.1. Classification (GTDB taxonomy): domain Bacteria; phylum Pseudomonadota; class Alphaproteobacteria; order Rhizobiales; family Beijerinckiaceae; genus GAS188. The sequence continues at coordinate 134,788 of CAVQNF010000006.1, read as the reverse complement.
CGCGGAGGGGACTTTCGAGCCGGCGGGGTTCGCCGCGCCCTTGGGCTTCAAGGATATGCGCCTCGCAATTGCCGCGGCTGAGCACTTGCGCGTGCCCCTGCCGCTCGCAAGTCTCCTGCATGATCGGTTCGTGGCTCTCCTCGCACAGGGGGGCGACAAGCTCGACTGGTCCGCGATCGGCGGGCTGGCGGCACGCGATGCCGGCATTGACAGAGGTCGCTCGGAAGGTTGAGGGACGTGGCTGAGTGGAAAGGGTGGTTGGCAAGGGAAGTCCTGGAACCCGCCCCAGCGGACTTGTTACGGGCTTGGCCGGTATCGCGGCGCGTGAATAGCTCCAAGGCACCTAAGGACGATACGACGTTATTGGACGCGCTGCAGGCTGCATGAAGGCGCCTCGACATCGAAGCCTTCGAATATCTTGCAGAGCTTCGTCGCTGTCCGAGCTGCGCACCGGGGAATGGTGAAGCCGGTCGTGCCAACCAACGCTGAGCCTTGATATTCTCGCAACCTGATCCGAAATACATGACCGACCCCCGAATTCGGGTGCTGATCAATGACCTTATACATCGTGTCGCGATGGTTTTATATTTCCCTGCTAGCCTCAGCGGGTCCCCGGTAAGGAGGAGCGATATGGCTTTCCGAACGGAATTTTCTCTTGAAGAGTTGCTCGCCGAGCCAATGGTGGTGATGCTTATGAGGCGGGACGGCGTCTCGATCGGCGAAGCGCGAGCTCTGTATTCTCGCATTGGCCGGCAGCTGAAAGATGAGGAAAAGGGTGCAAGCCACGCCGAAGCCAACTCGCCTGGCCTTGTGCCCTGGACGGGATCGTCCCCCGGTCGAAACTGCCCATGCATGTGACGACCACGCCGCGCGGCGGATGCTTTTGGTGATGACGGGTAAGCCGTGCGCAACACCGGCGCGTGAACAGCTCGAAGGCACCTAAGGCCGCGTAATGGAAGGGCGGCTCGTCGGCGACCCATCTCGGCCGTCCGCTCGCCAAACTGCGAGCTACGAGCGCCATTGTGCGCCCCAAGGTCGGATTGCCGCCGGCGGACTTCGGTCGCGTCGGCGACGCCGTTGCCGAATTGACTGGAAGGAAGCCTGCGGCGCCTCGGCCGAGCGAGTAAGCATCTTTTATTTGCATAGTCCGATTACGCTTGGAGGCGACGAGGAAGCGCTGAGCGTTCCGCGAGTGCTCGACGAGGTGGTGCCTGCGTTCGACCGTCTGCGGAGGCAAGGCAAGGCGCAGTTCGTCGGCTTTACCGCCATCGGAGACATGGAGGCGCTCAGGCAGGTCACCGACGCGCGTCTCTTCGACAGCGCGCAGGTAGTTTACAATGCTCAACCCCTCGGCTTCGAGCGGCGTGCCGGCAAATTACCCGGCACAGGATTATGGCCTTCACTTTGACCATACCCAGGCGGCGGGTGTCGGCGTGGTCCGCAATAGGGTCTTGGCCGGCGGCGCATTGTCAGGTATCGCCGAGCGTCATCCAGTCGCCTCGCCCGCACCGGCCTCGATCGGCTCGGCGCTGAGCTATGAGGGGGATATCGAGCGCGGCCGCCGTTTCATGACGCTGGTGCTCGAAGGTTATGCCGGAAGCCTCGCCGAGGCGGCGATCCGTTTCCCTATCTCGCATCCCGCGATGGGCACCATCCTGGTCGGCATGGCGAGCCTGCAGCAGCGGGAAGGGGCCTTGGCCGCGGTGCGCAAAGGTCCCCTGCCGCGCGCGGCGCGCGATCGCATCGCGATGCTGCAAAAAGGCTTCGCCGGCGAGGTTGCGTTGATCCGGCTCCCTTCCACGAGCCTTCTGGCACGGGCACGTCGCGTGCGTGATCAGCGGCAGCATCAGCGCGGACCCAAGGTCTATTCCCTGCATGCCCCGGAGGAGGAGTGCATCGGCAAGGGCAAGGCCCATCGCCCTTACGAGTTTGGCGTCAAGATCTCCGTGGCCACGACGCGCCGCCACGCCAACGACGGGGCATGATGCTGGCTTTTCAAAGCAGCACAGTTGAGGCGGGTCGTCCATGATCGGCTCGACTGCCGGAAGGAGTTCTTTACCTTCGCGTGGCACAAACCCGGCGTGTCCCCGCCGTCGATCCGCGCGGCTCTGCATGATCAGGCGGTCCGCCGGGCGGCCCTGACGGGCTTTGCCGCGACAGCGACCATCCCGGTCTCGATCCTGCTCGGATCGGTGCTGCTGTTCCTTGTGGAACCGATGATCGCCAAGATGATCCTGCCCTGGTTCGGCGGGACGGCGGGCGTCTGGACCACCTGCCTCCTGTTCTTCCAGGTCACGCTCTGTATCGGCTATGTCTACGCCCATGGATCGGCGCGGCTCCTCACGCCGGCGGGGCAGCGCCTCCTGCATGTGGGCCTGCTGGCCGCGAGCCTCCTGCTGCTTCCCGTCATTCCTTCGCCGGTCTGGAAGCCGACGGGCGAGGAGGCGCCGGCGCTTCGCGTCCTGATGCTCCTCGCCGTGACCATCGGGCTGCCCTTCGTGCTGTTGTCGGCGACCGGCCCTCTGATGCAGGCTTGGCTCTCCCGACGGCACGAAGCCGGCGGCCTCGCCGCCAATCCCTATCGTCTGTTCGCCCTCTCCAATTTCGGCTCGCTGCTGGCGCTTCTCGCCTATCCGATCGTAGTGGAACCGCTCTTCGATACGGTGCTTCAGGCGCGTCTCTGGTCCGCCGCCTATGTCGTCTTCGCGTTCGCCTGCGCCGGGACGGCCTGGGTGACGTCATTGCCCGTATCGATCGCTCGCGCTCCGGATGCGGCGCGTGCCGAAGGTCGGGTCTCTTTGGTCGAAAGGATCCTGTGGTTCGTGCTTTCGGCTGCGCCCTCGATGCTGCTTCTCGCAGTCACGGGCCATATCACGCAGAACGTCGCGGCGATCCCGCTCTTGTGGGTGGGGCCGCTGGCGATCTACCTGTTGACCTTGATCTTGTGTTTCGAAAGCAGCCGCTGGTACAAACGCGTGCTCTTCTGCATCGCCTTCGCCGAATTCCTTCCCGCCATGATGTACGCTGCGGTGGGCAACCACGCCAACAGCGATCCGCGTCTGCTGGTCGGCCTCTACTCGGCCGGCTTGTTCACCGCCTGCATGCTGTGCCACGGGGAACTGGCGGGGCTGCGGCCACGAACTTCGCATCTCACGAGTTTCTACCTCACCGTCGCGGCAGGCGGGGCCGCCGGCGCGCTGCTGGCGGCCGCTGTCGCTCCGGCGGTGCTCGATGCCCTCTACGATCTGCCGATCGCGCTGGCGCTGACCGGGATCGTCGCCATCTTCGTGGTCCACCGCGCCCGACCACCCCGAGATCGGGCGCAACTGCTCACCTATCTCGGTGCCATCCTTCTGTGGATCTTGATGGTCGGCTGGGGGGCGCAGTGGGAATATATGGATTCCAGCAGCGCCCTGGTCCGGGCCCGCAATTTCTACGGGGCCCTCAAGGTCGTGGAGGTGGCCGCCGCGGATGGGCGGGGGGCGGTCAGGCGTCTCATGTACGGCACGATCATACACGGCGAGGAATTCCAAGATCCTCTGCGGCGCTGCATCCCGACTACCTATTACTCGCCGCAATCCGGTGTCGGTCTCGCGCTCGCCTCGCTGGAGGCGGCAGGGGCCGTCCGGATCGGCGTCATTGGTCTCGGAGTCGGGACGCTCGCCGCCTATGCGCGGCCGCGGGACTCGATTCGGTTCTACGAGATCAACCCGTTGGTCCCGGTGATCGCGTCCCGGGATTTCGGTTACCTCAATTCCTGCGGCGCCGCCTGGAGCCTGCGGCTCGGCGATGGCCGCCTCGGCCTCGAAGCCGAGCCCGATCGGCAGTACGACCTTCTGGTGATCGATGCTTTTTCGGGCGATGCCATCCCGGCCCATCTCCTCACACTCGAGGCGTTTCGGTTGTATCAGCGGCATCTTGCGCGAGGTGGCGTGATCGCCGTCCACGTGTCGAACCAATTCCTCGATCTCGCTCCGGTCGTCGCGCGCGCCGCCGATGCCATCGAGACGCCGGCGCGTCTCGTCACCAACACGGCCGATGCCGAATCCGGCCGGAACATGGCCCAGTGGGTGCTCATCAGCAGCCGGCCCGGCCTGTTCTCTGCGAGCCCCCTGGCGGATGGAACGCCAATCGACCCGCCCGACACGATCCGCGCCTGGACCGACGACTACAGCAATCTCTGGCGGAGCCTGAAGTAAGAGCCTGATGGTAGAAGGGCGGGACCGGACATCGCGACCGCGGCGGACGCGATCTACAGTGAGTACTGTAACCTGATGAGATGCGCGCTTTGTCCTGCCTCGTTTCGTGCGATTGCCGCGAAGTTCCTAACGGGTCACGTCATGTGCGCTCGTGCGCGGCATCTATGATCACTACGATGATCTGGCCGAGAGGAAAGATACCTTACACAAACCCGCTGGTTAAGCGACGGCGATCAGGACCGCGACGCGACGAAGGAGCAGGAGAATGCGAAACCACATCGAAGACGTTCTCGTGCAACTGCGTGATGCAATAGCCAAGAAGTCGATGCGTGAGCGGGACCGCGAGATCACCGCTCCCCGGGTGACTTCCCTGCGTCGCTGATGGATTTCAGATAGACCAACTTTGTGCACTCGCGATTGTATAATGCGAGGATTTCGAAGATAGTCATTGCTTGCGCATGAAGACGTGATTGCATCAGCGAGATGCGGACTGGCCCAACTGGTACGCCGAGTACATCGTCCGGAAGCAAGCCGGCAAGCCGCTGCCGTCATGAGCGGCGGCTACGACCTCATCGTCATCGGCGGCGGCTCGCCGCGCCGGGCAGAGAACGTGCACATCGTAGCGGTGTTCGGGGCGGGCGCCCTCAACATATATGCCCTATCCGTCTCGAACTCGGCGGCCACTTCGTGACCGGTCGCCCGCACCGCCCACGGGGGGAATCATGACCACCGCAACCACTACTGTATCCACCCGGCGCGAACCGGAACTGCTCAGCCAGACCGTCGTCGTTATCGGCGGCAGCGCCGGCATCGGGCTGGAAACCGCCCGGCGAGCCCGCGCCGAGGGCGCCAGCGTCATCATCACCGGGCGCAATCCCGAACGCCTCAGGCAAGCAGCGCTCGAGCTCGACGCGCAGCGCACCGCGGCCTTCGACGCAAACGATCCGGCCTCCCTGCAGTCGTTCTTCCAGGGCCTCCCAACCCCGATCGACCATGTAATGGTCACCGCCGGCGCTCCGCATTATGGGCCTCCCCTTGAAATGCCGCCAGAGGAGGCGCGACGCGGCCTCACCGAGCACCTGTTGCTTGCGCTCGAGGTCGCACGTGGCGCCGCCGACAAGGTCAGGCCGCTCGGCTCCCTGGTATTCATGGGCGGCACGGGCGCACGCCGTCCACGAGCTGGCCTCGGAATCGCTTCGACAGCCACCGTCGCATTCCCCGCCCTCATCGCCAACCTCGCGCTCGAGCTCGCGCCGATCCGCGTCAACCTGATCGCCGCGGGCTTCGTCGACACACCCCTCTCGGCATCGATCCTCGGCGACGACCTTGACAAGCGGCGCGACGAGCTCCGCGCCACGCTGCCCATCCGGCGCGTCGTCGGACCGGCTGACGTCGCCGCGCTCGCCGTTCACATCATGAGCAACACGGCGCTGACGGGCGCGACGTACGATATCGACGGCGGCCAGCAGCTCGTCTCGTATTTGTAAGGCCTCAACCGGACCTCCGCTTGACGGCAACCGTCCGTGCTTGTCTCTGCGCGACAAGTTGCCTCGGCTCGGTCACGGCCGCCTACGACGGCGAAGCATTCTATCGCGCCATCGCCATGCGTGGGATTGCCTGAACCTTCCAACGCCGGCCGAGCGTCAGCTTTCCACCGATTGTGTTCTCTAATCGGGTCAATGGGCGGCGGCTCGGTTCTGAGCGGTTGTCAACGCCGTCGGGTGCCTGTGTTCTCTACGTGCCCGAGTGTCCGACCCGCGCCCCCTCCCTGGCTTCCGATCATCGCCGAAGGCAAGCACAGCTACGATCTCGAATACCAGCTGCCCACGGAAGCGCCCTGATCCCCAACATCATTCTCAAGCGTCGCTTCCCGCCTACTTCTTAGCCGGGCGCGGCATCGGCGTCACCCCGACCTGCTCCTCCGCCGTATACGGCGCTCCATAATACGGGAAATCCTTGCGAATGCGCCCGCGGTCGGGAGCAAGTCCATCGACAATTGGCGTGTTGGCCGCCAGCGTCAACATCACATCCAGCACATCGTCGCCGAGCGCGCGTCCATTGAAGCTGGCCACCTCAAATGCGGCGGACGTTCCAAGCTCGTAAGGCAACGTGTTGGGACAAAGCCGTGCAGCGATCAGCTTCCCGTATTCACCCGGGTCCGCCGCCGAACCGGCATAGGTCGTCATCTTCTCCGCAAAATCCGCGATCGACTTCGCGAAGCGCTCTAGATCTTCAGACGGAACCGACGCATTGAATTGTTCTTTCACCTCTTGATCGCTCGGGTCGTTCAGGAAGAGATGCGTAACCATAGGCAGGCCCCAACGCGAAACTTGTACCTCCGGCGCATGGCCAAAGAGGGAGATCGTCGCCCATGCGTTGATTTTTCCCTTCCCAATCAGTTCGCTCGGCACCTCCAGCACAATCGCCGTAACATTCCGCCTCGCAAAGGGATTCTGCTGATGCAGAAAGGCGTCCCCATCGTAGCGCTGGTCCTTATAGAAAGCAGTCATAAATGTGCGGAATCCAGCATTTGCCGCAAATAGCTCTGGAGCAATCCCAACATACGCACGAAGACCCGAATTAGTCGCGACCGAACCGGTTTCACCCTCAACCAGACTCTCTCCGGCGTCACCACGAAGAGCATCGTCACCCGTCGCCTTCCGCACCACAAACGGCTGAATGTGAGTATGCTCACTGCCATCTCCGTGTCGTGGTTCACCAAACCTGAACTTGAACGTAACCTCTTCCCTCGCATCTCCGTTCAGGTCGAACCGGAACGCGTAGAGCCCTTCTGGATGAAGCGTATCCGGAGCCGATAATCCCACATCCGGATTCACGGTCATCGCCATTACCGTCTTGCCCGAGGGGCCGTCAAATAAATAAAAGTCGCAGAGGTTGAGGCTCGGATCTTCCCTCGCCAGTTTGGTATCGAAATGATGTGACATACAGAATCTCCTTGAAAAGCATTGGCAATTAGACAACTCGAGTTAAGATGACCGACCCGGATCCAAAATTACCGAGATTTCCTCTCAGGCGACACTTTTTCACGGCAGATTTTCTTGCGCTCGAACGCGGTAACCAATAGCCTTCGCCGCCATCTACACTCGGTAGCCGGGCGATCGTGTCGCCCTCCTGCATCCGCAGGTCCAGCCTGGCCATGTCCTCTCATCAATACGCGGTCAACGCCCTTGCTCCCCCCGCCTCATACAGTGAAGCCGTCCACGCACACCGGAAGGAATATCTAATGGAGGACCGCCGAGCTCGCCCTAAGTGACTTGGCGATTTTCGCACCGAGTGATGCGGGATGTCCCATTCGCTCCTCATAATTTGGCACTCACAGGCGGCGGACTTGAAATTCCATCGTAGCGTGAATACCCACGCTTTCCAATAGTCCGGCGGTTCGTCCTTCGTAACTATTCTCTACGGTCAGGAGGAACTCATGTTCATCGCAATGAATCGCTTCAAGGTTCTCAAGGGCGAGGAAAAAGCATTCGAGGAGGTTTGGTTGTCGCGGGATACCCGCCTCGGCGAAGTCACGGGCTTCGTCGAATTCCATTTATTGCGCGGCCCCGAGCGCGAGGACCATACGCTCTATTCCTCACACACGATTTGGATCAGCCGGGAGCTGTTCACTGCTTGGACCCAGTCCGAGCAATTCCGCGCGGCGCATAGGAGCGCGGGCTCCCACAAACCCCTCTATCTCGGGCATCCGGAATTCGAGGGTTTCGAGGTTATTCAGACGGTCGAGAATCCGCGCCTGCGCCGCAAAGCACGCGTGTGAGACCGATGGCTCCAAGGGGCTTCGCAGCGCGACAGGCCGAAGATGCGCTGTGTGATTCGTCGGCGACCATCCCGCGATTGTTCCGCGCAGCAGATCCGCGTTCTCACCGTGTGCAGTGGTCGCCCATGTCTCGTGGACATGGGGTTGGCAAGCCCCATATAAAGCACTGTTCTTCTGCACTGCCGAGGCACCGTTTTCAACAATCCTGTGAAGCTCTCGTAGCGATACGGCGGCATTCGCTCGGAAGGAACCGCGATGTACTTGGCGAGCCAAAGTCTAATAGTGATCCGTGTTGTCGGCCTGGTTTAGGAGATGCGCCATGCCTGACCCTTCGCAGTTCAACACCGACCGCACCTATCCGGGCCGGTGGACGATCACCTTCAGCAACCCGCCGATCAACATGTTTGTTCCCACAACGATCGTCGAATTGGGAGCGCTAATGACCGATCTCGAGACGGACCCGTCTGTGAAGGTCGTAGTGTTCCAGTCGGCGAATTCCGATTTTTTCATCGCCCATCTCGACGTATCCAAGGCAGCTGAACGGCCAGAGGTGCTGGGCCTTTGGCGCGACCTTGTGCTGCGCCTCTCGTCCTCGGCAGTCGTAAGCATCGCCAAGATACGCGGCCGCACGCGCGGCATCGGCAACGAGTTCGTGCTGGCCTGCGACATGCGCTTCGCCAGCCGGCAAAGCGCCCTATTCGGCAACCCCGAGATCGGCGTCGGACTGGTCCCGGGCGGCGGAGCGCTGGAATGGCTCCCGCGCTTGGTCGGCCGCTCGCGCGCACTTGAGATCGTCCTCAGCGGCGACGATTTCGATGCTGATATCGCCGAGCGCTATGGCTGGGTGAACCGCACGCTGGACGATGGCCACCTCGACTCGTTTGTCGATTCGCTCGTCCGGCGTCTGGCCTCGTTCGATCGAGAAACGCTGGCCGCGGCGAAGGCCCAGATCAATCGGTTCGGGACGCCGACAGCTACCGAGCTTCAGTCGAGCAACGACATGTTCTTCTCAACCCTGGCTTGGCCCAGTGCGCAGGCGCGCCGTGCCAACGTCCGTAGTATCGGTTACGGTATTCGGAGCGACTTCGAATTGAACTTCGGCCGGTACCTCCCTGCGCTCGGGCGGGCGGACGGCGATGACATGGCTACGCAGCCCGACTGATCGTCGCCCTGGATTTCTGAACTCGGCACCGACGTTCGACGTCCGCCAGCGTCGGTTGGCCGATGCCCGGCAAAGGTCCGCTCTACGCTCACCTGTGGAAGGACTAGCAGTGGGCTGCCGTTGCAGCTCTGGGCCAATTCCGGAAGTGTGGCAACGCTATTCGATCACCTCGTCGGCGCGGGCGAGGATCGATTGCGGGATTGTGAGGCCGAGCGCTCCGGCAGTCTTGAGATTGACGACCAGCTCAAACCTGGTTGGCTGCTCGACCGGCAGATCGGCGGGGCTGGCACCCTTGAAAATCTTGTCGATGTATTGTGCGGACCGCCTCCACATTGGGTCTTGAATTGGGCCATAACTCAATAGTCCCCCCAATTTAGCATACTCGCGGTACTGATATCCGGCGGGAATTCGTGCAGCTGCGGCGAGGCTGACAATGGCCGGCCGAAGTGGATCCCCGGGAACAAACAGGGCATCACAGTTTGCCTGCGTTATATCTTGAAATGCGCGCGGTAAATCCTCGGGGAGTCGCTGAAACAATAGGGACGGTCGAAAGGCCGAGAGCTTGCGCCGCGGCACTCGCCAGTTCGGTACCTGCTTGGGATGCGTCGGATTTGCGGACATCAAGACCGCGATCTTGACGGCCCCGGGAACGATGGTGTGAAGAAACTCAAATGTCTTCGCAACACCCGCGGGCGACCCGGTGCCGAGCTTTACTCAACTCACTTGTAAACGCTTCTAATAGTGCTGCGTCGCCAGGAGTATCAAGAAAGCCGTGTGCAGGTATCCAATGCGCCAGACCTTCCCCTGTTGCGCATATGCTGCGAGGGGCAGGGTAACGGCGGTACCACCCGCAAGCATAATGAATTCCCGCCGCCTCATGTACCTCTTCCCGTGTCTCAGGGGACTGCTATTCGAAAGATAACACACCCGGTCACAGCCGTCTGTGGAGTTCGATGGGTCTGACGACAAAAACCGCAAGCGGCTATTCTGCGCCCGCATGTCGCCTTCGGGTCATGAACGTCGCTTCTGCGCTTTCCCACGCAGGTCCGCTTAACCTCCCAAAGCGGCCATCAAAGTGGACGTCTGCGGACGCCGCCGTAGTGCCATGATCCGACATCGCGCGTTCCGTCCACGGCCCGCATCTTCCCGCCAGTTGGCCTTGGCGCGCTACAAGGAGCGAGAACTAGTTTCCGCGGTGGTTATGACTCGGATCCATCTGCGGAACTGGTCCTCGAGTTGCGTTGTCGGTAGGCGCCTCCGCGCGCCGAAACCGGGCGCTGCTACGCTCACGCAGGGTTTGGAACGTGACATAGAGCATTGGGATCACAAACAGCCCGATCGCGCTAGCCGCGATCATGCCGCCGAACACTGGTGTGCCAACATCATGCCGACTGATCTCGGCGGCGCCTTGCGCGACGACCAACGGATAGACGCCGAAGATAAAGGCGAAAGAGGTCATCATCACCGCACGAAACCGCATCCGCGCGCCCAGCACCGCGGCTTCCCTGATATCCATGCCCTGCTCGCGCTGATCCTTGGCGAACTCGACGATCAGGATGCCGTTCTTGGCCGCCATCGCGATCAGCACGACGAGACCGATCTCGGCGTAGAGGTCGAGCGACAGATGAAAGATCAAAATGCCAAGAAACGCGCCCAAGCACCCCGACCGGGCACCGACAGCAGCACCGGGACTGGGATCATCCAGCTTTCGTAAAGGCCGACGAGGAACAGAAACGCGAACAGCACGGCAAGGCCGAGGATCGCGCCGGTCTGGCCCGAAGCCGCCACCTCCTGATAGGCCGTTCCGGTCCATTCGTAGCCGTAACCCGCCGGCAAGGTCTTGCCCGAAACATCCGCCATTCGCCGCGAGTGCGGTGCCGGACGAGGTCCCTGGCGACGGGCTGCCCTGTATCGGGATCGCGCGGTAGTTGTTGTAGCGGGTGATGACCTGCGGCCCGACGACGACGCGCGCATTGGCGATCGAGCGCAGCGGCACGTCGGTGCCGTATTTGTTGCGAATATAGATCTGCCACAGCGACGAGACGTCGTCTGCGGTCGGCCGCCTCGCCCTCGATGTTGACCTGCCAGACGCGGCCGAACAGATTGAAGTTGTTGATATAAATGCCGCCCGAGCGTCGCCTGCAGCGCGCCGAACACATCGTTCATGCCGAGACCCAGCGCCTGCGCCTTTTCGCGGTCGATGTCGAGCCACACCGACGGGTTGCTTGCGGTGTAGGTTGAGAACACGCGCGTGAGGCGCGGGTCGTGGTTGGCGGCGACGACGAGGAGCCCTTGCATGACGCTGTTCATCGCCACCGGGTCCTGGCCTTCCAGACCTTCGAGCTCGTATTCGAAACCCGCCGGTGGTCGACAGCCCGATGATAGGCGGCAGGTTGAAGGCGATCACGTTTGCGCTGCGGATCTGACTGCCCTCCGCGAAGACGCGGCCGATCAGCGCCTGCGCCGAGTTGGCCGCGCCGACACGGTCGGCGAACGGCTTCAAGAGCGGGACGATGAATCCCGCGTTCGGCTCGTTCACGCTGTCGATGATCGAAAAGCCGACTGATCGAGAACACCTTGTCCACCTGCGGCATCTGCCGCAGCAATCGGTGAGGCGGCTGACCGCCTCCCGGGTGCGGTAGACCGAAGCGCCTTCCGGCAATTGCACGATGACGAAGAAGGCGCCCTGATCCTCCTCAGGCAGAAACCCGGTCGGCGTGCGCGAGGCGAGGGCCCAAATCGCCGCCGCACTGGCCGCGACAGACGACGCCGAAGAGCGAGAAGCGCACTAGGCGGCGCACGATCGCCCGCGTAACCGTCCCGGATGTTGTCGATGCGCCGCAACACCCAGCCCATGCGGACCGCGCCGTGGCGCCGCCATGGCGCAGGAAGACGCGCAGAGTGCCGGCGACAAGGTCAGCGCGTTGAGCGCTGAGATCAGCATCGCGACGCTGATCGTCACCGCGAACTGCCGGAATAACTGCCCGGAAATCCCGGGGATGAACGCCACCGGCACGAATACCGAGAGCAACACCAAGCGTGATCGCGATGATCGGCGCGGTGATCTCGCTCCATCGCCTTCTTGGTTGCGTCGGCCGGCGACAGGCTGCGGCTCTTCCTCCAGCACGCGTTCGACGTTCTCGACCACGACGATGGCGTCGTCGACGAGAATGCCGATGGCCAGCACCATTGCCAGCAGCGAGACGGTGTTGGCGGAATACCCCATCACCAGCAGCGCCGCGAACGCGCCGATCACGCTGACCGGCACCGCGATTGCAGGGATAAGGGTGGCGCGCAGGCTGCCGAGAAAGACGAAGACGACGATGACGACGAGCACGAAGGCGATCGACCAGCGTGATCAGCACATCGTGGATCGTCGTCGCGGACGAACGTCGTCGTGTCGTAGTTGACGACATAATGCAGACCGGGCGGGAACCGCTGGCTCAAGCGGTCCATCGTCGCGATGACCTGCGAAGCGGTGCTGACCGCGTTAGCGCCGGGCGACAGATAGAGGCCGATCGCCACCGCCGGCTCGCCGTTGAAGCGGCCTTCGACGTCCTCGTTCTGGGCGCCGAGCTCGACCCGCGCGACGTCGCGCACGCGCAAGCAGCGAGCCGTCGGGGTTCGCGCGCAGCACGATATCGCCGAACTGCTCCGGGGTGGTCAGTCGGCCCTGCGTTTGGATGTTCAGCTGGAATTGCTGGTCGTGGCCGATCGGGCGCGCGCCGATGCGGCCGACCGGGGCCTGCACGTTCTGTGCCTGTATTGCCGCTAATCACGTCGGCCGGCGTCAACTTGCAGATTGTCGAGGCGCTTGCGTCTCGAACCAGATGCGCATCGAATAATTGAGCGCGCCGAAGATGTGCGCCTGTCCGACGCCGGGAATGCGCGACAGCACGTCGACGATGTTGATCATCGCGTAGTTGGTGACGAACAGCGGGTCCTGCTCGCCGTTGTCGCTGTAGAGCGACAGGAATTGCAGCACCGCCGACGATTTCTTCTGGATCGTCAGGCCCTTCGAGCTGGACCTCCGGAGGCAACTGGGCGAGCGCGGTCTGCACGCGGTTGTTGACGTTGACAGTGTTGATATCGGGATCGGTGCCGAGCTCGAAGCTGACCGTCAGATTGTAGGAGCCATCGTTGGCGCTGGTCGACTTCATGTAGATCATCTTGTCGACGCCGACGACCTGTGCCTCGATCGGCTGGGCGATGCTCGCTTCGACGACCGCCGCCGAGGCGCCGGGATAGACGGCGGAAACCTGGACCTGCGGCGGCACGATGTCGGGCAACTGCGCGACCGGTATGCGGGTCACCGCCAAGCAGCCCGGCGATCGTGATGACGACCGCGATGACGACCGCCAGCCGCGGACGATCGACAAAGATCGCCGAGATCATGGCTTTGCTCCCGGCGCCTCGGGGGGCCTGGCGGCTTCGTTCGACGCTCCCGCGGCGCTCCCGCCGACTTGCGGCCCCGGGGTCGCCGGCCCGGGCGACACCGCCTCGCCGGGGCGCACGCGCTGCAAGCCCTCGCTGACCACCAGCTCGCCTTCGTTTAGTCCGTTTGTCACCACCGCGGTGGACGGGGTCGATTGGCCGAGCTGAATGCGACGGATCTGCGCTTTGTTCTGCGCATCGACGACATAAACGTAATCGCCCTGCTGGTCGGACAGCACCGCGGCGCGCGGAATCGCCAGAACCGTGATCGGCTCGCACGCCTTCGAGCAGCACGGTTACGAATTCGCCGTCCAACAGCTCGCGTGGGCGGGCCCGTCTGCCCGGCTTATGCCCGGGAATGATCGGGTTGGAGATCACGCCGCGGACGGTAAGCGTGTCGGTGTTTTCGGCGACGGTTGGCGAAACATAGTCGAGCCTTGCCGTTCTGGCCGTAAATTCGGCCGTCGGGCAGGCGCAGCTTGATCACCACCGCGCTGAAGCCGCCCTTTGTCTGCGTAGCGGTTGCGCAGATCGAGCCCGGCGCGAAGCGAAACGGGAAAATCAACATACATCGGGTCCTGGCTGACGATGGTCGCCAGGGTGCCGCTGGTCGGCGAGACGACATTGCCTTCGGTGACCGCGGTCGCGCTGATCTTGCCGTCGATCGGCGCGCGGATCTCGGTATAATCAAGATTGATCTGGGCGGTCTCCAGCTGCGCCTGAGCACCGGCGATCTGCGCCGCCAGGGCGCGCTCGGAGGCGAGCGCGGCATCGACCGTTCGATTGCTGGCCGGCCGGCGTCTTGCAACAGCGACTGCGCGCGCTCGCAGGGTCAATTCGGCGTTGCGGTGCTGTGCCTCCAGCTGGTCACGGTCGCCTTGTCGCAGCATCGACCTGCGCCTGAAACGGCGGCTGTTCGATCTGGTAGAGCAGATCGTCCTTTTTGACCTCGGTGCCCTCGACAAACAGCCGCTTTTCGAGAAACCCGGTCACCCGAGCGACGAGCGCCACCCGGTTCACCGCCTGAATCCGGCCGATGAACTCGTCGATTTGCGTCATCTGCTGGCGCTCGGCGCGCACCACGCCCACCGCCGGCGGCCCGCCCTGGCGCCGGCTGCGCCCGCGCTTGAACCGACAGCAAAAGGTGAGCGCAAAAGTGAACAAGAAGCATGAAGTGCCAACTCTTTAACTCATCCAAGCCTCCTTAGCTGCCGGTTCGAACGCCGGTCAGACTAGCGCCGATACGCAGGCATCCGAACAGCTCTCCGCTTTACTGACTACGCGCGAAACCATCTTATGCTAGTCGCAGTGAATGGTCAGTACGGCTGGAAGCTGGACTGGCCAGTGCATCACTAGATATTCTGCCTCAGGGCACGCAACTGCTCGGCGCGTAAGCTTAAGATTACCGCGTGCAAGGTGAGTCGACGAACATAGGGACATTCGGCCGGCGCGCTCGATCATCACCGGCAATGCAGATGCTACGCGAGCGCCGTCGGGTCGCGCTAGGCAGGTTCCCCGAAGATCGCGCGGCGGCGCTCGAGGCTGGCCGGCGGCCAAAGTTTGCGGGAGTCATAGTATGCGTCAAAGGAAGGAGTGCCTTCGGGCAAGGCGACCCACGGGAGCTTGGAGCGAACATAGATGTGCACGTCGGGCGTCAGCGCCCCTGGATCGTCAAGAGTGCCGACTCGGACGAAGAGCAGCTTGCGAACGTCGCCGTAGACGCTCCACACCGCTACCCTGCAGGAGGGGCACCGATAGATCTCATGTGGGCGGCCGCTGTCAGTCGGCACTGCGACCGGTTCGGGATTGCCGGACAGGAGGGTCACTCGGTCGGTCTCGATAAGCGCGTTGAGCACGAACGCGCTTCCGGTTTGCCGCTGGCAATCGCGGCAATGACAGCAATGCACGAACATCGGCCGCGAGATGAGCCGGTAACGCACTGCCGCACAAGCGCATCTGCCTTCCAAATCATCGATCATGGGCTTCTTCCCCACAAGCCTACGCGCAATGCCGAGCAGACACCTTACCACAAGGACGCTCGGTTTTGGGACGGAAGGCGACCTCTGGTCCCCACCAGCGGCGCAGAAGCGAAGATCGCGGTGAGGTCCGAGTTGGGTCATTCGCGTCGATTGGGCTGCGTCCGCAACAGGTCCGGTGAGGGGGCATTTCGCAAGATGGGTCACCCAGGACGTGATCCAAGCCACGACCTTGATCGCCCTTCGCGCTGATAGCCCGCAAGAGAGGCGTAGCTTGCCTGCGGGGTTCGATTTGGCAGCCCCGCGCAACCAGAGCATAGTCAATACAGGGGACCAAGGGAGGAAGCGGTGGCTGCGCTCAAGGCGCCATCAAGTCTGTCCGCAGCGGCTGGCGTCTCTGTTACCTGTCCCGTCAGGAATTCCCTCATTCGACAGCGGAGCACGTCGCTATGAGACGCCGTTTCGTCCTCGCCCCCGCGCTGATTGCCGTTTCGCTTCTGACCGCGGCGCTTACAGGCGCGCCAGCGCCGCAGAGGGCGCCCGAACCCCCCTCCACCGTGTTTGGCGAACTCTACCGCGCCGTCGAGATGGCCGGCCTCTTCCCGGACCAGAAGACCTTTGCCGACGCGATACCCAACGAGCCGCCGGCGGAAGTGCTGGCGGATTTCGAGCGGCAGAAGCACCGGTCGGGCTTCGAACTGGAGGCTTTTGTCGGCCAGCACTTCACACTGCCGCTGCGCAAGTCCGTCGACTACAAAACCCGCCCCGAGAAGAGCGTCCAGGACTACATCGCAGAGATGTGGGACGTGCTGCAGCGCAAACCGGACGAGGTAGAACCCTACTCCTCTCTTCTGCCGCTCTCTCACACGTATATAGTCCCCGGCGGCAGGTTCAGCGAGATCTACTACTGGGATAGTTACTTCACCATGCTCGGGCTGGAGCAGGGCGGCCGCCACGACCTTGCGCTCGACATGCTGGAGAACATGGCCTCGCTGATCGATCGCTACGGCCATATCCCGAACGGCAACCGCAGCTATTATCTGAGCCGGTCGCAGCCACCGTTCTTCGCCTGCATGGTGGAGCTCATCGCCGCGCATGACGGCGACGCGGTGTACCTAGCTCACCTGCGCGAGATGCAGGCCGAGTACGACTACTGGATGGAAGGGGCCCAAGATCTCTCACCCGGCACCGCGCACCGGCATGTCGTGCGCCTTGCGGATGGCACGCTGCTCAACCGCTACTGGGACGATCGCGCCGCCCCGCGCGACAAATCATATCGCGAGGACGTCGAAACGGCGCATCGCACCAATCGCCCCGCCGCAGAGGTCTATCGTGACCTGCGCGCCGGCACGGAGACCGGATGGGATTTCAGCTCGCGCTGGCTGGCTGATGGGCGCCATCTCTGGACCATCCGCACCACCGCGCTCGCGCCTGTGGATCTCAACGCGCTGATGGTCCAGCTGGAGCGGGTCCTGGCGAGGGCCTACCGGCTAAAGGGTGACGCGGCCAAGGGCCACCTCTACGAGCGGCGGGCAGAGAGGCGCGCGGCTTCCCTCCGCCGCTTGATGTGGAACGCGCAGGGCGGGATATTTGCGGATTATGTTTGGAGAGATCAGCAGCGGTCCGAGGCCGTCTCGGCCGCCACGGTGTTCCCGCTCTATTTCGGGATCGCGACAGCAGCGCAGGCGCACGCCGTCGCCGACACACTGCGCCGCGAACTGTTGGAGCCGGGCGGTCTGGGCACGACGCCGAGGGTGAGCGGCGAGCAATGGGACCGGCCCAACGGCTGGGCGCCGCTGCAGTGGCTCGCCATCGCAGGCCTGAATGCTTACGGCGAGCGCGAGCTTGCCCGGGAGATCGCGCGCCGCTGGCTTCGTAAAAACATCGAAGCCTACGAGGCGTCGGGCGTGCTGCTCGAAAAATACGACCTGGAAACTTCGCAGAGCCCGCGCGGCGGCGGTGGCGGCGGCGGCGAATATCCGCTGCAGGTCGGATTCGGCTGGACCAACGGCGTGCTGGCAAAACTGATAGCCACCTATCCCAGTGAGACCAGCGAGGCTCTGCAGCAGCGCCCCATCGCGCGGTAGATTGATAGGACCCTGGCATCCGCTGCCGAGAGTTCGCAAAGGGTCAAAGACGGAAGCTGCGGCTCGTCACGGCGATGTGCGCTTTACCCCGGGAAGCAGCTTTAGCCATCATCGGAGGGAGACACACTATGGAACGTAAGAAAGCATCGGATTTCCCTCAGGAGCTTCTGAACCTGTTTGACGGATACGTGCACGGTGGGATCAGTCGCCGGGAATTCTTGGACGGTGCAGAAAAATATGCCGTCGGTGGTGTGACCGCGGCAGCACTCTTCCAGATGCTCAAGCCGAACTATGCTTGGGCCGTACAAGTTCCAGCAGACGACAAACGGATCAAGGCGGAGTACGACACCGTGCCGTCGCCACAGGGGAACGGAAGCATCAAGGGTTATCTTGCGCGGCCGGCGAACGCGACCAAACTACCCTCCGTCCTGGTTATCCACGAGAATCGTGGCCTCAACCCGTACATCGAAGATGTGACGCGACGCCTGGCGGTCGCCGATTTCATCGCGTTCGCGCCCGATGGGCTGACGTCGATGGGCGGCTATCCCGGAGATGACGAGAAGGCCGCAGCGCTCTTTGGTCAAGTCCAACCCGCCAAGATGATGGAAGATTTCTTCGCCGCGGCAACCTGGCTGAAATCGCGTCCAGACGCCACCGGTAAGCTTGGCGCTGTCGGCTTCTGCTTCGGCGGCGGCGTCGTCAATCAGCTGGCGGTACGAATGGGCTCGGATCTTGCCGCGGCAGTCCCCTTCTACGGAGCTCAACCCAGCGCTGCCGATACGGCTAAGATCAAGACGCCGATAAATGCGCAATACGGCGAACTTGACACGCGTATCACCGGTGGATGGCAAGCGTTCGATGCCGCCCTCACGGCGGCGCAGGTGCCGCACGAAGGTCATATCTACAAGGGTGCCAATCACGGCTTCCACAACGACACGACCCCCCGTTATGACGAGGCCGCGGCTAAAGAAGCGTGGCAGCATACGCTCGATTGGTTCAACAAATACCTGAAGGCCTGAACCGAAGACGTCGGACAGAGCTTGTTCGCGTTCGCCGGACTGGCGGGATGCGTACGTCGAGGAGATCGTGGCGAGCGCAAGCCTTATCATGATCGGGCAAAGCGGCCTTTCATGCCGCAGTCGAGCAGCATCCCCGCATGCGGTTGACGTTGCGTCACGGTGCGAAAGTGATCCTGAAAGCCCCAAGCGATTGACTTGGGAACCCTGGTCGCCATTGCACGTTGGCGTGGGCTTAACAGCAATGGAGATCAGGGATGAGAACGCTTGGCACGATGACGGTTGCGGC
Source organism: uncultured Alphaproteobacteria bacterium (assembly GCA_963713805.1). Classification (GTDB taxonomy): domain Bacteria; phylum Pseudomonadota; class Alphaproteobacteria; order Rhizobiales; family Beijerinckiaceae; genus GAS188. The sequence goes on along the minus strand of CAVQNF010000006.1, from coordinate 115,844 downwards.
GCTGATAGGCGCGGCCGCCTTGGCCATGAGCAGCGCGGGGGCAGCGGCGCGCATCGTCTGCAACGAAGAGGGCGACTGCTGGCACGTGCAGACAGAATATCAATACCGCCCTGAACATCACGTGATTATCCATCCTGACGATTGGCGCTGGAAGGAGGGCGAGAACTATAAGTGGCGCGAGCACGAGGGCCGCGGCTATTGGAACCACGGCACCTGGAACGACTTCTGAGCCACCTAAGGTTTGGACATGCTTGGCCCAGGGGCCTCAACAGTGTCATCCGAGATACATGCTCGGATCATGGATGGCGTAGCTCGCACCGCCTTCGAGATGGCAGCGAGCATTTCCCGGCGCACGACAAGAGTGCTCAGGTTCAGCTGTAGGGGAGGGCAGAATGGCGATGAATGATATTGATCCGGATGAAAAGGTTCGGCTGATAGGTGGAGGCGATAAGAAACTCCGAACCTACGTTCTCGAAGTGCTGGCAAGACCTGCAGCCGCGCGCCGATCGGCTGCAGCCCTTCGCGATCAGGGCAAAACCCCTTCAATCCTCACTATCAAAGAATTCGAGGAACTGGCCAAACGAGACGATTTCAAGCGCGAGAGCGCCTAGCTGGCGCCACATCGGTTGGTGCTACGATCACCCGCAAGCCCAGCCGGGTCGCGTCGAACAGGCGTGCTGCGAAGTCGAAGGGCATCCGAACGCAGCCGTGGGACGCCGGATATCCTGGTAGGGGGCCGCCGTGGAGCGCGATGCCCGACCAGGTAATGCGTTGCATGTGGGGCATGTAGGCATCGTCAGTCGCGGGCGACCGAAGCCACGCCAGAAGGAAGAGGCCCCGCCATGCGTCACGACGATGAGACGCGAGACCTCGCCTCTCTGATAGGCGGCGAGGAATTTATCATAATCCTTGAAGGAAACGCAGCCATTCGAATCGCCGCGTGGCCCGAGCATATAGGTATGCGCGAGCATGCCGACGCGGCCGTACATATCGCCGTCACCGACCGGGTTGAGCCGCAGGGCCGCGACCCCGTGGAACAGCTGCTCGCGCGGCTGGAGAGCATAGGTCTGGGGCGGGATCACGCCTCGATTCTTCTGGCTGATGGAACGAGGATCGTCGAGGTTGCTGCCGAGCCCCGAATGCGCCTCGAGCCTCTCGCCGTTCGGCATATAGACGGTGTGTGCCGCAATGTCATAGACAGCCGTGCCGCGCGCTGGGCGCGGACGGCTGGCTGAACGCGTCGAAAATCCTCTGGAAGATGCTGCGGTTGTCCAGCTGGGCGGGGGCGGCCGCCGCGGGCGCTGAGGCGACGGTTGGCTGGACCGTGGTTTCGCCGGGAGCCGGGCGGGCGACGTCGTGGTCGCGCTCGACGGTGGGCGGGCTCAGCTCTGCGGCCGTCGCACGAGCCGCTTCGGCCGGCGGCGCCGGGAGGCTTTCGGTGAGGCCCGCGGGACGCCGCGGCGGCAGCGGCACGGCGTCCGGCGTGACGGCGTCGGGCGGCAGCGACGCCATCCTCGGAGCGACAGGCGGCAGCGGCGCGATCTCGGGCGCGACGGCGACGGGCGGCAGCGACGCCATCCTCGGAGCGACAGGCGGCAGCGGCGCGATCTCGGGCGCGACGGCGACGGGCGGCAGCACGCTGCTCGACGTGGCCGCGCCAAGTGGAGCCAAGGCGAGCTTGGGAGCGACCGGCGGCACCGGGGCGACCCGAGGCGTGGCCGTATCGGGCGGCAGCGACGCCATCCTAGGAGCAACAGGCGGCGGCACAACGCTCGCCGCAGCGGCTGGCAGGGGCGCCACAGTGCTCGGCGCGGTGATGGGAGGCGGCTCGACGTCGACCAGCACATGCGCCGCCGCAGGCTGCGGCTCGGCGAGAGCTACAGGCTTCGTCTCGGCCGGCGCTTTCGCGCGGATGTCGGGAGCGCTGCCAAAGGAATCGAGCGCCAGCCAAGTGGCTGCCATTGTGGCGGCCACTAATCCGGTCGCCAGCATCCCGCAGCCGAGCGCGGTCACGCCAAGGGCAACGAAACGGAATTTCCGCCGCGGCGGAGGCGGAACCAAAATCGCGAAGGACGAGATGTCACCGAAAGTGTCGATCGCGTAACTCATGACCCTCGTACTCGGGCTAATCGCATAGGTTCGGCATTTCCGTCAGACGCAGGATCGACCAGAAGCCGCGTGACCGCTATCGGCGACAGACGCCAGCCGTCGCAGCTCGTGCGTGCCTGCCAATTCCTGGCAATTTGAACGAAGTTGGTAATTATTTCCTTAGCTCCCCTGCGCTCGGTTTTATAAGGTGAGTAAGTCTTCTTGCGATCATGCGAACCGGGGCGAGGTCCTCGAGGGAGGCTCGGACAGGCGCTACTTTGGCGTTAAGGGCCAGCGCTGCGAGCGCGTGTTGCTGGTTCACGCGGTCCTCCTTCGTTGCCGGAACACCTCTCGTTCGGCCCGAAGCCTCGCATTTCCCATGAAATCAAGGATCACGAGCGGGGCGCGATGTTGGGCCGGCGGGCCGTTTTCTCCAGGGACAGGTTTGATGCAGCAAGTCCCCGTCGATTTAAGCCTAGGACCAGAAATCAAACTAGTGCACACGCGCAACACACTTTGAGATTCCTCACGCACAATCCTTTATGCCGGCCAGATGATGGAGCTTGGCAGCCGCAACGCTTTGAGGAGCCAACCCTTCCGTCCCTATTCCGACCTTCTCATCTCATCGGTTCCTGAATTGCGAACGGGCTGGCTCGACGGCATCGGTGACGTGCATCTCAAGGAAGCGTCGACCGAGGTACCGGCCGGAAGGTCATCGCAGGCCCGCAGCTTCTACCGCCGGTGCGCGCTGCGCGTTCCGGGGTTGTGCAATTCTGCGCCGGCGCCTGTCCGGCACCTCGCCAAAGGCGCCGATATTCGCTGCCAGCGCACCGGAGGAGGAACTTTTGAAGTTTGCTCAGGCCCGTGCGCCCACGCCTGTCGCCGAGTATTCAGAAGGACCAGGCCGGCTGCGATAGGCGCACATGCCAAGTCTCAAATCACTTGCGGATTCAAGATTACGTGATGCGCGCCTTGGAGGAATATCAGCGCACGTTCGGGATCAATCCACTCCCAGCGAAGACCGAGGTACTTCCCTGAGACGAGCCCCAGTCAGCATCAATAGTCTGATCGCTGCGACCGCGGGTGGATCAAGCTTGTCCCGCTTTCCCTTCCAATGCCTCGGAACAGGCTTGGATTGCGGATGGGAAGGATCGATTTTCCAAGGTAGTCCGACAGTCTCGGCTTCATCGAGCGCCCAAGCCGCGAAGTAGTATGTGTTGCAAGCCATCTTCAACTCGTCGTGAAAAGGAGTAAGCCAATGAGTTCGCACGAGCTACTCGACGTTGAGCAATGCATGTTAGTCGCCATCGACGTCCAGTCCGCGTTCTTGAAGAAGCTCGAGCTGAAGGCATCGACCGAGCTCGCATTGCGGATCGCCTGGACACTCGGCGCGTCCGCTTGGTTCGAGATCCCGATCGTGGTGACTGCCGAAGACGTTCCGCGCCTCGGCGGGGTGACGGAGCAGATCGCAGGCCTGCTGGCTACGCGCACGGTTGTCCACAATAAGATGTCATTCGATCTCACGGCTGACCCGGAGATCGTCGCGGCGATACGAGCCACCGGCAAGCAGACCGCCATACTGCTCGGCCTCGAGACCGACGTTTGCGTGGCTCAATCAGCGATTGGGTTGCTCGGGCTGGGATATCGCGTCGTGGTGACCTCAGACTGTACTGGATCGCCGGGCTCAGCACACGCTGCCGGTCTTCAACGGATGGCAGGCGCCGGCGTGTTGATCCTTCCGTCGAGGACCCTTCTGTACGAGTGGCTGCGGACCGTGGAGCGGTCGCGACGGTTTCGTGAGGAGTACGTTTCGCGTAATCCGGCTCCCGAAGGGATAGCACTTTAACCGCCGTCCCTATGGGTCGCTCCGATCAGCTTGCGTCGTTTCGCGCGGTGTTCACGTCGTTGCCGCCGCTTCAGAGCTTTTCGCCAATGCCAGAGCCGGCAGAGGGCGTCGGGATCCACCATTCGGCGCCGCGCACGGTCTGGATATATTCGGGCCAGCGCAAATCGATCGGCGGTTTGAAGTCTTTCGGCAGCAAAGGGGCAACCCACTTCGTGCCGCCTATACCGCCGCCCGTCCGTTCCTTGAACTCGGCTTGCGCCCCCTCAAGCAACTCCGGCTTGGTCAACAGGTCGATGAAGGTGGCTGCGATCGTCTTGGCTCCGAGGAAGATGCCGGGGTTGATCGCCGCCGGCAGCCCGCCCAAAGCGTTGTCGGTCCAGGCCGGGTACTCGTAATCGTCGCTCGGCGGACGCAGCCGCGGCCGCATGGTCAGCAGGCGTACCGTGGGCGCATGCCACGTATAATCGACGTAATCGTCCGATGTGTAGTTCAGCTGCCATTCCGGCAGCGCTCTGCGAAGTCGGGCCTCGTACTCCTGCGGCGGCATCAGCCGCTCGCAATCCTCGAGGAACGGATTCTCCATCGTCTTCAGACCAAGATTGGCTTGGATCTTACGGGCGAACTCCCGCGCCTCCTCGTTCAGCTTGGGGGGGCCCACGAGCTCCATGTTCCGGAACGTTAGATCCGCCATTGCATGGTTGGTAAGGCCCACGCGCGTCTTGGTGATCCAGCGCACCGAGACTTGGCACCCGGTCGCCCCCGCGGCGTGCCGCGCGTTGTTGGCGAGCACGTTGTAGATCTGCTGTTGGATAGCGAGCGTCGGCGAGCGCCACGCATATTGTATCTGGCTGAACCGGGGCGGCAGGTTGTCTGAAGTCGCGTCGCCCGCCACCATGACGAACTCGTTCAGCGTCCAGGTGCCGGTGTGCGGGAACATCGCCTCCTTCGTGTATTTGGTCGTCGTGTACATCAGGCACAGCGCGTCGATGGCGCCGGGACACCGCGCCACCGCGTGAGAGGTCTGCTTCGTGGGCATGAGGCTCTTGTCGATCCACTTCTCGGGCTCCAGCGCCTCGAAGGTGAATACGACGCTCCAGTACGATCCGCACTGCGTGTCCCATACGGTCGTATTCGAAAAATGGGGATGATAGGAGATAAAAGCGTCGAAACCGTCGAAATAGCCCTTCGCCGCGTGCACCGGCTTCGAGCCGCACATCTTTTCGGCCGGCTCACCAAAAAACTTGATCGTGCCGGCGATGCCAAACTTCTCGATCGCCGCCTTCGTCGCCAGGATCCCGGCAAGCGCCGTCGTGCCGAGCGCCGAATGCGGATCGGTGTGGCCGGCCGCCCAAGGGTGCAACCCCTTGCGCGGCGCTTGATAAGGCACGACCTGCTGGGAGTTCCCCGGCACCGCGTCGTATTCCGCATAGCTGCCGAGAATGGGGCCGCCTTTGCCCCAGCTCGCGGCGAAGGCCGTCGGCATTTCGCCCGAGCCTTGCTCGACCGTAAAGCCCTCACCACCCAGCAGATCGCAATATGCTTTTGCGGATTTGTATTCGCGCCAAGCCGGTTCGGCGTAATTCCAGATCTCCAGGTGAAAATCCGAGAAGCGCCTGGCGTTCTCGTCGATCCAATCGATCGCATACTGCTTGTGCTTATCAAGGGCGGACATCAGAGCTTCCTCCATTGACCCTTCCCAGGGTCGTTACAGGCACACCTGATATTCGGGGGCGAGCCGGCTCAGCACCTTGCAGCCCTGCGCGGTCACGACGATCGTGTATCCCAGGGACATTGCGAGGTTGTGCGCGGCGTCGACCAGGATGGCATGCAGGAACAGCACCATGCCAGAGCGCGCAGGCGTCGGGTTGCCGAAATAGATCATGGGCGGCACGTCCATCCACGATGGCCGGAAGGTGGCGCCGAGCGAGTAACCGCATGCCGCTAGGCGCGATGCGCCGTATCCGGCGACATCGAAAACGCGGCGGTGCGCCTCGTCAATCTCGCCGAGCGGTCGACCGGGCCGCACCGCTTCGGTCATCGCGGCCAGCGCATCCCGTGTCGCCTCGAACATGGCACGCTGTCGTTGGTTGCCCTTGCCGATGGCGACAGTCCGCATCAGGCATGCGCAATAGTAACGATAGCTCGCGGCGAACTCCAGCGTAAGCTGGTCGACCGCGTCGAGATGGCGATAGCCGGTCGCGCTGCGCACGAGAAGCGCCCGATCGCCCGAACCCAAGACCGGACCGGACGGTGGCGGATCGCCCCCGCCTTCCAAGATGACCTTGGCTCCGGCCGCCGCGATACTGCCCTCGAAGGCGCCGGGGCGGGCCGCGGAAACCATCGTCACAAGGGCGTCGTCGGCGAGCTCTGCGGCCCTGCGCATATAGGCGAGCTCGGTCGGCGACTTGATGACGCGAAGCCCGCGAACGAGATCGGAGGAATCGACCAACTCGCACCAACCCTCGAGACGGCGGCGCACGCGTTCATGGTTGAAGCCGGTCAAACCGAAGGTGTTGAGCTCGATGCCGACGCGGTTTCCTTGCAGCCCCTTCTCCTCAAGAATCGCCTTGAGGTCCCGCGCCGGGTCCGCCCCTTCCAAATCGTACCAGATGCGGATGTCTTCGATGATGGAGGTGCGGCGCGCTTGCTCAAGATCGGGCCGTCGCGTCAGTAGCGTTATCGGCCGGTCATCGGCTGTAAGGATGGCGCATTGAAAGAAGACGAACCCAGCACTGTCGAAGCCGGTGAGGTAGTAGTGGCTCTCCTGTGCGAAGATCAGCAGCGCGGCCAAATCGTCTTCGCGTAGTGCCGCGCGGGCGCGCGCCATCCTCTCCTCGAACTCGCGCCGCTCGAAGTGCAGTGCCATCCTGCTTCCCATGTCTCGGTCGGCCACACTCGTCCCGCGGTCCGCGACCGCGCGACGACACATTTGCGCCGTCGCGCACAGGCCGCTCGCAAACTTGCGGAGCGCCGCTTCGTGCGCGCCTGGCCTTTTGCCGGGCGCGCATGGAACGGACGGTCGCTCTGGCTACTGCAGGAGCCAGCTCGCCCAGCGTGAGATCACGTCGTCGCGGTTTGCTGCCCACCATTCAGAATTGTAGACGTACATTTGCTTCTTGATATTCGGGGCGGTCGGCAGCACCGAGAGCCGCTCGGCCGGAAGGTAGTCGACGGCCTTGTTGTTCACGAAGCCGTAGGGGATAAGCAGCGAGAGGCGGGCCTGGGGCACTGGCATCGTGATGAACGCCGTGAATTTCATCGCGTTTTCGCGGTTCGGTGCTCCCTTCGGCACGGCCCAGCAATCGGTGCGCAACGCACCCTGGCGCCAGGCGATCTCGACGGGCGCGCCCTTCGCTTGGATGGCCGCGATGCGGCCGTTCCATGCGATGCCCATCGTGATTTCCTTGTCGTTCAGGAGCTGTGCCGGAATGGCGCCCGCCTCCCACCACTTGACCACGGCAGGCTTGATCTTCGTGAGGCTGCTGTAGGCCTTGTCGACGTCGATCGGATAGATCTTGTCCATCGGCACGCCGGCCGCCATGGTCGCGGACTCGAGGTCGGGCACCAAGCCGCCCGTGCCCGCCGGCATCGTGCGGCCGCCGGGAAATTTTTTGGTGTCCCAAAAGTCGGCCCAGCCGTCGGGCTTCGCGCCCTTGAACACGTCCGTTCGGTATGCGCAGACCTGCCCGTAGGGCAACATGTCCAGGGCGTATTTGTGGCTGAACGCTTCGTCGATATTGCCGGTGTCGACCAAGCTGTAGTCGATCTCCTCCCAATAGTCGCCCTTGCTCTTGAGATTGATGACGTCGGCAAGGTCGAACTCGGCAACATCCCACTCGACGTTTTTCGTGTCGACCATAGCCTTGACCTTGACCACGTCCGGGCCTTCCGACTCGATCACCTTGATGCCCGACAAGCGCTCAAAGGGCTCGAAATAGGCCTTACGTTGGGCTTCCTGGAACGCCCCACCGTAGGAGCTCACGCGCACGACGCCCTTGCCCTTGAGACGTTCGGGAATCGCCGTGATCTCCGGAAGTGTCACGGCCTCGGCGGCAAGCGCGTAGGGATTGCCAAACAGCTTGCCGAGCCCCATGGCCACGCCGGCGCCAAGCGCGAGGCGGCCCGCGGAATGAAGGAACTGCCGGCGGCCGTAATCGGCCGCGTGCGGCGACCGCAGGGTGAGCGACAGCAGATACTCGATGAATTTCCGATCTTCCGGCATTGGGTCATCTCCCTTTGTCTATGTTTGATATGCCACCTCCGCACATCGGCATGCTCGTCCTCCAACCCTACTACAACCAGACCCCCCTTCAACTGCCTATGAGCGACACGCTACGGCCAGCACTTTCATCGTGCTGCTGCGTTGCAATGACGGCTGCCGACGTTCGCAAGCGCTCCGACCGCCTGCGGAAAAGCTCCGCGGCCAGGAACAGCGCCGCTGTGAAGACGATCAAGATCGTCGAGACCGCGGCGATCGTCGGGTCAATCTCGAAACGGATGCTCTGCCACATCTTGCGCGGCAGCGTAACGGCGGTCGTTCCGGAGACGAACAGCGCCACGATCAGCTCGTCGAACGACGAGATGAATGCGAACAACGCTCCCGCCATCACGCCGGGGCGAATGATCGGGAGCGTCACCTGCCAGAAAGTGCGCCACGGCGTCGCCCCAAGGCTCATCGCCGCATATTCCAGCCGCTCGTCGAAACCTTGCAGCGTCGCCGAGACATTGATGACGACGAAGGGAACCGCCAGGCAGGTGTGCACCAGAATCAGCGCAAAGGGACTTCCGACCAGCCCCATCAGCGCATAGAAGAAATAGACGCCGATCGCCACGATAATGACGGGCGCGATGAGGGGCGAGAGGATGAATGCATTGATCAGCTTCTTGCCCGGAAATCGGCCGCGCACCAGTCCGAGCGCGGCCGGCGTGCCGAGGCCGGTCGCCAGAATCATGACGATGAGGCCGATCCAGATGCTCAGTCTCGCGGCGTCGAGCCAATCGGAGCGGCCGAAAAAGTTTTGGTACCACTGAAGGCTGAAGCCGGGAGGAGGAAAGCTCAGATACTTCGCCGAGGAGAACGACAGCGGCACGATGACCAGTATCGGAAAGTTGAGGTAGAACAGCACGAGTGCGGCGCTCGTTCCGAGCCAGACGCCCACCGTGCGCGGGCGTTTCAAAGCGCTCTGCGCAGGTTGTTTCCGCGTCATGTCCGCGCCCGCCCAAAGGCCTGCTCGACACCCAGAGTTCGCACAAAGACGGCGAATATCAGCAAAGCCGCGGCGAGCAGTAACACGGCGAGAGCAGACGCGAGGGGCCAATTGAAGAGGTCCACCTGCTGCTGAATCAGCACCGCTATCATCAGATCCTGTGGTCCGCCTACGAGCGCCGGCGTGATGAAAAATCCGAGGGCGAGTATGAACACGAGGAGACACCCCGCCGACACGCCCGGCAGTGAAAGGGGCAGCACCACCTGGCGGAAGACATTGATCGGCCTCGCACCAAGGCCTTGCGCGGCCCGCAATAGGTTCTCGTCGATGCCGCGCATGACGCCGTAGAGCGGCAGGATCATGAACGGCAGCAACACGTGGACCATGGCGACATAAACGGCGAAGGTCGTGTTGAGCAGCCTCACTGGCTCGTCGATTACGCCGAGCGAAAGGAGGAGCTGATTGATGATACCCTGCTGTCCCAGCAAGACCATCCATGCGTAGGTGCGCACGAGAATGCTGGTCCAAAAAGGCACCAGCACCAGAATCATGAGGAGGTTGGACTTCGCCGGGTCGACGCGAGCCAGCACAAAGGCCACGGGATAACCGAGCACTAGCGATACCAAGGTCACGATCAGGCCGATCCGAACCGTGAGCCAGAGGACGTGGAGATAGACCCCGGTCTGAAAGATTTGCACGAAGTTGTCGATCGTCCAGCGCGGCTCGTGGATGCTGCGAAACATCATGGCTCCGACCGGATAGGCGTAGAAGACTCCAAGATAGATCAAAAGCGGCATTACCAGAGCGACGTGACCGCGCTGCGAGGAGCCGCGTCCCGAGCTTTTCGCCGCCAATGCCATCAGGCGTTATCCTGCGGGACACGAAAGGGATAGGTCACGGGACCGCCTCGACGAGCGGGACCACCGGCGGCTTGCCAAGGACATGTCCCCCGAGCGGACCAAGCCAGCGCTTGGATCATGGGATTCCCCATTTGCAGATGACGTACCTGTCGCGAAATGCTTACCATAGGTGTTCATCTGCGTGAAAGATTCTCAATCCTGCGATCATGACCGCGACGACGATCAAATCCTCGACCGAGAGGGAAACGGCACGCAAGGGCCCGTCCGGCGCATCCGTCGTTCTCGACCATCTCGACAAGCGCTTCGGCGGCATCGTCGCGGTCGACGATCTTTGCCTCTCGATCGACCCGGGCGAGTTCATCACCTTCCTCGGCCCGAGCGGCTCGGGCAAGACGACGACGCTGATGCTGATCGCCGGTTTCGAGTTCCCGACTGCCGGCGAAATCTTCGTCGATGGGGCTCCCATCGTGCGGACGCCGTCTTATCGGCGCAATATCGGGATGGTGTTTCAGAACTACGCGCTTTTCCCGCACATGACGGTCGCGGAGAATGTCGGCTTTCCGCTGAAGCAGCGTGGCGTCGACAGAGAGACAATCGCCAAGCGGGTCGCCGAGGTGATGGAGACGGTGCAGCTTGCCGGCTATCAGGCGCGATATCCGCGGCAGCTTTCGGGCGGGCAGCAGCAGCGCATCGCCTTAGCGCGCGCCATCATCTTCAACCCGCGCGTGCTGTTGATGGATGAGCCATTAAGCGCCTTGGACAAGCAATTGCGCGAAGGGCTGCAGCTCGAGATCAAACGCCTGCACGAGCGGCTCGGCATCACCTTCATCTATGTAACGCATGACCAGCGTGAGGCGCTCGTCATGTCCGACCGGATCGCCGTCATGAACAACGGACGGATCGAGCAGCTCGGCAGCCCGGGCAATCTCTACGACCGGCCGGCAAATCGCTTCGTCGCGACTTTCGTCGGCGAGTTCGAACTTCCTTGAAGGTCGGGTCGAAAGCGTCGAGGAGAACAAGCTCCTCGTCGGCCTTGGCGCTGCGAAGGTGCGAGCGATCGGCCGTGCCGGCTGCCACGCCGGCACACCGGTCGTCCTGACGGTTCGCCCGGAAAAGGTGCTCTTCGCGGAGAACGGCGCGGCGTCGGGGACGACCGCCGTAAATGTGCTGCGCGCCATCGTCCGCGAAGTGACTTTCGTCGGGGAGATGCACCGCTACGTCGTCGAGACTGAGTTCGGCGCGGCGATCACGCTGAAGCAGCAGCATCGCTTTGGCGTCAAGACCCCTGCTTTGTCGGAGGCCGTCACCATCGAGTGGTCGGTGGAGGATACCTTTGTCGTCGGCGCCGTAGAGATCAGCCATGCGTGAAAATTCACCTCAGCGAGCGGAAATTGCTGATGAGGATCATGGCGGGTAGCCGTCTCACTGCTACGAGGCCTGTTGATTCTACGGCACGATCGACGCCAAAATCCGTGGCTGGGAGTGTCGCCTCCCAGAGAACGACGGTAGGTATTGCGGAGGATCCAACTGTTACGAACATAGGATCGTATCAATCTTTTGTATTAATAGGTCCTGTGCCAGATATGTTGTCCAAGCCTGCTAGGAGCGCAGCATACCCTCAACCAGAAAACTCGCGCCAACGCGGACGGCTTCAGCGGAACCGTCCGCAACCCTCGAAAAGCTGTCAACTGTGGTTCGGGCTCTTCTTCAACCCACTGATCCTGTCGGAGAGCGCTCACGGGATCGAGCTCGCTGGCAACGGCGTTAGCGCGATCGTCTTAAGAAGCGAATGAGCCGGGGTTCGGCGCCAGAACGCGCGGCGTCGGCGCGGTAAGCGGTGGCGTCAAAGTTTCATTGGTGCCTCAGCGCTATGGGTACAATTACCAATAGACATCGGTACAAATGCCCATAGACATAGTTCGCGCTGCTCCCTTAGAGTTCCATAGATTGTCGTGCTCGGGTGATCGACTGCATCGGCGTGTTGTAGCCTTCGACCCGTGGCAGCGCTTATGCCCTGAGCTGGCCGTGGCAAGGCGGCCCCGCCGGTATGGACCCCGGAGGGGCTTGGTTCATCGGCAGTTCGGTCTTGAGCCTGTGCCATCCTGCACGGCTGCCTTCTAGCGACAGGATACCAAGATGGCGATCGAGCGTTACATCGAAGGTGCCGCCTTCATGCCCGAGAGGATATCAGTTATGGGCCAAGCATTCGAGGGCGTCCTGAAGGCGCTTCATATAGGTCCTTCCGAGGTGTCGAGAAAAGAGGCAGCCGCACAGATGATCGTTCGCCTTGCCCAAGCTGACAGCAGCCTCAATGCAACCAGCTTGCGTGATTACGCAATCGAGGCCCTTCAATGAAGCGGCGCTTTTGCTCAAGCTCTGAGGCTGTCTCCAGAGATCGCTGATACGTTACGAAGGGGGTTTCTTTTTGCAATATGGATGTTTGGCTTGAAACCTTGCCGGATGGGACGCCGCGTAGAGTAGATATGGGAGAAAACGACATGGCCACGAGCGTCAAACGTATGCTGGAGGCTGCCAACGCCGTGGTGCCCCGCGTGACGCCGGCCCAAGCGAAGGAGATGATCGCGAAGGGAAACACATTGGTGGTCGACGTACGCGACGCGCCGGAGGTGGAACGGAGTGGCAAGGTGGCGGGCGCCATACACGTCTCGCGCGGTATGCTGGAATTTCGTGCCGACCCCGAGTTGGCGTACCACGACAAGAATTTTGTCAAGGACAAGACGCTCATCCTCTATTGTGCCTCGGGAGGCCGTTCGGCGCTGGGCGGCAAGGTGCTCAAGGACATGGGCTACGACCGGGTCTATAACCTCGGCGCCTTCAAGGAATGGGCCGATAGCGGTGGCGTGGTCGACAAGCTTAGCCCGGCGTGACTGCGTCGCGGATCTGCGAAACTCTTGAGGACGCCGAAAGGCTCGACGGCAGATAAATTGCCGAGACAACGGGCGGACAAAGATAGCCCGAGCCAACCGGTCCGAGCCGCAAGCTTTGGACAGCTGTCATGAAAGCAACCGCAATCATGGCGAGGCCACGAGGTCCACAAAATTGCGATTGCGGAGGCCATCACCAGATAGGGGCAAACGACGGCGACGTGCTGAAACCCGAGTGCCAGGAGATGTGGCCATGGCGGTGTCTCCCGGCCGTTCCGACATGCCGACCTCTTTCCCCTAGGCGGCCACTTCAATCACATCGGCTTCGACGCTGCCGATCACTTAGAGTTCTGACGCTGCACGTTCGATTGGTCCGCTCCCATTCAACATGGCGGCTTCGCAGTTCTGCGCCGCTCCATGGAGCGGTCGCGAAATCAGCCGTGTGCGAGATTATGGCGACGCCGCCGGTCGGCGCAATCGGTGAGATCGGGCCCTGGGTGGCGCGGCACGACATGTCGTCCAACGACTACTAGACCGCGTTCAACAGCGCGACGGCGCAGCGCTATTATCCGGCCTGCGAACGGGCGCCCGGCCGGTGCCGCTCCGGCTCGGTTCGGAAGCGCGCGCCCTCGAGCGCCGAACCCCTGCATGGCGTTGTCACGGGAACCTTTAGTGGAATCGCAGATACTTGCCGGGACGGTTCTCGCTCATGCCGTCGTTGCGGTCCTCCAGGTGTCAAATGCCGCGACGCTGAGGACGCGAGGTGCCTTGCGAGTGTGAGGTGTCGCTAGGGGTCGAACGTGTTGTGGACGGCGACATGGAACGGTTGTATCTCAATTTTTGTCACAAAGGTCTTTTACAAAGGAGAAACGGCAGTCAAGTGACAGGGAGGTAATTGTGGCCCATATAAGTCGCCGTAAGCTTCTCGAAATTTCCGGTGCCGGCAGCCTGGCGGCAAGGACTGGTGGAATCGCAGGAATTCTCGCGTCGGCGAGGGCGCCCGCTTTCGCCCAGGCCACCACGATCCACTGGCTGCGTTGGAACGATTTTGTGCCGGCTTCCGATGAGGTGCTCCGAAAGGAATTCGCACCAGAGTGCGAGAAGGCCCTCGGCATTAAGCTCAATATCGAGATGATAAACGGAAACGACCTCCAGGCTCGCACAACCTCAGGAATCCAGTCGGGCTCGGGACCGGACGTTATCTGTGCGCTCAACAACTGGCCACAGCTCTATGCCGAGAGCGTGGTCGACGTGAGCGACATCGCGGAAGAGATCGGCAAGGCGCAAGGCGGCTACTACGACGAATCGCGGGACGTCGCCAATGACGGCAAGCAATGGCTCGCCGTGCCTTGGTGCATCATTGGTGCGCTGATCGCCTATAGGAAATCCTGGTTCGAGCAGGTCGGATATAGCGGCGGCAAATTCCCGCAAACCTGGGAGGAGTATCGCGAGGCCGGCAAGAAGCTCAAGTCAATGGGCCATCCGCTCGGTCAGACGCTCGGCCATACCTTCGGCGACGCACCGACGTTCGCTTACCCCTATCTTTGGTCTTGGGGCGGCAAGGAGGTGGAAGCGGACAGTAAGACCGTAGCGCTGAACTCCAAGGCGACGATTGATTCCGTCAAGTTCATGATCGGCTTTTGGAAGGACGCCCACGACGAAGGTGGGCTCGCCTGGGATGATTCGAGCAACAACCGAGCCTTCCTTTCAGGCAGCTGCAGCGCCACGCTCAATGGCGCCTCGATCTATCTCGAAGCCAAGCGCAAGCCCCAGACCTACCTTACCGAGAATGGGACGCCGCTCAAGGACGACATCCTTCATGCGCCGCTCCCCAAAGGCTCCGCCGGCCAGTTCAGTAACCATCTGCCGCACTCGAACATGTTGATGAAATACTCCAAGAACCAGAAGCCCGCCAAGGAATTCCTCCGCTGGATCTCCTCAGCGGCAATCTATGAAAAGTGGTTCAACTCCCAGCAGGGCTACTCCGTCGGAACGACGACCTATTGGGAAGGCAGCAAGCTCTGGAACGAGGACCCGATCATGCTTCCCTTCAGGACCGCGTCGCGCAGCGGGCGGTTCGAGGGGTATCCGGGCCCGGCCGACCGACACGCGGCCGAGGTTCTCAGCAAATATATCGTCATCGACATGTACGCCAAGGCCGTGCAGGGCATGTCGGCGGAGGATTCGGTCAAGCAGGCACACGAGGAGGTCACGCAAATTCACGCTTCGTGACGCCGGCCTCGCCGCCTCGCGAGAACCACAAAGACTTGAGGCTGTGCAAATTTGCCCCGCGCCAACCGGGTGAGTAAGTCCAGCCCTCAGGTCACGGCCGAGAGGAACTCAATTTGGCCGTTAGCTCCGTCGCCACGCCGCGACCCTACGCCCGAACCCTGCGGCGCGGGGCGATCTCCCGCGTGCTTGAGGACGAGCGCTGGCTTGCGTTTGTATTGCTGCTGCCGACCACCGTGCTGCTCGGCCTGTTCATCGCCTATCCCTTCGCAGAGGGAGTTCCTGCTCTCGGTGACCGACGCCAAGGTCGGTGTGCCCGGCAGCTTCGTGGGGCTGCATAACTTCGCCCTGCTGCTGCAAGACAATATCTTCCGTGTCGCCGTGTGGAACACCATAGTTTACACGGTGATCACCACGGTGTTCAAGCTCGCCCTCGGCCTCTGGCTCGCCTTGCTCCTCAACCGTCATTTCAAGGGAAAGGCTTTCACCCGCGCCTTCGTTTTGCTGCCCTTCATCATTCCGACGGTGCTCTCGACTTTCGCCTGGAAGTGGATGTTCGACCCCACCTTCAGCGTGATCAATTGGTCGCTGTTCCGGCTGGGGGTCATCAGCACGCGGATCAATTGGCTGGGCGATCCGAACCTGGCGCTGATCTCGGTGATGATCGTGAACATCTGGCGCGGCGTTCCGTTCTACGCCATCAGCCTGCTTGCAGGGTTGCAGACCATCAGCCCCGAGCTGCAGGAGGCCGCGGCGATCGACGGCGCCAAGCCGCTGCAGCGCTTCTGGTACGTGACCTGGCCGTTGTTGCTGCCGGTGACGATGGTGGTGGTCCTGTTTTCGGTCATCCAGACTTTCGCCGATTTCCAGCTCGTCTACGTGCTGACCGGCGGCGGGCCCGCCAATGCCACCCAGCTCTTCGCTACTTACGCGTACCAGGTCGGCGTGGGCACCGGGCTGCTCAGCCAGGGCGCGGCGATCTCGCTCGCCATGTTCCCGGTGCTGCTGATCGTGGTGATCGTGCAGCTCCTTTACATCCGCCGGGTGGAGACCCACTGACCCATGATCGAAGGCGCGAGGTGGCGACGCTGGGTGTTCTTCTACATCCCGTTGTGTGCCTTCATCTTCCTGCTCCTGTTTCCGTTCTACTGGATGATGGTCACTACCGTCCGGCCGGACAACGAGCTCTATCGCCCGTGGAACGCCGTGAACTACGCGCCGTTCTGGACCACGCACCCGACGTTGGATCACATCAAGTATCTGCTGGACGAGACACTGTTCAGCACCTGGATGCTCAACACGCTGCTCATCTCGATCGCCGCTACCGCGATCTCGCTCTTTTGCGGACTCCTCGCTGGATATGCGCTGTCGCGTTTGAAATTCCGTTTCGCCGGTCTGCTCGGGACCGGGATCTTCGTAACCTACCTCGTTCCGCAGACGCTCCTCTTCATTCCCTTGGCGGACATCATCCGCAACTTCCGGCTAGGTGACACGCCGTGGGCCTTGATCCTCACCTATCCGACATTCCTCATCCCGTTCTGCACCTGGCTGATGATGGGCTATTTCAAGGCGATCCCGAAGGAGCTCGAGGAGTGCGCACGCATCGACGGCGCCACGCGCCTGAAGGCGATGGTCTACATCATCTTTCCGATCGCTGTTCCCGGCATCCTGTCGGCGGGCATCTTCGCGTTCACGCTATCGTGGAATGAGTTCATCTATGCGCTTGTCTTTCTTTCCTCGCCCGAGGAGAAGACTGTCTCAGTCGGCGTCACGTCCGAGCTGATCCGCGGTGACGTGTTTTACTGGGGCTCGTTGATGGCAGGCGCGCTCTTGGGATCGATACCTGTGGCGCTCGCCTACTCGTTCTTTGTCGAGCACTATGTCTCCGGCCTCACCGGCTCCGTCAAGGGATGATGGTCAACATTCGCCGCTGGACCCGATTGAATTGATGCGTCAACGTTTGGAGAGCGATGGCACAGGTCGTTATTCGGAACTTGAGCAAGAAGTTCGACGGGCTCCATGTCGTCAAGGACGTGAACGTCGAGATTCACGACGAGGAGTTCGTGGTTCTCGTCGGTCCCTCGGGCTGCGGCAAGACGACGACGCTCAGGATGGTGGCTGGGCTGGAATCGATCACCTCGGGCGAGGTCCTGATCGGCGGCAAGGTCGTCAACGAGCTGCCTCCGATGGATCGCGACATCGCCATGGTGTTCCAAAACTACGCGCTCTACCCACATATGAGCGTCTACGACAACATGGCTTTCGGCTTGAAGATGCGGAAGTTCGACCGCACTGAGATCGGCCAGCGCGTTCTAGCGGCGGCGGAAATCCTCGGCATCCAGGATTATTTGGAGCGTAAGCCGCGGCAGCTCTCGGGCGGCCAGCGGCAGCGCGTCGCCTTGGGCCGCGCCATCGTGCGGCATCCGCAGGTATTCCTGTTCGACGAACCGCTGTCGAACCTGGACGCCAAGCTGCGTGTCCAGATGCGCGTCGAGCTCAAGAAGATCCACGAGCGGCTCGGCACCACGGCCATCTACGTGACTCACGATCAGGTCGAGGCGATGACGCTCGGCGACCGCGTGGTCGTCATGAAGGACGGCGAGGTGCAGCAGATGGGCGAGCCGCTCGAGCTCTACAACGAGCCCGCCAACCGATTTGTCGCTGGCTTCATCGGCTCACCCGGCATGAACTTCGCGAACGTGCGAGTGACCGAGGTCGCGGGCGCGCTCTGGGCCGAGAACGAGGGCATCCGCATCAAGATTCCGACCCGAATCGCCGCCCGCCTCCTCCGCTACGCCGGCGAGCGGGTCACGCTCGGGATCCGAGCGGAAGACCTGCGCGTCGCCTCCGGCAGCGATTCCGCGGATCTCAGCTTTGAGGTCGAGGTCGAGGTGGTTGAGAAGTTAGGGTCGGAGATCCTCTTGGACGTGAAGGCAGGCCCGGGTATGATGGTGGCTGCGGTGGATCCTACTGTCCGCGCGAAAGTGCGCGATCGCCTGTGTCTCGCGCTGAATCCCGACCGGTTGCACTTCTTTGACAGCCGGTCGGGATTGGCAATCTGACCCGCGCGCACTCAAGGCGCGTCGATTTTTGACTGAAGCGGGCTTCATGCAGCTTAAGATATTGGCTGATAATCTGGAGCATCGATTTCCATATCTCATATTGCAGCGGCTGCCTGCCTCATCTGTTCAAGTGATACCGAGCGCCTTCATGGCGCCGCGCATCGTCGAAGCCATTGCACCGCGGTGCTGTTCTCAACTCGGCGACCAGAAGACCGCGACCTTATCTGCATCGGCTCCTTGATGGTCTGAGACGCAGTGGTCGCGGTTTTCTCCAGACGTTGTATCGCTCACCGTGACCGGCAATGTGGCAACCGGGAGACCCGTGCCCATATAGTGAGAAGTCAATGTCACCCCGGTAAGCGGCGCTCCGCTCCTGGAAGCGCTCGCGGTGATGGTCCAGGTATTGGTCGAGTGCGCCTGGTGAATGACCGTGTCGCCGCTCGGCGCCGATATCGTCTCGTAGGACGCGACGCCACTGATCTTCACCGATATTGAGGCGGAGTAGACGGTGTGATTTGATCACCTTTCTTAGCATCGGTGCCGATCTCAAGACCGCCAAATCGGTTCAGGGTGACGTCACCCAGTTGCCGCGCGGCGCATTCAGACTCACGGTCACGCTCTTGCGCTGCGTGAAGGCGTCCAGCATGCCCTCCAACGACCCCTCACGGCCCATACCACTCTGTTTGAATCCCCCGTAGGACTGGCCGAACATCTGGCCGCCGCCATAATTGACTTGGACCCATCCCGACTCAATCGCGTGGGCGGTGCGCAAGCCTTGCGTGATGTCGTGCGTCCAGACATAGGCGGCCAATCCGTAGTGGCTATTATTAGCCATGCGGATCACATCTGCCTCGTCGCGCCACGGGATCGCAACCAGCACAGGGCCAAAGATTTCCTCGCGCGCAAGCCGCCAATCGTTTGAAGTGTCGGCGAATACGGTGGGGATGGCGAAATAACCTTCCGCCAGCGGTCCTTCCGTCGGCGGCAGTCCACCGAAGACCAGCTTGGCACTCTTACGGGCGAGTCCGTCGGCGACATAACCGCAAACCTTGGCAAACTGTTTCTCGTTGATGATGGTGCCAATGTCGGTAGCCTCGTCGAGCGGATCGCCAAGACGCAGCGCTTGCGTCTTCGAGGTCAGCTTGTCGAGGAATTTGTCGAAGATGTCGGCATGCAGGAACAACCGCGAGCCGGCCGTGCAGGACTGGCTCTGCCGGGTGAAACGCATCGATCCGATGATGCCGTCCACCACCCAATCCTCGTTGGCGTCGGGATAGACGATGGACGGGCTCTTGCCGCCCAATTCCAGCGAGACCGGCACAATTCGCTCCGCCGCCGCGCGCATCACCAACTTGCCGACCTCGGTCGACCCGGTGAAGGAGAGCTTGCGCACCAGCGGATGTTCGGCCAGCGGCGCGCCACATTCCTCGCCGAGGCCAGTCAGCACGTTGAGTACGCCAGGGGGCAGGAACTGCTGGCAGATTTCCGCCACCAGCAGCACGGCGAGCGGCGCGTCCTCGGCCGCCTTCAGCACGAGCGTGTTGCCGGTGCACAAGGCGGGAGCGATCTTCAGCGCGGCCAATCCCACCGGCGCGTTCCACGGAATGATCGCGCCTACGACTTCATAGGGTTCGCGGCGGCTGTAGGACAGGAACTGCTCGCCCACCGGCACCACTTCGCCCTTCAATTCGCCACCGAGACCGCCGAACGAGCGGAAGGTGTTTGCGACGCCATGCCCTTCCGGCCGCGCTTGGGTGCGCAGCGCATTACCGGTCTCCAGCGCGATCAGGCGTGCTATCTCCTCGCCGCGCGCCTCCAGTGCGTCGCCGATCTGCACCAGCATTCGGCCGCGCACGCCCGGGTTGGTGCGGCTCCAGGCCGGGTATGCCTTGGCGGCGGCCTGGACGGCGCGATCGACGTCCTCCGCGCCACCGCGCGGCACCAGACCGATGGTGCGGCGGTTCGCGGGGTTCTCCACCGCGATGGTATGGCCAGATGCGCTCTCCACCCTTTTCCCGTCGATCAACATGAGGGCGTGGCGGAGCTCGTTCTTCGGAGCGGAAATCTGTTCTATGACGGTCATGACGATCCTCCAGCTTCGATGATGGTTGGAAACCGGTTGGCTTGGGTTTCCTCAAGTCTCTCCCGTCTCAATGCCCAGGACATGAACGGCGCTGCCGGGCAGGGCAACGGTGCGGGTCTATTCCTTGATTATTGGGGCAGGCAAGCTGAAGCCCATCCCTTCCTTGGCCTCACGGAGCGCCTTGCCGAGGCGTGTTCTTCGCGTGTGCCTGCTCGTCGAGCGTTGGTCACGTGCGATCTTCCTGTGGTGGTTGGCCCCGGTCACCTGTGCAACCCTCGCCAGGATGTCGACTACCGCTTCACGTCTGCCATGTAGCCTCTTACCTCGGCGTGCGGAATTGAATCTAATGCGAACGTGAAAGTTCCTTTGTCCTTGACTTCGCGCGCGGCCCGCACGAATGCCCCGAGGGCGGCGCGGGCGAAAGCTCCACCGACGCTGATGCGCCTCACTCCGGCAGCAGAAAGGTCTTCGACCGAATAGGTAGCGCCCTTCAAGCCCATGACAACGTTGACGGGCTTGGAAACCGACCTACAAACCTCGCGGATGGCTTCGAGGCTCGGAAGTCCGGGCGCATACAGAACATCGGCGCCAGCGTCCGCAAAGGACTGCAACCTTCGTATCGTGTCGCCAAGATCAGGGCGTCCATGAAGAAAGTTCTCGGCTCGTGCCGTCAGCATGAACCGACACTCGTGAGCCACTTTCGCCGCCGCGGCGACTCGCTCCACCGCAAGTTGGAACCCATAGATGGGATCTTTCGGATCGCCGGTTGCATCCTCGATGGATCCCCCGACCAACCCGATCTCGGACGCGAGTTCGAATGGTTGAAGCGCATTTTTTGGGCGAGCGCCCGAATCCATCCTCCAGATCGGCGGACACGGGCAGATGCGTGGCCTCGACAATGGCCTTCGCATTTTCCAAGATCGCATCTCGCGTCAGCCCGGCCGCGGAATCAAGGCGTCCGACCGCGAAGGCATAACCTGCGCTCGTCGTTGCGAGTGCTTCGAAACCCAACGCTGTCAGAATTCTTGCCGTTCCTGCATTCCACGGATTGGGGATCACGAAGGCTCCGTGTCGCTCATGGAGTGCCCTGAATACGTTGTATTTCTGCTTGCGTGTCACTGTTGCGATCCTCAGTTCGAATATCCGATCGCGCCGGAGCAGTCCGCCCGCAGCAGATCCTTTGCTCAGTGGCGCGTGCATCCGTCCGAGCGCGGCTAGAACGTCATCAGATCATATCAAGGCTGACGAACGCGGTGAGGGGCGAACGAGTGATGCAGGAGGCGCTGAACGAAGCCGCCCAACGGTCGAATACAATCCGTCGATACTTGCACTTGTTCTCCATCTATGACGTTGTCAGAAACGGAATAAAGGGCACGCGTTCGCGCCTTTTTACCAGTGGCAGGACATCTTTGACTGCCACCTTGAAATGGTCGGTGGCTTCATGAGCCTCCCATCCAGCCTTATCGACAAAGAGTTCAAAGAGAAAGAACGAAGACTTGTTCGTTGGGGACCGGTAGCAGAGGAAAAGCTTGACGCCTGGCTCTGCCCTTGTGGGGGCAGCAAAGGCCCGCAGGATTTCGGCAACAGCCTCTGACTGGCCCTCCTTTGCCTCGAGCATAATCGTCAGGAGGAACCCGTCGTTCAAAGCGGCGAGAGTTTCAGGCGAGAACGAATTGGTCAGCATGTAAGCCTCCATCCGAGTCGGTTGCGCACGTCCCAACCCTGGATTTCGCTAGCATGTCGGACAGGCTCTATGTTTCGGTGACAGCCGATGTATGCCGATATGGAAGCCACGCTCGCTGCCGAGGGGAAACTAGTGTCGGGGTGCGCCCACGGCCCGCTACCGAATGGGGCTGATCTGGATGCTGCGCGGGGAAACCGTCATCAGCATCACCACGACCATGGCAACGCTGAGCGGCGGCCTGACCTTTTACCGGTGAGGGTTTGTGTGATTGCTTGGCCGATCTCCGGTATATGCGGGTGCCCAGGTCGTCATGACCCAAGGCGCTCGAGCCTGCCTACCGGCAGAGGGTGCGGTCATTTCAGATGTTCGATTTTCTGCTCGCCCATCGCGACTGTCCATGGGTGTTGCCGTTTCTCCCAAACTGAATAAGCGGGCCTGTCGAAGGCGGGATCCGCAAACATTCCAACAGCTACAGCAATCAGATCGGGGAGGTGCTCGGCTTCCCAGAAGACAGTCCCCCCGCAGTTTGGACAGAAGCTAAAAGTCACGAGCCTGCCACTGTCTGCCCTACGGACGTACTGCTTCGCGATACCGTTAGCCGGGCGGATTTGTTCGCGTGAATACCATGCTTGAACGCCGAAGGTGCTCCCTGTCCGGCGCTGGCATTCGAGGCAGTGGCACATCGAAACACGAACCGGGTCGCCCTTAGGGGTGAGCCGTAGTTGTCCGCAGCTGCACGCGGCTTCACGATCTGTCATGCACGTTACCTTTCGACCAGAGCTAATCTTTCGCTTGGCGACGACACGAGGTTGAGGCCCAAGCGCGCTGCGACAATGGTGAGCTCCGAAGCGAGTATGGAACGCAGGAACGCGCGGGGAAAATGGCGCGCGCTTCGAGCACCTGTTCCGACGCTCCGCATAGGCTTCGCGGCAATTGACCAGCATCCGCGCCATGCTTGCGACAGCACGGAGCGCAAACAGGAGCTCACCCTGCCTCCGCCACTCCCCTGTTCGAAGCGGCGTCGTGCTTACATCGCGGGCTTCCGCCGTGGAAAGAAGAACGTGGCAGCGTTCAAAGTGTAAGCCGCTGAGACAAGCTGTTGGCGAGGTCCTGCAACTGGGGCATTGCCGCGTGGCCAACTAACATAAAGGCGCGGCCACGCGACGACCAGTGCACGACATTCAGGCCGGCCCTCTCCTCGGTCAATGAGGTCGTATCAGAATGGCTATCCGCATAGATGCACAAGGCCAAGGCTCCATTATGGGCATCGAGATAGGCGAGCTGGCCGAGCGGCTTTCCATCGTATTCGAAAAGCTGCGCCCATTTGAACGTGGCGCCGGGCAAGGAAACCCGAGCAAGCGACAAAGGAATGCCAAGTTTGCTCCCGATCATCGCGATTTGACGCTCACTGAGAGCTGCCTCCTCGGGCAGGCCCACAAAGGTCTCGGGAGTATAGAGCGCAACATATTCTGCCACGGTTTGTCGCCAATCATCCTCGTCCTCGCTTTCACTCGTAATCCCGAGGGCTTCGCGCAATTGAGGGAGCACGTGGTCGCTGGCGATGCCCGCCACAAATAGCGCAATACCCGCCGCGAGCAGCCCCGGACGCGGCCAGTTCCCCCCAATCCAGCTGGGCACCCTAGCGGCCGGCCGTGGGGTCGGAAGTGCGGCAAGCATGTCGGCGAGCCTACGACGAGGCGCCTGGGCAAGGAGCGGTTCAAAGGCTTCACGAAAGGACCTTGCCCCACTTTCGAGCAGCAGCAACCGATTCCTTAGCTCGCCATCTTGGGCGAGCCAATTCGCCACCCAGGCTCTCTGATCGGCCTCAAGCTCACCATCGAGATAGGCCACGAGCTCGGCATCCGTGGGACGGCCTTTGGCCGTTTCTCGTGTCATTCGCTCTTGGCCTCCGTTGAGGGCTGCGTCGCAAGGCCAACAGTATGCGTCGCGAGGCGTTCCCGCGCCATCGCAAGCCGTGTCACAATGGTTCCGATTGGCACCTCTAGCATGGCTGCCGCCTGGCGATAGGTCAGTCCCTCCACATAGACCAAAAAAAGCGCCTCACGTTGTGCGTCCCCCAGATTCAGCACCTCTTTCAAGATTGGATGAGCCAGAGCGTCACTCTCAACAGCTTCGTCGAGGATGGATGCACTTTCCGCATCCAGCGCGCCTTCCTGATTCCCGTGTGAGCAGACCTCATTCCACCAGGTCGAGCGCAGAATCGAAAACAGCCGTCTATCGAGCCTCGATCCCGAGCTGAATTCTTGCGAGTCTTCGAGCGCGCGGACACAGGTCTTGCGCACCAGGTCCTCGGCTACGTCTCGGTTCTTTGACAGAACCAAGCCATAGCGCCACAGCCGGGCGAGGTAATCTGTTAGGCCCGCTTTCAGCTCATCAGAACCCCTAGCGATCATGATGGAAGCGTCAGCCGCGACAAGTTGCGCCGAGTGTCCGGCATCGCGGATGCGTCGTGCAATTGCCAGCCCGGCACAATTCTGTCGGAGCAACTCGCGACACAGTGTGGGCTCGACGTTTGCGATTTGGAATCTTGAATAGTGTCACAACCCACGCGCAATGCTCCCGAGTGAATAATTCGGTCTGACGGAGTGTTTCTCCTGCGGGGACGCCACTTGGCGTCAATCAGCCAGTCAACCGTCGACTCCGTCGCTTGTTCCCTAGCTCTCAGTTTCCACCATGCGGTTAATAAAAGGCGACGCGCCCCCGGTAGCGCAAGATGCCTTTCGCAGCAACCTGCCAGCATGCTCGGCAAACATCAGCAACCACGAGGCGATTCACGAGGAATAGGTGCCGTCTCTTGCGGTCTCCTATGGCCTTATTTGCTTCGGGTTGTTTGGCGCGGCGGTCGAAACAATGATCGTATGATATTTTTTGGTTTGAGTAGATCGTTCGGGGCAATGCACGCACCGTCGAGCAGGCAGCCGGTTATCTTAACCCGATCCAACAGGCGTAGAGCTAGCTTATCTGACGTGCGGATAGTGCCGCTCGATCTGGCGGCGCAGCCCGACCGCCCAGCGGATGCCGATGTACAGATAAATCATATTTGCCTTGAACCCGCCCCATGCCGCTACCCGACGGTCCGAGGTCGTAACCACTCGATTGACTAGCCGAATGCGGCCAAGGCGACAGAAACGCAGGCACAGATCGGCGTCTTCCATGACGGTCAGTGTTTCGTCGCAGCCTCCAACGGCCAAAAAGTCGGCGCGCCGAAAAAACATGGCGTGGTCACCAAACAGAAGGCGCCCGCCCCGCAAGAACAAATGAGGGCGAAAGATCAACGGCACGTACCAAGTCTTGATCCAGTTGTGAAACGTGGTGCCCCAGCGCACCGTCTCGGCCCCAGTGATCAGCGGCGTAAAGCCCGCGAGCGCGGTCCGAGGATTTGCGAGCGCCCGGCGGATCACGATCAAGGCGTCGTCGGGGAGAATCGTGTCGGCGTGAAGCACGCAAACGAGAGGGGAGCGCGCTTCTGCAATACCGCGATTGATCGCCGCCGCCCGCCCACCCACCGGATGCTCCACGAGGCGCACCAAGCCGCTCTCCTGGACAATCGACAAGGTCTCGTCCTGGCTTCCTCCGTCGACCGCGATAATTTCCGCCGGAGCAGGAACAAGGACCGCTAGCAGTCGTAAGAGCCGCGGCATGACGGCAGCCTCGTTCAGCATTGGAATGACGATCGCGACATCGTCAGCATCTGGCTTCGTTTCGCCTTTGTCAGGCGTTTGACTGCTCACGTGATCACCCCTTCAAGTCGTGCCAAGTAATCCCAGCCTCGGCGTTTAAACTCGCCGCGCCGTGACATATGCACCAAATACTGCGCCTCGGTCCCTGTCTCGGACGACATGCGACGCATAGCCAGTGCAGTTTCGTTCCTGGCTGTGGGGGACCAAGCTTTCATCTTTCATGTTGCTCCTCAAGTATCTTGGTGTTTGAGGTCCGTCTTGAAAGCAGCTTTGCCGTGCCTTCGCTCGAAAATGTGCATGTGCGAAGGGGCGAGATCAGGAGAAGCATCAATGCGAGTTCCATTTGCAATAGGTTTGGCTGGTCCCGATTGATCGTCTTCAGCACGTCGTTGACCGCGACCGGCGCATCGTGCTTCGAGAACTGGCGCAACCGTTCGATCAGGAACATCCGAAGCTTCTCACGCAGATCCGGTTCAGGCAGCACCATCCAATGCGCCAAATGCGGCACGGGAAGGCCCCGTATCGGGCCTGCAACGTCCATCTTAATTGCGATTCTAGCGACTGCGTTGGGTGCTATGATCATCGCGCCTATCATGACAGGAGCCCTTAGCTTCCTCCTCGTTCTCAACGTCTTGGCAAGCGGATAACGATAACTCGCGCTTAATGATTAATGGATCAAATGGTCGCTCTACGGATGAACGACAGATCAATGTTCTGTGGATGCACCTCAATCGGGACAACTACATTTGCAATGAACCGGAGCTGACCATGGAATATCGAGTGATCGTCAAGGAGACCGTCACCAAGATGGTCTTCGTCGAGGCTCCAACGGAGCCTGAGGCGGTTCTTCGAGTCCTAAGGGGCGGAGGCACCATCCTGAAAGTTCACACCACCGACTCACGGGTCGAGGACATCAAGGACATCGCGTCCTCGGAACAGCCGTTCTACGGAATGTGAGGTGATTCTGGTAGCGACAGGGGAACCGGAACCAATCCATCATCGCTGCGTAACTCGTGTCATCACGGGGACATGTATCATGAAACAGCCGGGACGCGATGACCGTCACCGCGATCGCGATGGGACCGTCAGCAAGAAACACGGAAACACCCCTTGTTTCGACCTCGCGCCAAGCTTACGGACCTGCCTTTGCGCTCGGAGTCGATGGGAATGCCAAATTGGCGGATGTCGGGCACAGATTGGATGAGCCATCACTTATTAGGCTAAGGCGAGACACTGAAGGCGGTTAGCGAGCCAAGTCATTCGGGGGCCTCTCTTAAGGCCAGACGCATCGCCATAATGGCCAAGAAGCATAGCGTCATCCCCACTCGCCTAAGGCGGATGCCACGGCGCCAAGTGTCTACACACGCCCGCGCACTTCGATTACCTCCCACGGCCGTAACGGCAAGGGTTCAGTGCATGGTCGATGGTCTTCATCGAGCCCTTTGCGCTTCTGGAGCCGATGGGACCGGACGAGCAGTGTGCGCGGGCCATCGACCGTCAAGAGGATCGAAAGGCCTCACCTTCGTTGTCGGCACACCCTCCAGGAAGCTGCTGAGGCCACGCTCAAAGGGCCTCGGTCGGCACGGCTCTAGGCGGGCCTTAGGTGCCCTGCAGCGGCCTTTGTCGGGCAGAGGCCGACGCCAATGGACCCTGGCGACCTCCTCGACCAGCACTCGGCCGAGTAGATGCTGCAGGGCGGTCCTCCGGCCTCCCCCATTGCCCTCAGATTGCATGAGGCCCAAATCGGCAGGGTTGGCCACGAATCATTCATCAACCAGTTCATCGAGTAAAACAGGGTCGACGAGTAGCCGCAGCTTTATTGGGTAAAAGGTTGGAGTAGTAGGCTGGCCCGCTTCCGCGTGAAGCTGTGTCGGTTGAGCGCGAGAGGGAAGTCATGACGAGCAAGCGATTCGAGCGCCTCATGCGCGCCGCCGGTGCGGCCGCCGCGAAGGTCCGGCGTCGTCACCTGCCAAGCCTGGGCCCGACTTCGATCATCGTATCGCTCGACCCGGTCGAACTCGGCTCCCTCGAGGTCTGGATCGCCGATCAGCCGGAACCGAAGCCCAGCCGAGAAGAGGCCGCGCGGCGGCTTATCGCCGAGGCGTTGGCGAAAAAATGACCGGCAGCCAAGGCGCACCCAAGGAAATGACACCGAAGTGCAAGGATGGACAAGCTCCTGACCGTCGTCCTCGAACGAGATATCGGTGCGACCCCTCCTGGACCTGTTGAGGCCCTCACCGTGGCCCTGATCGGGCGGCAGATCGCCATTTGGTGGATTGCCCACCTCCACGCGCACAGAATGCTTTACGGAGCCGTCAGGAGGTCTGGTGCGGCCGACCTCCCGGGGTTGGACGAGGTCGACGCCAGCCTCCTGGCGACTTCCGGATCGACGCGTCCGGTCGCACGCATTCAAGCAGAATGCATCGGCTCAGGAAGGGTCCTCGGAGGCGATGCCCTCCGCATCGAGATCGTCGCCCGGCGAGCCCGTTTCGGGCGGGGAAGGGCCTTTCGTGAAGGCCACGAAGGGTGCCGATCTTGCGATGCATGGGGACGATGGTCGAGCCCTCGTGGCGCACATAGCGGAGTAGGATCGGCCTTGAGCATCTCCTTCTCACGCGGAGCCCTCTGTCGATGGGGCCGTCTCCTTTTTAGGCGTATCGACCGCCTTCATATTGCTTGAGCCACTCGGCCGATTTACGCGCAATCCATTCCCTCGCCTCTTCCTCTGTTTTGAAGCCTCCAAGTTTGGGGTTGATGCCAGAGGGAAGCGTGACCTGCACGCACCAGCCCGAACCGATCTTCATCGGGGCGGGCTCGAACTCGACTTTGGGTTTGACCGTTGCCATGCGCCAGTATCGGATGGACAAGGCGCAGAAGCTAGAGGCAAAACCGCTGCCTCCCCGCGCCACGAGATGACTTATCGTTGCGGGCCGTGGGGGTCATCGTCACGCTCCCTCGGTGCCGCCAAGCATGGTTTCAGGGTGCGGGAACTCCAGTGACCCCCACGCCGATCCACGAGAATAGCCGCTTTGTCGCGAAAGTAATTGCCGGACGGCTATCGACAGGTTTCCTGAGAAGAAAGGGCGATAGTAGCTGACCACCCGATGATGGCCCTCGAAAAAATGGTGCCACAAAGGCGGCGAAACGGCGCCTCACACGTCTGCCTCATGACCGGCCGGCGGTGCTTAGCAGCAATCACCTCCACATGTTTTTGATTTCGTAGCAGGGAGCTCGGTGTAGCGCACCGTTGACTGATCGACTTGTGCCCGAGGTCGTTCTGGATCAATTGGGTGTCAAAGCCGTCATTGGCGAGCTTGAGCCGCAAAGCGTGGCGAAGCATTTGGAGGCGGATGGTGAAGCCGAGCAGCTTGGAACCGCCCTCCAGCCGCTTCTCCATGCGGTTATTTACTATTGGGGCTCAGAGTTTCCGATTTTCGGACTTGCCTCGGCTGCCGCATGAGCGCACCCGTCTGGAGCGTGCCCCACCCCAACCGCGAAGTAGCGAGCAAACTGCATCCCCGTGATATAGTTATGTCCAGCTCCTTTGCAAAAGCCCGACGCTCTCGCGATGCGAGCCCGTTCGCATCATCACGAAGGCTCCAGAAAAGTGTTGCACATGCCGTTGACACGGATGCGAGTTGCCGCACATTAGGGCCTGTAGGAGACACTCTCTGAAAGGAGCGGATCCAGTCTCCGCAGGACGGAGCGATCGAGCTGCTCTTCTATGGAGTCAGGCAGGGCTCTGCTTTTTTGTCAGCGACAGCTATCGTCAAGTACGGCCTGAGTTACCTCCGACATGGCCCTCAATGGCTTCGCGAATTCAGGCTCTCCATAGGCGTCTTAGAGGCAAAAGAGAAACGGACTTCGCGGAGCAAGGGTGCGGCACTTCATGAAGATTTATTTCGTTCCCTTGGCCCGCGTCGCACGCGCCGACGGAGTGGACGAGATCGTCGATCACGCGGCATCACTCGGGTTTGATGCCATCGCATCGAATGCTGTCCCGGAAACGGCGATACTGAATACGCCGCGATGTTATCGGGACGATCAAGATGAGAGGTGCCAACAGAAAATTCAGGACACGTTAGTTAATCTCGGTCGCGGTCTGCCAGAAGCAAGACCTTGGACTCATGCTTGACCTTGCGCTTGATCGCTCTGACACGCCGCCCGGGTTCTTGAAGCTTCATCCTGAATGGTTCTCGCCGGGAGTGGCGACCGAAGCGCCCCCGCCGGATCCCCGCTTCGTCGGACAAAGGCCCCGTCTCCCTCAAATTCGATGGAACTCTCCGGAAATCGAAGAGGCTATTCTCGCGTTTTGGACGGCGCGGCTCAAGGCCTTCGCCGATATGGGCGCTTCGCGATTTCGCTGCTTGTCGCCGGCTATGGCTCCGGCCGGCATTTGGCGAAAGTTAATCGCTAGGGTTCGGGGCGACCATCCGGCTTGCGCATTTCATGCCTGGACGCCGGGCTTGAGCTGGGAAGACATCACCGCTCTCGCCGGATTGGGCTTTGCAGGCGGCTTCACCTCCAGCGCCTGGTGGGACTGCCGATCACCTTGGTTGATCAGTGAGAGGGAAATTCTGGAGCGAATCGGTCCTTCGATTGCCTTTCCCGAGGCGCCACCGGGCGAGCGGCTGCCGCCTGCTCTATTTCGCAATTACGCGCGCGGTCCGGACGGGGGTCGAACCGCCATGGTGCGTGCCTTGTTCGTCGCGGCCGCGATCGGTGACGGAATCCTTCTGCCCATGGGCTTCGAATACGGAGGAAGCTCGACGGCGCAGACAAGTGGCTCGCGGGAGGAACTCGAGCGCCTGCGCCGCCAGGCCCCGTTTGACCTGTGCGCCGAGGTGCGCGCCGCAAATGCAATGATCGATCATGCGACCGCCTCGCGGCTGAAGGGGTTGCGGCTTATCGACGGATCGGGGGGAAACGTCACGGCTCTGCTGCGGACCGATGCGGTCGATCCCGATCTTGCCACGCAAGGCGCCGCCATTCTTCTCAATACTGATCTTACCTCACAAGCTGCCTCGTCGCTGTCGCATTCCTCCTTGCCTCCCGCAGCCGGAGCTGCATGGATCATGCGTGATTCGAAGAACGACGTGTCGCGCCCGCTCGAACCCGGCGAGGTCCGCGTCGTGCGGCTTGAGCGTAGCCCGCCGGTTGTGGCGAAGCCTTCGCGAGCGTCGGTACAAGGTGCGATGAAGGCCGCTCGCATCGTGATCGAGGGCGTGACCCCCGCCGTGGATGGTGGCCTCTTCCCGGCCAAACGGGTAGTCGGAGAGCCAATCGAGATCGAGGCCGACATCTTCACCGACGGTCACGACCTGATCGC
This sequence comes from uncultured Alphaproteobacteria bacterium, assembly GCA_963713805.1. GTDB lineage: Bacteria > Pseudomonadota > Alphaproteobacteria > Rhizobiales > Beijerinckiaceae > GAS188. Next base: position 84,870 of record CAVQNF010000006.1, on the reverse strand, counting down.
GGCGGAAGTGCTGTGGCGCGCGGCGGATGAGCGCGAGTGGCGGCGAGCGCCCATGGAATTCGTCGTGAATGATCGCTGGCGGGCGCGGATCACGCCTTCCCGAGTCGGCCGGCATACTGTGACGATCGAGGCATGGTGGGATGCCTTCGGGAGTCTGCGCAGGGACCTGGAAAAGAAACGGACCGCCGGCGCAAATGTCGCCCTCGAGGTCGAAGAGTCGCGCCTGCTCGTCAAGGCGGCTCTGGCTCGAGCGGTTGACCTTGGCGTGCAAACCACCCTCTCGAAGGCGCTAGCCGGGTTCGCCGATCCGAACGAGGAGGTGCGCATCCAGACGCTGCTTTCGCCGGCCGTGCGCCGCGCCATGGGGGACGCCGATGACAGGCGGTTTGGGGTGCGACACGAACCCCCATTTCCCATCGACATCGAGAGACCAAAAGCCGCTTTCGCGAGCTGGTATGAGCTTTTTCCACGCAGTATGACCGATGACCCGACGCGTCACGCCACATTCGACGATGTGATCGTTCGATTGCCGGCCATCCGCGCCATGGGTTTCGATGTCCTGTATTTTCCGCCCATCCACCCCATCGGCACCACCAATCGGAAAGGCCGCAACAACAATTTGAGGGCAGAGCCTGACGATGTGGGTAGCCCCTATGCCATCGGCAGCCCGGACGGGGGGCATGATAGCATTCATCCCGCTCTCGGAACGTCCGAGGATTTTCGCCGCCTCGTCGCCGCGGCAGCCGCGCAGGGGCTGGAGATCGCGCTTGATTTCGCAATCCAGTGCTCCCTTGATCATCCCTGGTTGAAGCAGCATCCCGGCTGGTTCCAGCAGCGCCCCGACGGCTCGATCCGCTATGCGGAAAACCCGCCGAAGAAATACGAGGACATCGTCAATTTTGATTTTTACTCGGAGACCGCGACGCCCGCGCTTTGGGTCGCTTTGCGCGATGTCGTCCTGCATTGGGTCGATCAGGGCGTGCGGTTATTCCGGGTCGACAACCCCCACACCAAGCCGTTGCCATTTTGGAAGTGGATGATCGCTGACATCCGGGCCCGACATCCCGACGTGATCTTCCTGTCGGAAGCGTTCACGCGACCAAAAATGATGTATCGACTTGCCAAAATTGGTTTCTCGCAATCGTATACTTACTTTACCTGGCGAAACACTAAGAGCGAACTCACGTCGTATCTACAGGAATTGTCGATGACTGCCGTCAAGGACTATTTCCGACCTCATTTCTTCGTCAATACACCTGACATTAACCCTATATTCTTGCAAACCTCTGGCCGACCCGGTTTCCTGATCCGCGCGGCCCTCGCGGCGACTTTGTCGGGATTGTGGGGCATGTATTCGGGCTTCGAACTCTGCGAGGCGGCGCCCCTGCCCGGCCGCGAAGAATATCTCGATTCCGAAAAATACGAGATCAAGGCACGTGACTACGATGCTCCCGGCAATATCATCGCCGAGATCACGACGCTCAATCGCCTGCGTCGCGCCTATCCGGCGTTGCAGACGCATCTCGGACTCACCTTCTACAATGCCTTCAACGATAACATTTTGCTCTACGGAAAGGGCGATCCAAAGCGCGGCGAACTGATCCTCGTCGCCGTCAACCTCGACCCGCATCAACCGCAAGAGGCAATGATCGAAATCCCGCTCTGGGAATGGGGGCTGAGCGATCAGGGCTCGCTCGCGGTGGAGGATCTCATTCGCAACCACCGTTTCGTGTGGTCAGGCAAGCTGCAGCATCTGCGCCTCAATCCTTCCGAGCTTCCCTTCGTCATCTGGCGCATCGCGCCGATCGGCGGAGCAGCGCCATGAACGCGCCGCTCGACCTTCCGCGCCTCTCGCCGAACGACGATCTGCTTTGGCACAAGGATGCTGTCATTTACCAGCTCCACGTCAAATCGTTCTTTGATGCCAACAATGACGGTATCGGCGACTTCCCCGGCCTGATCTCGAAGCTCGACTACATCGCCGACCTCGGCGTCAACACGATCTGGCTCTTGCCGTTCTATCCCTCGCCGCGCCTCGATGATGGCTACGACATCAGCGAATATCGCGCCGTACATCCCGACTACGGCACGATGGCGGATGTGAAACGCTTCATCACCGCTGCCCACGCCAGGGGTTTGCGCGTGGTCACCGAGCTCGTCATCAACCACACCTCCGACCGACATCCGTGGTTTCAGCGGGCCCGACATGCCAAGCCGGGCTCAGTGCACCGCAATTTTTACGTGTGGTCCGATGACGATCAGAAATATGCGGGCACCCGCGTCATCTTTCTCGACGTCGAGCGCTCCAACTGGACCTGGGACGCCGAAGCGAAGGCCTATTTCTGGCATCGGTTCTACTCCCACCAGCCCGATCTGAACTTCGATAATCCGCACGTCCTCAAGTCCGTTCTCGGCGTCATGCGATTTTGGCTCGATCTAGGGGTCGACTGTCTCAGACTCGACGCAGTCCCTTACCTGGTCGAACGCGAGGGAACCAGCAACGAGAATCTGCCGGAGACGCACGCGATCCTGAAGCGGATCCGCGCTCATCTCGACGCCGAGTATCCCGGGCGCATGCTCCTCGCCGAGGCCAACCAATGGCCCGAGGACACCAAGGAGTATTTTGGCTCCGGCGACGAATGCCACATGGCCTTCCACTTTCCACTGATGCCGCGCATGTACATGGCGCTGGCGCGTGAGGATCGCTTCCCGATCACCGACATCATGCGCCAGACGCCCGACATTCCGACGAACTGCCAGTGGGCGATCTTTCTGCGCAATCACGACGAGCTGACGTTGGAGATGGTGACCGACTCCGAGCGTGACTACCTCTGGGAGACCTACGCTGCCGACCAGCGCGCTCGCATCAACCTCGGCATCCGCCGGCGTCTAGCCCCGCTGCTTGAGCGCGATCGACGCCGCGTCGAGCTGATGAACAGCCTGCTGCTGTCAATGCCAGGAACCCCCGTCATATATTACGGCGACGAGATCGGAATGGGTGACAACATCCATCTCGGCGACCGCGACGGCGTGCGCACCCCGATGCAATGGTCGCCGGACCGCAATGGCGGCTTCTCGCGCGCCGATCCCGCTGCCCTCGTCCTGCCGGCAATCATGGATCCGCTCTACGGCTTCGAGACGACCAATGTGGAGGCGCAAAGCCGAGACCCCCATTCGTTGCTCAACTGGGTTCGTCGCATGTTGAGCGTGCGCCGTCAGCACAAGGCGTTTGGTCGCGGCAGCCTGCGCTTCATCTATCCAAAGAATCGCAAGATCCTCGCCTACCTACGCTTGTATGAGGAAGAGACAATTCTCTGCGTCGCGAACGTCTCGCGGACCCCCCAGGCGGTGGAACTCGACTTGTCGGAGATGAGCAATCGAATCCCAATTGAGCTGACCGGGGGCTCAGTTTTTCCGCCGATCGGGCAGCTCAGCTATCTCCTGACGCTGCCACCGTATGGGGTCTACTGGTTCCTGCTTGTCAGCGAAGCTGAATGGCCGTCCTGGCATACTCCTGCTCCCGAACCAATGCCGGAGTATGAAACCTTGGTTATGCGCGAGAGCATCGCGCGAGCCCTGACCGAAGGTGGAGACAACCGACTCGAACGGGAAGCGCTCCCCCTCTACCTATCGAAGCGCCGTTGGTTCTCTGCCAAGGATGAAACGATCGATGAGGTCAAGATCGCGTCGGTCGTAGCGTTGCCCGGTGCCGAGCGCGAAACGCTACTCGCCGAGCTCGAGGTCGGCAAAGGGACCAGGTTGTCACGCTGGTTCCTGCCCCTCAGCATCTCTTGGGACGATGAGCCGACCTCAGCCCTTCCGACCCAGCTCGCCCTGGCGCGGGTACGGAAGGCACGACGGGTCGGCCTGCTGACCGATGCGTTCGCATTGCAGCACTTCGCACACGCCATGCTGCAATCGCTGGCCCAAGGACTGCGGCTTGAGATGGCAGAAGGCGAGCTGCGCTTCGAGCCGAGCGACGATCTAAAGGGGTATATGCCCGCCCCACACGCCGGGGTCGCGTGGCTCTCGTCCGAGCAATCCAACAGCTCGCTGATCGTGGGCGACGCGGTGATGCTCAAAATCTTGCGCCGGCTTGGCCCAGGCGTGCATCCAGAGGCCGAGATGACGCGCTACCTGACTGAGAAAGCGTTTACGCACACGGCGCCCCTGTTAGGCGAAGTCATGCGCGTTGGCCCCAGCGGCGACCTCACGACTTTTGCCATTGCGCAGGGTTTTGTGCGCAATCAAGGCGACGCTTGGACGTGGATGCTCGAGCAGATCGCGCGCGCAACCGACGAGGTCGGCACGCACGAGCGCTCGATGCCCGATGATGACCCGCTGACGACGTGTCTCGCGTTCGCGGCCACGATCGGACGCCGGCTCGGCGAAATGCATAGTGTACTGGCCGCTCCCACCGACCAGGAAGCATTTGCTCCGGAACGCGCCGACGCAAAAGTGGCTTCAACTTGGGGAGCAAAGGTCCGCGATCTCCTCGAAAGGGCTTTCGACATCCTCGCAGCCAAGAACGACTACGAGCGGGCCAGTGACGCGGTGGCCGCGGCCCACATCTTGAAGCAGCGCAAGGCATTGCGGCAAATTGTTTCCGCCTTGGCTCGACGGGCGAAGGGCAGTTTCATGTGCCGCGTTCATGGAGACTTTCACTTAGGCCAAGTGCTCGTTGCCAATGGCGACGCCTACATCATCGATTTCGAGGGCGAGCCGAACCGACCTTTGGCGGAGCGTCGCGCCAAGAGCAGTCCCTTCCGCGACGTGGCGGGCATGCTGCGCTCTTTCGACTACGCAGCCGCGATGGTGGTCCGAAAGGGTCAGGTTGGCCTAGCCCGCACCAGTCCAGGCCAGCGTGATGACTTACTCGAACGGTTTCGAGAGCGCGCATCCGCGACCTTTCTTGAGGGCTACCGGGGAGCGGCAACCGGTATCGACCTGCGGGGGGAAGGCGCGCTGCTCGACCTATTTCTGATTGAGAAGGCGGCCTACGAGATCACCTACGAAGCCACCAATCGCCCAGCATGGCTTGATGTGCCCTTGCATGGTCTCGCCGCTCTCGTTGAACGAATCATTCCCGGACCGTGCAGCCGTGAGTGATCTCACGATCCAACCTGGCCGGCTCGATCGAGCCGCTGCCTCTGCACTTGCGGCTGCCGCTCACGACGACCCGTTCGCCGTTCTGGGACCCCACCACACGTCGCATGGAACGGTCGTGCGAGCTTGCCTTCCAGGCGCTTCAAAAGTCGAGATTGTGGCGCGCACCGACGGCAGGCTGCTTGGCGAATTGTCGCGTGGGGCAACCGATTGCATTTTTGAAGGCATCATCAAATCGCTCGAGCCCTATCGTCTGCGCATCGCGTGGCCGGGCAGCGCGCAGGAAACCGAGGACCCCTATGCCTTCGGGCCGATCCTCAGCGACTTCGATCTTTACCTGATCGGAGAAGGTCGCCACTTTGAGCTTGCCGTGGCGCTCGGGGCGTCGGTCGCGACCATTGATGGCGTCACCGGTGTGCGGTTCGCCGTTTGGGCGCCAAATGCCAGACGCGTGTCCGTCGTCGGCGACTTTAACTCCTGGGACGAGCGTCGCCATCCCATGCGGCTGCGGACGAATACCGGCATATGGGAAATCTTCATTCCCCGCGTCGCGGCCGGCGCACACTACAAATATGCGATCTTGACCAGTGACGGCAGGCGAATGCCATTCAAATCCGATCCTGTGGCCAAGGCGACCGAAGTCCCGCCCTCAACCGCCTCGGTCGTCGCCTCTGCAAACGCGTACCAATGGCACGACACCGATTGGATGGCGTCTCGAGCAGCGCGTCAGGCCGCGGATGCGCCGATCTCAATCTATGAGGTCCATCCTGGTTCCTGGCTGTCGCAGCCGCCCGGCGATCCGCCAGTCAGCATGTGGGAGCACCTAACTCGCACGCTCATTCCCTACCTCTCAGAGATGGGCTTCACTCATCTCGAGTTCCTGCCGATAACCGAGCATCCGTTCGGAGGCTCTTGGGGATATCAGCCGCTTGGCATGTTTGCGCCTAGCGCGCGCTACGGCGCGCCGGAAGAGTTGGCGCGCTTTGTCGAGGCCTGCCACGCCGTTGGCATCGGGGTGATCCTCGATTGGGTGCCGGCGCATTTCCCCACCGATGAGCATGGGCTCGCGCGCTTCGATGGCACGGCTCTTTACGAGCATCTCGACCCGCGCGAGGGCGTTCACCGAGACTGGAACACTTACATCTACAATTTCGGCCGTAGCGAGGTGCAAGGCTTCCTGATCGCCAGCGCGCTGCATTGGCTGGAGCATTTTCATGTCGACGGCCTGCGCGTCGACGCCGTCGCGTCTATGCTATACCGCGACTATAGTCGCGCCCCGGGCGAGTGGAGCCCGAACATCTATGGCGGGCGCGAGAACCTCGAAGCCGTCGCGTTTCTCCGTCATCTCAACGCCGTCGTGGGCGAGCGCTGCCCCGGCGCCATAATGATCGCCGAGGAATCAACCGCATGGCCCGGCGTGACGCGACCCGTCGCCGAGGGTGGTCTCGGCTTTTCCTATAAATGGAACATGGGCTGGATGAACGACACGCTGCGCTACATGGCGCATGAGCCGGTCCACCGCAGTTGGCATCACGAGGATATGACTTTCGGCTTAATCTATGCCTTTTCGGAGAAGTTCATCCTACCCCTGTCGCATGACGAGGTTGTGCATGGCAAAGCCTCGCTGCTCGGTCGCATGCCGGGTGACCGCTGGCGACGGTTCGCTAATTTGCGCGCCTATTTCGGCTTCATGTGGGGACATCCGGGTAAGAAGCTTGTCTTCATGGGCGACGAGATCGCGCAGGAACGCGAATGGAACCACGACCGTGAGATCGATTGGTGGTTGGCGGACGACCCGCTGCATGCGGGCGTGAGGCGCCTGATTCGCGACCTTAACCTCGCCTATGCGAACGAGCCGTCCCTGCATCGACGCGACTGCGACCAGGAAGGCTTCGCCTGGATTGTCGGTGACGATCGCGCGAACTCGGTGTTTGCTTTCCTTCGCTCGGGTGCCGCCGGATCCCCACGGACTATTGTCGTGTGCAACATGACCCCGGTGCCGCGACCAGGCTATCGGATTGGTGTTCCAGCAGCGGGACGATGGCGCGAAATCATCAATACTGACGCCGCACCGTACGGCGGGTCCAACGCCGGCAACAATGGCGCGGTCGATTCGCTGGCCGCCCCCAGTCACGGCCGTCCCTATTCCCTCGAGCTTTTACTCCCACCTCTCGCCACCTTAATTCTGCGCAGCGAAGAGTGACGCATGAGGTGAGCCCCTCCTCGGAGGCGCGGCATTTGACACCTGGAGAACGGCGGCGGCGGCATGATCGGGAACCGTCCCGGCAAGTCTCCTGCGATTCCACTACCGTTCCCGGTCACAACGCCCGTTGAAGCTCTCTCCCATCTCATTCGCCCTGGTCCCCTTGTCGGTCCCAAGTCCCTCATTGAAGTCCGTGGTGGGGATGCCTTTCCGGGGCACTACTTGTACTCCCATTCCGCGCCCACGCCGAGGCTCGACGAGCCCTTGGCGTCGACGCCGCTCTGGAGGCGGATATGGCGCGTCACGTCGAAATCGACCGAGACACCGCTATCCTCCGGCTTGCTGCCGGCCTTTACCCCGACGCTGAGGCGGTCACTGATGGCACGCGACACGCCGACCGTCGGGCTGCCACTGCTGCCCATGCCGATATCGAGGCTGTCGACGCCGAGCGATTTGCGCAGGCGCTCGAAGGCGACGTCGCCCCCGCCCGCGAATTGCGCGGCCGCCTGGGCGAGCTGCAGCGCCTGCAGCGGCGAGAGACTCCCCGAGGGTTTCTGGAACAGGATGCGCGACAGCACCTCGTCCTGCGGCAGGCTCGGATCCGAGGTGAAGGCGAAGACGGGCTGCGAGGCCGGGCCGGTGATGCCGATATGGGCGGTCGCGTCGCCTGCCTGGGTGTCCGCCAGAAAATCGAGCTCCGGCGTCATTTCGCCGGTGAAGCGGACATGGCCGCGCGTGAAGTCGAGCCTCTTGCCGAGGACGGAGAGGCGCCCGCGCCTGAGATCGAAGGCGCCGACCACCTTCGGGTCGGCGAGCGTGCCGGTCACTTTCAGGTCGCCGCCGAGTTCGGCGTCGAGGCCGCGCCCGCGCACGAAGATGCGATTGGGCGCCGAGACAGTAAGATCGAGCCGCGTCCCGAAGGCGGACTTGCGTCCGGCACGTGCCTTGGCTTTGGCGTCGAGCGTCAGGCGCGCCCTGGCGGTCGGCGTCGGGTTGACATGGCGCGTGCCGGCGATCGGCCGCGATGTGTTCGGCAACCTCTCAGGCACGGTGATGTCCATCGAGACTATGCCGATCCGCCCGCCGACCTGCGGATCGCGCCCCAGCGGGCCCGAGAGATCCAGCGCGAGGTCGGCGCTTGCTGCCACGATGCTGTTCGAGATCAGCTGGGCCCTCTGGCCGGTGATCCGCACCGTGCCGGGGAAACCAGTCGCCGGATCGAGTCGAACCTGTCCGCTTGCCCCGAGCGTGCCGCCATTCGGCGTCGTCGCAGCGAAGCGCTCGACCGAGAGGGTCTCGCCATGCGCTGCGATGCGTGCCTCGATGCGGTCGAGCTTCAGGCCCATCTCGACATCGCTGAAGCTGCCCCCGCTCATGCTGAGCGTGCCCTCGGCCTGCGGCTTGGCGATGTTGCCGGTGACGTGGGCATCGACGAGCGCCGCGCCGGTGACGCGGCGGCCGGAGACGGCGAGCATCGGGTTCGCCACAGCGGCGTCGAGCTTGCCCTCGGCCCTGAGGTCGAGAGCGCCGGCGCCGCTCATCGGGGCGCTGCCGGTGAGGCGCAGGCTGCCGGCCCGCGCCGCGCTCGCCGTGAGGTCGAGCGTGGTGCGGCTCTCAGCGAGGCGGCCGGAGCCCGCGATGTCGATCGGCGGCAGGGCGGAATTCCGGGTTTGCGGTGCCGTGAGGCCCTCGATCTTGAGACGCCAGTCCCCCGCAAGGGCAGCGGGCGTGCCGGAGATGGCGAATTGCCCGCCCAGCGTCCCGGTGAGCCCAAGGCCCGGCGCGGCGAGCTCGGCCGCCGCGAGCGGGATGCCCGTCGCCTCTCCCTTGAGGTCGAGCCTCGCGCCGGCGCGGCCGTCGAGACGCAGCCGTCCGGCATCGACGGCGAGCGCAAGACCTCTGATCTCGACACCGGCGTCACCGAAGGCGAGGCGTGCCGGGGCAATCAGCGTCACGCCGTGGCCCGCACCGCGCGCCGTGAAGCTCGAAAGGTCGAACCTCGGTTGCGCCTGCGCCATGAGCCGGGCTTTCGCCGCGACGGCAAGGCCGCGCGCCGTCGCGGTGAGGTCGAGATCGCTGCCGCCGGCGGAGCTTTTGGCCTTGAGTTGCAAGGCGGAAACGGTCTCGGATCCGAGCATGGCCTTGGCGAGGACGGCCGTGCCGTCGATCGTCTTGCGCCCGAAGAGATCGGCGGCCGTGAGGTCGGCGTCGAGCCCCTCGATCCGGTTGGCGCTGAGGGCCAGGTGCGCCGCATGCGCGTTGAGCTTGGCGTTCTGCTTGCCGTCAGTGGCGTCAAGGGACGCATCGAGGCTGATATCGCCCGCGAGCTTCATGAGCAGGAGGGGCGAGATATCATCGAGGTCGCCCGCCTTGACACTGATCCGGCCATTCGCAAGGCCGGCGGTGTCGACGGCAGCGTTGCCGCGCAGCGCGACCGAGCCCAAAGTGAAGTCCAGCTTATCGGCGAGCCAGCCTCCATTTGCTTGCTTGGCGATATGGGTCGCGCCGGCGAGCGGCTTGCGGTCGACCTCTCCCGCGAGCGTGAGCTCCGCGTCGAGCGCGCCCGCCAGGTCGCGGGCGCTGCCTTCGAAGGTGAGGCGCGGGATGGACCGGTCAAGCGCCCTCGCATCGGTGAGCGCAAGCTCGAACGAAGCGTCGGGATGGGCGGTGCTGCCGCTCAGCGTCGCCGTGACCGCTGCTTTCCCGGAGAGGCGAGGATCGGCGAATTTCGTGTCGGGGATGTCGATCTTCGCGGCGATCTTCGCCGCCTGCTGCGTCGCCTCGCCGTCGAGGAGCGCCGTCACATGGGCGCCGGCGAGCGTCAGCTTGTCGAAGCCATAGCCCTGCGGCAGGAGCCTCACCGAACCGGCAAGAGCGAGGTGTCCCCCCGCAAGCCCGTCTGCGGGCCCGACGCCCGACGCGAAATCCGTCGTCTGCGCGTCGATCTTCGCCGTCAGCTCACGCGCCGCCGGATTGCCCTCGAGATCGGCGCTGAGCTTCAGCGCGCCCTTGAGGCGTGTCCCCAGAAGCTTGGCAAAATGGCCGAGGTCGCCGGATTCGAGCCCGAACCTGCCGCGCACGAGCTTGGGGCCGAGCTCGCCCATATAAGTTGCCGCGATGCTCGACGTCGCGAGCCGCAGCGCCTCGATCTGCGTCGCCCCATCGGGCGCGGCGGTGCCCTTGAGATTGAGCGTCACGCTGCGTCCCACCGCCTCGGCCAGCGCCGGATCGGCGAGGACCAGGTCCGACAGCTTCGCGTCGCCGGCGAGCGCGATGCGCGTCGAGGCGTCGCTAACGAGGCCAGTTGGCGTCGCCGAGAAAGTCGCGGCGAGCGCGCCAAGTTTTCCGTGCGGCGTGCTCAGGCCCTCCGCCGAGAGATCGGCGGCGATCCGCGGGCCAATCGCCGGCCCCGTGACGCGTGCCTCAAAGGCGAGCTTCTTGATCTCGGTGCCGTTCGCCGCGGTCTTGCCCTCGCTCCCTGGAATGGCCGATGCCGCGATGGCGAGGTCGAGGACGCGGTCCGGCGACAGGCCGCCGGTGATGCCAAGGCGTGCATTGCGCGACGCCAGATCGAGCCGCGCGATCGTCACCGCGCCATCGTCGGCGAAGGCGATATCCCCTTCGAGCGTCGTGGTGCCGGCGAAGACCGCACCGGCCATCGGCGGCAGCCATCCCTCGATGCGCGATTCGAGATCGAGGCTGAGGCGCCTCGCCGCTCCGTCGTGCTTGAGCTCGGCGCCGCCGGTCGCCCCGATCGTCGGCCCCGCGTCGAAGGCGAGGTTGGCCTTGAAGGCGTCGAGCGTGCCCTTGCCGTCGAGGTCGAGCTTCACGGCGGGGAGGCCGGGAATGCTCGCGGCGCGCGCCACGATGCCGCCCTCCGGCTCGTCGAGCTTGGCCGCGAGGGTCAGTGCCTTCGTCTGCGGCACGAGGAGCAGCTTGATCGAGACCGCGCCTGCCGCGTCAAGCCGCTTGGCGTCGAGACGCAGGTCGAGCCCCTCGGCGGGATTGCCCAGTGTCGCAGCGCCCGCCATCGAGAGGCTGGCGCTCGTGCCGAGGATGGGCGCGCCGAGCGCCAGCTCGCCGACCGCGAATTCCTTGATCTCGACCTTGAGCGGCAGCTCCGGCAGGATCGGCGCGGTGTCAGTCTGCGCCGGCGCGTCGGACGGCGTGGGCTTGCGCAGGAATTCGAGCTTGTGAATCAGCAGCTCGTCGACCTCGAGCCGTCGTGACACCAGCGCCGCGCGCCGCCAGACGAGCTTCACACGGTCGATCTTCAACCAGGGCCCGTCCTTGTCGGAGAGCACGATGTCGCTGATCGAGGCGTTGGAGGAGAGGGCGCCGTCGACGGCCCCGATCGAGACTTGCGTCGCTTCCGAGGAGAGCGCCCGCGAGATGAGGTCGGCGAGCACGCCCTTGTCTTCCTCGGTGGCGCGCGACGGCATGGCCGCGAAGGCCCACAGCGCCGCGGCCAGGGCGACGAGGCAGACAGTCAGCCTCACCAGCGCGCCTGCCGCGCTGCCTGCCGCGATCTTCTGCGCCACGCTCTTCAAAACGCCTGTCCTATGCTGACATAGATGGCGATGGGCTTGTCGCCCGGGCGGGGGTTGAGTGGGGCTGCGACATCAAGTCGGATCGGGCCAATGGCCGTATAATAGCGCAGCCCGAGGCCCGCCGACATCTGCAGCACATCCTTGAAGCTGGGCAAACTCGACGTGAAGGCGTTGCCGGCATCGAAGAACGGCGCGATCCCAATAGTCTCAGTGATCTTGATGCGCAGCTCCGCGGAAGCCTCGAAGAGGCTGCGCCCGCCGATGACGAAGCCATTGGGGCCGCGCGGGCCGAGACTCAGATAGCGGTAGCCGCGCACCGAGCCGCCGCCACCGGCGTAGAAGCGCATATTGGCCGGGATGTCGGCGAGCGAGGAGCCCGTGAGCGAGCCGAAACCGATGCGGCCTGCGAGGATGTAGCGAGCCTCCTCGTCGATCGCGTAATAGGTCGAGGCCTGCGCCTTGAACTGCATGAGGTTGAGGCTCGATCCCAGGAACTCCGGATAGGGCGCGAAGCTCGCATGGATGCGAAAGCCGCGCGTCGGATCCAGCTTGCTGTCGGTGGAATCATAGGTGAGGCCAATGGGGATGCCGATCAGCCGGTAATCGACCTTGCCCAGGCTGTCGGTTGCCTGCCCGATCATGCCGTCCGCGCCTATCTGCATTGAGAACTTGTCGTCGAACCGGTGGCGGATCGCGGCATTGAGGTCAGCAAGCTTGCTCTTGTAGCCGCCGAAGCGGTCTCCGCCTGTCCCGGCGTTCTCGACAACACCGTCGATAAGGAGATCGTTCACCGTGCCGTCGAGCGCCGGCTTGATGAAGCTCGCCTTGAAGCGCCCGCCGAGATTGCCGAGGGTCAGGTCGCGGAAACTGGCGATGCGCGTCCCGTTGATGGGCTGGTTGACGAACAGGTCGCCTTCGAGGCGCAGCCGCTCGGCGCCGCCGAACAGGTTGCGGTCCTCCCAGTAGGCCTGGCCGAGGGGGCCATCGATCGACGAATACTTCGCAGCGAAGCCCACCACATAAGGGAGGCGGTCGTCGGCCTCGACAGAGATCGGCAGATTGCCGTTGGCATCGAGCGTGGTCCCCTCGCGAATGCGCACGGAGCCCAGCGCTTGGATCTGGCGCAGCGACTCGCGGGTATCGGCAAGTACTTTCGGCGAATAGGGATCGCCCGGCTCGATATAGATGAAGGAGCGCACCACGGCGGACGGGAACTGCTGCGGCCCCGCGATCGTCACCTCGCCGAAGCCGGCCCTGGGGCCGGGGTCGAGGACGATGGTCAGGTCCATTCGATGGGCCGCGTGGTCGACGACGGGACGTGCTGCGGCGACCTTGGCGAGAGGGTGCGATCGGGTGCGGAAATAATCGATCATGCGCGCCTGCGCGGCCGTGATGTCGCTGGCGCGCGCCGGATCGCCGGCCATCAGGCCGATGATCCGCTGCGGCAACTGCTGCGGATCGAAAGCCTCCCCGGTGCGGGCATCGCGCACCAGGACCGTGCCGAGGGTAAACAGGGGGCCGGGCTGGACGAAGATCTTGATCGGCACCACGGACTTGTCGCGATGGGCTTGCGCGGCGCGCGACAAAGCGGCGATGCTGTCCTCGCCGATCCTGAGCCTCGCCGTCCCGATGCCGATCTCGACCGTGGCGTCGTAGAAGCCCGCGCCCCAGAGGGTGTCGATCAGGGGAGCGAAATCGCTCTGTGCCCGGCGTGCCAGGGAGTTGCCGTCGGGAGGTGCGTCCTGACGCAGACGATAAAGGTTCGATGCATCCTTCAGGCGGGTCTCGAGCGCCTCGTCGGCGCCCGGCGTATCGAACTCGACGGTGTAGGGGAGGGCATCGCGCGATACCGGGGGCGGCGCCTCCTCGGAGCCGAAGAGCCCGAAGAAATCGAAAGCCGCCGCGCCGCCGCAGCCACCCGCGACGCCAGCACAGAAGACGATGCCGACCCAACAGTACCGATGCAGGCGCCGGCGCTGGAGCCGCATGTCAGGCGGCGTCGCCCGCAGGGGCCATGATCCGGCGGCGATCCGGTTTCCGCTCCGCCGGAACGTGTACTTCACTGTCGATCAAACTCACGTACTCTCCCGCTCTGTCCCTCCTGTGTTGCCAGAAAACTCAGCCGTCACGATCGTCCTGACGCCGTGCGGGCTCTTTCGTCGCCGCGATTTCGGTCTACAGCCGTTCCTCACCTCCTCGAGCGTTCCGAAGTGAAGATCGAGGTTTGCCAGGAGCTTTACTCGGCTTTCCCCGATCGACAAGCAATTAGGTGGCCTATACGCAGCATTTCCAGTTGGGGAAAGAAGCTCCGCCGATCGTGGCCGATGTTGTATTCCGTGTAGACGAAGACCTGCGTCTGGCGATGGCAAGAGCGGTTCAAAAGGTCGCGACGCCTTGTTAATGCGCCCGATGTAAGGATTGAGACACGCGATCAGACCGGATTCCGCCCCTGATTTTTGCGTTTTTTGGGGCGATTTGGCACAGATTTTAGCACATTCGACTTTGATGCAAAATTTCGATTCGGGGTCGATCGCATGGCCGCGGAGGATCGGTTGCCCGAACCTGTCTCGCTACGCTTCCCGCTGGAAGCGCTCGACCTTCTCTTCCCCCGCCTGCTTCCGGAGAGTTGACCGCGACGGAGGATCGGCGGCGGTCCCAAGGGCCGACCTCGCCCTCACGTCACGGGCAAACCAAGATATGTGCGGAAGCGATTTTTCAGATGCACCGCGTCGCGAGGTGGAAGCGAGCGCGGCACGTTCTCGGCCCTCACCTTGACGACGAAAAGGCGCGGCCCGTCGGCCTTGCGCTTAAGCTGAGCGCGCACGCTCTCGAGCTCGGCGAGGCTTTGCACCGCGCGAGCCTCGATGCCGCAAGCTTGCGCCACCCTGGCGATGTCGAGGCCGTGACCCGTGTGGCTCCTCTGCATTCCGGTCTCGCCGAAATGGCCGTTGTCGATGACGGCGATCACGAGGTTCTTCGGCTTGGCGACCGCGATGGTCGCCAGCCCGCCGAGACCCATGAGCTGCTCGCCGTCCCCGGTGATCGCAAGCACAATGCGTCCGGGCCGCGCCTGCGCGAGGCCAAGGCCCGATAAGCGCGGCCGCGCCCATGGCTCCCCAGAGATAATAATTGGCGTCGTGGTCGCCGGCGGCATGCACGTCATAGCTCGGCGAGCCGAGACCGCTCACCACGAGGAGATCGCCGCGATCCCTCAACAGGGCGGCCACGGCTTCACGGCGCTCGAGCACGGGCGGTTTGCTCATGGCGTCACCACTTCTTCTTGCCGAGCATGCGTTGCGAGATGAGCACCGCGATCTGCTGATCGGCCTCATAGGCGAGCGCGGCGGCGGAACCGACGGCATCGACGAGGTCTTCCGCCGTGTCGGCGCGCAGCGTGCGAACCCCGATCGCGTTCAAGGGCCGGTTCCGTCGCCCGACCCATCGGCACCTGCCACGGGTTGAACTCGGCCCATTCGCCGCGCATGGTGACCAGCATCAACAAGGGGAAGCGCGAGATGGTCGCGAGCGACAGCATGTTGATGCAGTTGCCGACCCCGCTCGATTGCATCAGGAGCACGCTGCGCAGGCCGCCGAGCCAGGCGCCCGCCGCGATCGCGATGCCTTCCTCCTCGGTCGTCAGCACATTCGAGATGACGTTCTTGTCCGAAGTGAAAAGCTCGATGAGCTCGGAATGTCCCGCATCCGGCACGAAGGCCATGTGGCGCACGTCGGCGCGCCGCAGAAGGCGATAGACGGCTTGCGGCCAGTCTCGCGCTGCGATCGGCATCGCCTTGCGGGAGCGCGCGTCGCCCGCCGTTCCTTGCCCCTTCACCGCCACGGCGAACCCTCCTCGACGCGCATCCGGCCCACTGCTTAAAAAAGCACGCGGCGCCATTCCCGACAGATGGCGACCAGTTCGCGGGCCGGATCACGGGGCTCGCGAAGGATCGCCGGCCACCATCTTTGCGCGAATGCCGCGCTGAGGCTAGCTTTCCGGGCATGGTTGCCAAGCCCAATGCACAGATGACTGAACCTCTCGATCACCAGGACATCCGCGAAGCGGTGCGCAAACTTATGTGAAGGCTTTCCAGCCGAGTATTGGCGCAAGCTCGACCGCGAGATGGCCTACCCGTCCGAATTCGTCGCGGCGCTCGGCCGAAGCCGGATTCCTCGCCGCGCTCATCCCGGAGGAGCATGGCGGAGCGGGGCTTCCCTTGTCGGCGGCCGCCGCCATCCTCGAGGAGATCCAGCACTCGGGCGGCAATGGCGCCGCCTGCCACGCGCAGATGTACATCATGGGCACCTTGCTGCGCCACGGCAGCGAAGCGCAGAAGCGCGCCTACCTGCCGCGCATCGCCTCGGGCGAGCTTGCGCCTGCAGGCCTTCGGCGTCACCGAGCCGACGAGCGGCACGGACACGGGCTCGATCAAGACCATCGCACGGCGCGAGGGCGACCATTACGTTGTCAACGGCCAGAAGATCTGGACGAGCCGGGCCGAGCATTCCGACCTGATGCTGCTGCTCGCGCGCACGACGCCGAAGCAGGAGGCGGCAAAAGCGCACCGACGGCCTCTCGGTCTTCATCCTCGACATGCGCGCAGGCAAGATCGGCGGGGCTGACGATCCGCCCGATCCGCACCATGATGAACCACGCGACGACCGAGGTGTTCTTCGACGACGTGCGCGTGCCGGCGGAGAACCTCATCGGCGAGGAGGGCAGGGGCTTTCGCTACATCCTTTCCGGCATGAATGCCGAGCGCATCCTGATCGCGGCCGAATGCATCGGCGATGCCAAATGGTTCATCGAGAAGGCGTCCGCACTACGCGCGCGAACGCAGTCGTCTTCGGCCGGCCGATCGGCCAGAACCAGGGCGTGCAATTCCCGATCGCCAAGGCCTATGCGGCGATGCGCGCGGCCGAGCTCATGGTGCGCGACGCGATCCGCCGCTACGAGGCGCGGCTAGATTGTGGCGCCGAGGCCAATATGGCGAAGATGCTCGCGGCCGACGCCTCCTGGGAGGCGGCGAATGCCTGCGTGCAGACGCATGGCGGCTTCGGCTTCGCCGAGGAATACGACATCGAGCGCAAATTCCGCGAGACGCGCCTCTATCAGGTGGCGCCGATCTCGACGAACCTCATCCTCTCCTATCTCGCCGAGCATGTGCTCGGCTTGCCGCGCTCCTATTGACGGCGCCCTTTGCGCGAATCGCGTCGAGGCGGCCGCGAGACTGCTCCACGATTTCCTGGAAGATCACAGCAAAACGAGGTCCACCATGCGTAGTCGATCGATGCTCTCGGTCGTTGGCTGTCACGCCGAAGGCGAGGTCGGCGATGTCGTCGTCGGCGGTTTCCTGCCGCCGAAGGGCGCGACCATGTTCGAGCGCATGCGGGTGATGGAGCGCGACTTCGACCACATCCGCCGGTTTCTTTTGTGCGAGCCGCGCGGCAGCGTCTGCCGCCACGTCAACCTTCTCACCCCGCCGATCGACCCGAGTGCGACGTCGGCGTGATCATCATGGAGCCGACCGAATATGTGCCGATGTCGGGCTCGAACCTCATCTGCACGGTCACCGTGCTGCTCGAGACCGGCATGGTCGCGATGCGGGAACCCGAGACGGTGGTGATGGTCGACACGCCGGCCGGCCCGGTCAAGGCGGTGGCGCGCTGCGAAGCCGGCAAATGCCGCTCGGTCGAGTTCGAGAACGTGCCGAGCTTCGTCGACAAGCTCGATGCGAAGCTCGAGGTCGAGGGCCTCGGCACGATCGAGGTCGACGTGGCCTACGGCGGCATGTTCTACGCCATCGTCGATGCGACACGGCTCGGCTTCCGCATCGAGCCCTCGGAGGCGCGCGAGCTCGCCGTGCTCGGCGAGCGGATCCGGCTCGCCGCGCGCGAGCAGCTTTGCCGTCGTGCACCCGCAAAATCCGGGGATTAGCGGCGTCTCGATCGTCCAGTTCGACAGGCCGTTCGAAGGCGTCGGCAAGGTCACGCGCAACACCTGCATCGTCGCGCCGGGCCGCTCCGACAGGAGCCCGACCGGCACGGGCACTTCGGCGCGGCTCGCCGTGCTCCACGCGAGGGGGATGATGAAGGTAGGCGACGCCATGACCCATGAATCGATCATCGGCTCGCGCTTTCACGGCCGCATCCTGTCGCGAGACGAGGATCGGCGATCGGCCAGCCATCGTTCCGGCGATCGAGGGGCGAGCCTGGATCACCGGCTTCCACAACTACCTGCTCGATCCGGACGACCCCTATCCGCAAGGCTATGTCGTGTCGGACAGCTGGGGCGTCACGGGAACGGTGACGCAGTAGGGCTTGCTTGGCTCGGGGGTGAAGCGTCCTTGCTCCATCGTGCACTTGCAAGGGAGCCGCCGAATAAATCCGCGCCTTTTCGCTCGCCCATCGCCTGCTCTTCTACTTGGCGTGACTGGTACTCGGCGTGGCTGGCGTCGACGAGCCCGGCCTCACCAATGTTGGGCGGTGCACGACGGCAAAGCACCGATGCGTCTATTCAGTGGTCGGCAAATTGCTGGCATCCGACAACCAGCGAGCGCGCGAACTCCAGCAGGAGTCAATTGTAGGCGACATGCCGGGATCGTCGAGAAGAGCGCCTGCGGGAATAATGACTTCGCGACCGCTGCGCGTGCTAGTGTGGAAGGGGTGATCCGCACATTCCGCAGAAAGAGGTCGAAAAGCTTCTGGCCTCCGGAAGATCGAAGCGCGCCACGTGTTCCTGTCCGCGTGTCCAGCGGAAGGCCGATGGAAGAACATATGCGTTCGTAGCAAAGGCGCTGCCGGTTGCCTTGCGGCAGCGCGAGCAGTGGCACTTCACGAACTTCGCGAATGGAAGGTCGGCCTCGAAGCCGACCGACTTGCAGAGGCATCCACCTCGCACCACGCTCATTTGCCCCTCATGGTCTTCGATTCTCCGAAGCGTTGATCAAGGGTAGCGATGCTCAAACCGCCCGGTGCATCTGCGCTCGACACTGGGGCCTCAGGGGGAGCGCGTGGCAAAATATTTCGACCCCATGTCGTAGAAGCTCGACAGCGCGTCGCCTGCGATGACGCCGGCAGCGAAGACTTCCATGTCCGCGCGCCACTCCTTGGGCGAATATCTCGTCCAGATGAGACGCAGCACGATGCCGACCAGCACGGCGTATCCCGCGGCCGGCCCGCCAAGCAGCAATCCCGTCGCCAAAAGGACACCCATCTGTCGCTTCGGCCCGCCGAGGAATTGCAGCAGCGCTCCCGGAATGGCCCAGATCAGCAGCTGATGCGCCACCCCCGGCGCGGCGCCGGCCTTGATCGTCGCGGCATAGGCCTTGTCGATCGGAGCGACGAGGTTGTTGGCGAAATAGAAGCGGTAGGAGAGGGTGACCACCACCCCCGCCACCACAAAGGCGAACATGGCGGCGAAGAGCTGTTGCTTGCGGCCTTCGCGCTCGAATTCCGCGTCCGCGCCTTGGCCGCGAAGGATGAAGCCCGCCTTCAGATCATAGCCCATATCCGCGAAAGCCGGGCCGGTCGCGGCCGAAAATCCGACGAGCAAGGTCAGGGCCAGCGGAGGAAAGCCGATCAGCATGCCGATCACCAAGGTGATCACCGCCACGCCGAAGGCCGGGAACCAGCCGGCGTGCATCGCCGCCAACCCGACGATCACCTCATGCGCTAGCGCCGCGAAAGCCGCGTAGATGACGAATGCCGTGAGCAGGGTGGGCGACATGTCGGTCCACAACCCGCCCAAAATCGCCAGCAGCACCGCGATCGCGACATAGGCCGCGCTGCCGAGGCCGAGCGACCGGCGCACCTCGGCGACGCCTCGCACCATGCCTTCCGCTTTCGGCTGGCCCCTGTCCCGCGCCAGGACCAGGAGCACGACCTGAATCAGCGCGACAATGCCCGCGCCGACCATGACGCCTTGCGGCACATACGCCTTTGCAAGATCGCCGCCCGGCAAGATCGAGGCGAACATCTCGCCGCCGAACAGATCGGCGGAGTAGCTGCGGACCAAGAGGCCGACGCCGAACATGATGAGCGCCCAGATGTTGCCGATGAAGGCGACGCCGAACGCCGACATCGGGATCTTGAACAAGGAGCCGACGATGCCGATGACCACGCCGAGGCCGAGGACGCCGAGCTTGCGGCCGCCCTCATCGCCGGCGCGAATTGCCTCGGCGGCCGCGACGCCTGGAGGCCAGGCGCCCGAGGCCGGGAACACCTCGCTGTCGAACATCCGGTAGAGCATGTAGCCGTCGACGAGCATGGCGAGGAAGACGCCGAGAAGCATCGGCTCGACGAGGTCCGGACGCCCCATGACGAAGGGAATGCCGACCGGCAGAAGCAGGGCGTTGCCGGCGCCGAAGGTCGCGGCCGAGATCGCGCTCTGCGCGAGATTCTGGAGATGCACCGATTTGTAGCGGGAGAGATAGGCGAGCGGCAGCCGCCCAAGCGCCATGCCCGCGAGCGCCCCGATGAGGGAGGTGTTGGTGGTGATGCCGAGCGTCACGATGAGCTGGGTGCCGATGATGGCGCCGACGACGCAGAGCGGGGTGATCAAGGCCAGGCTCGCAAGAGAGAAGAACGCGGGGTGCCGCCTCGTGGTCGCTGCCGCCCTTTGCATGTCGCTGCCCCTTTCCCAACCCCGTTCCGGTGGCGCGTGTCCGGATGACCTCCGGCGCTTCGCCCCTATTCCCCAAGAGGCTATTCCCCAAGAGGCGCTGCCGCGCTCCCTTCGCCGGTCACTCCGCCGCGGTCGCCGAGGCGCGGCGCGCAAGGTAGCGGCGCGCTCCGTCTTCGGAGACATAACCGTCGGCGACGTTAGCCTCGACGCGCACCGTCGCCCGCTCTCGCGGATCGCCGAAGCCCGCCCCTCCGGCGAGACACACTTCCACCACGCGATCGACGGTGGTGAGAGTGACGAGCTCGCCCGTGCCGCAATCATGCACGACGTTGCCGGCGCGGTCGAGCACGACGCCGCGCGCTTCACCGCCCGCCTCGCCGCCGAACAGGCCCTCGGGCGCGATCGCGACGCCCTCGGGATAGACGGAGAAGAGGGTGGGCAACCCGTCGTCGTGAAGCTTGCGAATGCGGGTGCGCGAGCCGAGCCCGCCGCGTTCGCGGCCCGCCCCTCCCGAAGTCGGTGATGAGCGTCTTTTCGAGCACCAGCACCGGCGCGCGGCTTTCCATCAGCTCGATCGAGGTATTGGCGGCCGAGGTGGGATAGAGGAGCGCCGACTTTCCGTCGCCCCGCGCCGAGGCGCCTTGGCCGCCGCCCATGAAGAAATGATCGGCGTAGACATGGCCGCTGGCCTCGCGGCCGTAGATGCTGACGGCATGCGGAAGCCCTGTCTGCGCCTGCACCTGGGAAGGCGCGGCCTGTGCCAGGGCGCGGAAGATGTTGGGAGCGAGATACCAGCCGGTGCGCGTGCGCAGGTTCACGCTCGCCGGCTTTTCGCAATTCAGGATCGAGCCTTCCGGCGCCTTCACGGTGAAGGGCCGGTAGCAACCGGCGTTGCCGCGCACTTGCGGGCTCAACATGCATTTCAAGGGATAGGTCGCATGGGCCGCCGTGTAGCTGTAGGTGCAGTTCAGCCCTCCTTGCGGCTGCTGCGGCGGGGCGCCTTCGAAATCGAGCTCGATCTCGTCGTCACGCACCGTGAGCTTCAACGGATAGCTCAGCCTCGTGCCCAAGGGGTTGTTGAAAGCTTCAGACCGGTAGACATCGTTCGGCAGAGCGCGAATGGCTTCCCGCATCGCGGCTTCGGCGCGATTTTGCACGACGGCTGCAAGCGCTCGCAAATCATGCATGCCGTAATCGTCCATGAAGCGCAAAAGCCGTTCGGCACCGAGCTGATTGGCCGAGACGAAGGAGAAGATGTCGCCGAGCACTTCCTTGGGCTTGCGCACGTTCTCGCCCAAGAGGGTGAGGAGGTCCTCGTTCGGCACGCCGGCACGGACGAGCATCATCGGTGGGATCTGCACCCCCTCGTCATAGATCTCGCGCGCGCGCAAGCTGTCCTTGGTGCCGCCGATGTCGCCGACATGGCCGACGGTGCCCATGAGCGCGACCATGCGGCCATCGCGAAATACCGGCGTGACCACGGCGATGTCGAAGAGATGGCCGGCGCACAGCCAGGGATCGTTGGTCACCAGCACATCGCCGGGCTTTAGCGTATCGGCCGGGAATTTCTCGCAGGAGCGCCTTCACGGCCCGCGGCATGGTGAGGTTGAACACCGGCATGGCGCGCGGCGAATGCGCCAGGCTCTCGCCTTCCGGATCGAGCAGGTCGCAGGCGAAATCCTGCGCCTCGGAGACGATGAGCGAGAAGGCTGTGCGGCCGTATGCGTGTGCCACATCTCCTCGACCACGGTGATCAGCCGCGCCCACATGATCTCGAGAGACACGGCGTCGCTCTCGATGAGCGCCATCGCCTCGGCGATCGAGGTCGAGGGCGTGATGCGCGCGGCCGCTACTGCCGCGACCGCGACCCTGATCCGCAAGCTGCCGGAGGCGTCGACGGTCACCTCGTCGCCCGGCGGAATGACGGTTGTCGATTCCCGCTCCTCGATGATCGCAGGACCGGGAAGCGTGGTGCCCGGCACGAGCGCATAGCGATCGTAGACGGGCGTGTCGACGAAGCCTTCTCCGAACCACGCAGCGCGGCGCCCCTTGAGCGGCGCTCCGGTCGAAGACGGCATCGCCGCGCGCGACCGTGAGCTCGGGCAGCTTGCCGCGACAGCGCACGCGCAGCGACACGAGCTGCACCTCCATGCCCTCGAGCACGCTCGTGTAGCGTTCGGCGTAGGCCTTGGCGAAAGCGGCGTGAATTTCGGGCAGGCTTGCCGGCGTTATTCTTTCGACCGGCAGCGCGACGTTGATCTCATGGAGCTGGCCGAGAAGCCGCATATCGGCCGAGCGCTCCGTGACGATTTCGTCCTCGTCGACACCCGCGGCCAGGAGGCGCGCGCGCGTTTCCTGCTCGAGCTCGCCGAGCAGCCCGTCGATCGTCTCGGCCGCGCCCGGCGCCTCGAGCCGCACGGGATGGCTGCGCACCTGCTCGAAGGAAAGGGGCGCCGCCAAAAATCCGAGCGCGGAGGCAGCGCCGGACGCGGGTGGAATCAGCACTTCTCGCAGGCCGAGAATGCGGGCCACACCCGCCGCATGGGCGGGGCCCGCCCCGCCAAAGCCGACCATCGCGTAGCGGCGTGGATCCTTGCCCTTCTCGACGATGTGAATGCGCGCGGCCGCGGCCATGCTCTCGGTGACCGTGCGATGGATGCCGGAGGCGGTTTCGAGGGGTGAAAGGCCAAGCTTGGCGCCGAGCGATGCGAGCGCGCGTTCCGCGGCCTCGCGATCGAGCGCCATCCGGCCGCCGAGGAAGAAACGCGGATCGTAATAGCCGAGCAGCAGATTGGCGTCCGTCACGGTCGGCTCGGCGCCGCCGCGGCCGTAGCAGGCGGGGCCCGGCTCCGCGCCTGCGGAACGCGGGCCGACGCGCAGCAAACCCACCTCGTCGAGCGCGGCAATCGAGCCGCCGCCCGCCCCGATCTCGATCATGTCGATGACGGGCGCCTTGATCGGCAGGCCGGAGCCCTTCTTGAAGCGGTGCACGCGCGCCGTCTCCATCTCGGCCGCGACGGCGCAGCGCCCATCCTCGATGAGGCACGCCTTCGCCGTGGTGCCACCCATGTCGAAGCTGATCACATCCGTCTTGCCGGCGATCTCGCCGAAGAAGGCGGTGGCGAGGCCGCCACCCGCGGGGCCCGATTCCAGAAGCCGGATCGGAAAGGCTCTCGCGGCCTCGGGCGACATCAGCCCACCTGCCGAGTGCATGAGATGAAGCGCGCCGCGAAAGCCGCGCTGCCAGAGCTCCCGTTCGAGGCGCCGCAGGTAACGGTCCATGAGCGGTTGCACGAAAGCGTTGGCGCAAGTGGTGACGAGCCGCTGGTATTCCCAGAGCTCGGCCACGACGTCGGAGGAAAGCGAGACCGCGATATCGCGATGCTGCGCCCGGATCGCCTCTCCCGCCGCCCGTTCGTGAGCGGGATTGCGATACGAATGCAGGAAGCAGACCGCGATGGCTTCGGCGCCCTGTTCCTTCAGGCGGTGCGCCGCGCTCCGCACCGCCTCGAGATCGAGCGGCTCGACGATATTGCCGTCACGATCCATGCGCTCCCGGACCTCGAGCCGTCGCCGCCTCGGCACCAGCGGTTCGGGATAGCGCAGGAACAGGTCGTAGATGTCGTAGCGCTGCTCGGTGCCCATCTCGAGGATGTCGCGAAAGCCCTCCGTCGTGATCAGGCCAAGCGAGGCACCGTGTCGCTCGATCAGCGCATTGGTGACCAGCGTCGTGCCGTGCACGATCACCTCGACCTCGGAAAGCTCGACACGCGCGCGGGCGAGGAGCTCGCCGAGGCCTTGCAAGGCGCCGATCGAAGGGTCCTGCGGCGTCGTCAGGCATTTGTGGAGCTCGATCTGCGAGCGCGCCGCGTCGAGAAGGATGAAGTCGGTGAAGGTGCCTCCGATATCGAAACCGATCCGGTAGCCGCCGCTCGTCCTCGCCATCTCCTTGCCCTTCACTTGTGGCAAAATCCATCAGCTCCGCTAGATGCCCTTTGTCCGTCGCCTTTGGGCGAGCGTGCGCAATCTCAGCGCGTTCAACTTGATGAATCCGCCGGCGTCGCGATGATCGTAGGCGACCGCACCTTCCTCGAAGGTGACGAGCTCCTTGTCGTAGAGCGAAAAGGGGCTTTCGCGCCCGATGATCCAGGCCGAGCCCTTGTAGAGCTTGAGCGTCACGCGGCCGGTGACGGCGCCCTGGCTCTTGTCGATCAGCGCCTGGAGCATCTCGCGCTCCGGCGAGAACCAGAAGCCGTTGTAGATGAGCTCGGCATATCGCGGCATGATCTCATCCTTGAGATGGGCCGCGCCGCGGTCGAGCGTGATGCTCTCGATGCCGCGATGCGCCTGCAGCAGGATGGTGCCGCCCGGCGTCTCATACATGCCGCGCGACTTCATGCCGACGAAGCGATTCTCGACGAGATCGAGCCGGCCGATGCCGTTGGCGCGGCCGAGCTCGTTGAGCCTGGCGAGAAGCGAAGCCGGCGAGAGCTTCTCGCCGTCGATCGCGACGGGGTCGCCTTTCTCGAAATCGATAGTGATGACGGTCGGCCTTGTCGGGCGCCGCCTCGGGGTCGATCGTGCGCGAATAGACGTAATCGGGCACCTCGGTCGCCGGATCCTCGAGCACCTTGCCCTCCGAGGAGGCGTGCAGAAGATTGGCATCGACCGAGAACGGCGCCTCGCCGCGCTTGTCCTTGGCGATCGGGATCTGGTTCTTCTCGGCGAATTCGAGGAGCGCGGTGCGGCTCGCGAGGTCCCATTCGCGCCAAGGCGCGATCACGGTGATGTCGGGCTTCAAGGCATAATAGGCGAGCTCGAAGCGCACCTGGTCGTTGCCCTTGCCGGTCGCCCCGTGGGCGACGGCGTCGGCGCCGGTCTTCTCGGCGATCTCGATCTGCTTCTTGGCGGTCAGGGGGCGGGCGATGGAAGTGCCGAGGAGATAGAGTCCCTCATACTGCGCATTGGCGCGGAACATCGGGAAGACGTAGTCGCGCGCGAATTCCTCGCGCACATCCTCGATGAAGATGTTTTCTGGCTTGATGCCGAGAAGGATGGCTTTCTGGCGTGCCCGCTCCAATTCCTCGCCCTGGCCGAGATCGGCCGTGAAGGTCACGACCTCGCAGCCATAGGTGCTCTGCAGCCATTTCAGGATGATCGAGGTGTCGAGGCCGCCCGAATAGGCGAGCACCACCTTCTTCACAGCTTTCCTTGTCATGAGACGTCAATTCCTTGTGTGCGGCCGCTTCTACGCATGCCGGCGCATCGGAAGCAAGCATGCCGCAAACGGTTCGGGCGTTGGCGCCGCAAGCGGATGCGAATGCGCCGGACCTGCGAGCTGCGGCGCCAAAGCGAAGGCGGCGGTCTGGCCGAAGAACAAGCGTTTCGCTTGGTTTCGCCGGCCGCCAGCGGCGGAGGCGCCTCGACAACCGCAACCCTCGGTCGAGACCAAAAGTCGCACCGGGAAAGACGTTGCACTGGAGTATCATTCCGGCGTTCGCGTTGATTCGTCTGCGTAGAGGCGGCCAATTGATGCGAGGTCCAACATGCGCCTATTCGCGGTTGCGGCACTGCTGCTCGGGGTGGCTCACCCGGCCAGCGCTCACGATTATTGGTCGGACGGGCGTCGTGTCGATCCGATCACAAGAAATCTTTGCTGCTCGGGGTCCGACACCAAGGAGCTCGACCCGTCGCTGGTGAGGCAGGAGAAGGGCGGTTATCTCCTCGTCGACACGAACGAATTCATTCCGTTCGAACGTGTCCAGCCCTCTCCCGACAATGCGATCTGGGTGTCGCGCTGGGGCGGGACGAGCAAGTGCTTCTTCTATCCGTCGGCGTTTTAGCGGTCGGGCGCATCTCTTCGAGCGGCGGCCGAAGCCAAGTCGAGACCCGCGACCGGGAACGCCGGGGCTTCAGAAGCGCTCCAACGGCCGGCCGGTGGTCTCGACGAGCTTCTTCCTCGGGCGCGCGCCGGAAGGCGCGTAATAGCCCGCGGCCTTCTTCGCCTCGATCTCGACCGATGCGTCCTGCGGCACGAGACCGTCCGGGATCGCCACGCGTTCGACGATCTCGATGCCGGATTTGACGAGGGCGTCGTATTTCATGTTCGACATCGACACGAAGCGATCGATGCGCGTGATGCCGAGCCAGTGGATCACATCGGGCATCAGCTCCTGGAAGCGCGCGTCCTGCACGCCTGCGACGCATTCGGTGCGCTCGAAATAGGTCGCCGCCGTGTCGCCGCCCTTTCTGGCGCTTGCGGGCATTGTAGACGAGGAACTTGGTCACCTCGCCGAGCGCGCGTCCTTCCTTGCGGTTGTAGACGATGAGACCGGCGCCGCCGCGCTGGGCCTCGCGCACGCATTCCTCGACGCCATGCACGAGATAAGGACGGCAGGTGCAGATGTCGGAGCCGAAAACGTCCGAGCCGTTGCACTCGTCATGCACGCGGCAGGTGAGGCTGCGCCGCTTGTCGGTCAAAGCCTCGATCTCGCCGAAGATATAAAGGGTCGTCCCGCCGATCGGCGGCAGGAAGACGGAGAGGTCCGGCCGCGTCACGAGCTCGGGAAACATCCCGCCCGTTTGCTCGAACAAGGTGCGGCGCAACCTCGATTCGGCGACCCCGAAGCGCTCGGCGACGCCCGGCAAGATACCAGACCGGGTCGATCGCCACCTTGGTGACCGCGATTTCGCCCGACTTCTTCAAGATTTTGCGGTCGGGCCGGAGGCGCTTCTCGTCGAGCGCGCCGAAGATTTCCGGAAGGTTGAGCCTCGCCTTGGTGACGGCGATCGTCGGCCGGATGTCGAGGCCTTCGGCGATCTCGCGCGCAAAGACGTCCTGGGCCACATGCCCGAACGGATCGAGAGACACGATCTTTCCCGGCTTGCTCCATTGCGGATGCGGCCCGATGGTGACCGCGGGGCTGGTGTTGGTGAGATCGGGCTTGGCGAGCGGGTTGAGCGCCCCCGACGACACGGCGAGCGCCCGGTAGAGACCATAGGCGCCCCCGTGCGCGCCGATCACGTTGCGATCGGAGGGGCGGGTGGTGGTGCCGATGAGCGGGCCCCGCTCGGCGGCCGTGGCCGCGCCCCAGCGGATCGGGCTGCGCGGCGCGACCGCACTCGGCTCGGGATGAGAGGTGAGGCGGATATGTTGCGATCGGTTCGGCGTGGTCATCTCGAAGGACCTTGGCAAGCCGGGTTGCGCGCGGTTCGAATCGATCAGGCCCTCCAGCGGAGCGGGAGGGCCTGGCGGCTCGGCACAACCGTCAAGTTGCAACCCCATGCTCGCGCTAATGCGTCCCGGCGTCAACCGGGTGCCCGAACGGCATCGACCAGCACGGTTTTTCCGGGAAGGCCGGCGATCGCCGGACGGGGCGCCGAAAGAAGTAGCCCTCACCTCATCTTTGCACCACGCCCATGCCTTTCGCGGTGAGGTCCGCCTCGATGAGCCGGCGGGCATCGGGGTTCTGCAATTCGAATTCGATGTCGATCGCGGTCGTCTTGGCGAAAGGAGAGGCGAAGATGCGGTCGTGCCAGACCTCGACGATGTTGCCGCCGTGCCTGGCGATGATCGAGGTGATTTCGGCAAGCTCGCCCGCCGCGTCGAGCGTCGTGACGGTGAGGCGCACGAGGCGACCGCGACGGGCCAGCGAACGATGCAGGACTGAAACCAGGAGTTGCAGATCGATATTGCCGCCGCACAGCACGGCCCCGACCTTGCGCCCCTTGAACAGCTCCGGCCGCGCCTTGATCGCGGCCACGCCCGCCGCGCCAGCCCCTTCGGTCAAGGTCTTCTCGATCTCGAGGAGAAGCGCGACCGCATCCTCGATGGCGGATTCGGGCACGACCAGCATCTCGTCGACCTTGGCGCGCACGATCTCGCGGGTGAGGCGGCCCGGCTCCTTGACCGCGATGCCTTCGGCGACGGAGGGACCTCCGGCGACGGGCGAGCGCGCGGCGCCGAGCACGCCGGCCATGCCCGAATAGAGCTCGGTCTGCACGCCGACGATGCGGATCGACGGCTTGATCGCCTTCGCCGCCGTCGCGATCCCGCCGATCAGGCCGCCGCCGCCGACGGGCACGACCACGGTGTCGAGCTCGGGCACCGCGCTCAGCATCTCCAAGCCGGCCGTGCCTTGGCCGGCGACGATCGCGGGATCGTCGAAGGGATGGGCGAGGATGAGCCCGCGCTCCGCGATCAGGCCGGGCAGAAGCTCGGCGGCATCCGCGAAGGTCTTGCCGTGCAAGATCACCTCGGCGCCGAAATCGCGCGCGCCCGAGGCTTTCACCACGGGCGCCGTCACCGGCATGACGATCGTCGCTTTCACGCCGACGCGGCGCGCGTGGTAGGCGAGCGCCAGCGCGTGATTACCGGCCGAGACCGCGACCACGCCTTTTTTGCGTTCCTCCGGCGTCAGCAAGAGAAGCTTGTTCAGCGCGCCGCGCTCCTTGAAGGAAGCGGTGAAGTTGAGGTTCTCGAACTTCAGCCACAGCTCGCAGCCGAACATCTCCGAGAGCGTGCGCGATTGCAGGAAAGGCGTCGGCGGAATGGTCGGCCGGATGCGCTCTTCGGCGGCGTGGATATCGGCGAGGGTCGGCAACGAAATGGGCATCGCACGGCCTCCGGCAAGGCCTTCCCTTTACATCGGCGCGGGCTCGCTGTCGCGGTCTTAAGGTCACGCGAAAGTGATGCCAAGGCGGCGTTCTGTCATACGCCAGACGCAAGCCGCGACGCTAATATGCCGCCTCGAATTTCGACTGGGGTAGGCTTCATGTCATTGCAGCGTTTCCGCGCCGCGTTTCTCGCGGCAATCCTCGTCGGCTCGGTTCCGACGCTTGCCTCGCTGCCGGCCTTGGCCGAGAGCGCGACGAGCGAAGGCGCCAAGGCCCTCACGCAAAGCCTGGCCCCCTATTTCGGCCAATCCGCTTTCGACCATGGCCTGATCACCGTTGCTCCGAAGGGCGAGGCTTACGAGCTCAGCTTCGATTTGCAGGGCATCGTTGATGGCTTCGGGCTGCCTTTGCCGAAGGACGCCGTGCGGATCGGGCGCTACTCCCTTCTCGTCGCCCCGTTGCCGGACGGCACCTGGAAGGTCAGTTCCGACAATTTTCCGAAGGTCGATATCAAGGCTCCGACCCCGCAGGGGGATATGGCCGCCTCGCTTTCCGCGAGCGGTAGTGTGTTCGAGGGCGTCTATGACCCCAAGTTCGCCGCCTTCCTCAGCTTCACGCAGAAAGTCGCGGCGTTCGATATGATGGCGCGCGCGCCCAATTCGGATGTGGCCGCCACGATTACAGACGTCGAGGCGCAGTTGCAGGGGAAGGGGCTCGCGGATGGTTCCGTGAGCGGTAAGGTGCAGGAGAGGTTCCGGCACGTCGTGGAAACGGTTAAAATGACGCCGGCCGCGAAGCCCAACGGACCGCCTTCGCCTCCCCGTCACTGTCTCTTATGACATCGGACCGATCACCTATGACGGTTCGTTCGAAAACCTGCGAACGAGGGAGCTTCAGCGATCTTCTCGCCTTCCTCGTCGCTCATCAAGGCGAGCAGGAGCTCGTCGCGCATCAGGACGAGTTGAAGGACAAGATCCTGGCGACGTTTCCCTTGTGGAAAAATATCGACGCGACAGTCAAGGTCCGAAAACCTCGCGCTCGACACGGCTCTGGGGCGTTTCGGCGCGAAGTCCGTCGTCCAATCGTTACACCAGACCGGGCTTGTCGCGCAGGGCGGCAACGGAGCTCGGCGTCAACATCGACGGGTTGAGCGTGCCTTCCGGCCTCGTTCCCGCCTGGGCGGCGCCGCTCGTGCCGACGGCCCTCGACGTCGATGTCAAATTTCAGATGAACGACCTCGACAAGATCGCCCATGCCGCCATTTCGGGCATTGACCTTCGGCCAAATCAGTCTCCGGACGTTTCCAAGCTCGCCGTCGTCGAGGCGATGGCGATGAGCGGTGAGCCAAAACTCACTCTCGCGCCAGGCCATTTATCTTCACCGAGCCTCGACCTTTATTTTCATGGGGAGATGACGCTGGTGCCGAAACCCATGGGCACGCTCACGCTCGAAGCCGAAGGCCTCGACAAGGCTCTGTCCCGTCTTCAGGAGGCGGCGAAAAGCAATCCAGAGCTCCAGCAGGCGGTGCTGGGGCTGACGGTCGCGAAGGGTCTGGCAAAGCCGGGCGCCAATGGCCGGTCGCTCTGGGTCATCGGGTATGGCGCGGATGGCGCGCTGAGCGTGAACGGGAAAACGGTGGTGCCCGCAAAATAAGGAAGAGCGATCGTCGCGCGAGGATGATCGCGCGCCAAAGGAGCGAGCCGGCCATGCGGCTGGCTCCTCGCCGCCTTTCCGCAAAGCGCTCTTCCCGTCCGCTCCTTGGCATGATACGCAACTGCGTCAATTCCATCAGGCCCTTGCGCGATTCGCGAGAGGGCTTCGTTTTTTCAAGCTGCACGGCAGCCGGAGTTGGCCATGACCTCCCAGCCGAAAAACTCGCTCGCCAAGGACCGACTGGCGACGCGCGAGCCCTTTCGTCAACGGCGCTTTTCGCGAAGGGCTCGCCTTCGATGACGTGCTGCTTGCAGCCGGCGGCGTCCGATGTCCTGCCGACGCAGGTCGATGTGCGCTCCCGCCTGACGCGCCAGCTCAAGCTCAACATTCCCGCTCCTCGCCTCCGCGATGGACACGGTGACCGAGGCGCGCATGGCGATCGCCATGGCGCAGATCGGCGGGCTCGGCGTCATCCATCGCAATCTCTCGCCGCAGGCGCAGGCCGATCAGGTGCGCCAGGTGAAGAAGTTCGAGTCCGGGATGGTGGCGAACCCGATCACCATCTTCCCCGACGAGACGCTCGCCGACGCCTTCGCGCTGATGAAGCAGCACGGCATTTCGGGAGTGCCCGTCGTCGAGCGCGGCCCCGCGAGGCCAGAAGGGCAAGCTCGTCGGCATCCTCACCAACCGCGATGTGCGCTTCGCCACGAACCCGCGCCAGCCCGTCGCCGAGCTGATGACCAAGGATCGCCTGATCACGGTGCGCGAGGGCGTGGAGGAGAGCGAGGCCAAGCGCCTCTTGCATCAATTCCGGATCGAGAAGCTGCTCGTCGTCGACGAGCACTACCGCTGCATCGGCCTGATCACCGTCAAGGACATCGAGAAGCAGGTCGCCTATCCGAACGCCGCCAAGGACGCCGCCGGACGCCTGCTCGTCGCCGCCGCCACGACGACCGGAGAGGAAGGCTTCGAGCGCTCGGCGATGCTCGTCGATGCCGGCGTCGACGTCATCGTCGTCGACACCGCGCACGGCCATTCGGCGCGCGTGCTCGCCGCGGTCGACCGCGTGAAGAAGTTGTCGAATTCGGTGCAGGTCGTCGGCGGCAATGTCGCCACGGCCGAGGGCACCAAGGCGCTGATCGATGCGGGCGCCGACGCGGTGAAGATCGGCATCGGGCCGGGCTCGATCTGCACGACGCGCATGGTAGCGGGCGTCGGCGTGCCGCAGCTCTCGGCGATCCTCGATTGCGCCGCGGCGGCGCGCTCGCCTCCGACGTGCCGGTGATCGCCGATGGCGGCATCAAATTCTCGGGCGATCTCGCCAAGGCGCTGGCCGCCGGCGCCTCCTGCGCCATGGTGGGCTCGCTGCTCGCCGGAACGGACGAGACGCCGGGCGAAGTGTTCCTCTACCAGGGCCGCTCCTACAAATCCTATCGCGGCATGGGGTCGGTCGGCGCCATGGCGCAGGGCTCGGCCGATCGCTACTTCCAGCAGGAAGTGCGCGACGCCATGAAGCTCGTGCCGGAAGGCGTCGAAGGGCAAGTGCCCTACAAGGGGCCGGCGGCGAATGTCGTGCATCAGCTCATCGGCGGCTTGCGCGCCGCGATGGGCTACACCGGCTCTGCCCGATCTTCGCGCCTTTCCGCGCCAATGCCCGTTTCGTGCGCATCACCGGGGCCGGCTTGCGCGAGAGCCATGTCCATGACGTGATGATCACGCGCGAGGCGCCGAACTATCCGACGCGAGGTTAGGGTGAGTGCTCGCGCAGCGATCGCGCTCACCGCCGGTTTCGTTAGCCGAGTGGCTGCCTCCGCCCAAGAACCTTCAATTGATCGCGCCCGTAAACGCGGTTTTGCGATGATGGCGCCGCTCTTCTCCCGATGCGGGGCGCCGGACAACCCTCTGAAACCCAAGCGAGACGGAGCCGTCATGTCCCTTCAAGCCGCGCTGGCGCCGCTCTTCGTGCAGGTGGCGCTCACCTTCGGCCTGCTGCTCTGGCTCGCGCCGTTGCGGACGCGCGCGCTCAACGGCAAGGAGGTCGCCGTCGCAGCGACATCGCGCTCGGCGCAGAAGGCCTGGCCGCAGCGCTCGCAGCAGATTGCGAACTGTTTCCAGAACCAGTTCGAGCTGCCGGTCCTCTTCTACATTCTCGTCATCCTCGCCATCATCGCGCGCAAGGACGATCTCCTCTTCGTGATCATGTCCTGGCTCTTCGTCGTCAGCCGTCTTCGCACACGCCTTCATCCACACGGGCTCGAATGTCGTGAGGGTGCGCGGTCTCGTCTATGGGTTGGGTCTCCTCATTCTCATCGCCATGTGGATCATATTCGCCGTACGCGTGCTTCTTGGCTGACCGCGAGTTTCGGCGCATCTCGGCACGTGATGCCATCATGACGCCCGCCGCCCGTCTCTCCGGCGCCATCGAGGTCCTTGGCGACATCGCGACGCGGCGCCGACCCGCCCCCGAGGCGCTGAAGGATTGGGGGCTCGCGCGCCGCTTCGCGGGTTCGAAGGACCGGGCCGCGATCGCGAGCCTCGTCTATGACGCGCAACGACGCAGGGCATCCGCCGCCTGGGTGATGGGCGCCAAGCGTCTCGAGGAGGCTTCGCCGCGCGCCGTGCTGCTCGGCACGCTTCGCCTCGCGCGCGGCATGAGCGCGGCGAGCATCGCCGAGCTGTGCGACGGGTCGCGCTTCGCGCCTCACCCGCTCACGTCGGATGAGCGTGCGAAGCTCGAGGCGGCCGAAGGCACGCTCGCGGACGCGCCCGATCCGGTCGCCGGGGATTTCCCTGAATGGCTCACGCCGCCGCTCCGGAGCGAATTCGGCGACGACCTCGTCGGCGAGATGCAAGGGCTCGCACGCCGCGCCCCGCTCGATCTGCGCGTCAACACGCTGAAGGGGACGCGCGAAGAGGCCCTGGCGGCGCTCGCTCACCTTCGCCCCGTGCCGACGCCGTTCTCGCCGCTCGGGCTTCGCCTCGCCCATGGCGAGGATGGTCGCGGACCCTCGGTGCAGTTCGAGCCCGCTTTTCTCGACGGCCTCGTCGAGATCCAGGACGAGGGCTCCCAGCTCGTCTCGCTGCTTGCCGGAATGAAGCCGGGCGAGACCGCGATCGATCTCTGCGCGGGCGGGGGCGGAAAGACGCTGGCGCTCGCCGCTTGCGTCGAGAATCGAGGGCGCATCATCGCGACCGACGACGATCAGCGTCGCCTCGCGCCCATCCACGCGCGGCTCGAGCGCGCCGGCGCGAGCAATGTCGAGATTCGCACGCCGCGACGCCGAGGGGACGAGCCTCTCGCCGGCCTCGAAGGCGAGGCCGATCTCGTCCTCGTCGACGCACCTTGCACCGGCGTCGGCACCTGGCGGCGCAACCCGGATGCCAAATGGCGCGTGCGGCCCGGCAGCCTCGATCAACGCATGAAGGAGCAGGAGATCGTGCTCGAGCGTGCCGTGCGTTTCGTGAAACCGGGAGGGCGCATCGCCTACATCACCTGCTCGCTCCTGCCGCAGGAGAATGGCGCACGCGTCAAGGCCTTTCTTGAATGCCGGCCGGATTGGCAATGCCTTCGTCTCGAGCACATCCTCGCCGGGCTTTCGTCCGCGCTTGCCGGGCTTGCGTCATCGCGCTCGCACGACGGCACGGGATTGCTGCTCACCCCCGCCCGCACGGGGACCGACGGATTCTTCCTGTCGGTGCTCGAACGGATCAGGTGAGCTGGCGCCCGAGCGAAGCCCTGCACCTGAGGCGCGAACGGGTGACGCGAATCTTTCGCCGACGCTCCGCCGATCGCCCTCGCCCTCAGGCGACGCGCAGGCCCGGATCGAGGTGCTGCGTCGCGAAATTGACCGCCCGGTTGCGTCCGGCCGATTTGGCTCCGTAAAGCGCGACGTCGGCGCGCCGCAGCAAGGCGTCGATATCGGCGACGCTCTTGTCCGAATGCGCGACGCCGAAGCTCACGGTGATCTTCAGCGGCCCCGATTTCGTGCTGAAGACGGCTTCCTCGATCGCACCGCGCAACCTTTCGGCCACATCGAGCGCCGCCTGGTCGTTCGTCTGCGGCAGGACGATCATGAATTCCTCGCCACCGATGCGGCCGATGTAGTCCGTGGCGCGAAGATTGCGTTTGCAGATGTAGACGAGTTCTTGCAGCACGTGATCGCCGCTGGCGTGGCCATGAACATCGTTGATCCTTTTGAAATGATCGATGTCGAGGACGATGCAGCTCAGCTCGTGCTTTTGCCTGCGAGCGAGCATGAAGTCGCGCGCGGCCTCGCGACGCAATGTGCGCCGCGACAGGGATCCCGTCAGGCTGTCCACGCTTGCCACGAGCCTCAGCTCGAGCGCGTCCAACACGAGATGCGCGAGATCGCCGAAGAGCGCGATCTCTTCCGGCTCGAGGTGCCGCGGCTCCACGTCGATGGCGGACAGCGTGCCGATGCTATGGCCATCCCTCGTTTTCAGGGGAATGCCGCAATAGAAGCGCAGAAGCGGTTCTCCGGTGACGGAGGGATGCCGCGCAAAACGGGCATCCTCGAGCGCGTCCTCGACGATGAAGATATCGTCCTGCTTGATCACCTCGTTGCAGAATGCCCGTGTCGCGGAGCGCTTCCGTCGAGCCCGAGCCATGGCGCGACTTGAACCACTGCCGGTGGCTGTCGATGAAGGTCACCGTGACGATGGACATGCGAAGCAAGCTCTTCCCGAGCCGGGTGATGCGGTCGAAGGCTTCCTCGGGGGGCGTGTCGAGCACGTCGTATCGATGCAAGGCGGCAAGCCGCTCCCTCTCGCGCTCGCCGGCGTCGACATTCGTCATCACGCATCTCCCATCGCTTGTGAAAGGCTCGCGATCGAGGCCAAAATCCAAGGATCGCGTCGACGCCACCTTGCTTGAAGACTTGAAGACGGATTTTTCTTTCTTGCTCGACAGTGAGACGGCGCAATGCTTGACGATTCGTTAACCGCGTCGAACAAAGGCCGCGCCGATCAGTCGTAACCCGCTCATCGGCTGGCAAAAATGCCGCGTCGGCGATCGCCGTGGCCTTGACGAGCCCGTGCTTCACCCGGCACGGCCACGGCTCTAGGCCGCCCTGCCGCGCCTGATCGTGACCGGAGAGGCCTCCACCTTGCCGACCGGGGCCAGCGCTTCCATGACGCGCTCGGGCGGGAAGGTCACGATCACCTCGGTGCCCTCGCGCGGCTTCGCCTTCAAGACGAAGGTGCCGCCGTGCAGGTCGATCAGCCCCTTCACGATCGGCAGCCCGAGGCCCGAGCCTTGTTCCGCCGTCTTGATGGCGAGAGAGCCGCGCCCGAAGGAGGAGAGCACGAGCGGGATCTCCTCTTCCGGAATGCCGGGACCGGAGTCCTTGATGGAGATGTATTGGCCCGAGCCCGCGGTCCAGCCGGCCTTGATCCAGATCTCGCCGCCCGGCGGCGTGAACTTGATCGCGTTCGACAAGATGTTCAGGACGATCTGGCGCGTGGCCCTCTCGTCGGCCCAAAGGCGCGGCAGGCTCATCTCGATCTTGGCGTGGACCGTCTGGTTCTTGGCCTTCGCCCGCAGCGACAGCATGTGCTTCGCGTCGTCGATGATATGGGCGATGCTGAGCGCCTCCTCGCGCAGGTCGTAGCGGCCGGCCTCGATGCGGGACAGATCGAGGATCTCGTTGATCAGCGTGAGCAGGTGATGGCCGCTCGAATGGATGTCGTTCGCGTATTCGCGATAGGCGGGATTGGTGTGCGGCCCGAAGACCTCCCCCTTCATCACCTCGGAAAAGCCCAGGATGGCATTGAGCGGGGTGCGCAGCTCATGGCTCATGGTCGCCAAAAAATGCGACTTGGCGAGATTGGCCTCCTCGGCGCGCCGCCGCGCCTCGTCGGAATTCGCCTTGGCCTCTTGCACCTCCAGCAACAGTGCTTCCTTCTCGGCGCGCAGCTTGAGGCTGGTCACCGTGGTTTCATGCACCCGGCTTGAAAACAGCAGGAAGAAGAGCTGGGCGCCGGCGGCCATCACGGCGAGCGCGATGTCGCGCAAGCTGTCATGCGCCACCGCCAAGGTCACGAGCCGCATCGAGATCGGCAAAAGGCCGAAGATCACCGCGATGGGGATGGTCTCGGCCAACATGGCGGTGACCGCCGACACCATGATCACCACGAAAAGAAGGAACAGGCGCGCCACGCTGAGCTCGACCGCGAGAAGATCGCCGACGACCAAGGACCAGCAGGCACCCATCAGGGTCTGCGCCAGGACGAGACACCAGCGCCAGCTCTTTACCTTCTGGGGGGTGTCGAGCGGCGCCGTCAGAAGTCGCCTTGCCGTCGCGACCATCATGGCGAGCCCGATGAGCACGATGATGACCCAGCGCAGCACCATCAGCGGCTCGATCCAATAGACGGCGATCGCCGTGATCGAGCCGAGGAGGATCAGTTCGAGCGGCACGGCGCTGATCTGCTGCTGCCCGAACTGACGAAGCAGCTCGACATCGAAGGCATGGCCGAGGCCCGAGGTCGAAGCGATGCGCTCACGCACCGAACGCATTTCATGGGCGAGGCGACGGCGGGCCGCGAGCGCCTTGCGGTCCGGTCCTCGGCCTTGCTGAATCTGTTCGGCGGTCAAATCACTCATGGAGCGCGAAGCTTGAAACTCGACACGAAGACGGCTTTCTCGATCCCGTCACTTTCGCGCAAAAACCTTAATACCCCGCTCACAAAGATGGCGGCATTCGCCTGTCTTGCCGCTTCAAGTCACCCTTCGCGAGGTTCGCCCATTCCTGGAAGGCGCCGACGGCTCCGGCGCGATCCCCCGAGGGGGCGTTCTCGTCAGCACGACGCTTGCGGCGTCGATTTTGCTTTCCCCGACAATAAGTTGCGGCTCACGCTCGATTTCTTCCGTCGGGATGCAAGGTGTTCCACATAGTTCAATATCGATTGAATGATTTAGGGTTTCGGTAAGATTTGCCTCGCCTGAAACGCTACCGCCTTCATTCCGATCGGGCTTCGAGGCGCCGACAAAGGTCATGTGTGTTTTGCCTGCGCGGCCGCCCTCGATTAAGAATTGGCGGGGCGCGAAGCAAAGCCTGCGGCTCCTGCAAAGCCGATGCCGGAGAGAGATGATGAAGCTTTACGACGGAAAGCGCACGCCCAATGGACGACGCGCGCGCATCTTCATTCGCGAGAAACATATCCCGCTGCCGGAGATCGTCGATACCGACATTGCGAAGAAAGAGCATCTACGGCCCGAATACGCCATGCTCAATCCCAAATGCCGCGTGCCGACGCTGCTGCTCGACGATGGCACCGCGATTGCCGAATCCGTCGCCATCTGCCGGTATTTCGAGGAACAATATCCGGACCCGCCGCTCTTCGGCACGGGCGCGAAGGGCAAGGCGTTGGTCGAGATGTGGAACCGGCGCATGGAGCTTGGCCTGTTGCTCTCGGTCGCCATGGTGTTTCGCCATCTCAACCCGTTCATGGCCGATCTCGAGGTGCCGCAAGTGCCGGCCTGGGGCGAAGCGAACAAGGAGAAGGCGGTCAACGAGCTGGGCGAGCTCGACGCACATCTCGCGCGCACCCCCTTCATTTGCGGCGACGCGCTCACCATCGCCGACATCACCGCTGGCGTCGCGGTCGAGTTCATGCGCTTGCCGCGCATCGAGCTGCCGCCCGGCTGCGCCCATGTGACCCGCTGGTTCGAAGGCCTTAAGGCGAGGCCGTCCTGGGTCTTGTGAGCGAAAACCGGCGTTCCGTCCGCGCAAGCCGTCTCACCAGATCGTCGCATAGGGCAAGAACCCCACGAGATCTCCGGGCGCGACCGCGAGGACATCCTCGGCGAGTTCGGCAAGCCCCTGCGTCTCGGTGAGCGAGGTGAGGATGCCGGCGCCCTCCTGGGGGTGCTTCACGGCCTCGACCGTTCCGTCCGGCGCGCGCCGCAGGCTGACCCGCGCATATTCGCGCCGGCCCGGCTTCTTGCGATAGGCGAAGGCCGAGCGTACCGGCAGGGGCGCGAGCGGATCGAGCGTCATGGCGCTCAGGCGTGCAAGCAGCGGGCGCACCACATGACAGAAGGTGACGAACACCGCGACCGGATTGCCCGGCAGGCCGGCAAAGGGCACCCCCTCGATCATCCCCATCGCGATCGGCCGGCCTGGCTTGATGCCGAGCCGCCAGAAGACGAGCTTGCCGACCGTTTCGACGGCGGCCTTCACATGATCTTCCTCGCCGGTGGAAACGCCCCCGCTGGTGAGAATGAGATCATGCCCTCGCGCCGCGGCGGCGAGGCGCCCCGCGAGCTCGTCGCGATCGTCGCGCAAGATGCCGAGATCGACGACTTCCGCGCCGAAGCGGGCGAGCAGGCTCGAGAGCAACAGCCGGTTCGAATCATGGATCGCGCCTTCGCCGAGACGCCCGCCGGGCTCGACCAGCTCGTCGCCCGTCGAGAACAGCGCGACCCTCAGCCGTCGCCTGACCTCGATGGAAGCGAGGCCGACCGCGGCGGCGAGTGCCACGTCCTGGGGCTTCATCCTGCGGCCGGCCGGCAGGACGAGGGCCCCGCGACGCGACGTCTTCGCCCACGCGACGCAGATTGGCGCCTCGGCGCAAGCCAGCCGGCAAGACGACATGTGTTTGCGTCGCCCGCGCGTCTTCCTGCATGAACACGGTGTCGGCGTCGGCGGGCAGCGGCGCACCCGTGAAGACGCGCACGGCGACGCCTTTGGCGGCGATCCCGGACGCCGAGCCGCCAGCCGCGACGCGGCCGCGCAAGGGCAGCTCGGTCGGACCTTGCGCCGCAAGATCCACATGGCGCACGGCATAGCCATCGACCGCCGAATTGGCGAAAGGCGGCAGCGCGATCGGCGAGAGGATATCGGCCGCGACCACGCGCCCGTCGGCCTGCGCGAGCGGCACAGTCTCTTTTTGCGCGACCGGCATGATCCTTTCGGCGATCAGCGCCAGCGCCGCTTCGACCGGCATGAGCGCGCCGCCGAAGGCGAAGCAATCGTCGGTCAGTTGCGCCATTCGTTTCGAACCCCGGAGATCGCCGCGCCTTTCAGATCAAACCGTCGCACGCCTTGAACCACGCCCGTCTCGAAAGACGCCCTTGCGCAAGCTCGCTCCTTCGGGACAAGTGAACGCATGGCCTCAGTCGGCATCTTCGGCCGTTGCGTCATCGGGATATGCCGACCGTTGTGCACCCTCGTTGCTCGGAGCCTTGCGCAGCCGGTCGCGCATGAGGCGAGGATAGTCAAGGGCATCTGCCCGCGCCAGTGCATACGATCGACCATCTCGGATGGCCGGAATGCTTGCACGGACCGCACCGGTGACGCCGCCTCTCGATTTCCAGCATCCCTCCACTGCCCGAGATGCGCTTGCGGCGCCACGCAATGGCGGCATAATCTCGATCAGGGGTCCTCGCGAATCTCTGTCCTGGCTCGGGTTTTCCGACAACGAGCGTGAAAAGCGCGAGGTTTTGCAGGTTTCGTTCTCCACCCATATCGCCGGTACTAGTTTCGGTGCGGGCGAAAGCGAGGACCCGATCGGATCGAATGTAGCAAGGGAGGATCCATTGAAGTCGATGAACAAGATTCTGGCGCTCTGCGTTGTCGCAGGGTCGATGCTCGGCGGGTCGGCTCTAGCCGATACGAGCGGCAAGAGGATCGCATTTTCCAACAACTACGCCGGTAATTCCTGGCGCCAGGCGATGCTGAAGAGCTACGACATCGTCACCAAGAAGGCCGTGGCCGACAAGGTCGTCGGCGCGGCCGACGTTTTCACCACCGCGGACAAGGACGTGCCCACGCAAGCCGCGCAGATCCAGAACCTGATCCTGCAGGGCTATGACGCGATCGTCATCAACGCTTCCTCGCCCGACGCGCTGAACGGCGCCATCAAGCAAGCCTGCGACGCCGGCATCGTCGTCGTCTCCTTCGACGGCATCGTTACCGAGCCTTGCGCTTATCGGGTGGTCGTCGACTTCAAGGACATGGGCAAGCAGGAAGTGGAGCAGATGGCCAAGTTCCAGCCCAAGGGTGGCAACCTGCTCGAAATCCGCGGGCTCGCCGGCACGTCGATCGACGATGCCATCCATACGGGAATTGTCGAGGCGGTCGCGGCCCATCCCGACTTCAAGATCGTCGGCTCGGTGACGGGTGATTGGGATCAGACGACCGCGCAAAAGGCAGTTGCGACTGTGTTGCCGTCCCTCCCGAGCGTGGTCGGCGTGGTCGATCAGGGTGGTGACGGCTACGGCGCCGCACAAGCCTTCGCCGCGGCCGGCAAGCCTCGTCCCACCATCATCATGGGAAACCGTCAGGACGAGCTCGAATGGTGGAAGGAGCAGAAAGCCAAGGACGGCTTCACGACCTGGTCGGCATCGATCGCGCCTGGCGTATCGACGCTCGCCTTCTGGGTCGCGCAGCAGGTGCTGGACGGCAACAAGAACATTCCGCACGATCTCCTGGTGCCTTACCTTGCCTTCACGCAAGACAACTTCGAGGCTGAGCTGCCGAATATTCCCAAGGGCGGTGTCGCCAGCCACGAGTATTCGCAACAGGATGCCGTCGCCGCCATCAAAGCCAACATGAAGTAGCCGCCACCCTTACACGGAGCGGGCCTCGACCGGATCGGGGACAGCAAATGGCGGCGACAGGCCCGAATATCGTCAAGCTCGACGGCGTCGAAAAACACTTCGGCGCCGTCCGCGCACTGGGTGGCGTCGAGTTTGCGGTCGACCGGGGCGAATGCGTCGGCCTTGTCGGGCACAACGGTGCCGGCAAATCCACCTTGATGCACGTATTGGCGGGGACCGCGTCGGCCGACAACGGTCGTATCACCCTTTTTAACGTGGAGGAGCGGAACTACTCGGCCGTGCGCGCCAAGGCCTTCGGCATACGTTGCGTGTTTCAGGAGCTCTCCTTATGCCCCAACCTCACCGTAGCCGAGAACGCGCGAGTGTTTCATCCGAAGCTGCGCGGCTTCAACTGGCGCCGCAATGCGGGCAAGCTGATCACCGACAAACTCGACGAAATCTTTCCGGGTCACGGCATCGGCGCCTCGGATCTCGTGCAGGATCTGTCGATCGGGCGG
This sequence comes from uncultured Alphaproteobacteria bacterium, assembly GCA_963713805.1. Lineage (GTDB taxonomy): Bacteria > Pseudomonadota > Alphaproteobacteria > Rhizobiales > Beijerinckiaceae > GAS188. The sequence continues at coordinate 43,037 of CAVQNF010000006.1, read as the reverse complement.
CGGCAGATGGTCGAGGTGGCGCGGGCTTTCACCGTCGTGGATGAAGCGCTTGCGCTCGTCATCCTCGATGAGCCGACCTCTTCGCTCGATGCTCACGCCACCCAGCAATTGCTCGCCTTCATGCGGCGCGCGGTCGCGCAAGGCACGAGCTGCGTCCTCATCTCGCATATTCTCGGTGAAGTCCTGAAGAGTTGCGACCGGATCGTGGTCATGCGCGACGGGAAAGTGGTGGCTCGGACAGGGCGAAGCGCTTCGATCGCGACAAGCTGGTCGCGGCCATGGGCACCATCGACGCCAACGCCCGCAAGGAGCTCGGCGGCGGCCGTGACATCACGCGGGCCGCGGCTCCGGTTCGTGTCCGCGCCCGGCCCGAGCGCCAGATCGGTGGTCCCGAACTCGTGGCGCGTGAAGGCGAAGTGATCGGCCTTACGGGTCTCGCCGGCCATGGTCAGACGGATCTGCTGCTCGCCATTTTTGCCGCGGCGAGCCGGCGCCGATCGCGCATCGAGGTCTCCGCGCCGGTCGCGCTGGTCGCGGGAGACCGCCAGTTGGATGGCATCTTTCCGCAGTGGTCGATCTTCGAGAATATCAGCCTCAGCTCGCTGGGAAGGCTTCGCGAAGGCCTCTTCATTTCGCCACGTCGCGAGGAGGCGCTGGCGAATTTCTGGCGCGACAAGATCGGCATCCGCGACGCCCGACATCCGCGAGAACATTCTCTCGCTTTCGGGCGGCAACCAGCAAAAAGCGCTGTTCGCGCGCGCCTTGGCTTCTGATGCGCGCATCGTCTTGATGGACGATCCCATGCGCGGCGTCGACATCGGCACGAAGCTCGAGGTCTACGCTCTCATCCGCGAGGAGGCGCGCGGTGGGCGTACCTTCCTATGGTACACGACCGAGATCGACGAGCTCGAGAATTGCGACCATGCCTATGTCTTCCGCAACGGCACCATCGTCGCCGACCTGATGCGCGACGAGCTCACCGAGGAGAAGATCATCCACTCTTCATTCGAGGAGGCGAACTGAGGTGACCGCCGCGTCGACCACTCCCCTTCGGCTCGTATCCCCGATGACCGGGAGGTTCACCTCGCGCCGCATGGTGCGCGGGCTGCTGCCGGCTCTCTCCTTGGCCCTGGTGATCTCGGCAATCGCCTATCTCAATCCGCGCGCCATCAGCTATTTCGGCTTCACCTTGATGCTGAACCTCGCCATCCCGATTGCGCTGGCGACCATCGCCCAGATGTTCGTGATCGCCGGCAATGATCTCGATCTGTCGATCGGCACCTTCGTCGGTTTCGTGGGCTGCGTCACCGCCACTTGGCTGAGAGACGCCCCGGTCCTCGGCATTTTGGTGCTTGCGGGTTGCGTCTGCGTCTATGCGGCGCTCGGTGCCTTGATCTACCTGCGCAACCTGCCCTCGATCGTGGTGACCTTGGGCATGAGCTTCGTCTGGCAAGGCCTCGCGATTCTCCTGCTGCCCAAGCCGGGTGGCAAGGCGCCCGAATGGTTGCAGGCCGTGATGAAGACAAGCCCTCCTTTCGTTCCCTTCCCGATTCTGGCTGCGGTCGTCATCGCCGGCGTCGCCTATGTCGGCCTGATGCGTACCTCTTACGGTGCCATTCTGCGCGGTTCGGGCGGCAATGCCGTCGCCATCCACCGCGCCGGCTGGTCGCTGCTGAAAGCCAAGACGACCTTGTTCGCCTTGGCCGGCTTGTTCGGCGTGCTGGCGGGCGTGGCGCTCATCGGAATGACCACCTCGGCCGATGCGAATGTCGGCAATGGATATACCTTGCTCTCGATCGCCGGCGTCATCCTGGGCGGGGGCGAATTCGTGGGTGGCCGCGTCTCGCCCGCCGGCGCCGTCATGGGGGCGTTGACGCTCGCGCTTTCCGCGTCGCCGCTCCTGACCTTCATGCACATCCCTCCCGATTGGCAGGTCGCGGCGAATGGCATCATTCTCATCATCGTGCTCGCAGCCCGCGTGTTGATCGGCCTCAAGAGGTCGGGGCCATGAACGCGGCCGGCAGGGTTCTCGCCAAGCCTTGGGCCTATTCCTTCCTCGGAGCGCTCGCGGTCTGGCTCGCCGCCATCGTTTTCACGGCCGGGCACGGCGCGGGCGGCATGGCGACCGCGGCGCTCTCGCTCGCGGTCTTCACCGTGTTGGTCGGCATCGGGCAAATGTTCGTCATCACGCTTGGTCCCGGCAATGTGGACCTCTCGCTGCCGGCCAACATCGGGCTCGCGAGCGCCGTGGCGATGAAGGTCATGGACGGCAATGATTCCGCGATCATTCTCGGCTTGTCGGCGGCGCTCGCCTGCGGGCTCGCCATCGGCGTCGTCAACTATCTTTTGATCTGGGCGCTGCGGATTCCCCCGATCATCGCGACACTCTCGGCGAGCTTCATCATCCAGTCGGTCGACATCAGCTATGGCCGCGGCTTGCAGATCAAGCCACCGCCGGGGTTCGCGGATTTTGCCAACCTCCAAATATTCGGCATCCCCGTGCTCGCGCTCATCACCATGGTCTTGACCCTGGGCGCCGGGCGTGGTGCTGCAGCGTACAGTCTACGGGCGCTCGGTGCTCGCCATCGGGCAGAACCAGAGGGCGGCGCGACTTGCAGGCGTGAGGGTCGGCCTGATCCGTTTCCTCACCTACGGTCTTTGCGGCATGCTCGGCGGCCTCGACGGCGCACTGCTTGCCGGCTATTTCCGCGGCGCCAATATCGACATCGGGAACGAATATCTCCTGGCCTCGATCGCGGTCGTGGTGATCGGTGGCACCTCCGTTGCCGGCGGCAAGGCCAATGTTCCCGGCATCTGGGGCGCGGCGCTGTTCCTGGTGCTGCTCCTCACCATGCTCAACACCTTCGGCGTCGGTGCCGGCATGAGGCTGCTGCTCACCGGCATCATCATCGTTGCCGTGATCACGGCGGCGGGTGGCCGAAAGGCGCAGGGCTGAAAGCTTTTTCCGGCGTTGAGCCACCCGCGTCGCTCTCGACGCGCTCGAACCGCGTCGCGCGGCGATCGGGTTGCTCATCCTGAGCCGAAGGCCTCCGCCGCGTCGACCCAGGACTGACATTCTCGAGCTTCGCGAGCAGGATCAAGCGCTCTCGCTACGAGGCATGCCAACGGAAAAACTGACGAATTTACGCGCAAATCAGGCGGCGAGGGTAACGCCTGATTCATCCCCGGGCAGTAAGTGTCCGGCCGCAAGACCCGCTGCAGATACAAGCTCTGCGATGGAGGCTCGCGTGCAATATTGTCGCTCGAATTCGATCAGAACACATCGAACTTGCCGACCGGGATTCGTCGCCGCCGTCAATTATGTGGTGTCGTATTTCGATACTCTGTTCACCACTCCCGTCACTGTCACCATCAAGGTCGGATTCGGCGAGATCGACGGCCAAAGCCTGCAAGCGGGCGCGCTCGGCGAGAGCTTGCCGGTGCTGAACGGCCAGGCCGGGTATGGGATCGTCGAGCCCTACGCGTCAGTCAGAGATGCCCTGCTTGGCCAGAACGCGCCCGGCGCCGGCACTCTGCCGGCCAGCGCTCCGGCGAACGCTCCGGCGAGCCTCGTGACGACCCAGGCCGAGGCGAAGGCACTTGGCCTCGTGGCGAACAACGGCGGCCTCGACGGTTATGTCGGGGTCGATGCCGCTGCGAACATCTTCGGCTATTCCACCACGGCAGCGCCGGCCTGGAACCAATACGACTTCGTCGCCCTCGTGGAGCATGAATTCTCTGAAATCATGGGCAGGATATCGGAGCTGGACACGCCGAATGTCTATACGCCGATGGATCTCTACCGGTTTTCGGCGGCATATGCTCGGCAATTCACCTCGGGCGCCGCTTCCTATTTCTCGATCGACAATGGCGTGACCGCGCTCGACAACTGGAACAATTTCCAGACCGGCAACGGAGGAGATCTCGGTGACTGGGCGCCGAGCGCCGGCAACGATGCATTCGACGACAATGCGTATCCGGGTGTCGTGAATGCGCTCACCGCGACCGACGTCACCCTCATGAATGCGCTCGGCTGGACGAGCGCTCCGCCATTGCAAATGACGCTCTCCTCCGACGTCTTCTGGCTGAACGGGGACGGCACGCTCGCGGCCTGGACGGCGGCCGGGCCGCAGGAGGTCACGTATCAAGGAACCCCCGCGGTGCCCGACCCGAGCGTGTGGAGCGTCGCCGGCATGGGCGACTTCAACGGAGACGGCGCCTCGGACATCTTGTGGCGCAACAACGTTGGTAGCCTCGTCGATTGGAGCATGCACGGCTCGCAGGTCACCTCGAGCGAGGCGGTTACCTTTCAAGGGGGCGCGGCCACGCCCGATGCCTCCTGGAGCATCGCCGGGATCGGCGATTTCAACGGGGACGGGAAATCGGACATCTTGTGGCGCAGCAGCAACGGGGACCTCGTGGACTGGACCATGAACGGGTCGCAGGTCACGGCGAGCCAGAACGTCACTCTTCAGGGCAGCCCCGCGACGCCTGGCGCCTCCTGGAGCGTTGCCGGCGTCGGCGATTTCAACGGAGACGGCAAGTCCGAGATCCTGTGGCGCAACAGCGACGGCACGCTCATCGACTGGACGATGAACGGCTCGCAGATCACCTCGAGCACCGGACGTCACGTACCAAGGCGGTCGGCCCGCGCCTGACGCGTCCTGGAGCGTTGCCGCCATCGGCGATTTCAACGGAGACGGCAAGTCCGACATCTTGTGGCGCAACAGTAACGGCACGCTCGTGGACTGGACCATGAATGGGTCGCAGGTCACGGCGAGCCAGCAGGTCACGTTGCAGGGCAGCCCGGCGATGCCGGACGCCTCGTGGCAAATCGCGCAAATCGGCGATTTCAACGGAAACGGCAAATCCGATATCCTTTGGCGGAACAGTGACGGTGCGCTCGCGGACTGGACCATGAATGGGCCGCAGATCACATCAGCCCAAGAAGCCCCGTTCCAAGGCAATTCGGCCTCTGTCGCCAACGGCTGGGGCACGCTCGCAAAGCCCACCGACTTTGTTTGAAGGCACAGCCTTCGACGATCGGAAACAGGGATGGTGGACGAGCTGGCGCCGCAGGCCAATGACCTGCTCATGAAAGCCGTATCGACGCGCGTATCAAAGAATTGATCCTGGCGAATCCTGAAGTTGCGCGCGATCCGCGCGTACCTGGGCTTCCCGCTCCAGATTATTCGCAAGCTTGGACCAGAGGTTGGCGAGCGAAACGAGGCACGCCCTTTCCTCGGTATCAGCGACGGTTTGCGCCAGTTTCACGCAGGCCGCGGCATGCTCGCGGTACTCTGCCGCACGTTTGCGGCACTCTTTCGATGTGAACATCGCCCGTCCTCCTGGGCGCATCAACTCTTGTCGAGCTCGCAGGTTCAGTTGAGTGTAGTGGAAAACCTCGCGCCCAAGCACATTTTGAAGTTTCTAACTAACGCATGATTAAGACCAGGTTCCGGGCCAGGGCATGGATCTGGGGGGCGCTCACATTGCGTTGAGGAGGATGAGAACCACGAGCAGGTCGATGATTTACCTTCGCACGGCTCTGGCTTTTGTTTTCCGGGTCGTGATGGTCGACCAGGCAATATCCCGGCCCAATGCAAGCGGCCCCTCGAAACATGGCCATGTGGCTTGCGGACGTTGTTGAACGGCCCGACCTCGCAGGTCGTGTTGCAGCCCCGGCCACAATCGGTCCACCGTGAATCCATCTGCGTCCCGTGGGCTCGCAAATTCATCTGTGGTGCCGGGACGCGAATCTGCCTGGTTTGTCCATTTCGAAGTTTCCCCCTGGAGAGGTGGCGAGCAGCAAAGGCGTGGCCAAAAGAAGGTCGGAAGCTCTGACGGGGGCTCACCGATTAGGCTTGCATCTCCAGTATCCCCAATAGGTGTCGTCCCAGTAATTGCAGCTCGTTCCCGTGAAGACCGCACCGCCGGAACCTGCCCCGTTGCCGCTCGAGGCTGCGTTTGAAGAAGCGCTCGGCCCGCCGTTTCCATTGGCGGAGGATGTCCCGGTCCCGCTCACTCCGGAGACTCCATTGGAGCCATTGCCGCTGCCGGTTCCACTGATCCCCGTGCCGCCGCTCGCTCCGGTGCCGACGGTTCCGGTCCCCCCATTTCCGAGACCCGTTCCGCCCGAGCTACTGCCGGGATTGCCGCCAGGCTCATGGCCCTTTCCACCGCCGTGCCCATGACCATGGCCACCCTCGTGGCCGCCACCTTCATGGCCGCCGTGCCCGCCTTCATGACCGCTGCCTTCATGGCCGCCCTCGTGACCCCCGCCTTCGCGGCCACCGCCGCCGCTGTCATGGCCCCCCTGACCTTCATGGCCGCCGCCCTCATGCCCTCCATGACCGCCCTCATGCCCGCCCCCCTCATGCCCGCCCCCTTCATGGCCGCCGCCCTCGTGACCGCCGTGACCACCTCCCTCGTGACCACCTCCCTCGTGACCGCCGCCTTCGTGTCCTCCACCTTCATGGCCATGGCCGCCGCCGTCGTGACCACCACCATCATGCCCCCCACCGTCGTGGCCGCCTCCGTCGCCGTGACCGCCCCCGCTGGCATGTGCCCAACCAAGGCTCGGAGATGCGATCGCCAATACTGTGACTGCCGCCGCGGCGAGCAGATTTGATCTCATACACATGAGAAAGTCCCCGTTCCAAGCGGGACGTTAACCATGAATATGGCAAATAGTTCCGAAGTCGAACAACGAGTTCGACTGGATGAGGAGTCACAAAATTGGTTGATTTGCCCACCATTTGCCATGCGAAATGGATCGCGGGACGCTCTGTGGGAATTCAAACTGATAGTGATTAAGAGGTAATACTTGTGGTTAACGCTCCGATGGCGTGCGAAGCTGTCTCAATCCCTGCCGCTGGCATTCAGCCGGGCAGGACCTCGGTTAGGCGAAGGCGCACCGACGCTCGGGCCGCGAATTGACGTCGGCATCGAGGCCGTTGAGAGCGCAACTCCCCCCTTTGCTACAGACGCCGCTGCGTCGCGTGTCACGGATTTGGTCTGCCTGCCGAAGTCCGTGAGACGATCGTGATGCGCCGGATTTGCGCGCCCGCCGGCGCGCAAATGAGGCGAGCCGGCGCGATCCGGCCCACCTTTCCGTTCGGCTTGCCCTCAGACCGGGCGTAGCGCTTACGGGTAGCTCTTCTTGCACTCGGGGACGTCGCGACCGGGCAGGCCGATCTTGTCGAACACCTCCTTGGAGAAGCCGAGCCGCTCTTGCACGTTGGGAACGACTTTCACCACCTTGCTGACGAGATCGCCATGGTCGTCCTTCACGACTTCGGTGACGAAATTCGTGCCGATGGCCTGGCGATTCTCGTCGAGCGTGATCTTTCCATTCGGCGCGTCGAGCACCATCTTCGTCAACGCCTCCCGGAATTTCTTATTGCCGTCGCTGAGGTCGCCCTTGATCTCGTCGAGCGCGCGAAACACCGCGTCTGCAGAATTGTAGTAGCTAATGGCGAGTAGCGACGGAGCCGGCGAAACGCTTGTCGGCGGGCCAGGCTTCCTGATAGGCCTTCACGAAGGCCTGCCACTTCGGATTCGGATCGGTATCGGCCGAGCCGCTTGCCGCGACGACGCCGACCAGCGCTTCCTTCGCCTTGCCTTTCGACGACAGCACGGTCTGGTCGACCATGATCGACCCGCCGATGAGCTTGGCGTTGCCGCCCGCCTGCTGGTACTGGTTGAGGAAGTTCACGGCGTCGGCACCACCCAGCCCGAGATAGATGGCATCGACGTCGTCGGGCAGCGCCGCGATGACCGAGGCGAAGTCCTTGGTGCCGAGCGGCACCCAGAATCTCTTGGTGATCTGACCCCCGAGTTGGCAGTACTCGAGTGCCAATCCGAAGACCTGGGTATAGGTGAAGGCATAATCCTCGGCGACCGTCGCGATCTTCTTATAGTGCTTGGTGTTGTAGATGTAATCGCCGAGCCCCGCATGCCACTGCGCGCCGTCCATGTTGAAGCGGAAGAATGTGGGCGAGGGATCGACATAGGTCGTCTCCAGCGCGCCAGACGACGGCATTGATGACCGTGATCTGCGGTTGCGTCTTCGAATAATCCCGAATCGCGATACCTTCCGCGCCCGAGAGCGGGGAGATGAGGACATCGACCTTGTCCTGTTCCACCAGCTTCTTGGCGGCCCGCAGTGCCGAATCCGGACTGGCGTCGGTCGAGCCGACGATGGTCTCGATGTCCCTGCCCCCCGCCTTGCCGTTGTGGGCCTTCACGGCCAGCTCGTAGCCGCGCATGCCGTCTTCGCCGAGCACGGTGTACGTGCCTTCAAGCGTCGCGGTGACGCCGATCTTCAGCTTATCGGCGGCCTGCGCCGATCCGCTGCCGCCGAGCGCGGCGAGAGATGCCGCAAACGCGAGTGCAATGCCCTTGCGCATCGGGGTATCCTCCTGTTTTTCGTGCGTCGTCGGACGACGCCGCTCTGCCAGCCTGATGAGCTTTGCGTGTCTTTGGTGGAGCGTGACTCACCCCCTTCGGCCAGCGACGAAATCGTAACAGCGGGCGCCCCGTTGCTACAAGCCCGTGTACTGTGAAATCTTGCCGTCCTTCGCCAGATCTCCTTCTACATACTGGAGAACTACAAGAGAGCTGAGGCGTGTCTTTGAGTCTGATACGGCCCGGCTCCGGTAGTGGCGGTGCCGGCCCGCATTGTCGTTGCTTGCCGCGGTTCACGGAGCCACTTGTCAATCTGCCCGGGTAAGCGTTTAATCCTCAAGTAAAACAAAGATGTGCGCGCGGGAGGTGAGTGATGAGTACCTGCTTTGGCGGTCTGTCATGGAGCATTCGGGCGTGTAACCGTCTACCGGCTGGACCGGCCCATGCGCACCCACGCCCATCGCGAAGGCCATCTGACCTATCTGCTCAGCGGGCCTCCGGCGGTCGTCAGCATCTGCGATGTTCCCCACAAGGTCGACGAGACCACGGGCGTCGCGATCAACCCCTGGCAGCCGCATTCCTTTCATCCCAGCCCGGGTGGTGAGTCCTCGATCTTTCTCGTGGCGTATATCTGCGATCGATGGCTCGACCGGGACCAGCAAGGTCGCGGCAGCCTCCGCTTCGGTGGCAACAGGATCGCGGTTGGAACGACGATCCGTTCCATAGCGGTGAGCCTCGCCCATGTCCTGGTGACGAACGCGAGCTATCGGATCGTCGAGCGCTACTTGAATCAGCTCTTCGACGCCAGCTTCGACGCATCCTGGATCAAGGTCGGCGGGCGCATTGCCCTCGCGCCCCACCGCGCCTCCATCGACTTTCGCGTGCGCAAGTCGCTGCACTTGCTGAAGGACGGCTGTGCCCAGGGCATCGAGCTCGATGCCATCGCGCGCGACGTCGGCCTCTCGCGGCCCCATTTCTTCAAGTTGTTCCGCGAAAATACCGGGGTCACGCCGGCACTCTACGCGAACACGATGCGAATCGAGCGGGCTCTCGACCGATTGATGGAATCTCGCAGCTCGGTCACCGATATCGGCTTCGAGCTCGGCTTCTCCTCGCAGAGCCATTTCACCCATTTCTTTGCCGCCCATGTGGGAATAGCGCCCACGCTCTACCGGACCATCGCCCGGGTCGTCGCCGAATAGCGAAGCAAAAAAACAGACTGTCGAGCATGCCGGGCGCCTCCGCTCGGGTACGTTCTTTGACGAACGTCGGAGGGCGACAGCGTGACCACGGCTCTTGACGATGGCGGTCTTGGCCATACCGGTGTCGGTCATTCCGCTATCGGTGATGCGGGAATTGGCGAAGCTGGAGTTGCCGGTTCCGCTCTGCGTCCGCGGAGCTGCGCGCGGTGACGCACTGGCAGGTTGGATAAGCCGTCACCCTCTGCGCGCGCTGTTGATCGCCATTGCCGTCATGCTTGCGCTTTGGCTCGTCCTCGCTCCTTGGCCCGGAGGCTTCGAGGACGTGTTCGGCCGCAAGCGCCTGTTCATCAACGCGCTGTTCAACGGCATCACGCTCGGCGGGCTCTACTTTCTCGTCGCCTCCGGTTTCACCTTGATCTTCGGCCTCATGCGCAACGTCAATCTCGCGCATGGATCGCTTTACTTGTTCGGCGGATACATGGGTTACGAGGCGGGCGTTTGGACCGGTTCGTGGCTCTTGAGCTACGTCTTTGCATTTGCGTGTTGCGCCGCGGTCGGCGCCGCCATGCAGGTCCTCATCTTCCGCAGGATGCAGGGGCAGGATCTTCGCCAGACGCTGGTCACGCTCGGTCTTTCCATCGTCTTCTCCGATCTGATGGTGTGGATCTGGGGCGGCAACGCGATCCAGATCGACACGCCGGACTATCTGATGGGTCCCGTGCCGACCCCTATCGTGGTCGCGGTCAAGTCGAGCGGCGACGCGGTCTTTCTTCAATATCCGCGTGTGAGGCTCGTCATTTTCGCGGCCGCGGTCCTGATCGGCGTCGGCATGTGGCTCGCTCTTCACCGCACGCGCATCGGCGTGATGATCCGTGCCGGCGTCGACGATCGCGACATGCTGTCCGTCCTCGGCTACCGCGTTCAGCTTTTGTTTCGTTCTGGTCTTCGCGTTCGGAGCCGGCCTCGCGGGAATGGCGGGCATCGTCGGGGGAACTTTCCAGTCGATCTCGCTGGGAGAGGATTCGCATTTCCTGCTGGCGTCCCTCGTCGTCGTCATCGTCGGTGGAATGGGCTCGATACCGGGCGCGGCGCTCGGAGCCCTCATCATCGGCCTCTCCGAGCAGTTTGGCCTCGTCTACTTCCAAAACTATGCGACGGTCGCGACCTTCGTGATCATGGTCATCGTGCTCGCGTTACGGCCGCAAGGGCTTCTGGGGAGACGCTGAATGGCAGTCTCGCATACCGTCGAAGCGGGGCGTGTCGACCTGCAGCGGCGCGTCGCCCCCACGCTGGGTCTCCGAGCATGTGCCCGTCCTGCTGCTTGGTCTCCTGCTGGTGCTGCTTCCGGCGGTCGCGAGCAATTTCGTGCTGGACCAGATCGTCGGCTGGACCTTGATCCTCGGCATGATCGCGCTGTCGCTGATGTTCCTCGCCGGCTACGGCGGCATGGTCAGTCTCGTGCAGATGACCGTTGCCGGCCTCGCCGGCTACATGATCACGGTGCTCGGAGCGAGCTCGCTGCCCTCCATCAGCCTGTTCTGGCCGTGGTGGGTGGCAGCACCGCTCGCGATCATCATCGCGGTCGCCTTCGGAACGCTGGCCGGCGCGCTCTCTGCCCGCACCGAAGGGTATCTATACGATCATGATCACCCTCGCGCTGGCCAGCGCCTTCTTCTACCTGACACTTCAGAACTGGTCGATCTTCAACGGCTTCAATGGCTTCACGTCGATACCGGCGCCGATCTTCCTCGGGGTCAACTGGAAATCTCCGGTCGCGCTCTACTACCTGATCCTGCTTTTTCGCCGCGCTCAGCTACGCCGCCGTCGTCTACATCTCGCGAGCGCCGTTCGGGCTTGCCCTGCAAGGCACGCGCGACAATCCACGCCGCATGGAGGCGATCGGCTTCAACGTCACCGCTCACCGCATCGCCGCCTATGCCTTCGCGGCGCTTATCGCCTCGGTGGGTGGAATTCTTCTGGTGTGGCTCAACAACCAGATCTCGCCGGGCACTGCCGGCATCGAGGCGACAATCGATCTTCTCGTCATCGCGGTCGTGGGCGGCCTCGGGCATCCGATCGGCGCCTTTGTCGGCGCTTTCATCTACGTGATCTTGCGGACATTCGCGCTCGACGCGCTCGTCGCCGTCGGACTCGACGGGCGCCGCTTCCAGACGATCATCGGATTGGGCTTTCTCGTCATCGTCCTGTTCTCGCCCGACGGCATGATCGGGCTTTGGCGGCGCTGGTCGGCGCGTGCAAGCTCCCACGCCGGAGGATCGGCGTTGAGCACGATCGCCGAACGGATTGCGGCGTCGCCGGTACCGGCAACGCGATCGAATTGCGCGGGCGTCAGCCGCCTGTTCGGCGGTCTCGCGGCCTTGTCCGACATCACCCTCAGTGTCCGCCCCGGAGAGCGGCGTGCCGTGCTCGGGTCGAACGGCGCCGGCAAGACGACGCTGCTCAATTGCGTGACCGGCGATTTTCCCCCGACATCCGGGACCGTGCGATTCTTACGGGGAGGACGTGACGACGCTGCCGCCGCACCAGCGAATTCGCCGTGGACTGCGCCGCACCTACCAGATTTCGCTGTTGTTCCAGGGTCTCTCGGTCCGAGACAACGTATATCTTGCCTGCCGCGGTGTTTCGCGCGGGCGTTTCTCGTTTGCGCGCACGCGCGCCAACGATGCGATCATGCAGGCGGTCACCGACCTCATCACCCTCGTTCATCTCGAACCTGTGATCGATCGGCTTGTCGGCGAGCTCGCGCATGGCCAGCAACGCCAGCTCGAAATCGCCCTCGCGCTCGCCGGCGCGCCGCGGTTCATCCTGCTCGACGAACCGGCAGCGGGCCTTTCGCCGAACGAGCGGGGCGATCTCGTCGCGATCCTCGCCGCGCTTCCGGCTCACATCGGCTACATCATCATCGAGCACGACATGGACGTCGCTCTGCGCGTCGTCGAGAGCGTGACCATGATGCACAACGGGCGGATCTTCAAGGAAGGCACGCCGCGCGAGATCGAGGCCGATCCCGAGGTGCAGCAATTGTATCTGGGAGGCGGCCATGCCTGAGCCGCGCTCGCCCAACCTCCTCGAGATCAAGGGGCTCAACGTCTTCTACGGACGCAGCCACGCGCTCCAGGGCGTGGATCTGAAGCTCGAGCACGGCGTGCTTTCGCTCGTGGGTCGCAACGGCATGGGCAAGACGACGCTCTGCAAGGCGATCCTCGGGCTGATCCCTGCCGCGAGCGGGACCATCCGTTTCCTGGGCGAGGAGCTCACCGGCCGCACCCCGGCGGAGATCGCACGGCTCGGGCTCGGCTACGTGCCGCAGGGCCGCCGGCTATGGCCATCGCTCACGGTCGATGAGCATCTGCGGCTCGCGGCCGGCGCCAGCCGGCCGCAGTGGACGGTTCCTCGCATTTACGACACTTTCCCGAGGTTGGCGGAGCGGCGCAACCATCGAGGCAACCAGCTCTCCGGCGGCGAGCAGCAGATGCTGGCCATCGCGCGTGCGCTGCTTCTCAATCCGCGGCTGCTGGTGATGGACGAGCCGACCGAGGGCCTCGCGCCGCTGATCGTCGACCAGGTCGAGCAGATCCTGGTCGACCTCGGTGAACAAGGCGACATCGGCGTGCTCGTGGTCGAGCAGAACATCGGTGTCGCCACCGCGATCGCCGAGAAGGTCGCGATCATGATCAATGGCCGGATCAACCGCGTCATGGAAGCGGCGCGCCTCGAGGCGGACCGGGAGCTCCAGCAAAGGCTGCTCGGCGTCGGCCAGCACGGCGTGGAGGAGGCAGCCGAAGAGCCGGCGGAAACGCCGGATGCCGACAACGGTCCTCGGCGGAAGGCGCGAGGTCCTGTGCGCATCTATCTTTCCAACCCGTCGATGCCGACGCGCTGGACCCAACCGGCATCCGTGGCGCAGATCGAAACGGCGGCGCGCACGAGGACGGCCGTGCCTGAATCGGCCGTGGTGGCCACGGCACCAGCGGTCGAGCTGCGGCCGATCCACCGGGGTGGCGTGGCGCCGGTGATCGTGGCCGGCACGCTCGATACCAAAGGCGACGAGCTGCGCTTCATACGCGATCAGATCGCGGCCGCCGGCGTGCGCGTGACGCTGGTCGACCTGTCGACCTCCGGCGGTCCATCGCCTGCCGATGTGCCGCCACACCATGTCGCCACCTATTTTCGCGGCGGGCCCAATGCGGTTTTTACCGGTGAACGCGGCTCCGCGATCACCGCGATGGCTGAGGCCTTCGAGGTATGGGTTCGGCGGCAGGAGCCGATCGGCGGCCTGATCTCGGCGGGGGGCTCGGGCGGAAGTTCGCTGGTCGCTCCCGCGATGCGGGCGCTGCCTCTCGGCGTGCCCAAGGTCCTCATCTCGTCCGTCGCCTCGGGCAATGTCGCCCCTTACGTGGGGCCATCGGACATCATGATGCTTTATTCGGTGACCGACGTCGCCGGCCTCAATTCGGTGACGCGCCAGGTGCTCGCCAACGGGGCCGCGGCCATGGTCGGCATGGTGAAGGCGCGCGCCGCGAGCACGAATGAACGCGATCGCGTCCCGGAGCGGCGCGGCAGCGTGAAGCCGGCGATCGGGCTCACCATGTTCGGCGTCACGACGCCTTGCGTCGACGCCATCGCGGGCGCGTTGGAGGAGGACTTCGAGTGCCTCGTTTTCCACGCCACCGGCGTCGGCGGCCAATCGATGGAGAAGCTCGTCGATTCCGGGGCGATCGCGGGTGTGATCGACATCACGACCACCGAGGTTTGTGATCTTTTGCTGGGCGGCGTGTTGCCCGCCACCGAGGATCGCTTCGGAGCGATCGCGCGCACCCGCATTCCTTACATCGGCTCCTGCGGCGCGCTCGACATGGTGAACTTCGGGCCGATCGACACCGTGCCGGAACGCTATCGCGGCCGCAGGCTGCACGTCCACAATCCGAACGTGACGCTGATGCGCACGACGCCGGAGGAGACCGTGCGCATCGGCCGCTGGATCGGCGAGCGGCTCAATCGGATGGACGGCCCGGTACGCTTCTTCCTGCCGGAAGGCGGCCTCTCGGCGCTGGACGCGCCGGGCGGAGCGTTCGCGGACGCCAATGCCGACGAAGAGCTTTTCCGATCGCTCGAAGCCACTGTTCGGCAAACCGCCTCGCGCCGGCTCATCCGGTTGCGAGCGCATATCAACGACCCACAATTCCCGGCGGAAATCGTCGCCGAATTCCGCCGGTTGTTCGGTGGGCGCCTCGCCCGGCGGCGCGCGAAGAGATAGCCCATGCCCCGTGTGCCCCGCTCCGAGATCCTCGCCCGCTTCCACGCCATGCAGGCGCGCGGCGAGCCGATCGTCGGCGCGGGCGCAGGCACCGGCCTCTCGGCCAAGTGCGAGGAACACGGAGGCGCCGATCTCATCGTCATCTACAATTCAGGGCGCTATCGCATGGCTGGGCGAGGGTCGCTCGCGGGGATGATGCCGTATGGCGACGCCAACGCCATCGTGTTGGACATGGCCCGCGAGGTGCTGCCCGTCGTTGCCCGCACGCCCGTGCTCGCCGGCGTGTGCGGCACCGACCCGTTCCGGCAGATGGGCAGTTTCCTGGACGAGGTCGCCAGTCTCGGATTCAGCGGCGTGCAGAATTTCCCGACGGTCGGGCTCATCGACGGCCGCTTTCGGGCGGGGCTCGAGGAGACGGGCATGGGCTATGCTCGGGAAGTCCGGATGATCGCGAAAGCGCATGACCGCGACCTTCTCACGGCGGCCTATGTGTTCGAGCCGTCCGAGGCCGCCGCCATGGCGCGCGCCGGAGCCGACGTCCTGGTGTGCCACTTCGGCCTCACCGTAGGCGGCTCGGTCGGGGCCGTGACCTCGAGCCGGCTGGAGGATTGTCCGAAGCTGACCGACGCGATGGCCGAGGCGGCGCTCGCGGTGAAGCCCGACATCTTCGTCCTCGTTCACGGCGGGCCGGTCGCCGAGCCCGCCGATGCTCAGTACGTGCTCGCGCGGGCCCGCCGCTGCGACGGCTTCTTCGGAGCATCCTCGATGGAGCGCCTGCCGGTCGAGCGCGCGCTTGCCGATCAGGTTGCGAAATTCAAGGCGATCAAGAAGCACCAGAGTAAAGCAAAGACTAGACGCGGGTCTGAACGACCGTCAGCGGGAGGGAGGGAGTAAGATGCCTGTCGCCATCCTCGGTAGCCTGATCATCTGGCTCATCGTCGCAGTCGTCGTCATTGCGATCATCGTCTACTTCGTCAATTGGCTCTATCACCGCTCCTCGAAGGAGCTTTCCTTCGTGCGCACGGGCCTGTTCGGCGAAAGGGTGGTGATCAACAGCGGAGCCTTCGTTCTTCCGTTCATTCACGAAGTGACTCCGGTCAACATGAACGTCCTGCGCATGCGGGTCGTGCGCAATCGGGACGACGCGCTCATCACCAAGGATCGCATGCGTGTCGATATCGATTCGGAGTTCTACGTTCGCGTCCCCCCGACACGCGAGGCGGTGACCATCGCCGCGGCGACGCTCGGCCGGCGGACGACGAACGTCGACGAGCTCGACGCGCTGCTCTCCGGCAAGTTCGTTTCGGCGCTGCGATCCGTCGCCTCCGAAATGACCATGGTGGAGATGCACGAGCGGCGTGGTGAATACGTCACCCGCGTCAAGGAGGCGGCACTCGAAGGCCTCCAGCGGAACGGGCTCGAGCTCGAATCCGTGGCCATCACCGACCTCGATCAGACCGACCTCGAATTCTTCAATCCGTCCAATCGCTTCGACGCCGAAGGCTTGACGAAGCTCATCGAGGACATCGAGGCGCGACGCAAGCTGCGCAACGACATCGAGCAGGATTCGATGATCCTGATCCGCAGCCGCAATCTCGAGGCGGAGAAGCAGGCCCTCGAAATCGATCGCGAGAGCGAGACCGCGCGCCTCAATCAGGAGCGCGACATCGAGGTGAGACGCGCGGTGCAGCGCGCCGAGCTCGCAAGAGAGCGTTCGCTGCGCGACACCGAAGCGGAGCAGGCGCAGATCTCCGGCCGCGAGGAGGTCGAGAAGACGCGCATCGCTCACGAGCGCGCGCTCGCCGAAGCCCGCATCGCGTCCGAGCGCGACATCCGGGAGCGTGAGATCGAGCGCGGACGCCAGATCGACGAAGCGGAGATTGCCGCGCGCGAGCGTGTCGAACGCGCGCGCATCGCCCAGGAAGGGGTCGTCACCGAGGCGCGGATTGCGCGCGACGAGGACGATCAGCGGCGCGAGATCGAGCGCACGCTCAATGTCGAGCGCGCCGAGATCGTGGCCCGGGAGGAGACGGAAAAGGCGCGCATCGCTCAAGAACTCGCGGTCACCGCGGCGCGCATCGCCAAGGACCAGGAGAACCGCCGGCTCGAGATCGAACGCACGCGTAACCTGGAGCAGGCCGAGATCGCGGCGCGCGAGATCACCGAGCGTGCGCGCATCGCCCAGGAGCGGGTCATCACCGACGAGCGCATCGCCCTCGAAGAAGAGATCCGTCGCCGTGAGATCACCCGCAACCGTGCCGTCGACGAGGAGGAGATCACCGCCGCGAAAGCGACAGAAGCCGCCCGCATCGCGCGCGAAAAGGCGCTTGCCGCCGAGCGCATCGCGTCGGAGCTCGCCATTCGGACGCTCGAGATCGAACGCACCCAGACATTGGAAGAGACGGACATCGCGGCGCGGGAAACCACCGCCGCGGCACGCATCCAGCAGGAGCAGCGCGTGCGAACCCTCGAGATCGCGCGTGGCCGCGCGCTCGAGCAAGCCGAGATCGCGGCCCGCGAGGCGGTCGAAGCCGCGCGCATCGCCCAGGAAAAGAAGATTGCCGTCGAGCGCATCGGTTCCGAGCAGGAGACGCGCAGTCGCGAGATCGCACGCGAGGAGGCCATCGAGGATGCCGAGATCAAGCGCCGCGAGGCGGTCGAGACGGCGCGCATAGCGAGCGAGCTCGCCGTGGAGCGCGAGCGGATCGCATCCTCGAGCACGCGCGAGACCCTCGACATCGATCGTCGCAAGATACTGGAGATCGCCGATCAAAACCGGTCCATCGAAGTCGCCGCCAAGCTCGCCGAGCGAGCGGACGCCGATCGTCGAGTGAAGGAAGCCGATATTTCGGCGGCCCAGCATGTCGAGCGCGCGGACGTCCTGCGCGAGCAGGCGATCGAGCTTGCCCGCATGGCCCGCCGTCGCGCGGTCGAGCAGTCGGAAATCGCCCGCGCGCAGGCTCTCCAGGAGGCGGAGATCGCTTCGCGCGAGGAAGTCGAGCGGGCACGCATCGCCTCGGAACGGGGACTCGACGAGGCGCGGATCATTCGTGAGCGGGAGCTGCGCCAGCTCGAGATCGGCCGCGAGACCGCGGTCGAGACGGCTCGGATGGAGAGCACCATCCAAATCCACCACAAGTCGCTCGAGCAGTCGACGGCACAGGCCGAGGCCGAGTTCGGCCCGCGCCGAGGCGGTCGAAGCCGAGGAGCGGGTCAAGACGGTGCGCGAGAGCGAGGCCGCGCGGCGCCGCCGCACGGTCGAGGTGCTGATCGCCGAAAAGGAGGCCGAGGAAGTGCGGATCGCGGCCGCTGCCGCAAAGGTGCGCGCCGAGGTCGAAGCTGAGGCGCAAAGGCTCCTCAACGAGGCGGAAAACGTCCTCTCCGACGCGTCGCGCGCCTCGCTGTTCCGCCGCAGGCTGCTCGAGCGCATCGAGGGTATCGTGCGCGAAAGCGTCAAGCCGATGGAAAAAATCGAGGGCATCCGCATCCTGCATGTGGATGGCCTCGGCGGTGGTGGTGGCGGGGGTGGCTCGGGCGGCTCGTCCCGCCGCAGCGCAACCGACGAGGTGATCGATTCGGCGCTGCGCTATCGCGTGCAGGCGCCGATGATCGATCAGATCCTCGCCGAAATCGGCATCGAGGGCGGAAGCCTCTCGCGATTGCCGGGCCTCATTCGCGAAGCCCGCGACATGCAGGCCATCGGCAAGGAGACGAAGCCGAAGAAACCACCCGCGGGCGGCAGATCGTCCGGCGGTTAGGCAGCGGCCGGCGAACGCAAGGAGAGAAGCAGCACGATGGCCCGCGTTTATGTCTCGAGCGTCATCAACGGCCGGTCCGACCGCGTCTGGGCGCGGGTGCGCGACTTCAATGGACTACCCCTGTGGCACCCCGGGATTGCGGAGAGCCGGATTGAGAATGGCGAACCGGCGGACAAGATCGGGTGCGTTCGGGATTTTCGCCTGCGCAACGGCGATCGCATCCGGGAGAAGCTCCTGGGCCTCTCGGACTTCGACCTGTTCTGCACCTATTCGATCCTGGAATCGCCCATGGGCGTCGAGAACTACGTGGCCACGCTTCGTCTCACTCCGGTCACCGACGGCGACCGGACCTTCGCGGAGTGGACGGCGGAGTTCGACTGCCCCCAGGAGCGCGAGGCCGAACTCGTTTCGTCGATCGGCTCGGGTGTTTTCCAGGGCGGCTTCGACGCTCTCAAGCGTCAGTTCGGAGGTTGAGCGGATGATCCGAATCATGCGCTCGACGATCATCGACGCACCGACCGATAGCGTCTGGCTGTTCCTGCGCGATTTCAACGGCCATGATCGCTGGCATCCCGCCGTCGCCAAAAGCGCGATCGAGCGCGGCCAGAGCGCGGACAAGCTCGGCTGTGTGCGGCGTTTCTTCCTGCGCGACGGATCGGAGTTGCGAGAACGCCTGCTGACGCTCTCGGATCTCGAGCAGAGCTTCTCCTATTGCCTCCTGGATACGCCGGTGCCGCTGTTCAACTACGTGGCGCATGTACGCCTCGCGCCGGTCACCGACGGCGACCGCACCTTCTGGGAATGGAAGTGTTCGTTTTCAACGCGCAAGGGCGAAGAAGGGGAGATGACGCGGATGGTCGGGGAGGACATCTACGACGCGGGCTTCGCCGCGGTGCGAGCCCATTTTGCAGGGGCGACCGGCGAGGTTCACGCGTGACCGTCACGGTGAAGACATTTGCCCGCCTGGCCGAGGCTGCGAACGCACTCTCGAGCGAACGCGGCGCGCGCTTTCTCGCGGGTGGCACGCTCGTCATGCGCGCCGTCAACGAAGCCGATCCGGCGATCGAGACCATCCTGCGCTCGACCGATCCGAGCTTCATCGCCATGGCGGTCACTTCCGGTCGCATCGAGCTCGGCGCGGGCGTGACGATGGCCGCGATCCTGCGCGAGCGGGAACTCGCGTTTCTGCATCCGGTGGCGCGCGCGGTCGGCGGCCCGGCGGTGCGGGAGGCGGCCACGATCGGCGGCAACCTGTTCGCGCCGAGCCCCTACGGCGATTTCGCGACGGCCCTGCTGGCGCTCGACGCGACGGTGATGCTGGCCGGCGGCTATGGTCAGCGCGAGCTGCCGCTCGAAGAGTTTCTCGGGCGTCGCGAGCGCGGAAATTCGCTCGTATCGGGCGTCGCTTTCAGACGGCCGGCGACCGAGGTGTTCCGGTTCGCGAAGGTCACGCGCGTCCATCCCAAGGGCTTGTCGGTCCTCTCGATCGCAGCGCAACTGCCGCTGGCGAGCGGCCGAGTTGCCGGTGCTCGGATTGCCTATGGTGCGATGGGCCGAACGCCACTGCGCGCCAAGGCGGCCGAGCGCGCGCTCGAGGGCCGCTCGCTCGATCGAGATGCGATCGCGCCGGCCCTCGCGGTCGCCGCCGACGGGACCTCACCGATGGATGACGCCATCGCCAGCTCCTGGTGGCGGCGCGAAATTCTGCCCGTCCATTTGCGCCGGCTGCTGCTCGGCGCGGGGCCCGCGTGAGGGAGCGATGAAGACCTCGATCCGGTTTCGCCACAACGACGAGGAGGTCGCCACCTTCGCCGACAGCGGTGCCAACCTGCTCGACGTGCTGCGCGAAGGGGTCGGCGACCTGTCGGTCAAGGGTGGTTGCTGGCAAGGCACCTGCGGCACCTGCACGGTGCTGGTCGACGGCGCGCCGAGACTGTCCTGCGTGACGCTCGCGGAAAGCTGCGACGGCAAGTCGATCGAGACCGTCGCCGGGCTGCGCCGCGGCGCCGATCTCCACCCTTTGCAGACCGCCTTCATGGAGCGCTTCGCGGCCCAGTGCGGCTATTGCACGCCGGGCATGCTGATGGCCGCCAAGGCCCTCCTCGACCGCAATCCCCACCCGACCCGCGAGAACGTCGTCGACGCGATTTGCGGCAACATCTGCCGCTGCACCGGCTATGAGCCGATCATCGCCGCGATCCTGGATGCCGCGCGCGGCGCCGCGCGGCGCGCTTGAAGGAAACCGCCATGTTCGAGATTCGCAAGGACATATTCGCCGATGAGCGCGACGACAACTTGAAGGAAGTCGGAAAGCCGACGCAGCGCCAGGACATGCTCGGCCACGTCACCGGAACCTCTGCTTATTACGACGACCATCGCTTCGCCAATCTGCTCCACCTCAAGATTTTGCGAAGCCCCCACCCTCACGCGCGAATTCGCGCGATCGACGATGCCGCGGCGGCCCGTGCTCCGGGCGTCAAGCGCATCATTCGAGCCTCCGATGTGCCGGTCAATCTGAACACGCTGCTGAGCCTCATTCAATTCGGCAAGGATGATGAGCCTTCGCTTGCGACCGATGTCGTGCGCTACAAGGGCGAACCGATTCTCGGCATCGTCGCGACCAGCGAGCGCGCCGCGCGCGAGGCGCTCGATCTGGTGCGGGTTTCCTACGATCCGCTGCCGGCGGTGTTCGATGTCGAGGAGGCGCTGAAGCCGGGCGCGGTGTCGGTCAATCCGGTGTACCCGAAGAATACCTTCGAATACTACGGCAAGCACGACCACCAGAAATTGCGCTTCGGCGATGTGGAGGCGGCGTTTGCGCAGGCCGACAAGGTGCTCGAAGAGCGCTACCAGATGTCGCCGATCGAGCACGCGCCAACCGAGACCAACGGCTCGATCGCGGTTCCGGACACGAACGGCCGCTTTGTCGTCTACACCTCGACCCAGGCGCTGTTCTTCTCGCTCGACACCTCGGCGAAGATCAACGCGATGCAATCGAACGAGCTGCATTTCATCGGCGGCACCGTGGGCGGCGGCTTTGGCGGCAAGGTCGACACCCTCACCGAGCCGCTCGCCATCCTCGCCGCGCGCCTGACCGGCGCGCCGGTGCGCTACCGGCTGAGCCGGCACGAGGAAATGCAATTCGGCTCGCCGCGGGGCGCCGAGCGCATCTACATCAAGGATGGCGTGATGCGCGACGGGCGGATCGTGGCGCGCCAGGTGCGAGCCTATTTCGACTCCGGCGCCTACACGCGGCTTTCGAGCTATGCGGTCGTCAAATGCGCGGCCCATATTCCCGGACCCTACACCATCCCCAATGTGCATGCCGATGTCTTCTGCGTCTTCACCAATCGGACGCCGGCGACCGCGATGCGCGGGTTCGGCGTCACCGCGCTCGACTTCGCCCTGGAATGCCAGATGGACAAGGACGCCGTCGCGATCGGCATGGACCCGCTCGAGTTCCGCCTGCTCAACGCCTATCGCGACGGGGACATGAAGGCGCATCGACGCGAAGCCAAGAATTGCGCCCTCATCGAATGCGCTCAGGTCGCGGCGGAAAAGGCCAATTGGCCGCTGCGCGAGGAATTCCGCCGGATGTCCTCGCGACAAGGCAAAGGCGCCGAGCGCGGCGGCGGCGCGGCCGATCGCACCCGCAGCGCCGGCGCCCGTCCCGCCCGCGCGAACCGGACAGGGTGGCGCGCAGCGCGTCACCTACGAGCGCCCGGCGGCGACGACCCCTCCCGCGACGCCGTCGCCCGGAAGCTCGCAGCCGTCTCCTGTCGCGCCGCCGGCCGGATCGACGCATGGCGCGCGGCGCTTTTCTTCCGTCTTCGGCACCAGGAGGCGCTGATCATGACGAAGCATCGCGGACGCGGCGTCGCGACCATCAATTATCCGATCGGCATGAATCTCGGCGGCGATCCGAGCCAGGCGCTGGTCCATTCCAACCCGACCGGAAAATTCACCGTCGCGCTCTCTTCGATCGATCTCGGACAGGGGATGAAATCGGTGACGCGACAAATTTGCGCGGAAACTCTCGGCGTGCCGGTCGAGGACGTCTATGTCGACACCGCCGATTCGGATACCGGGCCGCATTGCATGGGCTCCTTCGCTTCGCGCGGCACGCATCGTGTCGGCAACGCGGTGATGGCGGCGGCGCGCGAGGCTCGCGCGGTGATGATGGAGGCGGCTGCCGAGGAGCTTGAGGTCGATCCGGGCGATCTCGAGACCGACGGCCGCGGCTCGATCATCGTCAAGGGCGCACCGCATCGCGCGATTTCGGTCCGCGATGTCGCGATCGCGGCGCAATTCCGTCAGGGCAAGACGATTTCCGGGCGTGGCATCTTCCTCGTCCCGCTCTCGGAGGTCGACCCCGAGACCGGCGAGATGTCACCGGCCACCTGCTACGCCCACGCCTGCCAGATCGTCGAGGTCGAGGTCGACGACGAGACCGGCGACGTCACCGTGCTCAAGATGACCAGCACCTATGAGCTTGGGCGCGCGATCAATCCCAAGCTCGTCGAGCAGCAGCTCGTCGGGGGCTCCTGGATGGGCATGAGCCATGCCCTTTTCGAAACGCCGGAGCCCTATTACCCGGATACGCGCGAGGGCCCCCGCGACTTCAACGAATACCTGATGCCCGGCCCGGGCGATATTTGTCCCCACGACATCGTCGTCCTCGAGCGGCCCGCGCCCGACGGCCCCTTCGGCGCCAAGGGTCCGGGCGAGATGTGCGCCAATCCCTCGCTTCCGGCGATCGCCAACGCGATCTTCAATGCGGTCGGCGTGCGTATCGACGAGCTTCCGATCACGCCTGAGAAAGTCTTGAAGGCCTTGAAGGCACGCGGTCGCGCCGAGGCGCATCCGCGGATGCGGTGAACCGTCATGGCGGTCCGCCGTAGCATCGTCGGCATCGGCAGCCCGCAGGAGCTCGAGCAGGCCTTGCGGGCCGCCTATTATCTTTCGGACGAAGGCCTGTCGACCGCCGCCTATCTCGCGCTCGCGCTCGGAAAGCCGCTCTTGCTCGAAGGCGCGCCGGGCGTCGGCAAGACGGAAGCCGCGAAGGGCGATTGCCGGCGTGCTCGGGCGGATGCTCCTGCGCCTGCAGTGCTACGAGGGTGTCGATGCCGCGGCGGCGCTCTACGAGTGGAATTTTCCCCGCCAGATGCTGGCGCTGCGTCAGGAGAGTGTCGAAGGCGCCCATATCGACATTTATCGAGACGAGTTCTTGATCGAGCGGCCGATGCTCGCATGCCTGCGGCGTCCCGAAGAGACCGTTCTCCTGATCGACGAGATCGATCGTTCGGATCACGAGTTCGAGGCTTTCCTCCTCGAGTTTCTTTCGGATTTCCAGATTTCGATCCCCGAGCGCGGCACCATTCGTGCCTATGAGCGCCCTGTCGTGATCCTCACATCGAATCGGACCCGCGAACTGCACGAAGCCTTGCGTCGCCGTTGCGTCTACCACTGGATCGAATATCCGTCGCCCGAACGCGAGATGCGGATCATCATGATGCGCGCATCCGGTGTCGGCGAGAGGGCGGCGCGCGCCGTGGTCGCGGCGGTCGGGCGCTTGCGGCGCGAACCGCTCGCCAAGCATCCGGGAATCGCAGAGGCGGTCGAATGGGCCGAAGCCGCAACGCTCCTCAACGAGCAGGGAGCGCGTTGGCCCGAAGCCTTCCGCCGATCGCTCGGCGTCGTCCTCAAGGACGAGGACGATCTCGTCCACGTGGCCCCGAAGATCGACTCCATTCTCGTGGAGGCCGGGGCGTGATGGACACGACGGGGCCTCTCGCGCGGTTTCTCGACTTCACCGCGCTGCTGCGGCGCGCGGGATTTGCCGTCGCGCCGGAGCAGACGATGGCTTGGCTCGCCGCGATCGAGCTTCTCGGACCTTCCGAAGTCGGGGACATCCGCCGCGCCGCTCGGGCGACCTTGGCGCCTCAGCCGGAGCGCATCGCCGAATTCGATGCGCTGTTCGACGCGCATTTCCTCGGCGCGCTCGGGATGGCCTCGGAGTCGGAACCGGACGAAGACGAGCCGTTGCGCGCGGCCGAGGATTCCTCCGTCGGCCCCGAGCCGGTTTTCGGCGAGGACGTGAGTGAATCCGGAAGCCGGGCAACCGGCGCGGAAAGGCTCGCCGCGCGCCGCTTCGCGCCCGGAGGCGAGCTCGAAACATTGCGCCGCTTCAGCCGCGCGCTGCCGGCCCATGCGCCGCGAAGGCGCGGCTATCGGTGGCGTGCCGGGCGCGGCGGACACGAAACCGATGCGCGACGCATGTTTCGCGATGCCATGCGCAATGCCGGGGAGTTCGTCCGTCTTCGCTACCGCAGGCGCCGCGCGCGCCAGCGCCGCATCGTGCTCCTTATCGATATCTCCGGCTCGATGAAGGAGCGCACCGACACGCATCTCGCCTTTGCGCACGCGCTCACGCGTGCGGCCGAAACAGCCGAGGTCTTCACCATGGGCACGAGGCTCACGCGGATCACACGGGCGCTGCGCCTGCGCGACCGCGAACAAGCGCTCGCCACCGCCTCTCGTCTCGTGGCCGATTGGGATGGGGGCACCCGCATCGGTGAAGCGCTCGGTGCCTTCCTCGCCATTCCACGCTTCTCCGCCTTGGCGCGCGGGGCAGCGTTGGTCGTGCTCTCGGATGGTCTCGAGCGGGGCGACCCGGGTGCGATGCGCGACGCGGTGGCGCGCTTCTCCCGCCTTGCCTGGCGTACCGTCTGGTTGACACCGCTCGCCGCCGACCCCGGTTTCGAGCCCCGCACCGCCGCCCTCGTCGCGGCGCGGCCCTTCCTCGACGAATTGGGGGACGGCGGATCCCTCGACAGCATCTGTGCCCGTGTTCTCGACCTCGCGCGCGAGAGGTCGGCATGACGAGGATCATCGATGCCCATCACCACATATGGCGGCGGGCCGACCTGCCCTGGCTCAACGGACCCATGCAGCCACGCATCTTCGGACCCTACGAGGCGATCCGGCGCGACTATCCGATCGACGAATACCTTGCCGATATTTCGGGCTGCGACGTGGGCCGCTCCGTCTATGTCCAGTGCAACTGGTCCAAGGAGGCCTTCGAGGAAGAGGTCTCCTACGTGCAGCGCGTCGCCGACGAGAGGGGGTTTCCGCAAGCGATCGTCGGCTACGCGGATTTTCTCTCGGCGGACGTGCGTCCTCAGCTGGACCGCCTCGCGAAATATCCGGGCATGCGCGGCCTGCGCATGCAGTTGCAGTGGCACGAAAACCCGACAATACCGGTTCGCCGCCGCGCCCGACCTCGCACGCGACCCGAGGCTCCAGCACAACATCGCGCATCTCGCCGACTATGAATGGAGCTTCGACCTCCAGGTCTTTTCGGGACAGATGAAGGGTGCGGCGGAACTTGCGGCAAGCGCTCCCAAGGTCACATTCATTCTTCAGCACGCCGGCATGCTGGAGGAGCTTTCGGCCGAGGGATATGCGCGATGGCGCAGCGGGATGCGCCTTCTCGCGGCATGCCCGAATGTGGTCTCGAAGCTTTCCGGCCTCGGCACCTTCATCCATCGCAACGATCCCGCGCACATCGCCGCCGTCGTGCGGGAGACCCTCGAGATGTTCGGGCCGGAAAGGTGCCTGTTCGGTTCGAATTTCCCGGTCGAGAAATTATGGACCGGGTACCGCGATCTCGTCATGGCTTACCGCGGCGCGCTCGAGCCTCTGGGCGAAGCGACAGCTCGCGCGGTGTTCCACGACACGGCCGCAAAGGTCTATCGGCTCGATTGATTTAGAGGTGTGAATTCTGGCGGGAGGAACGCATGGCGCTCGAAATCAAGAATTTCTGGACTATGGCGACATCGAACTTGAGTTCGAGCTTCCTCGTGCTCGGACGTGATTGCGGCCGCACGCGCCGCGTGCCGACCTTGGGCTTCCTCATTCTCGGGGGGACCTGGCCGGTGCTCGTCGATACCGGCTACCGCTCGAATCAGATCATGGAAACGCTCGGAATGCGCGGCATGCAATCCTACGAGAACATGATCGAGAATCAGCTCAAGAAGCATGGGCTCAAGCTCGGCGACGTGCGCTACGTCCTCCATACCCATTTGCACATCGATCACGCGGGGAAGGACGACCTCTTTCCCATGAACACGGCGGCCGTCATCAACCGGCGCGAGCTCGAATATTCGGTTTCGGGGCTCATGCATCCTCAGTATCCCGCGGTGGATATCAAGCATCTCATCGACCGCCTCCACACCAAAGGCGCGTTGCGCTTTCTCGACCTCGAGATTTCCGGGCCGACCGAGCTGATGCCGGGCCTCGTCTGCGAGGCGGCGGGCGGGCACACCGAGGGCTCGATGAACGTCGTCGTCAAGACCAATGAGGGCATCGCGACCATCTGCGGCGACGTGCTCTACGACATCAACGACCAGCTCGTCGAACCTTTCCGCGAGATCAGCGACATGGAGCCGCGCGTCACCGGCAATCACGGCACGACGAAGCGGCAGGAGAAGGCCGCGATCAAGAAGGTGGTCGCGAGCTCACGCTTCGTGCTGCCGGTCCATGATCGTCCGGCGCTCATCGAGGCTGGACAAGTGATCGGCCGCCTGCAGGACACGGTTCCGGGCCCCGTCGTCCAATCCCTGCCGCGACGGCAGTGGTTTCCGGCCTGACGAAAGGAGGCGTTCCATGAGCCATTCCGCGCTGCGTCGCGAGTTCTCCGAATTGATCGACCTGGACGCTCCCGTCGAGCGGTTGGCGGGCGGGTTCACCTTCACCGAAGGGCCCATCTGGCATCCGCGCGATCAATATCTCCTGTTCTCGGATATGCCGGCCGATGTGAGACGCCGCTACGAGGAACGCGCCGGCGTGCGCGAGGCGATGCGGCCTTCGAACAAGTGCAACGGCATGACCTATGATGCGGAGCTCGCTTTGGTGATCTGCGAGCACGCCACGTCCAGCCTGGTGCGTGAGCACAACGGCAGGCGCGAAATTCTCGCCGCGCATTTCGAAGGCAAGGAACTGAACAGCCCGAACGACGTCTGCGTGCACTCGGACGGCTCGATCTATTTTTCGGATCCCTGGTACGGACGGATGCCGGTCTACGGTGTCGAGCGACCGCGTCAGCTCGGCTTCCAAGGCGTTTACCGCGTGCGACAGGGCGGGGGCGAGCCGCAGCTCCTCGTCGATCGGAATCTCTTCGAGCAGCCGAACGGTCTCTGCTTTTCGCCCGACGAGCGCCAGCTCTACGTCAACGATACGGCGCGCGCGCTGATCCGCGTCTTCGACGTGAGGCCCGATGGCTCGCTGGGCGCCGACCGGATCTTCGCCTCCGGCATCCGCTCGGAACTCGAGCCGGGTGTCCCGGACGGCATGAAATGCGACAGCGCCGGAAACATCTGGGTGACGGCACCCGGCGGCATCTGGGTGTACTCGCGCTCCGGCGCTCTGCTCGGCAAGCTCAAGGTGCCCGAGCTCGTCGCCAATCTCCACTGGGGGAAGGCGGATTGGCGCACGCTCTTCATCTGCGCCACGAACTCTCTCTACGCCGTGAGAACGAAGATCGGGCCGCGCGTCGAACCTTTCATGCGCTCAAGCGCGCCTTCGGCCACGGCCGCAAGCCCATCCGCTGCGCCGGAGCGAGCCAACCGCACGGGCAAGCTCGCGATCGACCCTTCGCGATGCGCGCTCATCATCCAGGACATGCAGAACGACGTGATGATGGAAGGTGGCGCCTTCGCGTCCTCGGGTTCGCCCCAGCACGCTCGCGAGCAGAACGTCGTCGACAATATTCGCCGCTTGGCCGAGGCGTGCCGTTCGCGCGGCGTCATGGTCGTTCACGTCTGGTTCGTGGTGGAACCGGGCGCGCCCGGCCTCACGCTCAATGCGCCCCTCTTCGAAGGGGTCATCGATCAAAAGGCCATGGTGCGCGGATCCTGGGGCGCGGCGCCCGTCGCCGGGCTCGAGCCGCAACCCGGCGACCACGTCGTGGAAAAGATGCGCATGAGCGCCTTCGAAGGAAGCCGGCTTGAAATCGTGCTCAAGTCCGGCGGCCGCGACACCATCATCGACACCGGGGCGTGGACCAATATGTCGATCGAGCACACCGCTCGCACCGGCGCCGACAAGGGCTATTTCGTCATCGTTCCGGAGGATTGCTGCTCGACGATGAATGCGGATTGGCACCGTGCCTCCATCGAATACGCGATGCAGAACGTCGCCGCGGTGACGAAATCAAGCGAGCTCATCGAGGCGCTCGGGTAGGCGGTCGTGCGACGCAACATATGGACGAAGAACCCCGGGCCTCCTCTTGAGCCTCGCCCAATCGGACCCCCGTATTGCCCTCAGGATCGGTGCCTTATGAAGGCAGCGCCAGCCCCTCGCTGGCGAAGGCCCTCATGACGGCCGGCCGGGCGGCGAGCCGGCGTGCGTGCGCCGTCCAATGAGGGAAGTCCTGGGCCATGTCGAAGGCGAGGGCCGGGCCGCGCCCCCAGGTCCAATAGACCAGCAGATACGGATCGGCGACCGTGTAGCGCTCACCGATCGCCCAGGGGCCCGCCCCAAGCTTCGCATCCACCGCGCGCCAGAGTTCACGGCAGGTCTTTTTCGCGGTGGCGGCGACGTCCTCGATCGCGCGCGGCTCGGTTGCGTAGCGGGAAGCGCGGCGCACGTGCACGAAGGCCACATGAATTGTTGACGATAGCCAATCGAGCCATTCGACGCAGCGCGCCTCCTCCCGGGGCTCCCACGGCCAGAGGCCCGCGGCAGGAAAGCGCGCCGCCACATAGCGCAGGATCGCAGGAGCTTCAGTCAGGACCCAGTCGCCATCGGCGAGCGCCGGCACGCGAGCCTTCCGGTTCACACGGAGGTATTCGGCGCTGTTCTGCTGATTGGCGGCAAGATCGACACGCGAGAGTTCAAACCTCGATCCGATCTCCTCGAGCGCGATATGCGCCGCGAGCGAACATGCGCCGGGTGCGTAGTAAAGCTTGATGACGCTCATCGCGGTCCATGTTTCATGGGCGATCGATCGATCGTCGGCCGCAAACGCAAATCGAACGCTGCGCCGATGCCATGGATTGCCCTCTGCTCGCCAGCCTCGCCTCGGCCGTGTCCGGCGTCAAGGCGAGGCGGCGCAAAGGCGAGGCGGCGCAAGACTCTAGCCTCCCCGCCGGCCACGAGATCACCTCTCTCCACATGAGGGTGCGCCCGGCCCCGGCACAATCCCCTCGGGAAGCGCCCGCACGTGATCGGAAATCGCCCCTGGCGTAGTCAACCAGATGCGATCGCGGTGACGCGCGACATGCTGCAGCGCGCGGCGCAGATGCCGCACGCGGAAGGGCTGCCCGACGATATAGGCGTGCAGCGCGATACCCATCACGAGGGGTGTGTCGGCCGCCTGCTCGAGCATCTCGTCGAAATTGTCGATGATCATCTCGGCGAAGTCGTCGGCACCCATCTTGCGGGTCACGATCGCCGGAATATCGTTGATCTCTTGCGGGTAGGGAACGGCGAGGATGCGCCCGCTGCGAGTGCGCATCCAGACCGGCTGGTCGTCCATGCACCAGTCGAGAAGATATTCGTAGCCGGCCTCCTGCAGAAGATCGGGCGTCACGTGGCTCTGCGAAATCCAGGGGCCGAGCCACCCTTTCGGCCTCGCGCCTTCATGGGCCATGATCGTCGCCGTGGTCTCGGCGATCAGCTTGGCCTCCTGCGCCTCGTCGAGCGCGCCCTGTCGCTCGGAATTGCTGCGGCCATGCGCGACGATTTCATCGCCGCGCGCGCGGAACGCCGTCGGCAGCTGCGGCGCGTAGTCGTAGAGCGCGGAATTGACGAGCACGCAGGAGGGCAAGGCGAGCGCCTCGAAAAGATCGAGAAGCCGCCAGGCGCCGACACGATTGCCGTAATCGCGCCAGGCGTGGTTCAAGACATCGGGCTGCGACCCGCCCGGCACGAGCTCGGCGCCGAGCCCTTCGCCGAAGGCGA
This sequence comes from uncultured Alphaproteobacteria bacterium, assembly GCA_963713805.1. Classification (GTDB taxonomy): domain Bacteria; phylum Pseudomonadota; class Alphaproteobacteria; order Rhizobiales; family Beijerinckiaceae; genus GAS188. The sequence continues at coordinate 12,426 of CAVQNF010000006.1, read as the reverse complement.
AATGCTCGAGGTTGAGGCCGATATAGACCGCAAGCCGCGTTCCGTTCGGCCAATCATAGGGCGTGCGTCCGCGCAACGGCGTGGTAGTCGTAGCGGCCGTGCTTCCTGAGCGCCATGGACCTCGATCCGGTCAGCTCGAAACGCGATCGGCCGTCAGTCTCGCGACGACTTCGTCGATCGGCAAGGCCTTCGCGAGCACGATATCGCAGATGGCTGCGACATCGTCGAGCGGCACGACCGGAATCTTCGCTTGCGGAAACGGCCGATCCGACGCGACCGCCACGATGCAATCGATCGGACGGGTGGAGCGGCTCGCGACCATTCGCGGCGCGGAAGACCTCGAGCTTCGGATGGGCGAAGCCTCTTGAAGCCTTCGACCAGCACGAGATCGCAAGGCGACAAGCGGCGAGAAGGGCCGAAAGGCTCATCTCCGTCTCGTCATCGGCAAGCTCATGGATCAGCGCGAAGCGCCTCGCGGAGGAGATGATCACCTCGGCTCGCCCCTGCCTTGCGATGGACGAAGGAATCCTTGCCCGGCTGATCGAGGTCGAAATCATGATGGGCATGCTTCACGGTCGCGACGCGCAAGCCTCGAGCGACGAAGGAAGCCGGATGAGCTTCGTGAGCAGCGTCGTCTTGCCCGCGCCGCTCCAGCCCGCGATCCCGAGAAGCTTCATCCGCGCGCCTCGGGCCGGCGGCCGTCGCGAGCGCAGAGTGCATCGTCGCTGGCCTTGCGCGCATCCGCCGGATAGAAACTGCTCATGACCATGCTCGATCTCAAGGGTCTCAAATGCCCGCTCCCGGCCCTGCGTGTCCGCAAGGCCTTGAAAGCCATGTCGCCCGGTGACGAGGTCACGGCCGCCTGCACCGATCCGCTCGCTCGCATCGACATCCCCAATCTCCTCACCGAGACGGGAGACAGGCTCGAGGCCGTGGAGGAGGATGAGGGCGTGCTCCTCTTTCGTATCCGCAAGAGCCCTTTTTGACCCACCTCCGCTCAGTCCCGCGAAAGCGGGAATCGAGGCTTATGAAGCGAGAGCGAGAAGGCCTGGATCCCCGCTTTCGCGGGGATGAGCGGAAGGGTTTCATGCGATCCTCACACCGTCGAGCGCGGAAAAGCCGTGCCCCGCGACCTCCTTCAGCCTGCGCCGGTCCGCGCGATGGCCTCGGCTTGCGTCGAGATCATCGGGCGCATTGGCGTTGAAGAACGGATCATAAGGGCACGACGGGCCATTCGGCGACCGCGAGCTTGTGGCGCGCCGTGAAGAGATCGATCTTGCGCAAGCCTCTCGTCGACGAGCGCGCGACGCAATTCGTCGCGGATCTCGACCGGCCAAAGCCCGATCACCGGATGGGTGCGCCCGCCTGAAGCCGCGCAGGCGAGTGTCGCACCCTGCGCGACTCCGCGCCGCATGCAGCCTCGTGACGAGATCGCGCGGCAGGAAGGGCGTGTCGGTCGCGACGCTCACGAGCCAGGGCACGCGCCCATGATGGCTCGCGGCCCAGTCGAGCCCGGCGAGAACGCCGGCGAGCGGACCGGCGAAGCCTTCGACGCTGTCGGCGACGACCGGCAGGCCGTAGATGGAAAAAGCGGTCGGGCTCCCCATTGGCGTTGAGCACCAGGGCCTCGCACTGCGAGCCGAGCCGCTCGATCACATGCGCGAGCAACGGCTTGCCGGCGATCGTCCGCAACGGCTTGTCGCCGCCACCCATGCGGCGCGCCAGGCCGCCGGCAAGCAGCACGCCGAGCGTGGGTTCAATCATCGCGTTCTGCGCCCCTTGCGGCGATGCTTCATCGCCTCTTCCTCGACATAGGCGAGGTTCTGGTCGAAGACGATGCGCTCGGCGCCCGAGAGAGCGAGAAAGCGCTTGCCGCGCGCCCGTCCGATCAGGGTCAGGCCGGCCTTGCGCGCGAGCTCGACGCCCCAGGCGGTGAAGCCTGAGCGCGACACGAGGATGGGGATGCCCATGCGCACGGTCTTGATCACCATCTCCGACGTCAGGCGGCCGGTGGTATAGAAGATCTTGTCGCCCCCAGCCACCCGATGCTTGAACATGTAGCCCGCGATCTTGTCCGCGGCATTGTGGCGGCCGACGTCCTCCATATAGACGAGCGCCCGGTCGCGCTCGCAAAGGACGCAGCCATGGATGGCTCCGGCCTCGAGATAGAGAGAGGGCGTCACATTGATCGCGTGAGTGAGCGCGTAAAGCCAGGAGGTGCGAAGCTCGGCGGGTCGGCAGCTCGACACCGTCGATCGCTTCCATCAGATCGCCGAAGGCCGTGCCCTGGGCGCAGCCCGAGGTCAGCGTCTTCTTGCGCAGCTTGTCCTCGAAATCGGTCTCGACCGGGGTGCGCACCACGACCACGTCGAGCTCGCGATCATGGTCGATGCCCGTCACCTCGGCGTCGGCGGCGAGCATGCCCTGGTTGAGCAGATAGCCGAGGGCGAGATAGTCGGGATGGTCGCCGATCGTCATCATCGTGACGATCTCGCGAGAGTTGAGAAAGAGCGTCAGCGGCCGCTCGACGACGACGCGCGTCTCGATCGGACTGCCCGCTTGATCGACACCGGTGACCATCTCGCTGAGACGCGGGTCGAATGGATCGGGTCGGATGAGAAAGCCTTCTTGAAGAGGTGAACCCGTCTCCTTCTTCCGCGCGTGCGGGAGAGGCGAAGTCGCGGCGGATGCGGGCATCGAGGCTTTCATCGACATTCACCCGGCCTCGCTATGTTCAGCCAACCTCTCATGCGAATGGCGGGAGAGGGAAAGCGATGAAACTCCCCAGGCCTCGATCGCCTCGATGTCGAGGGGCAGCCTCGTCCAGCTCTCGCCGATGAACTCGTTGAAAGCCGGAAGGAGGCGAAGGCTCACTGAGGTCAGGAGCGGTGTCGCGAGCGTCACGGCGAGCGCGAGCTCCTCCCGCAAACCCTTGCCCGCGGCTTCCTGGGCGCCGAATTTCGAAATCACGGCGAGATCGACGCCGCGCGAAATGCCTGCGCGCCGAGCGCGGCGGCCTCGGCGAGACCCGCGGCGTCGAGCCGGCATCCCGTGGAGCCCGGCGACCGCCTGAGCGAGATCGACACGCGTTGCCCGCTCGCCAGATCCTCGAGCAGCATCTCGGCGCAATCCGTGCTGTCTTTCGCGACGTTATGTTGCACAAGACCGCCGAGCTTGACGCCGCGCGCCCGCCAACGCTTCGCCGCTTCAAGCATCAATCGATCGATCGCAGCCGCGTGCGTCTCATGCACCACGGCCGCGATCGGAGAGGCGATAACCTCCATCAACTCCTCTCCCTGCTTTTTGCTCTCCTCGCGAGGCCGAGAGGAACCTCACTCCGCCGCCACCTTGGCGGCGACGGGGCTGACGCGAGCGGCGCAGAACTTGAACTCCGGGATTTTCCCGAAGGGATCGAGCGCCGGATTGGTCAAGAGGTTCGCGGCGGCCTCCGCGTAGCAGAACGGCATGAACACCATGTTCTGCGGCACGTCGCGATCGGCGCGCACCTTCACCTCGACCGCGCCGCGGCGCGTCTCGAGGTGGATGAAATCGCCCGGGCGCAAGCCGAAACGTCCGAGCTCGCGCGGCGACATGAAGGCGACGGCCTCGGGCTCGAGCGCGTCGAGCACCGCGGCAGCGTCGCGTCATCGAGCCCGTATGCCAATGCTCCAGCACGCGGCCGGTCGAGAGCACCATCGGATACTCGTCATCGGGGATCTCGTCGGGCGGCAACAACGCGCGCCGGCACGATCTTGCCGCGCCCGCTCGGCGTCGGAAAGCCGGTCGTGAAGATGATCTCGTTGCCGGGCTTGTCCGTGCGAATCGACCGGATAGGTCACCGCACCCTCGCGCTCGAGCCGCTCCCAGGAGATATTCTTCAAGGACGGCATGGTCGAGGCCATCTCGGCGAAGACCTCGCTCGGGCCTGAATAGTTCCAGTCGAGCCCGATGCGCCGCGCGATCTCCTGGATGATCCACCAATCCTGGCGCGCATCGCCCGGCGGCTCGATCACCTGTCGCGCGAGCTGCACGCGCCGATCGGTGTTGGTGAAGCTGCCGCTCTTCTCGGCGAAGGCCGAGGCCGGCAGGATCACGTCGGCGTGGAAGCAGGTCTCGGTGAGGAAGAGATCCTGCACCACGAGATGCTCGAGCTTGGCGAGCGCCTGCCGCGCATGCTGCAGATCGGGATCCGACATCGCGGGGTTCTCGCCCTCGACATACATGCCCCTGATCTCGCCCGCATGCACGGCGTGCATGATCTCGACCACGGTGAGGCCGCGCTTGTGATCGAGCTCCTGGTGCCAGAAATTCTCGAAGAATTCGAAGAATTGCGGCAGATCGACCGGCTGGTAATCGGGGTAATACATCGGGATCAGGCCGGCATCCGAGGCGCCCTGCACATTGTTCTGGCCGCGCAGCGGATGCAGCCCGGTTCCGGGCCGGCCGACCTGCCCGGTCACCAGCGCGAGCGCGATCAGGCAGCGCGCATTGTCGGTGCCGTGCACATGCTGGCTGATCCCCATGCCCCAGAAGATGATCGAGGCCCGCGATTTGGCGTAGAGCCGCGCCACCTCCCTGATGGTCGCCGCCTTGATGCCGCACACGGCCTCCATCTTCTCCGGCGAAAAGTCGGCGATGCGCTCCTTCGAGCGCCTCGAAGCCCTCGGTGTAGCCTGCGATATACTGCTGGTCGGTCAAGCCCTCGGTGATGATGGTGTGGAGCATGGCGTTGAGCAGCGCCACATCGGTGCCGGGCTTGAAGGCAAGGTGATGCAGCGCGTGGCGCGAGAGCTGCTGGAAGCGCGGGTCGATGACGATCAGCTTCGCGCCCTTCTTGGCCGCGTTCTTGATGAAGCTCGCCGCGACCGGGTGATTCACGCCCGGATTGGCACCGATGACGATGATCACCTCGGCATCGAGCGCGGCCGAGAACGGCGCGGAGACGGCGCCGGAGTTCAGTCCCTCCATCAGCGCCGCCACGGAGGAGGCGTGGCAAAGCCTCGTGCAATGATCGACATTGTTCGAGCCGAAGCCGGTGCGCACCAGCTTCTGGAACAGATAGGCCTCCTCATTCGAGCCCTTGGCCGAGCCGAAGCCCGCGAGCGACTTCGGCCCATGCGCGTCGCGGATGCGCTTCAGGCCGGAGGCCGCGAGATCGAGCGCCTCTTCCCATGAGGCCTCGCGAAAATGGGTGAAGGGGTTCGCCGGATCGACCTGGTCGTTCGCGTCCTTCTTCTTGCCGGGGAGGCGAATCAGCGGCTTCGTCAAGCCGGTGCGGGTGGTGGATATAATCGAAGCCGAAGCGCCCCTTGACGCAGAGCCGGTTCTCGTTCGCCGGCCCGTTGCGGCCTTCCGCATAGACGATCTTCTCGTCCTTGACGTTGTAGGTCACCTGGCAGCCGACGCCGCAATAGGGGCAAAGCGAATTGACCTTGCGGTCGGGCCAGACGGTGCGCGTCTCCTTCGCGTCGAGGAAGGCCGCCGGCATCAAGGCGCCGGTCGGGCAGGCTTGCACGCACTCCCCGCAGGCGACGCAGGTCGATTCTCCCATCGGGTCGTCGAAGTCGAAGACGATCTTGGCGCCGGCGTTGCGATAGGCCATGCCGATCACATCGTTGACCTGCACCTCGCGACAACCGCGCACGCAGAGGCCGCATTGGATGCAGGCATCGAGATTGACGCGCATGGCGGCATGGCTCGGATCGGGCAGCCCAGCGTTCGGCCGCCGGAAAGCGGCTCGTGGTGACGCCGGTCTTGTCCGCCCAGGTCCACAGCTTCGAGGTGGGATCATGGGAGGTCTCGCGCGCCGGCTGATCGGCGACGAGCAGCTCCATCACCATATTGCGCGCCTTCTCGGCGCGTGCCGTCGCGGTCTTGACCTTCATGCCGGCCGCGGGCTTGCGCATGCAAGAGGCGGCGAGAACGCGCTCGCCCTCGATCTCGACCATGCAGACGCGGCAATTGCCGTCGGGGCGGTAGCCCGGCTCGGGCAGATAGCACAGATGCGGTATCTCGGTGCCCGAGCCGCTGCGCGACTTGCCAGATGGTCTCGTCGGGCTTCGCCTCGACATTTCTTCCGTCGAGCTCGAACACGATGGCACTCATTCTGCGGCCTCCTCGGGCGCGAACTCCTCGGGGAAATACTTAATCACGCTCGTCAACGGATTCGAGGCCGCCTGGCCGAGGCCACAGATCGAGGCATCGCGCATGGCATCCGACAATTCGCCGAGGAGCTCGCAATTCCAGGCCTTGCGCTCCATCAATGCGACGGCCTTTTGCGTGCCGACGCGGCAAGGCGTGCATTGCCCGCAGCTTTCGTCCTCGAAGAAGCGCATGAGGTTGAGCGCGGCTTCCTTCACGTCGTCCTTGTCGGACAAGATCACCACGGCGGCCGAGCCGATGAAGCAGCCGTATTTCTCGAGCGTGCCGAAATCGAGCGGGATATCGCCCATCGAGGCCGGCAGGATGCCGCCGGATGCTCCGCCCGGCAGGTAGGCGCGAAATTCATGGCCCTCCTGCATGCCGCCGCAGAACTCCGCCATCAGCTCGCGCACCGTGATCCCGGCGGGCGCGAGCTTCATTCCGGGCTCCTTGACGCGCCCGGAGACCGAGAAGCTGCGTAAGCCCACGCGTCCGTTGCGTCCGTGGCTCTTCCACCAGGCCGCGCCCTTCTCCACGATGTCGCGCACCCAGTAGAGCGTCTCGACATTGTTGATGAGGGTCGGCCGGCCGAAGAGACCGACCTGGAAAGGGTAGGGCGGCTTGTGGCGCGGCAGGCCGCGCTTGCCTTCGAGGCTTTCGAGCATCGAGGATTCTTCCCCGCAGATATAAGCGCCCGCGCCGCGGCGCAGGTGAATGACGGGGCCGCCCGGCGGCAGCTTGGCGATCTCGCGAATGAGGATCTCGCGCGAGATCGGATATTCGTCGCGAAGATAGATGTAGATCTTCCGCGGCCTCGACCAGATGGGCGCCGATCAGCATGCCTTCGAGGAAGCGATGCGGGTCGGTGTCGAGATAGACGCGATCCTTGAAGGTGCCGGGCTCGCCCTCGTCCGCGTTCACGGCCATGAGGCGCGGGCCGGGCTCGCCGATCACCGAGCGCCATTTGCGTCCCGTGGGAAAGCCCGCGCCTCCGAGCCCGCGCAGGCCGCCGTCATCGAGTTCCTTGAGCAGCGTCTCGCTCGCCATCTCGCCCGAGCGGACGCGCTGCAAGAGCTTGTAGCCGCCTCCCGCCACATAGGCGTCGTAGTCCACATAGTCGGTCGGGACATGCGGATGGGTGTCGTTCGCCTTGATCGCGGCTTCGACGGCGGTCGCGATCGGCCTTGTGCAGGAAATTATGCCCGACCTCGACGGCAGGCGCCTGGTCGCAGAGCCCGACGCAAGGCGCGCGCACGACGCGCACCGACGGACCCAACGAGCGGTGCGAGCTCGGCAAGCAGCTTCTCCGCCCCGAACAATGCGCAGGTGAGGCTGTCGCAGACGCGAACCGTCAGAGGAGGCAGGTCGGGCTCGCCCTCCTTCACGATGTCGAAATGAGCGTAGAAGGTCGCCGTCTCGAAAACCTCGGCGAAGGACAGCTTCATGAGCTCGGCGAGCGCCGCGAGATGTGCGGCCGAAATCTGGCGATAGCGATCCTGGATGAGATGCAGATGCTCGATCAGGAGATCGCGGCGACGCGGCCGATCCCCGATGAGCGCCTCCACCTCGCGCAAGGCCTTCGGGATCGACCTGCCGTCCTTTGGGAGTGGGCTTGGCGCGCTTTCGCCCGGCGCCCGGGTGTTCGAAGTGGCGCACCTCGATGGCGTTGTGGTCGTTCATTGTCGCTCCGCCGCGGCTCGCCGCTCGCCTTCACACTTTGCGCGCATCGGCTCGCGCTTGGCGAACCGGGGCGTGATCCCGGGAAGTGGCTCCCACTATCCCATCCGGGTTATGCGTCAAAGGAAGGACGAAGTGAAGGTCGCCGCTTCATTCGGACGCATCTCGCTCCAGCCTGCCGGCTAAACCTCTGTGCGCATCACGATTCTCATTAGAATGGAGTGTTGCGGCCGCGCGATCAAGCGCCAACTGCGGTCTGACGTTCGGCGCCGAGCGCGGCATCTCATGCTTCCTGAAATCGCGGCGCCATCGTCGCCATCGTGGGATCATCATCCGTCGGGGAAATCGATCAGAAGCGCGGCACGCCGGGCACGCCATGATGGATCGATCGGCTGGACAGGCGGCCTCCGAGAGGGCAAGACGCTGAAACGCGGACGGCAGGCGTTCGCCTCGGACCTCGACATGAAACAATTCCTGCTGAAATTCTTCACCTGGTGGAACGGGCAGACCTTCGGCACGCAATTCACCACTTGGCGCTACGGCGAGCGCGTCGGCGAGGATCATCTCGGCAATGTCTATTACCGCACGAAGGGCGGCAGGATCGACCCGGCCCTTGGGATCGAGCGGCGCTGGGTCATCTACAATGGCGAGGCCGAAGCCTCGATGATCCCCGAGGGTTGGAACGGTTGGCTGCATCACACGGTCGACATTCCGCCCTCCCGGGAAACCTATACGCCTCGCGAATGGCAAAAGCCGCATCAGCCCAATCTCACCGGGACGCCCTTGGCCTATCGTCCCAGGGGTTCGGTGCTCAAGGAGGGCGTTCGCCAGCCCGCGACCGGCGATTACGACGCCTGGACGCCGGGCTGATGGCCGCATGCGTTCGAAGTTCACCGCTCGCGAGCCTGCCGTCGCATCCGTCCTGTGCGACGATGCCCGTGTGCGCGTCACGCGTTACGACTTCGCGCCCGGCGCCGAGACGGGCTGGCACATTCATCACATGGCCTATGTCGTGGTGCCGCTGACCGATTGCGAGTTCCTCATCGAGAGCGCGGCGGGGGAGGCGCGTGTCTCACAGAAGGCCGGCGCGGCCTATAGTCGCGACAAGGGCGTGGAGCATAACGTCGTCAACGGCGGCGATTTGCCGATGTCCTTCGTCGAGGTGGAGATCAAGGCGATCGGCTGAGGCCGCCATCTCTCCGCCGCGTTCCTGGTGTTAGAGCATGATCCGCAAAAATCGGAACTATTTTTGCGATAAGATTATGCGTCAAAACAATGGATTAAGAACGTGTCGCTTAGATCCATCTGAACGCATCCGGCTCTAGGGACGCGGACGGCTCCGCCTTTTCGCGGCCGATGCACGAGGACAGTCTGGCTTTGAGGCTCATCATGCTCCGATCGACGACTGCGCTTGCGCTCGCCGCCTCTCTCGTCGCGCTGCCGGCCCGCGCCGACAAGATCGCCAATCCCAGCGCCACCTTCGAGGGGCTCGACAAGATCACCGGCCGAATCATCTCCTTCGATGTCGCGGTCGGCGAAACGGTGCAATTCGGTTCGCTGCAGCTCACGCCGCGCGTGTGCTACTCGCGCCCGCCCACCGAGGCAGCCAATTCGACCGCGTTCATCGAGGTCAACGAGGTCACGCTCTCGGACGAATATCGGCGCATCTTCACCGGGTGGGTGTTCGCCTCCAGCCCCGGCCTTCATGCGATCGAGCATCCGATCTACGATATCTGGCTCACGGATTGCAAAGGCGGAAAGGACGTCATCGTCGAGGCCAAGGAGGAGGAGGCCCCGGCGGAACCCGAGCTCAAGGGCAGCCTCAACAAGCCCGCGCCGCCGAAGGAGAAGTCGATCATCGCTCCGGCGGTCGCCAACAACGGCCGTATCGCGCCGCCGCCCGAGCTCGGAGTGCCCGTTCAGGCGCCGGTCGCTCGTCCGACGCGCAGCTTCTTCTCGATCTTCGGAGGCGGCGGCGGGGGATCGGTCGGACGCGCCGCTGGCGATCGAGCCGCAGCGCAGCAACAGCGGCCGATAGAACCGGTCAGCGCCCCTATCTGAAAGCTGATTTTCGGGAGGGGCCGCCCGCCGAAACGTCACATCGGCGAGCCTTTCCCTTTTACTGAAGCGCCCATCGGCCGCGGCCGATGCGAACCGGCGCGCCGGAGGACTTGGAATTTCTGCTGAGCACCTGGGAAACCGAAAGTTGCGGGTTGCTGGAGCGGAACTTCACCCCGGCCGACTTGAGCTGCTTGAAAATCTCGGCATTGCCCAAGGGCCGATCGCTGCGACGCAGAACCGATTTGATCGCGGCAATGAGCGTTCCGCCCGTTTCTTCCGCATCTGCCCGCGCCGGGCCATTCGCCTTTTCCTCGGCGGCCGCGAAGGCCTGGGCGGACGCTCCGCGCGGCTTGTCGTCCGCGCTCAACAGGGCCTCGAGCGCCTCGATGGCTTGGTTGAGCTGCACGCGCTTGGCATACAAATCTTGTATGACATTGTTGTAGGCGACCCTCCGTTCTCGATTCTTGTTCATTTCGCATCCTCGATGTTGCGCGGCTCCGGCCTGGGATTGAAGCCCATCGACGCGACTTCGCCGGATCATCCGGCGACGCGCGACGGCAAGTCTCATGAAGGCGGATTTCACGAGATCTTGATCTGCGCGAAATCTACGCGATCACGAAACCGTGATCAAGCTAATTTGCAGGCTTACTCCGATTTGGTCGTTGCCGAGGTTTTCAAATGGCCGACCCTCAACGGTTGTTATTTGATCAATCGTTTGTTTTTGAAAGGTTTTTTATTTCGACTCGAGTCGGACACTCGGCCCAGGGTGAATCGAACCTCGTGTGGAAGAATTGAGGTTCAAGCGACAGATTCGTGCATATTGAAAGAAGTAAATCGCTTCAGGCGAGAGAATCAGAGGGCAGGCATGATCTTGAAGAGTACTCGGGCAGATTCGTGAAGATTAGGTGCAAAGACAACTAGATTGAGGTTGGTCGCAAAAATCCTTCCCGAAACCGATTCGCCATGGGTGTGCGGGATTTAGCTCGCCATGCGCCCCTGCGCGCTTGGCTCAAAGCGCGACGCTGCCTCGGATCGGCCTTGGTTGGCGCTCGAAATCAGGTTTTGGGTGCACTCTCGTTCACGCCGGAATTCGCGCGTGCGAGGCGTGAGCTAGTTTCGTGACCGTGCGATGAAGAGCGAGCGCCGCGAGCGCCGGAGAAAAACTATTGGACCGCTGCCTGCCGAGGCAGCTGCAAGAAGGATCGGCCCAGAAACAAATTATCCACGCTGTCTTGTCGAAGATCGACGAGAGGCGCGCCCAAGGTCAGGAAATCCTCCCAGAACGTCAAATGGCCGCTGCCGGTCTTGGCATCGCGGCCGTTCCAGCGATTCGAGCGCTCGATCTGTGCCGCGAAGGGGAGAGGCTTCTTCGCATCGGCGCCGGTGAAAATATAGAACGGATCGATGGCCACGCCCCAGACGCCCCCGAGCGCCGCGACCTGGTAGCCGAGCCCCTCATTCTTGAACCATGCGCGGCGGCCCCCGCAGCGCTGCACCACGACGTTGCGCGAAGCCTCGGCCGATTCGCGCGTCGCGTAGGCAATCGTCCGGGATTTGCCCTCCTGGCCGTGGAAATAGGCGCGCGGCGCGTTGGGGTCCCCTTCGATGAACAGGCCTTGCGCCCCGAAGCGCAGCAAATAGCGCTCGAAATGCTTGCGCAGCAGCCAGGACAACACTTTTCGCCCGGTCGGCGCCGCTTCGATTTCGGACCGTGGACGCGTCCGGCTCAGCGCCGGATCCAGCATCGTCTCCAGGATGGCGGTGAGAATCGGCAGCGGCGTGAAGCTCCAGATCTCGTCGCCGTTGTGAATGAAGGTGCCGGCGCGCGCGAGCGCGAGGCTCGGCGGCCGGAGGCGCAATGCCGTACGGAGGCGGACGACCGAAAGCTGCTCCGGCATGGAGACGAAAGGCAGGAGATTGACGATCTGGGAGGCTTCAACCCGATGCTGGGTTTCCATAGCGTTTCCAAACAGCTTGGTTGCCCCGGTGCTCTCAGATACGATAATTAGAAATGATATGCAACTTAGCTATGCAGCCTTGGATGAGCCAAAACTCTGTTGCGCAATTGCAACAAGGCCACATAAACGCCCTTTAGCGTTCCTAATTAGGTCGAAATAGATTGAACATGCATTCGCCATGAGTATGGTGCGCTCGTGGCAGGGTCGTCCTGCTACTTCCGTCATCGACACTCTGATCCTTTGGAGCAAGCGGCGATAGCGGGTCTGGGTAGGGATGCATTGGACGGGTTTCCTCAAGAGACTCGGTGGTGAAACCCGATCCTACGGATTCTTAAGTTCTTCAACCTTGGAGGTCTAAATGAAGCTCGTTAAGAGCCTTCTCCTCGGGTCCGCCGCGGGTCTCGTCGCGGTCGCCGGGGCACAGGCCGCTGATCTTCCCACGAGGAAGGCGGCACCTGTGGACTACGTTCGGATCTGTAACGTCTACGGCCCGGGCTTCTTCTACATCCCAGGCACCGACACTTGCCTCAAGCTCAGCGGCAAGGTTGAGGCCGATTACGAATGGGACGAGCCGCGAGCCCATTCCGTT